>BPGL01000001.1 GCA_026003015.1 Actinomycetota bacterium | reverse complement strand
GCCTGAAGGACGACCTGCCGCGCGGGTTCCTGAAGCGGAGCCTGGAGGTGCTTCGCGCGGTGCGGGCGGCCGTCGACGAGTTCGAGACCCTCATCATGGGCAACGAGATCATCTTCAAGCGGTGTCGCGACATCGGCATCCTGCCGGCGGCCACGGCGCTGGCCTACGGATGCTCGGGCCCACGCTGCAGGCCAGCGGCGTCCCGATGGATCCGCGCAAGGACGAGCCCTACGAGATGTACGGGGAGGTCGAGTTCGACGTTCCGGTCGGCACGCGGGGCGACAGCTACGACCGGCTGTGGGTGCTCGTGGAGCGCGTGAAGCAGAGCTGTCGGATCATCGAGCAGTGCGTCGACCGGTTGCCCCCGGGCCCCTACCGCGCGGAGAAGCTCCCGAAGAAGCTCTCGATCGAGGGTGAGACGTACGTGCGCACGGAGAACCCGCTCGGCCTCATGGGCTACTACGTCGTCGGCGACGGAGGGAAGCAGCCGTACCGGCTGAAGATGCGCACGGCGTCGTTCTCGAACGTGAGCGTGCTGCCCGCGCTGCTCCCGGGCCAGCTCGTGCCCGATCTGATCTCGATCCTCGGATCGATCTTCTTCGTCGTCGGGACGTGGACCGCTGAGCCCGACCGCCGGCGCCGGTCAGGTCTGCACGTTCACCCCAGGCGTTGCCCGGGCCGATCCAGCTGAACCCCTCGCCCCAGGTCGCGATCGTCCTTGCCGGTATCCGTGATGGCGATCTCGCCGTAGGTCGCCGTAGACCTCGTCGAAGCCGTTCGCGTCCTTGTACCCGGCGCCGCTCGTGGCGTCGGACAGGAGCGCGGGGGCTCGTCCACGTAGCGCCGGCATCCGTCGAGCGCCGGTACCACACGTTCCAGCTGTCGTGGTCGCCGCCGCGCGTTTCGTAGTACCACAGGCGGACGTCGCCCGATCCGGTCGCCTCGATCGCGGGCGCCGTCGCCCTGCTCGGTCGCGAGCGAGACCGCGGTCCGAGCACTCCAGGTCCGGCCGCCGTCGGTGGAGCGACGCACGAAGATCCGCTGCTTGCCCCCGGGCGTGGTCGACCCGTCGTAGGCGATGTAGACACGGCCGGCCGCATCGGAGGACACGGCCGAGTGCCCGAGGTAGAAGTCGGAGCTGCACCCCCTCGGCCACGCAGGGCTCTCCGAGCTCCACCCGGTCCACGACGACGTTCGTCCACGTCGCGCCCTGGTCAGAGGGACACGAAGACGTGCTGCCACACCTGGCCGACGGGGCTGCCGCCCGGGCCGGAGTAGTCGATGCTGCTCTGCGAGATGACGACGGTCCCGTCGGGCAGCACGGTGCCGTCGTAGGCGAAGAAGTAGCGCGCGCTGTCGACGAGCTTCGTCCTGGGTCCAGGTCTGACCGAAGTCGTGGGAACTGGGCGATCCACGGGTCGCCGCTCGTGGGCCCGTTCCAGGAGACGTAGACGTGGCGGCCGTCCGCGCTCGTGGTCAAGATCGGCTTGTCGTTCCACGAGACCTTCCCGTAGGTCTTGACCGGCGCGCTCCAGGTCTGCCCGCGGTCGGTCGAGCGCTGGAACACGACGTTGTACCCGTTCATGTACAGGGCGTAGACGTGGCCGGTCGCGGGGACGACCTCGATGATCGGGTCGAACTGCCCCGATCCCTTGCACGGACACAGCGCTCGCACCGGCCCGAAGGTTCGCCCTCCGTCGGTCGAGATCGCGAGGGCGATCCAGGGCGACGGGCAGTTGCCGGGGCACGGCTTGGGGGCGTAGCGGGTGGTCAGGAGGTACACGTAGGGCGCGTTCGGGTCGGCCGCGATCGCCGGCTCCCAGTCGTCCTGGGTGAGGTCGAGCGGCCCCGCGCCGCGCCAGCCCGGCGCCGGAGCCCTCTGGATCCGTCGGCGCTCCCCGAAGCGACCCTGGGCCTTGGCCTCCGCGAGCGCCTCGAGCCGGCGCTCCGTCGTCTCGGCCTGCTCGAGCGCCTCGTTCTCTCCCCCCTCGATCGTGCTCCTCGAGGGTCTCGGCCCGTCCGCGATCGACGACGGCGGGGCCGGGACCCGCCGAGCGTCACCGCGACGGCGGCGATCAGCGCGAGCGCGACGAGGACGATGATGACCCGCAGGGGGGTCGGGATGCCTCGGACCATCGCCTGCCTCCTTCGGCCGAGGGGACACGGCCGATCCTACGCCCACCTCGCCTCGAGCCGGTAGTCGGTCCCGACGCTTCCGTTCGGGTTGGCGGCCGGGGTCCCCTCAGACGCCGGCCGCTTCCTCGAGCCAGCTCGGCCGGGGCAGGCCCGGGGTTGCGAGGAGCAGCCAGCGCATCCGGCCGAGCCCCGCCGGATCCACGAGCAGGGAGGCGGCGCTGCGGCCGGCCCAGGCTCGCACGGCGGCCCGGCCGTCCCCGCCGTCGAGCAGGGCTCGCTGGCGGTCGAGCTCGCCGCGGGCCCACGCGCCGAACCCGAGGGCGGACAGAGCGGCCCGTTGCGTGACCGGCGCATGCGCGACGAGCCCGCGGGCACGGGCGTGGTCGGGCGATCGCCTCGAGGTCGACGCCCGCGGTGATGTCGGCCGAGCCGGGTTCGGCGAGCACGTCGGGCCACGACGTGATGCCCTCGGTACCCCGTGGACCTCCGCCGGCCCGGCGTAGTCGATGAGGAGCGCGAAACCCTGCCCGACCGCCTCGGCCACCTCGTCGACGAAGCGCAGCGCTCCGACCGGCACGATCCCCTCCGAAGATCCCCGCGCGTGCGAGCTCGTCGTCGAGGGGCGCGAGGACCGGGGTCGGCTCACCGGTCTCGTCGAGCCCGATCCGCACCTCGCGACCGTCCCGGATGACCCGGAACGGCAGGTTGTCGAGCAGCTCGTGGGCGAGCACGACGTCGCAGGTCGGTAGCCGGTCGAGCAGGCGTACGCCCTCCAGGCTCGCGAGGGCCCGCCGGGCCTGGGCGCCGACCTCGACGACGGCGTAGTCGAGCGGCACGTCCCTGAAGCTCGGCGAGGAGCTGGCGGGCGAGGGTTCCGTCGCCGGCCCCGACCTCCGTGAGCCGCAGGGGCGTCCCTCGTCCGAGCGCGTTCCCACAGCGAGCGGACCGCCCGCCCGAGCAGCGTGCCGAAGACCGGGTGGACGTGTGGGCTCGTGACGAAGTCCCCCCCGAGGCCCGACCCGCAGGCCGTGGTAGTAGCCCCCCGGTCCGTAGAGCGCGAGCTCCATGTACTCCGCGAAGGTGATCGGCCCCCCGTTCGCGGATCGCCGCTTCGATCGCCGCGCGCACCCGGCTCGACACGGTGGCAGTATCCCGAACCTGCCTGGGAGGATGTCGCCGTGCGCGAGGCTCTGATCCGTGAGGCGGCGAGCGTCCTCGTCGTGCGCGAGGGCGACGCCGGCCCGGAGCTGCTCGTCGTCGAGCGTGCGGCTCAGGCTCGGTTCCTCCCCGGCTACGTCGCGTTCCCCGGGGGCGCGGTCGATCCCGGCGACCGAGCGCTCGCGACGCGGTGGTTCGGGGACCCGGCGCACGCGCCCCGAGCGACCGCGCTGCGCGAGCTCCTGGAGGAGGTGGGGGCTCGCCCTGACCGCCGACGGAGCCCGGTCTGCCGATCCCGAGGAGCCGCTCGCAACGATCGATCGCCGCCCGCCGGCCCCGACCGACCTCGTGGAGATCGCGCGGTGGGTCGCGCCCCCGGACGTGCCCGTGCGGTTCGACGCGCACTTCTACGTGGCCCTCGCCGCCGGCGACCCCGGACCTGCGCGCGGACGGCAGGGAGGTCGCTCGCGCGTGGTGGATGAACCCCTCGCGGCTGCTCGACGGGTGGTCGCGCGGCGACCATCGCCTGTACTGGCCGACGTGGTTCACCGTGGTGCAGCTCGCGGCCTGCGGCTCGGCGGCGGAGGTCCTGGCCGTGCGGATCGACACGCGGGAACCGAGCGCCGACGAGCTCGCGCGTCTTCCCGCCTCGGTGTTCGAGCAGGACGCGCCGTGATCCCGATCGTTCGCGTGCTCGCACCGAATCCGAGCGTCCGCACGCTCGAGGGGACGAACACGTGGATCGTGGGCCGCGACCCCGCGATCGTGATCGACCCAGGGCCCGACCTGCCCGAGCACCTGGACGAGGTCGCCCGGGCCGCCGGTCGGATCACCCACGTCCTCGTTACGCACGACCACCCCCGACCACGCACCGGGCGCCCCCGAGCTCGCCCGCAGGGCCGGCGCGCGGCTGGGAGCGGCCCGGCTGGCCGGCGCGGAGCGCCTGCGCCACGGCGAGGTGGTCGAGGCGGGCGCGATCCGGGTGCGCGTCGTGGCGACCCCCCGGCCACACGCCCGACCACCTCGCGTTCTTCGTGCCGACGGAGGGCGCGCTGTTCACGGGCGACGCCGTGCTCGGCCGCGGCACGAGCGTGATCGATCCGCCGGAGGGCGACCTGCTCCGCTACCTCTCCTCGCTCCGCGCCTTGGTCGAGCTCGAGCCCCGCACCATCTACCCCGGGCACGGGCCGGTCGTGCTCGACGCGCGCGCGAGGCTCGAGGACTACCTGCGGCACCGGCAGGAGCGTGAGGAGCAGATCCTGGCGGCGCTCGGAGACGTCGGCTCGACGATCGAGGCGATCGTCGAGCGGATCTACGAGGGCTACCCACCCGAGGCGCGGGAGCTCGCTCGGCGAACCGTGCTCGCCCACCTGCTCAAGCTCGAGGCCGAGGGCCGGGTGGAGCGACGGGGCCGATCGTCGTCGCCGACGTGGTCCCGCGCGACGCCTCGGAGCTGCGAGCGGTGCGGGCGCCCGGTCCGCGGCCGCTCGCGCTACTGTCCGTCGTGCAGCCTGACGGTGCTGCAGGAGTGAGGACCGGCATCGCGCTGGGGCGGCCTCGAGCGCCTCGGCCCGGACGGGGGGTTCAGGGGCGCACCCCGTCGAGCAGCTCGTCGGCCACTGCGTAGCGACCGCGGCCCACGACCACGATCGCGCCGCGAGCCGCGAGCGCGCGCACCGCGCGGTTCGCGGACTCTCGGCTCGTGCCGACGAGGGCGGCGAGCTCCTCCTGCGTGAGCCGGAACGGCACCGTCCGACCGTGTGGGGATGGTCGACCGAGGCGATCGGCGAGCTCGCCGAGCCGTCGCTCGATCCGCTCGGCGACGTCGAGACCCGAGAGCTCCACGACGGTGCGGACGACGCGCTCGACGAGCGCGGCGTGCAGGCGGAAGGCCTCGTTCGGGGGCGACGGGGCGAAGCCGGATCGGGGTGACCGCTCGAAGGGTCCAGGGCGACCGCGCACCGGGTGGCGCGCCGACCGGGTCCCCGGGGCCGAGCACCTCGACGATCCGCTCCCAGCCGATCGCGGAGACCGCCGTGGCGAACCCGATCCCGCGCTCGATCCGCATCGCGCCCCGCCCGGGGTCGCCCTGGCGGATCCAGGCGGCCCCGGTGGGCACCACCGTGAGGGGGAGCGGTTGCGCGTGCGCGGGCAGCACGGCCATGGGACACCACTCCTCGGTCGCCGAGCCTACCCGCCGCCCCCGACACGCCCCCGACGGCCCCCGGGTCGTCGGCTAGGCTACGGGGGTCCGAGGACCCGGAGGAAGCGGTGGCGACGAACAAGCGCAGGCTCGAGGCCGCGTTGTCGGCCGTCCCCCTGTTCGAGGGACTGAGCCGTCGGCACCTTCGCCGGCTGGCCGGTTTGTCCGAGGTGGCCGACTACATGGCGGGCCACTCGATCGTCCGCGAGGGGGAGCCCGGCGACGCCTTCTACGTCGTGCTCGCCGGGCAGGGGACCGTCACGGCCGGCGGTAAACGCCTGCGCCGGGTGTTGCCCGGCGACCACTTCGGGGAGATCTCGCTGCTCGACGGGGGGCCCCGGTCGGCGACCGTGAGCTCCGAGACCCCGATGACCCTGCTCGTGCTGGAACGCCCGCGTTTCCTGCAGGCGATGCGTGAGGAACCCGAGGTCGCGCTGAAGCTCGCGGCCGGCCTCGCGCGCCAGGTGCGCCGCTCGACGCGCTCGGTGCTCGGGTGAGGACCGTGCGGGCCGTCGAGGTCCGGTTCTACCGCCCCGGCGACGAGGAGCGGCGAACGCTGGCGACGGCCACGTGGGACGGACGCCGCGTCACGGTGGCCGCCGACGATCCGGAGCTCCGCGCCCGCCTGGAGCGGGCCTTCCGACCCACGCCGGTCGTGACCGACGACCCGGCGTTCCGACGCCTGGGGACCTCCGGGGAGGTCGTGATCCAGCCGGGGGATCTGGAGTGGTTCCGAGCGGCGGCGTTCGTCCGTGCCGCAGCGGAGACGGGCCTGGAGGCCAGCTACGCGCCCCCGCCGGTGGTCGGCGGCTACGACCCGGCGGCGACCTACCGATCCTTCGAGGAGCAGGTCGAGCGCCTCACGCTGGGCGCGGGCTGAGACCCGAGCCCTGCGTCGCGACCCACGCCAGTCCCGGCTCGCAGAACGCGCGGAAGTCGCAGTACGCGCACTGGGGACCCGGCGTCGGCTCGAAGGCGCCGGACGCGATCCGATCGAGGGCGCTGCCGATCAGAGCGCGCACGGCCGCCGGATCGCCCATCGGCCGGCTCACCTCTTCCCCGGTCGCGAGATACACGTAGGTGAGCGTGAGGTCCTCGGCGCGCTTCCCCCAGATCTCGACGCACGCGAGCCCGTAGACGTCGAGCTGTAACCCGGCGAGGGGGTCGTCGCTCGACGGCCGCCGCCCCGTCTTCCAGTCGACGACCTCCCAACGCCCGTCGCGGTCGGTGTAGATCGCGTCGATCCGGCCTCCCACCGTCACCTCGCCGAAGCGCAAGAGGAAGGGGCGTTCCGCCGCGAGCGGCACCCGGTCGGCGAACCGGCTCGCGAGGAACGCCTCCCGGAGCCGTTCGATCCGTCCCGGGTCGCCGGCGAGTTCCTCGAGGGTGAGGTCCGGGACGTCCTCGGGCTCGAGCAATCGCCCCTGGCCGCTCGCTCGTCGCTCGATCCACCGATGGATCTCGGTCCCGATCCGGGCCGCCGGGCCGCTGAAGCGGGGGAGCGGGCGAACCACCGACCAGTAGAACCGCTTCGGGCACCGCTCGTGGTCGATCACGGCGCTGGCCGACAGGGTCCGCGGGAGCGGGTCGGGGTCGGGGTCCTCGCCGCGGCGCTCCCGCTCGCGCAGGGTGGCGGCGACGCGCCGACGCTCCGCCGCGACCGCCTCGAAGCGCTCGCGCTCGGCCGGGGAGAGGCTCTCGACGAGCTCGGGCTGCACGCCACCGGCGACGACGGCCTCGATCGCCGCCCGTCGCCACCCCTGCGGGAACAGCTCGTCGGCCTCATCGCGCAGCGCCGGGCCGGGCCAGGGGCGCACGAACCGCGTGCGCAGCTCGAGCAGCGGGTTGGCTTCGCTCGGCTCGGGGCCGCGGTCGACCTCCGCCAGCCCGGTCTCGTCGCCCCAGTCCATGAGCTCCTCGAGGAACGCGCTCGGCTTCTTCGGCGCCTGGATGTCCCCGTACCAGAACGCCCCCGACACGTGCAGGGAGCGCCGGGCGCGCGTGAGGGCCACGTAGGCCGTCCGACGCTCCTCGACGAGCTCGTGCTCCCGCAGCGCGTCGCGGAAGGCCGACAGGTTCCCCTCGAACCGCGGCAGGATCGGGGCGTCGCCGCGGAGCTCGAAGTCGAGCGACTTGCCGCGCTCGGCGGGGGTTCTGCGGGATCTCGGGGTTCGGCAGGAGCCCGTGGGCCAGGCCGGGCACGAACACGTGATCGAACTCGAGCCCCTTGGCGACGTGGATCGTCATCACCTTGACGGAGTCCTCGTCGGAGGGCTGGACCGGGGCCCACTCGTGGCGGTCGAGCAGCTCGGCCTGGTCGACGTGGTCGAGGAACGCGCGCAGGGTGAGTTCCCCCTGGAGCGGCTGGAACGCGTGGACCTCGTCGAGGAACGCCGCGAGGTTGCGTCGCGCCTGCTCGGCCATGGGCCGATCGACCTCCGCATCGAGCTCGTCGAGGATCCCCGTGCGCCGGATCACCTCCTCGAGGAACTCACCCACCGGTCGACGGGCCTCGACCCTCAGCTCACGGAGCTCGTCGCGGAACCGCTCGAGCCGCCGACGTCCTTCCTCCGAGAGCCCCTCGACCTCGTCGAGCCGCTCGAGGGCCTCGGCGAACAGGAAGGGGTTCGCCTCGACCTCGTCCTCGTCGACCACGTCCATGAGCAGCCTGCTCTGGACCGTCGCCCAGCGCGCGACCTGGGCGAGGTCCTTGAAACCGACGCGGTAGCGGGGACCGAGCAGGATGCGGGCCAGCGAGACCGACGCCCGCGGGTCGTGCACGGCCCGCGCGTACGCGAGGACCTCGAGGACCTCCGGCTGCTTGAGCAGTCCCGCCAGCCCGAGGATCTCGACGGGGATCCGGCGCTCCGCGAAGGCCCGTTGGAGCGATCCGAACAGCCGGCTCGTCCGACACAGCACGGCGATCTGCGCCCAGGAGGCGCCCTCCTCCTCGTGCAGGCGCTGGGCACGCTCGGCGATCGCCGTGGCCTCCGACCACTCGTCCTGGTAGCGGGCGACCGTGACCCGGCCCTCGCCGTTCGGCGGATGCGGCACGAGGCGTTTGTCAGGATCGGGGCGCAGACGAGCGGGTACGGGCTCGATGATCCGGTCGGCCGCCGCGAGGATCCGCGACCCCGAACGGAAGTTCGTGTACAGGGGCAGCCGACGCGCGGGACCGCTGGGTCCGACGAAGGATCCGGGGAACTCGAGCAGGTTGTGCAACGACGCCCCGCGCCACGCGTAGATGTTCTGGTCGGGATCACCGACGGCGGTGACCGGATGCCCGTGGCCGAAGATGGCGCGCATCAGGCGTGCCTGCGCGACGTTCGTGTCCTGGTACTCGTCGAGGAGCACCACCTGGTAGCGGGTTCGCAGGTCGGCGACGAGGTCGGGGTTGCGCTCGACGAGCTCGATCGCGCGCTCGATCTGGTCGCCGAAGTCGAGCACGCCGAGCTGCTGTTTGAGCCGCCGGTAGCGGGCCGCCGCCTCGGCGAGCTCGATCCGCTCCAGCGCGGCACGGTACGCCCGATCGGAACGGTGCGCGGCGAGCGCGGTGAGCCGCTCCTGGAGCCAGGACCGGAGGCGATCGAGGTCGACGAGGTGGTTCTGCGCCTGCTCGTCGAGGGCGAGGATCCGGTCGACGAGGGAGGGTTGCCACGTGGCGGGATTGTGCTCGAACACCATCTCGTCGAGCACGCGGGCGCACAGCTCGACGCGCTGCGCCTGGTTCAGCACGCGGGCGCCCGGCTCGAATCCCGCGAGCACCCCATGGCGCTCGAGCAGCTGCGCGGCGAACCCGTGGTAGTTCGTGACCTCGGGCTCCTCTCCCTCGGGCAGCTCGAGCGTCGCGAGCGCACGGCGCACACGCAGGCGGAAGTGCTCGGTCGCCTTGTTCGTGAAGGTCAGGCACAAGACGTTGCCGGGAAGCGCTCCCGGGTGGTCCGCCTCGAGTCGACCGAGCGCGACGAGCGCGAGGTAGACGACGCGCGCGGCCATCACGCTCGTCTTGCCGCTGCCCGCCCCCGCGACGAGCACGTACGGCTCGAGCGGCATCGCGATCGCCCGCCACTGCTCCTCGGTGGGGCTTGCCCCGAGCGCGAGCTCGATCTCGGCGGGAACCTCGACCTGGCTCACGGGAGACTCACCTCCGGGTGCAGGAGGGGCCGGCCCTCGGGCCACAGGGGGCAGAGGGACTTGAACTCGCACCAGTGGCAGTCCGCGTGCGGGTTCGGCCGGTACACCTCTTCGTCGTTCAGTCGGTGTTTCTCGGCGATCAGGTGGGCGAGACGGGCCCGCATCTCCCGCTCGTAGCGCTCGGCGTTCTGGCGGTTCACCTGCTTGCCGACCTTCACGAGCTCCCCTCGCCAGTTCCCCTTGACGAAGGCGAGCTCGATCGCCCGAACCGGACGGTACGGCGCGAGCTCGTCGCACAGCTGCACGGCCAGGAAGTAGATCCCCAGCTGGAGGTTCTCCTCGGCCTTCTCGGCTCGTTGGTGGTTGCCGGTCTTGAAGTCGGTGATCCGCGTGCCGCCCGAGGTGATCGGCCCGATCCGGTCGATCACCCCGACGATCGTGGCGCCGTCGAACTCGAACTCGAAGCGCTGTTCGGTGGCCAGGGCGGGCGTGTTCCCGTATCCCTCGTACCAGTTCCGCAGCATCGGATCCTCGGCCAGGCGCCGGAAGGCGACGCTGACCGCGCGCGAGGGGAACTCCTGCTCGCGCCATCGTTCGTCAAGCACCTTGACGAGTGCCTGTTGCGATCGTTCGAGCTCGCCACGCTCGCACTCCTCGATGATGCGGTGAACGAGCTTGCCCACCCACGCCTGGTAGCCGGCGGGACGCCCCAGACCGAGCTCGTCGGCCAGCACGTGCTGCAGCTCGCAGTTCTCGAGGGTGGACAGGCGGGAGTAGGAGGCACGGATCGACCTGTGCAGCGGGTGGCCGGTATCGGTCCAGTCGAGCTGGAACCACCACCGGGAGGGATCGACGCCGAGCGCCACGAGTCCCTCGAGCGCGGCGAGCCGCCGCCAGGCCTCGGCGTCGCGGTCGGCCAGCTGGCGGCGCCAGGCGGCCTGGGCCTCGCGCGTGGAAACGGGGTCGTCGAACGGACCGGCCGGCGCCGGCGCCCAGCGCACCCCGAGCTCGTCGCCGAAGCGCGTTCGGGCGCTGAGGACCTCGTCGTCGGGATGGGCGTCGGAGCAGGCGAGCACGACGCGGCGCCGCGCTCTCCCCAGCACCACCCCGAAGAGGCGCCGCTCGTCCTGCAGCCGTTCGCGGGTGCGCTCGCTCCGCGTGATCGGGCGGTCGAGCGCGGCCAGGTCGAACATCGGCTCGGGCCGGGCGAGCGAGGGGAAGTTGCCCTCGGCGGCGTCGGCGACGATCACCGTGTCGAACTCCCTCCCGACGGTCCCGTGGGCGGTGAGGACCCGGACGGCCTCGGTGGTCGTGCGCTCCCACCGGCTGTAGCCGGGCCCGTGCTCGCCCGCGTCGAGCTGCTCGAGGAAGACCTCGACGCCCACGTCGCCCTGGCCGCTCGCCTCGCCGATCAGGCGTGCGAAGGTGACGACCGTGTCGAGCTCGCGACGTGCCTGCTGGGAGGTCGCGGCGCGCTCGACGAGGCGCCGCGAGCACGGCAACTCCTCCCACAGGACCTTGAACGCGTCCTGGACCGAGAAGGGAGCGAACAGCTCGGCCTTGGTGAGCACGCGGAACGCCCGCCTCACGGCCTCGGCCTCGGCCGGAGCGAGCCCCTCATCGAGCTCCAGCGCGCGCGCGATCGTGCGTAGCCGGAACTGCGCAGCCCGCAGGATCCCGCGCGCCGCTGCCGGTGAGAGCCCGACGACCTCCGAGGTGAGGAGGTGCTCGACGAGCTCCTCGCGTCGGTTGGCGTCGGCGACGAGCCAGCGGAGCGCAAGGATGTAGGGGGCGGTCGCGGGCTCCGATCCCAGTGACAGGTCGCGCTCGGGGACGGCGCGCGGGATCCCGGCGTCGTCGAGAGCCCGCAGGAGGCCGGCCACGTCGGCGCCCTGTCGGCGCACCACCACGGCGAGCTCGCCCCACGGCACGCCCTCGTCGACGTGGAGGCGCCGGAGCTCCCGCGCGATCGCCGCGTGCTGCTCGCTCGCGTGCGGCGCGACCCACCCCTCCAGCCGAACACCTTCGGGTGCTCGATGCCGCTCCAACAGCCGGATCTCGCGGGCACCGCGGAAGCGCTCGGCGAACCGGGTGAGCGGCACGACCGTGCTGCCCTGGAACGAGAACACGTGGGCCTCGGGATCGCCCGCCACGACGAGGTCGGGCGCCGCGAGGCGCTCGAGGATCGCCTCGGCCGCCAGCGTGGTGTCCTGGTAGTCGTCGACGAGGACGTGGTCGAAGGCAGGGGCGGTCGCCGCCGCAGCGGCCGCCGCTCGCTGGAGCAGCATCGCGAAGTCGACCTGGCCGAGCCGCTCCAGCTCGCGGCGGTACTCGTCGAGGAATCGGGCGAGCTCCGCCCAGCCCCCGAGGCCGCGGCGCTCGGCCGCGGCGCGGATGTCTTCGGGGGTGCGCATGGACTCCTGAGCTCGCAGCACGAACCCGCGGACCTCGTCGGCGAACCCGCGCAGCTCCAACAGGTGGCCGTAGGCCGGCCAGGCCGCGGGATCCTGGCGGGCGAGGAGCTCGCGCACGCGCGCGAACTGCTCGACGGCCGACAGCACGTGGGGCGGCTCCTCGCCGACGATCGAGGCGTGCTGCTTGACGATCCGGTGCGCGAGCCCGTGGATCGTGACGACCTGCAGGCCGGGCAGGGAGCCGGCAAGGCGAGCAAGGAGCCGAGCTCGGGCCTCGTCACGGGCGTGGATCGAGCCCACGACGAGCACCACCCGTTCGGGGTCGTCGGCGTCCTCCACGAGCCGGGCGAACCGCTCGAGGAGCACGGCTGTCTTGCCCGTTCCGGGGCCGCCGGTCACGAGGAGCGGACCGCCGGTGTGCTCGAGCACCTGGGCCTGGGCGGGGTCGGGGGAGAGGGGGGCGGTCACCGCGCTGATGCTAGCGGCCTGCCGGGACACGCCCTTCCACCCTCAGCCGTCGGGGCGGGGGGGCACCGGCGGGCCGGCCTGGGTCCGGTCGGTCGGCTCGAAGCGCCGTCGGTACCAGCGCTGGACGTCGGCGGCCGCGAGGCGCCCGACGAGGACGCCGTCGCGAAGGACGAGCGCCTCGCGGCCGCCGATCCACTCGAGGGCGCGGTCCAGGGGCTCCTCCGGCGAGACGACGACGAGCTCGCGCAGTGGCACGAGGCCGTCGCGCACCGGGCGCAGGGGGTTGCGCGCGCCGGCACGGCGCGCGGAGGCGAGCGAGACCGTGCCGATCACCCGCCCGTCGTCCACGACCGGGAAGGACCGGTCGCGCTCGGCCCGCAGGTGACGATCGAGGGCCTCCGACAGCGACATCGACGCCGGGATCGCCGGCGACGGCGGCGCCATGGCGTCGGCCACCGTGCCGGCGCGGAGACGATCGGCGAGCGCGACCCGCCCGTCCATCTGGCGCCCGGTCGCGATCAGCAAGAAAGCCAGGTAGGCGAGGATGAACCACAGGCCGGTGCGGTTCGTGAAGGCCCACACCGCGCCCGCGCCGCACGCCGCCCCGAGCCCGACGCCGACCCACCCCGCCACCCGCAGGGCGGACCCACGGCTGCCGCTCAAACCCCAGGCGAGCGCGAGCAGCATCCGGCCGCCGTCCAGCGGGAACCCCGGCAGCGCGTTGAGGATCGCGAACAGCACGTTCAGCGCCGCCAGATCCCGCACGATCTCGCCCATCGTCCCTGAAAGCTCCCCTGCGACGAGGCGGAACGCGGCGGCGAGCAGCAGCGTGCTCGCAGGTCCGACGGCCGAGACGAGGAACTCCCCGAGCGGACCCCGGACGTCGGCCCGCGCCTCGGTCGCGCCGCCCCAGAACACGAGCGTGATCCCGGCGACGGGGATCCCCAGCGCGCGGGCCACGGCTGCGTGCGCCCCCTCGTGGACGAGCACGCTGCCGAAGAACAGCACGGCCCCGACCAGCGCGAACCCCGCCGCCTCGAGCCCCGAGTCGGCGCTCCCCTGCAGGCGGAGGAACTGCAGGTACAGGTACAGGCCCGCGATCAGCGGCCACGAGCTGCCCACGTACAGCGGGATCCCGCCGATGGTTCCGATCCGGTACCGGTGGGTGTCCACGAGCATCCGAGCCTACCCGCGCTCGCTCGCGGGCCGGCCTCAGCCGACCCGCAGGTCGAGGAGGTCGCCGAGCTCACGGGCGTTGCGCACGGCGAAGTCGCGGTAGCAGTTGTTCATCAGGACGTGGGTCTCGCGGGCCCGCTCCGCGAGGGTGCGGATCTTCGGCACCCACTCCTGGAGCTCCTCCTTAGCGTAGTCGTAGCGGAAGCGCTCGCTCGCGGTCTCGCTCTTCGTCTCCCATGCGGCGCGGTTGCGCCCATGGAACCGAACCATCGCGAGGTCCTCCGCGGTGACGGCGGCGATCGGTGGCACGCTCGAGGCGAACCCCTGAGGCATGTCGACGCACACGAACGGGATCCGACGCTGTTCGAGGAACGCGAGCGTCTCGTCGCGGTTGCGATCGCTCATCCAGGTCTCGCTGCGGAACTCCACCGCCACGCGGTAGTCGGGCAGGCGCTCCACGCACTCCTCGATGTAGGCCTTCGCGCTTCGCGAGATCGTGAACCACTGGGGGAACTGGAAGAGCACCGCGCCGAGCTTGCCCGCGGAGTGCAACGGGAACAACGCGAGCCGGAACCGCTCCCAGACCTCCTCGACCGCGCTGGCCGGCAGCTGCGCCCGGTAGACGAAGCGCTTGTCCCGGTGCTCGGGCGGGATCGCGTCCTGCAGGTCGCGGTACAGCGAGTCGGGCCGCGTCGGGTGGTTCGTGAGCAGCGAGTAGGCCTTGATGTTGAAGGTGAATCCCGTCGGGGTCCGCTCGATCCACAGCACCGCGTTGCGCTCGCTCGGCGGAAAGTAGTAGGTCGAGTCGACCTCGACGATGGGGAAGCGCGACGCATAGAAGCGCAGACGCTGCTCGGCGGTCTTCACCTCGGGTGGGTAGAAGCCGCCCTCCTTCACGAGGGTCGGATCGGTCCACGAGGAGGTGCCGATCAGGATCCGGCCGACGGTCACCGTCAGCCCGCGTCGGGGTCCTGCGCCGAACTCCCGTCCGCGGGAGCGCCCTCGCCGCCCGTGCGGTTCTTCCTCAAGACGGCGTCTTTGGCCTGCTCGGCTCGGCGTTTCGCCTCGTTGAGCAGACGCTGGGCCCACACGTACTCCGTCGACAGGATCCCCAACCCGATGAAGATGAGGAGCCATCCCGGCCCGGGCAGCACGAGCAACGCGACGCCGGCGAGCAGGACCGCGGCCCCGGCGATCGTGACCGCGATCCGCCGGGTGTTCCGGGACAGGAACCGCCACACGACCTTGAAGGGCGCGATCGGCGTCGCGTCGTGCCAGGCTCGCTGAACGCGCTCATCGGCCGCGAACGCCTCGTAGACCGCCGAGGCATCACGCTCTTCCGGCTCGTCGCCCCAGGTCTGCCGGCGCCGATGTCGCCGCTCGTGGTCGGACATCGGGCCTATGTTCTCACGGCTCCGGCGATCAGTCGTCGTCGGGACCCTCGCGGTCGGAGTCGTCGTCTGAGCCCTCGCCGCCCCGGTCGTCTGAGCCATGGCCGCCGCGGTCGTCGGAGCCGTCGTCGTCCGATGCCTTCTCGTCGTCGCGGTCGTCGTCGGTTGGGCTCGCCTGGGGCTCGGGCGAGCCGGAGCGGCTGCGGTCGACCTCCCCGGTCGGCGTGGCCGACGCCTGACCGCCGGGTTGCCGCTCGGGGTTCGCGGCGGGCACGCGGGGTGGGGTCACGGGCTCTCCGATGCTCCGGCCGGCGATCGCGTAGGCGCCGAGGGACAGCAGCGCGGCGAGCAGGACGCCGAGGAACCCCCACAGGAACGCGCGCAGGGCTCGAGGCATGCTCGCAGCCTACGCTCGGTCACGGTAAGCGCAGGTTAAGAGGCGGGGGAGGCGGGGGCCGGTCGGAGCCGTACGACGATGCGCGTGCCGCCGCCGTCGGGCTGCTCGATCGCCAGCGACCCACCCCACTTCTCGGTGAGCTCGCGGGCGATCGCCAGGCCGAGGCCGGAGCCACCGGGGCCGGCCCCACGGCCCCGGTAGAAGCGTTCGGTCACGCGCTCCCGGTCGTCTTCGGGGATGCCCGGACCGTGATCGCGGACCGACACCCAGGCAACTCGTCGATCATCGACGCCCGCGCTGAGCTCCACCGGCGACGCCCCGTGGGCGATCGCGTTGTCGATCAGGTTGTCGAGGATCTGGTCGAGGTCGGCCGGGTTCGCGATCGCGTGCGGCCCGTCACCGGGCAGGCCGGCCACGGTGATCACGGCGTTCACGCGCCCCGCCCGTTCGGCCCACCGGTCGGCCGCCTCACGCGCCGTCCGTCCGAGGTCGGCATGTGTGGCGACTCCCTCCTCGACCTCGCGGGCAGCGGCGAGGAGGCGCTCCACGATCTGCGCCAGCCGGTCGACCTCGCGATCGGCCGCCTGGAGTCGCTCGCGCACCGCGGGGTCGGCCGAGTCGGCGATCGCGGACTCGAGTTGGAGCTTGAGCCCCGTGAGCGGCGTTCGGAGCTGGTGCGAGGCGTTGGCCACGAACTCGCGCTGGGCACGCACCGTGCGCTCCACACGATCGGCCATCTCGTCGAAGGAGCGGGCGAGCGCGGTGATCTCGCTCGTGCCGGGGACCTCGCCCGCCCGCGCGCGCAGGTCGCCGGCACCGAGCCG
Source organism: Actinomycetota bacterium (assembly GCA_026003015.1). Lineage (GTDB taxonomy): Bacteria > Actinomycetota > UBA4738 > UBA4738 > HRBIN12 > BPGL01. The sequence continues at coordinate 1,393,065 of BPGL01000001.1, read as the reverse complement.
TCGGGCAGCGCCGGCCAGCTGCTGGATCGGACGGGCGAGCGAGCCGGCGAGGGCGAACGCGATCACGACGCCCGCGAGCAGGCCGGCTCCGCCGATGACGATGAGGCCGAGGGTCGTGCGGCGGATCGCGTCGCCGACGTCGTCGATGCGGCGGGTGAGCCGGACGGCGCCGACGATCGTTTGATCGATGATCGGAGCGGCCGCGACCATGATGTCTCGACCCTCCTCCTCGCTGAACCGGACCGTCGCGGTCGGCAGGCCATCGAGCAGCGCGCTTCGGACCTCGGGACGGGCGGCGGTGGCGAAGTCGCTGCCGATCGGCTCCTCGCCGTCGCTGTCCCACAGGACGCCTCCCCCGGCATCGACGATAACGATGCGCTCGATCGAATCTGTGAGCTCGCCGGCGATGCTCGAACGGACCACCCGACGCACCTCCCGCCGCGAGGCGAGGTCTTCGGCGTTGAGGACCGCCGCCAGGGTTTGCGCGACGATCAGGGTGTCGCGCTCGAACTCGGCCGTTGCCCGCCTCGAGAGGTTGATCGCGAGCGGGATCGTGAGCGCGACGATGATGGTGGCGAGGATGTAGACGAAGGCGAGGGTGAGCCTCGTGCGGAGCGTCATCGCGCGTCGGGCGCACGATCGGCGCCCGCGACCTCGTCGGCGGAGGCGAAGCGGAACCCGACGCCGCGGATCGTCGTGATGTAGGTCGGCGACGAGGGGTCGTCCTCGAGCTTCTTGCGCAGCCAGGAGATGTGGACGTCGAGGGTCTTCGTCGGCCCGAACCAGTGCGGGTCCCAGACCCGGTCCATGATCTCCTCACGTCGAAGCACGGCGCCCGCGTTCTCCATCAACAGGTGGAGGAGGTCGAACTCCTTGGCGGCGAGGTCGATCGGAACGCCGTCCTTCGTGACACGGCGCGACGCCGGGTCGAGCGTGATTGCCCCGACCGAGATCGCGCCGCCCCTCGTCCCCGTGCGTCCTCGACGGAGGATGGCGCGCATCCTCGCGACGAGCTCCGCTGCGCTGAACGGCTTCACGACGTAGTCGTCCGCGCCCAGCTCGAGCCCGACGATACGGTCGACCTCCTCGCCCCTCGCGGTCAACATGATGATCGGGACGTCCGATGCCTTGCGAACTTCGCGGCACAGATCACGTCCGTCGCCGTCGGGAAGCATCACGTCGAGGAGGATCAGGTCGGGCTGATCGCGAGCCATCGCCTGCCTCGCGTCGGCGATCGTTCCCGCGATCTTGGGATCGAACCCCTCGCGCTGGAGGTGCTCCGCGAGGGGTTCAGCGATGCTCGCCTCGTCCTCAACCACGAGCACGCGCGGCTTCATGCGATCGATGGTAGCGATGCTTCGGCCGCGAAGTTGTCACTCTTGCCCTGGTCGTCGGATGTGGACTAGAACATCGCCGCCCGCGTGCGTTGATGGGGAGGCCATGGGTCAGGGGGGAGGCCATGGGCGGGAAGACGTCGAGCAGCATCACAGCGGAGGGGGCCGGGGCACGGGCTCGCGCGTCCAGGGGTGCCCAGGACCCGCGAGTTGTAAGCGCGTACTGCTGGATCGTGGCGGTTGCTTACGTGGGGCTCATGGGGTCCTTCGCGCAGGATACGAACTCGGTTGGGGGAAGGCGCATCCTTGAACTGGCGGGTTGGCTTGCACTCACGCTTGCGTCTGACGGGCTGCGCCTTAGGTTGTGGAGCGATTTCACGTTCGCGATGTCGTTCCCGGTGGCATTGGCGGCCGCAATGGTGTTCCCGCCGTGGCAGGCTTCGTTAGTCGCTTTCGCTGGGTCGGCCGATTTCCGAACCAGCGTGCCCTGGTCCCGTTCTCTCTTCAACCGTGCGGAAGTTGGAGTCAGCGTCCTATGCGCTGGCCTGGTCTTCCGAGAGTTCTCAGTGTCATCGTTTCAGTGGCCGGCTGTCGTGGTGGCCGCGTCGGCAGCAGCGACTGTCGATGTGGTCGTGAATCTCCTCCTGGTCTTGCTTCCCGTTTCGGTCTTGCACCGCAGTAGGCCCAGTGAAGTTTTCCGACGCGCCTTGGGGCCAGATCCCAAGCGCGCCATCTTGGTCTACTGCTCACTGGGACTGCTGGCGCCAGTCATGGCTCTCACCTATCGTGCGGGTGGCTTCCTCCCTCTCTTGGCCCTTGGTGGCGCGCTCGTGCTGGCATGGATGGTTCACGAGCAAGCTCGCGGGCTGCACGAGGCGGCCAAGGAGGTGGAGCGGAAAACCCGAGTGATCGCAACTGCGACCGAGCAGGTGGCGAGAGAGCGGGCAGAGGAGCGGCGACTATTGGCCGCTGAACTCCACGATGAGGTACTTCCCGCTCTCTTTCAGGTTCATCTGATGGGCCAGGTTGTAAGACAAGACCTCGAGCAAGGCCGGCTGCTCGAGCTGGACGAGGATGTCCCGCAGCTCCTCCGCGCAACTGAATCCGCGCAGACGGCGATTCGGGAGGTTATCGGTGGCCTGCGTCGCTCATCCCTCGGCAGCGATGGGCTTGTCGCGACGTTGCGCGCTCTTGCAGAGGAGCTCACATCCTCGTCAGGCGTTCCCTTCGAGCTGGAGCTTGAGGATAGCAAGGCGTCTCCAGCCGCCGAACTTGTTGCCTACCTCGTGGCGCGCGAAGCGATGTCGAACGCTGCCCGCTACGCGCGAGCTAAACGGATCCTGGTGCGTCTGTACTCGGCGGACGAGAGCCTATATCTCATGGTTGCCGACGACGGTATCGGGTTCGACCCCTCGGGTGTCGACTCCGAAGCCCACTTCGGACTTGAGCTCATGCGTGAGCGGGCGGTGTCAGGAGGCGGCTCGCTTGTGATTGATAGCAGAATGGGGCGGGGGTACTACCGTCAGCCTCCGAATCCCGGCGACTCACCGGGACCAGCGGACTCACTGAGAGATAGCGAGACATCCGCGGGCACTACGGCAAACGGCCCCTGGAGCCCAGGGGCCGTTTGCCGGACTTTGGTCGCCTAGCCCGGGACCTTCCAGTGCGCACCGCCGGCGAGAGCCAGGGCGGCGAGGGAGCTCAGAGCGATCAGGACACGGCGCAGAGCCTTCATGCTGCACCCTCCTCCACTTGCCACGAACAACTCCCCACCTGGGGGACGTTCCTGGAATATCGGGGGACCCCCACCTGGGGGACAAGGGGAGTATCGGCGTACTGCGATTGCCGTACCCTCTCAGAACGTCATGTCGGGCGCCAGGCCCACTTTGAACCTTCGCCTGGTGGGGTCATCATGGTGGCGTGGAGCGTGAATCCGGCGCGCGGTATCAAGGGGCTGCCCCGCCCTGGCAGATGCTGCTCTTCGAGGTTCTCGTTGCGGTTCCTGCTGTTGTGCTCATTGGCTATCTGGTCGTACGCGAGTGGGAGGGGGGATCCCCGTGGTGGCTGCTCTGGGCAGTCCTGGTTGCGGGGGTCGAGCTCCTCCCGGTACCAGCGTGGCGTGGGCTGACCATCAGCGTGGGCTTCCCGATCCTCGTGATGGTCGCGATCTCATACCCACCTGGGATTGCGGGTCTCATTACCTTCCTGGGCACCTCAGATCCCCGCGAGATTCGTAGAGAGGTCGGCGTCCTCGTTGCCATCTTCAACCGCGCACAGGTCGCCCTCTCGGTCGTGGCAGCTAGTGCCACCTTCCATCAACTGGCCGATCTGACCACGTCACCTACATGGAGATTGATCCTCGGAGCTTCTTGCGCTGCGCTTGTGGACTACGTCGTGAACAGCGGCATCGTGACCGCGTTCATGAGCCTGAAGCTGCGTGTGTCGCCGCTCCGGGTGATCCGGGAGCTCCGGATTGGACGGCTGGGAGAGTTCCTTGTCAGCTATCTGAGTTTGGGGCTGCTGGGCCTGACCCTAGCCGTCTTCTACCGAGACGTCGGGATTTGGACGCTACCTGTCTTCCTGGCCCCGCTGATGTTGGCACGGCAGATGTTCTTCCGCTCCAAGGCGTTGGAGGAGGCTCACAAGGAGCTGCAGGAACGCGAGCAGGTGCTACGGCAGCTCTCCAACACGATGGCGCAGGAGCGGGCGGACGAACGTCTCCAGATCGCGGGCTACCTCCACGACGACCTCGCCCAGGTCCTGTTCCGTCTCTCCCTGCAGGTTGACATCGCCAAGAAGCTTCTCGACAAAGGGGATCTTGCCGAGCTCGACCGGCAGCTTGCCAAGATCAAGGACTCCAAGCAGGAGACGTCGGATCGCATCCGAGCGCTGATCCGCGACCTGCATCGTTCGCCGCTCGGCGCGCGGGGTCTCGCGGAGGCGCTCGAGTCCTTCGTCGACGAGGTGGGGCGTGACGCAGGGGTCGCCTTCCACCTCGACATCGCGGACATCGAGCTGCCCGCTCCGATCGCGTTGCTGCTCTACCACGTCAGCCGGGAGGGCGTCATGAACGCCCTCAAGCATGCCCGAGCGACCGATGTGTGGATCACGGTGCGCGAGGAGGATGACCACATCGTCCTTCGTCTGCGTGACAACGGGCGGGGGTTCGATCCCGCCGCCCCCGGTCCCGAAGGGCACTACGGGATGGCGATGATGCGTGAACGCGCGCAGGTCGGCGGCGGCACCTTCCACGTGACGAGCGCGCCGGGCAACGGCACGGTTATCGAGGTTCGCTTCCCGGTGGCGCTGCTCCAGCACGCCGAGTCGCTCGGCGGCGCGCCGGCAGGCGCCAATGGGCAGGGGCATGGCTCCCGCGGTAGGCCAGGGGCCACAGCGCGAGAGGGCGGGGGTTCTCGCGACTCCGTCCCCGCATGATCTGGACGACGAACCACGCCGTCCCGAGGTACAGGGCGATGTCGCCGATCGACACCACGATCCCGATCGGCTGGGGCAGCGGGATCACGTCCCCGAGCGGCGTGAGCACATCCTCCTCGGTCATCAGGTGATGCTTCGTGCCTCCGGCGGAGACCACCGCCTCCGCCGGGCCGCCCGCACGTTCTATGGCCTCGGGGCTCACGGGCATGCCGGCGTTCGCCGCGACGACCGTGAGGTTCAACGCGAGGCCGACCGCCATCAGCGGTGCGGCCGGCACCCACCGATTCACGCCGAGGAACACGAGCAGGAGCCCGTAGGAGACGACGAGGAAGGCCGTCGCGGACAGCCGCGCCGAGACCCCGGGCACCGTCGGCGTCGGGACGGCCTGAAGGAGGAGGCCTGCGATCGCGAGTCCCCACCAGTGCAGGCGGACGTCGTCGAACCGACGCAGGCGGCCGCCCAGGAGCAGGCCGATCGCGATCGCGACCAGGAGGACGGCAAGGATCGGGGCCATCACCTGCCATCGTGCCCGCTCCTGCCCGCGCCGTCCACGAGGCGGGCGGAGCGCTCGCCCGTAGGTAGCATCGATGCGATGGCCCGCTCGATCACCCGAGACGAGGACCTCGGCTACTTCGGCCCGGACAGCGTGAGCTGGCGCGTCCACCGCGAGGTCACGGTGCTGTTCGGCGGGGCTCGCGCGCTGCTCATGCATGCCGCCCACCCGCTCGTGATCGCCGGGGCGAACCAAACGGGGATGTACGAGCGGAACCCTTGGAAGCGCTTGCAGCGAACGCTGATCCTCACCTACACGCTCACGTTCGGCACGAAGCGGGAAGCTCACGCCGCCGCCGAGCGGATCAACGAGATCCATGCTCGGATCCACGGGATCGACCCGGTGACGGGGCGTCGGTACGACGCGCTCGACCCCGAGCTCCTGCTCTACGTGCACGCGTGTCTGGTCGACAGCGCGCTCCTCTACGAGGCGTTGACGGTCGGCGCGCTCGACGATCGCGATCGTCAGCGGTTCCACGAGGAGCAGATGCTCGCGGCCGAGCTGTGCATGGTGCCCCGCTCGATCATCCCGCCGACGGTGGAGGATCTTCGGGCCTGGCTCGCCGAGGTGCAGGCTCGAGGTGACTTGCTCGTTACCGACGCCGCTCGGACCGTGGCCCGCCTGTTCCTCGACCCGCCGCGCGAGGCCGAGTGGCGACCGGTGCTGCCGGTCGTCGCCCGGCTGGCCTTCTCGACCCTCCCGCCCGAGATCGCCGACCAGTACGGCCTTCGACCGGGGCGCTTGGGCCGGGCGCTGGCGCGCGGGACGTTCTCGGCGCTGCGCCTCGCGCGGCCGGCGCTCCCCTCGCGCTACCGCTACGTCGCTCCCTACCACGAGTGGCGGCTGCGCAGCCGGGGGGCGCGGGTTCGCTCCGCGGTGGAGGAGGCGCGCCGCGCGACGGGCATCCGTCTGCCCCGCTGAGCCGTCCGGTCGCCGCCTCGCACCCAGGCCCTAGACTTCGACCAGGATGCGGCCCGATGGCGTCCTGCTCGATATCGACGGCGTCCTCACGGTCTCGTGGGAGCCGATCCCCGGGGCGGCCGAGGCGCTTGCGTGGCTTCGCTCCGAGCGGATCCCGTTCCGACTGATCACGAACACGACGACGCATGCGCGCGCGGCGCTCGCGGCGACCCTCCGTGAGGCGGGTTTCGACGTTCGCGACGAGGAGGTGGTCACCGCGGTCGTGGCTACGGCTGCCTACCTGCGCACGCACCACTCCGGCGCAACCGTGTACGTCCTGTCCGACGGCGATCCGAGGCCCGATCTCGAGGGCGTCCGGCTCGGTCCGATCGAGGAGGCCGACGTCGTCGTGCTGGGAGGCGCTTGTGACGCGTTCTCGTACGCGGCGATCAACCGCGTGTTCCAGCGTCTCATCGAGGGCGCGGTGCTCGTCGGCATGCACCGCAACCGATACTGGCGGACGACCGAGGGGCTCCAGCTCGACGCGGGCGCCTACCTGCGCGGGCTCGAGGAGGCGGCCGGGGTGGAAGCGACCGTGTGCGGCAAGCCCGAGCCGGCGTTCTTCGCCTCGGTCCTCGACCTGCTGGGAGCCCCGCCCGAGCGCGCGCTCATGGTGGGCGACGACATCGGGGTCGACGTGCTCGGCGCCCAGGCCGTGGGGATCACCGGCGTGCTCGTTCGCACGGGCAAGTTCCGCGAGGACGATCTTGCGCGCGGCACGCCCGATCACGTGCTCGACTCGATCGCCCAGCTCCCGGACCTGCTCGGTGCCCGCCGATGAGCGCGATCGATTCCGATCGCGCGCGCCACGCTCGTCGCTTGTTCGCCGGCATCGCACCCGAGTACGGATGGATGGGGGCGGCGCTGTCCTTCGGCCAGGACGTGCGGTGGCGGCGGTTCCTCGTTCGACGTCTCGAGCCGATCGAGGGCCTGTCGGTGCTCGACGTCGCGAGCGGGACCGGTCTGGTGGCACGGGAGCTGGCGGGCCGTGGGGCCCGGGTCGTCGGGCTCGACCCCAGCGAGCCGATGGTCCTGGCGGGGCGACGGGTCACGGAACGCCGTGGGCTCGCGGACCGCGTGGTGCCGGTCCTCGGCGTCGCCGAGGCGTTGCCGTTCACCGACGGTGCCTTCGACGCCCTCACCGTCACCTACCTCCTGCGCTACGTGGACGATCCGGCGGCCACGATCCGAGAGCTCGTCCGAGTCGTCCGTCCGGGCGGCGTCGTGGCATCGCTGGAGTTCGCCGTGCCGCCGGCGGCGTGGGCCCGGTGGCTCTGGCGCGTCTACACGCGACGCGTGATGCCGCTCGCGGGTCGGCTCGTCTCGCCCGCGTGGGAGACGACGGGGCGGTTCCTCGGGCCGTCGATCGAGGCGTTCGAGCGAGCGAATCCGCAGGCGATCCTCCTCGGTTGGTGGCGCGACGCGGGGCTGGCCGAGGTCCGTGCTCGCCGGCTCAGCAACGGGGCCGCCGTCGTCGTGTGGGGGCGTCGGCGGTGAGCGAGGGGACGGCGAGAGCGCCGCGCGAGGAGCGACCCGCCTTCTACGCCCTGGCCCCTGGCGGTTGGCGGGACTACTGGTCTCTGCTGCATCCGCCCTACACGCTGTGGCACCTGTCGTACGTCGTGTTCGGCGCCGCCACGGCGCCGGCGGTCGATCTCGGGTGGCTCGCCGAGACGCTCGTGGCCTTCTTCCTCGCGCTCGGGATCGCGGCGCATGCGCTCGATGAGCTCCGCGGGCGGCCGCTTCGCACGCAGATCCCCGGATCGGTGCTCGTCGGTCTCGCCGTTATCGGGCTCGCGGGCGCGGTCGCGCTCGGCGTGCACGGTGCGCTCGAGGTCTCCCCCTGGCTGTCGGCCTTCATCGCGGTCGGCGGGTTCCTCGTCGTCGCCTACAACCTCGAGCTCCTCGGGGGTCGGTTCCACTCGGACACCTGGTTCGCCCTCGCGTGGGGAGGGTTCCCCGTGCTCACGGGCGCGTTCGCCCAAGGAGGGCGCCTCGGCGCCGCCAGCGTCCTCGTCGCCGGCGGCTGCGTGGCCCTCTCGATCGCTCAGCGCCGGCTGTCGACCCCGGTCCGGATGCTGCGGCGTCGCGTCGAGGGGGTCGAGGGACGTCTTCGGCTGCGCGACGGTACCGAGCGGCCGTTGTCGGCCAACGACCTCCGCGACGCCCCGGAGCGGGCGCTGCGCGCGCTGTCCGTGGCCGTGCCGCTCCTCGCCCTGGGGGTGCTGGTCGCTCGTCTGTAGCGGGCGGAGGCTCCCGAGCCTCGTAGGCTGGAGGCGGTGGACACGCCCGCACGTCCCTCGACGATCGCAGCGCTCCGCGGCGCCGGCTACCCCGATCGCTCCGTCAAGGACGAGCTTCGCGCGAACCTGCTCGAGCGCCTGCGATCGGGCCGCCCGGTGTTCCCCGGCGTCGTGGGGTTCGACCACTCCGTCGTCCCGGCCGTGGAGCGCGCGATCCTCGCCGGCCACGACCTGATCCTGTTGGGGGAGCGGGGCCAGGCCAAGACGCGCCTCGTCCGGGCGCTGGCCGAGCTGCTCGACGAGGAGGCTCCGATCGTCGCGGGCTGTGAGATCAACGACCACCCCTACCGCCCGATCTGCGCGCGCTGCCGGGCGTTGATCGCGGAGCTGGGTGATGCCGCGCCCGTCGAGTGGGTGGATCGCCGCGCTCGGTACGCGGAGAAGCTCGCGACCCCCGACACGAGCGTCGGCGACCTGATCGGTGACGTCGACCCGATCCGCGTCGCGGAGGGCCGCTACCTCAGCGATGAGCTCACGATCCACTACGGCTTGATCCCGCGGACGAACCGAGGGATCGTGGCGATCAACGAGCTGCCCGATCTGCCGGAGCGGATCCAGGTCGCGCTGTTCAACATCTTGGAGGAGCGCGACGTCCAGATCCGCGGCCACCGGGTCCGCCTTCCCCTCGACCTGCTGCTCGTTGCGACGGCCAACCCCGATGACTACACCCACCGAGGTCGGATCGTCTCCCCGCTCAAGGACCGGTTCGGCACCCAGGTGCGCACGCACTACCCCGTGAGCCTCGACGAGGAACTCCTCATCATGGACCAGGAGGCGAGGATCCCGGCCTCCGACGTGCCCGTGCGGATCCCCGTCTTCCTGCGCGAGGTGATCGGGGCGCTGTCCCAGGAGCTGCGACGCTCGCCGCACGTGGATCACCGCAGCGGGGTGAGCGTTCGGTATTCCATCGGCAACCTGGAGACGCTCGCCGCGGCCGCGGTCCGTCGCGCGGCCCGCCTCGACGAGCCGGAGGCCGTCCCGCGCCCCGTCGACCTGGACGCCGTGCTCGACGCCTCGCTCGGGCGCCTCGAGTTCGAGACGATCGAGGAGGGACGTGAGCGGGCGATCCTCGAGCGGGCTCGTCGCAGCGCCGAGCTCGAGGTGTTCCAGCGTCGACTGGCCGGCTACGACTTCGCCCCGCTGCTCGAGCGGTTCGACGGCGGGCTCGTCGTCGAGACGAGCGAGCTCACCGCCGCCTCGACCCTGCTCGGCGGGATCGGCGAGCTTCCCGGGCTCGCGAAGCTCCTCGAGCGTCTGAACGTCGAGGCGGACAGCTCCGGCGCTGCGGCGAGCGCCGTCGAGTTCGCGCTGGAGGGCCTGTACCTGACCCGCCGGCTGAACAAGGAGACCGGCCCGACCGCGAGCGTCTACGGGCGCCGAGCCGAGGCCGGGTGAGGTTCGCGCCGTGGCCGAGATCCACACCGTCGCAGGCTTCGCCGTCGTCGCGATCTTCGCGCTCGGGTGGTTGTGGCCCCTCGGCGCGGCGATCGTGCGCCGCGGGCCCGGCGACCGCTACTGGACCTGGCTGGCGACCGCTCAGGTCGTGGCCGGCGCCCAGGCGCTGGTCGGCGTCGCGCTCTTGCTCCTCGGTCGGCGGCCGACGACGTGGCTGCACATCGTCTACGGCCTGGGTCCGCTCCTCGTGCTCGCGGTCGCCCACGGCCTCGCCCGCGAGGGGATGCGGGTGAGGCGTGGCGCCCGGCCGTTCCCCCCGCACGTCTGGTTCGCCTTCGCGGCGTTCATCGCGTTCGGCCTGTCGCTGCGGGCGATGATGACCGGCCTCGGCCTCGGCTGACGCGCTTCACCGCGGGGCCCCTAGGCTGGAGGCGTGGCCTCGATCGCCCGGTACGTGCGCTGGGACGGCACGCAGGATCCCTTCGGTCCCGACGTCGACGTCGGAGGGCTCCTCGACGAGCTCGCCGACGACGTGCTCATGGGCGAGCGGCTCGACGAGGCGGTGCGCCGACTCCTGCGGCGGGGGATCCGTGGGCGCGCTCGCGGGCTCGACGAGCTGCGTCGGCGCCTGCGGGAGCGACTGGGCTCGAGCGACGGCCTGAACCTCGAGGGGCCGTTGGAGCGGATCCGCGAGCGGCTCGACGGCATCCTCGAGCGCGAGCGGGCCGCGCTCGCGCTCGACCCCTCGCAGGACGCTCGGGCTCGAGAGCTCTTCCTCGGCGCGCTGCGGCCCGACGTCGCGGGTCGGATCCGCGAGCTCCGGGCCTACGGTTTCACCGATCCGGGCGCGCGGCGGGCCTTCGAGGAGCTCATGGCCGAGCTCGCCCGCGAGGTGCTCGGCTCGGCCGTCGGTCGGATCGCGGAGGGCCTGCGCGCCATGGGTCCGGAGGCGCTCGCGCGCTTGAAGGACGTCCTCGCGGAGCTCAACGACCTCCTCGAGCGACGGGCGCGCGGCGAGGACCCCCGGGAGGCGTTCGAGCGGTTCATGGAGCGCCACGGCGACCTGTTCCCCGATCGTCCGAGCACGCTCGACCAGCTCCTCGAAGGGCTGGCCCGTCGAGCGGTTGCGATGTCGCGGCTGCTCGCGTCGCTCGACGAGGAGCGCCGGGCGGAGCTGCGCGCCCTCGCCGAGTCGGTGCTGCAGGACCTCGATCTCGCGTTCGAGGTCGCCCGGCTCACGGCCAACCTGGCCTCGAACTTCCCGGAGCTCCCCTGGGGGACCGCCGTCCCGGCGGCGGGCGAGCGAGCGTTGCCGCTGGAGGCGACGCTCAGCGCGATCGAGGAGCGGGCCGAGCTCGAGGAGCTCGATCGGGCGCTCGAGGGGGCCCACCCCGGCGCGACGCTCGCCGACGTCGACGAGGAGGCGCTGCGGCGCGCGCTCGGCGAGGTGGCCGTCACGGATCTGCGGCGGCTGCGGGAGGTGGAGCGCGCCCTGGAGCGCATCGGGTTCGCGGAACGTCGGGCGGGGCGACTCGAGCTCACGCCGCGCGGCGCCCGCATGCTTGGCGAGCGAGCGCTCGCTCGCGTCTTCGAGCGGCTGCGCGGCCGTTCCGAAGGGGCGCACGACGCGCGGGACCCGGGTGGCTCGGGCGAGGCCACGGGCGCGACCCGGCCGTGGGCCTTCGGCGACGAGGGCCGGATCGCCGCGCAGCGGACCGTGTTCAACGCGGTCATGCGAGGCGGCCCGACGGGCGGTCCCGTGCGGATCGCCGCCGAGGACCTCGAGCTCGTCGAGGTCGAACGGCGCGTCGAGACCGCGACCGCGCTGTTGTTGGACCTGTCGTTCTCGATGCCGCTGCGCGGCCATCTCGTGCATGCGAAGCGGATGGCCCTCGCCCTGCACACGCTGATCGAGAGCCGCTATCCGCACGACACGCTGCACCTGATCGGGTTCAGCGACTACGCGCGTCGCCTGCGCCTCGAGGACCTCGCCGCGCCCGGGATCGAGCGCACGTACGGCACGAACATGCAGCACGCGTTCCTGCTGGCGGGGCGCTTGCTGGCGGAGCACCCACGGGCCGAACGGCAGGTGATCATGGTGACCGACGGCGAGCCGACGGCGCACCTCGAGGACGGCGAGGCCTATTTCGCCTGGCCGCCGGAGCCCGAGACGATCCGGCGGACGCTCGTCGAGGCCGTCCGGCTCGCGCGTTCGGGCGTCGTGCTGAACGTCTTCATGCTGGAGGACTCCGAGGGGCTCACCCGGTTCATGGACCGGCTCGCGCGGCTGACCCGCGGACGGGTCTTCCTTCTCGACGACGATCGTGTTGGGGACTTCGTGCTGCGCGACTACGTCGCCCGACGCTCCCGCTGAACCCCGGGGGGGTACGCTGTTGGGATGCGCCGGTTGCGTACGGTGCTCGTGTGGACCCTCGTCCTCGCGACGAGCGCGGGCACGGGCGCCTGGGTCGCCTCCCGCTCCGACCCCTTCCCGCCGGGGGTGACGGACCCCGGGGCCCCGGCGGGCCCCCCCGATGTCGCCTCGCCGGCCCCCGCCAGGTGGCGGCTCCGGCTCGGCGCCCAAGCGGTCCACACGTTCCGGGTCGGCGGCACCTGCCGCGCCGGCTGGGGTGGGGACATCAGGCTGGTGGCCGTCGACGAGCGGCGTCTGCGAGGCACGGGACGGCTCGAGCCGACCGAGGCGCTCGCGTGTGACTTCCCCACGGCGCAGGTCCAAGCACGGGCCCTCGTCGTGTCCGTGGTCGGCTCGGTCGGTGGCTCGGGGGTGCGGGTTCGCTTTCGGCTCCAGGGCGTGCGTCCGAGCGACGCGCAGGAGCTTTCCGGGCTGGCCGCCTCGATCGATCGCGCCCGGGCGGTGCTCGATCCGGGGGGGCGACCGGTTCGGGTGACGCTCATCCGGCCCGACGGTCGCGGCGGCGGGCACCGCAGCGTCGTGTCGGCGGAGCTCCGCTGCGTCACCGGGTGCTGACGGGCGCGTCCGGCCCGACGTCCCACCACAGCGTCGCCACCGACTGGCGGTCGGGCCCCACCGACCACGCGCCGTCTCGCTGCCGGAGGCGATCGCCGAGGGCCTCCTCGAGCTCGGCGTCGCGATCGGGCGTGAGGCACAGCCGTCGGCGCAGCAGGGCCACGGCGTCCTCCCGTCGCTCGAACCCGCCGCGCGCCGGCTCGACGCGGTCCTCGCGCTGGACGGGTACCCCGAGTTCCCGCAGCGCCCGTTGCGCGTCGTCCGCGGTGGGTCCCGCGGGCAACCGGATCCGGTGGAAGCGTTCCCACAGGTCGCTCGTCCACGCGAGCGGGTGGCTCGCCGTCAGCTCGACGAGGACCCTGCGCGACGCGCGATCGTTGAGCGCTGCGACGAACGGGGCCAGGTCCGCCGTGTCGTACAGGACGTGACCGCAGACCACGACGTCGACCCGTGGGGCGCGCGCGGCCGCCTCCGGCCAGGCGCCTTCGATCGTGTCGACCTCCGCACCGATCTCGTGCGCGAGCGTCCGGAAGCCCCTGAGCATCTCGGGATCGCGGTCGATCCCGACGATCCGCCCGGCGCGGGCCGCGAGCGGCAGCGACGTGGCTCCGGCACCGCACCCGACGTCGAGCACGCTGCCGCCGACCGGCAGCGCTTCGAGCGCGCGACGGGTGGTGGGGGTGGCGGGCCCGTGGAGCGCGTGCTCCGCCCGGCGGCGGAACGTCTCGACGGGGAAACCCCACGGCGGCTCCGGCGCGGCGTCGAGGACCTCGTCGGGGATCCGGCGAGCCAGGAGCGCCTCCGACCACGCTCGGAGCGCGCTCACCCGCCGAGCACCTCGTCGGTGTGGGCCCCAAGGGTCGGCGGGGGCATGCGGATCGGCGTCCGGGCGCCGTCGATGCGGATCGGGGAGGCGATGAGCCGCAGCACGCCTCCGTGCGCCGGGTCGGGCACCTCCTCGACGAGCGCGGCGCCCTCGGGCGCGGCGAAGACCTCGTCGAGCCGGCGGATCGGGGCGCAGGGGACGCCGGCGCGCTCGAGGGCCGCGAGCCACTCGGCCGCCGGGCGGGCGGCGAACGCGTGCTCGAGGATCGCGACGAGCTCCTCGCGGTGGCGCACGCGCTCCCCGTTCGTCGCGAAGCGGGGGTCGGTGGCGAGGTCGGCTCGGTCGAGCACCTCGCAGGTGCGCGCGAACAGTCGATCGTTGCCGGCGGCGAGGATGAACGGTCGATCGCTCGCGCGGAACGCTTGGTAGGGAACGATGTTCGGATGGGCCGTGCCCATCGGAGCGGGGACGAGGTCGCCGATCAGGACGTTGGCCGCCTGGTTCACCATCGCGGCGACGCTCGCGTCGAACAGGGCGACCTCGACGTGGCGACCCCGGCCGGTCCGCTCGCGCTCCTGAAGCGCGGCGAGGATCCCGATGGCCGCGTAGAGCCCGGTGACGACGTCGAGCAGCGCGACGCCGACCTTCACCGGCTCCCCCGTGGCCGGCCCGGTGACGCCCATCAGCCCGCACAGCGCCTGGACGATGATGTCGTAGCCGGGGCGAGCCGCGACCTCCTCGACGTCCGCGCCGAACGCGGTCAGGGAGCAGGTGATCAGGCGGGGATGCTCCTCGCGCAGGGCCTGCGGCGAGAGACCGAGCTCGGCCATCAGTCCCGGCCGGAAGTTCTCGATGAGCACGTCCGCGTCCGACGCGAGTCGCCGGATCGCCTCGACGCCCGCCGGCGTCTTGAGGTCGACGACGACCGAGCGCTTGTTCCGGTTGAGGGCCAGGAAGTACGCGGCGTCCGGGCCCGCGAACGGCGGTCCCCACCCCCGGGTATCGTCGCCACCGTCGGGGCGTTCGATCTTGACGACCTCCGCCCCGAGGTCGGCGAGGACCATCGAGCACAGGGGTCCGGCGAGCACCCGAGACAGGTCGAGGACCCGAACGGCCGACAGCGGCAGGCGCGGGGATCCGGCGACGTCCATCGCCCCGAGCCTAGCGGGGCCCCCGCCGCCGCGCATCGCGCTTCGGTGCAACCCTCGCTGGTCATTGCGCGATGATTGCGGGAAGATGGAGCGGCCGTGAACGAAGAGAGCCTGCGCCGTGCCAACGCGTTCCTCGCGGCCGTCGCCGAGCGGGTCGAGGTCGGCGGCATCCTGCCCGTGACCCCGGCCGAGGTCGGCCGTGAGATCGGGATGCCCGACGCGCTCAGCACGGCCCGTGCCGTCCGCGCGCTGATCGCCCGGCGTCGGCTCGAGGCCGCCGAAGGCTCGTACCGACTGCTCGACGCGCGCCCGGTCGCCGCCGACGAGCCCGAGGCCATCACGCGCCGAGGACGTCCGCGCGGCCCGCGTCGGCGACGCGCCGAGGCGGGGCGCGGGGAGGCGACGACGACGTACTCGGACTTCGGTCGCGCCGTCGTCGATCGCCTGATCGATCTCGGCAGGGAGGTCGCTCAGCTCCGCGCCTCCCTTCGCACGGCGCGGGAGGAGTCGCGCGAGGCACAGATCGCTCGCGACGAAGCCGAACGGCGCGCGCGATCGCTCACCGAGCGGGTCCGCGAGCTCGAGACTCGCGCGGAGATGGCAGAGTCGAACCTGCGGACGCTCCTGGCCTCCGCTCGGTCGGGTCCTCGCCGCCCCGACGCGGCGGTGTCCGACACCGAGATGGAGGCGATCCTGGGGGTCCTCAAGGGCGATCGCGACACGTCGTCGCCGCCCGCCTGAGGGGCGCCGCTCCTCGACGCCGCGATCCGGGCCCAGGCCGTCCTAGGGCCGCTCTCCGAGTTCGGCGAGATAGCAGGCGACCAGGTGGTCCTGCGCGGCCGGCAGCGGCGCGAGCGGCACCGTGCGGCAGCGCTCCTCGATCCCGAGCCGCGCGGCGCGGCCCGAGGCCACGGCCGGGCAGCGGGGGTGGAACCGGCAGCCGTTCGGCACCCGGGTCGGGTCGGGCGGCTCGCCGCTCAGGATCGGGCGGTCGATCCCGCCCGCCTCGGGGACCACGTCGAGCAGCGCCCGCGTGTAGGGGTGGCGAGGTCGCTGCAGGACCTCCTCGGCCGGGCCGATCTCCACGATCCGCCCCAGGTACATGACCGCGACGCGGTCCGCGACGGTCCAGGCCAGGCCGAGGTCGTGCGTCACGACGAGGATCGAGATCCGCAGCTCCTCGCGGAGCTTCATCAGGAGCGCCAAGATCTCGCCGCGTACCGATGCGTCGAGGTTCGACACCGGCTCGTCCGCCACGATCACGCGCGGGTCCAGCACGAGCGCCCCGGCGATCACGACCCGCTGGCGCTGACCGCCGGACAGCTCGTGCGGATACAGGAGGTAGAAGCGCTCGGGCGGGCGCAGCCCCGCCCGGGAAAGCGCCCGGGCTACGAGCTCTTCCTCGGTCTCACCGTTCGGCCCCTGGGAGATCCGGTGGATCCGCAGCCCCTCGGCGACGATCTCGTAGATCGTCTTGCGGGGGTTGAGGGAGCCCGTCGGGTCCTGGAAGACCATCTGGACCTCGCGGCGGTACGCGCGCAGGCGCCGGCCGAGGGGTCTGCCCTCGAACCGGATCTCGCCGGCCTGCGGACGCAGCAGCCCCATGATCGCTCGGGCGGTGGTCGTCTTGCCGCATCCGGATTCGCCGGCCAGAGCGAGGACCTCACCCTCGTACAGGTCGAGGTCGACGCCGTCGACGGCGCGGGCGCGCGCGCCCCGACGGCCGAGGAGGCCCGCGAGGACCCCCACGCGACCCTCGAAGCCCACCTCGAGTCCGCGGACCTCGATGATCGCGCGCGCCTCGCCGGAGGCGGTCGCGTCCCTGGCGGGAACGGCCTCCGCGCTCACGGCTGGCCGTCTCCCGCCCGCTCGGCTCCCGCCGGGGTCGGCTGCACCAGCAGGCACGCGGCGCGCCGCCCCTCGCCCGCCGGGTACAAGGTGGGATCGACGCGTCGGCACTCGTCGAACGCGTCGGGGCAGCGGGGGTGGAACGTGCAGCCCGCGGGGAGCGCCTGCGGGTCGGGAGGGTCGCCCCCCAGGCCGCTCGGACGCCGCCGGAACCGCTCGTCCCCGATCTCGGGGAACGCCGCGGCCAAGGCCCGCGTGTAGGGGTGGCGCGGATCGTGGAACACGCCCTCGGCCGGGCCCTCCTCCACGATGCGGCCCGCGTACATGATCGCCAGCCGATCGGAGACCTCGACGAGCACGGACAGATCGTGGGTGATGAACAGCATCGCGAGCCCGAGCTCACGCTGCAGCCCCTTCAGCAGGCGCAGGACCTGCGCCTGCACCATCACGTCGAGCGCGGTGGTCGGCTCGTCGGCGATCACGAGGGAGGGGTTGCAGGCCAGAGCCATCGCGATCATCACGCGCTGGCGCTGGCCCCCGGAGAGCTCGTGCGGGTAGTCCGCGATCCGCCGGGACGGCAGCCCGACCTGCTCGAGGAGCTCACCGACGCGCACCGCCGCCTCCCGTTCTGAGGCCTGGCGGTGCACGGTGATCGCCTCGGCGATCTGGTCGCCGACCCGCTGAACGGGGTTCAGCCCGTGCAGGGCTCCCTGGAAGATGATCGACGCGCCCGTCCAACGGACCGCTCGTAGGCGCGAGGGACGCATCGCCAACACGTCCTCGCCGTCGAGCAGGATCTGCCCCTCGATCTTCGTCGAGGCGGGCAGCAGCCGCAGGATGGCGCCGGCGATCGTCGACTTGCCGCAGCCGGACTCACCGGCGAGACCGAGGACCTCGCCCTTGCCGATCGTCAGATCGACGCCGCGCACGGCGGGGACGTCACCGCCCGAGGTTCGGTAGGTTACCCGGAGACCCCGGGTGGTGAGGATCGTCATCGCTCGCGGAGCCTCGGATTCAGGATCTCATCGAGAGCGTACCCGCACATCGTGAACGCGAGCGTGACCAGGACGATACACACCCCCGGTGGGATGAGCCACCACCAGTAGCCGGCGGTGAGCGCGCCGCTGCTGAACGACTCCTCGATGATCACGCCCCACGACACGGAGTTCGGGTCACCGAGGCCGAGGATCGACAGGGTCGTCTCCGACAGGATCGACAGCGCCACGGTGAGCACGGTGTTCGCGAAGATCACGGGGAACACGTTCGGGAGGATGTGGCGCGTGATCAGGTGCCAGTCGCCCGCGCCGAGCGCGCGGGCTCGCTCGACGTACGGGCGCTCCTTGACCGTGAGGGTCTGGGCGCGGACGAGCCGGGCCGTGCCCGCCCAGGACGTGATCGCGATCACGAGGATGATGTTGAACAGGGTCGCTCCGAGCAACGAGGCGAGCACGATCGCGAGCACGATCCAAGGCAGGACGAGGAACCAGTTCGTGAAGGCGTTCAACAGGGCGTCGATCCTGCCCCCGTAGTATCCCGCGGCGATCCCCACGACCGATCCGATGAGCATCGTGCCGACCGTCGCCGTGAAGCCCACGAGCAGCGAGATCCGCGCGCCGTAGACCAGCAGGTCGACCATCGAGCGACCGAACTTGTCGGTTCCGAGCCACGCGTCGGCGCTCGGCGGCTGGAACGGGATCCCGGTGGAGAACGCCGGCTCCAGCCTCCGCTCGTCAACCAGCAGCGGTGCCGCGAGGGCGAGGGCGATGAAGATCAGCAGGATCGCCAGCCCCCACATCCCCTGGCGGTTCCGCCGGTAGACGCGCCAGTGGGCGGCGACCGCTCGACGCCGCCGGGCCCAGGTGATCGCGCGGGCGCTGCGGCGCGTGGGCGGCGGTGGCGGCTCGGCCTGGACGACGGGCGGCTCCGCGATGGCCATCAGCCCTCCCGGATCCTGGGGTCGAGGTAGCCGTACAGGATGTCGGCGGCGAGGTTGAACAGGATCACCGTCACGCTCGAGAGCAGGAACACCCCCTGCAGGATCGGGTAGTTGAGCTCCCCGATCGCCTCGTAGGTGAGCCGTCCGACCCCCGGCCAGGAGAACACCGACTCGATCACGACGGCGCCTCCGAGCACGAACCCGAAGCTGTAGAAGACGAGCGTGAGCGTCGGCAGCAGGGCGTTCGGGACGGCGTGGCGTCGCCGAACGTCGCGGTCCGGCACCCCCTTGGCCCTGGCCGTCGTGATGAAGTCCTCACCTCGCACCTCGAGCAGCGATGAGCGCATCACGATCGCGTACTCGCCGATGTAGCCGAGGGTGAGCGTCAGACAGGGCAGGAACAGGTGGTTCAGCACGTCGACGATGTGGGCGAACCCCGTCAGGTCCGCGGGGCTCTCGTACTGCCCGGCCGGGAACCACCCGAGCAGCCCGGCGAACAGGACGATCAGGATCATGCCCAGCCAGCCCTCGGGCATCGAGTAGAAGACGAGCGAGGTGTACAGCGACGTCGTGTCGAACAGCCCTCCTCGCTGCCAGGCGCCCTTGATCCCGATCAGGAGCCCGAATCCGATCGAAAGGACCGTGGATATCCCGACCAGCAGGATCGTCGGCCACAGCCTCTCCGCGATCAGCTGCGACACGGGAGCCCCCGAGCGGAGGTCGACCCCGAGCTCGCCTCGGAACGTGTCGCCCAGGTAGATCAGGAGCTGCTGGGGCAGCGGCTTGTCGAGCCCCAGGTTCGCGATCTGCTCGGCGATGTCGGCACGCGACAGGTGCTGGGAGCGGGCGAGGATCGTGATCGGGTCGCCCGGCATGATGCGGAACAGGTAGAAGTTGAACGCCACGACGAACAGCAGGGTGGCGATCGCGTGGAGCACCTTGCGGACGAGGTACCGCTGCGACCCCACCCTGCCGTCGTCCTAGCGCCTCAGGCCTCGTCTTCGACCCGACGCCGCCGGGCGGCGATCGCCCCGCCGATCACCACCACGACCCCGCCCGCGACCGCGATCCAGACCCAGGCGGGAAGCCCCGGCGACGCGCCGGTTCCCGGCGCCTGCTCGCTCGCGAACGTGAGCTCGAGGTAGGTATCGACGGTGGTGTACCCGAACAGCAACAGCCCGTTCTCGACGTTCGGCGAGGGCCGGAAGCCGGTCCACTCGCTCCGGTAGGCCTGCAGGTCGGACCAGTAGTTCAGGACCATGACCGGGAGCTGCTCGGCGATCATCAGCTGCATCTGGTCGATGATGGCCTTGCGCTCGTTCCGATCGAGAGCGCGCTGCTGGGCCTCGTAGAGCTTGTCGTACTCGGGGTTCGAGTAGCAGCCGTCGCTCCAACCGAGGCACTGGTCGGTCGTGAACACCGACAGCATGAAGTCGGGGTCGGGGTCGGGGCACCAGTCCCACACGTAGATGTCCCACTCGCCCGTGTACCACAGGTCGTAGGCCTTGTTCGTGTTGACGGTGATGAACTTGACGCCGATGCCGATCTCTTGGAGGTAGCCCTTGAGGAGCCGACCGGTGTCCACGGATCCCTCGACGTCGGTGATCGTCATCACCTCGAAGTTCAGCGGCTCGCCCCCACCGGGCATCTCGCGGACCCCGTCGCCGTCGGTGTCGAGGTACCCGGCGTCATCGAGGATCTGGTTCGCCTTCGCCGGGTCGTAGGGGTACTCGAGTTCGGTCGGGATGTCCGTGTACCAGAAGCCGTTCTTGCCCGGCATCAGGATCGAGTCCCCGACCACCGCGGTGCCCTGGTAGACCCGGTCGACGATCTCCTGCTTGTTCACCGCGTGGGCGATCGCCTGACGGACCCGCAGGTCCTTGATCGCCGGGTGGTTCGTCGCCGTCTCGCCCTGTCCGCCGAAGTTGTAGGCGATGTTGCCCCAGCAACCGCCGTCGGCGATGTGGGTCGTGATGTTCGGATCGTTCTTCAGCGTGTTGAACAGAGGGGGGCTAACTCCCTCGGCGAAGTCGATCTCGCCCGATCGAAGCGCCTGGACCATCGCCTCGTCCGAGTCGTAGACCCGGATCACGACCTCGTCGATGGTCTTCGAGTCGCCGCCCCACCAGTCGTCGTTGAAGCTGAAGCGCAGGAACTGCCCCTTCTTCCACTCCTCGAAGCGGAACGGTCCCGACCCGATCGGCGGGTTGTTCTCGAACTCCTTAACGGCCTTCCGGACCTCCTTCGCCTCGTCCGCGGACGGCGTCCCCTCGACGGTGTCGAACCGACCCCAGATGTGCTTGGGGAGCACCGGGGCGTACGCGGGGATCTCCGGCGCGAAGGTGGGCTCCGTGCTCTTCCACACGACCGTCGTGGGGTCGAGGACCTCGAAGGTGGGGTCGAAGGGGAAGTAGTCCTTGTAGAAGGGCATCTTGTACTTCGAGATCAGCGTGAACGTGAACGCCACGTCCTCGGCGGTGAGCGGCGTGCCGTCGTGGAACGTCGCGTCGTCGCGGACCTTCATCGTCCAGGTCATCGAGTCCTCGGAGGGCGTCCACTCGGTGACGATCCTCGGTGCAGGGGAGAGGTCCTCCCGGCTGAAGCCGATCGCGAGGTCGTAGACGAGCTCGAGGTACTCGTAGTCCGGGCCGCAGCAGAGGTTGAACGGGTTCAGGCCCGTGATGTCGGAGTCGACCCCGACGTCGAAGACCACCTTCTCCTGCGGGCTTTCGGTCGGGGACTGCGCGAGCGCCGTTCCCGAGCTGACCAACGCGGCGATCACGCCGAGCGCGATCGCCGCTGCCGCGGTTCGCCGGACCCCCCTCATCGTGCCCCTCCTTCCATCGTCCCCCCTTGAGCGTTACGCATCCGTCCGGACCCCCGGTTCGTCGATCGCCAAGGTTCCGGCGTCGGCGTCGAGCGTCGCCCGCACTCCGAGCGGGATCGTGGCCAGGTGCTTGCCGTGCCCCAGCGGCAAGCGGTACAGGACGGGCACCCCCAGCGGCTCGAGGTACCGCTCGAGGAGGTCCTCGACGGAGGGGATCCGGGCCCACTCGGGGCGGTCCTCGCGCCAGTCGCACCGCTCGAGCTCCCCGACGACGACGCCGGCGATCCGATCGAGCAGCCCCGCTTGCTGGAGGTGCACGAGGTGGGCCTCCAGGTGGGTGGTGGGGCTGTCCACGTCCTCCCAGAAGAAGATCGCGCCGTCCAGATCCGGGGCCCACGGCGTGCCGATCGCGTGCTGCAGGAGCCACAGGCATCCACCCACGAGCGGCGCGGTGACCCGGCCGCCTCGGATCGCCCGGACGTAGGGGTCGTCCGGGTTCGGGGGCACCGGCCCCGTCCCGCCGGTGCGCAGCACCTCCAGGAGCCGCTGCTTGGACCAATCCCCGCGCTCGGGGTCGCCCATCCCCGCCATCCCGGGGCCGTAGAACGTCGCGAGTCCGCTGCGCTCGAGCAGGGCCGTGTGCAGGGCGGTGACGTCGCTGAAGCCCACGAACGGCTTGGGGTTCGACGCGATCAGGTCGAAGTCGAGGTAGGGCAGCATCTGCGCCGCCGTGTAGCCGCCTTGGAAGGCCTGGACGACGTCGACCTCCGGGTCGGCGAACATCGCGAGCAGGTCGGCGGCGCGATCCTTCGGATGGCCGGCGTGGTGGTCGTCGCGGTCCCAGATGTGCGCGCCGAGCTTGACCCGGTACCCGCGCTCCTCCCACCAGGCGACGCCACGAAGGACCTCCGATCGGTTGTACCAGGCTGTGGACGTCGCCACGACCCCGACGCACCCGCCGTCGGGCAGCGGCCGCCCGAACCGGGTGGCGTGGCTCACGGCTCCCCTCCCCTCTTCGGTCGCGCTCGCCCGTTCACGCCCGACGCTCCTTGCTCGCAGCCCGGCGACCGGACAGCCTTCGGTCGCAGCGGCGGTGACCCGGCGATTATCCGGACGATGGCCCGAGGCGTCTAGTCCCCCCTGCGGCGGGCCCGCTCGACGAAGGCGTCGAAGAGGGCCTGCTGGGCGGGGTCCTCGGCGGCGGTCTCCTCCGGGTGCCACTGGACC
This sequence comes from Actinomycetota bacterium, assembly GCA_026003015.1. GTDB lineage: Bacteria > Actinomycetota > UBA4738 > UBA4738 > HRBIN12 > BPGL01. Next base: position 1,370,281 of record BPGL01000001.1, on the reverse strand, counting down.
CCGAGGATCCAGGCCCCGTCGGCCGCCTCGATCGCCTCCACGAGGCCGTCCTCGCTCCAGCCGCTCGCCTCCAGGCCCTCGCCCAGGCGGTCGACCCCCTGGTGGTGGTGCGACGCACAGCGCACCGTCTCGGCGCCGAGGCTCGTGCGGGCGAGGCTCGCCGGAGCCAGGCGCACCTCGTGCATCGCGACGCCTTCGTCCAGCGGGAGCCCGTGGGCCCCGAGCCCCGGGACGGCGGGGAGGTGCTGCAGGAGCGTGCCGCCGTAGGCCACGTTCAGGACCTGCATCCCCCGGCAGATCGCCAGGATCGGAAGGCGAAGGTCCTCGGCCGTCCGGACCAGCAGGATCTCGAGGGCGTCGCGCTCCGGCTCGACCCCGTAGGTGTGCGGCTCCTGCGCGTCACCGCCGTAGCGGGTCGGCTCGACGTCGCCCCCGCCCACGAGGAGCAGGGCGTCGAAGGGGGCGAGGAGCTCCTCGGGCGCGCCCGCCTCGCCCGGAGGCACGATCGCGGTCCGGGCGCCAGCGGCGCGAAGGCGCTCGACGTAGGGCCGAGGCACGCCGTAGCCGCCCTCCGGCCACCGGGCGACCCGTCCTGGGGGGAGGTCGTAGCCGACGACGCCCACGAGGGGGCGGTCGCGACCGGTACCGCCTCGTCCGCGCGCCCGCGCACCCGTGTCGGTCGCCTCCGTCGTCCCGCGCATCGAGGTGGAGTGTACGGGGCTGCGGGTTGACGGGCTTTGTCAGACAAACTAGGGTGGGGGCGAGCGAGCGGGAGGGGCGAGGTCAGGGCCGATGGAGCGGAAGCGGCTGTCGTTTCGGGTGCGCGACGAGATCGCGGCCCGGATCGCCTCCGGGCGGATCGGCCCCGGCCGGCGCCTACCCCCCGAGCCCGAGCTCGCGGCGGAGCTCGGCGTGTCGCGTGCCACGCTGCGCGAGGCCCTGCGCTCCCTGGAGGAGGACGGGCTCGTGACGCGCACGCGGGGGGCGGGGACCTACGCGACCTCCAGGCCGCGCCTGCGCACGAACCTCGACGTGAACTTCGGCGTGACCGAGTCGATCCGAGCCGCGGGCTACCGGCCAGGCACGGCCGAGGCGACGGTGCGGACCGAGCCCGCCGGGGCCGCGGAGGCGGCGGCGCTCGACCTGCAGGAGGGCGACCCGGTCGTGGTCCTCGAACGCGTCCGCACCGCCGACGGTCGCCGGGTGGTCGCCTCGCGGGACGTGGCTCCGGCCGCCGTCGTTGCGGCCCGGGCGGTCGAGGAGCTCGGCGACGGCTCCCTCTACGACCTGCTCGAGCGTCTCGGTCACCCGGTGCATCACGGCGTCGTGACCCTCGAGCCCGTCGCCGCGGACCGGGCGATCGCGAAGCGCCTCCGGGTCAGGCCCGGCTCGCTCCTACTGTACCTGCGACAGGTCGACTACGACGAGTCGGGACTCCCGGTCCTGCTCGCGGACGAATACCACCTCGCCGAGGGCTTCGAGTTCAGCGTGGTCCGGCGAGGTCCGGGAAGGAGGCTGACGTGACCGACGTAGGCAAGGCGATGCGACTGAAGCGGGTGATCGACCCCGAGGGCGTCTCGGTGATCTGCGCGCTGGACCACGGGATGACCTCGCCGACCTTCCTCGAGCCCCTCGCCGACATCTCGGCCCGGACGCGCGAGGCCGTTGCGGGCGGCGCCAACGTGATCATGATGAGCAAGGGGGCGATCCGGATCGCCCACGAGGCGTTCTCCCCGACGACGTCGCTCGCCCTGCTGCTGTCGGCGAGCGCGAACCCCGGGGAGGATCGGCCGGAGGTCGTGCGGATCGCCGAGGTGGAAGAGGCGCTCAGGTTGGGCGCCGACGCCGTCGTGCTTTTCACCGCCCTCGGTGGGGAGACCGAGCCGGGGATGATCCGCACCCTCGCGGAGGTCGGTCGTGAGTGCGCTCGCTTGGGGATGCCGTTCATCGCCGAAGCGGAGTTCCCAACCACCTACGCGAGCGTCGAGGAGCTGTCCGAGCGATACGGGTTCGAGTACCTGCGCCGCAACGTCCGACTGTGCGTCGAGCTGGGCGCCGACATCGTCAAGACGAACTGGCCCGGCGACGGTGAGCGCTTCGCCCGCTGCGTCGAGGCCGCCGCCGGCGTCCCCGTCGTGCTCGCCGGCGGTTCCCGCCTCGAGGATCACGAGCTGCTTTCGCGGATGGAACAGGCGATCCAGGCCGGCGCGATCGGGTGTTCGGTCGGTCGGAACATCTTCATGCACGAGCGACCCGAGGCGATCACCCGGGCCCTGGCGCGCGTGATCCGCGAACGATGGAGCGCCGAGAAGGCGCTCGCCGCCCTGCGCGAGGAGCTCGCCTCGGCGGTCAGCGAGGGCTGAGACGTGCGCGCGGCGTTCATGACGGGGGTCAACCAGATCGAGGTTCGGTCGGACGCGCCGGAGCCGACCCTCGATCCGGCGGGCGCGATCCTGCGGGTGGAGGCGTGCGGGATCTGCGGGACCGACGCGCGGACCTTCTTCAACGGGGATCCGAAGGCCCCGTTGCCCTGGCAGCTCGGCCACGAGCCGGTGGGGGTGCTCGAGGAGGTCGGGCCCGAGGCGGATCTGCCCCCGGGCGTGGAGCGCGGCGACCGGGTGTTCCTGGGCTCGATCCTCACCTGTGGTCGGTGCCGTTGGTGCCTGGAGGGCTTCCAGAACCTGTGCGAGGGTCACCTGCTTTACGGCTACGACCCGTTCCCGGGAGCCTACGCGGAGCGCGCGGCGGTGCCGCCGATCGCGACGAAGAACCTGATCCCGCTGCCGCCCGAGCTGCCGTCGGACCTGGCCACGGTCGCCGATCCCTTCGCCTGCGCGCTGAACGGGATCGAGCAGCTCGACATCAGGCTCGGTGACGTGGTGGTGATCCTCGGCACCGGACCGATCGGCTGCTGGCAGGCCGTGATGGCGCGCGACCGAGGTGCGTCGAAGGTGTACCTGTCCGACGTGTCGGGCGAGCGCTTGAAGATCGCCCTCGACGCGATCGGCGAGGTGGTCGACGACGCCTGGGTCGCCGGGGAGGACAACGGCGTGGAGGAGGTTCGCCGACGCACGTCCCAGGGAGCGGACCGCGTGAGCGTGGCGGCACCGGCGAAGCCGGCCCAGCAGGCGGCGCTGGAGATGGCCGCCAAGCGGGCGAAGATCGTGTACTTCGCCGGACTGCCCAAGCACGATCCGGTGAGCGCGCTCGACATGAACCAGCTCCACTACAAGGAGCTCGAGGTCTTGGGGGCCTACGGCGCCACGCACCGGCAGTACCGGATCACGATGGACTACCTCGATCGCAAACAGGAGCTGCTCGCGCGTGTCGTCACGCACCGGTGGCCGCTCGAGAAGATCGCCGACGCGTTCGAGACCATCCGTACCGGCGCCGGTCTCAAGATGGTGATCGTGCCATGACCGGCCCCTACGTGATCGGGTGCGACGTCGGGAGCCAGGGTACGAACGCTGCGCTCTACGACGCCGACGGCACCCTGGTGGCCTCGGCCTACGAGACCTACCCGCTGTCGTTCCCCTTCCCGACGTGGGCCGAGCAGGATCCCGACGAATGGAACGCGGCCGTCGAGCGCGCCTGCCGTCGACTCGTCGATGCGTGTCCGGGCGGCGCGGGGGCCATCCGGGGGATCTCGTTCGGCTCCCAGCTCGACGGCATGGTCGTGTGCGGCCGCGACGGACGACCGCTGCGCCCCGCGATGATCTGGATGGATCGCAGGGCCGAGGCGCAGGCGGCCGCGGTCGCGGAGCGGATCGACCCGCGAGCGTTCTACCGGGCGGTGGGCGCGAACCTCGACTCCTCCCACGCCGTCTTCAAGGCGCTCTGGGTCCGTGACGAGGAGCCGGGCGTCTGGGAGCGGGCGACGGCGATCATGCCTCCGGGCTCCTACGTCCTCCGGCACGTCGCCGGCGTCCTCGCCGTCGACTACTCGAACGCGTCGTCGTTGGCCCTGCTCGACCCCAGGACGCGCACCTGGTCCGAGGAGGTCCTGGAGGCGACCGGGATCGACCCGGCGATGCTCCCCGAGCTCGGGCCGGGCACGGGCGCGGTCGGGACCGTGACGACGGCGTTCGCCGAGGTCTCGGGTCTCGACCCCGCCACGATCGTGGCCGTCGGGTGCGGGGACGAGATGGCCGCCACGCTCGGCGCCGGGGTGTACGAGCCGGGGGAGGTCTGCGACGTCGTCGGGACGGCCGAGCCGGTGTGCGCGGCCAGCGCCGAGCCCCGGGAGGACCCGACGATGCTCGTCGAGTGCCACCCGCACGCCGACCCGGACGCGTGGCTGCTCGAGAACCCGGGCTTCGTCTCCGGCGGCAACCTCCGGTGGTGGCGCGACCAGTTCGCGCCGGTCGAGCGCGACGCGGAGGCCGTGGGGTTGGGCGACGCCTACGACTTCCTCGGCCAGGAGGCGGGTCGCGTTCCGCCTGGGGCCGACGGGCTCGTCTTCCTGCCGTGCATGCAGGGCGCGATGGCGCCCGAGTGGAACGGCGCGGCGCGCGGGGTCTTCTACGGGCTCACCCTGGCGCACACGCGCGACCACATGACGCGCGCGATCCTGGAGGGCAGCGCGTTCGCGCTGCGCGACATCCTCGACGCGATGCGTGAGGCGGGGCTCGGGGTCCGGCGGCTCACGATCGTCGGCGGGGGCGCGAAGGGGCCGCTGTGGCGTCAGATCAAGGCCGACGTCACGGGGCTGCCGGTGCGGGTGCCGGTGAGCGTCGAGACGACCGCGACCGGAGCGGCCGTGCTCGCCTCGGTGGCCGCGGGGGTGCACGGGAGCGTCGCCGAGGCGGTCGCCAGCTTCGTCGCCTACCGGCCCGACGAGCACGAGCCCGACCCCCAGGCCCGCGACGCCTACGAGGAGGCGTACCGGCGGTACCGCGCCGTCTACGACGCGCTCAAACCGGTCTTCGCCAGCTAGGCCCCACGCTGGCCGAGGAGCTCGTCTCAGGCCTGCGAGAAGAAGACGTTCTTGACCTCGGTGTAGAGGTTGACCGCGTGCATCCCCATCTCGCGGCCGACGCCGCTTCGCTTGAACCCGCCGAAGGGCGCCTCGGTGTGCACGCTGTGGCTCGAGTTCACGCTGATCACCCCGGTGCGGATCCCCTTGGCCACGCGGATCGCCCGGCCGACGTCACGGGTCCACACCGAGCCCGAGAGCCCGTAGGTCGTGTCGTTCGCGAGGCGGATGGCCTCCTCCTCGGTGTCGAAGGGGATGACGCACACGACGGGGCCGAAGATCTCCTCCTGGGCCACGCGCCAGCGGTTGTCGACGTCGGCGAGCACGGTCGGCTCGACGTAGGCTCCGCCCTCGCCGCCGGGCACCTCGGGGATCTTGCCGCCGCGCACGAGCCGGGCGCCCTCGTCGATCCCGAGCGCGACGTAGTCGAGCGTCGTGCGCCGCTGGTCCTGCGAGATCATCGGTCCGATCTCCGTCCGCTCGTCGAGCGGGGGCCCGATCCGCAGCTCCGCCGTGCGCTTGGCCAGGCGCTCGACGAACTCCTCGTAGGCGGGTCGCTCCACGAACAGCCGCGACCGAGCGCAGCAGTCCTGCCCGCAGTTGCCGAACACGGCCCATACGGAGCGCTCGACCGCCGTATCCATCTCGGCGTCGGCGAACACGACGCTGGCCGACTTGCCGCCGAGCTCGAGCGAGACCCGGGTGATGTTGCGTGCGGCTCGGGCCATGATCTCCGAGCCCACCGCCGTCGAGCCCGTGAAGGAGATCTTCGCCACGCGCGGGTCGTCGACCAGCGCGTTGCCGACCGTCGACCCTGGGCCCGGGAGCACGGAGATCGCCTCCGGGGGCAGGCCGGCCTCGATCAGGATCTCTGCGAGGGCGAGCACCGTGAGCGGCGTGTAGGTCGCCGGCTTCACGATGATCGTGTTCCCACACGCGAGGGCCGGAGCGATCTTCCACGAGGCGATCGCGAGCGGGAAGTTCCACGGGGTGATCAGCGCGCACACCCCGGCGGGCTCGCGGAGGGTGACGTCGAGCCCCGGGTCTTGCACGGGGACCGTCTCACCGAAGATCTTGTTCGCCGCCCCGCCCCAGTACTCAAGGGTGTCGGCCACGATCCCCATCTCGTCGCGCGCATCGCGGATCGGCTTACCGACGTTGCGGGCTTCGATCGTGGCGAGCTCCTCGAGCCGCTCGCGCACGATCGTCGAGGCCCGGAGCAGCACGCGCCCGCGAAGCGTCGCCGCGGTGCGGGGCCACGGGCCCTCCTCGAACGCACGGTGCGCGATCTCGATCGCACGCCGGGCGTCCTCGCCGTCGGCCTCCGCGACCTCCGCCATGGGGGTCCCGAGCGCCGGCTCGATCACCTGGAACGTTGCGCCCGACGCCGAGGAGACACGCTCGCCTCCAACGATCAAGAGCTCGGTTCCCATCGCCTCCGTCCGCTCCTTCCCCGGCCGTCGAGCACCGGCCCTCCGCCCACGCTCAGACGGCCCGATCGTACCGTTCCCGTTCCCAGTCCGTGACGGTGTCCCTCCACGCCTTGAGCTCCCACGCTCTCGAGGTCGCGAAGTACGCCGAGAAGGCGTCTCCGAGGAGATCCCGCAGCGCCGCGTCGGCCTCGAAGGCCCGCAGGGCCGACTCGAGTGAGCCCGGGAGCTCGGCGAGGTCCAGCGCGTAGGCGTCGCCGACGACCGGCTCCGGGGGCGCAGCTTGGCGCCGCACGCCGTCGACCGCCGAGGCCGCGATCGCGGCCAGCGCCAGATAGGGGTTCGCGTCGGCACCGGGACGGCGGCATTCGAACCGCCACAGCTCAGGTCGCTCGGAGCGGATCGCCCGCACGGCGCAGGAGCGGTTCTCGTACCCCCAGGTCGCGTTGATCGGCGCGAACCATCCGGGAACCAGCCGCTTGTAGGAGTTCACCGTCGGGTTCAGCAGGAGCGAGGCGGCCGGAAGGTGCTCGAGCACCCCGGCGATCGCGGCGGCGAAGGTCGGGGGGGCGGGCTCGGTGGGGGCGGTGCCCGCGAAGGCGTTGTGGCCCTCGCGCCACAGCGACAGATGCACGTGACCGCTGGATCCCTCCTCTCCCGGCACGGTCTTCGCGAGGAAGCTCGCCCGCATCCCCATCGACGAGGCGATCTGCTTCGTCGCGAACTTCGCGAGCGCGGCGTCGTCGGCGGCCGCCAGGCCCGACCGGGCGCGCAGGTTCAGCTCGAGCAGACCTGGGCCCGCTTCGGTGTGCACCGCGGCGATCTCGATCCCCAGTCCCTCGAGGCCCCGAACGAGCTCGTCGAGGAACCGCGCGTAGCCCCCGATCTCGTGCACGCTGTAGCTGATCCCGCTCGAGGTCGGCTCGCCGCGCTCGTCCCAGATCCGGATCTCGTACTCGATCGCGGCCATCACCTCGTAGCCGAGGTCGGAGGCATCCCCGAGCACGCGCCGGTAGACCTCGCGGACCGCGTAGTCGCAGGGCGAGCCGTCGGGCCAGCTCGGGGTCGCCAGACAGATCCGCCACCCCGGGCGCCACGCGAGGTCGCGGAGCGTGTCGACGTCGGGTCGCACGAGCAGGTCGGCGGCGCCGGTCCGGATGCCGAACCGGTCGTAGTCGCTGATCGGGGTGTCGGTGGGGTCCAGTCCGAGGATCAGGTCGGTCATCACGGTCCCGCGTTCGACGGCGACGTCGAACGCGGCCGGCCGCAGCGCCTTGCCCCGGATCGACCCGTTCACGTCGGGGATGCCGAGGAGGACGAACTCCTCGCCCCGGGGCGTCGGCTCGATCCCGCTCACCGCAGCTCCCGTTCGATGACGCGCTCGACGTCCTCGAGCGTCAAGCGCAGACGTCCGAGCATCTCGGCGAGCTCCTCGTCGCTCGCCACGAACGCCGGCGCGAGCAGGACCTGGTCCCCCGCGTAGCCGTCGCGCTGCGGGTGGGTTGCCATCACGAACAGGTCGTGCTCGAGGGCGGTCCGTTCGACGAGGTCGGCGGCGTCGAGCTCGACCGGCAGGAACGAGGCGCCGTCTCGGGGGTCGACGAGCTCGAGCCCGAGCAGGAACCCCCGGCCGCGGACCTCGCCGACGATCCCGAGGCCCGCGACGGCCCGCTCGAGGTCCTCCAACAGGCGCGGTCCGCGCTGCCGCACGTGCTCCGGGAGGTGTCGCTCGACGAGCAGGTCGAGCACCCGAAGCCCCACGGCGCACGACAGCGGCGCGCCGTCCCACGTGTGGCCGAGGTCGAACTCCCGCGAGCCCCGATCGATCGCGTCGTAGACGTGCTCGCGGCAGAGCACCGCCGCCAGGGGCGCGTACCCGGCGCCCAGGCCCTTGCCCACGCTCACGATGTCGGGCTCGATCGGCACCTGGTGGGCGGCGAGCCAGTCGCCGACGCGTCCGAGGCCGGTGACGATCTCGTCGAAGCACACGAGGAACCCGTAGCGGTCGCGCCGCTCGGCGAGCCCCTCCCAGAACCCCGGCGGCGGACAGGCGGCCGGCAGCGCGGCGGCCCCGACCGGCTCGCACACGAAGGCGGCGACGGTCGTCGGATCGACCTGCTCGAGGGCCCGGTCGAGGGCGGCGAGCGCAGCCTCCCCCGTCGGGTCGTGCCTGGGGGTCGGCGGTGGGATGTGCAGGTGATGGGCGAGGTAGGGGGCGTACGGCTCCTGGAGGGCCCGACGCCCGGTGAGCGCGAGCGTTCCCATCGTCGACCCGTGGTAGCTCTGCGCGATCGAGATCACCCGCCAGCGCTCCGATTCACCGCGCTCCACGTGGTAGAGGCGAGCGAGCTGCAGAGCCGTCTCGTTGGCCTCGGAGCCACCCGAGATGAACCGCACCCGAGCCATCTCCGGGGCGACGACCTCGAGCAGACGCTCGGCGAGCCGCTCCTGCGGTTCGTTCGTGACGTGGTGGTTGTAGTAGTAGGCGAGCTCTTCGGCCTGGCGGGTCATCGCCTCGACGAGCTCGGGGACGCCTTGACCGAGGCAGGTCGTCATCGCCCCACCGGACGTCGCGTCGAGGATCCGCCGGCCGTCGGACGCGATCAGCCAGATCCCCTCGCCGCGCTCGATCAGGGGGGCGGCGACGTCGAACGAGCGCGGCAGGACGCTCGTCTCGTCGGCCCGGACCGTTGACGTTCCCATCTCGTCTTATCCCGCGCTCGCTCGCGCCCCGCCCTCGGCCGGCTCGCCACGGCCCCGTTCACCGGCCGGCAGGCGGGCGACGCGTTGCCAGAAGCGCTCGAACAACCGCATCGCGTTGGCCCGGCTGCGGTCGGCCAGCCGGTGCGTCTCCTCGAGCAGAGCGTCGGGGTCCACGCCGTCGGCGTCGAGCTCGTGACGGTACACGCGGACCCACTCGTCCATGATGTCGGTCGTCACCTCGGGGTGGAACTGCAGGCCGAGGGAGCGACCGGCGACGAAGGCCTGCGGCCCCACGTCGGTCTCGGCCACGACCGTTGCCCCCGGCGGCGCTCGGAACGTGTCGAAGTGCCACTGGAACCACGGCCCCTCCGGGACGAGCTCCGGGTCGCGGCTCCGCACCGGGAGCCACCCGATCTCCGAGGTCGGGGAGCGGAAGACCTCGGCGCCGAGCACCCGTGCGAGCATCTGGCCGCCGAAGCACAGCCCGAGCACCGGCACGTCGGCCTGGACCGCGCGGCGCATCAGCGCGGCCTCCCTGGGCACGAACGGCTTCGAGTCGTCGAAGGCGGCGAACTCCGAGCCCAGCGAGACGATCAGGTCGTAGGCGGTCGGATCGACCTCGCGATCGTCGAGGTCGATCCGGTGGACCTCCACGTCGGCGTCGTGGCCGACGAGCCACTCGGTGACGTGACCCGGCGGGGTCGGATCCTCGTGCTGCAGGATCAGGACCCGCGGTCGCCGGTCGGGATCGGACGTTCCCATCAGGCACCTCCGCAAGGGGTCGCGGACTCAGCGAGTTCGGCCTCGACCTCGTCGGCCACCCGCCGGATCGCCGCGGCGAACCGGCGGATCATCTCGGCGAGCTCGTCGTCGGAGGCCGTGAAGGCGGGAGCGAACAGCGTCTGGTCGCCGGCGTAGCCGTCACGGGTCGGCTGCGTCGACAGGGTGATCAGCCGCTCGTCGAGGGCGGCCTGATCGATCCGTCCCGCCACGCGGAGCTCGGGCGGCAGGAACGAGGTGCCGTCGCGTGGGTCGACGAAGGAGACCCCGAGCAGGAAACCATGGCCGCGCACCTCTCGGACGATCGGGATCTGCGCGAGCGCTCGCTCCAGCTCCTCCCGCAGCGCCGGCCCTCGCGCGGCGACCCGCTCGACGAGCCCCTCGGATCGCAGCGCCTCGAGCACGGCGAGCCCGACCGCGCAGCTCAGCGGGGCGCCGTCCCACGTGTGACCGAGGGGGAAGCGCCGGGAGCCGCGCGCGATCGCCTCGGCCACGTGCTCGCGAACGAGGACCGCCCCGATCGCCGCGTAGCCGGCCCCGAGGCCCTTGGCGGTCGCGATGATGTCGGGGGTACAGGGGGTGGTCGCCCCGGCGAACCACGCGCCGCTGCGGCCGACCCCCGTCACGACCTCGTCGAAGCACACGAGGAACCCGTAGCGCTCCCGGCGCTCCGCCAGGCCCTCCCAGAACCGGTCGGGCGGACGGTAGGCGGGCAGGGCGGCCGCGCTGATCGGCTCGCAGAAGAACGCCGAGACGCGGTCGGGTCCGGCCTCCTGGAGCGCCGCATCGAGCGCGTCGAGGGCGGCCTGGCCGGTGGGGTCGAACCGCCAGGTGCTCGGCGGGATGTGGAGGTGCTTCGGCAGGTAGGGACCGAAGGGCCCGTGCAGCCCAGGGCGGCCGGTGAGCGCGAGCGTCTGCATCGTCGGGCCGTGGTAGGCCTGCGCGGGGGAGATCACCTGCCAGCGCTCGGGTTCGCCGCGCTCGACGTGGTAGCTGCGGGCGAGCTGGATCGCCATCTCGTTCGCGTCGGACCCGGCGACGGTGAAGCGAACCCGAACGAAGCCGGGCGGCGCGACGTCCACGAGCTCCCGGGCGAGCCGCTCCTGCGCCGGGTTCGTCAGCCGCTCGGTGTGCGCGAAGCTCAGTCGCTCGGCCTGGCGCCGGGCGGCCTCGATGATGTCCGAGCGGCCGTGGCCGAGGGTCGCGGCCATCGAGCCGCCGCTCATCGCATCCAGGTAGCGTTCGCCGTCGGCGTCCTCGATCCACACGCCCCGACCGCGGACCGCCACCGGCAGGGGGCGGGCGAACTCGAGGGGAAGCACCTTCGTGCGATCCCCGGTGATCACCGTCGTTCCTCGCATCCCCGCCTCCCGACGCCCGCAGCATAGGCGTCCTCCCCGGAGGCTCGCCACGGCGAGCGTGACGCGTGGCGCGGTCGCGTGGTGTGCACGGCGCATAGTTCGCGCCGCACCGGCCGTGGGTGCTAGGCTGCGGCCCTTCGTCGCGGGCGTGAGGAGACCCGGTGGCGATCGAGGCGAGGCAGGTGGACGGGGCGCCGGCCGGGGTGGCGCGGGCGCTCCGGGACGCGGTCCGGGCGCAGCGGACCGAGATGGCCGCGGTGTTCCGCATGGTCGAGACGCTCGCGGCCACCCTCGACCTCGAGCGGCTCCTCGCCTACGTCGTTCGTCTGTGCGCCGAGGTCGCCGGATGCGCGGGGGCGCTCGTCTACCTGTGGGACGAGGATCGCGAGCGCCTCGTCGTGCGCGCGGCCGTCGAGGGCTACGAGCGTTGGATCGGGCGCTTCTCGCTCGCCATGGGGGAAGGGCTCACCGGCTGGACGGCGCTGACGCGCCAGCCCGGGATCATCAGGGACAACCCGACCGCCGACCCCCGGTTCCTCTCGGTGCCCGAGCTGAACGACGATCGGTTCCAGTCCTGTCTTACGATCCCGATCGTCGCCCCGGACGAGCGCCTCGTCGGCGTACTGACGCTGCACAGCGAGGCGCCGCACGAGTTCCGCGACGACGACCTCGCGATCATGGAGACGATCTCCGCGCTCATCGGGGTCGCGGTCGACAACGCCCAGCTCTACGAGCGGCAGCGACGTCAGGTGTCCGTGCTGCACGCCCTGTCCGACGCCAGCCAGGCGCTCGTGCAGACCGCCTCGCTTCGGCACCTCATGCATCGGCTCGCCTCGACCGCCGGATCCTTGATCGGCGGGGATCTGTGCGCGGTGCTCACCCTCGATGACGCCCACGCGCACCTGACCGTCGAGGCGACGTGGACCCCCGACGCGGGATCGCTCGGGATCGCGCCGCCGATCGTCGACGCCGCGGGGCCGTGGGGCCGCCTCACGGGCCTCACGGAGCCGGCGGTCCTGTCGCGTCGCGACGACCGCGACGTGTTCGAGGAGCTCGACGAGGTGATCGCCGGTGCGCGTGTCGCGCTCGTTGCCCCGATGCGGGTCGGCGATCGCCCGATCGGGGCGTTCCTGTGCGCCGCCGTTCGACCGCGACCGTTCGGCCGTGAGGATCGCGAGCTCCTCGGGATGCTCGCCTCGCAGGCGGCCCTGGCCGTGCAGAACGCACGGCTGATCGAGGCCTTGACGGAGCGCGACGCGGTCCGTGACCTCTTCGAGGCGCTCGCCCTCGGTGAGGACGGAGCTCTCGGGATCGAGCGGCGCGCGAGCCGCTTGGGCGTCGACCTCACCCGACCCCACGTCGTCGCCGTCTTCGAGCTCGGTGGGGAGGCCACGTCCGACGTCGAGCGGATCTGGTTCGCCCTGCGTCACGATCTCACCGGGGAGCTTCCCGGGTCGCTCCTCGCCCACCGCGACCACACGCTCACCGGGGTGCTCCGCCTGCCCGCCGAGGCCGATCCGGCCCGGCTCGCCGCGCGGATCGCGGAGCTCAAGCGCGCCCACGAGAAGCCCCCGGCGTCGGTGATCTCGGTCGGGGTGTCGCGCGTGTGCAGGAGCCTCGAGGACTACCCCGGCGCGTTCGACCAGGCGCGCGAGGCGCTCACGATCGGTCGCGTCGTCCGGGGACCCGGCGCGGTCGTTCCCTTCGACGAGCTCGGTGCCCAGCGGCACCTGTTCGCCGTGGCTCGGGAGGGAACCCGGGACGCGTTCCAGGAGCGACTCGAGCGGTTGATCGACCACGACCGTGCCCGCGGATCGCAGTTGTTCCGCACCGTCGAGACCTACCTGGAGTGCATGGGGAACGCGAAACTCGCCGCCGAACGACTCTTCGTGCACCGGAACACGCTCCGTCAGCGTCTGGACAAGGTGCGCCGCGTCGCCGGCATCGACCTCGGCGACCCGGCGCAGTGGTTCGATCTCATGATGGCTGTGCGCGTGATCCGGCTGCGCGCGTCGACCGGCGGGAGCGCGGGCGCTTTGCGTCGATCGTCGCGACGGTACTAGCATCCGCGACCGAGATGCGCTGGCTCGAGCTCGCGGCGACGCCCTCGCTCGGGCCGCCCCGCCTGAGCGAACGGCATCGAGCGGCCGGCGCCCAGCCCGACGGGCTCTGCGGACCGTACTGGCTCTCGATCCTGCTCGCGGCGACGGGCGCCGGCGACGTCGCCGTGGAGGAGGCCGCGGTCGCCGCAGGCACGCTCGTGGCCGACGTCGAGAGCGTCCCGCCGGGTGAGCCGTCGCGTCCGGCGACCGACCCGCGCCTTCGCCGAACCGATGACCCTGCGCTGGCGGGCACCTCGGTTGACGGCATGCTCGTCGCCGCGGCCTCGCTGTCGGGCGGTACCCGGCGGTTCGTGCCGGTCACAGGAGCGGGGGGTGGACCGTTCGAGGAGACCTCGCTCGAGCGCCTCCTCGAGGTCGTGTCCGAGCACGCGGCGCTCGACGTCGCCGCGCTGCTGAACCTCCGCACCGGCGCCCTCGTCGGCTCGCGGTGGCCGCTCACCGACGCGCTTGCCTACCTCGCGGGAGAGGATCCACCCCTGCAGCCGCCGGACTGGGACGTCGGCCACTTCGTGCAGCTCGCCGGCGCGATCCGGGGGAGCGGGCGCACCCTCGCCGTGCTGCGCGACACCTACCCGTCCCTCGGGATCGGCGGGGCGCACCTGCAGCCGCTGTCGCATCTGGTCGCCGCTCTGCGTCGAGGCGACGGCTACGAGGGGGGCTGCCTGCTGTTCGTCGCCGCCGACCGGGCGGGGCAGCTCGAGACGGCGCTGCGGGACGCCGGGCTGGACATAGGGGTGTGGGACAACGGGACGCCCAACGAGCAAGGAGGCAGGACGTGAGCGACGCCCAGACGATCATCGAGCGCTGGGAGGGCGAAGGGGTTCGCTGGATCCGGTTCGAGCTGCCCGATCTGCACGGGATCTCGCGCTCGAAGACGGTTCCGATCGAGCACGCGAGGGGTTTCGCGGAGCGCGGACTCAACATGTACGGGGGGACCTCCGTGCTCGACACCCGCTCCGACGTCGTCCCGGGCACGCTCTACAACGAGGAGCGGATGTACGGGGACCAGCTCCTGCACCCCGACCCCGAGACGGCGGCCGTCGTTCCGTGGGCCGATCGGACGGCTCGGTTCATCTGCGACGCCACCTGGTACGACGGATCGCCGCTGGAGGCGACCCCCCGTCAGGTGTTCCGCCGCGCCCTGGAGCGGTGCCGCTCGATGGGGTTCGAGCCGGTGATCGGGTCCGAGTACGAGTTCTACCTGCTCGACGGTGAGACCCACGAACCCCTGTTCGGCGGCTATCACATCTTCAACACCGTCCGCAACGACTACGTGCCGACGATCCGACGCATCCTCGAGCTGCTGCCGGCGATGGGGGTCTCGGTGATCACGGCGAACTGCGAGTACGCGGGATCCCAGTGGGAGATCCCGTGCGCTCCGGGGCGGGGCATCAAGGGGCCCGACGACGCGTTCACGTTCCGCAACGGGGTGAAGGAGATCGCCCGGCAAGACGGCCTGCTCGCGACCTTCATGTCGAAGCCGTTCGCCGACTCGGCCGGCAGCGGAACGCACACGCACGTCTCGCTCCTCCGCCTCGACGACGGCGCGAACGCGTTCGGCGACGAGGCGGACCCCATGGGGATATCCGATGTGTGTCGCCGCTTCGTCGCCGGCCTCCTGCGGTACGCGCGGGCGATCGACGCCGTGATCGCGCCGACCGTCAACTGCCATCGCCGGCGTCGGCGCCACACGTTCAGCCCCACGAACATCTCCTGGGGCCCGGAGGACCGCTCGGCGCTCGTACGCGTGAAGGGCGGTTCCCTCGCCTCGCGCCACCTGGAGTACCGGGCCCCATCGGCGCTCGCGAACCCCTATCTCGTCAGCGCCGCGCTCTTGCAGGCCGGGCTGGAGGGGATCGAACGGGGGCTCGACCCCGGTCCGACCTCCAAGCCGGGCCTTCCGGCGGAGGACGACCCGGATTTCGAACCGCTGCCGGGGTCGCTGCACGAGGCGCTCGAGGCGTTCGAGGCCGAACCGGATGTGCCCCGGTTCTTCGGCGAGGAGTTCGTGCGCGCCTACCTCACGATGCGCCGCTACGAGCTGTCCCGGTTCAACGACTGGGTGAGCGACTGGGAGCGCCATGAGTACCTGGAGCTGTTCTGAGGAGCTCGAGGGGCCAGGGTGACGTTCGGGGGCCGGCACCGCGCCCGCCGGCGGGCCCTCGGGGCGGGGCTCGTGGGGATCGCCGGCGTGGCGGTGTTCGGGCCGACCCTCGCGGTCCCCGCCGTCGCCCTCGTTGCCTTCGTGTACTACGTGCACCAGGTGGTGGCGACGCTGCGGGGTGATCCCGGCGTCCCCTACCCGAGCCTGGCGCTCACGGTCACCGTGAACGCCGCCGTCGTGCTCGCCGTACAGCTCCTGCTCGCCGCCGAGTCGCTCGGCGTGTTCTGATGCCGCGCTGTTCAACGTGCACACCGGCCGACGTTCCGTGATGGGCAGGGGTGCGTCGTCCGCCGCTTGCCCGCCGTGCGCGACTCGGCCTAGGCTTCGGCTGCCGGTTGGAGCGTGCGCCCCCTGCGCCGTGTTCGCGATCGCCGCGGCGACGGCGCGGGAGCCGCGAAGGGAGGGACCATGGCGACGCAGGACGTGTTCATCCGGAAGTCGTCCGGTCTGACGAGGCAGATCAGCGCCCGGGACGCGTTGATGTACTGCGCGATGAACCCTGGGCTCCTGTACGCCCTCGTCTACATCGTATGGGCCCCGGCCTTCTTCCCGGGCGCCCACATGGGGATCGGGGTGCTGTTCGTTCTGCTGATCTTCCCGATCGCGGGCCTGTACTGGTACTTCTCCGTATCGATGCCGCGCTCGGGCGGCGAGTACGTCTACATCAGCCGGACCCTCCACCCCGCCCTTGGGCTGTTCTCCTGCTTCGTGCTCAGCATCACCGCCCTGTCGTGGACGGGACAGATCCAGGACTGGTGGATCCGCTGGGGTCTGGCCGACGCGATCCGGGCGGTCGGCATCTCGAGCGGGAACCAGGGTTGGATCGACCTTGCGAACACGATCGATCTTCCGATCGTGCGTTTCCTGCTCGGTACGGTCGCGCTCCTGCTCACGGGGTGGCTGTTCCTCAAGGGCGCCAAGGCGATGATGCGGGTCTCGTACTGGGCCGTCGCGTTCGCCTGGCTCGCCGTGTTGATCCTCGGGATCCTCCTCGTGGTGACCGGCCAGGACGGGTTCAAGGAGAACTTCAACCGCCTGTCGGGTGCGGAGTACGACGCCATCCTCGAGGCCGGGAGGGAAGCCGGAGCGGTCTTCGGCATCAGCTTCCTGCCCCTGATGTACGCGGCCGTGACCTACATCAACCTGAACACGCTCGGCCAGACGTTCTCGGCCAACCTGGCCGGGGAGATCCGGGGCGTGGCGAGGTCGCAGGCGCTCGCGTTGTTCGGCTCCCTGGCGATGCAGATGACCATCTGGTTCTGCCTGTACATGCTCGTGTACGGGATCGTCGGCACGAACTTCATGCATTCGCTGGCATCGATCTGGGCGAGCGACGCCTCCCAGCTCCCGCCCGCGCTCGTTCACGAGCACACGACGAGCGAGCCCGTGCCGATGCTGCTGGTCGCCTTCATGACGGGGAACCCCATCCTGCAGCTGTTGTTCGGGCTCTGCTTCATCGTGGCGACCTGGGTCTCGCTCGCGGGGCTGGGCTTCGCGCCGATCCGGAACGTCTTCGCCTGGTCGTTCGACCGACTGATCCCGACGTCGTTCAGCGAGATCAAGACGAAGTACCGGGCTCCGGTGTGGGCCATCGTCGCGGTGATCGCGGTGGCCGAGGTGTTCCTGTGGCTCGGGATCTACAGCCCCGCGTACTCGAGCGCGATCCTGTACTCGATCGTGGCGTGGTTCATCGGGTGGATCGTGCTCGGCATCGCCGGGATCGTCTACCCGTACCGGCGTAAGGAGCTCTTCGAGGCCGGTCCTCCTGCGACGCAGCGGAGGATCGCGGGGATCCCGGTGATCTCGATCCTCGGCTTCCTCACGCTGGCGGTCTCGATCTTCACCGAGTGGGCGGTCGCGCAGCCGTTCTTCAAGGGAGAGGCCGAGGCGAACCAGTACCTGACGGTCGCGGCCATGTGCGCGATCCCGCTCGTCATCTACGCGATCGCGCACGTCTACCACACTCGGAAGGGGATCCCGCTGAAGGTGCAGTTCTCGCAGGTGCCTCCGGAGTAGGCTCGAACGGCGGGTCGACAGCGGAGGGGTCGCGCAGATCGGCGCTCGACCCCTCCGCGGACGAACAGGACGGGGAACGGATGAGGCTCTTCTTCGCTACCGACGTCCACGGATCGGAGACGACGTTCCGCAAGTGGTTGAACGCGGCGGGACACTACGGCGCCGACGTCCTCGTCATGGGCGGGGACCTCACCGGCAAGATGCTCGTCCCGATCGTGGAGGAGGGCGGCGGCGTCTACTCCGCGCGGTTCGAGGGGAGCACCGTGCGGGTCGACGACGAGCGGGGTCTGCAGGACCTCGAGAAGGCTCTGCGGCAGCGCGGGTACTACACCCAGCGCATGACGCCGGAGGAGCGCGCCCGCTACCAGACCCCCGAGCAGGTCGACGAGCTGTTCCGCACCCACATGGCCGAGGTGCTGGAGGGATGGGTGGGGCTCGCCGACGAGCGGCTCGACCCCGGCAGGACGCCGGCGATCTGGATGCCGGGCAACGACGACCTCGACTTCATCGACGAGTACGTGAACCGCAGCAAGGCGATCCAGAACGGCGACGGCAAGGTCGTCGAGATCGATGGGTACTACATCCTGTCGATCGGCAACGCGAACGTGACCCCCTGGAACTGCCCCCGCGACGTCACGGAGGACGTGCTCGCGGCCAAGATCGACGAGCTCGCGGCCCAGGTGCCGGACATGAGCCGGTGCATCTTCAACGTGCACGCCCCACCCTGGGGCTCGAACCTCGACCTTGCCCCGGAGCTGGACGAGGACTTCAAGCCCACGATGGAGGGGGGAGGGCTCAAGATGGTCCCGGTGGGCAGCACGGCGGTCCTCGAGGCCATCCGCAAGTGGCAGCCGCTGCTCTCGCTGCACGGCCACATCCACGAGTGTTCGGCCGGGATCAAGATCGGTCGGACCCTGTGCATCAACACCGGCTCGGAGTACCACGAAGGCGTGCTCCGCGGCACCCTGGTCCTGCTGGACCCCAAGAAGGGTGTCAAGAACTACGCCCTCACGGTCGGATGAGCGCGCAGGAGCCCCAAGGGCCGATCGGTGAACCCTTCTCGGCCTGGCCCGAGTTCGTTCGAGAGGCCGAGGCGATCGTCCAGGCGGCGCGCGAGCGCGAGCTGCACCTCCGACTGCTCGGCGCCCTCGCGGTGATCAAGCAGTGTCCGAACCACGTCTGGCTGCTCGAGAAGACGAACCGGGTCCTCACCGACCTGGACTTCATGGGGTACGAGACCGAGATCGATCGCGTCGAGCGGATGTTCGCCGATCTCGGCTACGAGGTGCTCGGTGGGCGCGGCGTCACGATGGACGTGTGGGTGGGTCGACGCATCTTCCACGACCCGGCCGGTGGGCGACGGCGCGTCGACGTGTTCCTCGACCGGCTGGACTTCTGCCACCCGATCGATCTCAGGGGGCGGCTCGACCTCGACCCGGTGACGATCCCGCTCACCGACCTGCTGCTGGAGAAGCTCCAGATCGTCGAGATCAACGAGAAGGATCTCAAGGACCTGGTCGTGTTGTTCCTCGAGCACCCGGTCGCCGACCACGAGACCCCCGGTGCGTTCGACGGATCCTACGTCGCGAAGCTCCTCGCGAAGCGACTGGGGATTCAGCTACACGGTCTCGCTCAACATCGACCGCATCCGCCGCTACCTGCAGACGATCCCCGACCTGTCCGACGGGCAGCGGGCGCTCGTCGAGGAGCGGATGGACCACCTGTGGAACAAGGTGGAGGTGGCCCCGAAGAGCCTCAAGTGGCGGCTGCGCGCGCGCGTGGGGCCGTCGCGCCGCTGGTACAACGAGGTCGGGGAGGGCTACCGCGAGCTCGGTCGCGAGGGCGGCGCGTGGGAGGGCTGAGGGCTCACCCGCGGTAGGCGGCGGCGATCTCGAGCAACCGGCTCCTCGCGCCGTCGTAGGCGCTGAGCCCCGGCAGGTGACGCTTCGGAGCCTTCGCGACCACGGTGTAGTTCGGATCGCAGACGTTGGCGATCGGTGACTCGGAGATCTGCGTCACGAGCTGATAGGCGTCGAGCACATCGAGCCCGAGCTCCTCGCCGAGCCACCGGACCAGGTCGCCGTGGGCGATCCGGAAGGCGTCCTCGAGCGGTCGGGCGGATCCCGCGCACATGATGGATCGGTCGTCTTCGAGCCGCGGCCAGGGCGTGGAGCGACCCTTGATCAGGTCGACGACGAGGACCGTGTCCATGGCCCCCTCGACGGCCACGCCGCAGGTCTCTCCCTCGCCCTGTCGGTAGTGGCCGTCGCCGATGGAGAACAGCGCCCCCTCGACGTTGACGCCGAGGTAGCAGGTGGTACCGGCGCGCATCTCCGGTGTGTCGAGGTTCCCGCCGTGCGAGTCGGGCACGAGCGGGGAGCGCACCTCAAGGTTGGGCGGGGCCACGCCGACCGTCCCGTGCATCGGTTCCAGGGGAAGCTCGACGCTGAAGTGGCCGCGCCGCGCCTCGTAGCGGACGGTTCGACGCTGCCGGTCCACCTCGTACACCCAGACGACCTCGGGCAGGGGGTCTTGAAGGGTCACCGTCCTCGTCGTCGACGTGAGGGCCCCGAACAAGGGGAACGTCGTCGACACGCCCCAGTCCCGGGAGGGCTCGATCGAGACGAAGTGCAGCGCGAGCGTGTCGCCCGGCTCGGCGCCCTCGACGAAGAACGGCCCGGTCTGGGGATTGAGGAAGGGGAAGACGATCTTCTCCGAGGCCAGGTCGTGGGTGCTTCGAACGAGGCTGGTGAAGCAGTCGTCGGTCCACAGCTCCAGGACGTCCCCGGGGCGCACCTTCATCACCGGTGCCGCCCCCCCGAAGGTCCACGCGTAGTCCTCACGCGACGGTCGGTAGGCGATCACGTTGGGTCCGCTCATGGTGGTCACCTCCTGCCTCGAGCCGCCCGGCGGCGATCAACGTTCACGCACGAGGTCGGCGAACCGCCGGAACAGCTCCCGGCCCCGTTCCTCCTGTCGGGCCATGTGCTCTCGGGCCTCCGCACGGATCTCGTCGGCCGACTTGCCCCAAGTCCCGGCGAGGTCGAGCTCGGCGTCGGCGATCCCGAGCCACCACTCGAGCTCCCAGGCGTCGACCTCCGCGTGGAACTGCAGGCCCCAGGCGAGCTCCCCCACGCGGTAGCCCTGAACCGGCACCCGGTCGCCGGTGACGAGGAGCGTCGCCTGGCCGGGAAGCTCGTGGGTGTCCTCGTGCCACTGCAGCACGATCTCCTCCTCCTCGAGGAACGAGAGCAGGGGGTCGGCCTTCGCCTCCGGGGTCCGACGGACGGGCTCGAAGCCGACCTCCCGCACCGGCCCCCGCACCACCGGCACGCCGCAAGCCCACGCCAGGAGTTGGGATCCGAGGCACAGGCCCAGGTAGGGGATCTCCCGGTCGAGCGCCTCGCGTGCGAGATCGCGGACGCGAGCCAGGTAGGGGTGGTCCTCGGCGCGAGGGATGTTCGCGGTGCCTCCGAACATCACGACCGCGGCCACGCGGTCCAGCGTGGGCAGCTGCGAGTCCGGCCGGGTGGCGTCGACCGTCACCAGGTCGACGCCGGCGCTCGCCAGGGCTCCGGGCGCCACCCCGAACGATTCGTAGGCGTCGTTGCGGACGAGCAGGATGGGGTCCATGGCCTCCAGCCTACGAGGTCGCTCAGCCGCGTTCGAAGTAGCGGACGAGCTCCCAGTCGGTGACCACGTTGTTGTCGAAGATGATCTGCTCCTGCACGGCCGTGTTCAGCAGGTGCTCGAACACGAAGTCGCCGAAGGCCTCCCGCGCGACCTTGCTCTTGCGGAAGACGTCGATCGCCTCGTGCAACGAGCTCGGCACCCGCGGCACGCGCTTGGCCTCGTAGGCGTTGCCGACGAACATCTCGGGCGGCTCGATCCGGTTCTGGATCCCGTAGAGACCGCCGGCGATCGTCGCCGCGTAGCCGAGGTAGGGGTTCATGTCGGCGCCGGGGATCCGGTTCTCGACGCGGAACCCCTTGTGCTCCCCCACCGTGCGGAACCCGCAGGTCCGGTTGTCGCGGCTCCACACGATCGCGGTCGGTGCCCACGATCCGAGCTGGTAGCGCTTGTAGGAGTTCACGAACGGAGCGAACATCCAGGCGAGCTCGCGAGCGGTGGCCATGAGGCCGCCGAGGTAGTGGCGGAACGTCTCCGACAGGTGGTGCGGGGCGTCGTCGTCCCACATCAGCGACCGCGTGCCGTCGGCGCTCCACACGCTCGAGTGCACGTGGCAGGAGGAGCCGGCCTCTTCCATCGTCCACTTCGCCATGAACGTGGCGGCCACCCCGTTCATCGCACAGATCTCCTTGACCCCGTGCTTGTACAGCGCGTGGTAGTCGGCGGTCGTCAGCACGTCGGCGTAGGTGATGTTCACCTCGTGCTGCCCGCGTCCGAACTCTCCCTTCGAGAACTCCACCGGGATCCCAGCGGCGAGCATGTCGTTCCGGATCTGGCGCAAGATCCACTCGTCCTTCGTGGTCTGCAGCATGTGGTAGTCCATGATGTAGGTGGAGGAGGGGCGCATCGTGCGGTAGCCGGACTCCGCGATCGCGTCGTAGGAGTCCTTGAACAGGTAGAACTCGAGTTCCGATCCGGCCTTGATCGTGTAGCCGAGCTCGGCGGCGCGGGCGATCTGGCGCTTGAGGATCTGGCGCGGCGCGACCTCGACCGGCTCCTTCGTCTCCTCATCGTGGATGTCGCAGATCACCATCACGGTCTTCTCGAGCCACGGGCACCAGCGGAGGGTCGACAGGTCGGGGACCATCATGAAGTCCCCGTAGCCGGTCTCCCAGGACGCGTAGCGGTACCCGGGGAGCGGCTCCATCTCCATGTCGATCGCGAGCAGGTACAGGCAGGCGTGCAGGCCCTCCTCTCCGAGGATCTCCTCGAGGAAGAAGTGGGGGACCACGCGCTTGCCCATGAACCGACCCTGCAGGTCGGTGAACATGCACAGGACCGTGTCGACCTCGCCTTCCTCGGCGAGCCGCTCGAGCTCATCGACGGTCAGCGTTCCCCGGTTCATCGCACCTGCTCCTTCCTCGCCTCACGCGCGAACGCGGCGGCCGGTTCGGCCGCCGCGTTCGCAGACCACCGTCGCATCCGTGCCGAGCTCAGCCCGAGGACGGCGGGGGCGTCGAGGACGACCCCGACTCGCCGCCCCCGAGGATCGCCTCCTGCTCGGCCCGGCTCGCCACGAAACCTTCCTGCCCGGGCAGGCCGCGCTCGCCCTTCGTGAGCGCGAACTCCTCCTCGGGGGAGAGCACGAGGCGGTGCCGGCCGGCGATCGCGAAGTACACGAGCCCGAGCACGTAGTAGATCGCGACGCCGTAGACGCCGGGCCGGTAGTCCTCGTTCAGGAAGATCGAGACCAGCGCGACGACCGCGATCGTCCCCGCGACGTAGGCGCCCGCCTCGCCCCAGCGGCTCCGGTACGGCCGCTCGATGTGCGCGAAGTTCCGGCGCAGCAGGATGAACGACGCACACTGCAGCGCGTAGGAGATCACCGCCGCGAACACCGCCATGTTCAGCACCGCGGCGACGACCTGGGCCGCCGCCTCTCCCCCCCGACGCTGCAGGGTCCACACGAGCAGGATCACGAGGTAGCCGACGATCGCCCCGGCGATCAGGGCCACGTACGGCGTCTTACGGGTCGGGTGCGTGACGGACAGCCACTTCGGGAAGTAGCCGGCGCGCGACAGCGAGTACGTGTTGCGGCCGTAGGCGAAGATGATCGTGAAGAAGCTCGCCACGAGGCCGACCAAGCCGACGAGCGCGAGCAGCGCCGCCGCGGTCCCCTCGCCGAAGATGCCCTTGAAGCCGTCGAACAGCGGGGTGCCGGTGATGCCGATGGCACCGGCGCCGCCCCCGACACCGCTGTTGATGAACAGGGTGAAGATGCTCGCGATGAGCAGCGTGTGCATGCCCCAGATCGTGCCCTTCGGCACGTCGCGTCGGGGGTCCATCGACTCCTCGGCGGCCAGGGGCACCTCCTCGATCGCGAGGTAGAACCAGATCGCGAAGGGCAGGGCCTTGAAGATGCCGCTCACACCGAACGGCAGGAACGGACCGCCTCCTTCGGGCAGGAGGGCGGAGAGGGTCTCGCCGTCCCAGCCGGCCGGGATGTTGAACCACAGCTTCGGGTCGAGCGAGCCGGTCACCAGGGCCGAGACGTAGAAGACGACCAACACGCTCAGCGCGAGCACCGTGATCGTCACGGTGAAGCGCATCGTCGCCTCGATCCCCATGATGTTGATGCCGACGAAGATCACGTAGAAGACGGCCCACCAGAAGGGCTCGCTGTTCCACCAGGGAGCACCTTCGACCCCGAGCCCGTCGGGCGTGAGGGTTCCTCCGGTGCCGAGGAGGTTGACGACGAGCGCCTGCATGAGCAGGCCGATCGCCCCGACGACGACGGCCGGGGTGATGACGTACTCCATGTTCTCGGCCAGGCCCGTCGTGAACCCGCCCCAGGGCCCCATCGCCGAGCGCGCGAACGAGTACGCCCCGCCGGTGTGGGGAAGCGCCGGGGACATCTCCGCGATGCTGTAGCACAGGCCGTAGTACATGACGGCGATGATCGCGGTGGCGATGAGGAGTCCGCCGAAGCCTCCGACCGACAGCCCGAAGTTCCAGCCGTAGAAGTCGCCTGAGATGACCGCCCCGACGCCCAGCGCCCACAGCGACCAGACGCCGGCGTGGCGTCGCAGCGTGCGCTTGAGGAAGTACTCCTCGTCGACCTCCTCGTAGGTGACGGCACCGACCTCGAGCTTGCGCTCTCGCTCTTCTCGGGCCACCTGGATCCCCCCTTCCCTGACCGCACGCCCCCTCGGTGCGTTCGCAGCGCGTATCAGGCCATACCCGACGCTTGTCTGTCAAACGCCCGACCGGGGGGTTCCGGGGCGGCGACCGCGGGTCGCGAGCACGACCCCGCCGGCGACCGCGAGGGCGAGCGCCGACGCCAGCGGCATCCCGATCCGGTCGCCCCACGCGCGGAACAGCGGCGCGAGGAGCACCACGGCCAGCACGACGGGCCAGCGCAGCCGCACGCCGAAGACCACCCGGAGCAACAGGAGGGCGACCGCGGCGATGACGATCGGGACGAGGTCCCAGCCGCCGTCCAGGTTGATCACCCAGGAGGGCTCGCCGTACCCCAGCACCCTCAGTCCACGGGGGTGACGTAGGCGGCGGTGATCCCACCGTCGACGATGAGCGAGGCCCCGGTCATGAACGAGGACTCGTCCGAGGCGAGGAACAGCGCGGCACGGGCGAGCTCCTCGGGTCGCCCGAGCCGCCCCATCGGGATGTGGACGAAGCGGCGCTCGCGCTGGGCGGGGTCGGCGAGCAGCTCCGCGAGCAGCGGCGTGTCGATCGGCCCCGGGCACAGGGCGTTGCAACGGATGCCCTTGCGGGCGTACTCGACGGCGATCTCCCGGGTCATCGCGAGCACGGCGCCCTTCGAGGCGGTGTAGGCGGTCTGCGAGGTCGCCGCGCCCATCCAGGCGACGAACGAAGCGACGTTGATGATCGAGCCGCCGCCCGTGGCGATCATCGCCGGGATCCCGTACTTGCAGCCGTGCGCGACGCCCTTGACGTTGATGGCGAGCGTGCGGTCCCAGACCTCCTCGCTCGTCGCGTCGACGGAGCCGTCGTCGGCGAGCATCACCCCGGCGTTGTTGTACAAGACGTCGAGCCGCCCGAACGCTCCGACGGCCTCCTCGATCATCCGGCGGGCGTCGTCCTCGCGCGAGACGTCGGCATGGACGTAGATGGCCCGCCCGCCGGCTGCCTCGATCCCGGCGACGGTCTGGCGTCCGGCCTCGTCGTCGACGTCGACGACGACGACGGACGCCCCCTCGGTGGCGAACAGCTCGCTCGCCACGCGACCCATTCCGCTGCCTCCGCCCGTGATCAGGGCGATCTTGCCGTCCAAGCGCATCTGCACGTCCTTCCTCGTGCGGGGACCAGGCAAGCCTACGGCCTGGGCCCCCGCCCCGTCCGCCCGGGACCCGAGCCGGCCCTCGATAGACTGCGGTCCATGGTCGAGCTCCCCGACGAGCTGCGGAACCGTCCGCCCCGCCGGCCCGGCCAGGCGCCGTCGGCGACCCTGACCCTGGACGCCTACCTGCGGCTCAAGGCCGAGCTCGAGGAGCTCACGACGGTCGGCCGCGCCCGGATCGCCGAGCGGATCAAGGCCGCGCGCGAGCACGGCGACATCCGGGAGAACGCCGAGTACGACGCCGCGAAGAACGAGCAGGGGCTCATGGAGGCTCGCATCCGCAGGCTCCGCGACCTGCTGCGCGATCCCGAGATCGTGGAAGCACCGGTCGAGGCCGAGGCCGCCGGCCCGGGCATGCTCGTCACGGTGAAGCCGCTCGACGATGAGGATGAGGACGAGGAGACGTACCTGCTCGCCGAGCACGCGGAGGAGCGGTCCCCCGGCGCGCGGACCGTGACGACGTCCTCGCCGCTCGGGTCGGCGCTGCTGGGGCGCAGGGCGGGCGACGAGGTCGCCGTCGAGGCGCCCGGCGGCAGCTTCCGATACCGGGTCGTCTCGTTGCGTCCACACACGGGCTCGTGATGGCTCGACGCGCTCACGCGACCGGTGCGGCTCCGCGGGTGCGCGACATCCCTCCGCCCCGTCGCAGCGAGTCGGCCGCCGGGGGTGCCGTGCAACGGCTCGGCGTGTGGCCCTACCGGGCCATCCTCGCGTTCCTCGTGTGGACGGGGGTGCGTCCCTGGCAGCTGACGCTCCTGTCGCTCGCTGCGACCCTGGTGGCCGGGGCGTTGATCGTGGCCGGTGCGTGGTTCGCGGCCGGGGTCGCGGTGCTCGTGGCGAGCCTCGCGGACGTCTTCGACGGGTCGGTGGCCCGGCATCGCGGCGAGGCGCGACGCTCGGGCGCGTTCATGGACTCCGTGTTGGACCGGGTCTCCGACATGGTCCTGTTCTCGTGCCTGTTCTGGGCGCTCGCCGCCGACGCCGATCGGCTCGCCGCCGCCCTCGCCCTCGCCACGCTGGTCGTGAGCCTCTCGGTCAGCCACGTGCGGGCCGAGGCCGAGGCGGCGGGGGTCGCTTTGAGCGAGGGCCTGTTCCAACGGCTCGAGCGGATGATCGCGGTGATCCTCGGCCTGGTGATCCCGCACGCCATGCTGCCGGTGCTCGTGCTCCTCGCGGCGCTCGGGGCCGTCACGGTGGCGCAGCGGACCTTCGCGGCGCTCGCCGGCGCTCGGTGGTGAGCCTCAGGCCGATGAGAGGCGGGCGGTGAGCGGGGACGGGTTCGTCCGGGTCGGGACCCTGGCGGAGGTTCCCGAGGGTGAGGCGCGGGCCTTCGAGTGCCCGTGGGGGAGGGTCGCGGTCGCGCACCTGGAGCAGCGGTTGTACGCGTTCGAGGACGAGTGCCCCCACGCCGGCTGTTCCCTCGCCGAGGGCTCGATCGACGATCGCACCGCCCAGGTCACCTGCGTGTGTCACGAGAGCGTGTTCGATCTGGAGACCGGAGAGCCGCTGGCCGGCCCGGCGCGCGATCCGCTCGCGCTCTACCGGGTCCGTGAGGCGGACGGCTGGGTCGAGCTCGCGCCCGGCCGGCCGGGCTGAGCCCGGCTCGGCCCGGCTGCGTGGCGGGCGCCGTCGCGGGTCGCTAGGCTCCCGCTACCCGACGCACAGGAGGATCCGATGAGCGAGGCGACGCCGATGCGGTTCGACCTTCGGCCCGAGGAGATCCCGACGGCGTGGTTCAACCTCCTCCCGTCCATGGTCGGTGCGGGGATCCAGCCGCTCCCGCCGCTGCACCCGGGAACGAAGGAGCCTGTGACCCCCGACCTGTTGGCGCCGCTGTTCCCCGAAGCGCTGATCGCCCAGGAGGTCGCGACCGACGAGTGGATCGACGTGCCCGGTGAGGTGCTCGACGTCTACCGTCTGTGGCGGCCGACGCCGCTCATGCGGGCGACCCGTCTCGAGCGCGACCTCGACACCCCGGCGCGGATCTACTTCAAGTACGAGGGGGTTTCCCCGGCCGGCTCCCACAAGCCGAACACCGCGGTCGCCCAGGCGTTCTACAACCGACAGGCCGGGATCCGGCGCATCGCGACGGAGACCGGTGCGGGCCAGTGGGGCTCGGCGCTGTCGATGGCCTGTCGGATGTTCGGGATCGAGTGCCTCGTGTACATGGTCCGGGCCTCCTACGACCAGAAGCCCTACCGCAGGATCCTCATGGAGGCCTTCGGGGCGACCGTGCACGCGTCCCCGTCGGATACGACGCAGGCGGGCAAGCAGGTCCTCGCGAGCGACCCGGGCTCCACCGGTTCGCTCGGCATCGCGATCAGCGAGGCGGTCGAGGTCGCCGCGACGAACGACGACACGAACTACGCGCTCGGCTCGGTGCTCAACCACGTGCTGCTGCACCAGACCGTGATCGGCCTGGAGGCCAAGCGGCAGATGGAGCTCGCGGGGGAGCGGCCCGACGTGGTGATCGGCTGCGTGGGCGGCGGGTCGAACTACGCCGGCCTCGCCTACCCGTTCATGGCGGATCGGCTCCGGGGGGCGGCCCCGGACATGCGGTTCGTCGCCGCCGAGCCCGCGGCCTGCCCGACGCTCACGAAGGGGCGGTTCGCCTACGACTTCGGCGACGCGTCCGGGATGACCCCCCTGCTGCCGATGTACACGCTCGGGCACGGGTTCGTTCCGGCGCCGGTGCACGCCGGGGGCCTCCGCTACCACGGTGACGCGCCGTCGCTGTCGCTGCTCGTTCGTCACGGCCACATGGAGGCCAGGGCCTATAACCAGAACGAGGTCTTCGAGGCGGCGCTGCGGTTCGCGCGCACGCAGGGGATCGTCCCGGCGCCCGAGCCTGCGCACGCCATCCGTGCGGCGATCGAGGAGGCGGAGGCGGCCCGCGAGGCCGGGCAGGAGCGCGTGATCCTGTTCAACCTGTGCGGGCACGGGCACTTCGACATGCAGGCCTACGACGACTACCTGAACGGACGCCTGCCCGAGGTCGAGTTCGATCCGTCCGAGGAGGAGGCGGCGCTCGCCGAGCTGCCGGACGCGCCGGTGCCGGGCTAGGGCCGGGGGCGCTCGTACGCGCGGGGCGACAGATCGAACGCCTCGGTGGCCAGGCGTGCGATGTGGTCCATCAGGATCGTGTACCCGGCGGGCGTGAAGTGGACGCCGTCGGCTTCGCGGACGAGCTCCACCCGGCCGCCCTTCCGCAGGTAGGCGGTGTAGGAGCCGTCCGGTCGATCGAACAGGTCCCAGGCGTCGAGGAAGGCGACGTTGGGTAGGCGCCCGGCGACCCGCTCGAAGATCGCGTTCTGTCGGCGGAGGAACGGCCAGCGGGACGCGTCGCGCTCGACCGGCAGACCGACCCAGATCACGTGCGCGCCGCGCGCGGTCGCCGTCTGCGCGAAGCCCTCGACCCGCATCTCGTAGGCGGGGGCCCACCCCGGCGAGCCGAGCTCCGCCTCGACCGTTCCCGACCGGGTGCGCAGGAACTGCTGGTCGTTCTCGCCGATCATCACGATCACGAGGTCGGGACGGAACGCACGCACGATCCTTCGCAGGGCCGCCGGCCAGTCGAAGTAGTCGGGCCGCGCGAGCCCGGTCGAGATCCGGCCCTGCTTCGTCACGTCGACGAGGCCCGGGCGGAACACCCGCTCGGCGAAGTACCCGAGGCCCGCCGCGAGGGAGTCGCCGACCACCGCGACCCGGAGGCGGTCGCGCGGGCTCGGCGTCCGGATCGGCGTGTCGGTGCGCGGCGGCGGGCTCGGCGTGGCGTTCGGGGGCGTGCTCACCGTGGGCAGGTCGTCCGGCGGCACCAGCGGGGCGCCGACCCCCGTCGGGACGCGACCGAGCGCGCGCGCCGCGCCCTCGGCGAGGACGGCGAGCCCGCTCGTGCGCGCCACCCAGGCGAACGGCGCGAGGACGGCGAGCGCCGCCGTCCGCCGAGCTCCCGGCGGCTGCGCCTCGGCCGCGCGGCGGAGGTCGGGCGCCGCGAGCAGGGTCCAGCCGAGGAGGGCCACGGCGAGGACGACGAGCGCGCCACGCACCGGCATGCCGGTGCGGACGGGGCGAGCGAGGGTCGGTCGGGCGTCGGGTTCCACGGTCGCCTCAGAACCGGAAGTAGATGAACGGCGCGACCCCCCGCGGACCGAGGGTCGTGATGACGAACAGGGCGAGCGCCGCCGCCGCGCCGAGCGGCACGGGCCGGAGCCGAGCGAGCGCCGCCCGAACGACCCGCCCGGGGGCGGCCGGGAGGAACTGCGCGCCGAGTCCCACGGCGAGCGCGAGGACGACGCCCGGGTGCACGAGCACGGTCGGCGTGTCCCAGCCTCGGGCGAGGCGTCCGAGCAGCGCGACCGCGGTGTCCAGGGAGTCGGCACGGAAGAACACCCAGCCCAGGCACACGAGCTGGAAGGTGACGATGCGCCGTGCCCAGCCGACGAGGCCCGTGTCGGGGACCTCGGCGAGCACGCCGATCGCCCGCCGTCGACGCTTCCAGCGCTCGACGACGAGGAAGGCCCCGTGCACGAGCCCCCAGACGACGAACGTCCAGCCGGCCCCGTGCCAGAGCCCGCCGAGCGCCATCGTGGCGAGCAGGTTCAGCGCCGTGCGCGGCTCGCTCCCGCGGCTGCCGCCGAGCGGGACGTACAGGTAGTCGCGCAGCCACCGGGACAGGGTCATGTGCCACCGTCGCCAGAAGTCGCGGATCGAGGTCGCGGTGTACGGCCGGTCGAAGTTCGGGGGGAACCGGAACCCCAGCAGTCGTGCGACCCCGATCGCGATGTCCGTGTAGCCGCTGAAGTCCGCGTAGATCACCGCCGCGAAGCTCCAGACCCCCACGAGGACCTCCAGGCCGCTGTGGCGCGACGGGTCGCCGAACACCGGGTCGACGATGGCGGCCGACAGGTAGCTCGCGATCACGACCTTCTTGAAGAGCCCGCCGAGGATCAGCCACCCGGCGCCGACGACGTCGATCCGGACGGGGTCACGGGGTGTCTGGAGCTGCGGGACGAGCTCCGCAGGGCGCACGATCGGGCCGGCGACCAGGTGCGGGAAGAAGGCCAGGTACAGGAACGCGTCGGCGGTCCCGCAGGGACGAACCACCCCTCGGTACACGTCCACGACGTAGCTGATCGCCATGAACGTGTAGAAGCTCACGCCGACCGGCAGGACGACCTCGACGAGGGGCGGCGTCCATCCGATCCGAAGGAGCGCGGCCGCGTTGGCCGCGTTCACGGCGAGGAACGCGTAGTACTTCACGTACAGCAGCGGCGCGATCGTCGCGGCGAGGGCGAGGACCAGGGCGCGCCGCCGCGCGGCGCCGTCTCGTCGGTCGACGGCGCGGGCGCCGAGCTGGGCGAGGGCCGAGACGCCGATGAGCAGGCCGACGTAGCGCCAGTCCCACCAGGCGTAGAACACGTAGCTCGCCAGGAGCATGAAGGGGACCCACCGGCGCCGGTCACGGTTCACGGCCCAGTGGCCGAGGAAGACGATGCCCAGGAAGATCGCGAAGTCGGTGGTGGGGAAGAGCACCGGGGCGGATGCTAGCTCAGGGTATCGGCCGGCTTCGGCTAGCCTGGGGTCGACCTGGTCGTGAGGAGGTTCGAGCAAGGATGTCCCGGGAGTCCGATTGGCACGTGTTCGACAAGGCCGTGGAGCTCACCGCCTCGGCCGTTCGCGGCACCGCGGGCGGCGACGTGACGCCGAGCTTCGTGGCGGAGCTCTTCCGGGAGGTGCACGAGGCGCTCACGAAGGCGGTCGAGCGGATGCCCCACCGGGAGGCGAAGACGGGCTTCTAGCCGCGAGCGCGGGTGAGGTCGCGCATCGACACCACGCCCACGACCCGATCGCCGCGGACGACCGGGATGTGGCGGAACCCGCCCGCCTGCATCAGCGCGAGCGCCTCCTCGACGCTCGCGTCGGCCGGCAGCGTTCGGGGGTTGCGGGTCATCCACCCCTCGACCGGCTCGCCGGCGGCCGCGAAGTCGCTCGCGAGCGCCCGTACGATGTCCCGCTCGGTGAAGATGCCCACGAGGCGTCCGGCGTCCATCACGAGGAGCGAGCCGACGTGATGGGTCGACATGACGGTTGCGGCCTCCGCGACCGTCGTCGCCGAGGAGATCGTGAGGAGCGACGTGCTCATCACGCGGTCGAGGGTCTGCGTGGGCACCGGCTCTGAGCCTACCCCCGATCGCGTCGCCGGTCGTCTCCTCGCCTGGTACGAGCCCCGGCGGGACGCCTTCCCCTGGCGTCAAGCGCCCGGTCCCTACGGCGTCCTCGTCAGCGAGGTGATGCTCCAACAGACCCAGGCGCCCCGGGTGGTCGGTGCCTACGAGCGGTTCCTGGCGGCGTTCCCCACGCTCGAGGCGCTCGCGGCCGCCCGGCGGGCCGAGGTGCTGCGGGTCTGGGCGGGGCTCGGCTACCACCGCCGGGCCGTCGCCCTCCACGAGGCCGCCCGTCGCATCGTGCGTGACCTCGGCGGGCGCGTGCCGTCCGACCCGGGCGAGCTCCGCCGGCTGCCCGGGGTCGGGCCCTACACGGCCGCCGCCGTGGCCTCGATCGCGTTCGACGTGCCGGTGCCCGCGATCGACACGAACGTCCGCCGCGTGGTGGCGCGTGCGCGACTCGGTGCCCAGCCCGGAGACGTGCCGGCGCCCCGGATCGCCGAGGAGGCCGCTCGCTGGCTCGACCCCGAGCGTCCCGGAGACTGGAACCAGGCCGTGATGGATCTCGGCCGCGAGATCTGCCGTCCTCGGCCGCGGTGCGCCGCCTGCCCGATCCTCGACGGGTGCCGCGCGCGCGGACCCGGGCCGGGCGCGGCACGGCGTGCGCCCCGGCAGGGGGGCTTCGAGGGATCGCGTCGCCAGCTGCGCGGGCGGATCGTTGCCGCGCTGCGGGAACGGGCCCTCCTCGAGCCGCGCGACCTCGGCGCGCTGACCGGGTTCGCCGAGGCCGAGGTCCTCGGCGCGCTCGAGGGGCTCACCCGGGATGGGGTCGTCGAGCGGGTCGGCGCCCGGGTGCGTCTGGCCGAGGGCTGAGGGCTGAGGTGGGGGTCGCCGCGGTCAGCCGCGCAGCCGGGGCAGCACGCCCTCGGCGAACCGTCGCAGGGACGCCCTCGCGACGGCCGCATCGACCCCGGGGAAGGCGAGCCGCACGACGAGCTCGACCCGGCGGTCGCGCCAGGGGTCGAGGTCGGCGCGCAGGCGCTCGGCCACCAGCGACGGCGGTCCCGACGCGATCGACCGGCGTATCGCCTGCTCGTCGGGCACGAGCGGCTCGAGGCTGTCGTGCTGGGGGGTGTCGTGACCGGCGGCCCACGCCTCGTAGGCCCCCCACAGGTGCAGGGCTCCCGCGCGCACGAGCGACCAGCCGTCCCCCCTCGTCGGTCACGACGACGTCGCGCAGGAGCACGAGGCGAAGCGTCGCGGGGTCGCGGCCGGCCGTCCGGGCTCCCTCGTCGAGCAGGGCGATCGTCTGGCGGAGCTCCTCGGGGTCGCCGGCGTCGGTGAGGTAGCCGTCGGCGATCCGGCCGGCTCGGCGAAGCGCCGGCGGGGCGTAGCCGCCGAGCAGGATCGGCGGGCCGCCGGGCCGCGCCGGCGCCGGCGTGACCCGGACCCGGTCGAAGCGGAACACCGTCCCCTCGAAGGTGAACCGCCGGCCGGTCCAGGCTCGCCGGAGGATCTCGATGGCCTCGACGTGCCGGGCCAGACGCTCGTGGGCGGGGATCCGGAACATCCGGAACTCCTCCTCGCGCCAGCCGAGCCCGAGGCCGAGGAGCAGCCGACCCCCGGACAGCTGGTCGACGACCGCGGCGTCCTCGGCGAGACGGATCGGGTCGTGCAGGGGGGTGAGCACCACTCCGGTCCCGAGCTCGATCCGCGTGGTTGCCTGGGCGAGCGCGGCGAGGAACGGCAGCAGGGAGGGGAGGTAGGCGTCGGACGTGCCGTGGTGCTCGCTCACCCACGCCGACTCGAAACCGAGCTGCTCCGCGAGCCGGACGAGCTCGATCGTGTCGCGGTACTCCTGGGCGACATCCCGCTTCGACCACGCCGGGACCTGTCCGGTGAACAGCCCGATGCCGATGCGCACCGCCATCGGCCGCTCACCCTAGCGCGCCACCCGGTGGACGGTAGCGGCACCGCTCGGTACCCTGAGCGTTAATGAGAATGAGAGTCATCCTTATTCTTGGATCGGTCGCCGCCCTCGTCGCGGCCGGGTGCGCCCCGTCGGGGGCCGACGGAACGCAGCCGCAGCCGCGGGAGCTTCGGGCCGTTGCGGCCTTCTACCCCCTCGCGGAAGCGGTCCGGCGCGTGGGCGGCCCGGCGGTCGCGGTGAGGGACCTGACGCCGCCCGGGGTCGAGCCCCACGACCTGGAGCTCACGCCGGACGACCTCGCGGCGATCGGCGAGGCCGACCTCGTCGTGTTCCTCGGCGGCGGGTTCCAGCCCGCGGTCGAGGAGGCGGTGGCCCAAAGCGGCGGGGCGGTGCTCGACGCGCTCGAGGGGGTGGACGTGCTGGAGGGCGGCGGTGTTCCGCACGCCGACGAGGACGCGCACGCCGACGAGGAGCACGACCAGGCGATGGACCCACACGTCTGGTTGGATCCGCTGCGCTACGCCTCCATCGTCGAGCGGATCGCCGAGGTGCTCGCGGGGATCGCCCCCGACCGGGCGGGGGCGTTCAGAGCCAACGCGGAGGCGTTCGTGGCGCAGCTCCGGGACCTCGACGCCGCGTACCGGGACGGCCTCGCGTCCTGCGAGAGCCGCCTGCTCGTCGTGAGCCACGCCGCGTTCGGGTACCTCGCCGACGCCTACGGGCTCGACCAGGCGGGCGTCGCGGGCCTGTCCCCGGAGGCGGAGCCCGACCCACGGCGGCTCGCGGAGCTCGAGGAGCTCGTGCGCTCCGAAGGGGTCCGCACGATCTTCACCGAGCCCCTCGCTCCTGCGGCCCTGACCGAGGTCATCGCGTCGGAGGTCGGGGTCGAGGTCGCCGTGCTCGATCCGATCGAAGCCCTCACCCCCGAGCAGGTATCGTCGGGCGCGGACTACGTGTCGGTGATGCGTGCGAACCTCGAGGTGCTCCGCGATGGGCTCCGCTGTGTCTGATGCGCGCTCGAGCCCCGCGCCCGCCCGGCTGCTCGTCGAGGCGCACGGCCTCACCTTCGGCTACGGACGCGAGCCGATCCTTCGCGACGTCGACCTGCGGGTCCATCAGGGGGAGTTCGTGGCCCTCGTCGGCCCGAACGGCTCCGGCAAGTCCACGCTGCTGCGGCTCCTCCTCGGGCGGCTCCGACCCTGGTCGGGCACGGTGGAGCTCTTCGGGCGTCCGCCCTGGGCCCTGCGCGAGCGGGGAGCGCTCGGCTACGTGCCCCAGCGTCCGACCTTGACCTCGGAGGTTCCCGCCACGGTCGAGGAGATCGTGGCCACGGGCCGGATCCCGGTCGGGCGCTGGTGGCGACGGCTCGGTCCTGCCGACCGGGAGGCCGTCCGCCACGCGCTCGAGTCGGTGGATCTCCTCGAGCTCGCTCGGCGGCCGATCAACGAGCTGTCGGGCGGACAGCAGCAGCGCGTGTTCATCGCGCGAGCGCTGGCCGGCGAACCGCAGCTGCTCGTCTTGGACGAGCCGGTCGCCGGGGTGGACGCGGCGTCCCAACAGCGGTTCCGCGACGCCCTCGTCCACGCGATCGCCCACCACGGCACCGGGGTGCTCCTCGTCTCCCACGAGCTGTCGGCCGTCGCCCACGACCTCGACCGCATCGTGGTGCTCAAGGGGACGGTGCAGTTCGACGGGCCGGCCGCCCGGCTCGCGTCGGCCGGGGTGAGCCTCGGTGTGCACGCGGAGGACCTGCCGCAGTGGCTGGAGGGGTTGCGGTGACGCCGACCGATCCGCTGGCCGCGCTCGGGCTCCCGTATCCGTTCGAGCTCGCGTTCATGCAACGTGCGCTCGTGGCCGCCGTCGCGGTCGGCGTGTTCGCGCCCCTGATCGGGACCTACCTCGTCCAGAAGCGGCTGTCGCTCGTGGGCGACGGGATCGGCCACGTCGCCTTCGCGGGCGTGGGCGCGGCCGTGGCGATCGGCACGGCGCCGATCTGGACGGCCCTGGCGTTCGCCGTCGCCGGCGCCCTCGGGCTCGAGTGGCTCCGTGCGCGTCGGCGGACCTCGGGGGACGTCGCGCTCGCGATCCTGTTCTACGCGGGGATCGCGCTCGGGGTCGTCCTGCTGTCGCTCGGCGACGGCCTGGGGGGCGGGGTGCTCGCCTACCTGTTCGGCCAACCGCTCACGGTTCGCGACGACGAGCTCGTCGCGATCGTCGGGATCGGTGCGGCGATCGCCGTGACGGTGCTCGCGCTTCGCCGACCCCTGCTCGCGGTCGTCACCGACGAGGAGTGGGCCCGAGCGGCGGGGCTCCCCGTCGACCTGCTGAACGGGCTCGTCGCCATCATGACCGCCGGGGTCGTCGTCGCGGCGATGCGGATCGTCGGCATCCTCCTCGTGGCGGCGATGATGGTGTTGCCCGTGGCGAGCGCTCAGCTGCTCGCGCGCTCGTTCCGCGGCGCGCTCGGGCTGGCCGCGGCGATCGGGGTGGCGGCCGCGCTCGCCGGCCTGGCCGCCGCTCGGCTGTGGGGGCTCGCGCCTGGGGGAACGATCGTGCTGATCGCGACGGCGATCTTCGCGCTGGCCACGATCGGGACCCGAGCGCGCCAAGGGCTCGCCCACGCCGAGGGGGAGGGACCCTGATGCCGGCCTCGACCGAGCTGCACGAGGCGGTCGCGCTCCGGCTGCGGGAGATCGGCCACCGGTACACGGCGCAGCGACGCGCACTCGTCGAGGCGCTCGCCGCCGCCGCCGGCCGGCCCCGATCGACCTCGGAGCTCCTCGAGGGCGCCGGCGTGCCGCAGAGCTCCGCCTACCGCAACCTCGCCGCCCTCGAGCAGGCCGGGGTCGTCCGGCGCGTCGTGACCGATGAGGAGTTCGCACGCTACGAGCTCGCCGAGGAGCTGACCGGGCATCACCACCACCTGATCTGCTCGTCGTGCGGGCGCGTGGAGGACGTGACGGTCCCGCCCTCGCTCGAGCGCGACGTCGACCGCACCCTGGACCGTATCGCCCGCCGTGCCGGCTTCGCCGTCGTGGAGCACCGGCTGGACCTCATCGGGACCTGCGGGGGGTGCGCAGCTCGCTACGGCGTGAGGTAGGGGCGGTCGGGCGTCGGGATCGCCTCGGCCGTCTCGGCGGCGACGAGGACCTCCCGTCCGATCGGGAACACGCGGCCCCGAACACGGATCCACCGGTCGGGGGCGAACGCACCCGGCGTCACCCCGACGACCCGGGCCTGGGCGATCGTCGCGTCGGCGGTGCAGCAGGTCACGATGAAGCGCGTGAGCATCAGCTCGTCGGGCCCCAGGTCGTCGGCGGCCGTCACGATCCCCTCCAGGACGATCGGCTCGCCGGCCCGACGGGCGAGGGCTCGCGCGGCCTCGGGGTAGCTCTGCGCGGCCGCCACGTCGAGGAAGTCCAGCGACCCCTCGACCGTTCGGACGCTGGCGGCGCCGGCGAAGCTCGCCCGCGTGCCCGCGGGCGTTCGCGCCGAGGGTGAGCGGCGGCAGCGAGACGAGCAGGGCCACGGGCGCGGTGAGCCCCGCGAGCATCCACACCGTGCGCCGCGAGGGGGGCTCGGGGTGCGCGGTGCGGGCGGAGGCGAGCCGGCCCACCGCGGCGATCGACAGGAGCGCCGCCCCCGTTGGGACGACCCAGGCCGTGCGCGACGAGAGGAACAGCGGCGTGCGCTCGAACAGCAGGAGGAACCAGAACAGCCCGGCCCACGCCCCGAGGACCAGACCGGTCGCGATCCTGACGCCGCTCCAGCGCATCAGCCGACGAACACCTCCACCCACAGGCTCGCCACGAGCGTCGTTGCCGAGACCACCACGAGGAGCGTCCGGAACGTCGATCGGCCGAAGGCTCCGATGTACAGCGCAGTGAGCTTCGTGTCGACCATCGGGCCGAACACGAGGAAGGCGAGCTGGGCCGCGGGGCCGAACGCCACGAACGATGCCGCGACGAAGGCGTCGGATTCCGAGCACAGCGACATCACGTAGGCGAGGGTCATCATGGCGACGAGGCCGACGATCGGCGTGCGGGCCAGGCCCCCCGCGAGCGTCTGGGGGACGAAGGTCTGCACAGCGGCCGCGATCAACGCGCCGAGCAGCAGGAAGCGACCCATGAACACGACGTCGCCCGCGAGGTGGCCGAAGAACCGCCGCCACCGAGGCTCGCCGCGGACCTCGTCGAGGTCGATCCGGCCCCGAAGCAGCTCCCCGGGGGTGGCCGCCCCGAGCACCCACCCCGCGGCGATCGCGACGACGAGGCCGATCCCGACCCGGCCGGCGACCATCACCGCCCACACGTCGCGGCCGCGGTAGGCCACGGCGGTCGAGGCGATCACGACCGGGTTCACGATCGGTGCGGCGAGCATGAACGCCACCGCGGCCGAGGGCGCGAGCCCCTTGGCGAGGAGCCGTCGGGCGACCGGGATCGACCCGCATTCGCACACCGGGAAGGCGACGCCGGCCACGGCGGCCGCCGGCAGCTGCAGCCAGCGCGGCAGCCGCCCGATCCGGGCGAAGGCGGAGGCCGGGGCGAGGACCTCGATCGCGGCGCTCACGACGGCCCCGAGCACCACGAACGGCATCGCCTCGACCACCAACGAGCCGAACACGATGGCGAGCGTGCGCACCCACCCCACCCGGGTCGGCTCGACGAGGCGGACGAGGAGCCCGAGCGCGACGACGGCGGCGACCGCC
This sequence comes from Actinomycetota bacterium, assembly GCA_026003015.1. GTDB lineage: Bacteria > Actinomycetota > UBA4738 > UBA4738 > HRBIN12 > BPGL01. The sequence continues at coordinate 1,331,919 of BPGL01000001.1, read as the reverse complement.
GGCGCCCACACGATCGCCGACGGGCCGGCGGGCGGGCGCTCCAGGCCGCGGGCGTGCTCGGTCCGCACCGCCATCAGCAGAACCTCCCGAACGTGACGGCGAACGCGGGGAACGCCGCGGCGACGAGGGGTCGCCCGTCGGCGGCGCGCAGGCGAGCGAGCGCGGTCGCGACCGCCACGGCGCCGATCCCGCGATCGGCCGCCACCCCCTCGTCGAGCCACAGCCCCGAGGCCCCGACCCCGGCGACGACCCGGGCGCCGATGGCTCGCTCGACCTCGCGGGCGAGCGCATGGGCGTCGAGGGCGTCGGCCGGGCCGGCGCTCCCCGTGCCCGCGACGACGACCGTGGCCTCGGCGACGCGCCCGAAGACGACGGCGAGCACGCGTCTGGTCGTCGCCACGACGTCGTGCGCGTCCACGTCCAGGCTCACGCCGAGCAGGTCGGGGCTCCCCCCGGCGCCGTAGCCGGCGTCCAGCAGGCGCCGGATCCCCTCGAGGGGCCGCCGTCCGACGAGCAGGTCGTCGTCGTCCCGGCCGCCGTACCAGGTGCCGCCGATGAGCCCTCGGTCGCTCGCTCGGTCCGCCACCAGCCCGATCCGGGCGGCGCCCCCCGTCGCCTCGTCGAGATCGTCGCCGAGGGTGGCGATCACCGAGGTCGGCGCCCCGCTCGACCAGGCCTCGGCGAGCCCGCCTCCGCGTCCGCGCACGCGTTCGTCGGTGATCCCGTGCTCGGCGGGCGAGCCGCCGCTCCCGATCGTCGTGAGCACCGCGGCGGGCGCCAGCGGGAGCGAGCCGACGCGCGCCGCGCCGACCGCGGCGTCGGGCAGGCGGCCGAGCCGCCGCAGCAAGGGACCGGCTCTGTGTCGACCGAGGCCCTTCCAGGCCACCACGACGACGAGGGGCGAGCGCCGGCCGGGTCGCACGACCCCCGGGATCGCCCGGCCGCTGCGCACCTGGGGGTGGGGTCGGACGAGCCCGAGGAGGGGCTCGAGGGTCGGGGCCACGTCGGCGAGCGCCGCCTCGACAACGGGCCCCGGCACGACGGCCGGCCCGATGAACGCGAGGGGCGCACGGGGCTCGGGGCGGGCGTCGGCGAGCGCGGGCCAGGGCGCGCCGCCACCGGGCGGCGCGACGCGCTCGGCGTCGGTCACCGCGAGCACGTCCGGGGAGCGACCTTCGTAGAACCCCGCGGCGAGCAGCGCGCGCATCGGCGCCGGCAGGCGACAGAACGGCGGCGCCTCGGCGGCGGGGGCGGGTGGGGGGCAGGCGTTGCCCGCGCAGGCCGCACGGAGCACCGCGGCCGGCGACCCGATCGCGCCGAGCGCGACGAGGAGCACGAGGAGCCGACGGCCCGCTCCGGGTGGCTCGGGCATCCCCTCACGCTACCGCGGTTGTCGGTGGCTGCGGGGTCCTGTTTGCTATCCGGCCATGACCGCTCGACGCCCGGTCGCGCTCGCGGCCGTCCTGGCCCTCGGCGCGGCCCTCGCGGTCGGGATCCCGATCGACGTCCCCGCCGCCGCGCGATCCGACCTGGCGCGGCTCGTCTGCGAGCGCGTCCCCCTCGAGCATCTGATCCGCGCCGCGCGCGGCTGGGACGAGGACCGCGGCGCGGAGATCGCGCTGTTCCCGAAGGAGCCGGACTTCGTCGGGTTGGGTCTGCCCCACGACGGGCCCTGGGACTACATCCAGCGGGTCCCGATGTTCTGGTACGGCCCGGGCTACGTCCCCGCGCGTGGACGGGTCCAGGAGCCCGCGACCCTCGCCGACATCGCGCCGACGCAGGCGCGGCTGCTCGCCTTCGACTTCGATGCCCCCGACGGCAAGGTGCTGCGCGCCGCGCTCGATCCGCAGGTCGGCGCCGAGGGGTACCGGCCGCCCCGCCTCGTCGTCGTGTGGGTGTGGGACGCGGCCGGGATCAACGTCTTGGAGGAGCACGCGGACGCCTGGCCGTACCTGCGTTCGCTGATCCCCAAGGGGGTGTGGTTCGACCGGGCGATCGTCGGCTCCTCCCCGGTGAGCACCGCCCAGATGCACGCGACGATCGGCACCGGCGCGTTCCCGGCCCGGCACGGTCTCATCAGCAAGCGGATGCGTGTCGGCGGACGGATCACGACCCCGTGGCAGGCGGGGCCGATCTTCCTCCGGCTGCCGACGCTCGCCGACCTCTACGACCTCGCGAACGACAACCGGCCGGTCGTGGGTATGGCCGGCACGGTCGACATCCACCTCGGCATGATGGGCCACGGCGCGTTCTGGAACGGGGGTGATCGCGACGTCGTCCTCACCCGCCAGGTCGTGGGCGAGACGCTCGCCGAGGAGGGCTTCGAGTGGAACCTGAAGCCCAGCCTCACCCCCTACTACCGCCTCGCCGGCTACGCGAACGACGTCGGGGGGCTCGAGCGTCTCAAGCGGGAGCTCGACCGCCGCGACGGGCGACTGGACGGCCGTTGGCGCGACAACGACATCGACCAGCTGCTCCAGGGCTTCAACACACCGGCTCGGACCCCCTACCAGCAGCTCGTCGTCGAGGAGCTGATCCGCCGGGAGCGGTTCGGCGCCGACGACGTGCCGGACCTGCTCTACCTCAACTACAAGGAGATCGACTACATCAGCCACGTGTGGTCGATGAACAGCCCCGAGATGCACGACGCGGTCGTCTACCAGGACCAGGCGCTGCGCCGCATGGTCGGGTTCCTGAACCGCGAGGTCGGACGCGGGCGATGGGCGATGGTGATCACCGCCGACCACGCCTCGATGCCGAACCCCGCCGTGTCGGGCGGTTTCCAGGCGAACCCGGCCCCGATCGCGGCGCTGCTGCGCGACCGGTTCGACCCCGACGGCGACGACGTGCCGCTCGTCGAGTCGGTCCAGCCCGGCCAGATCTTCCTGAACGAGCAGGAGCTGGCCGAGCACGGCGGCACGCTCGAGCAGGTGGCCCGCTACCTGATGACCCTCACGAAGGCCCAGACCGGCGCCGGGTTCGAGCCCGCGCCCGGCACGGGAAACGAGCCCGCGATCGCGGTGGCGATGCCCTCGCGGCTGTTCCGGGACCTGCCCTGTCTGCCCGAGGACGAGCGCCCGGCATGACGGAGCGCGACGCGCTCGTCACCTCTGCCCCCGCGACCGCCGTGCCTCGGTGGCCCGGCGGCCGGGAGCGCTGGGACGCCTGGGCTCTCGGGGTGTTCGCGGTCGCGCTGCTCGTGGTCCTGGGCTGGCGGTTCCTCGCCGATCCGACGCTGTCGGCGCCGACGCGCGATCCCGCTTGGTACACGTGGCGCGCCCAGGTGATCCTCGACGCCGATCCCGGCGACGTCGCGGCCCCCTGGGGACCCGACGATCTCTTCTCCGGTGGGTACCGGGTCGCGGTGCCGCTCGCCGGCGCGCTCCTGCAGCGGGTCGCCGACGTCGACCGCTACACGTTCAGCGCGCTGCTGATGCTCGGCGTGCCGATCCTCACCGGCCTCGCCCTCGGCGTCGCGCTGTTCCGCAGCCGCGGCGACCGCCTCGTGGTCTGCACGACCCTGCTCGCGTCCGCGGCCCTGTTCCTCACGACGCCCTACGTCGGCTACCTCGACAACATCATGGTCCTCCTGCTCCTGTCGCTCACGATCCCGTTCCTCCACGAGGCCCGCACCTCGTGGGGGGCGCGCACCGCGCTGTTCCTGATCGGGGTCGTTGCGGCGTTCACCCACCCCACCACCTGCGTCGTGTACGGCGTGTGCCTGCTCGCCGTGTTCGGCTGGCACCTGCTGACGAGCCGTTTCAGGCTCGGCAGCGCCCTTCGCGCCGACGCGCCGATGCTGCTCGCCACCGGCACCGGGATGATCGTCGGGCTGGCGTGCTGGGTCGTCGGCATCTGGGGGGTGCCGGCGAGCCTGCAGGAGGCGGCGCTGCCGCCGCCGTACACCGCGGCGTTCTTCGCTCAGCGGCTCGCGGAGTGGGTGGGGTCGCTCCGCCCGGCGGTGGTGGTCCCGCTGTCGCTCGTCGCGGTCGGCTCGACGATCGTGCGCGCCCGTCGGACCCGTACGCCCGCGCGCACCGAGGAGCTCGCCTCGATCTGGTGGATGCTCGCCTTCGCCGGTGCGCTCACCGTCCTGACCGGCGCCGCGATCCCCTACTACCGCTTCATGAACGCCTCGGCCGCGCCGATGGCCCTCGCCGGGCTGGGCGCGGCGGTCGCGGTCCGCTGGGGGCTGCGCGGGAAGGGGCTGCGGCTGGTCGCGGGAGCGCTCGTGGGGCTCGTGGCGATCGGGTCGCTCGGATGGCTCCTGTGGGACGGGCTCCAGCACCGGTGGGTGAGCGAGCAGAACCAATGGGCGAACCAGTCGGTCCGAACCTCGCTCGCGGCCGTGCGCACCGTCGTGGACGCGTCCGGAGACGATCGGGCGATCGTGCTGTTGGCGAACTTCCGCGACACCGACGACGAGACGGGCACGAACACCGGCTACGGGTGGGCGAAGACCTACACGAACGTCTTCCGGACCGGCCTGGGCGGCGACCAGGTCCGCCGACAGGTGACCTACTTCGGCTCCGTCGAGTCGTTCCGTGCGCTGGAGCCGACGGACGGCGCGAGCGAGGGCTACGACGAGACCTCCCTGCGGCACTTCTGCGAGCTCGTCGGGAGCCGAGCGGAGCCGGCGTGCCTGGAGAACCCCGGCGACCCACCGATCGTCGGCCGGCTGGAGACCTACCCGGACGACCCGGTCGTCTTCTTGATCGGGCAGTACTACGGGGGGACTGTGCAACGGCGGAGCGTGCGGCGAGGATGACCCGACGACCCCGGTCGACGAACGTTCGGAGGCCGAGCGCGCCCGCTTCGAGGCGCTCGTCGCCGAGACGATCCAGATCGGTCCCGACACCTACGTCCTTCGCGGGGAGGGGCTGTGGACGCCTCCGCCGCCGGTCGTCGAGGCGGCGCGCAACGCAGCCGAGGCGGCGCGCGTCGCGTTCGAGCAGCACCCGGGGGCCCTGGCCGACCTCGGTCACACGGCGCGCGTGCTGCTCGGCCTCGTCGTCCTCGCGATCGTGCCCGGGGCGATCGCCGCGCCCTGGATCGGAGCTCGGGGTCGGATCGACCGACTCGCGCTCGTCCCGGGGCTCTCGATCGTGCTCACCCTGTTCGCCGGGATCGCCGTCCTGTCGATCTGGCGTGGGCCGCTCACGGTCGCGAAGGGCTGGACCGTCGTCGCGGTCGCGGTGGGCGTCGCGGCGGCGCTGCGTGTCGGGGACCGGTGGCTTCGCCCACCCCTCGAGCGCGTCGCGCGCTTCGTCGACGGGTTGTTCGGCGCGTTCTCGAACACCGACTTCACGCTCCTGGTGGGGGTGCAGTTCCTCGTCCAGGCCGGTCAGGGGGTGATCCAGGGTGCGATCGGCAAGTCGATCGCCTTCGGTGGCCAGCAGGGGTTCGACGTCCAGAACGTGCCCTCCGCCGACTACCTGCTGAAGGTCGTCCTCGCGCTGTACATCCCCTACACGCTGGCCTCCCCCTTCGTGGGTGTGTTCATCGACCGCTTCCCGCGTCGGCGGGTCGTGTGGTGGGCCAACGTCCTGACGGCGGTGCTCGTCACGGCCGTCGCCCTGTTCGTGCTCGCACCGCTCGGCGAGCGGACCTCCGAGGGAGACGTCGGCGCGACCGTGGCCCTCGTGGCCGGCCTGCTCGCCGCGCAGGGCGTCGTTCGGGTCGTGCTCGCCGTGAAGTCCGCCGCGATGCCCACCGTGCTCGCCGGCCGCGATCTCCTGCAGGGCAACGGACTGTCGCAGGCCGGGGGTGCGCTCGCACAGGTCGCGGGGATCGCGGTCGCGCTCGGTGTGGGGACCGTCGCGCCCTCGTTCGCGATCGTCGTGATCGGCGCGCTCGTGCTCGTGGTCGCCGCCCTCGTCTCGCGCCGGATGCGCCACGTCGAGGCCCGCAGGCACGACGCCACCTTCTGGGAGGAGGCGTCGCGCGTGGTCGCCGACGTGATCGCGGGCCTCCGGGAGGTCGGTGCTCGCCCGCCGGCGGCTCTGGGGCTGTCGGCCTTCCAGATGCTCCGCTACCAGTTCTGGGGGTTCGGTCTGTTCGTGTTCGGGCTGTACGCCAAGAACCTCGTGGAGGGCGGGAGGGCCGACACGCTCGCGCTCGTGCTCACCGGCCTCGGCGGGATCGTCGGCGGCGGGATCGGGCTCGTGCTCGCGCAGGCGCTGAAGGACCGCGTGCCGCCCATCCGGCTGCTGCTCGGGTCGATGGCGCTGCTCGGAGCCGGGACCGTGGTCTTCGGCGGGCTCGTGTCGGTCGCTGGCTTCGCCGCGATGCTGTTCACGGGCTTCTTCGCCTTCTTCCTCGGCAAGATCTCCGCCGACACGATCATGCAGCAGGCGATGCCCGACGATTTCCGAGGCCGGGCCTTCGCGCTGTTCGACATCGCCTACAACCTCGGCTACATCGTCCCGGCGTTCCTCCTGTCGTGGCTGTGGGTGGAAGGGTCCGAGGTTCGGACCCGGGCGATCCTCGTCGGATCCGGCGCGCTGTTCCTCGCGCTCACGGCCGCCGTGGCGTGGTGGGCGTGGAGGATCCGCGATCGCTTCGCTCCGCAGGACGATCTCGTCGAGCTGCCGGAGGTCGTCGGCGACCCCACCTGATCAGGAGGGTGCCCCCTGGAGCTCGAGACCTCTGACGTGACCCTCCACGTCGAGGTGGACGGCGTGGGCGAGCCGGTGACCGTCCTCGCCCACGGCCTGACGAACTCCTGCCTCGAGCTCGCGGCGTTCACCCCGATGGTGCCGGGGACGAAGGTCCGGTTCTGCTTCCGGGGCCACGGGCACTCCGGCCTCGCGCCGGCGGGGAGCTACCGGTTCGCGGACCTCGCACGCGACGTCGAGGCGGTCGCGGACGCGTACGGCGCGACCCGGGCGATCGGGACCTCGATGGGCGCGGGTGCGATCATGCACCTGCTCGGTCGGCGTCCCGACCGGTTCGAGCGGATCGTGTTCCTCCTGCCGGCGGGCCTCGATCGCCCGATCGCCGATCCGAGCGCGTTCGACCGGACCGCCGAGCTGCTCGAATCCCTCGAGCCCGAGGAGGCGATCCAGCGGATCCTCGCCGAGGCGGAACGCAGCGGGGCCTACGACCGGAACCCGTGGCTCCGGGGGTTCGCGGCGATGCTGTGGCAGGACGCGAACCCGATCGGCGTCGCACGGGCGATCCGGGAGGTCGTGCGCGATCGGGCGATCGCCGACCGCGACCTCCTCCGGGCGGTCACGGCGCCGACGCTGCTGATCTGCCAACGAGGGGACCCGATCCACCCCGTGGAGGTCGGCCGGATCCTCGCGGAGCTCCTGCCGGCCGCCGAGTTGATCGAGCTCGGCTCGACCGACGAGCTGTTCGCCGAGATCCCTCGGCTCGTCGAGCGGGTCGCCTCGTTCCTCGTGGGATGACCGGGCGGCGATCACCGCTCGCCCCGGGCGGTCGTGCGGTAGGGTCGCGCGGATGACCGATCCCCTGTTCGCACGCGACGCGTACCTGCGCGACTGTGAGGCCGTCGTCGTCGAGGTGCGTCCGCAGGGTCTGGTGCTCGATCGAACCGTCTTCTACGCGCGCGGCGGTGGCCAGCCCGGCGATCGGGGCGAGCTCCGATGGGCCGGCGGACGCGCCGAGGTCGTCGACACGGTGAGGCTCGACGGCGAGATCGTCCACGTCACCGACGAGCGCTCGGGCCGTCCTGCGCCGGGCACGCCGGTCGAGGCCGCCATCGACTGGGAGCGCCGGTACCGCCTCATGCGCGCACACACCGCGCTGCACGCGCTGTCCGGCCTCGTGTTCGCGGAGCACGGCGCGAAGGTCACCGGTGGCAACATCAACGACGACGGCACCGCCCGCATGGACTTCGAGCTCGAGCGGATCTCCCAGGACTTCGGACGCGAGGTCGAGGAACGGCTGAACGCTCGCCTGGCCGAGGACCGACCGGTCCACGTGCGCTTCGTGCCCCGAAACGACGCGCTCGCCGACCCGGACCTCATCCGCACGAAGGTGAACCTGATCCCACCCTCGGTCGATCCGATCCGCGTCATCGAGATCGAGGGGATCGACAAGCAGGCCGACGGCGGCACGCACGTCCGCTCGACGGCGGAGGTCGGCCGCGTCCGCGTCGTGAAGACCGAGTCGAAGGGGCGGGCCAACAAGCGGATGCGCATCGCGCTCGTCGACCCCTGAGGCGAAGGGCTGCGGGGTCCGCCGAGGCCTCAGCTCCGGCGACCGCGGCCGATCAGCTCCGCGTGCCAGTCCCCGACCTCGGCGAGGAAGCGTCCGGGGGCCTCCAACATCACGGCGTGGCCGACGCCGGGCCAGATGCGGCCCCGCCAGGTCGGCATGCGCCGCAGCGTCGCCTCGGCCAGGTGCGCCGGCACGAGCCGGTCGCGCCGCCCGTGCAGGAGCAGGACGGGGCAGCGGATCGCCTCGGCCGCGCGCCAGGCGACGTCGGGGCGGCGTCCGAGCCGGAGCAACGAGCGCGCCGCGTCGACGAAGGCCCGCGCGGCCTCCGGGTCGCGCTGGCGCTCCCGCACCGAGTCGATCTGCAGCGCCCGCACGTCGGGCGGGATCGAGCCGGGCTCCGAGGTCGTGATCGCCAGGCCGATCCGCACGATCGTCTCGGCCGACAGGCGCTGCAGGCGCGCGCGCACGAGCGCCTCGCCGAGCGGACCCGCGTCGTAGGCGGCGAACGCCCCGACGACGGCCGGATGGGGCAGGGGCCCCCGGACCCAGGGCAGCACCGAGGACGCGAGCACGAGCCCGGCCACCTGCTCGGGCGCGATCGCGGCCTCGAGCACGGCCACGGCGCCGCCCAGGGAGTTGCCGCACAAGACGATCGGGCCGTCGGCGATCTCGGCGCGGATCCGGTGCAACCAGCGGCGGAGCGCCATCAGCTCCGTGGCACGGCCGGCCCGGGGCGACCAGCCGAACCCCGGCAGGTCGGGGGCCACCACGCGCCCGAGCCCGGCCAGCTCGCCGGCCACCCGGACCCAGTTGACGTGGGCGCCCCCGAGGCCGTGGACCAACAGGAACGTCAGGTCCTGCGGGCCGTCCCAGACCCGGTAGGCGATCGGCCCGTCGAGGTCGGTGCGCGCGATCGGCGGCAGCTCCATCGCACGGAGCCTACCCGCCGGTGCTGGGGCCGCTCCCCGGCGGTTGCCCAACGAGGCGACCCTGCCCGGGCCAGCGTGGTGCTGGGGCGCCGAGCCGTCGGGAATGCACGGGCGGCGGCCGGTGTTCGGATACGGTGAGGACGGGGAGCTCGAGGACGGTGCGGGGCGGCATGTGAATCTCTTCACAAGACCTTCACACGCGCCGGCCTTTACATCCTCCGAGCTCACCCCCTACCATGCACCGTGGGAGCGGCACAGGCGCGTCATCGAGCGTGCCCGGCGGCGACCGCTTCCGAACCGGAGGAACCGAGTTCCCGAGGACCCCGAGCCCGGCGTCGCACGCCCGGGGGCCTCGACGAGGAGCGTGATAGCGTGCCCGAACCGGCGCGACCCCTAGGAACCGACGACGCGGACGATCTCCGCCTCTACCTCGAGGCGGCGGCGCGTGAGCCGCTGCTGACCAAGGAGGAAGAGGTCGAGCTCGCCATGACGATCGAGGCCGGCAAGGAGGCCGAGGAGCGCCTGCGCGCCGGCCGGTTGCGCTCGGAGCGCTCCATCGCGCGCGCCCGGGCCGACGTCAAGAAGGCCGAGGCTGCGCGCCAGCGCTTCATCATGGCGAACCTCCGTCTCGTCGTGTCGGTGGCCCGCAAGTACCAGGGGCAGGGCCTGCCGCTGCTGGACCTGATCCAGGAGGGCAACATCGGCCTCATGCGCGCCGTCGAGCTGTTCGACTGGCGCCGGGGGTTCAAGTTCTCGACGTACGCGACGTGGTGGATCCGCCAGGGGATCACCCGGGCGATCGCCGACCGCTCGCGGTCGATCCGCCTGCCGGTCCACATCCACGACCGCCTGCGTAAGCTGAACCGCACCCGGTTCCAGTTCGCGCAGTCGATGGGCCGGGAGCCCACGCGCGAGGAGCTCGCCAAGGCGCTCGACACGACGGTCGACGAGATCGACGACCTGACCGAGATGGGTCGGCGCGAGCCGCTGTCCCTGCAGTCGCCCGTGGGGGAGGACACCGAGCTCGGCGACCTGATCGAGGAGGTGGACTCCGACGCCGCCTTCAACGAGGTCGAGGACCAGCTCCTGCGCGAGGAGATCGGCGACGCCGTCGACAAGGTGCTCGACGAGCGCGAGCGCCACGTCGTGGCCCTGCGCTACGGCCTGGAGAACGGGCAGCCGCTGTCCCTGCGGGAGACGGGCAAGGTGCTCGGTCTGTCGGGCGAGCGCGTCCGGCTGATCGAGCGCGAGGCGCTGCGCAAGCTGCGCGACTCGAACCTCATCAACGCCGTCGCGCTCGGCTGAGCCCCACGGGCCGGCGGCGCGGAGCCGTGCCGTGGACGCCGAACGTGGACACCGCCCGATCGAACACACGGCCGACGTCGGGATCGCCGCGTGGGGTCCCGACGCCGCGGCCGCGATCGAGGAGGCCGCAGCCGGGCTCGTCGAGCTCGTGGGCGGTTGCTGCGAGCGCGTCGAGGGGGTTCGACGCGTCGAGCTCGCCGGCCGGGACCTCGCGGCGGCCGCGGTCGGGCTCCTGAACGAGCTCGTCTACCTGCGCGACGCGGAGGGGCTCGGCTTCGGCCGTGTGCGGGTCCGACCTCGCCCCGACGGTCTCGAGGCCGAGGTGGAGACCGGGCCGCCGCGCGCGGGAGCCGCCGGGCTCGAGGTCAAGGCGGCCACGCTCCACGGCCTCGTCCTCGAGCCCGGCGAGCACGGGGCGGAGCTGCGCGTGTTCCTCGACGTGTAGACGATGGACCTCGAGCGCCTCGATCCGTTCACCTGGCGGGTGCCGGTCGGCACCGTCGAGGGGATGCGGGTGCCGGGGATCGTCTACGGCTCGGAGGCGATCGTGCGCGCCGCCGTCGACGACCGGGCCTTCCTCCAGGTGGCCGCCGTGGCGACGCTCCCGGGGATCGTACGTGCGTCCTACGCGATGCCCGACGTGCACTGGGGCTACGGGTTCGCGATCGGTGGGGTCGCCGCCTTCGATCCCGACGAAGGGGTCGTCTCTCCCGGCGGCGTCGGGTTCGACATCGCCTGCGGCGTGCGGTTGCTGCGCTCGGACCTCGCGTGGTCGAAGGACGTCGCCGCTCGCGTCGGCGAGCTCGCCCGGTCGCTCGGCCGGGAGATCCCTCGGGGCACCGGCACCGGGGGTCGGCTCCCGGTGGCCGGTCGCGACCTCGACCGGGTCCTCCGGGAGGGTGTGCGCTATCCCCTTGCACGGGGGATCGGGCTCGAGGGCGACGAGGAGCGCTGCGAGGACCGCGGCGTCGCGCCCGACGCGCTTCCCGAGGCGGTCTCGGAGCGCGCCCGATCGCGCGGGGCTCGCCAGCTCGGCTCCCTCGGGTCGGGCAACCACTTCCTGGAGGTCCAGGTGGTCGACCGCGTCCTCGACGCGCGGGCGGCGGCGGCGTTCGGCCTGGCCGAGGACCAGGTCTGCGTGATGATCCACTCCGGGTCTCGGGGCCTCGGGCACCAGGTGTGCACCGACCACGTCGCCGCGATGGACCGGCTCGCCCCGAGCCTGGGGATCCGCGTGCCCGATCGCCAACTCGCGTGCGCCCCCCTCGGTCACGAGGCGGCGGAGCGCTACCTCGGCGCGATGCACGCCGCGGCGAACTTCGCTCGCGCGAACCGGCACGTGCTCGCCGACGGGGCGCGTCGCGCCTTCGAGGAGGTCTTCCGCCGATCCGCGCAGGCGCTCGGGCTCACCCTCGTCTACGACGTGTCCCACAACCTCGCCAAGCTCGAGGAGCACGAGGTCGATGGCCGCCGCCGCCGCGTGTGCGTGCACCGAAAGGGTGCGACGCGGGCGTTCGGCCCCGGTCATCCGGATCTCCCCGAGCCCTACCGGGCGATCGGGCAGCCGGTGCTCGTCCCGGGCAGCATGGGGACGGCGTCGTGGGTGCTCGTCGCGCTCCCCACCGCGGCCGACCGCTCGTTCGGCTCGACGTGTCACGGGGCGGGTCGCGCGATGTCGCGGACCCAGGCCAAGCGTCGTCAGCGGGGGGCGGACCTCGCCCGGGACCTCGAGGCGCGGGGGATCGCGCTGGCCCCGGCGAACCTCGGACTGCTCTCGGAGGAGGCCCCCTACGCCTACAAGGACGTCGACGAGGTCGTGCGCGCCTGCGAGGGAGCGGGTCTCAGCCGGCCGGTCGCCCGGCTCCGCCCGGTCGCGGTGGTGAAGGGCTAACGGCTCAGGCTCCCGTCTCCAGTGCCGATACCGGCAGGTGGCGGGCCTTTGGGATCAGGCCCGCGGAGGAGCCCCGTACGGAGGCCGGGATGGGCGAGGCGAGCCCGAGCGCGACCGAGACCGAGCGTGAGCTCCTCGCGCTCCGAGCGCAGGTGAACGAGCTCGAGCGTCGGGCGTTCGAGGCCGAGGCGAAGTACACGGCGCTCGTCGAGCAGCTCCCGGCCGCGATCTACATCGACGCCCCCGACGAGTCCGGTCCGACCTACTACGTGAGCCCGCAGATCCGCGACCTCCTCGGGGTGCAGCCGGGCGACTGGATCGGGCGCCCCGACCTGTGGACCGAGCTCGTGCACCCCGACGACCGCGAGCGGATGCTCCGTGACTACCGGTCGTTCCTCGAGACCGGTCAGCCGGAGGCGGGCGACTACCGTTACGTCCGCCCCGACGGCACGGTCGTGTGGATCCACGACCGGTCGAAGCTCATCCGCGGGCCCGACGGACGGCCGCTGTTCGTCCAGGGTGTGATGTTCGACATCACGGCGCAGAAGGAGGCCGAGATGCGCGTGCAGCATCTGGCCTACCACGACACGCTGACCGACCTCCCGAACCGGGCGATGTTCGAGGAGCACCTCGCGCTCGCGATCGCGCGCGCCGAGCGCAACGGCACCTCGGTCGCCGTGCTGTTCTTGGACCTCGACGGGTTCAAGGACGTGAACGACTCGATGGGCCACGCCGCGGGCGACGAGCTCCTGCGCGTGGTGGCGCGCCGGCTGAAGGGCGCGACCCGTGCCACCGACCTCGTCGCGCGGCTGGGGGGAGACGAGTTCCTCGTGCTGCTCGCCGATCTCCCCGACGACCGTGGTCCGACGCCGCCCGAGGTGATCCGCACGGTGGCGGGGCGGATCGCCGCATCGCTCGCCGATGCGATCCCGGTACGCGATCGGCTCGTCCACACGAGCGCCAGCATCGGCGCGGCGCTGTTCCCCGCCGAGGCCGACGACGCGGACGAGCTGATGCGCCTGGCTGACGCGGCCATGTACGCGCACAAGCGCCGGGGCAAGGGGACGCGCCTCGTCGGCTGAAGATCGGGTGAACCGCGGTCACCCAGCGGCGATCGCGTCGTCCCGGTGGCCCCCTACGATGCGGGCGCGATGGCGAGCAGCTACGACGCGATCGTGATCGGTGGCGGGCACAACGGGCTGACGGCGGCCGCCTACCTGGCCCGCGGAGGGCTTCGCGTGCTCGTGTTGGAGCGGCGGGAGATCCTCGGCGGCGCCTGCGTCACCGAGGAGATCGCGCCCGGCGTGCGGGCGTCGACGACCTCCTACATCGCCAGCATGCTGCGCCCCGAGGTGGTCCGCGACCTCCGCCTCGCGCGCTACGGCCTGCGGATGGTGCCCTGCGAGCCGGGGCTGCAGGCCGTCTTCGAGGACGGCGACGTGTTCCCCTGGTGGTCGGAACCCGAGCGGGCGGCCGCCGAGTTCGCCCGCCGCGAACCCGCCGACGGCGCGGCGTTCCTGCAGATCGACGCGGAGCTCAAGCGGCTCGCGCGCTACCTGCAGCCGTTCTTCCTGGAGGAGCCGCCGGACCTGTCGGCCCGGGGCGTTCGTCGGTTGCGCGAGCTGGCGCGCATCGGGCGGCGGTTCCGAGGGATCGAGGGCGAGGAGATCGCGGCGCTCGTGCGGTTCCTCACGATGAGCCTCGGCGACTTCCTCGACGGCGTGTTCGTCGCGGACAAGAGCAAGCGGATGTTCCTCGCGAACAACACCTACGGGGCCCACGCCCCTCCGTACCGCCCCGGCTCGGCGAGCGCGCTGCTGTTCCACCTGTTGTCGGGCGGCGACGACGAGGTGCAGGGCTTCTACGGCCACGTGATCGGAGGCATGGGGGCGATCGCGGACGCCCTCGCGGCCGCGGCGCGCGCCGCCGGCGCCGAGATCCGCACCGGGGCGCCCGTCGCGCGCGTGCGCACGCGCGCGGGTCGGGCGACCGGGGTCACCCTGGAGGACGGGACGGAGCTCGACGCCCGGGTGATCCTGTCGAACGCCGACCCGAAGCGGACGTTCCTGGGCCTCGTCGAGCGCGACGAGCTCCCACCGACGTTCGTGCGGCAGGTCGAGCGGATCGTGATGGACGGACCCTGCGCGAAGGTCTGCTACGCGCTCGCCGAGGAGCCGCGGGTGATCGGGATGCCCGAGGACGCCGACCCGAACCGCCGCTCGCTGTTCACGCTCGTGCCGACCCTCGAGCGCGCCGAGCGCTGCTACGACGCGGCGAAGTTCGGCGAGCTCAGCCACGACCTGTGGGTGGACTGCGTCGTGGCCTCCAACGTCGACCCGACGCTCGCGCCCGAGGGGACCCACGTGATGACGTGCTTCGTTCAGTACGTTCCCTACCGGCTCGCGCACGGGACCTGGGACGAACGGCGCGAGGAACTCGGGGACGCCGTCGAGGCCGTCATCGCTCGTTTCGCCCCGAACGTGCCCGACGCGGTGATCGCCCGGCGCGTGATCACACCGCTGGACCTCGATCGGACTTACGGCCTCACCGAGGGCAACATCTTCCACGGCGACCTCCGCCTGGAGCAGCTGTTCTCGATGCGGCCGGTCCCGGGCTGGTCGGGGTACCGGACGCCGATCGACGGGCTGTACCTGTGCGGGTGCGGGGCTCACCCGGGCGGGGGGGTGACGGGGGCGCCGGGCTACAACGCGGCCCATCGGGTCCTTCGGGATCTTCGTCGCGCCTGAGCTCAACCTCCGGCGAGCGTGCGGGCGCGGGCGACGAGCTGATCGAGGTGCTCGGCCAGCCGCGCGGTCAGGTCCTCGATCGACGCCTCGTCCTGGCCGCCGGTCGCCAGGAGCGGCGGTCCGACGACGACGGCCAGCCGGGGCCGCCAGGGCCGCCCCCAGCGTGGGCCCGAGCGCGGCCAACGCGACTGGGTTCCCCAGATCCCGACCGGGACGAGCGGGGCGCGGGTGCGCGAGGCGATCCTCGCGGCGCCCCGACGGATCCGCTGCAGCGCCGGGGCGCCGTCGTCGTTCACGCGCCCCTCCGGCGCGATCGCGACGAGCCCGCCTCCTCGGACGGCCTCGACCGCGCGCTCCAAGGCGTCGGTGTCGCCGGCGCCGCGGCGGATCGGGATCTGGTCGAACCGGCGCAGGATCCAGCCGATCGCACGTCGGCCGAAGAACCCCGAGGCGACGAGGAACCGGACCGGCCGACGCACGCGCGCGGCCACGATCACGGCGAGGGCCGGGCCGTCGAGCGCGCTCACGTGGTTGAAGGCGAGGATCGCCCCGCCGCTCGTCGGCACGTGCTCGAGCCCCCGTACCCGCAGCCGGAAGACGAGCCCGAACAGCGGGCGGACGAGCAACACCCCAGCGTACCACCACGGGTCGAGCTCGCCCGTGCGCACCCCCGGATGCTACCCCCCGGCACAGGCGGGCGGACTCTCCTCGTTGCCGGGCGGAAGGCGTGCTAGCGTGCGCCCGATGGACGTTCAGGCGCTCCGCGACCTCGTCGCGCCGCGCGAGGAGGAGTTCGTCGAGGCGCTCGGCGAGCTCGTCGCGATCGACTCGGGCTCGTTCACGCCCGACGGCGTGAACGCCGTCGCCGACCGCTGCGAGGCCCGGATGCGGGCGGGCGGCTGGGAGGTCGAGCGGCGGCCCCACGAGCCGGGACCGGGCGAGCCGCAGCTCGGCGATCTCCTGATCGGCCGGCTCCGCGGCGACGGCGGACCGCGGATCCTGCTCGTCGGTCATATGGACACGGTGTTCGACCCGGGGACGGCCGCCGAGCGACCGTTCCGCGTCGATCGACGGACGGCCTACGGCCCCGGCGTCTCCGACATGAAGGGGGGGTTGCTCCTCGGCTGGTTCGCCGTGGAGACGCTCCAGCGCGCCGGGTTCTCCTCATTCGAGCAGATCACCTACGTCTGCAACCCCGACGAGGAGATCGGCTCGCCGTTCTCGGCCCCCGTGATCCGCGCCCTCGCGCCAGAGCACGACGCGGCCTTCGTGCTCGAGAGCGCCCGGGCGAACGGCGACATCGTCTCGGCCCGCAAGGGGGTGACCGACTACGCGGTCGCCTTCGAGGGGCGGGCGGCGCACGCCGGGGTCGAGCCGGAGAAGGGCCGAAGCGCGGTTCTCGCCGCCGCACACGCCACGGTCGCGCTGCAGGCGCTCAACGATCGGTGGCCGGGCGTCACGGTCAACGTCGGGGTGATCCGCGGCGGGACGCGCCCGAACGTCGTGCCGGCCGCCTGCGAGCTGCAGATCGACGTGCGCGCGCCCACCGAGGACCTGCTCGCCACGGCCGAGCAGGAGGTCGATCGCCTGCTCGCGACCCCGGCCGTCGAGGACGTGCGCGTGCACGTCCGGGCGAACGCCTGGCACCGGCCGATGGAGAAGACCGAGGCGACGGCTCGGCTGGCCCGGATCGCGACCCGCCTCGCGGAAGAGCTCGGGTTCACGCTCCGCGACGCCGCGACCGGCGGCGCGTCGGACGCGAACACGACGAGCGCGGCCGGGACGCCGACGCTGGACGGCCTCGGACCCGTGGGCGGCGACGATCACTCCCCATCGGAGTGGATCGACCTCGGGAGCATCGTGCCGCGGACCGCGCTGCTCGCGGGGCTGATCGCGAACGTCTGAGGCGATGGAGCCCGGCTGGGACGTCGATGCGCTGCACCCCGAGGCGTACAAGATGCTCGTCGAGGGCGTGCCGGCGATCCTGTACATCGACCGGCCCGACGAGGCCTCCACGAACCTGTACACCAGCCCGCAGGTCGTCGACCTGCTCGGGTTCCCCGTGGAGGAGTGGCGCAGCGACCCGGATCTGTGGGTCCGCCAGCTGCACCCCGACGATCGCGCGCGCGTGATCGAGGCCAACAACCGGTCGAACGAACGGGCCGAGCGCTTCCTGGAGGAGTACCGGTTCATCACGAAGGACGGCCGCGAGCTGTGGATCCGCGACGAGGCGGTTCCGGTCCGAGGGCCCGACGGGACCCTGCTGTACTGGCGGGGCGTGATGCTCGACATCACCGAGCGCAAGCAGGCCGAGGAGCGCCTCCGCTGGAGCCTCGACGTCCTCCGTCGCACGCTCCAGCAGCGCCGTGAGCTCGCCAGTCGGCTCGAGACCGCCCGCGAGGAGGAGCGTCGACGGATCGCCGCCGACATCCACGACGACCCGATCCAGGTGCTGTCGGCCGTCGACATGCGGCTGCAGATGATCACGCAGATGGGGGCGGAGCCGAGCCGAGAGGAGCTCGCCGGGATCGAGGCGGAGGTCCGCGGGGCGATCGAGCGGCTGCGGAACCTCCTGTTCGAGCTGCAGCCGTCGGGGCTCGAGCGCGACGGCCTCGCGACGGCCCTGGAGCGCTACCTCGAGCACACCGCGCGCGAGACCGGGTGGCGGTCGCAGGTCCGCAGCTCGCTCGCCGAAGAGCCGCCTGCCGACGTGCGGGTGGCGCTGTACCGGATCGCCCAGGAGGCCGTGACGAACGCCCGCAAGCACGCCCGGGCGGGGCGGGTGACGATCGAGCTCGCGCAGGCGGGCGAGGGTGTCGCGATGCGCGTGAGCGACGACGGTGTCGGCTTCGACCCGGCCGCGCTGCCGGCCGAGCCGGGGCACCTCGGGCTCGCGACGCTCGCCGAGCGCGCCGAGCTCGCCGGCGGGTGGGCTCGCGTCCGCAGTCGACCGGGCTCGGGGACCACGGTCGAGTGCTGGCTCCCGGTCGAGCCGGAGGTCGATCACGCCGCAGGCTGACCCTCGTGCGGGCGCGGGGCGCGTGATCGTCACGCTCGTGCCCCACACCCATTGGGACCGAGAGTGGTACGAGCCGTTCGACGTGTTCGTCGAGCGGCTCGTGGCGATGATGGATCGCCTGTGCGACCTTGCGGACGGGGGCTTCCCGCACTTCCACCTCGACGGGCAGACCGCGATGATCGACGACTACCTCGCGCGCCGTCCCGAGCGCACCGAGGAGGTCCGCAAGCACGTGCGCGCCGGCCGGCTGTCGGCGGGCCCGTGGGTGACCCAGATGGACGAGTTCCTCGCCAGCGGCGAGTCGCACCTGCGGAACCTCGAGATGGGGCTCGCCCGCGCCCGCGAGCTCGGAAGGGCGCTCGAGGTCGGCTACCTTCCCGATCAGTTCGGCCACGTCGGCCAGATGCCGCAGCTGCTGCGGATGTTCGGGATCGAGCGGGCCGTCGTCTGGCGCGGGGTGCCCCGCGCGATCGCGCGGGACGCGTTCCGATGGCGGGCGCCCGACGGCAGCGAGGTCGTGGCCGACTACCTCGCCTTCGGCTACTTCAACGGGGCGCGGTTCCTGCAGGCCGCCGACGCCGAGACCCTCGCCGCGCAGATCCGTGAGACCCTCGAGCGACAGCGCCCGCTCCTGGTTCGCGACCGGCTGCTCGTCATGGTGGGCGCCGATCACGCGGGGCCGGATCCCACGCTGCCGGCTCGCGTCGAGGCCGCGTCGGCGCTGCTCGAGGAGGCGGATGTCCGCATCGCCGGGCTCCGAGAGCACCTCGCCGGCGCGCCGGTCGAGGATCTCCCCCTGTGGACGGGAGAGCTCCGCTCGGCCGCCCGCGCGCACCTGCTCCCCAACGTCGTCTCGGCTCGGGTCCACCAGAAGCGGGAGCGCGGACGGCTGGAGGCGCTCGTGGAGCGCGTCGCCGAGCCGCTCGCCTCGCTCGTGCCCGGCGTCGCGTGGCCGACGGCGGACCTCGAACGCGTCTGGACGCTCCTGTGCTGGAACGGCGCGCACGACTCGGCGTGCGGCTGCTCCCACGACCGGGTCGCCCGCGACGTCGACGCCCGTTTCGCGGAGGTCCGCGCGATCGCCCGGCGGATCGTGGACGCGTCGATGGACGCCTTGGGATCGCTGGTCGGTGCCGCGGGGACGCTGCGGTTCAACCCCTCGCCGTTCGAGCGGGAGGCGATCCCCGGCCTGGGGTGGCGGGTCCTGCCCGAGCCGAGCCCCCCGGCCGATCTGCCGGTCGAGCTGCGACGGCTGCCGGGCGGGGAGGGCGTGCTCGTGGCCGGCACCCCGGTCCGTCTGCTCGACGAGCCCGACGTCGGGGACCTCTACACGTTCTGTCCCGCCGAGGGCGGCCGCCCCGCCGCCCCGGACTCGATCGAGGTCGAGGAGGGCGGGGTGCGGGCGCGCTGGGAGGGGCTCGAGGTGCACCTGCGGGCGCGCCGCCGCGTCGAGGAGCCGTTCGTCCGCCTCGAGGGGGTCGTGGTGAACGGACGGGCCGACCACCGGCTCCGGGTGCATGTCGGGGTCGACGGGCCCGCGGACGGATCGCTCGCCGCGTCGGTCTTCGAGCTCGTGCGCCGACCGCTCGTCGGCGAGGGTGGGGTGGAGATGCCCTCGCCGACCTGGCCCGCGCGCGGCGTCGTCGCCGCCGGCGGGACGGCGGTGCTCGCCGACGGCGTGTTCGAATACGAGGTCGTCGACCGCCGCGAGCTCGCCGTGACGCTCCTGCGCGCCGTGGGGACGATCAGCCGTGAGGACCTCGCGACGCGACGGGGTCCGGCCGGGCCCGCGACGCCGACGCCCGGCGCGCAGCTCCTCGGCCCCACGCGGTTCGCGCTCGCGGTCTGGCCGCGGGCGCCGGTGGATGACCCGCCCGCGCTGCTCGCGGGCTGGGAGCGTTTCGGGGTGCCGATCCTCGACGCGCAGGCCGCAGGCGGGGGGCACCTGCCGAGCGTCGGCTCGCTGCTCCAGGAGCTCGACCTCGGCGGCGCGCAGCTCTCGAGCGTTCGGCGTACCGGGGAGGGCGTCGAGGTTCGCCTGTGGAACCCGTGGGTCGACCGGTCGGTCCGGGCGCGTGTGGAGGGCCTCGAGGTCGAGCTCGGTCCGGCGCGGATCGGGTCGGTGCGCCTCGAGCGCTAGGCTAGCGCCCGGGAGCCGGCTCGGCCGCCCCGTCGCTCGGCACGATCGTGATCGGCCGCCCGAAGACCGCGGCGAACCGATCCACGATCGCGCGGGGCCGCCAGCCGGCCGGCAACGGGCCGGCGACCTCGAACCCGTTCGCGGTCCAACCGCAGGCGATCGAGACGGGCCGGTCCGGGGGGAGCCGGCGGTGCAGCTCGTCCGCGAGGGCGAGGGTCGTCGCGGCCCGGAGGACCCCCGGCCGGTCGACGTCGTCGAGCAGGCGCGCGTAGGGGCCCAACCGCGTGTCGTCGTCCGCCTGGCGGAGGATCGCCGAGCAGATCCCCAGCCGCCGGTGCGTGAACCCGGCGAGGTCGGCGGCGGTGACGATCATCGCGGCGTGCTCGAAGCGGTCGTAGTGATCGATCGCTCGCCCGACGTCCAAGATCCGCGCGGCGTGCTCGAGCGCCTCGGCGAGCGCCGGGCGCGCTCCCGGATCGAGCGCCGCGTGCAGGCGGGTGGCCACCTCGACGCGGCGCTCGGCGACGCGGCGGTCCCACGTGCGGAACCGCGCGCCGAGGGTCGCGATCGAGATCTGCCGGACGTAGCTGGCCGGCGGCAGCTCGCCCCCGAAGGCATCGAGCACGAGACCTTCGCGGAGCCCTCGGCTGGACACGACGAGCTTGCGGGCCCCGATGTGGCGCATCGTCGCGAGCACGACGGTGCCGCCGCCGACGATCGTGTCGGCGCGGTCGGGGTTGAGCCCCGGCACGCGCCCCCTGCGAGCCATCGGCCGCTCCGCGAGGTCGTCGACGATGCGGGCGAGGCGGCGTTCGGCGAGCTCGTACCCGTGGAGGAGCCGCAGCGGGTAGCCGGTACGACGTAGGTCGATCCGCGCGAGGTTGCGCACCGTGCCGCCGATCCCGACGAGCGATTCCTTGCCCCGGAGCTCGACGACCCCGCAGGCGCCGAGCGTCTCGGTCGCGTGCGCCGCGAGTCGCCTGCGTTCCTCCGGGGTCGGGGGGTCGCTGGGGAGGAACCGGTCCGAGACCACGAGCGAGCCGAGCGGCAGCGACCAGCCGCGGTCGAACCGCCGCTCCGTGAAGCGGGTGAGCTCGAGGCTTCCGCCCCCGACGTCCAGCGTGAACCCGGAGGTCACCGGCAGGTCGTGGACCGCGCCGAGGAAGCCGAGCCTGGCCTCCAGTTCCCCGTCGATGGGGCGCAGGTCGATCCCGAGGGTCCGTGCCTCGGCGACGAGCCGGTCGCCGTCGCGCGCGTCGCGAACGGCCGCCGTCGCGATCGCGAGGATCCGACCGGCGCCCGCGGCCCGCGCCACGGCCAGGAAGTCGTGCAGGGCGTCGAGCGTGCGGGCGATCGCCTCGTCGCCGAGCTCGCCACGCGCGCCCACATCCCGGGCGAGCCGGAGCGGAGCGCGCACGTCCTCGACGACGTCGAGGTGCTCGCCCTCGTTCGCCCGGAAGACGACCATCCGGGCGGAGTTCGAGCCGACGTCGATCACCGCGAACGGCCGCCCGCGATCCGGGGTCGCCTCGGCGCGGTCGGGGTCCACGCGGGCATCGTCCCACAGGGAGGTCGGCGGCACCCACGGCGCCGAACCGATGCATCCGTCGCGCGGTCGACTGCGAATGAAGCGATGCAGGAGGGCCCTGAGCACGGACGCGGGAGGGCCTGAGCACGGAAGAACCGGAGCCATGGTCGCGAGGACGGAGGAACGCCCCGGGGCGCTCGAGCGCCCCGGGCTCGGCGGCGAGACGCTGCCGATCGCGGGCGTGTCGGAGCGCCTGCAGATCCCCGTGCCGACGATCCGGTCGTGGGAGCGGCGCTACGGGTTCCCGGTCCCGCGGCGCACGCCGGGCCGGCATCGTCGGTACGGGCCGTCCGAGCTCGAGCAGCTCCGGGAGCTGCGCGACCTGATCGCCCGAGGCCATCCGACGCGGGAGGCCGTCGAGCTCGTCCGGGGCCGCCCGCCGACGCCCCGCCGCCCCGAGGTCGAGGCGCTGCTACGGGCCGGGATCGAGCTGAGCCCGGCCGCCGCGGCCGACGCCCTGCGGCGCGCGACCGAGGAGCTGGGGCCCGAGCGGGCGGCGGTGGAGGTGGCGCTGCCGGCCCTGCGCGAGGTCGGCGCGCGCTGGCAGGTGGGGACCTGCGACGTGGCCAGCGAACACCTCGTGAGCGACGCGGTGCGCGCCTGGCTCGCGCGCCTGACGGCGTTCGCGCCGGCCCGTCCGGGTGCCCTGGGGGTCGTCCTGGCCTGCGGTCCCACGGAGCTGCACACGATCGGCCTGGAGGCCTTGGGCATGCTCTTGGCGCTCCGCCAGCTCCCCGTGATCCTGCTGGGCGCCCGCACGCCGACCGACGCCCTCGTCAGGACCGTGTGCGACACGCGGGCGACCGCCGCCGTGGTCGTGGCGCAGCGGGGCGTCAACCGGCGCCCGACCGTGGCCTCGGTCGCGGCGGTGGCGCGGCTCCACGGGGTCCACGCCTTCTACGCGGGGGGCGCGTTCGGGTCGGCCGTCGCGCGCCGGCGGGTCCCCGGCACCTACCTCGGCGCGGACCTGATCGCCGCGGCCGATCGCCTGGAGGCGCTGCTCACGTGATCGGACCGGCCGCCGGGGCCGGGTAGCCGGTCGCGGCCAACAGGTCGGCGTCGACCCAGGGTCGCAGGATCCGTGCGTCGTGCACGTGGGCGAGCTCCGGTACGTGGCGCCGGACGTAGTCGCCTCGCGGGTCGAACCGCTGGGCCTGGCGGACGGGGTTGAGGGCGGCCCCGCGCCGCGGCGCGACCCCGGTTCCCGCGACCCACTGCCAGTTCCCCGCGTTGTTCGCCGGATCGCCGTCCAGGAGGTGTCGGTCGAAGATGCGAAGGCCTTCTTGCCACGGGACCCCGAGCGTCCGCGTGAGGTAGGAGGCGGTGATCAGGCGGGCGCGGTTGGGCATCCATCCCTCGTGGAGGAGCTGTCGCATCCCCGCGTCGACGATCGGCACGCCGGTCCGCCCCTGGGCCCACGCGTCGAGGAGCCGGTCGTCGGCCACGGTCCGAACCGCGCGATGCGGGCGCAGGTCCCGGGCGACCATCCAGGGGTGGGCGTGGAGGAGCTGGCGGAAGAAGTCGCGCCACGCGAGCTGTCGGATCCACTCGCCCGACCGGTCGGCACCGCCGCCGATGGCGGCCGCTTCGGTGGCCGAGATGCAGCCGAACCGCAGGTAGGGGGACAGCCGGGAGGTCGCATCGGCCGCGAGGTCGTTGCGGAGGTCGCCGTAGCGCCCGGTCCCGTCCGCGACGAAGCGACGGAGCCGCCGCCGCGCCGGACCCTCGCCGCCGGGCGGCAGATCCGTCGCGGTCGGCGCGATAGCCGCGGGGTGCGGCAGGCGGCCCGGCTCGACGTCGACCGGGGTTCGGACCGCCCGCGGCGCCGGCAGGACCGTGCGCCGCGGGTGCGCGCGCCAGGCGCGCAGGTAGGGGGTGAACACGCGGTAGGTCGTCCGCTCGGATGGGTGCACGGCGCCCGCTTCGACGACGGCGTTGCCCGGGCAGGTCCGGAGCTCGACCCCGAGGGGGGCGAGGGCCTCCCGGAGACGTCGCTCGCGTGCCCGCGCGGTCGCGCTCACGTCCTCGGTGACGAACACGGCGTCGCAGCCGTAGGCGCCGGCAAGCGCCGCGGCCTGCGCGGCCGGGTCCCCCTCGCGCACGACGAGCCGTCCCCCGCGCGAGGCGAGCGACCGGTCGAGATCGATCAAGCACTGGGCGAGGAAGCGCCCGCGGTTGGGGGAGCGGGCGAGCAGGAGCGGATCCAGGACGAACAGCGGCACGACCTCGTCGGCGA
Organism: Actinomycetota bacterium; assembly: GCA_026003015.1. Lineage (GTDB taxonomy): Bacteria > Actinomycetota > UBA4738 > UBA4738 > HRBIN12 > BPGL01. The sequence goes on along the minus strand of BPGL01000001.1, from coordinate 1,307,877 downwards.
CCCGTGTCGCCTCCCACAACGCGGGATGGTCGTGGACCCGCAGATCCCGCGTGAACAGCACCACCACGCGCACGGACCGCAGGCTACGGGAGCCGCACGAGGCCCGGGCGTCCGGAGCCTATGCGTCTCGGCGGTGTCTGCGAGGGGACGGAACCTATGCAACGGTGTCGGAACCGTGGTCGCCGACCGGGTCCTCTGCCTACGGTCGAGGCACCCGAAGGGAGGGCCCCTTTGGGTCGAAGGGACGAGGGTGGAAGGATGGAGGTGTCGTCATGCGGAGGGTCGTAGCGATCTTCATCGGCGCCGCGCTCGCGATCGGGCTGACGCCGGCCGCGCTGGCCGCGCCCGCGAACGCGAAGGTGTTCGTGGTCCACGGGATCCCCGGCGTGGCCGTCGACGTGTGCGTCGGGGGCAGCGAGGTGGCGTCGGACTTCAGGTACGGGGACGTCTTCTCCGCGGAGCTGCCGCCCGGCACGTACCGGGTCAAGGTCAAGGCCGCGGCCCCCGGCGAGTGCGTGGGTCCGGCGGTGATCAGCGAGCGGCTCGAGCTCACCTCGGGGCTCAACGCCACGGCCGTCGCGCGGCTGATCGGTGGCGTCCCCGGGCTGAGCGTCTTCGTGAACGACGTCAGCCCGACGGACCCCGGTGAGGCGCGGCTCACCGTGCGTCACACCGCTCGGGCCCCGAAGGTGGACGTGTGGGCGAACGGCCAGCGGGTCCTCAACGACGTTCCTCGGGGCGCCAGCGCGGATCTCGAGGTCCCCAGCGGCGTGTACGCGGTGTGGGTGAGCGCGGCCGACGGGTTCCGCCCCGTGATCGGCCCGCGGGTCCTCAGGCTCCGCGAGGGCTTCGCCTATCAGGTCCACGCCGTGGGCACGAACGCGTCGAACTACCGGTTCGTCGTGATCGGCCAGGAGGTCGGGACCGCGTAGTCGCATCGTCGACCGAACCCGCCGCTCGAGGCCGGCCCTTCGGGGGCCGGCCTCGACGCGTCACCGCCCGTTCCCCGCGGCCCCTCTCCGCTCACCGTCAGGCAGGACCCGGGCGGCCCGGATGCTTGCGCGCCGTGCGGGGTCGGGTAGCGTTCCGCCGAGCGGCCAGCGCGGGGAAGGCCAGCGCGGGGAAGGGAGGACGACATTGAGGCGGTTCGCGACGATCGTTGCGTTGGCGACGGTGGTGGCCCTGACGAGCTCGTGCTTCATGCTCAAGGGCGCTCGGATCGTCTCGGCGACGATCGGTCCCGGAGGCCGCACGGAGCTCCGACTCGAGCTCCGACCCGAGGACTACGCGGTGAACGTCGACAACGACCGCGGGCGCGTGTTCGTGCTCGTCGGCGTGGCTGACGGCCAGGACGACCTGGTCGTCGGGCGTGGCTCGTTCGACATCAACGGCCGGTTCGGCGGACCGCACCCCTTGGTCCAGACGCCGGGGCTGCAGTCGGTCGTCGCCCAGGAGGACGCGAGCTGCGGGACCATGGGCGTCAACCCCGGTGACGCCACCGGCGTGGCCTGGACCGAGCTGGCCACCGAGCGGGGCATCCGGGACCGCAACGACCCGACCAGGATCGCCGTGGCCGAGGTCCGGCTCCGGGCGCCGATCGCCACCGCACAGGAGGGCAGGGAGCCCGTGCTGGTGGTCACCGGTCACTGGAAGGACGACGGTGACGCGACGCCCGAGCTGGGCGAGATCTTCTGCACGGGCAACGCGCTCCTGGACGTCTACGTCCTGCCGGGCGACTGACCCGCGATCTCGACCGCCGCATCGACCGGACGCGGGGCCGGGCGGGGGACGGCCGCCACGAGGAGCAGGAGGGCGCAGGCGAGCGCGGCGATCGCGCCCGGCCCGAGGTCGACCGTCGCGCCGTCGGCGCGCTCGAGCAGGAGCTGCGCCAGTCGCGGAGCCGGCAGGCCGGTCGTCGCGGCGATCCGTCCGGCCGCGCGGGCGGCGCCGGCCTCGAGCACCACGTCGCTCACGAGGGCGGCGACGCCGACGGCCGCGAGCGCGGCGACGCCTGCGGCGCCGACGACCGCGGCGGCGAGGCGCCGGGTCCGCGCCGAGCCGGCGGCGAGCGCCGCGACGAGCGCGACCGCCGCGGCCCCGAGCGCGACCCGGCCGGCCCACAGGCCGGTCCCGGGAACGGCGGTGGGCCGCACGTCGAGCTCGCCGAACGTCACGGTTCCCCAGGTCATGAGCGCTGAGGCGGCGAGCCCGGCGGCCGCGGCCGCCGCGATCGTCCCTCGGGCGGTCCAGGACTCCTGCATCGGCACCCTCCTCGGGGTGGGGCCCGGGTGGGACGGCCCGGAGGCCGTCCCACCCGCACCGAGCGTCACGGGGTGTGGACCCCCGCGTCGGATCCCGACGTGGGCAGCGCCACGTACGGGAACGTGGACCGGAACGGGTAGTCGTTCTCGTCCACGCCGTCGCCGAGCGCGACGCTCGACGACGTGGGGTTCCCGTCGGTGAGGTCGCCCTCCATCACGCGGAGCGCGATGTCCACCACGTCGTCGGCGAGCCGACGGCCGTTGGGGAACCCGCAGATGTCGCCGTCGATCACACCCAGCCGGTTGAACGCCGGGCAGTCACGGGGCTTGATCGACATGTTGAGGCGGAGCATCTCCGAGGCCTGCACGCGGTCCGGCTGGTTGAGCCCCGGCACCCCCGTCAGGAACGCCTGCACGAGGTCGTTCCGGGGCGTGGCCGGTGCCGGGATGCCGTAGATCGCCTCGATCAGCTTCGGCACCTCGGGGTCGAGGACGAACGACGCGAACTGGGCGTCGTCCTTCGGCTTCGACGCGTTGAAGCGGTCCTTCTTCCCCACCGGGATCACGACCTCGTTCACGAGCGGCGAACCGAGGCGCGAGACCTGCACGTACTTGCCGGACTCGTCCCTGGTGCCGTTCATGTTGAGGACGCGGGTGGAGCGACGCGACGTCGAGCTCCAGATCCCGACGACAGGGTTCTTCGTCGGGTTCCCGCCCTTCGCGATGCGGGTGGCGGGCACCTGGAGCGCGATCGTGTTCACGTTGAAGCCCTTCAACGTGTCGTCGCCGACCTCGGACAGGTCCGCTCCGTAGAGCAGATCGAAGACCCGAAGGTCGAGGAAGAAGGCGTCGTCGGACTGACCGGCCCACGACCGCGCCTTGTCGAACGCGTGAACGCCGGCCTCGAACAGGGACTCGTAGTCGGGCATCGACGCGTCGCCGACCCGGCTCGGAACGACCGGCCGGTCGTCCAGCAGCTTGACCTGACGCCCGCGGTCGACGTTGATCCGGTACAGATCGTACGTCTGGCGGAAGTTCAGGTCGGGGTCCCTGAGCGCGGTGACCTGTCCCGTGTTGTACAGGAACGTGTCGGGGTTGCGGAACCGGCTCGAGAACACCCACCGGTAGATCCAGTCCGGTCGAGCGTCACCGTCGTTGTCGATGTTGAAGTCGTACGCGGTGTCGTCGGCGAACGGGTAGAAGTTCGGACCTCCGGCCGGTTCCTCGAACGGGATCCAGCTCCCGATGATGGTGATGGTGCCGGGACGGTCGGGTGACACGAAGGCCCACACGTCGGTGTTGTCGGCCTTCGGGTCGTCCCCGATCAGCGGCGCCTCCCGGTGGGACGACGCCGTTCCCGGCACCGCACCGAGGTTCGCGACCACGCCCGCGACGGCCATGAACGATACGACCGCCGCGACGAGCGATCGCGCCCGTCTGGGTGATGCCATGAACGCACCTCCTTCGATGTGTGCGTGCTTGTTTCGGCCGCCCTCGGCGCGCCGACCCTCGACGCTCGCCGCGTCCACCACCTCCCCCGGCGGCCAGCCCGTATTCGCGACCCGCCGTGACCTCGGATCACCCGGCCTCGGTGATCCGTCCCGGTTGCGGTGGCGAATCGGGGGCGTGAGCAGCACGGGGGCGGCGTCGCGCGTCGGTCGCGCGAGTGGGTTCGGGTGGATCGCCCGCGCCGTGGCCGCGATCGCGATCGCGCTGGTCGTGTTCCTGCTGGGTGCTCTCGTGATCAGCCGACCCGGAGCCGACGTGCCGCCGAGCGTGCTGCCGACCGAGGGGGCTGCGGAGGCACTCGTCGCACCTGCGCTCGGCGGATCCGTGGAGGGCACGATCGCGGCGCTCCGAGAGCGGGTGCGACGCGTACCCGAGGACGCCGCGGCCTACGCGGCGCTCAGCCTCGCCTACGTGCGCCAGGCTGCGGCGACCGCCGACCCGACCTGGTACGCGAGAGCCGAGGAGGCGATCGACCGGTCGTTCGAGCTTGCGCCCGAGGGCAGTGTGGAGGCGTTCCTCGCGCGCGGGTCGCTCGCGGCCGGTCGTCACGAGTTCGCCGAGGCGCTCGCCTGGGGCCGCCGCGCCGTTGCGGCCGATCCCCATGAGAGCGCGGGCTACGGGATCGTCGGCGACGCCCTCCTCGAACTCGGCCGGACGCGGGCGGCGTTCCGAGCCTTCCAACGGATGGTCGACGTCGAGCCGGGGCTGGCCTCGTACGCGCGCGTGTCTTACGCGCGGGAGCTCACCGGCGACCTCCCCGGTGCCATCCGCGCGATGCGGACCGCCCGGGCGTTCGCCGGAACGAACGCGGATGCGGCCTGGGCGAGCGCCCACGTGGGGCTCCTCGAGCTCCGGCGGGGTCGGCTCGCGGCCGCGGCCGCGGCCTTCCGTGAGGCGCAGGCCCTCGCGCCCGGATCGATCCTCGCCGAGGCGGGGCTCGCGCGGCTCGCGGCCGCGCGCGGGGACCTCGCGGCCGCCCGCGCGCGGCTCGATTGGCTCGTGGAGCGCTATCCGGCGCCCGAGTACGCGCGGATGCTCGGCGAGGTTTGCCGTGTCCTCGGTCATCGTGCTTGCGCTCGAGAGGCCGACGCGTTGGTCCGGGTGCAGGCCCGGCTCGCGGCCGCCCAGGGCGTGAACACCGACCTGGAGATCGCGCTGTTCGAGGCGGATCGCGGGAACCCCGCGGCGGCGCTGCGGGCGGCCCGCGCCGAATGGGAGCGGCGCCGCAGCGTGCACGTCGCAGACGCCCTCGCCTGGGCGCTGCACGCGAACGGCCGCGACGCGGAGGCGTCCCGCTACGCTCGGCGCGCGCTGTCGCTCGGAACCCCCGATGGCACCTTCCTCTACCACGCGGGCGTGATCGCGTTGGCGCTGGGCAGGCGCGCCGAGGGCGAGCGGCTGCTCGAGCGGGCTCTGTCGGTCGACCCGTACTTCTCCGTCCTGGGTGCGCGCGACGCACGCCGCTTGCTGGGGGACCTCCGCGCACCGTCTTGAGGCATGCGTCCCCCCGCGAGCGGTTAGTGTGGGGTCCTGCGACCGAGAGGAGCGGCGGTCATGGACAAGGTCGTGCACTTCGAGATCCCGGTCGACGACGCGGCCCGGGCCAAGGGCTTCTACCAGGCGGCCTTCGGATGGCAGATCCGGGAGTTCGAGATGGTCGGCGGCGGGACCTACACGACCGCCCAGACCGTCGCGATCGACGAGCGCATGATGCCGACGGAGCCGGGCGCGATCAACGGAGCGCTGACGGCGCGGACCGGCGCGACCCCTCACCCGGTGATCACGATCCAGGTCGATCAGGTGGACGAGGCGTTGAGGCGGGTCGAGACCGCCGGGGGTGTCGTGGTCACGCCGAGAACGGAGGTCCCCGGGATGGGGGCCTTCGCCTACGTCGTGGACACGGAGGGCAACACCGTCGGGCTCTGGGAGAGCCACCCGTAGCCTTGTCGCGACCGCTCCCCGTCTCGGTGTCTGAGGAAGCCGTCGTTCCGACGGAAGGTCGCCTCACGCGCCACCGTGGGGACCCACGCGGCTGAGCTGAGTTCGCTGGTCGTAGGGTTTGGGGGAACCGATGGAACGACCGGGGTCCACCAAGCCCTCGTGGTTCACCCCGAGCGTCCGCGGGATCGGCGCGGCGAGCCTGCTCTCGGACCTCGGTCACGAGATCCCCACGGCGCTCCTGCCGCGGCTCATCACCTCCCTCGGAGGCTCGCCCGCCGTCTTGGGGGTGATCGAGGGGATCGCCGACGGCCTCGCCGGCCTGGCTCGGCTGGCCGGAGGAGCGCTCGCCGACGACCCTGCACGCCGACGGGCCACGGCGCTCGGTGGGTACGCCTCGGTTCCCGTGCTTTCCGGGCTGATGGGCGTGGTGCCGTCCCTGTGGCAGGTGGCGGCCCTTCGGACGGCGGCATGGACGGCTCGAGGGCTGCGCGTGCCCTCACGCAACGCGCTGCTGGCCGACGCGACCCCGAGCGAGGCCTACGGACGAGCCTACGGCTTCGAACGGATGATGGACAACCTCGGAGCGATCGGTGGGCCGATCCTGGCCCTCGTGCTCGTTGCCGCGTTCTCTCTCCGCACGGCGATCCTCATCTCGATCGTTCCGGGCCTTCTCGCCACGGTCGCCATCGCCTACGCGATCCGTCGACTCCCCGCGTCGGAGCCACGACCTCGCCGGCCGCTGCGCCTGCACGTGCGCCCGGTCCTGCGCGCGGGGCTGGGGCGGCTGATGTTCGCCATCTCGGCGTTCGAGCTCGGCAACGTCGCGGCGACCCTGCTGATCCTTCGGGCTCAGCAGCTCCTTGCGCCCTCGGTGGGGGTCGACGGCGCGACCCGCACCGCGCTCCTGCTGTACACCGGCTACAACGTGGCCGCGACCCTTGCGAGTTCACCGGCGGGTCATGTCGTCGATCGGACGAACCCGCGTCTGGTGCTTGCCGTCGGCGTGCTCGCCTTCCTCGTCGCCTACGGGATCTTCGCGGTGAGCGGGCCGAGCGAGCCGATCCTGCTCGCGGCGTTCGTGCTGGCCGGGATCGGCATCGGGTGCGCCGAGACGGCCGAGCACGCCGCCGTCGCCACCGCGGCCCCCGTGGACGTCCGGGGCTCGGCGTTCGGGCTGCTCGCCGCGGTCCAGAGCTTCGGGAACCTGGCCGCGAGCGGCGTGGCCGGGCTCATCTGGGCGGCGGTGTCGCCCGAGGCGGCCTTCGCCTACATCGGCGCGTGGATGCTCGTTTCCCTGGCAGGTCTCGGGATCGCCCAGACGGCGGCGCAGCGGCGTTCCTCACCGAGACGCTGAGCCGTCGTCTCGTCGCTCCGATCGGGCGGGGGCCAACGTCGGCTGTTCCATGCCGGGGCCGGCGCTGGGTTCGCCCCGGGGAGGCGACCTTGACCTGCTACTGGGCAGCCCCCTTCGTCGGACCTCGATCTCTTCAGCCCCTACAGACCGGATTCTCGAGCCGAGGTCGAGGCAGGCGAGATCGCCGGGTTTCCCGTCAAGGGGTCGTTCCTGCTGGGGATCACGGTCTACGTCGTGATCCCCGCTCTGATGGATGGTGTTCGGCGCGCTCGTGCTACGACCGAGGGTCAACCGGATGGCCGATATCGCGCTGAGCATCCCGTACGCGCTGACGATCCATCCCCGGGGCGATCGGCGAGTGGAGCTACGACGTCCTCGGCAGCGCCGTCGAGGTCGTCGTGCTGGCAGCGATCGCCTACTACGCGTGGACCTGGCCGAGGACGAGTTCCGGCCAACATCGCTGACCATCGAGCGCTCCCTCAGGGGTGAGGTCGACCGTTCCCGGCCCAGCGCAGGTGTAGGCAAAGGCGCTGCGCATCCCACGATCGCCGGTTCGGCGGAGCCCGGCCACGGCTTGACGACCCGTTCGTCCGGGGTAGGATACTCGGCATCATACCGAGTATAGGAGGCTCCATGTCGGTGCCCATGAGCCTGCTGTCCCTGCTCGCCGAGGGTCCGAGCTACGGGCTGCGGCTGAAGCAGGAGTTCGAGGAGCGAACGGGCGGCATCTGGCCCCTCAACGTGGGGCAGGTGTACACGAGCCTGGAGCGGCTCGAGCGCTCGGGCCTGGTGCGAGCCGCGGGAGGTGGGGACCGTCAGCGTCGGTACGAGATCACCGAGGCCGGCCGGGCGAGGCTCGCTGACTGGTTCGCCCGACCCGTGGACGCGAGCCCGGCGCGGGACCAGCTCGTCCTGAAGCTCGTCATGGCGCTCCGTCAGCCGGGGGGCGACCCCTCGGCCGTGATCCAGGGCGAGCGGCGGGGAGCGGTCGAGCTCCTGCAGCGCTACACGTTGCTCAAGCGGGACGCGGAGGAGGGGGATCTCGGCTGGCTCTTCCTCCTCGACTCGCTGATCTTCCAGACGGAGGCGAGGATCCGCTGGCTCGACGCGTGCGAGGCGCGGCTCGCCAAGGCCGGGCGCGCGCCCGCCGCGGGCCCGCCGGCGGAGCCCACGCCCGAAACCCGGTCCCCCGAGCGGACCCAGAGGCGGGAGGAGGTGCTGCGATGATCCTCGAGCTCGTCGGCGTGGCGAAGCGGTTCGGCAGCGGCCACCTCGAGGTCGACGCCCTGCGCGGGGTCTCGCTCGCGGTGGAGGAGGGCGAGTTCGTCGCCGTCATGGGTCCGAGCGGCTCGGGGAAGACCACGCTGCTCTCCCTCGCCGGCGGGCTCGACGCGCCGTCGGAGGGGACCGTCCTCGTCGAGGGGGTCGATCTCGGCAGACTGGCGGTGCGCGAGCTCGCGCGGCTCCGCCGGCGCCGCATCGGCTACGTGTTCCAGCAGCTGAACCTCATCGAGGGACTCACGGCCGTCGAGAACGTGTCGCTGCCGCTCGAGCTCGATGGGGTCCCGGCGCGGACGGCCCGCGAGCGGGCGCTGGCGGCGCTCGAGCTCGTCGGGATGGCGGAGCTCGCCGACCGGTTCCCGCAGGAGCTCTCGGGAGGCGAGCAGCAGCGCACCGCGATCGCGCGGGCGATCGTGGGCGACCGCGTGCTGCTCCTCGCCGATGAGCCGACGGGGGCGCTCGACACCGTGACCGGCGAGTCGGTCCTGCGGCTGCTCCGCGGCCACTGCGACCGCGGGGGGGAGCGGGGTGCTCGTGACCCACGACGCGAGGTTCGCCGCGTGGGCCGACCGGGTGGTGTTCCTCCGCGATGGGCGGATCGTGGACGAGACGCGGGCGCCGGCCGGCCCCGAGTCGCTCCTCGCGGGGGCGGTGGAGCGGTGACGGGGGCCGCGCTCCTCGCGACCTGGCGCATCGCGCGACGGGGTGCGCGCCGCGCGCCGGCCCGCAGCGCGCTCGTCGTGGCGATGGTCGCGCTGCCGATCGCGGGACTGTGCTTCGGGCTCGTGGTGATCCGCACCGCCACGCAGGAGCCGGAGGAGCGGGTGCGCCAGATCTTGGGGAGCGCGGATCTCCTCGTCGATCCCTCTCGTCGTCGTCTCGATGCGGACGAGGTGCGCGAGGCGCTGCCGGTCGGCGCGCGGGTGACCGAGCTCCGTAGCGCCGACGGGGAGACGGCGCTCGGGGGGGACTACCTGCAGCTCTTCTTCCGTGAGCCCTCCGTGCCGATCGACCGGCCGCCGGTCGCGCCGATGTTCTCGGTCCTGGAGGGCCGTGCGCCGCGGGCTCCCGGCGAGGCGGCGATCCCGCCGAGGCTCGCCGAGGACCTCGGGCTCGCGGTCGGCGATACGCTGCGGCTCGAGGCGCTCGGGCTCGACCTGCAGGTCACGGGCACGGTGGTGGACCCCGAGCAGTTGTCCTTCCCCATCGTGGTGCTCGGGCCCGGAACGCTGGGTGGGGTAGAGCGCAGGTCCTCGGGCGGCGGGCACATCTCCCGCCCCCAGGTCGAGGCGTACCTCGTGGAGCTGCCGCCGGGGGCGCCGGCAGAGGAGGTCTCGGTGCGGGGGGCCTCGGTGGTGTCCCGCTCGTTCGAGCGCCAGGTCGCCGCGAGGGAGTCGCAGGAGTGGCTCGTCACCGGGTTCGCGTTCACGGCGGCGACGCTCGCGCTGTTCGCCACCGGGCTCATCGCGGGGGCCGCCTTCGCCGTGGGGGCACGACGGCAGCTCCGCGCGCTCGGGCTGCTCGCCGCCGCGGGGGGCGAGCCGCGCCACACCGCGGCGACCGTGCTCCTCGCCGGGACGATCCTCGGCCTGGCGGGATCGCTCGTGGGGGCGGCCCTCGGCGTCGCGGCGGCCTTCGCGCTGGCCGGCCGGATATCGGAGCTCGCCGAGCGCATGGTCGGGCCGGTCGAGGTCCCCTGGATCCGGGTCGCGGGGGCGGTCGCGCTCGGGACGCTCGCGGCGACGCTCGCCGCGGCGGGACCCGCGCGCTCGGCCGTTCGCCTGAGCGTGCTGCAGGCGCTCGCCGAGCGCTTCGGGGAGCCGCGCCGTCCCGGGCGGCTCGCCGCGGGTGGGCTCGTCGTCTCGGGGGCGGGGGCGGCGGTCACGGCGGCCGGGACGGCCGCGATGTCGGACCCGTGGCTCGGGATCGGCCTCGTCGTCATGATCGGCGGGTTCCTCGTGGCGATCCCGCTCCTCGTCACCTGGGTGGGACGGGTGGCAGGCCGGTTGCCGACGGTCCTGCGTCTCGCCGCGCGAGAGGTGGCTCGGCACGGGCGGCGGACCGGCGCCGCGCTCGCGGCGGCAGCGCTCGCGCTCGCCGTCCCGGTCGGGGTCGCCGGCCTCACGCTCAGCCAGGAGGCGCTGGAGCGGCGCACGCCGTATCTAGCGGACGACCAGGTGCTGCTCCAGTGGCTCGATCGTCCTGGGCCGTGGGACCCTGAGCTCCTGGCGGCGGTCCGGGACGCGGCGCCGGGCTCCGTCCTCGCCCCGGTCGTGACCGCGGGCTTCCCTCGCGGCCGTGAGGGTCGCGAGCGCCTGCGCGAGGTGTACGTGCGGGGACCGGTGCACCACGACGAGCAGGGGACGTGGTGGGCGAGCGCCCCCCTCGCGATCGGCGGCCCGAGCTCCTGCGCGCGCTCGACGCTGCGGACGGCATCCCCGCGCTCCTCGCGGGGAGGGTCGTCGGCATCGGACCCGATGTCGTCGCAGGCGGGACCGTTCCGATCCTCTTGCCCTCGGGTCGGGTGGTGATGGAGCTCCCCGCGGCGGAGGCCGGCACCACCGGCATCGGTGCCGTGGCGGCCGCCTACGTGATCTCGCCGCAGCGAGCAGCGGAGGTCGGCTTGGTTCCACGGTGGCCGCATCCGGAGCAGTACCTGCTGCGCGCGCCGCACCCGCTCACCGAGGAGGAGCTCGCGCGGATCAAGCGGCTCGTCTCGGGCCACCAGGGGCTCGTGGCGGCCGGCGCCCCCGACTACCACCGGGGCGAGGGAGCGCTCCGAGCTGCCGTGGCCGGGATTGCCACGCTCCTCGCCCTCGCGATCGTCGGCGTCGTGGTGGCGCTCGTCGGGACGGAGGCGCGCCGGGAGCGAGCGATCCTCGTCGCGGTCGGCGCCGGGCCGAGGACCCGGCGTCTCGTGGCCGGGGCCGTCGCGCTCCTGCTCGCGCTCCTCGCGGGAACGCTCGCGGTGCCGGCCGGGCTCGCGCCGGTCGTCGTATTCCGCGTGGCGCAGGCGCGGGGGCACCCGATCGTCGTCCCGTGGACGACGATGGCCGTCGTCCTGCTCGCGGCCCCGCTCCTCGCCGGCGCGACCGCCGCCTTCCTCTCGCGTCAGCCGCGAGCGGCGCAGCTGCTGCGGCCCATCGCCTGAGGTCCACGGACCCCGATGCCAAACGGTGAGTCCGCCGGAGGCCTGCCGCGGCAGCGGTGATGCGAGACGCGTCGGATCCGACCGACAGCGGGCTGGTATGGTGATCACCGAAGTAGTCACCAAGGAGGTCACCATGGCGGAGATCGGGGTGAAGGAGCTCAAGGCGACGGCGTCCGCCGTGATCGACCGAGTGGAGGGCGGCGCCGCCTACGTGGTGACCAAGCGCGGTCGGCCGGCGGCGGTGCTGCTGCCGGTCGAGGAGGCGGAGGACCTGGTGCTCGCCAACGCCGAGGCGTACATCCGGATGCGCCGCCTGGCTCGGGCCGCCTACGCGGAGGGCCGGACCACCAACCTGAAGGAGCTCGACTGAAGCCGTACGAGGTCGAGCTTGCGCCCGTCGCCGCTCGAGCCTTCAAGAAGCTCCCACCGGAGGTCCGAGCCCGGATCCGCCGGGCCCTCGACAAGCTGGCCGCCGATGCCGCGAGACCCGGTCGGATCGGGGGAAAGGCCGTGAAGACGATCCAGGGCCTTGCCGATTCGTTCCATCGCCTCCGGGTCGGCGAGCACCGGATCATGGACGACGTGATCGAGCAGGACCGGACGGTACTCGTTCTCGGGATCGTCCACCGCGGCGACCTCGAGCGCTGGTTGCGGAACCGCTGAGATTCCTCGCCTGAGGTCCTCGACGTGGACCCGACCCCGACCCCTGCCGTCCCGTTCGGAGACCGCGGCCGGCCTGCGGAAACACACGAAGACGCTGCTCAGCGCTTACCGCCCTGCGGCCCGCAGCCTCGCGAGGCGGACGGGAGCGGAGGCGGACGGGAATCGAACCCGCCAGGCGGCTCGTCACCGCCTCAACGGTTTTGAAGACCGCGGGGCCCACCAGGTGCCCGGACGCCTCCGGTTCGAGGCTACCGCGGGACGCGCCCGACGCGCATCAGACGGCGACCGCGACCAGCGCGACGGCGATGCCGACGGCGAGCGAGGCGGCGCCGACCGCGAGCGCGCGGCGCCGGTCGCGGGCGATCGCCTCGGCCGCCTCGATACGCGTGGCCGCTCCGATCGGTCCCATGTTCACGAGACCTCGGAACCCGTAGTTCGCACAGAACCGCAGCCGCGCCTGCAGGTACCCCGCGGCGGCGACGGACGCCGGGGCGACGACGAGGGTGCGCCAGGCCCGATCGGCGCCCCCGACGGCCAGCGCGGCGAGCAACGCGACGCTGGCGGCAACGCCGAGGTGGCCGATCCGTCGTCGCCGGGCGATCTCGGCCGGCCCGATGTTGCACACGCCGGGGGCGTAGCCCTCGGGCGGGCGCCGAGCATCCTTGCGCATCACACCCAGGATACGGGCGCCGAGATCGCGGTCGGTTCCGCGGGCGGACTCCCCGGTGGTTCCATCCTTGTCGCTTGCGAAAGGATCGCTTTGCCGGCCCTTAGCCGGACCCGTCCTAGCGTGGGGTCGCGGCGGGCCGAGGGAGCCCGCCCGGAAGGGGGGAGATCATGGTCAAGGGTCCGCGGCTGGTGATCGCAGCGCTCACCGTGCTGGCGCTTTCCGCGGTGACGGCGGCGCCGCTCGCCCAGGCGAAGGACGGCGACGTGATCCGTCGCGGCTCCTGCTCGGGGGCGAGCACGTGGAAGCTCAAGCTGTCGCCGGAGGACGGCAAGATCGAGGTGGAGTTCGAGGTCGACCAGAACGTCGTGGGCGATGTCTGGCGCGTGAAGATCTTCCACGACGGCGAGCTCGTCTTCCGCGGCAAGCGGACGACGAAGGCCCCGAGCGGGTCCTTCGAGGTTCGCATCGTGGAGCCGAACCGGGCGGGCCCCGACGACTTCGTCGCCAAGGCCCGCAACCTCTCGACGGACGAGGTGTGCCGGGGCAGCGCCACCTTCTGAGGGACCGTTCGTCCGAGCTCGAAGGAGGAGGGGCTGGATCGAGCCCCTCCTCTCGCGTTCGGCTGCTCGGTCGTGACGGCCCGCTGGCCTACGATGGACAGGAGCGATGGAGGCGGCGTTCTTCGATCTGGACAAGACGATCGTCTCGCGATCGTCGTCCCTGGCGCTGTCCCGGCCGCTGTACCGGGCCGGGCTGGTCTCGCGCGGCCAACTCCTGCGGGGCGTGTACGCGCAGCTCGTCTACCTGCTCGTCGGCGCCGACGAACGGCGGATGGAGCGCCTCAAGGACGGGATGCTCAAGCTCACGAAGGGGTGGGACCGCGGGCAGCTTGAGCGCCTGGTCCAGGACGTGTTGCTCGAGGTGATCGACCCGTACGTCTACGCCGAGGCGCTCGAGCTGATCGAGCAGCACCGGGCGGCGGGGCGCGGGATCTACATCGTGTCGAGCTCGCCGGAGGAGATCGTGCGCCCACTGGCCCGGCACTTCGGCGTGGGCGGGGTGATCGCGACGCGCGCGCGGGTCGGACAGGACAACCGCTACACGGGGGAGCTCGAGTTCTACGCCTACGGGGAGCGCAAGGCGGAGGCGATGCGCGAGCTCGCCCGCAAGCACGGGATCGACCTCACGCGCTCCTTCGCCTACAGCGACTCGATCACCGACGTGCCGATGCTCGAGGCCGTCGGCCACCCCGTCGCGGTCAACCCGGACCGCGATCTGCGCCGGGTCGCCGAGGAGCGAGGGTGGGAGGTCGTGACCTTCCGCTCGCCGGTGCGGCTCCGCAGCCGGATCGCCTCGGCCGTGCCCGCTCCCCGCCCCGGCGTCGCGGCCCTCGCTGGGGCCACGGCGGTGGCGCTCGTGCTCGCCTGGGTCGCGCTGCGCTCGCGCCGCCACGACCGTGCCGGCCAGCCCGAGGCCGGCGCGGCGGTCGCCTTGCGGGGCGTCGGCGACCGGGTGTAGCTTGGACCTGGATGCTGCGAGGCATCCGCGAGGGGAGCAGAACCCACGCGCGAGTCTTGCCGCGGGAGGCATGCCCCAGGACCCGGGACGATGACCCCGGCTCGGGGGGCACGTGCGGACCAGCGCCTGATACCTGCTCCCCTCGTCCTCGCCCCGACGCGGGTCGGGCCATCGATCGCGGACTGGCATCGCAGCCCGCGACGCCCTAGGTGCCGAGCTGACCGCCGCGGGCGAGCGCCTCGAAGAGGCTGCCGTCGGGGTAGGCGTCTCGACCGGCCCAACGGAACCCGTGCGCCTGCATCGCCTCGACGATTCGCGCGTCGAGGAGCGGCGGGGTCCCCGGCTGGTTCAGCGTCGTGCTGATCCGGATCGCTGCGCCCCACAGCCAGGGGGGAAGCGTCCCCTGGGCGTCGTCGGGCCGCCAGGACGGATCGAAGCAGGCGCCCACCTCTCCCACGTCGAGCGCCGGATCGAGGTCGCGCATCGCGCGACGCAGCGGCGTGAGGAACCGCCGGTGGCACTGGATCGTTCCCAGGCGTGGGACCGTGGCCGTGCGCAGCCACCGGCGCATCCACTCGGGGTCGATCACGAGCGTGCGGGGCGGATCGGTGGCCGGCGCCGCGGCGAACTCGCCGTAGCGCTGCTTGAGGACGATCGGCGGCAGGGATCGATCGTGGGCGCGGAGGAGCTCGGTCTCCCCTGGCGCCCGCACCTCGACGATCGGTCGGCGGGTGGCGGTTGCGAGGAGCTCCTCGACCCCCCGCTGGATCCTCGCCGCCGTGGGGCTGGCGCCTTCCCGGGGGGCGAGGAGCGCGTAGCGAGGCAGGTCGACCCCGATCCGCTCCGCCGTCGCCCGGCGCAGCACGACCTCGTAGGCGCCGACGAGCACGTCGGGCAGCACCCCAGCGACCTCGACCTCGACGCCGGGGGCGAACGTGAGGGTCGCGCCGGCGCCCAGCCCCCGGAGCTTGGCCGAGGAGCGGGACAGGATCGCCTCGCGGGGTCCGAGCGCCGCGACGAGCCGACGGGCCGGCCCCTCGGGCAGGAACCCGGCGAAGGTCCCCGGGTCGATCCCGGTGACCTCGACCGGGATCGAGGGGGGGTCGGCGGGCGCGTCGACCACGGTGCCCTCGGCGTCGGCGGACCGGGTGAGCCACCCGACCCCGGCCGTGGCCACGGCCGCCTGCGCGATCGGCCGCACGGTCGTCAGGCGCTCCTCCGTCGTGCCGGGGAACCCGCCCGGCACCCACACGAGGTAGGCGACGGGCACCACGGCCGGCACCTCGGGGCTCGGGCTCGCGCCCGCCGTCGGGCTCGCCCCTCGGTCGGCCCCCGAGCCCGCCGACCGATCGAGGGCGACGACCGTCGCGCTGCCGATCACGAACGTGACGAGCGCGGCCACGCCGGCGCGGATCAGCGCGATGCGGCGAACGTCGCTCGGCGTCGGCAGCTCGGAACCTCCCCCTCGGCTGGCCGAGTCTATGACGCTCGCTCAGCCGAAGGCCGCAGGGTGGGCGAGCAGCCCGACGAGCCGCTCGGCGCGCTCGGCCGCCTCGCGCGCGAGGCCGGCCGAGACGGCGCGGGCGATCGCGCGCAGCTCCCGCTCGATCGTCGGGGACAGCCGGCGCCCCCGGGCCCGCACGAGCTCGTCGAGGGCGGCGACGGCCCGGTCCAGACGGACGACGGCGGCCTCGGTCGGGTCCCGGCGCTGGCGGTACTCGTCGAGAACGGTCACGGTCCCCACGGCCGCACCGTACACCGGGCCACCGACACGCCGAGGCAAGGAGCGACGGCTCCCGGCCCCGCGGTCAGCCGGGCGGTCGGTCCCCCGGCGGCCCCCAGTATTCGAAGTGGTGCCCGTCGGGGATCAGGAAGTCCCCACCCCAGGCGAACCCCTGGCGCTCGAAGGCGGCGACCAGGCGCGGGTCCTGCGTCGGCGGCGCACCGTAGGGGTTCGTCGGCGCGTTGATGTCGATCGCCGCTCCGTAGGCGTGGTACGAGGGCGGGGCCGTCGGGCTCCGCGCGACGGTCCGCGCGACCCAGCACCCCGAGTAGACGTCGACGAGGTGCCCGAGGCCCCGGGCCTGCAGGTCGGTGAGCGCGGCGACGAGCTGGGGGAACAGCTTCCGGTGGCAGGTCACGGTTCCCAGCAGCGGCACCCTGCGGGTGACGATGTTCGCCTCGACCCAGGCCGGGTCGATCGTGAGCTGCGCGGGGTTCGCGGGGTTCGGCGCGGCGGCGAACTCCCCGAAGATCTGCTTGAAGACGATCGGCGGGCGCACGCCGCTGGCGACCCGCGCGTAGGGCGTCGCGCCGGGCGCCTCGACGCGGATCGGCACGCCGGGCGGCAGGAGCTCCCCGACCCGCGCCGCCACGGCCCGCTCGCTCAGGCTCGGATCGCCCCCGATCCCGAGGAGGTAGCGGTCGTGGACGATCCCGAGCCGCCGCCCGACCCTGCGGGACACGAGTGCCTCGCTCCACCCGACGGCGTCGTCGGGCACGACGGCGCCCACCCGCACCGACGTGCGGCCGAACACGAGGACCCCGCCCGCCTCGAGCCGGCGCAGCGCTGCGCTCGAGGCGCCGAGAACGGCCTGGCCGCGGCGCAGGGCCGCGAGGACCGGCTCACGCGCCGAGCGGGTGAGGAACGGCGCGTACTCGCCCGGGGCGACGGCGAAGGCGTCGATCGGGTAGCGGTACGGCGGCCTCGGCCGGTCGACGACCCGCCCGTCGGCGTCGCGGGTCTTCGAGAGCCACAGGGTGTCGCCCGCCACGACGACGACGCGCTCGAAGCCCGCGAGCCCGCGGGCGGCCGCTCGGAACCCCGGCTCGAAGCCGCCGGGGACCCACGCGGTCCACGCCGGCACGGCCGCGCTGCGACCCGCGGGAGGGGTCGCGACGTCGGGGTCCGGCCGGTGCTCGTCGCGTGCCGGCAGCGGCTCGGGCCGCAGCCCCGACCAGGCGAGCGCGGCGAGTCCGCCCGTCGCGACGAGGGCGATCAGCGCGACGACGCGTCGCCGGCGGGCGATCCGCTGGCGCCGGGAGGGCATGGGCCAAGCCTAGCCCGCGCGGGGGCCCGCCCCCGTTGTGAGGGGCCCCGCCTTGTGGGGGGTCCGCCGCCCCTACGCGGGGAACCAGTCGCCGCGGACCGGGTACAGGTGCCGGTCGGTGAGGACGTTCAGCACCCGTCGGGCCTCGGAGAACCGGTCGGTGAGCGCTTCGAGCGCCCGGACGAGGTCGGGGTGGGGCTCGGGCAGCCCGGCGAGCGCAGCCCGGTACGAGCCTCGCCCGAGCCGCTCCAGGAGCCCGATCGCGCCGGGCGGCTCGTCGGGGGCGTCGCCGCCCAGCCCCGGGGAGGCGGCGAGCGCGCGCTCGAGCCGCTCCACCTGCACCGGCCCGCCGAGCCGCTCGGCGACGAAGTCGGGGAACACGCCCGAGAGGAACAGCGCCAGGTCTCCGAGGCGGCGGTAGACGATCGGGCGCTCCGCGTCGGGCACGACGTCGAGCAGCGCGACGAGCCGCCCGGGATCGAGCTCGTTGAAGCGCCGCTTCGTCCAGCCTCGGCGCCCGCGGACCCACACGACCCCGGAGACCACCGAGGTGAACGAGGCGAGCACGTCGGCGAGCAGGATCCGGCGCAGGGGGTCGTCGAGGAAGGCCCGAAGCGAGCCTGTGTCGAACACCGGCAGTCGCCTGCTCGGCCCGATCCACTCGCGGACGAACGGCGCCGACTCGAGCTCGCGGGCCGTGCCGGCGAGCAGGACCGAGAACACGAGGAACGGGCTCGCCTGGGCGAACGGCAGCTCCGCCCACGGAGCGAACAGCGCGTCGAAGACCTCCGAGCGCCCGACGAGCTCCTCGATCCGGGCTGGCTCGGAACGCAGGTGCGCCACGCCCTCGGCGGCGGTGCGGTAGCCGCCAGCGGCGGTCGCGAGGAAGGCGAGATCGTGCTCGCTCAGCCGCTCGAGCCAGACGCGCCCGCTCGTCACGGTCGGTCCCCCCTCGCTTCTCGAAGCTAGCACGGTTCCGCGCTGCCATCGCCCATCGTCGCGCTCGGCTCCCCCGCGTCGTGGCGACCCGGTCGGCCGTCGGTGCGGGGGAAATCCGCCGGCCTGGGGATGGCGCGCGCACGCCGCCCGCGGTAGCGTTCGCCTCGCCGGACGCGGTCGGACCCCAGCGGCGGTCCCGTCCCGGCTCCCTCTCCCTCGACGGCTTCCCCGTGGTTCGTTCTGGGTGGTTCGTTCCGGGTTGCCCGTTTCGGCGGGCGTCCGAAGGGGGTGCAGCGGGTCGTGGACCAGGTCGCCCGGGTCGTGCTGGGGCTCGAGGGCCCAGAGGTCGCCGAGGAGGTCTTGCACTTCCTCGACCGCTCGGGACGCGCGCGGGTCGTAGCGACGGCGTTCGACGCGCGGCAGCTCGCCGAGGCCGCGCAACAGCTCGATCCCGACGCGATCGTCGCCGAGCCGCGCCTGGCGGGACACCTGCCGAGCCGTGGAGACCTGCTCGCGCTCGCGACGCGGGCCTCGGTCGACGTGCTGCGCGCGGCGATCCAGGCGCGGGCGGCGGGGTTCTTCGTGTGGCCGGACGAGCGCGCGGAGCTGCTCGAGGGCGTCGCCGCCAGGCGACGGGATCGCGTCCGACCCACGCGATCGGGGACGGTCATCGCGGTGCACGGCTCCCGAGGCGGCGCGGGGACGACGTTCGTGGCGGCGCACCTCGCCCGCGCGATCGCACGGCGCGGACGGGCGTGCTGCCTCGTCGAGGGCGATCTCGTGTACGGCGATCTCGCGAGCGCGCTCGGCGCTGGCGAGGACGCGCGGACGATCGCCGCCCTCGCGCCGCTTCGCGAGGAGCTGTCCTGGAACCATCTCGCCGACGTCGCCTGGCGCCACGAGGGGGGCTTCGCCGTGGTGCTGCCGCCGCGGCCGGGGGAGCTGGACGCGATCGAGCCCGAGCTCGTCGGCCGCGTCGTCGAGGCCGCGGCCGCCGGGTCCGAGGCCGTCGTGGTCGCGCTCCCGCGGGCGCTGTCCGCGGCCACGCGACGGTGCCTGGCCGAGGCCGACCGCGTCCTGGAGGTCCTCACGCTCGACGTGCTGTCGTTCCGCGCGGCGGCCCGCGCCCGGGAGGCGTTCTCGCCGCTCGCGCACCCCGGGCGGGTGGGGTTCGTCGTGAACCGCGCCGCGCGGAGCGAGATCACGCCGGGCGACGTGGCCAGGGTGTTCGGGGCCGAGCCGATCGCCGTGCTGCCGCGCGACGGGTCCGTGCCGCGCGCCCAGGACCACGGGCGACTCCTGCCGGCGCGCGGGAGGCTCGCACGGGCCTTCGACCGGCTCGCGGCGGCGGTGCTCGAGCCGGCGGCGGTTCCCGAGGAGAGGGCGTCGTGAGCGCGGGCGCGCTGGGGCCGGTGCGGCGCGAGCTCCGCGAGCGCCTGCGGGAGCGGATCGACCCGCACGCGCTCGCCACCACCCCGCGCGCGCAGCGGCGGGTGCGGGTCCGGGAGGAGGCCCTCGCGCTCCTGCGCGAGCGGGGGGCGATCCTGCCGCAGCGCGAGCTCGCCCGGCTCGTGAACGAGGTGTCCGACGAGGTCGTCGGGTTCGGACCGATCGAGTTCCTGCTGCAGGAACCGGGGGTGACCGAGGTGATGGTCAACGGGCCCGACGACGTGTTCGTGGAGCGGGAGGGGCGCATCGAAAGGGTGCCGGAACGGCTATTCGAGGGGGAGGAGTCGGTCCTGCACCTGATCGAACGCATCGTCGGGCCGTTGGGCCTGCGCGTCGATGGGTCGTCACCGTGGGTGGACGCGCGACTGCCGTCGGGCTCACGGGTCCACGCGATCGTGCCGCCCCTCTCGCTCCGCGGTCCCGTGCTCACGATCCGGAGGTTCTCGCCGGTCCCGATCACGGCGCGGGACCTCCTCGCGACCGGGTGCATCGGCCCGCGGATGCTGGCGTTCCTCGCCGCGTGCGTGCGGGGCCGGGCGAACCTCGTCGTGTCCGGCGGTGCCGGCGCGGGGAAGACGACGCTGCTCGGCGTGCTCGCGTCGTTCATCCCCGACGAGGAGCGCCTGATCACGATCGAGGACGCCGCGGAGCTTCGCCTCGGCAAGCCGCACGTCGTCGCCCTCGAGGCGCGGCCGCCCAACGTGGAGGGGCGGGGCGAGGTGACCGTCCGCGATCTGGTGCGCAACGCCCTTCGGATGCGCCCCGACCGGATCATCGTCGGTGAGGTCCGGGGCGGTGAGGCGCTGGACATGCTGCAGGCCATGAACACCGGGCACGAGGGGTCGCTCTCCACGGCGCACGCGAACTCACCGAGGCACCTGCTCTGGCGCCTGGAGACGATGGCGATGATGTCCGACGTCGAGCTTCCCGCGGCCCACGTCCGCGCGCAGGTCGCCGCCGCGATCGACGTGGTCGTGCAGGTCGCCCGCCTGCGGGACGGCCGTCGGGTGGTCTGGGAGATCGCCTCGGTCGAGGGGACCCGACGCGGCGAGCCGGTCGTCGAGACGCTCTACCGGTTCCGGTCCCGTGACGGTGAGCGCGGTCGATTCGTCGCGACCGGCGCGGTGCCCGGCATCGCGCGCTCGCTCATCGAGCGCGGTCAGTGGCTCGGCGACGGTCAGTTCGCCGCCGGGGACGACGAATGACCGCGGCGGCCGCGCTGCTCGCCGCCTGGGCCGTGCTGTTCCTCGGCGCGGCGGTTCGCGCCGACGGGCGCGCCCGCGTCCGGGCTCGCGCGGGGGCGAACCGGCGCCCGTCCCCGCGGCGCCGCCGGGCCGCCGGGGTCGACCGATGGCTCCGGCGGCGCCGGGCGGCGGCCCGCGCGGCACGGCGCGACGAACAGGTGGGCGACGCGGTCGCGGCCATCGCGTCGGCGCTGCGCTCCGGCATGTCGGTGCCCCTCGCGATCGGCTACGCGGCCGAGGAGGCGGTGCCGCCGCTCGCGGACGACCTGGCCCACGTCGTTCGTGAGCTCGAGGTCGGGGTCCCGATCGACGAGGCGCTCGAGGCGTTCGCCGACCGGGTGGCGAGCGACGAGGCACGTCTGCTCGTGGCGGCGGTCGGGCTGCACCGGCGGGTGGGGGGCGATCTGCCGACCGTCCTGGACGGGGTCGCCGATGCGGTGCGCGAGCGGATCGACGGCGCGCGAGAGCTCCGGGCGTTGACCGCGCAGGCGCGCCTGTCCGGCGCGATCTTGGGGGTGCTGCCGGTCGGGTTCTTCGGGTTCCTGTGGCTCACCTCGCCGGGGGAGATGGTCGCGACGGTGTCCTCCGGGGTCGGCCTCGCGGCGATCGGTGTGGGCCTGATCCTGGACGCGGCCGCCTACCTGTGGATCCGACGCCTCTTGGAGGTCGGGTGAGCACGGCGCTCGCGAGCGGTCTGGCTGCGGTCGCCGCCGCGTTCGTCGTGGCGGCCGTGTGGGCGGCGGCCTCGCCCGGGCCGGTGGCGCGCCTCGTCCTCCGGCAGGCTCCCCCCGTGGGTCGGGCCCGCACCGGGGCTCGCGCGCTGCGTCGAGCCACCTCGCTCGCCAGCCGGGTGGGCTCCTCGCGGCGGGAGCGCCGTCGGCGGGCGGCCGCGGAGGCGGAGGTCCCGCTCCTGCTGGACCTGCTGGCGGCCGGATCCTCCGCGGGTCTTTCGGCTCCGCTCGCGCTGCGCCGGGCGGCAGAGGCGCTGCGGGGGCCGCTGCGAGAGGGGCTCGGCGGGGCGATGGCGAACGTCGAGGTGGGGGCGCGCTGGCGCGATGAGCTGGCCGCGCTGGCCGATCGACTGGGAAGCGCCGACCTGCGCCGCACCGTCGCCGTCCTCGCCCGGACCGAGGCGCTCGGGTCCTCGCTCGCCGACGCCACGCGCGATCTCGCCCGCGACGTGCGCGGGGCCCGCCGTGCCGCGCGCGTCGAGCGCGCCCGTACCGCGCCGGTGGCGATGCTGTTCCCGCTCGTGTTCCTGATCCTGCCCGCGTTCCTCCTCCTCACCGTGGTGCCCGTGCTCCTCACCACGATCCGTTCGCTCGAGTGACAGCAAGGAAAGGAGGAGGTGACCGTGTTCGTCCCGCTCGACCCACCACGGATCCTCGCGCGATCCCGCGCCGTCCTCGCCCGTCTGCGCCGGCAGGACGGGCAGACGACGGCCGAGTACGCGCTCGTGATCCTCGCCGCGGCGGCGGTGGCGATCGTGCTGATCGCCTGGGCGAAGTCCTCCGGGCGGCTGCCGGCGTTCTTCGACCAGGTGATCGACATCGTCATCGGCAACGCGGATGCTGCCTGAGCGTCGCGAGCGCGGCTCGGCCTCGGTGGAGTTCGCGCTCGTGCTGCCGTTCGCGCTCCTGCTTCTGCTGGCGCTCGTGCAGGTGGGGGTCCTGGCCCGCGATCGGCTGCTCGTGGAGGCGGCGGCGCGGGCGGGGGCCCGCGCCGCCGCCGTCGAGGCCGACCCCGCTCGTGTGCGCGCCGCGGCGATGGCCGCCGCCCCGACCCTCGAGGACGCTTGGCTCGCCCTCGAGCTCGTGCGGGGCGGCGGCCTCGGCGACCCGGTGACGGTCCGGGTTCGCTACGACGACCCCGTGCGGGTGCCGCTGCTGCGGTGGGTGCTGCCCGAGCTCGTACGGATCGAGGCCACGGCCGTGGCTCGTCAGGAGTTCGGGTGACGCCCGTGGTGGCGGCCGCCGCCGCCACGGCGCTCGTGTTCACGATGGGGGTGGCCGACCTCGGCGCCGTGCTCGCGGCCCGCTCGCGCGCCCGATCGGCGGCCGACGCCGCCGCCCTGGCGGCCGCGCAGGAGCTCGCGCTCCCCGCCCGAGCCCACCCGGCCGAGCTCGCTCGCGCCTACGCCGAGGCCAACGGCGCCGAGCTCGTGGCCTGCGCGTGCGAGCCGGGCGCGCTCGAGGCCCGCGTCGAGGTCCGCGTCCCGGTCGGCGCGCTGCTGCTCCTCCCCGATGACCTGCGGGCCGTCGCTCGAGCCCGCGCGGTGATCGATCTCGCGTCGTAGCGCCTGGGGGCGCCGGCGGCGTGGGGGACCCGCCCCGGGCCTCTCAGGGGCCGGCCAGCGGCAGCGTGAAGCCCACCGTCGTCCCGGCGCCCGGAGCGCTTCGGATCTCGAGCTCGCCGCCGGCGAGCTCCGCCCGCTCCCGCATCGACACGAGCCCGAGGTGGCCGTCGTGGCGTGACCAGGCCGCGACCGGGTCGAACCCTCGTCCGTCGTCGTCCACCGAGCCCCGGAGCACGCCCTGTGACACCTCGAGCGCGACCCGAACGGTCCGGGCGTTCGCGTGGCGGCGGGCGTTGCCGAGCGCCTCGAGGGCGATCCGGAACGCCGTCGCGGCCACGTCCGCGGGGATCGGCGCGGAGGCGTCGCCGTCCACCGACCACGCCCAGCCGGTCTCCTCGGCCAAGCGACGAAGGTGGGTCGTGAGCGTGGGCACGAGCCCTTCGCGGTCCAGCTGTGGGGGGCGCAGCTCGAACATCATCGAGCGCAGGCGGGTGATCACGTCGGCGAGATCGCGCTCCACCGCGCCGAGCTGCTCGCGGAGCTGCTCGTCCGCGGCGGTGCACGCGAGGGTCCCGACGCGGATCTCGAGCGCCGTCAGCCGCTGGACCGGGTCGTCGTGGAGGTCTTCGGCGATCCGTTGCCGCTCGGCCTCCTGGGCGTGGATCAGGCGCGACAGCGCCTGGACCCGGGCCTCGTTCGCGCGTCGCAGGTCGTCGAGGGTGCGTTCGAGCTCTTCCTTCGCGCGCGCGGACTCGGTGATGTCGCGGCTGATCGCGAGGCACGCGATCACGCGCCCGTCGGGGTCACGCAGCGGCGCGGTGCGGCTCTCCATCCGCCGTCGGGTGCCGCGGAGCCCGACGATGTCGAACTGCGCCGTCAC
The DNA here is from genome assembly GCA_026003015.1 of Actinomycetota bacterium. Lineage (GTDB taxonomy): Bacteria > Actinomycetota > UBA4738 > UBA4738 > HRBIN12 > BPGL01. The sequence continues at coordinate 1,283,671 of BPGL01000001.1, read as the reverse complement.
CGACACGCCGTGGAACGCGGCCTCGGTCATCGCCTGCACGAGCTCGCGATCCTCCTCGACGACGAGCGGATAGATCCGCCGCCCGAGGACCTGGTCCGGGTGCTCCGCCTCGACCATCGCGAGACCCGCCGGGTTCATCTTCAGCAGCGTCCCGTCGGGGCCCACGAGCTTCACGCACTCGGGCTCCGTGTCGAAGATCGCGCTGAGCAGCGCCTCGCGCTCGGCGAGCCGGATCTCGGCCTCCTTCTCGGCCGTCACGTCGACGAGCACGCCCTGCCACAAGGCGTCTCGTCCTGGCTCCCCGACGAGCCGAGCGCGGTCGAGCACCCACACGGTTCGGCCGTCGTGGCCGATCATCCGGTACTCGAGCTCGAAGGGCGCGCCGCTGCGCTCGCAGTCCTCGGCGAGCGCGACCGCTCGCTCGAGGTCGGCCGGGTGCAGGACGCGGCGCCACAGTCGGCCGTCGGTGAGCCAGGCCTCCTGGGGGTAGCCGAGGAGCTCCTCGACCTGGGGCGACACGAACAGGTACGGGTGGTCCATCCACGCGGGAGGCAGGACGTAGGTGACGGCCGGGATCGTGTCGATCAGGCCCTGGAGGCGGTCGGCCGTCGCTCGGGGCTCGCCGTCGGACAAGGGCGCGAGGGCGGCGTCGGGCGCCCTCGGGGGCGTCCATGTGCTGCGGCCGGGTTCCGCCATCGCGATCCCACCTCCCGGCCGGGATATCGTCCGGTCCGCGAGGAGCTTGAACCCCAGGGTTGCGCGCCGCGTCTCCTCGAGCTCCCGGGCCCTACTCGAGCTCCCGGGTCCGGGGATCGCGGTACGCGGGGGTGCGGTAGTCGGGGTCGGAGCGCAGCACGAGGAACTCGACCGCCGCCCAGAGCGTCTTCGAACGCGGATAGAACCACAGGGGCAGGGCGACGAGGATCGCGACCGAGGCCGCGAGCAGGGGCGCGACGGGCACGTCGGGCACCGTCGCGGCGAGCACGACCCCGAGCATCACGGCCCAGGCCGAGATCGCCACGGCGTAGTTCAAGGTCATCGCGCCGAGGAAACCTCCGGACTCGGCCTCGAAGCGCAGCAGGCACCGAGGGCATCGGGTGGCCAGGGCGAACCAGCCGTTCCAGATGCGGCGTTCCGCGCAGCGAGGACAGCGCTTGCGCAGGCCGCGCAGGAGCACGATCGGCCAGGAGGCCTCCTGAAGGATCGGTCGCACGATCGGCGCCATCCTACGCAGGGGGCGTCCGTTCGTCGGATGCGCTCGTGGCGTCCCCGGGGTGTACCATCGCCAGACCATGGCCGGTACCGGTGCGGCTCGCCGAGGTCGGACCCGGCTCGTCGGCGCGACGCGCCGCGCGCTCGGGGTGGTCGACTACACGCTCGCGAAGCGAGCGCTGCTGCGTGATGCTCGGATCGGGCTGCGCTCGGTCACCGAGCTGTGCGACGCGCACCCGGAGCTCATGCGCGCGGCGCGCCACGTCGGCGAGGAGACGCGCAGCGACTGCCCCGTGTGCGGACGCGAGAAGCTCGTCCTGCTCGCCTACGTCTACGGCGACACGCTGAAGCGGGAGAACGGCCGGGTGTGGTCGATCGCCACGGCGCTGCGGATGGCCGCGGCCCATCCGGGCTCCTGCTGCTACGTCGTCGAGGTCTGCCGCCGGTGCTCGTGGAACCACCTGCGCGAGGCCTACTCGGCGCGCCGCGCCGCCGCCGGCTAGCGGCCGGGGGTCGCAGGCCCGCCGCCCCCGGTTGTTAGCATCGCGGGGCCGTGGCCCGCGGAACCAAGCCTTCCGAACGCCGGGACGACTACGTCCCGAAGCACGCGCCCCGTGCGCGTCGGGCGTCCCGCGCGAGCGCGGCCGACGGTGCCGGGGCGAAGCGGCGCTCCTTCCTGCGGCGCCGGTGGTGGCTCCTCGTGCTCCTGGCCCCGGTGGTCCTCGGGCTCCTCGGCGCGGGCGCGCTCCTGGTCGCCTACGCGCGAACGACGCTTCCCGATCGACTGCCGCCGATCCAGACGACCTTCGTCTACGACCGCAACGGCGCGTTGCTCGGGAAGCTGCACGGCGCGGTCGATCGCGACGTCGTTCCCCTCTCGCAGATCTCGCGCCACCTGATCGACGCCGTGATCGCGACGGAGGACCACGGCTTCTACGAGCACGGCGGTGTGGATCTGCGCGGCATCGTGCGCGCCGCCTACGTGAACCTCCGCGGGATCGACAACGAGGTTCAGGGCGGTTCGACGATCACCCAGCAGCTGGTGAAGAACGTCTACGCCGGGACCTACGTGACCGACCCGACGACCGGCCTGCACGACTACGTCCTGCCGGAGCGCAGCGTCGGCCAGAAGATCCGCGAGATCCTGCTCGCGATCAAGCTCGAGCGCGAGATGGGCAAGGACGCGATCTTGGCCCAGTACCTGAACACCGTCTACTTCGGGCACGGCGCCTACGGCGCCGAGGCCGCGGCGCAGACCTACTTCGGCAAGCCCGCGAGCGAGCTCACGGTCCTTGAGGCCGCGACCCTCGCCGGGGTGTTGCACGCGCCCGAGGACTACGACCCGATCGATCGGCCGTTCGACAATCGGTTCCGACGCGACTACGCCCTCGATCAGATGGTGCGCTACGGGTACCTGAAGCCCGAGCGCGCCGAGCGCCTCAAGGCGAAGCCGTGCTGCGGCACGGTGGAGACGGACGACGCCGAGCGGATCTCGGCCCCGCTGCAGGCCGAGTACTTCGTCGACTTCGTCCGCCAAGATCTCCTCGAGCGCTACGGGAGCGCCCGCGTGTACGGGGGAGGGCTGCGCGTGACGACGACGCTCGACCTCCGCCTGCAGGCCGCGGCCGAGCGGGCGATCCGAACGCACCTTCCGGATCCCCGCGAGGACCCCGACGCCGCGCTCGTCGCGATCGACGTGCCGACAGGGGAGATCCTCGCGATGGCCGGCGGCCGCAACTGGGAGCGGAGCAAGTTCAACCTGGCGACGTTCCGCGGCGGCACCGGGCGCCAGGCGGGCTCCGCCTTCAAGGCGTTCACGCTCGCGGCCGCGATGCGCGCCGGCTACGACCTGCGCGCGATCTGGAGCGGCCCCTCGACGATCGCGATCCCCGACTGTCCCGACCCCGAGTCTCCCGACGGGGCGTGGCATCCGGTGAACGCGGAGGGGTCGGGCACCGGGACGCTGCTCCAGGCCACGGCGAACTCCGTCAACACGGTGTTCGCGCAGCTGATCGCCCAGCTCGGACCCGAGAAGGTCGTCGACGTGGCGCACGACCTGGGGATCCGCTCGCCGCTGTCGGCCGTGTGCTCGATCACCCTCGGCAGCGTCGGCGTGAACCCCCTGGAGATGACGAACGCCTACGCGACGCTCGCCGCGCGGGGCGTGCGCCATGACGCCACGCCCTACCTCGAGGTCCGGTTCCCCAACGGTCGGCTCGACCGGCGGGTGGCCCGACGGGAGGGCAAGCGCGTGCTCGACGAGAACGACGCCGATCTGGTGACCTACGCGCTGCAGGAGGTCGTGCGCAGCGGCACCGGCCGCGCGGCGGCGATCCCTCCCTACCCCGTGGCGGGCAAGACCGGCACCGCGAACGAGACCGTCGACGCCTGGTTCTGCGGATACACGGTGCAGATCGCGGCCTGCGTGTGGGTCGGTTTCCGGGAAGGCGAGATCCCGCTCGTGAACATCAACGGCTACAGCCAGGTCTTCGGGGGCACGATCCCGGCGGCGATCTGGCGGGACTTCATGCGGGTGGCGATGGCGGGCAAGGAGCCGATCCCGTTCGCGACCCCGAGCTTCGAGGGCTACGACGTCGGGCCGGACGTGCCCGTCGTCCTCCCCTCGCCCTCTCCCTCGCCGTCGCCCTCCCCGGAGCCGGAGCCCTCTCCCTCGCCGTCGCCCTCTCCCTCGCCGTCGCCCTCCCCGGAGCCGGAGCCGAGCCCGACCGGACCGGGTCCCTAGGGCACCGTCACCGTCGGGAGCGAGGCGTCGAGCGGCAGCAGGGCGGTGATCGTCGTCCCCCGCCCGGGTGAGGACAGCACGGTGAACGTGCCGCTCGCGAGCTCGACCCGTTCGCGCATCGACGCGAGCCCCACCCGGCCCTCGCGCAGGAACTCTCGCACGGCCGAGGCGTCGAACCCGACGCCGTCGTCGCGTACCTCGACCCGCAGCGCTCCCCGGTCGGCCTCGACGACGACGCTCACGTGGTGGGCCTCGGCGTGTTTGGCGGCGTTCGACAGCGCTTCTTGGACGACGCGGTAGGCGAGCGTCTCGAGGTCGGTCGGGACCGACTCGGTGATCGAGCTCGTGAACGAGGTCTCGATCCCCCGTTCGGCACCGAAGCGCGCCAGGGCGTCGCGGATCGCCGGAACGAGGCCCCGCTCCTCCAGCACCGGCGGTCGAAGGCCGGCCATCAGCCTGCGGAGCGCGTCGGCCTCTTGGGCGAGCTCGGCGCGGATCTTCGTGAGGACCTCGATGCCGCGCTCGACGTCGCCCGCCTTGATCATCAGCAGCGCCGCTTCCAACGACAGCGACGCCGCCGAGACCCCCTGCACGGGGCCGTCGTGCAGGTCCCGGGCGATGCGGTTGCGCTCCGCCTCGATCGCCGCGTTCGTCCTGCGCAGCAGCCGCGTGCGGTCCTCGTCGCGGTCCTGGAGGAACTGCAGCAGCGAGCGGATCGTCCGGTCGGCGACCGTGGCGGCCGTCACGTCGCGTACGAGCATCAGCGTGCGCGGAGGATCGCTCGGCACCGTCGAGGCCCGGCTCTCCAGGTGGAGCACCTGCCCGTCGGGGCGAGCGATCGTCGCGGTGCCCGAGCTCGTGAGCTCGGCGAACGAGGGGTCGGCACCCTCGACGGACGCTGCCAGCGCGCTCCAGGTGGTTCCCTCGATCGCGCGTCGGCCCAGCCCGACCATCTCCGCGAAGGCCCGGTTCGCGCGCAGGATCACCCCGCGATCGTCGAGCTCCACGAAGCCGTCGACGGCCGCGTCGATCACGAGGCGCAGATGCTCCTCGGACGCGCGGAGCGTCTCGTTGGCCTCTCGGACGCGCTCGAGGGCCGCGTCGGCCTCGCGCAGCGCGATCTCACGGTGGGCGAGGGCCTCGCGGACCTCGTCGTGAGCGCGCGCGGCCTGGACCTGGTTCGCGACGATCCTGAGCGCGACCGACAGCCCGAGGAACGCGACGATCGCGGCCGACTGGAGCCCCGCCAGGCCCCGCGCCTCGTCGGCGATCGCGACGATCCCGAGCGTCGCGCACGCTCCGATGATCGTGGTGCTCGCCAGCACGGGACGCACGATCCGGGTGCGGCGCGCGGCGCGGCGCTGCCGACCGTGGGGTAGGAAGATGGCCGCGAGCGCGAGCGCGATCGGCGCGAGCAGGTAGGCCGCGCTCACCCAGCGGGGACCTCCCGCGTACGTGCCGTGGACCCAGTCCGAGCCGACGCGCACGGTCGCGATCGAGTACGTCGCGAACGCCATGAACTGCGCGAGGTGCACGGGCGTCGCGACCCACAGGGTCAGGACGCCGAAGGCCACGAGCTGGGTCGCCGCGAGGAACGCGAACGTCGCGGCGGAGGCCGAGGTCACCGCATCGGCGTTCAGAGGGCGGATCACGAGGTAGAGCAGCGCCGCCACCGAGGCCGCGAGCAGCCAGACGTCCATCGCGATGTCGCGCCGGTCGGTGGGGTCGAAGTGCGCCTGGAACTCCCGCTGGATCCCGGCCAAGAGCGGGATCGCGAGGGCGAGCAGCGCGACGTCGGTCCATCGCGGACCGAAGGGAGCCGACGTGAGGGCGCCGAACGAGCCGATCGCGAGGGCGGCGAGGGCGGCGAGGGCGAGCGCAGCCGCGATCCCGCGCGCGGCCGGCCAGCCGTTCGCCCGCCCCCGCCCCGCGACGATCGCGGCGGCGGCCAGGGCGCCGGCGGCCGAGGTGGCCGACGCGACGACCGTCTGGGCACGGGTGCCGGCCTCGACGGCGACGGTCGCGATCAACCCTGCGGCGGCGATCAGCAGCAGGAACGCGACCGGCGCGGCGAGCGGCCGACGGGGGGAGGCGGCCTCGTGCATCGCCGTTCCATGATGCCGGCGAACCCTCCGGGGCTCCATCACCCGTCGGGGGGGAACCGATGGACCGACGGCCTACCCCACGCTGGGTCGATCGGGTCCGTTCGGCCCGTGGGCCGGCCCGTGGCTTCGGGCGGCGTCGAGGACGGGGCCGGCGGTCGCTACTCGATCAGCCGACGCCGCAGCGCTTCGGCGACCGCGGCGGTGCGGTCGGAGGCGCCGAGCTTCTCGAAGATGTGCTCCAGGTGCGTCTTGACCGTGTCGGGGGAGATGTACAGGCGCTCGGCGATGTCGCGGTTCGTGTGGCCGAACGCGAGCAGCTGCAGGACCTCGATCTCGCGGGCGGTGAGGGTCTCGGCGCGCCGGTCGCGCTCCTTGGCCGTGGACAGCTCCTCGGCGAGGGCGACGACGAGCTGGGGGTCGATCACCATGTTCCCCCCGGCGACGAGCCGCACCGTCTGGATCAGGTGCTCGGCGTCACGGGCCTTGAGGACGTAGCCCCGGGCGCCGGCGCGCACGGCCTCGACGACGAACTGCCGATCGTCGTAGGCGGTGAGCATGATCACCCCGACGCTGGGGAACCGATCGCGGATCTCCCGGGCCGCCTCCAGGCCGTCCATCTCGGGCATGCGGATGTCGATCAGAGCGATGTCGGGGGAGGTCGACTCGACGAGCTCGAGGAGCTCCTTGCCGTTGGAGGCCTCGCCAACCACCTCGATGCCGTCGGCCATGTCGAGGTACCGCCGGAGCCCCTGCCGCACGAGGGAGTGGTCGTCCGCGATGGCTACCCTGATCGTCACGGTCCCTCCGGGTCCCGGTGTCGGCCCCATCCTAATCGGTCGCGGGTCGCGCAACGAGACGCCTCGTCGCGGGATCCCGCGCCCGCCCGCCTGCGTCAGAAGACGTAGTACCAGGCCACGAACAGGGCGGCGGCCAGGGACCACCCCCCGGCGAAGACCGCCGTGACGGCCGCGTCGGAGAGGCGTCCGGCTCGGATCGCCCCGGCGTAGCCCCACGCCAGCGGGAACACGACCGCCGCGAAGCGCGGCGCCGACAGCAGGGGTCGGAACGGCGCGGCGACGACGAGGGGCACGAGCAGGCTCGCGGCGCTCCACACGAGGTAGCCGGCCCGGACCCGCCCGAGTCCCACGCCGAGCCCCGCGAGGGCGAGCCCGACGATCGCGAGCCCGACGATCGCGACGTCGAGCAGCCAGTAGCTGCGCTGGTCCACGGCGAGCCGCACGGCCTCCACGAGCGTGCGGGTCGGCGGCCAGAGCTCGCGTCCCCACAGCGCCTGGACGTCGAGCGGCCGTCCCGGGTCTCCGTGCACGAGGCCCCACCAGCCGAGCCACACGGCGGTGCCGAGCGCGACCGATGCCGCGGCGGCCAGGCGCGGCGCGAGCGGTCGCCCGTCGTCACGGGAGCGCGCGACCGCCTCGGCCGCGAGCCCGAGCACGAGCAGGACCCCGACGCTTCGCGTGAGCGCGGCGAGGGCGCCCGCCAACCCCGCCCGACCCCACCGGTCCGTGCGCGCCCACCAGAAGGCGAGGAGCACGAGCATGAGGAACGGCGCCTCGGAGTAGGGCGCGAACAGGAAGAACCCGGTCGGGAACAGGGCGAGCAGCCGAACCGAGCGACGCGCCGTCCTCGCATCGCCGAACTCCAGCCGGGTGAGCCCGTGCAGCACGACGAGGGCGCCGGCGCACGCCAGGTTCGAGACGGTCAGCGCGGCCCCCAGGGGTCCGATCCCCGGCAGCCAGGCGACGGCGCGCACGAGCAGGGGGAACACCGGGAAGAACGCGGCGCTCCCGTCGTCGGGGGACCACCCGTGGGTCGCGAGCCGCAGGAACCACAGGGCGTCCTGGCGCTGCGTGGCGGTCACGAGCACGTGCCAACCGTCGGTGAGCGCCGGCGGCGGGAACCCGGCGTCGGTGGGAGGCTGATCCGGCGGGATCGGCCACAGCCCGGAGGCCGCGACCGCCGAGATCGCCGCCAGCCCGATCCGAACGCCGACCGCGCAGACGACGGCGTCCCGCAGTCCGTCGCGCAGCCGCACCGACGGGCGCGGCGGCCGGGTGCGTTCGCTCACGCCGTCGCCGCCTCCTCGGGTCCGACCCACGCCGCCCAGCCCCGCGCGTCGAGCGCCGAGGGTGCCGTGTCGCGCCGGAGCCAGTCCGCCACGCACCAGGCGAGCGCCAGCGCGCGGGCGAGGACCGCGAGCTCGAACGCCCACTGCGGCGCGCCCTCGGCTCCCGAGAGCGTGCCGAAGAACGAGAACCGCGTGACGAAGACCGCGACGTCGGCGACCGAGAAGGCGACGAACGGCGGCAGGCTCGGCAGGGCCAGCGCGAGCCAGGGCAGCAGCCACAGCGAGTACTGGGGCGAGTACACCTTGTTCGCGAGCAAGAAGGCGACGAGGATCGGAAGCCCCAGGCTCCAGCGCGCGAACCCCGGCGATCGTCGGGCTTTCCACCACCACAGCGCCCCCGCCAGGGCGACCGCCAGCACCGCGGACGCGAGGTTCACCGAGCCCGTCGGCCAGCACGCGCGATCGTCGGCGCGGCAGGCGATGTACCAGAGGCTGTCCCAGTCCGGGCCGCGGGAGGCGTTGAACCGGAAGAACTCCCACCAGGAGGCCGGCGACGCCAACGCGAACGGCAGGTTGACCGCGGTCCAGGCCCCGGCGGCGCCCCACAGGACGCGGACGGCCCGGTCGGGCTGTCGCTCGTGGACGCGCTGGACGACGAGCGGCACGACGAACAGGGCCGGGTAGAGCTTGGCCGCCGCGCCGAGCCCGAGCAGGACCCCCGCCCAGCCGTCGCGGCGCGCCGCGAAGGCGACGAGCGCCCCCGTGGCCAGCGCGACCGCGACCAGGTCCCAGTTCACGAGGCCGGTGAGGAGCAGGGAGGGAGCGAGGGCGAACCACAGCGCGCGCCGACCCCCGACCGCCCACAGCCCCGCGGCGGCGACGCCGGCCGCGATCGCGAGGATCGCGGCGTTGGCCACGAAGAACGTGGCGTACGAGCTCCCGCCCACCCACGCGGCCAGGCGCATCACGGCCATCGTGAGCACCGGGTACTCGTCGCAGTTGCGACCCGGAACCGGGTCGCAGGGATCGAGGAACGGCAGCCGCCCTTGCTGGAGCTGTTCCGTGACCAGGAGCGGCACGATGTCGGAGTAGCACAGCAGCCGGTACTGGCGGAGGTCCGACCAGTCCCCGGAGGCGCAGGGCGCCTTCAGCGCCGCGCCCACCGCCATCGTCCCAGCGACGGCGAGCAGCGCGGCTCCGAGGCTCACCGACGTCCTGGCCCGGCCCATCCGCGCGCATCCTAGCCCCGGGGGCGTCGTTGGACCGTACGAGCGCTCACTCGTAGAGTGACCGGTCGTGAGGTATCGGGTGGAGCAGCTCGCCGCCGCGTGCGACGTGTCGGTCGACACGGTGCGCTACTACCAGGCGCGGGGGCTCCTCGCGCAGCCGACGCGCGAGGGTCGCGTCGCCTGGTACGGGCCCGAGCACGTGCAGGGGATCCGACGGATCCGTGAGCTGCAGCGCAAGGGGCTCACGCTCGCGGCGATCGGTCGGGTCCTGCGCGGGGAGCTCGGCCCCGCCGACGCCGACCTCGCCGCCGCCGTGGCCCAGGAGCTCGGCGACGCCGAGGACGAGCCGCTCGATCTCGAGTCGTTCGCCGAGCGCGCCGGCGTGCCCGCCTCGCTGATCCAGGCCGTGGAGCGCGAGGGGATCCGGATCGGCCGCCTCGTCGACGGCGAGCGACGGTACACGGCCGGCGACGTCGAGGTCGTTCGCACCGCGCTGCGGCTGCTCGAGTTCGGTCTGCCGGTCGGCGAGCTCCTCGGCCTCGCACGCGACGCGGACCGCGCGATGCGCGAGCTCGCGACGCGGGCCGTGGACCTGTTCGACGACCACGTGCGCAAGCCGATCCGCGACTCCGCTCCCGATGAGGCCCGCGCGGCCGAGCAGCTCGTGGAGGCGTTCCGCGAGCTCCTGCCGGCCGTGCAGGCCCTCGTCGCCCATCACTTCCGCCGCGTGCTGCTCGAGACCGCGGAGGAGCGGTTCGAGGACGTGGCGGGGTGAGGTCCGACCGTCCGCTCCCGCAGGGCGAGGAGAAGGTCCGTGCCGTCCGCGCGATGTTCGACCGGATCGCGGGGCGCTACGACCTCGTCAACCGACTGATGACCGGGGGGCTCGACGTCGCATGGCGGCGGCGCACGGTGGCGGCCCTGGGGCTGCCGCGCGGCTCGCTCGTGCTCGATCTGGCCTGCGGGACGGGGGACCTGTGCCGGGAGCTCCAGCGGCAGGGGTACCGAGCGGTCGGCGTCGATCTGTCGGCCGGGATGCTCGCCGCCGCGCGCACGAGCGCGCCGCTCGTGCAGGCCGACATCCTGCGGCTGCCGGTGCGCGACGGCGCGGTCGACGGGGCGACGTGCGGCTTCGCGCTGCGCAACGTCGCGTCGATCCCCGCCCTGGCGGCCGAGATCGCCCGGGTCGTTCGCCCGGGGGGCTCGATCGGGCTGCTGGAGACCTCCGAGCCGGCCTCGGGGTGGCTGCGCTCGGCCCACCGAGCCTGGCTCGAGCACGTCGTGCCGCTGCTCGGGGGGTTGCTCTCCGATCGCGACGCCTACGCGTACCTGCCGCGGTCGCTGGCCTACCTGCCTCCGCCCGCCGAGCTCCTCGAGATCGTGCGCTCGGCGGGGTTCCCGGGGGCGCGCCGGATCGAGCTCGCCGGCGGGGTAGCGCAGCTCCTCGTCGGCGTGCGGGCCTAGCCGATGCCGCGATCGCTCGGGCCGGCCTTCGACCTCCTCGCGGCGTACCGACCGCCCGACGGCGCCTTCGTCGCTCGAGCCGGCGTCGGCGTCGTCGCGACGCGGGCCGCCGGGTGGGTGCCGGCCGACCGCGCGGTCGAGGCCCTGCGCGCGCGCCGGGGGGCGGTGGCGATCGGCGCCCTGGGGTTCGAGGGCGACCGGCCGCTGCTGCTCGCGGACGCAGCGATCCGCCGCCGCGTCCGGGGCCGGGCGCCCGTGCTCCTCGGCGACCCGACGCCGCCGGTGGAGCCCGTCCGAGGACGGCGTCCGGCCGCGGCGTTCGCCGAGCCGCAGCTCCGCGAGCATCCCGCACCCGACGACTACGCAGCGGCGGTGCGGGTTGCCGTCGAGCGGATCCGCGCCGGCGGGCTCCGCAAGGTGGTGCTCGCGCGCACGATCGAGGTGCGGGCCGGCCGGCCGCTCGATGCTCGCCTGCTCCTGCACCGGCTCCGCGCGGTCGAGCCGGACGCCTACGCCTTCGCCGTGCCGGCGGACGGCGGGGTCCTGGTCGGCGCGTCGCCGGAGCTCCTCGTCGCTCGCCAGGGCCTGCGGGTCCGCGCGAACCCGCTCGCCGGCTCGGCCCCGCGCGCCGCGGACGCGAGCGAGGACCGGGCGATCGCCCGCGCGCTCGCTCGTTCGGCCAAGGATCGGGAGGAGCACGCGATCGTCGTCGAGGCCGTGGCCGCCGCGCTGGGGCCGCTGTGCCGGGAGCTGCGCTGGGACCCGACCCCGCGCCCGATCGCGACGGCGAACGTCTGGCACCTGTCGACGCGCTTCGTCGGGACGCTGCGCGAGCCCGGGCCCTCGGCCCTGGACCTCGCGCGGGCGCTGCACCCGACGCCGGCGGTCGGTGGGGAGCCGGCGGCCGCGGCCCTGGCCGCGATCGAGGCGCTCGAGCCCTTCGACCGAGGCGCCTACGCGGGTCCGGTCGGTTGGGTCGACGGGGCCGGGGACGGGGTTTGGGCGATCGCCCTGCGCTGCGCGCTGCTCGTCGGCGAGCGGGCGACGCTCTACGCGGGCGCCGGCATCGTCGCGGCGAGTGACCCGGCGGCCGAGCTCGCCGAGACCGATCGGAAGTTCCGAGCGTTCCTCGACGCGCTCCGCTGGGGCTGAGTCGCTCAGGCTCCCTCGAGCGCCTCGGCGACCGAGCGCCGCAGCGCCGCGCGGCGCTCGCGCCCCAGCGCGGCGTCGATCGCGACCTCGACGACCCGCAGACCCCCGGCGTCGGCGGCGCGGTCGAGCGCGGGCAGCAGCTCCCCGGCGGCCTCCACCCGCTCGTGGCCGACCCCGGCCGCGGCGCACACGGCGCCGAGGTCGAGGCCGTGCGGCGTGCGGAACAGCGCCTCGTGTTCGGGCAGCGCCTCGTGCGCGAGCAGCGAGAAGATCTCGCCGCCGCCGTTGGCGAGCACGACCAGGACGAGGTCGGGGCCGCGGCGGGGCCCGTTCCACAGCAGCGCGCCCGCGTCGTGCACGAACGAAAGGTCGCCCAGGAGCCCCACCACGGGGCGGCCGGCCGCCGCCAGGCCGATCGCGGTGGACACGAGCCCGTCGATGCCGCTCGCGCCGCGGTTCGCGACGACCCGGAGACCGGTGCGCGGGGCCATCGTGAGGTCGAGGTCGCGGATCGGCAGGGAGTTGCCGACGAACAGCGTTCCTCCCTGCGGGACCCAGGCCGCGACGTCGCGGGCGACCCGCGGCTCGAACGGCTCGTCCCAACCGTCCATCGCCCGATCCAGGGCGCGACGGGCCCGAGCGTCGGCCTCGGCCCAGGTGGCGCGCCAGCCCTCGGGGGCGGGGGAGCGCTCCTCGACGAGGCGCTCGAGGGCGGCGAGCACCGCGGGCAGGTCGGCGCGCAGCCGCCAGGTCGCCCGGCGCTCGGGGTCGGGGTTCGGATGCGTGCGGTCGGCGACGAGCAGGCGCGCGGCGCCGGCGACGAACGCCTGGGTCGCGCGCGTCGTCGGTGTCGCGCCGAGCTGGAGCACCACCTCGGGGGGGTGGGCCTCGGTCCAGCCGGGGTCACCGATCAGGGCCTGGCCGGCGGCGAGCGCGTCCCCGGGGCGGCGCAGCCCCGAGATCGGCTCGGCGAGCACCGGCCAACCGAGGCGAGCGAGGCAGGAGAGGTCCCCGACGGGCTCGACCGGCCATGTGCCGCCGACGACCACGACGCCGCGGGCCCCCTCGACCTCCGCCCCCAGCCGTTCCTCGTCGGCCGCCCCCAGGGACGGGGCCTCCTCCACCGGGGGGTCGAGGGGGCGCGCGGAGGGCTCGAGCGCGACCTCGCCGCTCGGCACGAGCGGCTCCTCGATGGGGCAGTTCAGGTGGACGGGCGTGCTCGTGCGACGCACCACGAGGGCCGCGGTGCGGCCGGCCTCGGACCACGCGGCCTTGCGCGTCGGTCCCGCCACGGGCGGCTCGAGGTAGGCGGCGTGGCCGCCGAAGATCCCGACCTGGTCGATCGTCTGGTTCGCGCCGGTGCCTCGCAGCCTCGGAGGCCGGTCGGCCGTCAGGAGCACGAGGGGCACGCGCGCCTGCCAGGCCTCGACCACGGCCGGTGCGAGCTCGGCGACCGCCGTGCCGCTCGTCGTGGCGACGACCACGGGCCGCCGGGTCGACCGAGCGATCCCGATCGCGACGAACGCGCTGGAGCGCTCGTCCAGATGCACGTGCAGCTCGATGGCCGGGTGGCGGGCGAGCGCGAGGGCCAGGGGGGTGGAGCGAGAGCCCGGGGACAGGCACGCGTGGCGCACGCCGCCGGCGACGAGCTCGTCCACGAGGGCCCAGGCGCACGCGAGGGTGCCCGCGGCCGGATCCATCAGCCCCACAGCAGGCCGAGGGCGAGCAGCAGCCCGGTCGCCGCGTGGACCGCCGCCGTCGCGGTCAGGACCGCGACGAGCTCGGGTCCGCGCGCGCGCTGGACCCGCGCGAGGGGTCGCGCCGCCAGGGGCGCGGCGACCAGGCCGAGCAGACAGCCGGTCGGCAGCCCGATCGAGGGGTCCAGGCGGCCGGCGAGGACGCCGCTCGCGATCGTGAGGAAAGCGCCGATCACGAGCGTCCCGTACAGGGCGCGCGTGTGCCGCTCGCCGAGCCGCACGGCGAGCGTCCGCTTGCCGGCCGCCGCGTCGGTCGGGATGTCCCGGAGGTTGTTCGCGACCAGGATCGCGACCGCGAGCAGACCGAGCGTCGCGCCGCACCACCACGACGCCGCCGTCACGGTTCCTCGTACCACGAAGGTGGTTCCGCAGGTCGCGAAGAGCCCGAAGCACAGGAAGACCATGACCTCCCCGAGGCCGAGCGACGCGTAGGGGCGCGGCCCGCCGCTGTACAGGAGCGTGGCGAGCAGCGCGAGGGCGCCCAGGGCGAAGATCGGCAGCGGCTCGGTGGCCACGGCGAGCGCAGCCCCCGCCGCGGCGGCGATCCCGATCGCGATGAGCGCCGCCGCGAGGACCGCGCGCGGGGAGGCCGACCCGCTCGCGACGAGCCGGGCCGGACCCAGCCGCGCCGACGTGTCGACGCCGCGCACCCCGTCGAAGTAGTCGTTGGCGTAGTTCACGCCGACCTGCAGCCCGATCGCGACCACGAGCGCGGCGCCCAGCCGCCAGGCCGCCACCTCGCCCTCACCGGCCGCGGCCGCTCCGACGAGGACCGGCACGACGCCGGCTCCGAGGGTCCGGGGCCGGGCTCCGCGCCACCACAGACCGAGCGAGGGGATCACGGCCGCTTGGGGAAGCGCGAGAAGTCGGGTCGGCGCTTCTCCCGGAAGGCGTCGCGCCCCTCCTGGGCCTCGTCGGTCATGTAGTACAGGAGCGTCGCGTCGCCCGCGAGCTGCTGCACGCCGGCGAGGCCGTCGATCCCCGCGTTGTAGCCGGCCTTGAGCAGGCGCAGGGCCAGCGGCGAGTGCGCGAGCAGCTCGCGGCACCAGGCGACGGTGGTCTCCTCGAGCTCCGCGACCGGCACCACGGCGTTCACGAGCCCCCACGCGAGCGCCGTGTGGGCGTCGTACTGTCGACACAGGAACCAGACCTCCTTCGCTCGCTTCTCCCCGATCTGTCGAGCGAGCAGGCCGATGCCGTAGCCGCCGTCGAAGGACCCGACGCGCGGGCCGGTCTGACCGAAGCGCGCGTTGTCCGCCGCGACCGTGAGGTCGCAACAGAGGTGCAGGACGTGCCCGCCGCCGATCGCGTAGCCCGCGACCATCGCGACGACGGGCTTGGGCAGCCGTCGGATCTGGATCTGCAGGTCCAAGACGTTCAGCCGCCCGATCCCGCGCTCGTCGACGTAGCCGTCGTCGCCTCGGATCTTCTGGTCGCCGCCGCTCGAGAAGGCCTCGGACCCCTCGCCGGTGAGGATCACGACGCCGATCGAGGGGTCGTCGCGCGCGCGCTCGAAGGCCTGCTGGAGCTCGCGGACCGTGCGCGGTCGGAAGGCGTTGCGCACCTCGGGGCGGCAGATCGTGATCTTCGCGATCTGCTCGGCGGTCTCGTACCGCACGTCGGCCCAGGCGGGGTCGCCGGCCGGCCGCCAGGGCAGGGCGGGGCGGATCTCAACCATCGGACCATCGACTCCTAGAGCGGGTGCTCGAACGGTGAGGGGTAGCCTACCCCACGTGGCGATCCCCGCGGCCCCCGGCGAGCTCGTGGCGGTGGAGCTCGCGCCCGGCCCACGCTGGGCCGAGGTGCTCGGCGAGCTGTGGGCGGCCGGGGCGCCGGTGTTGCCCCTCGACCTCCGAACGACCCAGCGGGAGCGCCGCCGGATCGTCGAGCTGGCGCGGCCCGCGCTCCTGGTGACCGAGGACGAGGAGATCGCGTTCGCCGACCCCGCCCCGGTCGACGAGCGGATCGCGGCGGTCGTCGCGACGAGCGGGACCGGGGGCGCGCCACGGCTCGCGGAGCTGTCCCGCGCGGCGCTCGTCGCGGCCCTCGAGGGGTCGGCGGCCGCGCTCGCGCCGACCGACGTCGATCGGTGGGTCGCCTGCCTGACGCCGGCCCACGTGGGCGGGCTCCTCGTCCTGCTCCGCGGGGTCGTGCTGGGGGCGCCCCTCGAGGTGCACGCGACGTTCGATCCCGCGCGGATCGTGGGGGCGGCTCCGTGCTGGGCGAGCGTCGTGCCGACGATGGTCCGCCGCCTGCTCGCCGGCGACCCGCCCCTCGTGGGGTTGTCGTTGCTCGTCGGCGGCGGTGCCCTCGACCCGCAGCTCCGGGCCCGCGCGGAAGGCCGCGGGGCGCGGGTCGTGTCGACCTACGGCCTGACCGAGTCCTGCGGGGGCGTGGTCTACGACGGGATCCCCTTCGCCGGCACGCGCGTGCGGATCGGCACCGACGGGGAGATCGAGCTCGCCGGTCCGACGCTCATGGAGGGCTACCGACACGATCCACAGGCGACGGCGTCGGCCTTCACGCTCGACGGATGGCTGCGCACCGGCGACGTCGGGTCGCTGGAGGACGGGCGGCTCGTCGTGCACGGTCGGATCGACGACGTGATCCGTACCGGCGGGGAGAAGGTGTGGCCCGAGGAGGTCGAGGCGGTGCTGCGTGAGCACCCGGCCGTCGCCGACGCGGCGGTGGCCGGGCGACCCGACGCGCACTGGGGGGAGCACGTGGCGGCCTGGGTCGTGCCCGCCCGTGTGGACGAGCCCCCGAGCCTCGAGGAGCTCCGGGCCGCCTGCCGGGAGCGCCTGGCGCCGTTCAAGGCTCCGAAGGAACTGTTCCTCGTGACGGACATCCCGCGGACGGCGAGCGGCAAGATCCGTCGACGCGACCTCGAACCCGCCTGATCCATGGACGAAGGCCCGAGCCAGGGAGGGGTTGGCTCGGGCCTTCCGGAGCACCGGGTCCGTCGAGGGGGCGGCGGCCCGGCGTCAGGGTCGGCGTCGCATCCAACGCTTCGTCCCGCGGGGGCTCCGGGCGCATACCCGGAAGCCGGTATCTTCGCCCGCGAGCCCGAGGATCGGGGATCAGCGCACGCGGATCGCGCCGTGCTTGACGGCGAAGGCGACCGCTTCGAGCTTCGAGTGCACGCGCAGCTTGCCCAGGATGTTGCGGATGTGGGTCTGCACCGTCTGCGGGCTGATGAACAGCTTCTGGGCGATCTCGTCGTTGCGCATGCCTTCGGCGAGCAGACCGAGGATCTCGCGCTCGCGGTCGGTGAGGTCGCCGAGCAACGCGAGCGCGTCGCGACGCGCTTCGCGCTCGCGCGCCACCTGGGCGAGCAGCCGCGTGAGCGTGGCGGGGTCGATCAAGACCTCGCCGTCGGCCGCGGCCTTCGCGGCCGCGAGGACCTCCTCGGCCGCCTCGTCCTTCGACAAGAAGCCGGAGGCGCCGGCCTCGACGGCCTCGACGAGCAGTCGGTCCTCGTCGTGGGCCGTGATGATCACGACCTTCGTCGAGGGCGAGGCCTCCTTGATCCGACGCGTCGCCTCGATCCCGGTCATCCCGCCTCCCTTGAAGACGATGTCCATGAGGACCACGTCGGGGAGGTGCTCCTCGACGAGCGCGATCGCCTCCTCGGGCGTGTGGACCGGTGGGGCGACGAGGCTCAGCTCGTCGTCGAGCCCGACGACGGTTGCGAGGGCGTCGGTCAGGACCTTGTGGTCGTCGCAGATCAGGATGGAGACGGGGTCGCGACCAGCCACTCAGCCCTCCATCGGCAGCCGTAGGCGCAAGATGGTACCCCCCTCGGCGCCCTCGTGGACGGAGGCGGTCCCGCCGTGGGCCGCCACGATCGCCCGACAGATGAACAGCCCGAGGCCCGCGCCGGGACGGTCTTCGTAGCCCGCGGGACGCCAGGTCGTGAGCCGCTCGAACACCTCCTCGCGCCGCTCGCGAGGGATCCCCGGGCCGCGATCGACGATCTCGACGAGGGCGTCCCCGCCCGCGGCGCGGGCGCGGACCTCGATCGGCTGCCCGGCCGGGGAGAAGCGCGCCGCGTTCGTGATCCCCTGGCGAAGCGCTTCGGACAACCAGCGGGGATCGACCGGCGCCTCGAGGTCCGACGGCGCGTCGAGCACGACGGGGTGGTCGACCACGCCGGCCCCCGCGACGGCGTCGCGCAGCAGCGGCTCCAGCCGCGTCGGGCGCGCCCGGATCGCGAGCCCGTCGGCGTCGATCCGCAGGGCGAGCGCAACCTGCTCGACGAGCTCGAGCAGGCGGGCGGCCTCGGTGCCGATCAGCCCGACGAGCTCGCGCCGCTCGTCGGCGCCGAGGCGCTCGTCGTGCGCGAGGACCGTCGCGGCGAGCCCCTTGATCGTCGCCACCGGCGTGCGGACCTCGTGGGCGAGCCGGGACGCGAGCTCCGCCCGGCGCCGCCGGTGCCCCTCGTCGCCGTCCCCGTTGGCGGCTGCGCCGCGCGCGTCCACGACCCGAGTCTAGGGCGGCCGGGGGCTGCGACGTCGATGGCTCGGGTCCCGGGCGGCCGCGTGCGCGGCCGCCCCGCCCGGCCGCGTCGGGGTCAGCGGTACGAGTGCTCCTCGTCGGGGAAGGCGCCGCGCTCCACGTCGGCCGCGAACGCGCGCACGGCTGCGTCGATCACCGAGGCGAGCTCGGCGTAGCGCTTGGCGAACCGGGGGAGCTCCTCGTTCAGCCCGAGCAGGTCGTGGAGCACGAGGACCTGGGCGTCGGTGTCGGGGCCCGCTCCGATCCCGATCGTGGGGATCCGCAGCGCCCGGGTGATCTCGGCCCCGAGCGCGGCCGGAACGGCCTCCAGCACGATCGCGAACGCTCCGGCCTTCTCGAGCTGGCGGGCCTGCTCCAGGACCCGCTGGGCGGCCTCCCCGCGCCCTTGGACCCGGTAGCCGCCGAGCCCGTGGACCGACTGCGGCGTGAGTCCGACGTGGGCCATCACCGGGATCCCGATCTCGCTCAGCCGGTGCACGAGCTCGTCGTGGGGCCCTTCGAGCTTGACCGCGTGCGCGCCGCCCTCCTTGATCAGCCGACCGGCGTTGCGCACGCCCTCGGCGAGGCTCGCCTGGTAGGACATGAACGGCAGGTCCGCGACGACCATCGCGCGCTCGGCACCGCGGGCCACCGCGCGCACGTGGTGGAGCATCTCCTGCATCGTCACCGGCAGCTCGTTCGAATACCCCAGGACGTTGCGCCCGACCGAGTCCCCGACGAGGAGCACCGGCACGCCGGCGCGGTCGAGGATCCGAGCGGTCGGGTGGTCGTAGGCCGTGAGGACGACGAACCGTCGTCCCTGCGCCTTGAACGCCGCGAGGTCGTGGATCGTGATCGTCATCGCTCGCGCCTCCGCCTCGAGAGTGCACGGCCGTGGTGGGACCGAGTCTACCCGTGTCGGTGGGGGCTGCTAGGGTCGGCGTGGATCCGGTACCCTGCTGGGCGTTCCCTCACGACCCCTGCTCCCCCTCGGGGGGGCCGTCCAGTCCAGAGGAGGTGACGGTTGAGGGAGTACGAGTGCATGGTGATCCTGCCCGCCGACGCCGACGAGGCGACGGTCACGACGGCGGTCGAGCGGATCCGTCGGACGGTCGAGCCGGACGGTGGATCGATCGGCGCGGTCGATCGGTGGGGACGGCGACGCTTCGCCTACCCGATCGCGCACCAGCACGAGGGCACGTACGTGGTGGTGCGGTTCACGGCGTCCCCGGCGAGCCAGGCCGAGCTGGAGCGCGTGCTGAACCTGGCCGACGAGGTGGTCCGCCACAAGATCGTCGTGCTCCCGCCGGGGGCCGGACCGACCGCGGGCGGGGACGGTCGATCCCGCGGGGGCGAGACCTCGGGCGGCGTCGAGGGTCCATCGTCCGACGACGCCGTTCGGTCCGCGGACAGGACCCCGGAGGACGCCTCCACGTCCTCCGCCGCCTCCCCCACGCCCGCGTGAGCGGGCGGCTCGACACGGGAAGGAGTGGCTCATGGCCAGCGACAACCAGATCACGATCGTCGGGAACCTGACCGACGACCCCGAGCTCCGCTACACGGCGAACGGCGCGGCGGTGGCGAACTTCCGCATCGCCTACTCGACGCGGATCCGGGACGCGGCCGGCAACTGGACCGACGGTGAGACGTCGTTCTTCACGGTGAACTGTTGGCGTCAGCTCGCCGAGAACGTCGCCGAGTCGCTCACGCGCGGCACGCGGGTCGTCGTCACGGGGCGCCTGAAGCAGCGCTCCTGGGAGAACCAGGAGGGCGAGCGTCGGACCGTCGTCGAGATCGAGGCCGACGACCTCGGTCCGAGCCTGCGGTGGGCCACGGCGCGCGTCGAGAAGACGAACCGATCCGCCTCGGGCGGGAGCGACTGGAGCGCCGCCGTGGCGACCCCGGCGGCTGCTGCGACCCAGGAGGAGACGCCGATCGATGGCCCCTAAGAGCTCGAGCAAGCGACGCCGCGAGAAGGAAGACAAGGGCTGGCAGAAGAAGACGAAGAAGAAGGTCTGCATCTTCTGCAAGGACCGCGTCGCCTACGTCGACTACAAGGACGTCATGACGCTTCGCAAGTTCGTCTCGGAGCGCGGCAAGATCCGAGCGCGCCGCGTGACGGGCAACTGCGTGCAGCACCAGCGCGACGTGGCCTCCGCGATCAAGAACGCCCGCGAGATGGCGCTGCTGCCGTACTCGACGCGATGAAGGTGATCTTGCAGAAGCCCGTCGAGGCGCTCGGCCAGCCTGGGGACGTGGCCGAGGTCGCCGACGGCTACGCGCGCAACTACCTCATCCCCAAGGGGCTCGCGATCGCGGCGTCGAAGGGGGCGCTCCGACAGGCCGAGCAGCTGCGCCGGGCCCACGAGGCGCGGCTCGCCCAGCGTCGCGCGGAGGTGGAGGCGATCGCCTCCAAGCTGACCGCCGCAGGTCCCTTGCGGATCGCGGCCAGGGCCGGAGAGGAGGGGCGGTTGTTCGGGTCGGTGACCTCGACCGAGGTCGCGGCGGCCGTCGCGGCGGCCGCCGGCGTCGACGTGGACCGACGCGACGTCCACCTGCCCGAGCCGATCCGCTCGCTGGGAACCCACGAGGTCCGCGTCCGTCTGTTCCCGGGGGTCGAGCCGGTCCTCACCGTGGAGGTCGTCGCGCAGGAGGCCTGAGCCGGCGCGCGGCGGCGCCCCGGCGATCCGTGTTGTCACCCCCGGGCTCCACACTTGTCCACATGGTTGTCCACATGGGGAAAGCGCAGGTGGGGGGCGGAGCGCCAAGGTTCGTTCGGCCTCGCGGCGTCCCGACCTGCGGCGCGGGTTTTCCACAGCGATTTCCCACCGTTGTCCGGTGGCGCCCAGGTCGTGCGCGGCGTAGGGTTGCGCGTCAGATCCGCGGCGGTCGGGTGGCCGCGGTTCGTCGGTCGGGCAGGCCGAGGGGAGCCGGGGGGTGATCGGTGGTTCGCGCCGCGGATGAGGTCGTCCGCCTTCCCGGCGGCGGCGACCACCGGCTCCCCCCACAGAACCTGGAGGCGGAGCGCTCGGTCCTGGGCGCGATGATGCTCTCGCCCGACGCGGTCGCCGACGTCGTCGAGCTGCTCGAGCCCGAGGACTTCTACCGGTCGGCGCACGGCCGCATCTACCGCGCGCTGCGCGGCCTGTTCGCCCGCGGCGAGCCCGTCGACGTGATCACCGCGGTCGAGGCGCTGCGCCGCGAGGGGGCGCTCGAGGAGGTCGGGGGACCCCTCGCGATCCGCGACCTCGTCGACGAGACCCCGACCCCCGCGGGGGCGGCCCACTACGCCCGGATCGTGGCCGACGCGGCGCTTCGGCGTCGTCTGATCACCGCGGCGGCCGACATCATGGAGCTCGCCTACGCGGCCGGCGAGGACGCCGACGCGGTCGCCGACCGGGCGGAGCAGCGGATCTACGACGTCGCACGACGCGACGACCGCGACGACGGGGCGACGCTGCGCGACCTGCTCGACCAGGCGATGGCCGAGCTCGAGACGATCCAGAACCGCGAGTCCGCCTACACCGGCATCCCGACCGGGTTCCGCGACCTGGACGACCTCACCTCGGGGCTGCAGCCCGGCAACCTGATCGTGATCGCCGCACGCCCCGGCGTAGGGAAGTCCTCGCTCGCCATCAACATCGCCCGCAACGTCGCGATCGCCGACCACCCCGTGGCCGTGTTCTCGCTCGAGATGTCCCGCTTCGAGATCGGGATGCGGCTGCTGTGCGCCGAGGCGCGCGTGCCCTGGGATCGGATCCGCAACAAGCGCGTGGGTCCTGCCGACTGGACCGGCGTCGTCCAGGCCGCCGAGATCCTGCACGACGCCCCCCTGCACATCGTCGACGCGGGCAACGTGAACATCGTCGACATCCGGGCCAAGGCTCGACGGATGCGCACGAGCCGCACCGGCCTCGACCTGATCGTGGTCGACTACCTGCAGCTGATGACGAGCCCGAGCGCGCGGCGGCCCGACAACCGTCAGCAGGAGGTCGCGGAGATCAGCCGTCAGCTGAAGCTCCTGGCCAAGGAGCTGCACATCCCGGTGATCGCGCTCTCGCAGCTGAACCGCAACCCCGAGGCCCGGGCCGACAAGCGCCCGCAGCTGTCGGACCTTCGGGAGAGCGGCGCGATCGAGCAGGACTCCGACGTCGTGATCTTCATCCACCGCGACGATCTCGACCCGGAGAAGAAGCGCGACGCGGAGCTGATCGTGGCCAAGCACCGCAACGGTCCCACCGGCTCGATCCGGCTGCACTTCGAGCCGTCCCTCACCCAGTTCCGCAACGCCGCGCGCGGCGTCGAGGGGTGAGCCGCCGCCCCCGCCCCTTCCCGGCCGGGGCGCCCTCCGAGGCTCCCAACGCGGACCGGCGGCGCGTGCGGACGATCCTGAGGCGTCTGGGCGTCCGCTTCGGGGAGCTCGGGGCGCCGCGCGCCCTGGACCCGCTCGAGGAGCTCGTGCTCACGGTGCTCAGCCAGCACACGAGCGATCGGAACGCCGACCGCGCCTTCGCCGCGCTGCGGGCCGCCTACCCCGATTGGCGCGCGGTCGAGACCGCCCCGACCGACGAGCTCGCGGCGGTGATCCGCGTCGGAGGGTTGGCGAACACCAAGGCCCCGAGGATCCAGGCGATCTTGCGGACGATCCGCGAGCGGGAGGGCGCGCACGATCTGTCGCGGCTCGCGGGCCTGCCCGAGCCGCAGGCACGGGCCTACCTCACCTCGCTGCCCGGCGTGGGGCCGAAGACGGCCGCGGTGGTCCAGGGCTTCGCGCTCGGCCACGACGCGATCCCCGTCGATACCCACGTGCACCGGGTCGCTCGACGGTTGGGGCTCGTGCCGGAGCGGGCGAGCGCGGAACGCGCCGACCGGCTCCTGCACGAGCTCGTGCCGGCCGGGACGCGGACCGCCCTCCACGTGGGCCTGATCCGGCTCGGCCGGCAGATCTGCGGCGCCCGACGACCGTGCTGCGAGGTCTGTCCGCTCGCCGACCTGTGCCCGAGCGCTCGGCGCTAGGGGGCGCGGGGGCAGCGCGCACGGCCGTCGGGCCACCCGACGCCGAAGGGCGTCCTCAGGCCGGGGCCATCGGAGCGGGTGAGGGGAATCGAACCCCCGTTTCAAGCTTGGGAAGCTTGCGTTCTGCCATTGAACCACACCCGCGTGGCGCGACCCGCGAGCGCGAGCCCGCGGCCGCGGTGGATGAGTCTAGCGCCTGTCGGGCGGTGCGCCAGGGCGCTGCGGGCCGCGCGAGCTCCGGGGCGGACCGGCGCCCACCGGGGCCCCCGCCTGAGCTGCTCGTCCCTTTGCTACGGTGCGAGCCCGATGACCACGGACGACCTGTGGCCGAGGGTGCTCTCGCGGCTTGCCGCGCGACGTCCGCTCGACGCCGACGAAGCGGCTGAGGCGATGCGCTGCATCATGGCCGGCGAGGCCACGCCCGGCCAGATCGGTGCCTTCTTGCTCGCGTTGCGAACGAAGGGCGAGACGGTCGAGGAGATTGAGGGGCTCGCCAGCACGATGCTCGCCTTCGCCGTGCCCGTCGCAACGCCCAGCCCGGTGATCGACACGTGCGGCACCGGAGGTGACCGGAGCCATACCTTCAACATCTCGACGGCCGCGGCGATCGTGGTTGCGGGCGCGGGCGTGCCCGTCGCCAAGCACGGCAACCGGGCTGCTTCCAGCGGGTGCGGCTCGGCCGACCTCCTCGAGGCGCTCGGGGTGGCGATCGAGCTCGATCCCTCGGGGGTCGAGCGGTGCCTGGCCGAGACCGGCATCGCCTTCATGTTCGCGCCCCGCTACCACCCGGCGATGGTGCACGCCGCACCGGTGCGTCGGGAGCTGCGCGTGCCCACCGTGTTCAACGTGCTCGGCCCGCTGACGAACCCCGCCCGGCCGTACGCGCAGGTGGTCGGGGTGGCCGACGAGCGGATGCTGCCGCTGATGGCGGAGGTCCTGGCTCGCCGGGGGGTGCGGGCGAAGCTGTTCCGGGGCGAGGACGGTCTGGATGAGCTCACGACCACCGGGATCTCCACCGTCTACGAGGTTCGCGACGGGGCGGTGCACGAGACCCACCTCGACCCTACCAAGCTCGGCCTGCGTCGTGCGCGCCCCGAGGACCTGCGCGTCGCGGACGCTCGGAGCTCGGCCGAGGTCGTGCGCCGGATCCTCGACGGCGAGCCCGGACCGCATCGCGACGTCGTGGTGCTGAACGCCGGTGCCGCGCTCGAGGTCGCGGGGTTCGCCGGATCGCTCGAGGAGGGGATGGCCACGGCCGCGCGCTCGATCGACGAGGGCGAGGCGGCGCGGACCCTCGAGCGGTGGATCGAGGTCTCGCGCGTGGCCGCCGAGCGGGAGCACGCGTCGTGATCCTGTCCGATCGGGACATCCGGGCCGAGGTGCAGGCGGGTCGGATCGTGATCGATCCGTTCGATCCGGCCTGCGTGCAGCCCTCGAGCGTCGATCTGCACGTCGATCGTCAGTTCCGCGTGTTCGCGAACGCCCGCTATCCCTACATCGACGTCCGCCGGGAGATGCCCGACCTGACCGAGCTCGTCGAGGTCGAGGACGAGGGGCCGTTCATCCTGCACCCCGGGGAGTTCGTGCTCGGCTCGACGCTCGAGCGCGTGGCGCTGCCCGACGACCTCGTCGCCCGGCTCGAGGGCAAGTCGTCGCTCGGGCGCCTGGGGCTCCTGATCCACTCGACCGCCGGCTACGTCGACCCCGGGTGGGAGGGTCACCTGACGCTGGAGCTGTCGAACGTGGCGAACCTGCCGATCACCCTGTACCCGGGGATGCGGATCGGGCAGATCTCGTTCTTCCGACTCACCTCCCCGGCCGAGACCCCCTACGGGCGCGCGGGCAACAAGTACCAGGGACAGCGCGGGCCGACGCCCTCGCGAGCCTTCCAGGACTTCGCCGGGTCCTGACCGGACCCCGCCCGGGCGCGACTACTCCCCGTTGGCGGCGATCGCCCCCGGCGCCGGTCCGACGCCGAGCTGGACCGCGACCATCGCGGCCTGCGTGCGGTTCGTGACGCCGAGCTTGCGGAAGATCGCGGCCAGGTGCGCCTTGACCGTCTTCTCCGACAGGTACAGGCGCTGGGCGATGTCCCGGTTCGAGCGGCCCTCGGCGAGCAGGGCGAGGATGTCCTGCTCTCGCTGGGTGAGGCTGTACTCGGTCCGCCGTCCACCGCCGCCGCCCGCCTGCCCCTGCTGTTCCTCGAACAGGTTCTGGATCACCCGCGGCGACAAGACGTTGCCGCTGCCGGAGATCGCGACGTTGATCGCCTGAGTGAGGTCCTCGGGCGTCGCGTCCTTGAGGAGGTAGCCGGCAGCCCCGTCGGCCAGGGCGCGCTTCACGTACGGCGCGTTCTCATAGGTCGAGATCATGATGACCGGCAGATCGGGCCACTCGCTCTTGATCGCGCGCAGCAGCTCGAGCCCGTCCAGGTCGGGCATCCGCACGTCGACGAGGGCGAGATCGACCGCGTCAGGTCGACGGAGGAGCTTGAGCGCTTCCTCCGCGGAGCCCGCCTCGAGGACGTCTGCCTCGGGGAACCCCTCCTTGACCACGTGGTACATGCCGCGACGCACGAGCGCGTGGTCGTCGACGATCAAGATCCTCATCCTCGCTCACCTCGCCCTCCGACGGGGAGCACGGCGCGTACCGTCGTGCCGTGCCCGGGGGTGGATTCGACGGTCACGGACCCTCCCACCGAAGCAGCGCGGGCCCGCATCAACTCCAGCCCGAAGTGCGCATCGTCGTCACGGGCGGGGGCGAAGCCCCGACCGCGATCCTCGACGCACACCTGCAGGGCGTCCTCGGCGACGCCGACCACCACGCGTGCACGCCGAACGCCGGCGTGCTTGGCGGCGTTCGTGAGGGCCTCGGCGACGATCGCGTGGAGCGCCTCGAGCACCGGCTCGGGGATCCGGTCGAGGTCCGCGTCCACGTCCAGCTCGGCGGTCAGGTGCCAGCGCTCGGCGAGCTCACGGACGAACGCGGTGAAGGCCGGGACCGCGCGGGGGCGGTCGGCCGTCATCTCGAACAGGATCTCCCGGATCCGACGCAGATCCTCCCGGATCTCACGCTCGACGGCCGCGAGCGCTCGGATCGCCTCCTGGGGGTCGGTCTCGATCCGGTGACGGAGCGTCTGCAGCTCGAGCACGGCCGAGGTGACGGCCTGCGTGAGGCCGTCGTGGATCTGCATGGCCCAGCGCGTCCGCTCCTCGAGCAGACGGTCCTCGGGCCGCGCTCCCGCGTCCTTGGCCGGGGCGCGCTCGCGCGTGTCGGGTGCGACCACGTCCGTCCTTCCGGTCGAAGCCGATGGTTCTAGTCCCTTGTCGGTCGGAAGTCGGGCCACCTTGACCCGCCGGGCGAAGCGGATGGAGCCGGATGCCGCGAGCCGATCGCGCCCCCGACGCCGACGGTCGGGGGCACCCCCCGCGCCGGGGGAGCGGTCGCTATCAGGGAATATGACACGAGCAGACTCAAGTTCTATGCTGTGGGCAGCCGAAAGGAACCGACGGAGGGCCGACGAACAGGAGGGCAGGGAGCGACATGGCACGAGCCGTAGGCATCGACCTGGGAACGACGAACTCGGTGGTCGCCGTGCTGGAGGCCGGCGAGCCCGCGGTCATCCCCAACGCGGAAGGGGCGCGTACGACCCCCTCGGTCGTCGGCTTCTCCAAGAACGGGGAGATCCTCGTCGGCGAGGTTGCCAAGCGCCAGGCGATCACGAACCCCGAGCGCACGATCCGATCGGTCAAGCGCCACATGGGCGAGCGGGACTGGTCGGTCGAGATCGACGGGAAGCAGCTGGACCCCGCAGGAGATCTCCGCGCAGATCCTCGCGAAGCTCAAGCGGGACGCCGAGGCCTACCTGGGCGACACGGTCACCCAGGCGGTGATCACCGTGCCCGCCTACTTCGACGACGCCCAGCGGCAGGCCACGAAGGAGGCCGGCCAGATCGCCGGGCTCGAGGTCCTGCGGATCATCAACGAGCCGACCGCCGCCGCGCTCGCCTACGGGCTGGACAAGGACGAGCCGACCAGACCGTGCTCGTCTTCGACCTCGGCGGCGGCACCTTCGACGTGTCGCTGCTCGAGATCGGCGAGGGCGTCTTCGAGGTGAAGGCCACCCACGGCGACACGCACCTCGGGCGGCGACGACTGGGACCAGCGGATCATCGACTGGCTCGTGAAGTCCTTCAAGGACGCGCACGGCGTGGACCTGTCGAAGGACCGGATGGCGCTGCAGCGGCTGAAGGAGGCGGCGGAGAAGGCCAAGATCGAGCTGTCCCAGGTCGCCGAGACGACGATCAACCTGCCGTTCATCACGGCCGACGACGAGGGTCCGCTGCACCTGGAGCAGAAGCTCACCCGCTCGGAGTTCGAGCAGCATGACCGAGGATCTGGTCGAGCGGTGCCGTGGCCCCTTCGAGCAGGCCGTGAAGGACTGCGGGCAAGTCGGTGGACCAGATCGACCACGTGATCCTGGTCGGCGGGTCGACGCGGATGCCGGCGATCCAGGAGCTGGTCCGCAGAGCTCACGGGCGGCAAGGAGCCGCACAAGGGCGTGAACCCCGACGAGGTCGTGGCGGTCGGCGCGGCGATCCAGGCGGGCGTGCTGAAGGGAGACGTCAAGGACGTCCTGCTCCTGGACGTCACGCCGCTGTCGCTCGGCGTGGAGACGCTCGGCGGGATCGTGCAGCGCATGATCGAGCGCAACACGACGATCCCGACGCGCAAGACCGAGATCTTCACGACGGCCGCGGACAACCAGACGCAGGTGGAGATCAACGTCCTGCAGGGCGAGGGCGAGACGGTCGCCTCGCCGGGCGTGAAGTCCCTGGGTCGGTTCAACCTGGTGGGGATCCCGCCGGCGCCTCGGGGCGTGCCGCAGATCGAGGTGTCGTTCGACATCGACGCGAACGGCATCGTGAACGTCACCGCCAAGGACCTGGCCACCGGCAAGGAGCAGGCGATGACGATCACGGGCGGCACGGCGCTGTCCAAGGAGGAGATCGATCGGATGATCAAGGAGGCGGAGGCCTTCGCCGCGGAGGACCACAAGCGGCGCGAGGCGGCCGAGGCCCGCAACCAGGCCGATCAGGTCGCCTACCAGGTCGACCGGTTCCTGCAGGACAGCGGGGACAAGATCCCCGAGGCCGAGAAGCAGGAGCTGTCCACCGCCAACGCCGCGCTCAAGGAGGCGCTGCAGCGCCAGGACGCCGAGGCGTCGGTGCTTCGTGCCGAGGCGGACCGCGTGATGGGGATCTTCCAGCGCGTCGGCCAGGCGATGTACCAGCAGGCCGGGGCGTCGCAGCAGCAGGCGGCCGGGGGCGCGGCCTCGGCGGCCGGCGCCGCCGCGTCGGAGGGCTCCTCGTCGCCAGACGACGAGGTCGTCGAGGGCGAGATCGTTGAGGAAGGGGGTGCATGATGATGCTCGCCAAGTGGGATCCGTTCCGTGACCTCAGGGCGGTCGAAGAGGAGTTCGACCGGCTGGTCGGGCGTGCGTTCGCGCGCAACGCGTGGGTTCCGCCGCTCGACGTCCGCGAGACCGAAGACCGCTTCGAGGTGACCGTGGACCTCCCGGGCATGCGGCCCGAGCAGGTCAACGTGACGTTCGAGGACGGCATGCTGAACATCAGCGGCAAGCGGGAGATCGCGAACGAGGAGAAGGGCGAGACCTGGCACCGCATCGAGCGGAGCTTCGGGACCTTCGCCCGGTCGATCCGGCTGCCGCAGACGGCGGACACCGAGCACATCGAGGCGACGTTCGCCGACGGCGTGCTGACGGTGTCGGTGCCGAAGCTCGAACAGGCCAAGCCGCGCACGATCGAGGTTCGGACGCGGTGACCGAGCGGGACAAGGGTTCCGAGCCGCGGTTCCGCGTGACGGACCGACGGCGCGTCGTCCGGGACGCCGAGGGCCGGTCCGAGGAGCCCTCGGCGTCCACCGCCGCGGGCGCGTCAGCGGTGGGCTCCGGCGAGGAGGCGGCGGCGCGGGGCGCGGACGAGGCGACACGGGTCCGCGACGAGGAGCTCGCCGCCGCGCGGGCGCAGGCCGAGGAGTACCGCGACCACCTCCAGCGGCTGCAGGCGGAGTTCGACAACTACCGCAAGCGGACGCTCAAGGAGCAGAGTCGGATGCTCGAGCTCGCCGCCGAGCCCGTGGTCCGGCGGCTGCTCGAGGTCCTCGACGACTTCGAGCTGGCGTTGCTCCACGCCGACCAGGAGCCGGACTTCCGGTCGTTCCTCAAGGGCGTCGAGCTCGTGTACGCGAAGCTGCTCGACGCGCTCCGCGCCGAGGGCCTGGAGCGGATCGAGGCCGAGGGCAAGCCGTTCGATCCCGAGCTCCACGAGGCCCTGATGCAGACCGGAGAGGGCGAGGGCGAGCCGGTCGTGGCGGAGGTCTTCCGCCCCGGCTACACGCTCAAGGGACGCGTCATCCGCCCCGCCGGGGTGCGCGTCGAACGGTCGTGAGCGCCGTCGGGGCGCGTGGCCATCGGAAGGAGGCGATCGAGGGATGCCCGAGGAGGAGGTGAGGCGCGAGTGGTTCGAGAAGGACTACTACGCGATCCTGGGCGTGCCCCGCAACGCCTCCGCGCAGGAGATCAAGAAGGCCTACCGGAAGCTCGCCCAGCGGTACCACCCGGACGCGAACCGAGGCGATCCGGAGGCTGAGGAACGGTTCAAGGAGATCTCCGCGGCCTACGACGTCCTGAGCGACCCGGAGGTCCGGGCGCGCTACGACCGGGTGCGGGACATGGCCGCGGCGGGCGTCGGCGCGGGGTTCGGCCCCGGCGTCGGCGCGGGGTTCGGTCGGGCCGGCGCGGGGTTCGGCGGCGTCGGCGGGTTCGACCTGGAAGACCTGCTCGGGGGGGTGTTCGGCGGGATCGGCGGGCGGCGTCCGCGACCCCGCCGCGGCGCGGACCTCGAGACCCGGGTGCGCGTCCGGTTCGAGGACGCGATGCGGGGGACGACCGTGCCGGTGCGGATCTCGGGCCACGCGCCGTGCTCGGCGTGCCGGGGGACGGGGGCGGCCCCCGGGACGGCGCCCGCGGTCTGTCCGCGCTGCGGCGGGACCGGCTCAGGTCGCGGTCGACCGGGGGTTCTTCTCGATGTCCCAGCCCTGCCCCGGCTGCGAGGGGACCGGCCGGGTCGTCGAGACCCCCTGCTCCACCTGCAAGGGGACGGGCGCGGAGCGGCGGACCCGGCGCCTGCGGGTGAAGGTTCCGGCCGGGGTCAAGGACGGCGCGACGATCCGTCTCGCCGGCAAGGGCGAGCCGGGCGGGCCCGGCGTGCCGCCCGGCGACCTGTTCGTGCGCGTCGACGTCGAGGCCCATCCCGTGTTCGGTCGGCGGGGTGACGACCTCACGGTGCGGCTGCCGCTCACCTACCCGGAGGCCGCGTTGGGCGCCGAGGTGCAGGTCCCCACGCTCGACGGGCCCGTGACCCTGCGGATCCCGCCGGGCACCCCGTGCGGCAAGACGTTCCGGATCCGGGGCAAGGGAGCGCCGCGGCGGGGCGGACGGGGCGACCTGCTCGCCACCGTCCACATCGAGGTGCCCGAGCGGCCCTCCCGGCGGGAGCGGGAGCTGCTCGAGGAGCTGCAGCGCGCCGGCGGACGCTCCCCGCGGGCGAAGCTGGGCGTGGCGTAGGAGGGCGCGATGGTGGACGACGGTTCCCGGTCGACGGACGGGCGCGGCGCGAGCGAGCGCGCCGTGTACGTGATCAGCGTGGCGGCGGAGCTGGCCGGCATGCACCCGCAGACGCTCCGCGAGTACGAGCGGAAGGGCCTGCTGCGTCCGAAGCGCTCCTCGGGCAACGCTCGGCGCTACTCTGAGCGGGACATCGAGCGCCTGCAGCTGATCCAGGACCTGACCCAGCGGCGCGGGGTGAACCTCGCGGGGGTGAAGCTCATCATGGAGATGCAGGCCGAGATCGACGCGCTGCGCGAGCGGGTGGCCGACCTCGAACGGCAGCTTCGCCTGGCCCGACGGGTGGCGCGTCGTCGCGAGTCCGTCGGCTCGATCCTGCCGCTGCGCAGCGTGATCCTTCCGCCGTGGGAGGTGCGTCGCTGAGATGGACCCGAACAAGCTCACGATCAAGGCGAGGGCTGCGCTCGAGGGCGCGCATCAGCAGGCGCTCGCGCGCAACCACCAGTCGATCGAGCCCGAGCACGTGCTGTTCGCGCTGCTGTCCGATCCCGAGGGGGTCGTCTACCCGCTGCTCGCGAACCTCGGGGTCGCGCCCCGGACGCTGCGCGACCGGACCGACGAGGCGCTCGACCGGCTCCCGAAGGTCTTCGGTGGAGCCGAGGTGCGCTTCTCGCCGACCACCTCGCGCCTGCTCGCGGCGGCGGCGAACGAGGCGGAGCAGCTCACCGACGAGTACATCTCGACCGAGCACCTCCTGCTCGCGATGCTCGGGGAGGCCGGCGGCGGGGCCGGCCGACTGCTCGCCGACGCGGGGGTCGCGCGCGAGGAGGCCCTGCGCGCGCTGGCGGAGGTCCGCGGGCGCCGTCGGGTGACCGACGAGAACCCCGAGGACAAGTACCGGGCGCTCGAGCGCTACGGGCGCGATCTGACCGAGCTGGCGCGTCGCGGCAAGCTCGACCCGGTGATCGGGCGCGACGAAGAGATCCGGCGGGTCGTGCAGGTCCTGTCCCGGCGTACGAAGAACAACCCCGTGCTGATCGGCGAGCCGGGCGTCGGCAAGACCGCGATCGTCGAGGGGCTCGCCCAGCGGATCGTCGATGGCGACGTGCCCGAGTCGCTGAAGCACAAGCGCGTCATCGCGCTCGACCTGGGCGGCATGCTCGCCGGCGCGAAGTACCGCGGTGAGTTCGAGGAGCGCCTGAAGGCCGTGCTCGAGGAGATCGCGGCGTCCGAGGGGGAGATCATCACCTTCATCGACGAGCTCCACACGATCGTCGGCGCCGGAGCGGCCGAGGGCGCGATGGACGCCGGCAACATGCTCAAGCCGATGCTGGCCCGCGGGGAGCTCCGCGCGATCGGAGCGACGACCCTCGACGAGTACCGGGAGCACATCGAGAAGGACCCGGCTCTGGAGCGCCGGTTCCAGCCGGTGCTCGTTGAGGAGCCGAGCGTCGCCGACACGATCGCGATCCTGCGGGGCCTCAAGGAGCGCTACGAGGTCCACCACGGCGTTCGCATCCAGGACCCCGCGCTCGTGGCCGCCGCCGTGCTCTCGGATCGCTACGTGAGCGGCCGGTTCCTGCCCGACAAGGCGATCGACCTGATCGACGAGGCGGCGAGCCGCCTGCGGATCGAGATCGACTCGATGCCGGTCGAGATCGACGAGGTCGAGCGGCGGATCCGCCAGCTCGAGATCGAGCGCGCGGCCCTGGCGAAGGAGACCGACGCCGCCTCGCGCGAGCGGCTCGAGCGGCTCGAGCGGGAGCTCGCCCAGCTGCAGGAGCAGGCCGCCGACATGAAGGCGCACTGGCAGCGCGAGAAGGAGCTGATCGACCAGATCCGGTCCCGCAAGCAGGCGATCGAGGAGGCGCGGACGCAGGCCGAGCGGGCCGAGCGAGCGGGCGATCTCGAGCGGGCCGCGGAGCTGCGCTACGGCACGCTCGTCGAGCTCGAACGTCGGCTCGAGGAGGACAACGCCGCGCTCGCCGAGCTGCAGCGCGAGCGCCGGTTCCTCAACGAGGAGGTGACCGAGGAGGACGTCGCCGAGGTCGTGTCGAAGTGGACCGGCATCCCCGTGTCCCGCCTGATGGAGGGCGAGATGCGCAAGCTCGTTCACCTCGAGGAGGCGTTGCACCGCCGGGTGGTCGGCCAGGACGAGGCCGTGGCCGCTGTCGCGAACGCGATCCGGCGCTCGCGTGCGGGCCTGTCGGACCCGAACCGGCCGATCGGCTCGTTCCTGTTCCTCGGGCCCACGGGCGTGGGCAAGACCGAGCTCGCCCGCACGCTCGCCGACTACCTCTTCGACGACGAACGGGCGATCGTGCGCGTCGACATGAGCGAGTACCAGGAGCGCCACACCGTCTCACGGCTCGTCGGCGCCCCGCCCGGCTACGTCGGCTACGAGGAGGGCGGCCAGCTCACCGAGGCGATCCGTCGTCGCCCTTACAGCGTCGTGCTCCTCGACGAGATCGAGAAGGCCCATCCGGACGTGTTCAACGTCCTGCTCCAGCTGCTCGACGACGGCCGGCTCACCGACGGGCACGGACGGACGGTCGACTTCCGCAACACGATCGTGATCATGACCTCGAACCTCGGCTCGGCCGTGTTCCAGGACGAGGGCCTGTCGCCGGAGAAGCGTCGAGAGGCGGTGCTCGAGGAGGTGCGCCTGGCGTTCAGGCCTGAGTTCGTGAACCGGATCGACGAGATCGTCGTGTTCGAGCCGCTGACCGCCGAGCACATCCGGCAGATCGTCTTGATCCAGATCGACCACCTGCGCGGGCGTCTGGCGGACCGGAAGCTCACCCTCGAGCTGACGGAGTCGGCGATCGACCACCTCGCGACCGAGGGCTACGACCCGGCGTTCGGGGCGCGGCCCCTCAAGCGCCTGATCCAGCGGGAGCTGCAGGACCCGCTCGCCCTCAAGCTCCTGGCGGGCGAGATCCGCGAGGGCGACACCGTCGTCGTCGACGTGCGCGACGGCGAGCTCGTCTGGTCGACGCGCTAAGGCGGGCGCGATCCGGGCGCGGCGGGCGGGCGCGATCAAGGGGCCGGCCGCGCGTGCCGACGACCCGGATGTGGAGGTCGCGATCGGGCTCGGGCTCCTGCTCGCGGCCGGCGTCGCCGCGTGGCGGACGGCCCGCGGTCGTCTCCGGCAGCACCACCTCATGCGCTTGTGCCACCGGGCGGGGCTCCGGTTCCTGCCCGCGGGCGCCGAGGAGGCCGCCTGGCTGCCCTTCCGCTGGGCGGTGTCGGGCCGGTGGCTGCGTGCCGAGAACCTCGTGTGGGACCCCCGCGACCCCGAGGTCCGGGCCTTCGACCTCCTCGTCGAGGACGCGCATCGCCCGTCCGAGCCATCCGCAGGGCCGGTCGGCGTCCGACGCCGCTCCTGCGCGGTGGCCGCGGTGGCGGCCTCGTGTCCACGGCTGCTCGTGCGATCCGAGCGGTTCGCCGACGCGATCGCCCGGCCCCTGCTGGGCGACGAGATCGATCTGGATCTGGAGGCGTTCAACCGTCGGTTCCGGGTGTGGAGCGAGGACCGCGGCTTCGCGATCGCGTTCTGCGACCAGCGGATGATGCGCGCGATGCTCGCGCTGCCGAGCCGCACCGCCGTCGCGGCGTGCGAGGACCGGATCCTGTTGTTCGGCCCCGAGCTCTCGCCCGGGGGGGTCGTGTCGCTGCTCGAGGCCGCACGGGCCCTGCGCGACGCCGTGCCGGGCGTGCTGGGGTCCCTCTTCCCCCCGCGGCCCGAACGGAGCCCGTACGAGGGCCGCTGGCTGCAGGGACACTGGTCGCGCGAGCCGATCGGATCGGGCGAGCCGGATGCGTCGGCCCCGGAGACGGGGTAGGCTCCCCAGAGCCCCAGAGGAGGAGGCCCCGTGGAGGTCCTGATCGCGATCCTGGTCGTGGCCGCCGTCGTCGTGGTCGGCGGCATCGTGAGCTACAACCGCTTCGTCTCCCAACGGAACCTGATCCGCGACGCCTGGGCCAACATCGACACCGAGCTCCGCCGCCGCTACGACTTGATCCCGAACCTCGTCGAGACGGTGCGCGGCTACGCGTCGCACGAGCGCGAGGTGCTCGAGAACGTCACGCGGGCCCGATCGATGGCGACGGCCGCGACGGGCTCGCCGGCCGAGCAGGCCGCCGCGGAGGGGCCGCTCGTCGCGGCGCTCCGGCAGCTGTTCGCCGTGGTCGAGAACTATCCGGACCTCAAGGCGAACCAGTCCTTCCTCAGCCTGCAGGCCGAGCTCGCGAACACCGAGGACCGCCTCCAGACGGCGCGGCGCTTCTACAACGCCAACGTCCGCGACTACAACCGTCGGGTGCAGGCGTTCCCCTCGATGATCGTCGCCCGGGTGTTCGGCTTCGGCCTCGAGGAGTTCTTCGAGGTCGACGACGCGCTGCGGGGCGAGGAGGGCGTGCCCCGCGTGAGCTTCGCGGGCGCCGCGCCGGGCCCGGTGGGCCCCCCGCCTGCGGGCGGCCCCCCGCCTGCGGGCGGCCCCCCGCCTGCGGGCGGCCCCCCGCCGCCCCCGCCCGCCGGGCCGACCCCGCCGGCGGTCCCCGAGTCCCCGCCCGCGCCGCCCGCCGGCGACCGGCCGCCGTCCCCGGACGGCGCCTGAGGGCCTCCGGGGCCGCCGCGACCTCACTCGATCGCGATCGTCGCGTGCGGCGGCGGCTCGGCGCTCGGCGGCGCGAGCTCCAGGGGCGCGCGGCGCGCCGAGCGCGTCGCCACCCACCAGGTGACCGACCACGCGACCGCGACCCCCGCGAGGATGAACGCCGCTCGTCGCGGGCCGATCGCGTCCGCGATCGCGGACGCCGCGACGCTCGACAGCGCCAGCGAGAGCGTGATGAGGGCGAAATCGAGCCCGAAGACCCGTCCCCGGATCCGGTCGGGCACGAGGACCTGCAGCCCGAACGTGGACAGCACCCACTGGGACCCGCCTCCCAGGTGGGCGAACAGGATCGCGAGCGCGGCCACCCACAGGGCGGGCGCCAAGCCGAGCGCCAGGTAGCCGAGACCGAACGCGAGCAGGGAGAGCCCGATCGCCTGCCACAGGCGCTCGTGGCGGGCCCCGGAGATCCCGTGGCCGAGGAACGGGCCGACCAGCGCCCCCACGCCCCGGGCGGCCATGAGCAACCCGAACCCGACCTCGCCGGCGCCGAAGACCCGGTGGGCGAACACGGGGATCAGGGCGAGCACGCCCGCCGAGAACCCGAAGCCGCCCTTGACCGCGAGCAGCGCGACCACGCGTCGATCGCCCCGGGCGTAGCGGACCGTGTCGAGGGCCGCCGACAGCAGCGAGGGCGGCGCGCCGTCGCGTCCGTCGCGCACGGCGGTGGCGCCGCGGATCCTCGCGATCAGCGCCGCGGACACCAGGAACGAGGCCGCGTCGATCCAGAAGGCGGCGTCGTGGCCCAGGGCGAACGAGGCCGCTCCGCCGAGCGCCGCGCCGATCGCGAGCATCGTGCCCCACAGCGACCCGGCGAGCGCGTTGGCCACCGGCAGGTCCTCGGCGGCGACGAGGTTCGGGATCGCGGCGGTCGAGGCGGCGTCGAAGGGGGCGGCGAACATCGACAGGACCGCGAGCAGGGGGAACGCGAGCCACAGGGTCGTCTCCCCGACGGCGAGGAACCCCAGACAGGCCCCGGACCGGGCGAGGTCGCAGGCGATCATGAGCCGTCGGCGGTCGAGCCGGTCGGCGAGGACCCCGGCCACGGGCGAGGCCGCGAAGAAGGCGAGCTCCTGGCAGGCGATCGCGAGGCCGACGACGAGGGCCCGCTCGGTCGTCTCCACGATCAGCGATCCCACCGCGACGAACAGGAACCAGTCGCCCCCCAGCGAGATCACCGACGCGAGGAACAGCCGCCGGAAGTCCCGGTTGCGGCGGAGCAGGCCCGGAGCGGCGCGAAGCGCGCCCCGGCGTGCAGGGCGCCCTGCCTGTTCGGTCGCCACGGTGGTTTGCCAGACTACCGGGCGGGGAACCGGAGGTTCGGGGAGCGCCGTCGGTGTCGATCGTCCGCTCGTCGAGGATGTGGGCCACGGCCGCGGCGGCCGTCGTCGTCGGCGTGGCCGTCGGCGGGGTCGCGCGGTCGGTCGGCGGCGACGCGTGCCCGGTCTCCGAGCCGGGCGCGCTCGCCCGCTGCTCCGAGCTCGTGGCCGGGCTCTCGTTCCGCGTCGGCGTCCTCGCCGGGGTCGCGGTGTGCTTCATGGAGGCGTTCTCGGCAGCCCTGCTCGAGACCTGGGTTCGGATGGAGGACGACCGCAACCTCCGGGCCGCCGAGGAACGGTAGGCGCCGTCGGGGCGCTCAGCCCTGCGTCGTGTACACGAGCCCGGTCAGCAGGAACGTGATCGGCAGCAGGAACAGCACGCCGACGAAAGCGGCGAGCCGCGCGTTGCTCGCGACGAGCCAGTCGTCGAGGGCGATCACGCCCGCCTTCACGCGGTCGTAGGCGAAGGCCAGGATCGCGACCGACACGATCGTCACGCCGATCGCCTCGGCCAGGACGATCTGGGCCGCCACGGGCGTCGACTGGAGCATCGCGACGACGAGGGTGTCCGCGAGCGTCGTGATGTTCGCCCCCATGATGTAGGGGAGAGCCTCGTCGCGCTTCACGAGCCCCTTGCTCGCGAGGGGCACGAGCACCGTGAGGGCGACCGAGACCGACAGGGTGAGGGTCGCGACGAGGCATCCGAGCGCGAACATCGTCCAGGGCTGCGTCAGCCACGCGCGCCGCTTCGAGGCGGTCGCGTCCCCGTTCACCTCGGGCAGGACCCGGTCCAGTAGGTGGAAGGAGGCGAGGATGACCACGAGCCCGACCGGGAACAGCGCCCAGCCCGGCACGAGGCCCTCGATGAGGTCCACGATCGGCCCCCACAGGCGTGAGAGCACGGCCTCGAGCTCGGAGGAGGCGTGCCAGGTGAGGCCGTCGAGGAGCCCGGCGCGCATGATCGCGTAGCCGATGAGCATCCCCGGCACGTACACGAGGGCGGTCATCGTCATCGCCTGGATCCCGATCCCCAGCGACCCGACGCGCCCGCGCTTGCTCCGTGTCGCGTAGATGAAGCCGGTGAGCAGCACGATGAAGGACGCTCCCAGGCGCGATCCCGACAGCATCGTGAAGGTCTGCAGCTTCGTGAGCACGTCTGCGCCGAACAGGCTGATCGCGGTCGCCGCCACGGGCGAGCCCGAGAGGACGAAGTAGGCTCCGAGCCATCCGGCGCCCAGGGTGGAGATGCCGTTGGCGAAGGGGAAGCGGCCTTCGATCTGCGGGCCGACCGCGTTCGCTCCGGCCTTCATCAGCTGCACGGCGAGGATGAACAGGAACAGGGCCGGCACGAACAGGGCGATCTTCGCCGCGATGGTGCGCCAGCTCCGCTCGACGCGCCCGAACGGGCCGAGGTCGAGGATGTAGCGGCGCTGCCCCGCCTCGTAGGGGACGCAGAACTCCCCGTCGACCTCGATCAGGTCGACGGGGTCGTCGGCGTGACGGTTGCGCAGGCGGATCGTCATACCTCTCCTCGGCCGGGCCGCCAGGCGGGCGGCCCGTCGGTCCGATCGACCGGTCTGGTGATCTCCGGAGCCTAACAACCCCGGCCGTTCGCCTCCATGGGTCGAAGGTCGAGATCGCATGGCGAACCTATGGCGGATCCACCCGCTTGGCGGAAACGGGCGGCGCGCGAGCCGCCGAGGCCCGACGGGTAGACTGGCCCCGCATGCCGGCCACGATCGTGCTCGGGACCCAGTGGGGCGACGAGGGCAAGGGCAAGGCCGTCGACTACCTGGCCGATCGCACCCGCTACGTCGTTCGCTACCAGGGGGGCAACAACGCCGGTCACACGATCGTGGCCGAGGGACGTCTGCTCAAGCTCAACCTGGTGCCGAGCGGGATCCTCTACCCGCACATCACCCCGGTGATCGCCGGCGGCGTCGTCGTCGACCCGGCGGTCCTGCTCGATGAGCTGGATCGCCTCACCGAGGCGGGCCTGGACGTCTCCCGGCTGCGGCTCAGCCTGAACGCGCACCTGATCATGCCCTACCACCTGGAGCTCGAGAAGGTGACGCAGCGGTTCCTCGGCTCCAACGCGCTCGGCACGACGAAGCGGGGGATCGGGCCCGCCTACGCGGACCGGGCGGCGCGCGTCGGGATCCGGGTCCAGGACCTCTACGACGAGCAGATCTTCCGAGCGAAGCTCGACGTCGTGCTGAAGGAGAAGAACCAGATCCTCACGAAGGTCTACGGGCGGCTGCCCGTGGACCCCGAGCGCATCGTCGCCGATCACCTCGCCTACGCGCAGCGGCTGCGCCCCTACGTCGCCGACACGGCGAAGCTCCTGCACGAGGCGCTCGCGGGGGGCGAGCACGTGATGCTCGAGGGGGCTCAGGGCACGATGCTCGATCTGGACCACGGCACCTACCCCTTCGTCACGTCCTCGACGCCGGTGGCCGGCTACGCGTGCGCGTCGGCCGGCTTCGGACCGCGCCACGTCGAGCGGGTCATCGGGATCACGAAGGCCTACGTCACGCGGGTGGGCGCCGGCCCGTTCCCGACCGAGGAGCTCGGGCCCGACGGGGAGCGCATGGCCGAGCGTGGGCGGGAGTTCGGCACGGTGACGGGACGGCCTCGACGGTGCGGCTGGTTCGACGCCGTCGTCCTGCGCTACGCCGCGCGGCTGAACGGGCTGACGGAGCTGTTCCTCACGAAGCTGGACGTGCTCTCCGGCTTCGACAGGATCAAGATCTGCGTCGCCTACCGAGCCGAGGGACAGCGCTTCGAGGACGTGCCGCCGAACCAAACCCTGTTCCACCGGGCGGAGCCGATCTGGGAGGAGCTGCCGGGCTGGCAGGAGGAGCTCGGCCACGCTCGGGCGTTCGACGACCTCCCGAAGGAGGCGCGCGCGTACGTGCGGACGATCGAAGAGCTCGGCGAGGTACCGGTGGTCGCCGTCGGCGTCGGGCCCGCGCGCGAGCAGACGCTCGCGGTGGGGCCGTGAGGGCGCTCGTCGTCGGAGGCGGCGGTCGGGAGCACGCCCTCGCCTGGCGGCTGGCTTCGAGCCCGTCGGTCGACGACCTGCACGCCGCCCCCGGCAACGCCGGGATCGGGGGCCTCGCGACCTGCCACGACGTGGCGGCCGACGACGTCGGCGGATTGGTCAAGTTAGTTGACTACCTGGACGCGGACCTCACCGTCGTCGGGCCCGAGGCGCCGCTCGTGGCCGGGCTGGCCGACGCGCTGCGGGAGCGGGGACGCCGGGTGCTCGGCCCGTCGGCCGCCGCCGCGCGCCTGGAGGCCTCGAAGGCGTTCGCCAAGCGCCTCATGGCCGCGCACGCGATCCCGACCGCGCGCGCCGGGACGTTCGAGGAGGTCGCGGAGGCCGCGGCCTTCGTCGAGGAGCTCGGCGGGCGGGCGGTCGTCAAGGCCGACGGCCTGGCCGCAGGCAAGGGCGTCGTCGTGGCCCGGGAGCCGGCAACCGCGCTGGCCGCGATCGAGGACTGCCTCGTGCGCGACGCCTTCGGCGACGCGGGGCACCCCGTCGTCGTCGAGGAGCTCCTCGAGGGGCCAGAGGTCTCCGCGTTCGCGCTCAGCGACGGCAGGGAGGTCGTGCACCTCGGACTCGCCCAGGACTTCAAGCGCGTCGGCAACGCGGACACGGGTCCGAACACCGGGGGCATGGGCGCCTACGCGCCGCTTGCGTGGTTGGCCGCGCCCGAGGAGGAGCGGATCTGGCAGGAGGTCGTCCACCCGACCGTGGCGGCGATGCGGGCCGAGGGCACGCCGTACACCGGGGTGCTCTACGCCGGCCTGATGCTCACCGCCGAGGGCCCCCGCACCCTCGAGTTCAACTGCCGGTTCGGCGATCCGGAGGCGCAGGTCCTGCTCCCACGGATCGAGGGAGACCTCGGCGAGCTGCTCGCCGCCTGCGCGGCGGGGGAACTCGCCGGCGTGCGGGTCGGGCTCCGGTCAAAGGCCGCGGTCACCGTGGTCCTCGCCTCCGCCGGCTACCCGGGCGCCTACCGCACCGGGTTTCCGATCGAGGGGCTCGAGGAGGCCGGACGCGTTCCCGGCGTGGTCGTGTTCCACGCGGGCACGGCGCGCCGCGACGGTACAGTGGTGACCGCGGGCGGACGGGTCCTGGCCGTGACGGCGCTGGGGGGCACGATCGGCGAGGCTCGGGCCCGCGCCTACGAGGCGTGCGAGCGGATCCGCTTCGAGGGGATGCATCGACGCAGCGACATCGCCGCCGCCGCGGCGGAACGAGAGGGACGATGACGGAGGAACCGCCGAAGGTCGGGGTGCTCGCGGCCTCGCCGTCGGAGCTTCCGATCATGCGGCAGGCCGGCCTGATCCTCGAGAAGTTCGGCATCCCCCACGAGGTTCGGATCATGTCGAGCTCGCGCAACCCCGACCTCGTCGACGAATACGCGCGTACCGCCTTCGAGCGTGGCCTGAAGGTCGTGATCTGCTCCACCGGCCTGTCGGGGCACCTCGCCGCGGCCGTCGCCGCGCGGACCGTCCTGCCCGTGATCGGCGTGCCGATCGCGACGGCCCCCCAGATGGTCGGCAACGAGGCCCTGGCGATCACGGCGCAGATGCCGACGGGCGTGCCGATCGCCACGGTCGGGGTCGACGCCGCGGTGAACGCGGCGATCCTGGCGGCCGAGATCATCGGCATCGCCGACGAGGAGGTCCAGGCGTCGCTGTGGAAGTTCAAGGACGACCTCGCCGAGGGCCTCAAGCTGTCGTGAGCGACCGGATCGACGCGCGCGCCTTCCGAGATGCCGAGGGGGTCGGGGACTGGCGCGTGGTCGACGGCGCCGCCTGCTCGGTGTTCCGCACGCGGTCGTTCGTCCGGGGCGTGGAGCTGATCGGGCGGATCGCGGAGCTCGCCGAGGAGGCGAACCACCACCCCGACGTGGACCTGCGCTACGGCTCGGTGACGGTGCGTCTCGTCACGCACGAGGCGGGCGGGCTCACCGAGCGCGACCTCGCGTTGGCCCGTCGGATCTCCGAGGCGGCGCGGACGCTCGGGGTCGAGGCGGACCCCGGCCGCGTGCAGGAGGTCGGGCTCGAGATCCGGGCGCGCACGCCGGCGACGGCGGCGCCCTTCTGGCAGGCGGTGCTCGCCTACCGGCCGTCCGGGGACGACGGTGACGCCGAAGTGCTCGCCGATCCCCGAGCACGCCTGCCCCGCGTCCGGATCCGACCCGGCGACGACCCGGTCGCCGGCGGGCTTCGGATCGTCGTGTCCGTGCCCGACGACGCGGCCGACGAGCGCGTCCGCGCCGCGCTCGAGGCCGGGGGCCGGCTCGTGGGCGAGGTCGGGCCCGGGCGCTGGCTCCTGGCCGATCCGCAGCAACACGAGGTCGAGGTCCGCGCCGAGCGGGCCCCGTAGACTGCGGGTGTGATCCCGCGCTACGAGGTCCCCGAGCTCGCGGCCGTCTGGTCGGACCGGGCGCGGCTCGAGCGCTGGCTCGAGGTGGAGCTCGCCGCCGTCGAGGCCTGGGCCGAGCTCGGTCGGATCCCCCCGGCCGACGCCGCGGCGTGCCGCGAGCGGGCGACGTTCACGGTCGAGGCCGTCCTCGAGCGGGAGCGGGTCACCCACCACGACGTGGCCGCCTTCGTCGACGTGGTGGCCGCCTCGATCGGGCCGGCCGGGCGGTGGATCCACCATGGGCTCACCTCCTCCGACGTCACCGACACGGCGCTCGCGCTCGCGCTGCGGCAGGCGACCGACGTGCTGCTCGGCGATCTCGAACGCCTGCTCGGCGCCGTGAAGCGACGCGCGCTCGAGCACCGAGGCACGCCCTGCATCGGGCGGACCCACGGCGTGCACGCCGAGCCGACCTCGTTCGGCCACAAGCTGGCGGTGTTCGCGTTCCAGCTCGACCGGGACCGCGAGCGCCTGCGCCGCGCACGGGAGGCCGTGAGCGTCGGCGCGCTGAGCGGGGCCGTCGGGACCTACGCGGGTCTCGACCCGCGTCTGGAGGAGCTCGTGTGCACGCGCCTGGGCCTGCGTCCCGCGGAGGCGACCACCCAGGTGGTCCAGCGCGATCGGCATGCGGAGCTCGTCGGCGCGATCGCCCTGTGCGGCTCGACGCTCGACGCGATCGCGACCGAGATCCGCCACCTGGCCCGGACGGAGGTCCGCGAGGTCCAGGAGCCCTTCGCCGAGCAGCAGAAGGGCTCGAGCGCGATGCCCCACAAGCGCAACCCCGTTGCGAGCGAGCGCGTGAGCGGTCTGGCGCGGGTGCTGCGCGGGCACGCGCTCGCCGCCCTGGAGAACGTCGCCCTCTGGCACGAGCGCGACATCTCGCACTCGTCGGCCGAGCGGATCGTCCTGCCCGACGCGACCGGGCTGCTCGCGTTCATGCTCCGCGAGCTCACCCGGGTGATCGACGGCCTGGTGGTCTTCCCCGAGCGGATGCGGGCGAACCTGGTGGCCCACGGCGGGATCGCCTTCAGCGGACAGGTCCTGCTCGCGCTCGTCGAGGCGGGCATGGGGCGGGACGACGCCTACCGCATCGTCCAGCGCGCCGCCGCGGCCGCCTGGGACGAGGGGGCCTCGTTCCGTGAGCGGCTCGCGGCCGACCCCGAGGTCGTGCGGCGGCTCGAGCCCGGGGCCCTCGACGCCCTGTTCGATCCGCAGCGGGCGCTGCGACACCTCGGCGGCGTCTTCGAGCGGCTGGAGAAGCTGCCGGTCGAGGGAGGCTAGCGCCGGTGGGTCGACTCCTCGCGCGGGGGAAGGTGCGCGACCTCTACGAGGTGGACGAGGGCCATCTGCTCCTCGTCGCGACCGACCGGATCAGCGCGTTCGACGTGGTGCTCCCCGACCCGATCCCCGACAAGGGCCGGGTGCTCACCGGGCTGTCGCTGCACTGGTTCGATCGGACGACGGACCTCGTCGCGAACCACCTCGTGACGGCCGAGCGCTGGCGGTTCCCGTCCCCGTTCGACGCCGAGACGTCGTTGTCGGGCCGAGCGATGCTCGTGCGGCGCGCACGGGTGGTCCCGATCGAGTGCGTCGCCCGCGGCTACCTGGCGGGAAGCGGGTGGGCGCAGTACCGGGAGCGCGGCGCGATCGCCGACGTTCGCCTGCCCGCGGGGCTCGTGGAGGCCGACCGCCTCCCGGAGCCGATCTTCACGCCGACGACGAAGGCGGCGGCCGGCCACGACGAGCCGCTGACGCTCGCCGAGGCGGCCGAGCTCGTCGGCCGTGGCCTCGTCGAGCGGCTGGCCGAGCTCACGATCGCGCTCTACGAGCGGATCGCGGGGGCGGCCCTCGAGCGGGGCATCATCGTGGCCGACACGAAGCTCGAGTTCGGGTTCGTCGACGGCGAGCTCGTCCTCGTCGACGAGGTCGGCACGCCGGACTCCAGCCGCTTCTGGCCGGCCGACGCCTGGACGCCCGGCCGTTCGCAGCCCTCCTTCGACAAGCAGTTCGTGCGGGACTGGCTCGACGCGAGCGGGTGGAACCGCGAGCCGCCGGCCCCCGCGCTCCCACCGGAGGTCGTCGCCCGCACCGCCGGGCTGTACCGGGAGGCCTACGAGCGGATCTCGGGTGAGCGCTTCGACTGGTACCTCCAGCGGATGGGCG
Organism: Actinomycetota bacterium; assembly: GCA_026003015.1. GTDB lineage: Bacteria > Actinomycetota > UBA4738 > UBA4738 > HRBIN12 > BPGL01. The sequence goes on along the minus strand of BPGL01000001.1, from coordinate 1,239,164 downwards.
CGCTGAGCGACGCCGACTGGGAGTCCTGCGCCGTCGACCTCGAGCGCCTGCGCCGGGAGCACGCGGAGTGAGGTACACGTTCGAGGTCCTCGTCTCGCTCAAGCCGGGGCTCGCCGATCCCCAGGGAGCGGCCGTGGCCTCGGCGTTGCCGGCGCTCGGGTGGTCGAACGTGACGCAGGTCCGGGTGGGCAAGCACGTCGCGGTCACCCTGGAGGCCGGCTCGGAGGAGGAGGCCAGGACCCAGGTGGAGGCGATCGCCCGCCGGCTGCTCGCCAACCCGGTGATCGAGGAGTTCCGGATCGTGGCCGGGGAGGCCGGATGAGGGCGCCGCGGATCGGGGTCGTGACCTTCCCCGGGTCGCTGGACGATCGCGACGCGCTGCGCGCCGTCGAGACGATGGGCGGCGTCGGGGTCACGCTGTGGCACGCGGTGCCCGACCTGCAGGGGGTCGACGCCGTCATCCTGCCGGGGGGGTTCAGCTACGGCGACTACCTGCGGTGCGGCGCGATCGCGCGCTTCGCGCCGGTGATGCGCGAGGTCGAGGCGTTCGCCCGCCGCGGCGGGCCGGTGGTCGGGATCTGCAACGGGTTCCAGATCCTGTGCGAGGCGGGCCTGTTGCCGGGGGCGCTCATCCGCAACCGCGGCCTGCGCTTCATCTGCCGCGAGGTGTGGCTGCGGATCGAGACGTCGCGCTCGGTGCTCACCGCCGAGCTCGAGCCCGGCGAGACGCTCCGGGTGCCGATCAAGCACGGCGAGGGTCAGTGGGTGGCGACGCCCGAGCAGCTCGCCCGGGTCGAGGCCGAGGGCCTCGTCGTCGCCCGCTACAGCTCGCCGACGGGGGTGGTGGACGAGGCCTGGAACCCGAACGGCTCCACCGGCTCGGTGGCAGCGCTGCGCAACGAGCGCGGCAACGTCGTCGGGCTGATGCCCCACCCCGAGCACGCGGTCGACCCCGACGTCGGACCGACGGGCGGGCAGCCGCTGTTCGCGTCGCTGCTGGCAGCGGCGGCCGCGGGGGTGCCGTGAGCGGGGTGGAGGCCGAGCCGCTGCATCGCCGGCTCGGGCTCGCCGACGAGGAGCTCGAGCGGATCGTCGCGATCCTCGGTCGGGAGCCGAACCACGCCGAGCTCGCGATGTTCAGCGTGATGTGGTCGGAGCACTGCTCGTACAAGTCCTCGAAGGTCCACCTGCGGACGCTCCCGACGACGGGGCCCGCGGTGCTCGTCGGACCGGGCCAGGACGCCGGCGCGGTCGACCTCGGCGACGGCGACGTCGCGGTGTTCAAGCTGGAGTCTCACTCCCACCCGAGCGCGATCGAGCCCTACCAGGGGGCGGCCACGGGCGTCGGCGGGATCGTTCGCGACGTGCTCGCGATGGGGGCCAGGCCGGTCGCGCTCCTCGACCCGCTGATGTTCGGTCCGCTCACCGAGGAGCGCAACCGCTGGCTCTTCGAGGGCGTGATCGCCGGGATCGGGGGCTACGGCAACTGCATCGGCGTGCCCACCGTCGGCGGGGAGATCCGCTTCGCCGAGCCGCACTCGGCCAACCCGACCGTGAACGTGCTCTGTCTCGGTCTGGCCCGCGCCGAGGAGCTCGTCACCTCCACGACCCGGACCCCTCGGCCCGGCGCGCTGCTCGTGCTCTACGGGGCGCCGCACCGGGCGCGACGGGATCGGGGGCGTCTCGGTGCTCGCGAGCGCGACGCTCGAGGAGGCGGCCGACGACGCCCGTCCGAGCGTGCAGATCGGCGACCCGTTCGCCGAGAAGCTCCTGATCGAGGCGTCGCTCGAGCTCGTCCGCGAGCGGCTGTTGGAGGGCCTGCAGGATCTCGGGGGTGCGGGGATCACCTGCGCGGTGAGCGAGTCGGCGGCGCGCGCGGGGCTCGGGGCTCGCGTCGACCTCGACGCCGTACCGCTGCGGGAGCCGGGGATGGAGGCGTTCGAGATCCTCACGAGCGAGTCGCAGGAGCGGATGCTCGCGATCGTCGAGCCGGGCGCGCTGGAGCGGGTGCGCTCGGTGTGCGAACGATGGGGGCTCCGATCGGCCGTGATCGGAGAGCTCACGGTGGGCGGCGAGCTCGAGGTCCGCATCGGCGGCGCGACGGTGGCGCGCGTCCCGGCCCGTGCGCTCGCCGACGAGGGCCCGGTCTACGAGCGCCCCAGCGTCCGCCCCGCGCCCGCTTCCGAGGTCGAGGACCCGAGCTTCCGACCGTTCGACGGCGACCTCGCCGAGGCCGTGCTGCGGGTCCTCGCGGCGCCGAACGTCGCGAGCAAGCGGGTGGGCCTGGGAGCAGTACGACCGGTTCGTCGGGGGGCAGACGCTCGCGGGGCCGGAGGGGGACGCCGCGGTGATCCGGGTGCCCGGGACGCTCAAGGCCGTGGCGATCGCCACCGACGGCAACGGCCGGTACGCGAGCCTCGATCCCTACCTAGGGGCGGTGCACGCGGTGGCCGAGGCGGCGCGCAACGTGGCGGTGACCGGGGCGCGGCCGCTGGCGATCACGAACTGCCTGAACGCGGGCAACCCCGAGCGCCCGGAGGTGATGGGGCAGTTCGAGGAGCTCGTCCGGGGGCTGCGCGACGCGTGCTGCGCCTTCGGCACGCCGGTGACCGGTGGCAACGTGAGCCTGTACAACGAGTCCGGCGCGAGCGCGATCTGGCCGACCGCGGTGGTCGGGGTGCTGGGGCTGTTGCCCGACTACCGTCTGCGCGTGCCGAGCGGGTTCCCCCGCGCCGGCCTTGCCGTGTACCTCGCCGGTGAGACGTTCCCCGAGCTCGGCGGCAGCGAGTTCGCCGAGGCGGTGCTCGGGGTGGTCGCCGGACGTCCGCCGGCGGTCGACCTCGAGCGGGAGCGCCGCCTGCAGGTCTTCCTCGTCGAGGCCGCCGGCCGGACCCTGGTCGCGAGCGCGCACGACTGCTCCGACGGGGGGCTCGCGGTGGCCCTGGCCGAGGCCGCGATCCTCGGGGGCCACGGCTTCGCGGTCGCCCTCGGCGACGGCCTGCCCGCGCACCTGTCGTTGTTCAGCGAGTCGGCGGCCCGGGTCGTGCTCGGCGTGGAGCCGGAGGCCGAGGAGGCCCTGGCGGAGCTCGCCGCCGAGCACGACGTCCCCTTGCGCCGACTCGGCGAGACCGGCGGCCCGCGAGCCGTGGTCGAGCAGGCCGTCGACCTCACCGTCGAGGAGCTCCGCGATGCCTGGTCGTCGGCGCTCCCGCGGCTCCTGGGGGCCTCGCCGTGAGCGCCGCCGGGCCCTTCCGGGGCGGGCGGTCGACGCGGGCCCGGCCGCAGGTGGCGCTCGGCGAGGTCGGCTCGCCGCTCGGCGACCTGCTCGTCGCCGTGACCGCGCGCGGGCTCGCGCGCGTGGCCTTCCCCGAGGAGCCGCGGGACGAGATCTGCTCCGCGCTCGCCGCCCACATCGCTCCCGAGATCGACGAGGACCCGGCGGCGACCGAGGACGTCCGCATCCAGCTCGAGGCCTACTTCGCCGGGCGCCGGCGCCGGTTCGAGCTCGCCGTGGACCGGCGCCTCGTCGAGGGGCTCGCCCGGGAGGTCGTGCGCGCCACCGCTCGGATCCCCTTCGGCCGCACGGCGACCTACGGCGAGCTCGCCCGTCGGATCGGGCGGCCCCGCAGCGCGCGCGCCGTCGGCACGGCGCTCGGCCGCAACCCGATCCCGATCGTGATCCCCTGCCACCGCGTCGTGCGCGCCGACGGCGCGCTCGGCGGCTACGCGGGCGGCGCCGAGCGCAAGAGGTTCCTGCTGGCGCTCGAGCAGGCGTCGCCGGACGGCGCGTCGACCCGGGTAGACTGAGCTCGTCGATGGGCGCGGAATCGCCGAAGGAGGAGTGCGGGCTCTTCGGGGTCTGGGCACCGGGCGAGGACGTCGCCCGGCTCACCTACTTCGGCCTGTTCGCGCAGCAGCACCGCGGCCAGGAGTCCGCCGGGATCGCCGTGAGCGACGGCCGCAACATCCTCGTCTACAAGGACCTGGGGCTCGTGAGCCAGGTGTTCAACGAGGCGACGCTGGCCACGCTCCGCGGGGACCTCGCGATCGGGCACACGCGCTACTCCACGACGGGGTCGACGACCTGGGAGAACGCGCAGCCCGTCTTCAAGACCGACGGTCGCCGCTCGGTGGCGCTCGGTCACAACGGCAACCTCGTCAACGTCGCGGAACTCGCGTCCCGCCTCGGGGGTCCGTCGAGCGCGACCACCGACTCCGACCTCGTGACCGGGCTCATCGCCGCGGAGCTCGGCGAGGCCCCGCTCGACGAGGTCGCGCTGCGGGTGCTGCCCGAGCTGCGCGGCGCCTTCTCGCTCGTGTTCATGGACGAGCGGAGCCTGTTCGCCGCCCGCGACCCCAACGGCGTGCGGCCGCTGTCGATCGGTCGGCTGCCGACCGGGTTCGTCGTCGCCTCGGAGACCTGCGCGCTCGACATCGTTGGAGCGACGCCGATCCGGGAGGTCGAGCCCGGTGAGCTCGTCAGGATCGACGACCGAGGGCTGTCCTCGACGCGCTTCGCGGACGCGACGCCGACCCCTTGCGTCTTCGAGGTCGTCTACCTGTCGCGGCCGGACTCGCGGCTGCAGGGGCGCTCGGTCCACGAGTCGCGACGCGAGATGGGCAGGATCCTGGCTCGGGAACACCCCGTGGAAGCCGACCTCGTGATCGGCGTGCCGACGACCGGCCATGCGGCCGCGCAGGGGTACGCCGAGGTGAGCGGCATCCCCTACGGCGAGGGGCTCCACAAGAACGGCTACGTCGGCCGGACGTTCATCCAGCCCTCCCAGTCGCTGCGCGACCGAGGGGTGAAGCTCAAGCTGAACCCGCTGCCCGACTCGATCCGGAACAAGCGCCTCGTCGTCGTCGACGACTCGATCGTGCGCGGCACGACGACGAAGCAGATCGTCGCGGCCCTCCGCGAGGCGGGGGCCGCCGAGGTCCACATCCGGATCACCTGCCCGCCGGTGCGCTGGCCGTGCTTCTACGGCATCGACATGCCGACCCGCCAGGAGCTGATCGCGGCCGACCTCGACGTGGAGCAGATCCGCGACTACGTCGGCGCGGACTCGCTCGGCTACCTCTCGCTCGAGGGCATGGTCGAGGCCGCCGGGGGCGGAACCTTCTGTCGGGCCTGCTTCGACGGTCGCTACCCGATCCCGGTCCCCGCCGGCGTGGGCAAGTTCGTGCTCGAGCAACGGCCGGGCGCGCGCACCGGGTGACCCGGCGGCGGGGGACGCCGTGAGCGAGGCCTACCGACGCGCCGGCGTCGACGTCCGGGCCGCCGCCGAGGCCGTCGCGAAGATCGCCGGGATCGCCGCCGGCGCCACGCGCCCGGAGGTCGTCGAGGGCGTCGGGGGCTTCGCCGGGCTCGTGCGGATCGGACACGGCCGCCTGCTGGCGGCGGCGACCGACGGGGTCGGCACGAAGGTGGAGATCGCCCGACGCTCGGGACGCCTGGACACCGTGGGCATCGACCTCGTCGCGATGTGCGCCGACGACGTCGTGTGCACCGGCGCGGAGCCGCTCGCGTTCCTCGACTACCTCGCCGTGGGGCGGATCGAGCCCGAGCGGGTCGGATCGATCGTCGCCGGGATCGCGGAGGGGTGTCGCCGCGCCGGCTGCGCGCTGCTCGGAGGCGAGACGGCCGAGCACCCCGGCGTGCTCGCTCCCGACGCGTTCGACCTCGCGGGCTGCTGCGTCGGACTCGTCGAGGAGCAGGCGGTGCTCGGGCCTCACCGCGTCCGCCCGGGCGACCGGCTCGTCGGGCTCGCCTCCAGCGGCCTGCATGCGAACGGGTACTCGCTCGTGCGCCACGCGCTCCTGCCGCGTGTCGAGCTGGACGCGGTGCTGCCGGAGCTCGGCCGGCCGCTCGTGGACGAGCTGCTCGAGCCCTGCGCGATCCACACCCCCGACGTGCTCGCCCTGCACCGCGACGGGCTCCTGCACGCGGCCGCCCACGTGACGGGCGGGGGGATCGCGGAGAACCTCGGCCGCGTGCTCCCGACCGGGCTCGGCGCGACGGTGCGCCGGGGGAGCTGGCCGGAGCCCCCGATCGTCGGCGTGATCGCACGCGCGGGCTCGATCGACGACGCGGACCTGTTCGGCACCTTCAACATGGGGCTCGGGATGGTGCTCGTCGTCGCCCCCGAGGCCGTCGACGCGGTCCTCGAGCGCACGTCCGGGCGCTCCTACGAGGTCGGCGAGGTCGAGCCGGGGGGGCAGGGCGTGCGGATCGTCTGAGCCCCTCGTACGTGAGCCGGGCGTGGCTCGCGACGGCTACCTACGTATCCCCCGGGCACCCCCGACTTCCGACCGAAGGTCGCCGTGGCGACCGAGTCGGAAAAGCGGTCCGACGGCGCATCCAGGGCGAGGGCTCCCCAGCCGTTGTCTACCACGTGATGCAGGACCGGCCGGGCGCCACGAGCGTCCTCGTCGTCGACGACGAGCCTCAGGTCGTCTGGGTGCTCCGCTTCAGCCTGGAGTCCGAGGGGTACCGGACCTACACGGCGAAGAACGGCCTCGAGGCGCTCGACCAGATCCGCGAGCACCACCCGAGCCTGATGGTCCTCGACGTGATGATGCCGCAGATGGACGGCTGGACCGTGCTCGAGCGCCTCATGGAGCTCCCGCGCGAGGAGCGTCCGCGCGTCGTGATGGTGACGGCGCTGTCGTCGCTCCGCGATCGGGCGAAGGCCGCCGAGCTCGGTGCGGACGCCTACGTCCCGAAGCCGTTCAACGTCGAGGAGCTCCTCGAGGTGCTGCACGGCCTCGAGCAGGCCTCGTAGCAAGCCGTCCGCACGACGAGGTCAGTGCGGCAAGCGCTGGCGCTCGGCCGGCACGACCGTGGTGCCCACCGCCCGCAGCGTCAGGATCGGCTCGTCGAGGAACTCCGCGGCGCTGTCGCTGATGTCCGGGCGGGTCGTCGCGACCTTGTGGATCTCGAACTCGCACCGGCGGGAGGTCGTTCCGACCGACACGATCCGTCCGCGGGCCTCGACCCAGTCGCCGGCGTACAGCGGCGCGAGGAACTCCACGGACTCGTAGGCGCGGAACAGCCCCTCGTCGCCGTCGTAGCGCATCGCGAGCTCGGTGATGAGGTCGCCGACGATCTCGAGCTGCCGCGCCCCGGCCACGAGGTTCCCGCCGTAGTGCGCGTCTCGCTGGCTGAGCCGCAGCCGGATGAAGGCGGTGGGCAGATCGGTGGACATCTGGGCGCTCCCTTCGCGAGGTAACCGACTCCTGGGGCTCGCGGGGCTCAGCTCGTGACGACCTTGCCGTAGCGGACCCCGCGTGCGGGGACCCGGACCTCGCGACCGTCCTTCGTGCGCACGAAGTAGGTCTGGGCCTCGGCGTCCCAGCGCTCGAGCACGCCGACGACCTCGGATCGGTACCCGTTCGGCAGCTCGAACTGGAACGACACCCGACGGCCGAGGTCGGCCGGCGTCACGAGGTTGCGTCCGCGCATCGCCCGCGTAGCCTAGCGGACCGGCCGGCGGCCCCGGGCGCTACAGGTCCGCGGGAAGCGTGAGGACGAGCCGCAGGGACCCGTCGCCCCGAACGAGCGACCACGACCCGTCGAGCTCGCCGACGGTCGCGAGCCAGTCCTCGAGCCGCTCCGACAGCCGGTCGAGGAGCGCGGCCGGGTCGGGGCAGACCACCCGCAGCGCGCAGGTCACCTCGTCGCGTACGCCGTCGATGGCGACGTCGAGCTCGGTGGGCTCCGCGGCGAGGCTCGCCCCGGTGGCCGCGTGCAGCACGCGGACGAGCACGAGCGCGGTCGCCTCGGAGGGTTCGGCGCGCAGCCCTCGGTCGTCCAGACGCGTCCGCAGCCCGGGGCGGTCGCGCGCCGCGTCCTGCAGCTCGCGGCGCAGGGCCGCGCCGAGCCCGACGCCCGCGAGCGAGCCGGGGTCGAGCACGCGCATCGTGCGTCGCAGATGGCCGATCGCCGCGTCGATCCGCTCCTGGAGCTCCTCGCGGGACACGCCCTCGGGGATCCCTAGGCGCAGGCCGAGCGCGGTGAGGATCTGCACCGGCTCGTCGTGGAGGAGCGCCGCGACCGCGCCGCGCTCGCGCTCCTGGGCGACGATCGCGCGCACGACCGCTCGCCGCCGCTCGTCGGCCGAGGTCCGCGCGCGTCGGTCCGCCGGCCCGCCCGGCAGCGAGCGGGTCGGGCCGGGCCCCGCGGGGGGAGGCGCGGAGGCGCGGTGTTCGGCGGGCATCAACCTAGGATTCCCCGCTCGGGCGCGCGGGGTTCACGCGCTCGGGCGCTCGTCGATCCCCTCGACCACGGCGAAAGCGAGGTAGGCGGCCTCCTGGACCAGCCGCCAGGTCCCCTGGGGCCCGGCCCGGAGCGTCCGCTCGCCGAGGAGCTCGGTGGTCGTCGGGTCGAAGACGAGCTGCAGGCGCCGGTCGCCCTCGACGAGGGAGAACCCGACTCCGGGCCGGCCGGCGGGGTCGAGGACCTCCCCGTCGACCGTGATGCCGGACAGCAGGGCCGCGGCTCGGAACAGCGCCGCCCGCTGCTCCGGGGGCGCCGTGGCCGGCCGGAGGAGATCGGCGATCAGGTCCAGCGTCTGGAGGTCCCCGGGCGGCGCGTCCAGCACCGTCCGGCGCTCGAGCAGCGCCAGGAGCGCCGCCGGGTCGCTCGGGAACGCGTCGGCCGCGACGACCGGGAGCTCCCCAGGGGCGTAGCGCTCGTCCCGGGGCTCGGTCGCGGGCAGCGCCGGGGCGCCGGCGGCCCGCCAGCGCGCCTCGTCCTCTGGGGTCGCGAAGCGGACCGCGCCCGGCTCGGCACGGAGGCGCCCGCTCCCGTCGGCGGCGGCCCACGTCTCGACCTCGCGGGCGACGAGCACCTCGAACCCGTCGCCCTCGATCGTGCGGTAGGTGTGGGCCTCGACGAGCCGCGCGAGCTCGTAGGCGTACGCGCCGGGCCCGAGCGGCGCGCCCGGCCGCCCCTCCGCGGTCGCGGCGACGGCGAGCAGCGCCGCGGCGGCCGAGCGCGCCCCGGGGCCGGCCGGCAGCAGGGCCTGGGCGGCGACGAGCACGACGGCGAGCACGGCCGCGGCGGCGAGCCCCGCGGCGCGCCGACGGGGACGGGGGCGGGGTCGTCGGGCGGCCTCCCGCGCGAGGGCGCGCTCGAGCCGCGCCCGGGCGCGCGCGCGGGCGAGGTCGTCGCGGGCGGGGACGTCGTCGCCGAGCGCGGCGACGAGCGCGACGATCGGGTCGGTCGGCTCAGGCACGGCCCTCCTCCTCCTGCCCCGGGATTCCCGCGACCCCGCCGAGCCGTTCGCGGAGCTCCCGGCGCGCGCGGTGCAGCCGCGAGCGCGCGGTCCCCTCGGGGATCGCGAGCGCGACGGCGATCTCGGCGTACGTGAGGTCGCCCCAGGCGCGCAGGAGCAGCACGTCGCGGTCGCGAGGCTCGAGCTCGGCCAGGGCCGCGGCGAGCGCCGGCGCCAGGCGCGCGGCGTCGGCCGCGGCCACCGCGCGCTCGTCGGGCGGCGCGTCGGCCCGCCCCGGCGGGACCCGCGCGAGGGCGCGCAGCCGCGCCCGCTCGGCGCGCAGGTGCCGCCCGATCAGGTTCGTCGCGATCCCCAGCAGCCACGGGCGGGCCGAGGCGAGCTCGGCGCGGTAGGAGCCCCGGATCCGGAAGGCGACCTCGAACGTCCGGGCGGCGACCTCCTCGCCGGCCTGGCGCCCGGCGCGGCGCTGGGCGTAGCGGCGGACGGCCTCCCAGTGGCGCTCGAAGACCGCCCCGAAGCGCTCGGGGTCCTCGAGCGAGGCCCGGATGAGCTCGGCGTCGGAGGCCTCCCGCACGGCCCGCCGATGCTAGCGGGGCCGCGGGGTCGGCTCAGTCGCGCCAGCGAAGCGACGAGACGCGGTTGCGCAGGTACCCGTAGTCGCTGCAGTTCGGCGTGCACAGCTTGCTCTGGCCGCCGAAGTTGCTGTGCTCGAACTTCCGGTTGCGGTCGCACGCGCCGAACCCCTTGCCCGACTCGAACATGTCGTTCCAGTCGTTGCCGACGTAGGCGACCTCCCACGTGGTGTTCTGGCACCCGCTCGACGCGTAGTAGCTCACTGAGGCGCCGTAGTACCCGTACTCGTTGTACTCGATGCCGAGCAGCACGTCGGAGCTGGTCGTCGAGATCCCGTCGCCGCTGGCCGCGGCGAGGTCCTGCTCGCTGAGCGTGGCGGGCGAGGCCGTCGGGTCGAGCTCCAGCGGCGTGCCGAGCCCCGCCTCGAGCGCCTGCTCGAGCGTGTCGTGGCAGCTCTCGACGACCGGGTCGGCGGCGACCGCCCCCTTCGTCGTGCCGGGGCCGGTCGCGACGAGCCGGATCACGCAGTGCCCCCCCGGCTCGCCGGCGGTCGCCGGCAGGACCGGGACCGCGAGCGCGGCGGCCAGGGTCGCGAGGGCGAGGGTTCGGCGCAAGGCGTGCTCCTTTCCGACCGGACGCGCGGCCCCGTCCCGACCGCGCGTCCGATCCATATCCGTTGCGGGAACGGGCATCCCGCAGGGTCCCCTGGTGCGACGGATGCTAGGAACGGCTCGGCGCGCGGTGGAGACCGGCTCGGCGACGGATCGACGACGGATCGGAACGCCCGCGCGAACCCCACCGAGGGCAGGGGGGAATCAGGGGGTGAGGCGGCGGCGCGAGCGCGCCCTTCCCCCCGCCGCGTCGGAAGGCGGGCGCACGCGTTGGGCATCGCGACGGTCACCCTCGTCGGCGCCGGATCGTTGGGGCGGGCGGAGGCGTTCCTGCGGCTCGGCGCCGTCGTCGTCGTCGCGCCCGATCGCGAGGCGCTCGCCGCCTGGCTCCTGGAGCACCTCGCCGACCGGGCGCCCGAGCCCGACCCCGGCGGGGGCCGCGACGACGAGGGCCTCGCCGTCGACCACCGCAGCCACGTGATCCGCTGGCGGGGCACCCCCCTGCGCCTGACCGAGCTCGAGTTCCGCGTGCTCGCGTGCCTGGCCTCCGAGCCCGGGCGCGCCTGGTCCTACCGGGAGCTGCGCGAGAGCGGCTGGGGACCGGGCCCGGACCTCGGCGACGACCCCTACGTCGTGCGCGCGCTCGTTCAGCGGGTCCGCCGCAAGCTCCGCGCGGTCGGGGCCGAGGTCCGGATCGAGCCGGTGCGCGGCTTCGGCCTGCGGCTCGAGGGCCCCGGCGTGGCGCCGCCGCTGCGCCTGGCGCGTCCCGCGAGCTGACCTCGGCGCGCGGCCGACGCCGGCCGCAGGCCGGCCGCACGCCGGCTCAGGCCAGGCGCGCGATCGTTCCCGGCGGCGGCTCCGGGAAGGCCTCCGGGTGCACCGCCCAGGCGAGGATCTCGAGGCCGTCGACGATCCGTGGGCCGGGGCGCGAGAAGTACGACGTGGCGTCAACGGCGAAGACGTTGCGGTTGCGAGCCGCCGGGGTGTCGGCGAACTCCGGGTGGTCGAGGAAGCCCTGGGCTTCCTGCTCGGCCTCCTCCAGGTACGAGCCGCAGGGCATGAAGACGACGACCTCGGGCGCCGCGGCGCGGACCTCGTGCCAGGCCACCTCGCGCGAGGGCTTGCCGGGCTCGGCGAGCAGCGGCTCGCCTCCGACGGCCGTGACCATCTCGGGGACCCAGTGCCCGGCGGCGAACGGCGGATCGGACCACTCCAGGCAGAAGACGCTCACCGTCGGCACCCGGCGCGCGGTGGCGCGCACCCGCTCGATCCGCGCGCGCATCGAGCTCACGAGCTCGGCCGCCCGGTCCTCGCGCCCGAGCACCCGGCCGACGACCTCGATCTGGGCGACGACCTCGTCGAGCGTCTGCGGATCGAGGGACACGACCTGGGCGTCGGGCACGCCGAGCTCGTCGAGGGCCCGGCGCACCTGGCCGGTCGGCACGGCGCACACGCGGCACAGGTCCTGGGTGAGCAGGACGTCGGGGCGTTCGCGCCGCAGCAGCTCCCGGTCCAGGACGTACAGCGGCTCGCCGGCGCCGAGGCGCTCGCGCACCGCATCGTCGATCTCCCGCGGGGTCTGGATCCGCGTCTGCGGAAGGGCGCTTCGCGACACGACGGGCTTCGTCACGGCCTCCGGTGGGTAGTCGCACTCGTCGGTGACCCCGACGAGGTCGTCGCCGAGCCCTAGGGCGTAGACGATCTCGGTCGCCGACGGGAGCAGGGACACGATCTTCATCTCGGCAAGTCTCGCAGGCGATCGGGCGAGCGCAACCGCTCGACGAGGGCGGACAGGGCGCGTCCCGCAGCGGCCCCGTCGAGGACGCGGTGGTCGAAGGTGAGGCTGAGCGTCACCGCCGGCCGGGCCACCACGGCGCCGTCGACGACGAGGGGTCGCGGCTCGATCCGCCCCAAGGCGAGCGTGGCGGCGGTTCCCGGGGCGAGCAGCGGCGTGCCCGCCTCGCTCCCGTAGGAGCCCGTGTTGCTGACCGCGATCGTCGCCCCGGTGAGGTCGGCCGGGGCGATCGACCCGGCGCGCGCCGCGTCGGCGAGCCGCGCGATCCCGGCGGCGATCTCGGCGATCCCGAGGTCCTGGGCTGCGCGCAGGACGGGGACGAGCAGCCCCCGCTCGGTGTCGACCGCGATCCCGACGTCGACCGAGCCGTGCACCTCGATCGCATCCCCCGCCCAGGTCGCGTTGATCATCGGGTGGTCGCGGACCGTCGCGGCGAGCGCCGCCACGACGATCGGCAGCGGGGAGACGCGGAGCTCGGCGCGCAGCGCCTCGAGGGCGGAGCAGTCCAGCGTTCGAAACGTCGTCACCTGCGGGATCGCGGCCTGCCGCTCGAGGTTCTCGGCGATCCGGCGCCGCGTCGGGTCGACCGGCACGCGTCGGCTCCCCGGGGAGGGCGCACCGGCGGCGGCGCGCACGTCCTCGGCGGTGATCCGTCCGCCCGGACCCGTGCCGCGGACGCCCGCGAGGTCGACCCCGAGCTCCTTGGCGAGTCGGCGGACCGGTGGGGTCGCGGCGACCCGAGCGCCCGCGTCCGCCTCCTCGAGCTCGAACGTGACGAGGGGGGCGCCGACCGCGACCGTCGCGCCCGCCTCGGCGTGCAGGGCGGCGATGCGACCGGCGACCGGCGAGGGGATCTCCACCGTCGCCTTGGCGGTCTCGACCTCGACGAGGGGCTGGTTCAGCGCGACCCGATCGCCGACCGCCACCCGCCAGGCGACGATCTCGGCGTCCTCGAGCCCCTCGCCGAGGTCGGGCATCGGAAACACCCGCTCGGCCATCAGTACGTCACCGCCCGGCGGATCCCCGCGACGATCCGCGCGACGCTCGGCCGGTAGCGCTCCTCGAGCGCCGCCGGCGGATAGGGCACGTCCCACCCCGTCACGCGGACCGGGGGGGCCTCGAGGTGGTCGAACGCGAGCTCCATCACCCGGGCGGCGATCTCCGCGCCGAGGCCGAGCGTCTTCGGCGCCTCGTGCACGATCACGATCCGCCCGGTCTCCTCCGCCGCGCGGCGCAGCGCATCGTCGTCGAGCGGAACCAGGGAGCGCAGGTCGACGACCCGGACGTCGAGGCCCTCGGCGGCCACGACGTCGGCGGCCTCCAGACAGCGCGCGACCATCGCGCCGTAGGCGATCAGCGAGCACGCCCGTCCCTCCCGAACGGTGACCGCCTCGCCGATCCCGGGGCCGTCGACGGTGAGCTCCCCGGGCTCCTTCGCCCAATACCGGGCCTTGGGCTCGAGGAACACGACGGGGTCGGGGTCGGCGATCGAGCGGCGCAGGAGCCGGTAGGCGTCGATCGCCCCGGAGGGCACGACGACCTTCAGCCCGGCCGTGTGGACGTAGTAGGTCTCCGGGCTCTCGCCGTGGTGCTCCTTGCCGCCGATGCCGCCGAACGACGGGATCCGCAGCACGATCGGCATCTCGACGCGTCCCAGCGTGCGCGACCGCATCTTCGCGACGTGGTCGATCACCTGCTCCAGCGCCGGGTAGGAGAACGCGTCGAACTGGAGCTCGACGACGCTCTTCCACCCGGCGAACGCGAGCCCGACGGCGGCCCCGACGATCCCCGCCTCGCTGATCGGCGTGTCGAAGACGCGGTCGGGGAACTCGGCCTGTAGCCCGTCGGTCACGCGGAACACCCCTCCGAGCCGCCCCACGTCCTCGCCGAAGACGAGCACCCGCTCGTCGTCGCGCATCGCGTCGCGCAGCGCGGCGTTCAAAGCGCCGACCATCGTGTGGGCGGTGCCGCGCTCGCGGTCGGTCGCGATCGGGGCGCTCACGGGCCCGCCGCCTCGTCGCCGAGCGCGGCCAGCGCCGCTTCCCGTTCGCGCTCGAAGGTCGCGGGGGGCGCCGCGTAGACCCACTCGAAGAGCCAGGCGTCGGGCGGGGGCCCCTGCTCGACGAGCTCGGCGCGCACCCGGCCCGCGAACCGCTCCGCCTCCTGCTCCCAGGCCGCGAGGGTGGCCTCGTCGAGGTGCCCGGCCGCCGTGAGCCAGGCCGTGTAGCGCGCGATGGGATCGAACGCGCGGGCGCGCTCGACCTCCTCGGGGTCTCGGTAGCGCGCGGCGTCGTCGGCCGTCGAGTGCGCTCCGATCCGATAGGTGAGCGCCTCGATCAGGGTCGGGCCACCCCCGCGGCGCGCCCGCTCGACCGCCTCGCGCACGACGCGGTACACGGCGAGCACGTCGTTGCCGTCGACCCGCACGCCGGGCATCCCGTAGCCGTCGGCTCGACGCCAGATCTCGCCGGCCGTCTGCGCCGCGGTCGGGACGCTGATCGCCCAGCCGTTGTTCTGGACGACCAGCACGCAGGGCGCCCGACGCACGGCCGCGAGGTTCGCCGCCTCGTGGAAGTCGCCCTCGCTCGTGGCCCCGTCGCCGATGAACCCGACCGTGACGACGTCGCGTCCGTCGAGCGCGGTGCCGATCGCGTGCCCGACCGCGTGGGGGAGCTGGGTCGCGACGGGGACGCAGATCGGCCCGAACCCCGTCGCGCGGGGGTCGTAGGGACCCCCGTGCCAGGTCCCTCGGTGGTACCAGAGGTAGCGAACGGGGTCGACGCCCCGAACGAGGGCCGCCGCGAGCTCCCGGAACGTCGGGAACACCACGTCGTCGGGCCCCAGCGCGGCCGCCGTCCCGACCTGGGCGGCCTCCTGGCCCTCGAACCCCGGGTACACGGTCAGCTCGCCCTGACGCTGCAGCGCCACGCACTCGCGGTCGAGCCGACGGGCGAGGACCATCCAACGTGCGAGCGAGCGCAGGCCCTCGGGGTCGAGTCCGACGTCGGGCTCGCCGACGGGCGTGCCGTCGGGAGCCAGGATCCGCACGGGCTCGGTGCCGCGCCAGTGCTCGGGCGGCTGCATCGGCTCAAGCTCCTCGGGTCGGAACGCCGAGAGCATAGGAGATGGGGCACGGCACGGAGCCGTCGCCCACGGCCGCTACACTCCGCTCGGCGTGGTCCCGTCCGCCTACCTCCGCGTCTACCAGCCGCTCGACGCCTTCGAGCGCGACGAGCAGCTGCACTGGGAGCGCTACCTGCTCACCCGCTCGCCCCACGAGGGCGCGCCGCGCTACGCGGATCGACCGACGACCGGACGGCTCGGGCTACTTGCGCCCGCGCAGCAGGAGCAGGCCGACGTGATCGTCGTCGACGGCCGGACCTACGTGTCGCCTCGGCGGATGCGGATGCGCGTGCTGGCGGCGATGCTCGCGTTCCGCGAGACGCGGCCGATGGAGCTGTGGGACGCCTTCGTGCCGAAGAAGCTCGCCCGGCGCGCGGCGCGGGAGCTCACCCGCTTCCGCCGCCGCGATCCCTCGAGCGTCGCGTTCGTCCACCAGAGCCCCTGGCACGTGCCGATCCGCTGGTTCGTGCTCGTCGACGACGAGGAGCGCTGGCTCGGCGAGGACGAGCGCGGTCGCCTGCGCCTGCGCTACCGCACGTCGACCCGCCGGGCGATGCGCCGCGCGGAACACGCGATCCCGGTGCTGCGTCGGTCCGATCTCGGCCCGATCGGGGACCTGCTGGTCGACCTGCACCAGTGGCTCGCGACCTTCGACCCGCGCTCGGTCCTGGAGCTCGACTACGGGGAGCTGAGCGAGCTCATGAGCTGGGACGAGCTCGACGACGACCACAGCGCGCGGGAGATCCATGAGGCGCTGGAGGCGCTCGCGCGCCACGAGTACGCGACGCCCCTGGAGCGCTACCAGGCGGTGCTCGGTCGATGGGCCGAGGTCCGCAGCCGCGAGATCTGGAACTGACGCGGTGGGAAGGGGCGGAATCGAACCGCCGACACCGCGGTTTTCAGCCGCGTGCTCTGCCGACTGAGCTACCTTCCCTGCGCGGGCCCGCGTCGCCGACGGGGCCGCAGCGCGCCTGACGGGCTTCGATCCCGCGATCTCCGCCTTGACAGGGCGGTGAGGACTCCTGGCTCCTCCACAGGCGCGTGTTCGGTTGTCGCCGTGCCCCCAACGGGATTCGAACCCGTGCTTCCGCCTTGAAAGGGCGGCGTCCTGGGCCGCTAGACGATGGGGGCGGGTTCGGACCTCCCTGGGGCCGGCGGCCCAAGGATAGCAACCCGACCGGCTCCGGGGGTCGTGGGCGCGCCCCCGCGCGGACGCCCGGGCCTCGGCGGGTCGGCCGTCGGGCCCTCGGGCCGAGCCGCCATCGGGACGAACCGGTCGCCCGGGGCGACCCCGGAGCCCGCGGCGACCTCCAGGACGTGGCGCACGCCGCGACGGGGCAGCAGCACCCGTCCCGGCCGCAGGCGCACCACGTCGCGCACGACGAGCTCGTCGTCGAGCAGGACCGCGTCGATCGGGGCGGCGAGCCCGACCGTCTGCACGCTGCGGCAGCGGGGAAGCAGCAGGGCCTCGCCGTCGGCCAACGGACCCAGGCCGCGGAGCCCCCGGCTCCGCTCCCGCGCGCCGACGGCGACGTGCACGCGCCAGACGCGCCCGTCGGAACCGACCCACCGCTGCTCGTGCATCGGGGGCAACGTAGACGGCGGCGCCGACGCCGCAGGCCCGCCGGAGGCTCCACGGGCGTCGCGACGCCCCCGGGGTCGAGCGTGGGCCGGGCAGGATTCGAACCCGCGACACGAGGGTTAAAAGCCCGTTTCCTCGGGTTTTGGCGACCTGCGGGAAGGCTTCCAGATGGCCGTCTACCTGCGGGTTTGTGTATTCATGAAACGGCGCTGTTGCGCAACATCGCGCGGTACGTGACGGGACGGAGACGGGACGGGGTTGCGTTCACGCCTCTGATCGGTCGCCGACCACGACCCCTGAAACTTGGGAGCGGTCTCAGGCGCTGAGCCCGCCGGTCTCGGATCGGGGCGGAGGAGGGTCCTCCCCACCCCATCCCGCCGGCCGCCGCGGGCGGGCGCCGGACGGCGCGAGGGGCCCGGGCCCGGCGGGCGTCGGGACGGAGGCAGCGGCGCGTCCCGGCGGGTCACTCATGCCGCGGAGCCATCAGCGTCCGCCCGCCTGGCGCCGGCCCCAGGTCCTCCGCTCCCCGAGGTGGCCCGTTGCACCCGGTCCGCGGCTCCCCCGTATCATGGCCGCGCAACGGCCGATCGCGGGGGCGTCGCGGAGGTCCCGGTGTTCTGCACGGAGTGCGGGCGGGAGCTGCTGGGTGGTGCGTGCCCGGTCCACGGTGCCCCGGGGCCGAGCGCCCAAGCGGCGGGGGTTGCTGGGGCGCGGAGCGGCCCGGGCCGCGCGCCGATCTGGGTCGCCGGCATCGCCCTCCTGCTCGCCGCGGGGGCGGCGGCCGGATCCATCGTCGCCTCGACCAGCGCCCGGCAGGCGGCCCGGCGCGTGGAGCGGCTCGCGCAGCGGATCGATCGGGTCGCTTCCGCGCTCGAGGAGCAACGAGCGGCCCTCCAGGGGATCACCGCCCGGACCGAGCGCCTGGCCCGCGGGCTCGAGGAGGGGCTCGACGCCGAGGCCGTGGCGAGGGACGCGAGCCCGGCGGTCTTCCTCGTCGAGACCGGCGCCGGCCAGGGGAGCGGGTTCGTGGTGCGCTCGCGGCGGGGTGGATCCACCCTGCTCACGAACTTCCACGTGGTGGGCGACGCCTGGGAGTCGGGCCACCGCCGTGACCCTCCGGCAGGGCGACCGGACCTACCGGGGCTCCGTCGTCGCGGTGAGCCGGGCCGAGGACCTCGCGGCGATCTCGGTGCCGGTCCGGCTCCCCAGGCTCGAGTTCGCCCGCCACGCCCCCCGGGCCGGCGAACCGGTGGTCGTGGGTCGGCTCACCGCTCGGGCTCGAGCACACGGTGGTGACCGGCGTCATCTCGGGCCAGCGCGAGCGGTACCTGCAGATCTCCGCCCCGCTGAGCCCCGGAGACAGCGGGGCGCCGGTCCTGGATGCATCCGGGAGGGTCGTGGGGCGTCGCGGTCTCGAAGGTCGTGGGGGTGGGACGTCGAGGGCATCTCGTTCGCGATCCCCGTGGAGAGGGTCTGCCTCACGGTGCTCCGGTGCTAGGAGGGAGGCGAAGATGAGCTGGTGGTCCGTCCTGCGGGAACGAGGTGTCGGAGGGGTGGCGGTTCTGCCGGAGCTGCGGCGCCCGTCTCGCGGCGGACACCGCCGGGACCGCGGAGGGGGCTTCCCCGGCGGCGACGCAGCCCGTCCCGCGTCCTCCCGAGGAGGGAGCCGAGGGGCGCATCCGCGGCGGCCCCCACGCAGCCCATCCCGAGGGCCCCCGAGGCGGACGAGACGGCCGCCTCGACCGCGGTGGCCGCCCAGACGGCTCCGCCGAGGCGCCGGCGCTGGCTCCGGGTGACGGCGGCGGCGCTGGGGATCCTCGCCCTCGTCGGGGGCCGGATCGGCCGGGGCGTGGGTGCACCTCGAGACCAGGGAGGAGCTCCGCGCGACGCAAGGGGAGCTCCGCCGGACGAAGGACGACCTCGCCGCGACGAGCGAGGACCTCCGGATCGCCCGGGCCCAGCTGGAGGTGGCGCGGGAGGAGAACCGGCGGCTCGAGCGAGAGCTCCGGGAGCTGCGGGTGGAGCTGCGCGGGGTCCGGGGCACCCTGTCGGAGGCCCAGGCGCGCCTCGAGCTGCAGGCGGGCCAGATCGAGGACCTGAAGGAATGCCTGAACGGGGTCTCCCTCGCCCTCGACAACGTCCTCTACGGCGACTACTGGGCCGCCGCCAACGCGCTCACCGCCGTGCAGACGAGCTGCGAGGCGGCCTTTGCGCTGTTCTGACCCTGATCCAAGCCGCTTCCCGGAAGCTCGGGAGCGGCCGGAGCCGCCGAGCCCGCCGCTCCGGGTCTCCTTCCAGCGGAACTCGTCGACGAGGACCACGGCCGGCGGAAGGCCCCCCAGGGCCCGATGGGCCTGCGAAGGGTTCGATTGCCTCCAGGGCTCCGCGGAAGGCGGAAGCCCCCGAGGCCGGGCGACCCGCTGTCGATCCCTCCCAGCGCGCCGATGCACCTCACCGCGGCGTGGCGGCGACCTTGAAGAACGGCGTTCGGAACAGCGCGCGCTCGTGGTGGCTCGGGATGTGGGGGCGGCCTCGTCAAGAGGGTGACTCCCCGGTCAAGAAGGGCCCTGTCGGTTGCCGACAAGCAGTAGGATGCGGGTCACGGGAGGAGGAGGTATGCGGAAGGACCTGCGTGATGCGCTGAAGCGAGGTCGTCTAACGGAGGGCCAGCTCCGGAAGTTGATTGAGCACGAGGCCCGCTTGCTCAACCTCCCATACGAGGAGGCGGTCCGCCGGGCGCGCCGAGACGCACTGGAGGACTCGGCGATCGCCATGGACCTGCGGATGCTGGTGTCGGTCCTGGACGCTCAGCAGCAGCAGTAGACCCGTTCCCGCTTCGCACCTTGCCAATCGTTGGGCGCACTCCGGAGGAAGCGGTCGAGGAGTTCATCGCCCATGTGAACGACGTGCTCAAGCGGACCCTCACCCCGGTTCCGGTGAGGTATTTGGCCGTCCCAGGACGACCGTACTTCGTGGTCACCTTCCCGCGCCGTGCGGGCGTACCAACGGCCGCCAGGCTCGCTACTCGCTTCGGGCCCATGAGGTTCCTCTTCTCGCAGGTCCTAGCGACCAGAGAAGTCGAAGGAGGGCATCGCCTCGAGACTCAGCGCTATGCGTACAAGCTCACGAGGGCCAGCGATAGCCAACCGTTCGTGCGATGGGAGTACGACAGGCCCAAGAGTCCCCGGGTCAAGCGATGCCGGCATCACCTCCAGGGCCCAATCCGGCTCGACCTCGGGACCAGGTCAGTCAGCTTGGACGAGATGCATCTGCCGACCGGCTGGGTGACCTTTGAGGAAGTCATACGCTTCTGCATCGTCGACCTTGGAGCGCAACCGAGGTCGGCTGACTGGAACCGTGTGCTTTTGGATAGCTACGAGCTTTTCAAGTCGCAGTTCGCGCCGTTGGGAGAGGTCTAATCTCCCGGAACCGCAGTCGGACGGAGTCGCTCGTGCGAACTGACCACCCGCGACGTCCTCCTGACGCTCCTGTCCCGGAGTTTCCATGCAGCTCTCCACGCCGAGCCGGGAGCCACGCCTCGACCGTGGTCGCCCCTCGCCCGGCCCGCTCTCCACCCTGAGCTCCCCGCCGGCGAGCTCCGCCCGCTCCCGCATCGAGGCGAGGCCGAGGTGGCCGGGCTCCCGGCCGGCGGCCTCCACGTCGAACCCGACCCCGTCGTCCGTGACCCGCAGCAGGAGCCCCCCGCGCCGGGAGGAGACCTCCACGGTGACCGTGCGGGCGTGGGCGTGCTTGCGCACGTTCGCCAGGGCTTCCTGCGCGATCCGGAACGCGAGGCGGGCCACCTCGGGGGCGGCTCGGCGCCGAGGCTGCCCTCGAGTCGGCAGTCCAGGGATCCCCGCGTCACCTGCGACAGGCCGGCCAGGTGGTCGCGGAGGGCGGGGACCAGGCCCTCCCGCTCGAGGACCGGCGGATGGAGGTCGAACAGGAGCCCCCGGAGGGACCGCGTGGTGCGATCGAGGAGGCGGACGACCTCCTCGGCGGCCGAGCGCGGGCCGGGGTCGGCGAGCAGGCCCCCGAGGCCGCGGAGGCGCAGCGCGGCGGCCGTGAGCCACTGGACCGGACCGTCGTGGAGGTCGAGGGCGATCCGCTGCCGCTCCCGCTCCTCGGCCCCGACCATGGCCGCGAGGAGGCGGCGGCGCTCCTGTTCCGCCCGCCGGGCCCGCTCGAGGGCCTCGTGCTCCTCGGTCACGTCCAGCATCACCCTGTAGATCACCCCGTCGGGGCGGAGGACGGCGCGGTCGCGGAACCAGACGGCCCGCCCGTCGCGGGAGAGCATCCGGTACTCGATCGCGCCCGGCCTGCCCACCGGCACCGCCCCGGCCTGGACCGCTGCCCACCAGGCCCGGGCCCGGTCCCGGTCCTCGGGGTGGAGGTGGCTTGACCAGAAGGCGGGGTCCTCGGCCCAGGCCTCGCGCGGATAGCCGAGGGCCCGCTCGACCTCGCGCCCGACGTAGAGGACCGGCGCCTCCTCCTGCTCGCCGGGCCTCGCGAGGTAGGCCACGCCCCGCTGCGCGATCCCGGGCCCCCGGCCCCGAGGTCACCGCCCGCCGCCGACCCGAGGGAGCGACGGGGGAGGGCTCCCGGGCGGCGACCTAGGCCGTCGGGCCCGGGCGGGTGCGACGGAAGGGCCGGAGGGGCCCGCTGCCGACTCAGGTCTCGCAGCCGATCCCGTCCCCGTCCCCGTCGAAGCCATGGGGCTCCGCGCCGACGACGCGGAACCCGCGCTCGGGGATCTGGCCGCAGTCGAGGTCGGGGGGCGGGGGCGGGATGCAGACGTCGGGGTAGGAGGGGTCGCAGCCCCCACCGCCGCCCCCGCCCGCCGTCGCGCCGCCGCCCTCACCGCCTCCGGGGTAGGCGGTAGGCGCCCCACAGGCCCCGCTCGGCCCGGCGAGCCTGCCGCTGGGCGGCGAGGAACCGGTCGACGGGCCTGGGAACCCGTAGCGAGGACCTGGGCGGGCCCTCGGTCCGGAGAAGCCGGCCACCGTCGCGCACGCGCTCGACGCGGGCACGATCGACGCTGGGTTTCCTCGTCCCGATGGACCCCGGTTGCGCGCGCGAGATATCCTCAGCCCCACCCATGTCCAGGGCTTCGAGGCACTGCTGCGCGGCCGCCAGCCGCGGACCACGCGGTCCGCGGATCCCCGCCCCTGCCTTGACGGCAGGCGGTTAGTTATGTCT
Organism: Actinomycetota bacterium; assembly: GCA_026003015.1. Lineage (GTDB taxonomy): Bacteria > Actinomycetota > UBA4738 > UBA4738 > HRBIN12 > BPGL01. The sequence continues at coordinate 1,217,042 of BPGL01000001.1, read as the reverse complement.
AAACTATGCCGTGGCACGAACGATACCCTCTACGCGGGGGAGTGGTTGACCATCCGTGCCATGCGCCGGCGGAACGGTCACATGCCGGCGGTGGAGTGGTGGGAAGCCCTGGACAAGCAGGGGAAGGCGAGGTTTCTGGCGGCTGCCGCGGTCGTGGAAAACACCTTGCGTGCCGGCCGGCCACCGGCAGGGCGGCTGGAGAAGGTGGAGGGGAGCAAGGTGGGACTCCTGGAGTTCCGCGTAACACCGAAGGGCGGCAGGCCGCCGCACCTGCGGCTCCTGGTCCTGCGCCGGGAACGGACGCTCTGGGCGGCTAACGGATTCACGAAGCAGAAGAACCGGCTCCAGCGAGCAGACCTGAACCTCGGCGAAAGGATCGCCAACGAATGGCTCGAGGAGGGAGTCGAACCATGAGCGAGCGCATGCGGGAAGCACTCCGCGACCCCGAGATCAGGCGCGTCTTCGAGGAGGAGCTGCTCGTCGGCGAGGCCACCGACACCCTGGCGGGCCTTCTCGAGTCCCTCGGGCTGTCGCAGAAGGAGCTGGCGAACCGCCTCGGGGTAACGCCGGGGAGGATCAGCCAGATCCTATCGGGTAGGGAGAACCTGACGCTCCGCTCCCTCGGTGCTCTCGGATGGGCTCTCGGCGTCCGCTTCGAGCTGCGCCCGGTGGCCATGGCCGACCGAGCCGGGACCCCCGCGGTGGACGACCCGGCCGCCCCGCCGTGGTTGGACAGTCTCCAGCCCTCGGCGCAGGTCGCCTACCGCACGATGCCGATGCCCGAACCGGGACGTCTGGCGGCCATGAAGCCGACGCTCAGGGTCCTTACGAACGGGAGCCTGAGGGCTGCGTGATGGCGAGGTCCGAGCGGACCGCCAGGGGCGGGCAAGGCACGAGCGCAACGGTCCGGCGACGTATCCGTCGCGGGAAGCCCGGCCCGCCGCCGACCTACGACCCGGCGGCCGTCGGACGGGTCGCCCGTTGCGTGGATATCCTCGGGGTGGAGCTCCTCGGTGCCCACTTCGATCGAGCGGATGACGATCCCCTTCCCCGAGAGGCGGTTGGCGAGCAGACGCCGGACATCGGGATCAGCGTCGAGTGGAGCATCGACGACGATCAAGCCCTGCTGGGATGCGCGTTGACGTTCGGGACGGTCTTCGAGGGGCGACCACCGTACACGCTCGTCGCTCGGTTCCGACTCCTCTACTCGGTGAAATCGGAAGAGCGGCTGAGGCGTTCCGACATCGAGCAGTTCGCGCACTGGAACGCCGTCTTCAACGCCTGGCCCTACTGGCGAGAGTACCTCGCCAGCACGCTCAACCGCGCGCAGCTTCCACGGTTCGTCGCGCCGGTGATGCGCGTCCCGATGCCCGACGCGCAGGCCCCGTCGTAGTACTCACAGGCCCAGCGCCTTGAGCACCGCATCCTTGGGGTCCTTGTAGAAGGCGACATCGAGCTTGCTGAGGATCTCCTGGGGGAGGCTCGGGAGCTCGCCCGCGTTCTCGATCGGGATGAGGGCCCTCCGAGCGCCCTGCTCGGCGACCGCCTGGAGGCAGTCGGGGAAGCCCGTCACCGCGAGCGTGGCCCCTCCCACCGTGATGTCCCCCAGGACCACCGTGCCCCCCGCCACGGGACGGTCCAGCATGGCGGACACCACCGCCACGGCGAACGCCATCGAGGAAGGGGTCAGCCCCTCCGCCCGCTGCAGGTCGACGACCTGGATGTTCAGCTGGTGGCCATCCAAGGGCTTCTCCACCGCGAGCTCGTGCCAGTGCGTCCGGAGGTAGTCGTAGGCGGTCCGGGCCGCCTCGCGCACGGTCCGTCCGCTCGACCCCGTGACCGCGTACCCCGTGCCCCCCTTCACGGCCGCCACCTCGAGCCGGAAGATCCCGGTCTTGCCGCTCGTGGGGTCGGCGCTGGCCGAGAACACGACCCCGGACGGAAGGAGGTCGGTGGGGATGAGGCCAACGGCCCGCTGCTCGGGCACGCCCACGGCCTTCTCCGCTCCCGAGTCCACATCCACGTAGGAGAAGTGGGTGTCCCAAAACTCGATGCCGCCCATCCGCTTGAGCTGCTCCTTCACCCGGCGCCGTACCTCCATGGCCAAGACCAGGTACTCCTCGAGCTCCCCCCTGGACACCTGCTCGTCCGGGTGCAGCAGCTTCACGAGGCCGGAGACGGTGCGGCGGACCGCCTTCTCGTCGCGGCGGTTCAAGGAGGCCCCGGGGCGGAAGTGCTTGTCCAGCAGATGGGCCACCGGCAGCTCGCGAAGGCCCCGGAAGATCTCGGCCAGGTAGTCGACGACGAAGCCGTAGTTCCTCCCGATGAACTGGCTGTGCATCTTGGGCAGCTCCCAGCCCGGGAGGTAGGCGTGGATCCGGTCCAGGAGCGCGAGATCCTGCATCTCCTTGGGGAAGGGCGTGAACAGGTGCGAGGTCCGCACCGCCGTATCGACGTCCACGTTGAGGTTCCCGACGAACACCATGGAGGCGTTGGCCTGGATCTCGTCCCTGCCCCGGGAGAAGCTCCCCGCCTCCATGTAGTCCTTGAGGATCTGGATGGCGGTGGCGTCCTTGAGGCGACGCAGGCCCGCGACCTCGTCGAAGGCCACGACGTCCCACATCCCCACCATGCCGATCCGACCCGTGCCGAGGTGGACGAAGAGGGAGGCCACGGTGGCCTCGCCGCCGGAGACGAGGATCGAGTAGGGGGAGAGCTCCCGGTACACGTAGCTCTTGCCGGTGTTACGGGGCCCGAGCTCGACCAGGTTGTAGTTGCGTTCCACGAAGGGGACGAGGCGGAGCAGGTAGAGCATCTTCATCCGCTCCGTGAGGGCCGCGGGCTCCAGACCCACGGAGCGCAGGATCAGGTCCCGCCACTCGTCCCGGGAGAGCATGGCCCGCTTCTCGCGGACCTCGTCCAAACCGACCCCGGCGAGCTGGATCGGGCGGACCTGGCGGATGACGAACGGCCGGATCGCCCCCCGGGCGTCCGTGAGCATCGGGTCGTACTCGAGGTCCACGGCGGCCCAGATCCCGCCGGCCAGCAGGCGCTCGTACCTGCGGAGCCACTCCTCCCCGATGTGGACGCGGTTCACGCCCAGGTTGACCAGCTCTCCCCAGTACTTGTCCTCCGTCTCGTACAGGCGGACCCGGACCTTGTCGATCACGCGGTACGTGCCCCCGCTCCCGGACCTGGGACTTGAACAGTTCGGGCGCATCGGGCCGGACGTAGTTCTCGGTGAGGGTGCGGCGGACCTCCTGGAGGCCCTCCTCCACGACCCGGGGATCGGCCGAGGAGCAGAACCTCCCCAGCAGGTACTCGAGGACGTAGGTGGGGACGTTGAACTCGCCCTTGAGGGGACCCACGAGGTCCTTCCGGACCACCTTGCCAGGGAACAGCCCCAGGATCTTCTCGTCGAGCGGATCGATCCTCACCGCCTCCGTCGCCACGACCCTCTCACCCCGCCTTCCTCAGAGGTCGAAACCCTCGTATCCGGGGGGCAGCTCCACCGGGAGGGTCTGCTCGGCGAGCACCTCCCGCGTCTCCACGTCCTCCACGAGGACCTCGACGTGCCTACCGTAGCGCTCCAGCCTGACCGTCACCTCGGTCCGCTGCCCCCCTGCGATCTCCGCAGGCTCCGACTCTCCGACGATCCGGTCCTCCAGCCTGACCACGACCCGCACGCGCCTCGGCCGGGCGAGGAGCTCCTCGGTCTCCCCCTGGAGGGCGAACCTGGGGCGGGTCGTCTCGATGTGCTCGGGGCCCACCAGGCGGACGCCGACCGGCGCGGCCGCCGCCTCGGGACGGCGGCAGATCACGCTGAGGACGGCGACCTCCTGGGGCATGGGACCACCGTGGAAGAAGCGGGGGACCTCCCCCGGGATGGACACGACAGCGAGCCCCCGTGGGAAGCTCGCCGCCCCCTCGCCCCGCCAGCCCAGGCGGGAGAGGGGGACCCGTACCATCCCCTCGGAGTCGGCGGGCCGGCCGACCACGTACCGGCGGGCCCGGGCCGTCGCCGCGTCCCCGCTCCTCGCCTCCACCCTCCGTAGGTCGTGCTCCCGCGGCACCAGCAGGAACCCGTGATCGGGGATCGCCACCACCTTCGCGTACCCGGCGGCGAGGAGCTTCTCGACCCCGTCCGCGATCCCGCCCACGAGTCGCTCGAAGATGTCCAGACCCACCTGGGGCAGCGAGTCGCCCTGCTCGTCCACCGCCCCCGCGTAGACCACCAACGGGCTGGCCCGGGGGATGGCGCGGGCCTGCTGGACCGCGTCCAGCTCCACAGCGGTCGCCCGCGGGAAGCGGGTGCGGAGCTGGGCGAGCCGGTCCTCGCGGCTCCGGACCGGGGCGCCTCCCAGCCGGGGGTAGAAGGCTCCGCGCTCGATGACGGGCTCCCGCTCCTCCCACGCTGGCGACTGGGTGGCGGCCATGCCGACCTGGGTCACGGAGGGGAGGTCCGCCAGGGTGGGGATCGTCTCCACCGCGAGTCCCCGGGCGCGTAGGCGCTCGGCGAGGAGGTGGCCCAGGTCGAATCGGAGGGCGTCGGCGAGGACCAGGGCCACCCGGCTCCCGTCGCCCAGGGCCCTGGCCGCCACGGCGCGCTGGGTCTCCCACCCCTCTGCCGACCACCGGGCGCAGGCCTCCAGCGCACGGGCGGCGGCGATCCCCAGGAGGTCGAGGAAGGTGCCGTAGGCCCGGGCGGCGGGGATCCCGAGGCCTGCGGCGAGGCCCTCGGGGAGCCGGCTCCACCCCGCCTCGAGCCGGCGGTAGGCGTCATCCAGTCGCCACCACCCCACGTCGCCGCCGTAGGCGCCGAGCAGCTCGTCCAGGGACCAGGCCTCCCTCTCCGAGAGCACCGCCGTGGCCGCCTCCACCCCCTCGAGGAGGTCCAGGGCCGCCACCACGGTGCTCCACGGGAGCGGCTCCCCCCGCGCTTCCGCCGCCCGGGCCCAGTAGGTCTCGCGCCGGCGTTCGGCGACCTCCCGCAGCCGGCCTCGCTCGCCGCGCTCGAGGAGCTCGCCCGCCGCCTCGAGCAGGACCTCGTCGGCCTCGGCGAAGGCCTTCACCTCCACGGCTCCCGGTCCGGCGAGGTGCTCCCGGATCCGGTACAGCCTGCCGATCTTCTCCGACCAGGCCCGGAAGGAGCGGTCATCGGCCCGCTGCATCCAGGCCTCCGCCCAGGAGCACCACTGGGGGCGCCGCTCGGCCGAGGGCAGGGCCTCACCGAAGGCCTGCGGGTCGATCCCCCCTCGGACCGCCGCCTCCGAGAGGAGCAGCGCGGCGGCCACCCGCTGCTCGGGGACCTCGCCCTCGGGAAGACCCCCCAGCCCCCCCTCCACCTCGAGCAGGTGGCGGAGCTCCGGATGCAGGTCCAGGCGGCCCAGGCGGGCGGGCGCGTCGGGGCGCGAGACGTATTCGATCACGACCTCCTTGAGGCGGGCGTCGGCGCCGAGGTCCAGGGCCGCCGCCACCAAGGCCCGCTCGAGATCGGTCGTCGTCGGGGCGGGGGGCACGAGCTCCTCCCACCGCGCCGCCAGCACCCGACCGGGGCGGCCCCCCAGGAGGGCCCGGAGCCTGGGCGTGAGCGCGAGACCGAACGCCTCCGAGACCAGCCCGTCCAGGCCGAGCTCGAGCAGGTCGCCGGCGAGCTCCAGGTCCCGGAGCCAGGAGGGGTGGGGACGCGGCTCGGGGACGTAGATGAGCCAGCGCCTTTCGAGACCCGGATCGGCCTCCTCGAAGCGCGCCCGCAGCTCGAGGTAGGAACCCTGGTGCTCCAGGATCCCGACGCCATCGGGGGCGGCCTGTCGGAGGGCGCTCGCCAGGGTCCCCGAGGGGTCGTACCAGACCACGACCGGTCGGCGCCTCGTCCTGTCCACGAGGATCCCGCGGAGGGCATCGACGAGGCTCGCCACGCTACCTCACCCGCTCCGCCGCAGGGTGGAGGACCCCCGCCTCCCGCAGCGGCGTGATGTTGACGAGGACGCCGAGATCGAGGTCCGGCCGGTAGCCCTTCGCTCGCACGCTCCACACCATGCGCTCGAGCCACGATGCCTCAGGGTCCGGGTCCGCCTCCCCCGTCGGGGCGAGGAGCGCGGCGAGCCTCGCGTCGTAGCGTTCGAGCTCCCCCACCCTGGCCCGGGCATCCTCGGCCGCCCGGGCCACGCGGGCCGCCTGCCGGTCCTCGGCGATCCGCGCCTCCGTCGCTTCCCGCTCGAGGCGCTCGGCCTCCGCCCTGAGCTGGTCCAGGGAGCGGGCCAGGAGCCTGCCGCGGACCACCCGGAGCGTGTCCTCGGTCAGCCTGCGGTAGTCGACGAAGCAGGCGAAGGTCGGCCGCCGAGCTCGCCCCCGGCCCCGGGGCGCCGACCACAGCAGCCAGGAGATCGGGCGGTTCCGGTACAGGCGCACGTGGAAGGGGAAGTACTCGTGGGTGAGCCAGTCCTCGAGGGAGCATCCCAGGAGCTCGTGGACCTCGTCCTCGAGCCGGGGGGACCGCTCCTCCCCCCAGTCGGCACGGATCAGCTCCCTCACCTCCGCGACGAGGTTGCCCGGGGCCCGGGGGTCGAGGGGGACGACCGGTTGGGGCGAGGCCTCGATAGCCTGCCTGGCGTAGTAGGAGAGGAGCCGCCGCACCTCGTCGAGGTCGTCGTCCGAGGCCTCGGCCACGTCCTCGACCGTTTCGTCCTCCTCCCCTTCGTCCTCCTCGGCTCCGAGGCCCAGCCGGCGCCGGAGGGCATCGAGGATGGCGGGGGCCTCTTCCTCCAGGCCGTAGCAGCGGAAGACCTCCCGGTCCACCGCCTCCTCCAGCTCGCTGACCCTGGCCGCAAGAAACCTCCGCCGCTCGGCCAGGATGGACAGGAGATCCCCGAGGGGCATCTCCGGGGAGCCGGTGAGCGAGGCGATCGCCCGCCACGAATCCCAGCTCGGCCAGGCGAAGCCCTGGGCCAGGGGGTGGCCGGTCCCGGGTCGCTCGGGGAGCCGGAAGGCGACCTGGAGCAGGCGCGGGGCGACGAACCGGGTGGAGGTCTCCTCCCCGGTGCCCCAGGCGGCGAGGAGGTCGTGGATCTCCTGGGCTGCACGGGCGAGTTCTTCGCTTTCGAGGGCCGCCGGGGCGATGGGGAGGAAGCTCACCTGGCCCGCCTGCCAGCTCCGGTCCGGAGTGAGCATCAACATGGCGAGGTTGGCGAGGGAGGAGTTCACGATTCCTAGGAGAGCGAAGATGGCCGGCCGGCTGGGGTCGGCGAGGAAGATTGACGGTCCGTTGGCATCAAAGATGGAGCCGGGCGGCAGGTATCGGGTTCTCGTGCGTTGGCTCACGCTGATTCGCTGCCAGGTCAGGCCCTCCCGGAAGTAGAAGTCAGGGTTGCGGATCACCGACCGCTCGAACTCACGGAGCTCCTTCCCGCCGTCCTCCCACAGCACCACGAGGCTCGGGTCGTGGTAGTAGCGGGCGTACTCCTCGCCCTTGACGAAGGGGGCCCACCGACGGCCCCGGCCGATCTGCTCGACGGGCACCTCCCACCACCGCCTGGTGAACCGGGCGTCGTCCGCGGTGGCCAGCCCCTGCTTGACGTCGGCGATTTTCTCCGCCTTCCGCTTCCTCGCGTTGTCCCGGTCGAGGGGCGGGAACCGGGAGAACGCCCGCCGCAGCCCCGCCGGCGCCCAGTAGGCGTAGGGGGACCCTGGGACCTGGGCGAGCTCCTCGAGGGAGGCGACGTACCGGCTCTGCGGCTCCTTCCCCCGGCGGAGGGCAGCGAGCGCGGAGACGAAGGCCTCCTCCTTGGCCGCGCTCCCGCGGGGCGCGGTGAGATCGAAGAAGGTACGGGGACGACCTAGATCGGAAGGCTCGTCCACCTTCCGCAGTACCGTCCCGGCGGTCTGGATCTGGGCCGGGTCCAGGATGTCCCAGCCGAACTCGAGGACGAGCTCCGGCGGAGCCTCGGCGCCGATGATCTCGGCCCGGAGCGGGCGAAGCTGGCCGAGGTACATGTAGGCGAGGGGCGTGAGCATCCCCACGAAGCCGCCGGGCCCCGCGAGATCCACGGCCTGCTCGATGAAGGCCGCGTAGATGTTGTGGTGGGTCCGTCCGAAGCGCTCGGAGAGGTACTCGCGGGTGGCCGCGGGCAGCTCCTGGCGCTTGTTGTAGGGCGGATTCATCAGGACCACGTCGTAGCGCTGGGAAAGCAAGGAGAGGAGGCCCAGCGAGCGTTCGGCGTCGGCGGCGAACAGACGGCCCCCCATGTCCGAGCGCTCCACCGCCTCGCGCTCGAAGGCTCGGAGGGCCTCGAGGATCTCCCCGAGGGTCCGCTCCCGCGGGATCACCCCCTCCAGCCGCAGCTGCTCGGGTCCCACTTCCACGAGAGCAGCCTGCCCGGCTTCTCGGGTCCGGCGCTGCCGGAACAGGGCCTCGAACGGCTCCCGCACGCGCAGGAGGCTCCCGATCTCGGCCGTGTACCGGAGGTCGGTGAGCAGGCGCTCGGCCACCCGCTGGAGAGGCTTGTCGTCCCCCAGGTGCCGCAGGAACGCCTGCCGTCGCTCGCCGTCCAGGATGCGGGCGTCGGCGCAGACCACGTTCAGGACCCGGGGCCTGAATCCCGGCGCGTACTCCTTGGCCTTGAGGTACAGGCCCAGGGCGGCGAGCTGGCAGGCCCGGAGGTCGATGTCGATCCCGAAGAGGTTCCGCTCCAGGATCGTGGCTGCGTGCTCCTCGGGCGGGACGTCGGGCTCCGCCTCCCGGTAGGCCCGCCACAGCACGTCGAAGGCGTAGATCAGGAAGTGGCCGCTCCCGCAGGCGGGGTCGAGGACCCGGATCTCCCGGAGGGGCTTCGGCGGGCGCGGATCGGGGGGCGCGGGGGGCGGGACGAGGTAGCGGCAGAACTCCGCCACGGTCTCGCCCTGGGCCTGCCTCAGCTCCTCCTCGCTCCACCGGTGGCTCGTTGCCTCCTCGAGCCTCTCCTGCTGTTCGAGGAGGAGCCGCCCGAGGCTGTTGTCCACGAGGGCCCGGACCACCCAGTGGGGGGTATAGAGGCAGTTGATGGCGGCCATCTCGTCGGCGTCCGCCGCCCGGCGCTTGCCGCGCCCGCGCCCGCCGCGGAAGCCCTCCCTGGCCTCATCCTGGTAGTATTGGTAGATCCAGCCCAGGACGTCGTCGGCCCTCCAGTCCACCTCGGTGACGTCCTCCCCGAGGAGGCGGAGCAGCTCCCGCAGGGACCGCGGATCGGGGAGGAGCAGGCCGTAGGGGTCGTCGGGATCGAACAGGGCCCCGATCTCGCGGGCAGCCTCGGCGAACCCCTCCCGGAGGGCCCGATCGGTGACCCGGTCGGGGGGGAGCCCCGGTTCGGCCTGGGCGATGCGGTACTCCCGCAGGCTCCGCCCACCGTAGGCAGGCCGACGGACCACCGTCTCCGTGACCAGGCCCCGGACCTCCATGGCCCGGAGGGCGGCCAGTCGGTTCAGCAGGGTGAAGGCGGCCCCCCGGACCAGCCGGAGGACGGCGAGTGGTGCCCGCTCGGAGGGAAGGAGGTGGGGGAAGCCGACCTCCTCCCGCTCCAGGGCGGCCTCGAGCGCCGCTCGGGTGTCCCGGTCCTCCGGTGAGAGGTTCAGCCGGTCCTGGGGAACCAGGTAGCAGTCCCTGCCGTGCCGGTGCTGCTGCGAGCAGGTCGTCCAGAGCCCGAGCGCCCTCAGGCGATCCTCGTAGGCCTTCTCGGCCCTCCGGCGGGCCTCGCGGATGAGCCGGCGGAGCGACTCCCGACGCGCGTCGGGGAGACCGGTCATCAGCCGTCCCCCTCCGGCCTGGCGGTGATCTCCACCTCGATGGGCCCGTCCTTCAGGGCCTCCTCGGCGTAGGCCTCGAGCCCGGCGGTGAGGGGCGCGATCTCCTCGGCCGTGGTGAGGGTGGCCTTGGCCCGGAAGGGCTCGAGGTGGCCGCCCGCGGCGCGTCCGCCCATGCGCGCGGCCTGCATCCGGCGGAGGATCTGGGAGCGGAGCTCGCCCGCGAGCAGGAGGTCGCGCTGGAGGTCCGGGAGGCTCCGCCGGCAGGCGCGGCAGCGGAAGGGGGCGACCCGGACCTTGGGCTCCTCCTCGCTGCAGCCAAGGGCCCTGAGCCGCGCGATGTCCTCGTGAACGTCACCGCCCTCGGGGTGCTCTTCGAGTTCCTTCACGAACGCGCCCACCCGGTTCGCGACCTCCGTGTGAGCCTCCCGGTATGAGACCTCGTACGCGGCGAGGGCCGCCTGGTAGGCCTGGTAGAGCTCGGGCCAGGCCGCGGGCACGTCCTCGCTCCCGAGGAGGGCCCCGAGCCGCTCCGCCGATCCGTGGTCGATGCCCGCGGCCGCGGCCAGGAAGGTCCGGATCTCGCCCGCCTGCTCGAAGCCGCCCGCCGCTTCCCACTCCCTGAGCCTGGTGAGCAGCGAGAGGCGGTCGCCCATCTCCGCCCGGGTGGCCCCCTCGAGGACGGCCAGCAGCCGGGAGGTGGCGGTCGGGAGCTCGAGGACCTCGCGCGCCAGGGCGGCGAGCCCTCGCACCACCTCCGCGCCGCCCAGCCGGAAGTCCGCGAGACGGGTGGAGAGGCGGCCCGCCTCCCGCTCGGCCTCGGCGAGCCCCTGGCGGAGGGCGTCGTCGATCTCCTCGGGGGTCTCCCGGATGGCCCCGAACCACTCGGCCACGAGGTCCCGGGCCTCTCGACGCTGCTCGTCGCTGAGGACCTGCGCGGGGTGGAAGGAGGCCTCCCGGAACGCCGGCCGGTTCGTCAGGGCCCGCACGGCGGCCGGGGTCGGTGGGCGAGCGGAACGTCCCCTGCGGGGTCCGGACCTCGATGGCGCCGTGGCGGAGGAGGGAAGCGAGGGCCAGGCGCACCACCCGCTCGTCCCAGCCGTAGGGCGGCCGGTCGAAGTGCTCGGCGAGGTCCGGGCCGCGGAGCGGCTCGTGCGCCTCCGCCCGCCGCTTCAGCTCCGCGAGCACCCGCGAGAGCAGGGGGCCGTCCTCCCGGATGCTCCCGTCCTCGACGACCCCCAGGTGCCGGTAGCACTCGGGGAGCGCTCCCCCCCGCCAGCTGAGGATCCGGCCGACGTCCTCGTCCCTCACCGAGGCGGCCCCCGCGGGGAACTCGAAGAAGACCTCCTCCGCCCGCTCCTCGAGGGCGGCGCGCACGGACCGCTCCCAGTCCTCGGGCCGCAGGTTCCGACGGGCGCCGACGGCGATGAGCGCGCCCTGCGCCAGGGCCTCCCGGAGCCGCGAGGGGAGCGTGGTGTGCCGGAGGGTCTCCTTCTCCCGTTCCCGCTCCCGGCGGAACTCGGCGCCCTCCGGCCCCCCCGCCTCCGGCCGGCCGAGGACCGTCTCCATGGCCAGGATGCGATCCACCAAGGAGACGAGCTCCGCGGAGGGCTCACTCAGCCACCAGACCGTGTCACGGGCCCCGGGGCTCCGGGTCCGCTCGATCTCATCGGGGTCCTCGGCCTCCGCGGCGAGCGGGGAGCGCACGACGAGGGTGAGGTGGCCCTTGGGGTTGAGGGTCTCGCCGTCCACCTCCAACCGGACGTCGAAGACCCGGATGCCCCCCTGGAACCGGTGCTTGGTGAGATCCGCGAGGAGCTCACGGAGGACCTCGAGACCGAGGCGTCGCCGCTGCGCGGCCGTGAGGTTCCGCCGGGCGCGCTCGACGTCCTCCTCGAAGGTCCGCTCGGTGGGGAGGAGGAAGCGAAAGACCCCCTCCCGCTCGCCCACGTAGTGCCGCTCGACGAGCTCGGCCAGGGCGGCCCGCACCCCCGTCAGGACGTCCTCGCCCCTCGCGTCCAGGCCGGGGTAGAGGAGGGCCGCCAGGTTCTCCGCGGTCGCCGGCACCCACTCCGGCACCCGCTGGAGGAGGTACAGGGTCTTGGCCACGGCCTGCACGGAAACCCCGTCCCGGGATCCGAGGGCCGCCAGCTCGCGGATCTCGGCCTCGTGGGCGCTCGGCACGGCCCGGGTGTCCCCCACGATGGCATCGAAGATGTGCTCGAAGGTGACCAGGGGCCCGACCTCGCTCCCCGCGAGGGCCGACCCGCAGAGCGCCGACTGGGCCACCGCCAGGATGGCCCGCTCCCTCCCGGTGAGCCCCTCGGCCCCGGCGTCCCGGCCGCGGAGCTGGCCGAGGATCTCGGTGGTGAGGCGGACCTGGTAGGGGAGGAAGGGGTAGGTCTCGACCAGGCGGTCCGGCTCGGGGGGCTCGAAGATCTCACGGTGGCGGCGGGCGCCCGTGATGGTGGCGCCGAGCGACAGCGCCCCCAAGGCTCCCGTCGCGGCCGCCCGCACGGTCGCCCTCCCCTCCTCGGTCTTCTTCAGGAGGCGCTCCCGGACGACGGTCTCGATGTTCTCCGGGGTCAGGGCGAACTTGAGGGGGAAGCGGTCCCGGAGCCACTCCAGCTCCTCCCGCCGTGCCACGACGGCCTGGATCTTCAGCTCGGGTGCTTCCTGGGAGGTGACGACGAGCCACACCTTCCCGTAGATGTCGGCCCGGGCGAGGTTCTCCGCGATCGCCTTGAGCTCGAGGTAGCGGTCCTGCTGGTCCCCGATGTAGAGCCCGACCTCGTCGAGGAGCACCACGAGCCGTCCGGTCTCCGGGTCGATGCTCTGGGCCTCCTCCTTGAGGCGCTCGGCCAGCCAGTTCGGGTTGATCGTGATCCGCCCCTGCCGGTCGACGTGCCGCTCGGCCTCCTCGACGGACGGCCACATGTCGGGGTCGATCGCGACCAGGGCCTGCGCCATGGACGGGGGCCGCCACGAACGGCTGGGTGCGCGCCTCCTCCCAGGGCATCCCCGCCCTCGCCTCCACCTCCTCGCGGAACCGGTCGTAGAGTCCCCTGCGGGCGAGGACGCGCTCCATCTCCGCCACCCAGGGCTCGTCGGCGTAGCCGCTCTCGGCCATGAGGCCCCGGTAGACGATCTGGGAGAGCCCGGGGGTCTCCCCGCTCACGTAGCCCAGGAGGTTCACGAACACCACCCGGGTCTTGAGCTCGCCGAGGTGGGCCTCGAACGGCAGGTTCCACTTGCGGCAGAGGTACGAGGTGGCGCCCACCTGCCCCCCGGAGGGCAGCTTCAGCGGGAGGTCGGCCAGGATCGCCCCCAGGAACTTGAGGAAGTGGCTCTTGCCGGACCCGAACCACCCGCTCACCCAAGCGCAGACCCCGTCGGGCCGCCGGCCCGGTCGCGATTCGATGAACTGTGCGAGGAGCTCCCTGAGGTACCCGTCGATCTCTTCGGTAACGACATACTCCTCGAGCTCGTGGCCGAGGACCTCGGGGTCGCGCTCACCCGCCCTGATGATCGGCTCGATCCTCCGGCAGGGATCCTTGGCGAACAGCTCGGCGATCTTCATCCTCTCTCCCGTCATCCGATGATCCTGGCCCGGTAGTAGGGGCCGTCGGTCTCGTTCAGGAACCGCAAGGTCTCCGGCCTCTCCGGGTGGCGCCCCCCGGGGAACGGGACCACCACCGTCCAGCCCGTCCGGTTCTCCAGGGCGTCGAGGATTTGGGACACGTGCACGAAGGGGAAGAGGGCTCCCGCCCGCAGGAGGATCGCGCACCGCTCCTGGGAGCCGGCCCGGAGGGGCTCGCAGATCCCCTCCACGCCGTCCAGCAGGGCGGCGGTGATCCTCGCCGGGAGCCCTTCTGGTCTCGCCAGCTCCCGGAGGAGCCTCGCCCGGTCCCGGGCCTCCGCCCTCCTGCCTGCCTCCCCGAGGTAGAGGGTCCCCTGGAGCACCCGGGCGAGGAGGTGACCGAGGTAGACCACCTGCACCGCGAACCCGGCTCCCTGGAAGGCCCGGGCCGCGGCCTCGAACCGGCGGAGGCAGCGGACCTCCTCGGCCGGGTCGTAGACGAACACGAAGAAGGGGACGCCCCCCGGGGGCCGGGCGCCGCGCAGGGAGGCCTCCACCTCGGCGCGCAGCCGTTCGAAGGAGGCGCTACCCCAGGGCATGGGTGAGGGCACCTCCGGGAGGCCCGAGGGGCTGGAACTCCAGCATCGAACCGGCGGCCGCGTAGCGCCACCAGCCCCGGTCCTGCCCCGCCGACAGCAGCTCGCGCAGCTCGCCCGCGTCCAAGCCCCACCAGGCGAGCGCGCGGTGGTCGAGGGCGGATCGGGCGGACCCGGTGCGCTCGGCGAGCCAGGGGAAGACGAAGCCGAAGGCCTCGGGCAGGATGACGGGATCGGCGAGCGTCCACGAGGGTGCGGGCTCCATGAAGCCACCGTCGCGGAGGAGGGACAGGAACCCCGAGGCCCACCGTCGCCGGAGGTAGGGGCGCCACCGAGCCACCTCGGGGTGCTCGCCCTCCAGGCCTCGGAGGAAGGCGAGGACGTCGTCCAAGTGGAGGTAGGTCCCGGAGCGGGGTCGGGGGCGACCCACGACCAGGGATTCCAAGCACGCCTGGACGAGGAGGTCCTCGGCCACGGTGTAGAGGAACGCGACCTGGACCTTGGCGCGGGACGGGACGGAGGGTTGGGCGAAGAAGGCCCCCGCAGACCGGGCATCCGGGAGCCACTCCGGGCCCTTGAGGTACCTGCGGGCTACCACCTTCAGGATGTGCCGCACGGTGGTGGTCGAGCGCTTGCCGAGGAGGTTCTGCTCCAAAGCGAGCCGGCGGACCTTCGTCCAGTCGTCGAGCTCGACGTACGCGGAGAGGAGCACCTGTGTATCGCCAGCGACGAGGCCCACGTTCTGAAGGTTGGCGGCGTACGTCTGGGCACCCACTACCCACTTCCCTCCTTCGGGCGGAACAGGGGCACCTCGACCCGCGTGACCATCCCCACCGCGGTGCCGCCCACCACGCAGACGCCGGTGTCGAACCCGGGCAGCTCGGCGAGCAGCGGCTGGCTCGCGGCCTCGAAGCTCCCTGCGATCGCGGCCAGGTCCTCCACGTTCCCCACCCGGAAGATCATGTGGGTGTTGCACTGGCTGAGCACGTCCTTGTTCAGCCGGGCCGGGCGCTGGGTCGACACGACCAGGCCGACGTTGAACTTCCTGCCCTCCGAGGCGATGGCGAAGATGGCGTCGAACGAGGGGCGGGCCCTGGCGAGCCATCCGGTCTGCTGCTCGGGCGCGTAGTTCTGGGCCTCGTCCACGACCACCAGGGCGGGCTGGGCGCCGCCCGTCTCCTTGCCCCTCTGGAAGACGTGCCGCATCAGGGCCGCCGCCTTCGCCGCTCGGGCCTCGAGCTCGGCGGTGGCCCGGAGGTCGAGGAGGTAGAGGCCCGGGGCGGCGAGGTCCTCGGGCCCGCCGCCCGATCGGACGATCCGCGCCCCTTCCTCGGGCCGCAGGCACAGGTCCCTCCCGGCCCCGCGCGACCTCGGCGAGGCGCCGGAGCTTGGCAGCCGCCGGGCCCCCGAGGGTGGCCTCGGCCTCGAGGGCCGCGACGAGGTCCTCGACCGAGGCGTCCTCCGGCAGCCGGTCGGCCGTCTCGGCCAGCTTCTGCATCAGGCCCTCGTCCCTGCGCGGGAGGCGCAGGAGGTCCTTGACCACTTGCTCGTCCAGGAGGCTCCTCCGGAGCTCGACGTCGAGGACCACCGGGCCGGGACCGAGTGAATCGGCGACCGGCGCGTACTCGCCGTGGGTGTCGATGACCACCACCCGGACGTCCTCGTAGCCGGGGGTCGCCAGGAGGTTCCGCACGAGGATCTTCAAGGCGTTCGACTTGCCCGACCCGGTCATCCCGAGGACGGCCAGGTGCGTGGAGAGGATCTCCCGCCCCCGGAGAAAGACCCCGACCTCCGGGTGGTGGAGCACGGACCCGATCGGGACGTCGCCCTCCCCGAGCAACATCCGGAGGAGGTCGGGGGAGGCCCTGGTCACGTCGGATCCCGGCGCGACCGGGACCGAGGGTGCCACGAGCCGGTCGCCCCGGAGGTGCTTGAGGACCTCGACCTTCGCGATCCGGAACACCGACTCCGGCTCGAAGAAGGTCTTCGCCACGAGGAACCCGTGCTCCTTGGAGGGGTGGGAGAAGAGCGACTGGAGGTCGGGGACCTCCACGGGGCCCCGCTGCTCGCCCGGGGGCGCGTAGCCCTGGGTGACCCACATCGCCTCGTTCATCCGGGGGAAGGAGCGGTTGTAGGCCGTCACCTCCGCGATGCGGCCGATCACGGGCTCGCCGCCCGGATCCCGGGCGGTGGCGTACTCCCCGAGGCGGACCTCGCGGATCGCGACGAAGCTGAACGAGCGGACCGAGGGGAAGTCCATGGCGATCCCGACGGTCTCGGGCCCGATGGAGGTCGCCGCCTCCCAGATGCCGAGGAACTGCCCCTCGAGCTCGGCCAGGACCTCGGGCTCGTCCTCGACCAGGACGCCGAGCTCCTCGTTCCGCCAGGTGGCTGGCAGGTCGAGCCCGAACCCGGCCGCCGCCGTGAGGTTGGAGGAGGAGACGATGGCGGCCCTCTCATCCACCAGGACCAGCTTGGCGTGGAGGCGGGTCGAGTAGCGGACCTGGCAGCCAGCATCCTCCAGCGCCTTCAGGGCGTCGAGGTCCGTGATCTCCAGGTCAGTGGGCTCCTTCACCCGGTAGACGATCCGGACCTCGAGCTCGTCGGCCCGGACCCGAGGCAGGGCGTCCTGCAGGAGCAGGTTCACCGCCCTCGAGGTGATCCAGGGTGAGGTGATCCAGATGCGCCGCTTGGCCCCCCGGGCGAGCTCCAGGGCCCGATCGAGGACCGTGTCCTGGTTCACCACCTGCAGCCCCATCAGGCGGTCCTCCTCCGGCGTCCGGTCCTGGGGGAGGCCGCGCGATCGATCTCCTGGCGGGCCCGGTACGCCTCGATGTCCGCACGCCGCCACACCTTCCCTCCCGCCAGGTGGGCCACGGGCGGAGGGAGCTGTCCTCGGGAGGCGTAGACGGCGACCTTCCTCCGGTCCCAGCCGAGGAGCTCGGCCGCCTCGGAGATCCCGACCAGGGCCGGCGGCTCCTCCTCGAAGAGGAAAGCGGCATCGCCCCCCAGCAGCTCCCGGGCCCTGGCCACGAGCTTCGACAGGCACTCTTCCCTGGTGCTGCCCCGAGCTGAGCAGCCGGGGATCGCTCGCGCCTTGGCCGTCCATGAACGGCCCCTGTGGGTGACGGTTACCCTGATCGGCCTGTCCACGCCCGCCCTCGTCTCACCGGCGGCCCGGATTCTAGGCCCGAGCAGTTGACGTGGTCAACGCGGGGGCGGTCCGCTGACCGGCGACCACCGAAGAGGAGGCGTCCGGACGGCGGTCGCAGGGTGGAACACTTGAAGCAGAGCCGACAGCGCGACGTTCGGGTGTCGTGCCCGGACGGGACCTCGAGGGCTGGGTGGGTACCATGCCCGGGCCTCACGCCCGGCGCGTCCTGAGGCTGGGGTGCTCCTCCACCCACTTCTCGAGCACGAGCAGGGCGCGGGTCGCGAAATCGAGCGCGTAGGCAGCTTCCTCTCTCGAAGGCGTCCACTCTTCGGGGGCGTACGTACGAGCGTCATCGCCCACGGTGAGAACGACCTCCGGCGCGATCTCGTCGAACCTCCGGAAGTCACGGAGCGGGATCCCCAGTTCAGCCAGCAGGAGCGGACGTCCCAGCGGTTCGAGCAGGTCACGCAACCAGAACTCGCGATCTCGAAGCTCATCGGCGAAGCGCCGGGCGAACTCGGCGAGCTCAGGGTTCCTTCTGCTCGTCGAGGCCGCTCGGCGAGCCGCCTCTCCGATCTCCCGAAGGAACCGACCCGCGGTCTCCCTCCCGCTCAACGCTCGCGTGAGGGGGATCGCCTCTGCCAGGATTTTCCTGCTACCGAGCTCGAAGGCGACGGCGGCCTCTTCGATCGCCGCCCGGTGGTGCGCGCTCTTGAGGAACTCCTCAGCTCGGCGGAGGCGCTCGGCGATCTCCTCGTCCTTCACGAGCGAGACGAGCGTCAGCTCCTCAAGCTCGCGTCCCAGGATCGCGCGGACGGCCGCCCTGGCGAAGCTCTCCGTCTCCAGGGCGGCGGTCCGCGCATCCTCGGAGGAGGGGATCAGACCGTCATGCTGGACCCGATCCCTCAGACGCCGGATCCTCTCGATGGCCGGACGATGAGACGCGAGGCTGGGCTCAGCCTCGATGAGCTGGCCGAGGAGCACGGGGAGGTTGTCCTGTCGTCGAGGGTGCTTCCCGGCCAAGGGGAGGAGCGTTACCAGGAGCAGCTCCGTCGAGTGATCCAGCTGCAGGACGACCTGCATCCGATCGGTGGGCAACCCTTCGGCGGCACGTTCGGCCGCGCTCTGGAGAAGCTCCCGAACCAAGTGGAGGCGGAAGATCACGTGCCCAGGAACGTCCATGCTTCGACTCTCCTACGACCGCGCCGATCGCGATCAGGCAGGAGCCTCAGGATCACTCGGTCCCCCGTCACCCCCTCCCGCCCCCTATTCGCTCGGACGATGGGTCGGCGCTGGTCGCTCGAAGCCTACGCCTGGCCCCTGACATCCCGAAACGCTTCGCGCGGCACGGCGGCTCCGCCCGTCGGAAGGAGGCCTCGCGGTCATCGCCAGGGGATACTCCCGGGGGACGGGGGAACGGCGTGGCCTCTCATACTTCGGAGGCGATCGCCTCTGGCTGGTCCCCTCGCCTCGTGACCAGGTTCGTCGGGCCGCTTCGAAAGATCGTGTCAGCGCGGCAGGATAGGGTAACTGCGGCGGGAGGGCAGCGTGAGCCACCCAACGAGGATCGAGTGGACCGAGATCAGCTGGAACCCGATCACGGGGTGCGACCGCGTGAGCGAAGGCTGCGATCACTGCTACGCGCTCGCGCTCGCCCGCCGGCTGAAGGCGGCAGGCAGCCCGCGGTACCAGCTGGACGGTCATCCGGAGAGGAGCGGGCCGGGATTCGGGCTCACGGTCCACTGGGACAAGATGGAGGAACCCCTGAGCTGGAGGAGGCCGCGGCTGGTCTTCGTGAACAGCATGAGTGACCTGTTCCATCCATCCGTACCGTTGGAGGCCATCCAGAGGATCTTCCTCGTGATGGAGAAGGCCGAGGCTCACACGTTCCAGGTGCTGACCAAGCGGCCGGGCCGGATGGCGAGCGTCCTCTCCAGGATCAGGCCGGAGCCCCTCCCCAACGTGTGGCTCGGGACGTCCGTGGAGAACCAGCGCTGGGCGGACGTGCGCATCCCTGCTCTCCTCAGGACGCCGGCACAGGTCCGCTTCCTGTCGTGCGAGCCGCTCCTCGCCGCGCTCGACCTCCGCCGGTGGCTGCCTCGGATCGACTGGGTCATCGTCGGCGGCGAGTCCGGCCCGAGGGCCCGGCCCATGGATCCTGCGTGGGTTCGCTCGCTCCGGGACCAGTGTCTCGCTCTCGGCGTCCCCTTCTTCTTCAAGCAGTGGGGCGGTCGCACCCCGAAGGCCGGTGGCCGGCGTCTGGACGGCCGGACGTGGGACGAGATGCCAACGGGGAGACCCCTCGCCGGGAGGGGGTGAAACGCTGGCATGCCCCCTCGCTCGACGAAGTGGCGAGCGGAACCGCACACGGTCGCCAAACACCGGATCCTTGAGAAGTATCTGCAGGGCTGGCTGCCTGCTCTGCTGCTCGGCGGCCACCCTCGGATCGTCATCATCGATGGCTTCGCCGGGCCTGGCGAGTACGTGGGCGGGGAGGAGGGCTCCCCGCTCATCGCGCTCCGTGCCTACTTGGATCATGCACACCGGGGCCGGATGCGGGGTGAGCTCGTCTTCCTCTTCATCGAGGAGCGGAGGGATCGCGCGCAGTACCTCGAGCAGGTCGCCCTTCCCAAACTCGGGGCCCGGCCCGACAACGTGAAGGTGAGCGTCCACCGCGGGCGGTTCGACGAGACCATGACACGGGCCCTGGACGCTCTCGATGAGCATGAGCGGCACCTCGCCCCGACCTTTGCCTTCCTGGATCCCTTCGGGTTTTCGGACACGCCGATGCCGGTGACCGGGCGGATCCTTCGGCACCCGAGGTCGGAGGTGCTCGTCACGTTCATGATCGAGTCGGTCAACCGGTTCCTCACGCACCCGAGCGAGAAGGTTGCAGCCCGGTACGATGCCCCTGTTCGGGGACCCGGGGTGGCGTCATCTGGTCGACGCCCCGAGGAGGCTGGATGCCATCGGTGACTTCTACGGCCAGCAGCTCGGGCGCCACGCTCAGTACGTCTGGTCGTTCCGGATGCTCGACGAGGGGAACCGACCCGTGTACGACCTGTTCTTCGGGACGAACCACCTCGAGGGGCTCAAGAAGATGAAGCGGGCGATGTGGACCGTCGATCCGGGTGGCGGGTACCGCTTCTCCGACCGGCGGGCCGATCAGCCGACGCTGTTCGATGCCAAAGTGCCCCCAGACACCTCCCGGGTCCGGAGCGAGCTTATCCAGACGTTCGCCGGGAAGACGGTTCCGTACAGCGCGGTGGAGAATTGGGTCCTCACTCACACCGCCCTGCACGATGGCCACATCAAGCGACTGACCTTGAGGCCGCTCGAGGAAGCGGGGCTCATCGAGTGCCTGCCGCCGCCCTGGAAACCGAAGCGGCGGAAAGGCACCTACCCGAGGGGGTGCAGCCTCCGTTTCGCGTGAAGCCAGAAATCTCCGGACCGGACCGCTTGCCGAGACGAGGCGTGGGCATGGGGTCAGGCCCGCAGTCGGTCGAGCTGCCGCTCGTCGTCCGGGGTGAGCCCGAGTTCTCGGAAGCGCCGCCAGCCGTCCAGGCGGCCCGCCTGCTCCGATGTCAACTGCCTGAACCGCCCCGGGTTCACCGGAGGCTCGGTTCGTTGAGTCCGACGTTAGCGATCGGATCCCCCTTTTTCCAGTAGACAGCCTCGAACTCCGCGGGCGGGACGTGGCCGATCGGCTCGAGAAGACGGCGGTGGTTGAACCAGTCCACCCACTCGAGTTCCGTACTCGACGTCGTCGATGCCGCGCCACGGACCGCGCCGGCGGATGAGCTCGGCCTTGTACAGCCCGATGATCGTCTCGGCCAGGGCGTTGTCGTAGGAGTCCCCGCGGGAACCGACCGAGACGACCCCGCCGGCGTCGGCCAGGCGCTCGGTGTAGCGGATCGACAGGTACTGCGAGCCCCGGTCCGAGTGGTGCACCAGACCCTCGAGCTCGCCGCGGCGGGCCCAGATGGCCATCTCCAGGGCGTCCAGGGCGAGGTCGGTCCGCAGCGAGGTGGAGGCCTGCCAGGCCACGATGAACCGGCTGAACGCGTCGACGATGAAGGCCACGTAGACGGAGCCCGACCAGGTCCGGACGTGGGTGATGTCGGCCACCCGGAGCCGGTCCGGGCGGTCCGCGGAGGAGTCCCGGTCGACCAGGTCGGCCGGCCGGGGAGCGGCCTCGTCCGGGATGGTGGTGCGCTTCGGCTTGCCCCTGCGAACCCCCTCGAGGCCCAGCTCACCCGATGAGCCGCTCCACGGTGCACCGGGCCACGGCGATCCCCTCCCGGTTCAGCTGGCGCCACACCTTCCGGGCCCCGTAGACCCCGAAGTTGGCCCGGTGGACCCGCAGGATCTCTCGCTTCAGCTCCTCGTCGCGCAGGGCCCGCGCGGAAGGTGGACGCCGCTCCGCGCCGTAGTAGGTGGACGGGGCGATCGGCAGGACCTCGCAGATCGGCTCGACCCCGTACCGGTCCCCGTTCCGGTCGATGTAGGCGATTATCTCGTCGGTCGGGGGTCGAGCTCCGCCGCGAAGAAACCGACGCGGACTTGAGGATCTCGCCTGCCCGGCGGAGCTCCCGGTTCTCCCGCTCCAGCTGCTTGAGGCGCTCACGCTCCTCGGTGGTCAGGCCGGGCCGGAGGCCGTCATCGACCTCGGCGCGGCGGGACCCACTCGCGGAGCGTCTCGGAGGAGATGCCGAACTTCTCGGCGATCGAGCAGATCGCGGCCCACTGCGACGGGTGCTCCCCCTGGTGCTCGAACACCATCCGCACCGCCCGCTCATGGACCTCCCGTGGGTACCCCCTTCGTCCCGTCATGGCTCCATCCTCCACCCAAGGTTTGGAGGCTCCAAGGAACCCGGGGCGGCTCACATCTCCGGGGACCTTAGGTGTCAATCGACATCAGGGATCTCGGACTTCCGGACGCGCACCGGCAAGGTCGAACTGCTGGTCCTCTTGGACGCCGATGGCCTGCATCGCGCCCTGTCTCGAGCAGCGGTTCCTGCCAACGCGAGGTGGCTGACCCGGTTCTTCGGCGGGCGGGCGCGTGTGGAAACAGGTCTATGACGACGTCTGCTCCAGAGGCCTCCACGGCGAGGCCGCGGAGGCCCGATACGTTGACTTCTACAAGGAGGCACTACGCCTGGTCGGGTACAAGACCACGTTCCACCGCAAGATTCGTTACGGAGGGCCAACAGGGAAGGTGATGTACTGGCTCGTGTTCGCCACCAATCACCGGGCCGGCGAGCGAATCATGCGTTATGCCTTCGAGAGCGCCTTCCGCTCCGGGGTCACGCCTAGCCAGCCTCACAGCCGCCACCGCCTCGTAGGCTCCCCGGGGGCTCCTCCTCCCACGCGGCAGCTACCCTGCGCCGCTCGATGTAGCGCTCCAGGTCCTCGAGGCGGAACCGCACCGAATGCCCGACGCGGACGTGAGCGATCTCGCCGGTGGCGGCGAGGTGGTAGATTTGGCTCCGCGACACGCCAAGCATCCTCGCCGCCTCCGCAGGTTTGAGGAGGGGCTTCATCCGCTCCTCGCGTCCCATCCGGACCCCCGCGGCCGTTCGCCGCTTCTCCGAACCTGCCAGCGGGTAGCCAGGGCCATGGGGTCGAACACCTCCATCCCCACGGGCCCCGGGATCCACCGAGGGCCCACTGGTGGGGGTAGCGTATCGCCCGCGTCTTGGCCATAACGCGGAGCTCGAGGCCGCCCCCCAGCGCTCGCTCGATCGCGGCGCTCGCCTCGGGGCTTTCTCCCCGGGTTCCGCCGTGGCGTCAACGGCGTCCACGAGCGGGTCGGGGACCGCGGGCTCGCGCTCGAGGGCCCAGGCGACCCTGGCCCACCGCTCGGCGCGGGCAAGCTCCCCCCGGGCCCAGGCAGCTGCGGCGAGCCGCACCGCCTTCGAGACGAGCTCCTCGCGGCAGCAGGGGCACAGGTTGCTAGCCACGGCCGACCTCCTCCCAAGACGAGACGTGGGGCCCGCGGTGCCCGGGCCCGTAGCGCCGGCAGCGGACGCACCCGGGCTCGTCCCCGCGATCGCCCGCGGCCTCGATCGCCGCGCCCGTCCTTGGATCCCCCGTAACCGACGTAGCCGACGTAACCTCGCTGGCCAGGGCGGTTACATCGGTTGGGGGGGTTACGTCCCCCGAGGGGGCGGTAGGGAGGTAGAGCTCGAAGGCGGCCGCGAGGTCCTCGAGGCGGTAGCCGCGCGCCGTCGAGCCGTCGGCCATCTTGATCACGCGGGGCCTGATCGGCTCGCCCTCGGGCGTGCGGAACTGGCGGAGGTACCGCGCGAGGTCGGCCGGGGCGGCACGGGGCGTACCGTCCCGCGCGAGCTCCGCGCCCCAGAACCTCCCCCACGGCCCCTCCTCGTTCTCTACGAGCCGGCGGAGGAGGTCCACCGTGGCGAGCCGGTCGGCTCCGGCCTCCTCGAAGGCCTGGCGGACGTGGGCGAGCAGGAGCACCCCGATGCTCATCGTGTCCGGGCCCTCACGGGCGGAGTGGAGCGCGAGGGCGGCGCGACGGGCGCGCTCCGGCCACCTGCCCCCGGCCTCGTCCGCGATCGCGAACAGGATCCACCACATCTCCGCGTGGCGGTCGCGGAGGGAGATCGGGAGCTCCGGCTGGGCGGCGCGGAGGCGCTCGATCGTCTCGGCGGTGGCCCAGGCGGCGAGGTCGCGGGCGATTTCGCGGGCCTCGGGCTCGGCCAGGTGGGCGAGGAAGCGCTCGCCGGAGGCCCGCGGCTTGCGCTCGAGCACGATCGGGATGCAGCGGCTCTCGGTCGTCGGGTGCAGCGTCCCGAGCCCGGCGATCGCGCAGGGCCCGAAGGCCTGGAACGCCTTCGGCTCGTGGCTCCGGCCGACGGTCCGGAGCACCCGGGCCGATCGCCGGTAGCCGGCGTTCACGAGGGCGAGGAGGTCCCGCGCCCCATCGTCCTTCCGGTCGCGGAGCGTCTGGTCGATCTCGTCGAGGAGCAGGGCCACCGGGCCCACCTTCTCCCGGTAGCGGAAGACGGCGGCCGGCGTCACCGACACCCCGTCGAGGCATCGCTCCTCGCCGAGGAGCAGCGCGAGCAGCTCGATGAGCGTGGACTTGCCGCACTCCTCGACGGCGGAGGTGATGCGCAGGTAGGGCGCGAAGGGCGCGGCCTGGACCACGTACACGTGTGCGACCCACAGCGCCACGGCGACCCCTTGATGCTCGTTGGAGAAGCGGACGAAGCGCCCCACGAAGCGCTCGACCCGCTCGAGGAGCTCGGCGACGGGCCCGGCGCGTCCCGGGCCGGGACCCGCCGGGGCCGGCGTGGCATCGCCGGCCTCCCTCGACTCGGGGTCGTACACGACGTCGGACTCGAAGAGGCACCCCCGGCGACCGCTCCGCGTGGGCGAGCTCCGCCACGCCGCACCGGCGGCAGAAGAGCATCCCGCTCAGGGAGACCTCCTCCGCTCGGTCCGGTACCGGAAGCACATGCAGGGTGAGTGGTCGTTACGGCCGTGGGCGGGGCATGGGAGCGGCCGAGCCCTGACCGGGACAGCGAGCGGGAGCCGGCGTAGCCGCTCCACCTCCTGGCGTCGGCGGGCGTCGACGGCCGCGATGCTCATGACGCCCGCCCCTTCCGGGGCTGCCGCCGGCCCGGTCCCGGGCGGGTCGCGAGCCACTCCTCGAACTGATCCTCGTCGAACCTCAGGTGTCTCCCGACCTTGAGTGCGGGAGGCCCGTCACCCCGGTAGAGCCACCGACGCACCGTTGCCCGAGGGACCCCGGAGCCGGTCGGCGACCTCGCTCAACGTCAGCAATCTCTTCCACATCTCGGACCTCCATCGACTGGCTCTGCGGAACTATACCACGGATGGAACGGATTTGCTCATCGATATCAGAACCCGGTACACTGCGCGTCGTGCTGATCGTGAGCTCGACGGAGCGAACAGCGGGGAAGGTCGTGACCGCCGACGGGATCTCGCTCTTCCGCCGGGTCCGCGTCCGTGCCGAGGACGACCGCTGGACGGCCGAGGTCAGCGTCTCCTACGACGAGGAGCTCGGCCGGATGGTCGCGGAGCGACTCGAAGTCCGGGGCATCGGCGCGCCGGTCACCCCGGAGCTGCTGAGGAAGGTCCCGCTCAAGCGGCTCGTGGCACACGGAGCGTTCCGCGCAGCCGGGGCGGACCTGTTCGGCGATCCAACGTCGGCGGCATACCTCGTGGGCCGGGTTCTCGGTGTCGATCCGGTCGAGATCGCGGCGAAGGGACCGACCGACGAAGCCCTCCGCATCACGGCGGCGGTGTATCGGATCGCGTACCTCGCGGGTCTCCGCCCCACCAACGTGGTCGCCGCAGCGATGAAGATCCCGCGCTCGACCGCGGGGCGCTGGGTCATGACGGCGCGGCGACGGGGCTTCCTGGCACCGACCACACGCGGGAAGGCGAGGGCCTGAGATGGCTCACGTCCAACGGAGGTGCCGCGGGTGCCGCAGGTCGGTCCCGGCCGGTGCGCGCGCCTGTCCCGCGTGCGGGTCGCGCGAGGCTGCGTGGGTGGCCCGCTACATCGCTCCCGATCGCCGGGAACGGTCCAGGTCCTTCGCCCGGAAGATCGACGCCGAGCGCTTCCTGTCCGAGCAGGAGGCCGGGATGGCCCGCGGGACGTGGCGGGACCCGGCCGCGGGACGGGTGGCCCTGGCCGACTTCTCTCACCGGGTCCTCGACGAGTCGCCGGGCCTCGCGCCCAGCACGAGGCGCCGGTACCGCTCCCTGCTCGAGGTCCACATCATCCCGGTCCTCGGCGACGTGGCGCTGGCCGACGTCCGCCCCGAGCACCTCCGGGGCCTGGTGCGGCACCTCGCGGATCAGGGCCTGGCCCCGAAGACCATCCGCCACGCGTACACGCTCCTGGTGGGGCTGCTTGGCGTGGCCGTCGAGGAGGGTAGGATCGCCGCCGTCCCGAAGCCCCGGCCGAAGCCCGGTCAGCGGAGCATCCTGCCCCCCGTGCCGAAGCCCCGGCACCGGTACCTCGATCACGCCGAGGTGGCCCGTCTCGCGGCGACCCCGCCGATCGCCCCGCGCTACACGGCTCTGGTCTACCTCGGGGCCTACGGGGCGCTGCGGTGGGGAGAGCTCGCGGCGCTGCGGGTCGAGCACCTGCGCCTGCTCGAGCGCCGGGTCGAGGTCGTCGAGACGACGGGGGGCCGCGAGCCGAAGTGGGGCTCGTCGGGCACGGTCACGGTCCCGGCCTTCGTCGCCGAACAGCTCGGTCGACACCTCGCGGCCTTCCCCCCGGGCCCCGAGGGACTCGTCTTCACGTCGCCGGAGGGGCGCCCGCTGTCCTACCCGAACTTCTACCGCAGGGTGTGGCGCCCGGCCGTCCGGGCCGCGGGTCTCGAGCCGCCGCCGACCCCTCACGACCTCCGGCACACCGCGGTGGCCCTCGCGATCTCCGCCGGGGCCCATCCGAAGCAGATCCAGGAGCTCTGTCGGCACCGGTCCTTCAACACGACGATGACCATCTACGGCGGGCTGTTCCCGTCGCTCGCCGAGGAGCTCGCGGAGCGGCTCGACGACGGCGCCCGGCGGGCCGCTTCGGTGGCGGGATCCGGGACGAGACGGGACCAGGACGGGACGAGCGTCGTCCGCCTCGAGGGCCGCGGGCGCCATTAGGGCCCGCCACCTGTGTAAACGTCGGTGGGCCGGGCAGGATTCGAACCCGCGACACGAGGGTTAAAAGCCCCCTGCTCTGCCAGGCTGAGCTACCGGCCCGCCCACCATCGTAGGGAACCCGCCGGCGCGCCTCACGCGTCCTACTCGAGGCCGGCCCACCCCGGGACGGCGTGAGGAGGACGAGGACGATGCGACGCTCGACGATGACCGCGGCGGCGTTCCTGGCGGGAGCGGTGCTCGCGATGTCCCTGCCGGCGGTGGCGCAGGAGCGCGAGGAGGACCCCGGCAACCGCCGCTCGATCACCGTGACCGGCACGGCGATCGCCGAGACGGAGCCCGACGAGGCGATCGTCACGCTCGGCGTGCGCTCGGAGGCGAACTCGGCCCGTGAAGCGCTCGCGCAAAGCGACGGGCGGATGCGCCGAGTGCTCGAGGCGCTCCGCGCGCTCGGGCTCGGCGACGCCGATCTCGCCACCTCGTCGATCGACCTGTCGCCGCGATGGGACGATCGCGGAGAGGCGGTCGTCGGCTACGTCGCGACGAACCGGGTCCAGGCGACGGTGCGCGAGCTGGACCTCGTCGGTCGCGTGATCGACGACGCGGTCGGCGCGGGCGCGAACCTCGTCGAGCAGATCGTGTTCCGCGCGCGCGAGGCGGACGCGACCGCGGCGCTGACCGAGGCCGTGGAGGACGCCCGCGCGAAGGCCGAGGCGATGGCCTCCGCCGCCGGGGCCTCGCTCGCCGCTGTGCTCACGATCGAGGAGCTCAGCGCCGCGATGCCGGTGCCGGTGTGGGGGGAGCGGGCCGTGGCCGAGGCGGTCGTCGGCGCGCCGACCCCCGTGGAGCCGCCCACGATCGAGCACGAGGTGAGCGTCCGGGTGACCTGGGCGCTCGGGTGAGGGCGGACGCCGCCGGGCCGGCGGGGTGCGGCGTCGTGCTCGTGCGACCCCGCCCGCCCCGCCGGCCGGCGCCTTCAGGTTCGGTAGGCGTTCGTGATCGGCATCCGGCGGTCGCGACCGAACGCTTTCGGCGTGATCTTCACGCCCGGGGCCGCCTGCCGTCGCTTGTACTCGGCGCGGTCGACCATGCGGACCACCCGTTCGACGACGCCCCGATCGTGGCCGGCGGCCACGATCTCGTCGATCCCGAGGTCGCGCTCGACGTACAGCTCGAGGATCGGGTCGAGCACCGGGTAGGGGGGCAGGCTGTCCTCGTCGCGCTGTCCGGGGCGCAGCTCGGCCGACGGCGCCTTCGTGAGCACGCGCTCGGGGATCGGCGGCTCTCGACCGTCGAGGATCGCGCGCTCGTTGCGACGACGGGCGAGCTCGTAGACGAGGAGCTTCGGCACGTCCTTGATCGGCGCGAACCCGCCCGCCATGTCGCCGTACAGCGTCGAGTAACCGACGGCGTACTCCGACTTGTTGCCGGTGGCCAGCACGAGGGCTCCGGAGGCGTTCGAGACGGCCATGAGGTAGGTGCCGCGGATCCTCGCCTGGAGGTTCTCGTCGGTCACCCCCCTGGGGCCGCCGTCGAGCACGGCGGCCAGCGCCGTGCGATAGGCCTCCAGCACGGGGGTGATCGGAACCTCCTCGAGTCGGATCCCCAGGCGCCGGGCGACCTCGCGGGCGTCCTCGAGGCTGTGGGACGAGGAGTAGGGCGAGGGCATCGCGAGCGCCCGCACCGCCTCGGGGCCGAGCGCGTCGGCCGCGAGGGTGGCGACGAGCGCCGAGTCGATCCCCCCCGACAGGCCCAGCACGGCCGAGCGGAACCCGTTCTTGCGGGCGTAGTCGCGCAGGCCGAGCACGAGCGCGGCGTCGACCTCGTCGGCGCCCTCCGGCCAGGCCGGGCGGGCCGGCGCGCGGGATGCGTCGCCGGCGAGGTCCACGACGAGGAGGTCCTCCTCGAACGTCGCCGCCCGTGAGGCGACCGACCCGTCGGGGGCCACGACGAGCGAACCGCCGTCGAACACGAGCTCGTCCTGGCCGCCGACGAGGTTCACGTAGACGATCCAGGCGCCGGTCTCGGCCGCGCGCGCCCGCAGGACCTCGACGCGTTCGTCGCGCTTGCCGCGGTGGTACGGGGAGCCGTTGATGTTGACGACCACCGGCACGTCGCCGTACGCGGTCCACGGCAGGCCCGGCCCCCAGGCGTCCTCGCAGATCGACAGCCCGACGGCGGTCTCGCCGATCGTCACGTGGGTCGCCGCGTCGCCGGGGACGAACGTCCGGCGTTCGTCGAACACGCCGTAGTTCGGGAGCTTCACCTTGTGGTAGCGCGCGACGATCCTCCCGTCGGCGAGCACCGCCGCGGCGTTATGCAGGCCGGCGTCGCTGCGATCGACGAAGCCGACGACGACCGGGCAGGCGTCCGCGGTCGAGCGCGCGAGGTCCGCCAGCGCGGCGAGCTGGTCGCGGACGAACTCGGGGCGCAGCACGAGGTCCTCGGGGGGGTAGCCGGGGAGCGCGAGCTCGGGGAAGGCGATCGCGTCGGCGCCCTCGGCCCGGGCGCGCGCCGCCCAGCCCGCGAGGCGCTCGGCGTTGCCGTCGAGGTCGCCGACGGTCGTGTTCAGCTGGCCGATCGCGAGCCGGACCACGGGGCCAAGCCTACGGGAGCCCGCCGTGCGAGCCCCGCCGCGCTACTCGATCCCGCCGATGTCGACGTTGTACGCCTCCCAGACGAGGTCCGCGCCCTTCTGGCGGTGCCGGATCACCCGTCCGATGAAGCGCTGCAGGTCGTCGCGCGCCTGGTCCAGCGACCAGTCCTCGCCCCCGATCTCGATGTGCTCCAGGCGCTCGATCATCTCGTCGATCGCCTGGGAGATCTGCGGGTGCTCCTCCTTCAGCTGCTCGACGGCGTGCTGCAGTCGCGGCGCCCGCCCGAGGATCTCCTCGTACAGCCCGTCGGGCTTCTCGGTGATGAGGATGTGCTGGTCGAAGGCGTCCCGGATCTCGTGCATGTCCTTGAGCACCTGCGCGGTCCACTGCGGGATCCGCCCGGACCCCGGAGAGGAGATGGCCTCCTCCAGATGCACGAGGGCGTCGTGCAGGGTCTTGCGTCGCCGCTTGACCTCGTCGAGGATCTCCGGGTGCTGCCGCTCGTTCGCCTCGTCCATGGTCGCACGCTAGTCGAGGCGCCCCGCAGAACGCAACCGGGGCGCGCGCACGGGATCGGTCTCACGCACCGGGTCGTCCTCAGAGGATGGGGAGGTACCGGCGCAGCTCGAACGGGGTGACCTCGGCCTTGAAGGCGTCCCACTCGGCCCGCTTGTTGCGGATCAGGTACTCGTGGACGTGGTCGCCGAGCGCACGGCGAACGAGGTCGCTGCGCTCCGCCAGGACGATCGCGTCGTGGAGATCCTCCGGCAGCGACCGGATCCCCGCCGCCCGTCGGTCGGCGTCGGACATCTCGTAGATGTTGTTCGAGGCCTCCGGCGGGAGCTCCAGCTCGCGCTCGACCCCGTCCAGACCCGCGGCGAGCATCACCGCGAACGCGAGGTACGGGTTGCAGGCGGCGTCGGGGGAGCGGTACTCGATCCGCGTTGCCTCCTCCTTGCCCGGCTTGTACTGCGGGACCCGGACGAGCGCGCTGCGGTTCCGCCGCGCCCAGCACACGTACACCGGAGCCTCGTAGCCGGGGACGAGACGCTTGTACGAGTTCACCCACTGGTTCGTCACGAGGGTGAGATCGGGGGCGTGCTCGAGCAGGCCCGCGATGAACGTCTTCGCCGTCTTCGACAGGTGGTACTCGTCCGTGGCGTCGAAGAACGCGTTGCGATCGCCTTCGAACAGCGACATGTGCGTGTGCATGCCGCTGCCGTTCACCCCCGCGACCGGTTTCGGCATGAAGGTCGCGTAGATCCCGAACTCCTGCGCGACCTCCTTCACCGTGAGGCGGTAGGCCATCACGTCGTCGGCCATCGTCAGCGCGTCGGTGTAGCGCAGATCGATCTCGTGCTGGCTGGGCGCGACCTCGTGGTGCACGTACTCGACCGGGATCCCCATCGCCTCGAGGTACTGCACGGTCCGCTTGCGGTAGTCGGTCGCCACGTCGAGCGGGGTCTCGTCGAAGTAGCCGCCCTGGTCCAAGAACGCGGGGTCCTCCACGCTTCGGAAGTAGAAGAACTCGAGCTCGGGCCCGACGTAGAAGGTGTAGCCGAGGTCGGCCGCTCGGGCGAGCTGGCGCTTGAGGACCCAACGCGGGTCTCCGTCGAAGGGCACCCCGTCGGGCGTGACGACGTCGCAGAACATCCGAGCTACGGGGAGCTCGGTCCTCCAGGGGATCACCTGGAACGTCGAGGGATCCGGGATCGCCACCATGTCGGACTCCTGGATCCGGCTGAAGCCCTCGATCGAGGAGCCGTCGAACCCCATCCCCTCGGCCAGCGCCCCCTCGAGCTCCTGCGACGTGATCGTGAACGCCTTGAGGAACCCCAACACGTCGGTGAACCACAGCCGGATGAAGCGGATCCCCCGCTCCTCGACCGTCCGCAGGACGTAGTCGGCCTCATCGGTGCGCGCCATGCGAACAGGATAGGCGCGCCGGCGCTCGGGTCGGTTACGCAGCGGTTACATCCCGACGCCCGTCGCGCGCGGGCGGCTAGGCTCGACCGGGGAACAGCGGGAGGACGGTGAGGATGCGCACGATCGCGATCGTGGGCTGGGTGGTGATCCTCGGGGCCGCGCTCGCGTGGCAGAGCGTCGGGCTCGCACGGGACGACTGGCCGACGATGTCGGATCTGCTCAGGGTGCCGCTGCGCTCGACCGTCGGCCGCAGCGCCCTCGTGGGCCTGTGGCTGTGGATCGGCTGGCACCTGTTCGTTCGGACCTGGGGGTCGATCGCCGAGGGCTCGACGTGATGTGGCGCACGGCGATCCTGCCGGTCCTGGCTCCGTTCGTCCTGGTGGTGGTCTCCGCGGTGGTTGCGCTCCGCGAGCCGACGCCGCGGCCGCCGGCCACGCCGATCCGCGACCGACGCCAGCTCGGTCGGTTCCTCCGGGTCCTGGCCGGCACGCTCGCCGGCGGCTACGTGATGTTCCTCGCGATCGTCGTCGTCTTCCACGTCGGGCTCGTCGGGCTCCGCGAGGACCTCGTCGCGGTCGCCGGGGAGGGCGCCGCCCTGCTGCTCGTCTCCGCCGCGGCCT
Source organism: Actinomycetota bacterium (assembly GCA_026003015.1). GTDB lineage: Bacteria > Actinomycetota > UBA4738 > UBA4738 > HRBIN12 > BPGL01. Next base: position 1,185,135 of record BPGL01000001.1, on the reverse strand, counting down.
TCGCGCTCGCGCAGCTCGCCGTCGGTCGAGGGCCCGGCACGGGACGGCGGCGGTGAGCGCCCCGCCCGAGCTCGGGCGGGCGATCGCCGAGGCGCCCGACCCCGAGCTCGCCCGGGTCGCGCTCGCGCGCGTGCTCGAGCACCCCGTCGCGCGCGAGGCCTTCGAGCACGAGGCGGTGCGCCGCGTGGGGGTGCGGCTCCTCGGCTTCTCGCGCACGGCGACCGACCTGCTCGTGCGCCATCCCGAGGAGGCCTGGGCTCTCGCCGACGTCGGGGCCCGCGGCCGGGCCGAGCTCGAGGTCGAGCTGGCCGGGGACCTGGATCGGTTCGGCCCGGCCGCGGGCCTGCGGCGGTTCCGCCGGCGCGCGATGCTGCGGATCGCGGCGCGCGACCTCGCGGGCGCGGACGTCGACTCGGTCGTCGCCGAGATCACCCGGGTCGCCGACGCGTGCTTGGAGGCCGCGGTGCGCCTCGCCGGGGAGGGCCTCGCGGTGATCGCGCTGGGCAAGCTCGGCGGTGGGGAGCTGAACTACGCGAGCGACGTCGACGTGCTGTTCGTGCACGCCGAGGCGGGGGCCGGGTCGCAGGAGCGGTCCGAGCGCCTTGCCGCCGAGGTGATCCGCCTGCTCGCCGAGCCCACCGACGAGGGGATCGCGCTGCGGGTCGACCCCACGCTTCGCCCGGGCGGCCGCTCGGGCCCGCTCAGCCGGTCGTTGGCGGCGATGCTCGCCTACTACGAGCGCGACTCCGCGACCTGGGAACGTCAGGCGCTGATCAAGGCGCGAGCCGCCGCGGGGGATCGGCGCCTGGCCGCCGCGTTCCTCGAGGGGGTCGCGCCGCTCGTGTGGCCCGCGCACCTCGAGCCGGCCGCGATCGACGAGGTGCGGCGGACGAAGCTGCGGCTCGAGGAGTACGTGCGGCTGCGGGGCAAGGAGCTCGTCGAGGTCAAGCGCGGCCGCGGCGGGATCCGCGACGTCGAGTTCGCGGTGCAGCTCCTGCAGATCGTGCACGGTCGGCGGGACCCGGCGCTTCGGGGCCCCGGCACGCTCGAGGCCCTCGACGCCCTGGCCGCCGAGGGCTACGTGGCCGAGGCCGACGCCGCGGCGCTGGCCGACGCCTACCGGTTCCTGCGCCGGCTGGAGCACCGCCTCCAGCTCGTGCGCGACCTGCAGACCCACGACCTGCCGGCCGACCGCCGCTCCCGCGACGTGCTCGCCCGCTCCCTCGGGCTCGCCGACGCCGACGCGCTCGTCGCCGAGCTCGACCGGACGACGGGGCTCGTGCGCGAGCTGCACGAGCGGCTCTTCTACCGACCGTTGCTCGAGGCCTTCGCCGGCCCGACCGCGCCCCGTCCCGGCGTCGACCGCGCGGCGACCGAGGAGCTCCTCGCCGGCCTGGGGTTCGCCGCGCCCGCGCGCGGGTACGAGCTCCTCGCCCGCATCGTCGACCCCGCGACCCGGATCGGCAAGGTGCTCGCTCACCTGTTCCCCGTGATCGCCCCGCCGCTGGCGCTCGGCGCCGACCCCGACGCCGCGCTCGTCCGCCTGGACCGGGTGGCCGGCGCGCTCGACGCCCGCGCCGCGGACCTGCTCGCCTCCGACCCGCTCCTCGCGCGCCGACTCGCCCACGTCGTGGCCGCGAGCTCGTTCGCGACGGACCTGCTCGCCGCGCGCCCCGACCGGCTCGAGGCCCTGGCCCGAGGCGGGGGCGACGCCCAGGCGGCGCTCGTCGGGGTCGTCGCGCGGATCGCCTCGCGGGAGCTGTCCCCCCGCGAGACCGGCGCGGCGCTGGCAGACGTCGCGGACCGGGTCGTGCGCGAGGCGGTGGACCGAGCGGCGCCGCCGCTCCCGTTCGCCGTGATCGGGCTCGGCAAGCTCGGCGCGCGCGAGCTGAACGTCGCCTCGGATCTCGACCTCGTCTTCGTCTACGAGGGGGAGGGGCCCGAGGACCTCGAGGCGGCCGTGCGGTGCGCCGAGCGGGTCCTCGCCGAGATCCGAGCCGCCGGATGGGAACCCGATGCGGACCTCCGCCCGGAAGGGCGCAGCGGGCCGCTCGCCCGTTCGCTCGCGGGGTTCCTCGAGTACTGGCAGCGCTACGCCGATCCCTGGGAGTTCCAGGCGCTGCTCAGGGCGCGCGCCGTCGCCGGCGACGAGGAGCTGGGTCGGCGGTTCGAGCGCCTCGCCGAGGAGCTCGCCTACCCCCCGCAGGGGATCGGGCGCGAGCGGGTCGCCGCGATGCGGCGGATGCGGGCCCGCATCGAGCGGGAGCGCGTCCGTCCGCCGGAGGCCGCGCGGTTCCACTTCAAGCTCGGCCACGGGTCGCTCGCCGACGTCCAGTTCGCCGTCGAGCTCGCGCTCCTTCGCCACGGCGGGCCGGACCCGTCGGTGCGCAGCCGAAGCACCCTGGAGGCGATCGAGCGGCTGGCCGAGCACGGACGGCTCGCCCCGGGGACGGCGCGCGATCTCGGGGAGGCCTTCGTCTTCCTGTCCGACGTGAAGAACGCGCTCGAGATCGACCGTCGGCTCCACGCGGAGGCGCTCCCGGTCAGCCCGCAGGAGCAGACGGTGCTCGCGCGCCGGCTCGGCTATGAGGCGTACCCCCGACAGGCGTTCCTGCACGACTACGTGCGGATCACCCGGCGCGCCCGGCGCGCGATGGAGCGCGTGTTCCACGAGCAGGAGTGACCACGCGCCGCCCGAACTTCCGCGAGCGAGCTTCCGGCCGCCGCCTCGGCGCGGCCGGAAGCCCTCGCGCTCACAGGTCGAAGTACAGGGCGAACTCGTACGGGTGCGGTCGCAGCCGCACCTGGTCGAGCTCGTGCGTCCGCTTGTACTCGATCCAGGTGTCGATCACGTCCTGGGTGAAGACGCCGCCCTCCAGCAGCCACTGGTGGTCGGCCTCGAGGGCGTCGAGCACCTCCTCGAGCGAGCCGGGGACCTGCTTCACGCTCGCCTTCTCCTCCGGCGGCAGGTCGTAGAGGTCCTTGTCGATCGGCTCGGGCGGCTCGATCTTGTTCTTGATCCCGTCCAGGCCCGCCATCAGCATCGCGCTGAACGCGAGGTAGGGGTTGCAGGTCGGGTCGGGCGTGCGGAACTCCAGCCGCTTGGTCGCGGGCCGTCGGGAGAACACCGGGATCCGGACCGCGGCGCTGCGGTTCCGCTGGGAGTACACGAGGTTGATCGGCGCCTCGTAGCCGGGCACGAGGCGCCGGTAGGAGTTCGTCGTGGGGTTCGTGAACGCGAGCAGCGACGCCGCGTGCGCGAGCAGGCCCCCGATGTACCAGCGCGCCGTGTCGCTGATCCCCGCGTAGCCGACCTCGTCCCAGAACAGGTTCTCGCCCTCGAGCCACAGGCTCTGGTGGGTGTGCATCCCCGAGCCGTTGTCCTGGAAGATCGGCTTGGGCATGAACGTCACGGTCTTCCCGTGGCGCCGTGCCGTGTTCTTCACGACGTACTTGTAGGTCATCACCTTGTCGGCGGTGGCGAGCAGCGTGCCGTACCGGATGTCGATCTCCGCCTGCCCGGCCGTGCCGACCTCGTGGTGGTGCACCTCGGTCTCCACGCCGGCCCGCTGGAGGTTGAGGACCATCTCCGAGCGAAGGTCCTGGTAGTGGTCCATCGGCGGGACGGGGAAGTACCCCTCCTTGTAGCGCGGCTTGTACCCGAGGTTCGGCGTGCCGTCGAGCTCGCGGTCGCGCCCGGAGTTCCACACGCCCTCGATCGCGTCGAGGTGGTAGTAGCCCTCGTGCTGGTTCTGGTCGAACCGCACGGCGTCGAAGATGTAGAACTCGCACTCCGGACCCCAGTACGAGGTGTCCGCGATCCCGGTCTGGCGCAGGTACAGCTCCGCCTTGCGCGCCACGTGCCTGGGGTCGCGCGAGTACCACTCGCCGGTCACCGGGTCCTTCACGAAGCAGTTGATGTTGAGCGTCGGGTGCTTCGTGAACGGGTCGAGCCAGGCCGTCTCGGGGTCCGGCACGAGCAGCATGTCGGACTCCTGGATCTCCTGGAAGCCCCGGATCGACGAGCCGTCGAAGCCGATCCCCTCCTCGAAGATCTCCTCGGTGAGCTCCCCGGCCGGGATCGAGAAGTGCTGCATCAGCCCCGGCAGGTCGCAGAACCGAAGGTCGACGATCTGCGCCCCGGTCTCGGCGAGCATCGCCAAGACGTCCCTGGGCGTCGACGGTGTTGCCACGGTCGTGTTCCCCCTTCCCCGCTCGACGACGTCGTCGGGCGCGCGTCAGGGCGCCCGCGTGCATCAGCGTAGGGGTCGCCGGGACGCGACGGGGCCCGTCGGTCGTTAACTTCCCGTTACGCCGTCGCACGGCAACGGCCCCGCCGGGGGGGCGGGGCCGTCGGCGCTCCGGGGGGATGGAGCGGCTCAGCGGCCCGCGCCGGACGCCCGCCGAACGCCGATCCGGGCGGCGGCGAGCACCGGCGCGAGCCGGAGGAACGGGGCGAGGAGTACGAGGCCGAGGGGGATGAGCCCCGAAGGGGGGACGGTCGTCGTGATCCTCAGCCACCCGTTCACGCTGAGGTCATCGACGCGAACGCCTCCGTCGGCGCAGGGTCCACCCGGGTCATTTCCCCGTGGTGCGGCTCGGCTAGGCCGGAGGGTCACCGACCTTCGGACGCGTCGCCGCCCCGGGTCGGGTGAGGACGGCGGCCTCAGGCCTCCGCCGCTCGGTACCCGACGCCGCGCACGGTCTCGATGAGGTGCTCGTGCTCGGGGCCGAGCTTCGCGCGCAGCCGCCGGACGTGCACGTCGACCGTGCGCGTCCCGCCGTAGAAGTCGAAGCCCCAGACCTCGCGCAGCAGCGCCGGTCGCGTGAACACGCGCCCCGGGTGGGCGGCGAGGAACCGCAGCAGCTCGAACTCCTTGAACGTGAGGTCCAGCACGGCGCCCCCGACGCTTGCCCGGTAGCGATCGGTGTCGATCACCAGGGGGCCGAGGCGCAGCGACGAGCCGTCGCCCGTGCCGGCGCGGCGGCGGAGCATCGCCAGGCGCAGGGCGAGCTCCTCGGCCGGCGCGCCCGGGTCGACGAGCTCGTCGGCCGCCTCCGCCCACGGGTAGCGGGACAGCCGGTCGCGCTCGCACACGAGCACCACCGGCACCCGGGGGAGCCGGTCGCGAAGCTGCGTGGCGACGCTCCAGGCCTGGGGGGCGTTCTCCACGGCGTCGAGGAGCACGGCGACCGGCTCGACGGCCTGGAGGTGGGGGATCGAGGCCGGGACAGGGGCTCGTGCTTGAGGTCGTGCGGCAGCTCCGCGAGCGCGGGGAGCACCCGCGCGGGGTCGCGATCGGACAGGAGCACGAGCGGGGCCACGGCGCCTCCACGATAGCGGTCGGCTCGAAGCCGGTCTCGGTCGGTCGCTCGCTAGGCTTGAGCCGTGACGGCGCGCGTGCGGGTCCGGCTGTTCGCCCTGCTTCGGGAGCTCGCCGACGCCGGGACCGTCGAGGCGAACGGCGCCACGGCTGGCGAGGTCGCCGCGGCCCTCGCCGCCCGCTACGGGGAGCGGTTCGCGTCGGTCGTCGAGACCTCCACCTTCGTCGTGAACGGCGAGCGCGCGACCGCCGCGACGCCCGTTCGGGACGGCGACGAGGTCGCGATCCTCCCCCCGGTGAGCGGAGGCGCCGCCGGCGCCCTCAGCTCCACAGGGCCGGCTTCCACACCATCAGCACGACGATCGCCACGGTGAGGACGGTGACGAGCACCCCCCAGCGTCGCGCGACCGCGGCCTGGGTCCGGTAGGCCGGCTCGACCGCCTCGCCGGCCGCCAGGCGCTGCGCGAGCTCGACCTGACGCCGGTAGGCCGGCGCGTAGGCGGCCATCGCGATCGCGACGAGCACGACGTAGATCCCGATCGAGATCTCGAGCCAGGCCTCGCGCAGCAGCCCCCAGTCGACGAGTCCGACGAGCAGCAGCCCGGTCACGAGCTGGAGCACGTAGGCGGGCGTCGTGACGCGCCGATCGATCCACGAGATCGTCCGCAGGGCGAACGCGCGTTCGGCGGCCCCGGACGCCTCGCCCCGCGCGAGCCACAGCCCGTAGGACAGGGAGAACCCCAGGGCGACGATCGCGCCGAGCACGTGGAGCACGAGCACGAGGGTGCGCAGGCCGTCCATGCGCCCTGGAGCCTAGCGCGTGCGAAGATGCGCGACCGCGGCGGGGCTGGCATACTGGGCCGTCCATGCGTTTCCACCGCGTGCTGCTCGTGGTGAACCCCGTCGCCCGCACGGTGTCCAAGCCGACCCTCGCGGTGATCGAGAAGGCCCTGTCGGCCGACTTCCGCCTCGAGGTGGCCGAGACGAAGGACAAGGGGCACGCGAGCGAGCTCGCCGCCCAGGCCGTCGAGGACGGGATCGACCTCGTCGTCGTCTTCAGCGGGGACGGGACGATCAACGAGGCGGTGAACGCCCTGGCCGGCACCGAGGTCGCGCTCGGCGTCCTGCCGGGCGGCGCGACGAACGTCCTCGTGCGCGCGCTCGGCCTGCCCACCGACCCGGTCGAATGCGCCGGCGTCCTGATCGCGCGGGCGCTCGACGACGCCGCCTTCAAGCTGCACCTGGGCCGGGCCGACGGTCGGTACTTCGCCGTGAACTGCGGCGCGGGCGTGGACGCCGCCGCGATGCGCCGGCTCGAGCGGCGGTTCCCGAAGACGAAGGCGGGGTTCGAGCGGGCGGCGTTCCGAGCCGTCGCCTGGGAGCTCCTCGTCGGCTACGCCGGCCGGCGCCCCGACCTGCTCGTGCAGGTGGACGACCGCGAGGCCGTCGAGGCGCTGTCGGTGATGGTGGGGCGCACCGACCCCTACACGTACTACCGGGAGCGTGGGGTGCGCATGACGCCCGACGCGTCCCTGGACCGCGGTCTGGACGTGCTCGCGGTGCGCCGCCTGGCGCGCCGGAGCGTGCCGCGGATCGCCTGGCAGGTCTTCGGCTCCGCCCGGCACGTGCACGGGCGCGACATCGACTACACCCACGATGCCTCGCGGGTCGTCGTTGCCGCCGAGCATCCGTTCCCGGTCCAGGTCGACGGCGACGCGATGGGCGACCACCGGCGTCTCGAGGTCGAGCTCGCCCCCGAGGCCCTCTGGGTCGTCGCCTGAGGGCGCGACCGGTCCGGTCCGCCCCGTATCCTTGCCGTCTGCCGTCCGATCGAAAGGGAGCCGATGTTCGACGCCGACCCGATCCCCCCGCACGGAGGGAAACTCGTCGACCTGGTGGCCGACGCCGACGCCGCCGAGGACCTGCGCACCGAGGCCCGCAACCTGCCCCGGATCGTCCTGGGGGAGCGGGAGCTGTCCGACCTCGAGCTGCTGAGCGTCGGCGCCCTGTCCCCGCTCACCGGCTTCCAGGGGGAAGAGGACTACCGCTCGGTGCTCGAGACGATGCACCTGGCCGACGGGCTCGCCTGGGCGATCCCGGTCGTGTTGTCGGTCGGCGACGAGGAGCTCAAGCGGATCGGCGGGGCCGACGCCGTCGCGCTCGCGGCCGCTCCCGACGCCGACCCGCTCGCCGTGCTGCGGATCGCCGAGGTCTTCGATCGCGACCCGCGCGCCGAGGCGCGGACCGTGTACCGCACCGAGGACGAGGAGCACCCCGGCGTGGCCGCCGTCTACGCGGCCGGGACCCGCTGCGTGGCCGGGCCGGTCGAGGCGATCGCCCTGCCGCCCCACGACGACTTCGTCGAGCACCGCCTCACCCCTCGCCAGACCCGCGAGGAGTTCCGTCGTCGGGGCTGGCGGACGATCGTCGGGTTCCAGACGCGCAACCCGATCCACCGGGCCCACGAGTACATCCAGAAGTGCGCCCTGGAGATCGTCGACGGGCTGCTCGTGCACCCGCTGATGGGCGCCACGAAGGCCGACGACGTGCCGCCCGACGTCCGGATGCGCTGCTACGAGGCGCTGTTCGCCGGCTACTACCCGAAGGACCGCGCGATGGTGGCGGTGTTCCCGGCCGCGATGCGCTACGCCGGGCCCCGTGAGGCGATCTGGCACGCGATCTGCCGCAAGAACTACGGCTGCACGCACTTCATCGTCGGCCGGGACCACGCGGGCGTCGGTAACTACTACGGGACCTACGAGGCGCAGGAGATCTTCGACGAGTTCGGGCCCGAGGAGCTCGGGATCACGCCGCTCAAGTTCGAGCACTCCTTCTGGTGCAACGCGTGCGAGGGGATGGCCTCGCCGAAGACCTGCCCCCACGGCGAGGAGACGCGGGTGTCGCTGTCGGGGACGAAGGTGCGCGAGATGCTCCGGCGCGGCGAGCGGCCCCCGCGGGAGTTCTCCCGACCCGAGGTCGCCGACATCCTCATCGAGGCGATGCGCGCCACAGCCGAGGCGTAGGATGGCCGACGTGGACGAGCCGAGCGTGGGCAACCGCAGGATCGATCGGATCCGCGACCCGAGCTTCCTCGAGGGCCTCGCGGAGCTCCCGATCGAGGAGCTGCGGGCCCGCCGCGACGAGTGCCTGGCCGAGCGGGAGTACCTGTCGATGCTGCGGCGGCTGGTCCAGGGACGGGCGGAGATCCTGCGCGCCGAGCTCGACGCCCGGGGCGGGGACGGAGGCCTCGCGCCGCTCGTGGACCGCCTCGCCCAGATCCTCGTCGACGACGAGCACCCCGTGACCTCTCGCGGGGAGGCGGTGCGCGTCGCGATCCCCGACGAGGAGGTTCTGCTCGCCCGCCGGCGGGTCGAGCGGCTCGTGAACGACGTGGCGCTGTCCGATCCCGGCTCGCTCGACGACGAGGAGCTTGCGGCGGTGATCGAGACGCTCGCGGCCGAGGAGCAGGCGGTCTCGGCGGCCCGGGCCGACGCGATCCGCGCGCTCGACGCGCTCCAGGAGGAGCTCAAGCGCCGCTACCGCGACGACCCGACCCTGGCCCTGCGCTGAGGCCCGCGTTGCGTCCGCGCGGCCGTACGATCGGAGGATGACCGGCCCGCGCCCGCTCCGGGTGGCCCTGATCTCGGTGCACACGTCGCCCAACGACCAGCCGGGGATCGGGGACTCGGGGGGCATGAACGTCGCGATCCACGAGGTCGCCGAGCGCCTCGCCGCCGACGGCGCGCGGGTCGACGTGTTCACCCGATGTCGCGGGGGCGCCGACCACGAGCCCCCTCCGATCGCCCGCGACGCCCGCGTCGTGAGCATCAAGGCGGGGCCCTGCGCCCCGGTCCCCAAGGAGGAGCTACCCCGCTACCTGCCGACCTTCCTCGGCGGGGTCCTGCGCCACGTCCGCGAGGCGGGCGTCGGCTACGACCTCGTCCATAGCCACTACTGGCTGTCGGGCTGGGTCGGGCGGGCCGTCAGGGAGCTGTGGGGCACGCCGCTCGTGAGCTCGTTCCACACCCTGGGCAAGGTGAAGAACTACGCGTTGGCGCTCGGCGAGTCGCCGGAGCCGCCGGCGCGGCTCGCCGCCGAGGAGCGGGCGATCGCCGCCTCGGACCGGATCGTCGCGCCGACCTCGACCGAGGCGGGACAGCTCGTCGGGCTGTATCGGGCCGACCCCGCTCGCATCCGGGTCGTGCCGCTCGGGGTCGACCCCGCGATCTTCCGGCCGCTCGATCGCGACGCGGCGCGCCGGCGCCTGCACCTGAGCGGTCTGCGCCTGGCGCTCGTCGTCGGGCGGGTCCAGGCGCACAAGGGGCCCGACGTCGCGGTGCGGGCGCTCGCCGAGGCGGTCGCGTCCGACCCGGTCGTCGCCCGCGACCTCGTCCTGGCCTTCGTCGGCGGTCCGAGCGGGCACGACGGGGGGTCGGACATCGCCGGGCTGATGCACCTCGCCGGCGCGCTCGGTGTGGCCGACCGGGTGATCTTCTTCCCCCCGCAGCCGCAGCGACGCCTCGCCGACTTCTACGCGGCGGCCGACGTCGTGCTCGTGCCCTCGCGCTCGGAGTCGTTCGGCCTCGTCGCGCTCGAGGCCCAGGCCTGCGGCACGCCCGTGGTCGCCGCGGCCGTCGGGGGGCTGCGCATCGTCGTCGAGCACGGTCGAACGGGGCTGCTCGTGGAGGGGCACGACCCGGGGGACCACGCGGCGGCCCTGCTCGAGGTCCTGCGGGACCCGGGGCGCCAGGCCGCCCTCGGCGCGGCCGGGGCGCGGCTCGCGCGGCGGTGGACCTGGGAGGCGTCGGCCGCGCGCATGCGCGCGGTCTACGAGGAGCTCGCGGCCGCGCGCTGAGGGTCTTGTCACTCTTTCTGCGGGCTCGCTGACCTGCGGCGATGCAGCGGCAACCCCTCTGAGCTGCGGGAACGCCGGCTTGACCGGAGCTGGGCGCGACCGATACAGTCCGCCTCGCTCCGAGCGGTCGACGTGACCGACGCGAGGAGACCGGGTGGGACCCGCACGGTGCCGCGAGGTGCCGAACGGGTCCTCGGGAGGGACGCGATGGGCCGCGAGGCCCGACGCGGAACTCCGGCGCCGGGAGGTCCGCGCAGGACCCTCCGGCGACCGCCGGGACCGCCCCCGGGCGATCTCGGTGGACCACCGGACGACCGGGCCGGCAGGTACGGCCGTCGCGGTGGCGGCGGAGGCCGAGGCTTCGGCCGGGCCCCGCCCGCGCCCGGACGCTCGCGCGTCGGACGTGCGAAGGTCGCTCGGGGCACCGGAGCCCGGGGGGCCACCGGAAGGAGGGTCGCTTCGGCGGCCGCCGACCGGAGGGTTCCTCGGGCTCCGCTATGCGCGCCCGCGATGGGCTACGGTGTCGGGCCGTGAGCGCCGGGCGTCGGGCACGCGACGGGGCGTCGCGCCGCGAGCGGATCATCGCGGCGGCGATGCGCCGTTTCGCCGAGCGCGGCTACCGAGGCGCGCGGGTCGAGGACATCGCCGCCGACGTCGGGGTCGCCAAGGGGACGGTGTTCCTCGACTTCGGGTCCAAGCAGGGGCTGTTCCTCGCGACCTTTCAAGAGGCGGTCTCGCGCCTGCCGTCGTGGCTCGAGGCGCCGCAGGCGGTCGTGGACCGCGGCTTCTGGGCGACCCTGGACTGGTGGCTCGAGCGCGCCGAGGACCTCGTCCACGAGGACCCGATCCCGCACCGCGTCGCGCAGATCGGGCGCAACGACACCGGGCTCGGGCTCCGCCGGCCGATCGACCGGTTCATGCGCTCGGAGGACCCCTACGGGACGCTCGAGTTCATCGAGTTCGGTCAGCGCCGCGGCGAGGTCCGCGACGACGTGGACCCCGAGATGCTCGCCTCGATCCTGGACTGGCTCGCCGACCGCTTCCAAGACGCCCTGGTCGACGCGGAGCTCGACCCCGGGCTCATCCACCGCCACCCGGAGCGTCGGCGGATGCGCATCAAGGAGTTCGTCGAGGTCCTGCGCACCGGCATCGCCCCGGTCCCGGACGAGGCCGAGCGCCGTTCGGTACCGTGAGCCCGCGATGAGCGACGACCGACGCGTGGCGTTCCTCGGGGGCGGGAAGATGGCCGAGGCCCTGATCTCCGGCCTGATCCGCTCCGGCGGGCGTTCGGTCGAGGAGCTCATGGTCACCTGCCGGCGGGAGGAGCGGGCCCGCGAGCTCGCGGGCAAGTACGGGATCGCCGCGACCCTCGACAACGCCGAGGCCGCTCGGTGGGCCAACGTCCTGGTGCTCATGGCCAAGCCCCAGGACATCGAGGTCCTGCTGTCGCAGATCCGCGAGCACGTGACCCCCGAGGACCTCGTCGTGAGCTTCGCCGCGGGGATCCGCACGTCGTTCGTCGAGAAGCACCTGCCCGACGAGGTGCCGGTCGTGCGCGTGATGTCGAACGTGCCGGTGATGGTCGACGAGGCGATGTCGGTGATCGCGGCCGGCCGCGCCGCCACCGAGCGGCACCTGGCGATCACCGAGGAGCTGCTCGGCTACGTCGGCCGGGTGCTCCGCCTGAAGGAGACCCACCTGGACGCCGTCACGGCGACGAGCGGCAGCGGCCCCGCCTACTTCTTCCTGCTCGCCGAGGCGATGATCGAGGCCTGCATCCTGCTCGGGCTCTCGCGCGACGTCGCGACCGACCTGATCGTGCAGACGATGCTCGGCTCGGCGAAGATGCTCCGCGACACCGGCAAGCACCCGGTGGAGCTCCGCGAGATGGTGACCTCGCCGGGCGGGACGACGATCGAGGCGATCCGCCATCTGGAGGAGGCCGGCGTGCGCGCCGCGTTCCTCAACGCGATCGACGCCGCACGGCGTCGCAGCGAGGAGCTCGCCCAGGGCGGCGACGAGTCGGAGGACTGATGGGACGGGGCGATCGCGCGAAGGTCCGGTGGAAGAAGGACCGGCGGCGCAAGAAGAAGGCCCGCGAGCGCCGGGCCGCCGCGCAGCGCCGGGCGCGCCGCACGGCCGGGGCCGGGGCGACCCGCTAGACGCGCTCGGGTCGAGATGGGTCGCGCGCGACGGCCCGCTCGGCCGTTTCAGCCGTGCGCGACGGCCCGCGGGCCGGGCTGACCGATCCGGTTGCGCAGGGTGCCGATCCCCTCGGCGGCGAGCTCGACCAAGGCGCCGGGCCACAGCTCCCGCCGGGGGTCGGGGGCCGAGCGGGCGAAGGGCCCGAGCGCGAGCGCGTCCCCCCGCTCGAGCCGACCGATCCGCGACGTGTGGGCGACCAGGGCGAACAGGTCGCGGGCGGCGCCGTTCAGGTTCCCCTTCGCGATCTCCTCGCCGTCGACCTTGAGCTGGATCACCATCGACTGGGGGTCGAGCTCGTCGGCCGTGACGACGCAAGGCCCGATCGCGATCGGCACCCCCTCGGCCGTCTCGATCGGCGCGCCGCTTGCGGCCCGCGCGGTCCAGTCGCTCACGAGCGTGTAGCCGAAGACGTGGCCGCGGACCTGCTCGGGGCCGAGGCCGTGGCCCTCCAGGCCGATCACCGCGGCCACCATCGGCTCGTAGACGAGCCAGGCCGCGCCGACCGGCCACGGGACCTCCTGTTCGGGGCCGACGAGCGAGCGCTCGACCTCCAGGGCGTCGGGAGCCAGCAGCGAGCGGGGGAACAGCGGCGTGAGGATCCTGGGTCGTCGCACCCGGTGGTCCCACACGTCGTCGCGCTCGAGCGCGGCTCGCGCGGCCTCCATGATCGAGCCTCGGCTGCTCGAGACGAGCCCCTCGAGCGTGGTGGGGAAGGCCGGGTGCCCGACCGCGTCGGGCAGGTCGACCACCTCACCCTCGAGGATCGCCCCCAGTCGCCGCTGCCCCTCGCGGTCGTAGGTGACGAGCCTCATCAGGGAGCCGAAGCATACGCCCGGCCGGTCCCCGGTCCGCGCAAGCGGCGGGGATTGGTTCGGCGGGATCGGCGCCCTGGTCCACCCACGTCGGACCCACGGGATACGCTTCACGGCAACATGACGATCCTCCCGACGGGACCCGGATCACGCTGGACGACGGGACGCAGCTGGCCCGCGCGCGGGCTGGCGACGTCCTCATCGTGCCGCGCTACGTGGGGCGGACGGCCGAGGGGATCAAGGTTCGCGACGACGCTGGAGCTCCGCGAGCCTGGGGCTCGCAGGTCGAGGCGCTCGTGCGCGAGACGCTGGGGGCGCCCGAGGCCGAGGTGGAGCTCGACCCGGCCAGCGAGGGCGACTGGGACCTCGTCGTGGTTCGCGGCGGCCGCCAGTGGTACGGGACGCTCAAGCGCGCCGGATGGTCGTTCGACCGCGAGCAGGCGGAGATCGCGCGGTCCCGGCGTCAGCGTCGCGCCCGCGAGCGGCACGACTTCGAGCCAGCCCGGTGGACGACGCGGGACGGACGTCTGCGCTGTCGGGTCTGCGGCGAGCCGGCGCCGGCGGGCGGGCGATGTCCCGGCCTGGACGCTCGAGGCGCTCGGTCCGGACCGATGTGGCAGTGGTTGCGCTCGGTCTCCGCGCGTCGCAAGCGAACCGGCGTCCGACCTCCGGGCTGATCCATCACTTGGATAGGGGGTGTCAATACACGAGCTACGTGTTCGGTCGCTCGGGCCATCCCGGCGACCGCGCGGATGAAGCCGATAGGGGGTGTCAATGCACGAGCTACGTGTTCGGCTGCCGGTGCAAGGAGGGCGGGCATCGTCCCCTCGACGGGGTCCGTGGGCGACGCGTATGACAACGCCGCCGCGGAGAGCTTCTCAGCCACGCTGGAGTGCGAGCTGATCGACCGCACCACGTTCCGCAACCGGACGGAGGCCCGCATGGCCATGTTCGACCTCATTGAGGCCTGCTACAACCCGCGGCGCCGGCATTCGTCGATCGGGATGCTGTCGCCGAGAGGAGGTGGGCCCAAGATCAGACTGATGTCGCGTAGCGTTCAACCGTCCACGAAAGCAGCGGAACTCTAGGCGCGGCGCGCGTGGACGGCATGGCTCGAGGCGACCGGGCACGCCGAGACGACGATCCGGAGCTATCGCTACTGGGTGCTCCGCATGATGGCCGACAGCTTGCGGGACCCGCGGTCGCTGGGGGAAGATGAGCTGGTGGCCTACCTCGTGAGCCTGCCCGCACATGGCCGCTCGCGGCGCGAGTGGCTCAAGGCCGTGCAGGCCTTCTGGCGGTGGTGGTCACATCGCTCGGAGGTTCCAGATCCGTCAGCACGGCTGCGGCTGCGTGCGCCCGTGGCGCGCCCGCCGGACATCCTCACGCCCGAGCAGGTCCGCGCTCTCGTGCGAGCAGCCTTCCGCGCTGAGGAGCGCCGCGGCTGGGCCGTGCTGCTCCAGGCGAGCACGGGACTATGCATCGGCTCGCTCGTCGCCCTAAGGCGCGAGGACGTGCATCCGGAGGAGGGATGGCTGTGGACCACCGCGGCCAAGGGGGGCCGCATGTACCGCGTCGAGCTGTCGCGGCCAGCGAGGATCGCGGCAGCCCATCTGCTGGCCATCCCGCCGCGCGGTCAGGCGCGCCAGCAAACGCTGCTCGGCGTCGGCCACGAGGCCTACCGGCGCTGGCTCCGCCGCGCGGCTGAGAGCGCCGGCCTCGGCCGCGTCTGGCCGCACCTGCTGCGCCACACGTTCGGCTCGGCGCTCGCCGCGGTCGCCGACCCTCGCTCCTGGCAGGCTGCCATGGGGCACACCGACCTATCCCAGTACGCGCGCTACGCGCACCCAGACGCCAGACGTGTTGCCGCTGCCGTCGAGGCGGCGCGTGTGATGTGAGGTGGCCACGATGAGGATCGTCACGGCACTCGTGCTTGCAGGTCTGGTGAGCCTCGCCTGCAGCGCAGGAAGCGATGAAACGCTGGACCGCGAGACGTGCCTGGCCGCACGCGACATCCTCCAGGACGCTTCCGACAGGGTGGACACGCTGGCCGAGACGCGGGAGCGCTTGCGCGACCTCTTAGACGACCTCGGTCGGTTCGCGTCCCCGGACATCCAGGAGCCGCTCCGCCGTGCCGTCTCGGCGGTGACGACGCTTGACCCCGAGAGCCTGGGCAGTGCCCTCGACGACCTCGTCGCGGCGTGTGAGCAACGAGCCTGATCACCAGTCATCCTCACGCGGCTCGAAGGTGTAGACGACCTCGAACCGCGTGACGGGGCTGAGCCCCTTCGGGTGCAGCCCGATCTCCACGATGACACCGCCGATCTCGGAGACGAGCGACTTGCCCGCCATCCACGGCGTCTGCGCCTGGAACGAGGGGAGCTGCACAGCGAGGACGTTGCGGTAGTAGAGCGCGCAGACTTGTGGAAGTTCCCGATGTCGGACCGCTAGCGCTAGCTCTTCACAACGATCTGTGAGGGCTCGGTGACCTCGATCTGAGCCGCCCCTTCGTAGATCGTGACGAGGCCAGTCACGCAAATGACTTTCCCCTCGTAGGCCTTCTCGGGAGGCTGTTCGAAGTTTGCTCTTCTGTCCCCCCAGATCACCACGGTGAGCCGCGATGGGTCGGGGTAGTCGCGGCCAACATTGATAAAGGTTGGCTGCCCGTTGCTGTCCTCTGCGTAGTACGTGCTGACAACCGGTCCGGATACCGATGTGTACTCGCCCACGTGTGCGGTTGCTTGGCCCCATGGGACCGTCTCGCCACACGCTGCCGCGACGGACGGGGCGCCGTTGGAACCACCGTTGCTGGCAGACTCGCATGCTGCCGCGATTACGCTGAGAGCAAGGAGCGCGGCGAAGACTCGCCGAGCCCTCGCCGCTCTCAAATCCGACGCCCTACTCGCATCCGTACCCATCGTTGTCGGCATCCAGGCCGTAGGGGTCGTACCCTGTGACCCGGACCGTCCCGTAGACGTACTTCGGCCCGTCACCGGACCCGCCCGCGCAGTCGTAGTCGGAGGCTGGTGGGAGGCAAGGGGAGTACCCCGGGGTACAGTTCGGAACCGTAACAGCCACGACGATACCGGGGCGGACTCCTCCCCCGCGGGAGGGCGCTGGGCCGTGACTGTTCCCGGCGTCCCGCTGGTGCCGGATCTGATGACCTTGGTGCGGAAGCCCGCCTTCTTGAGCACCCTGGTGGCCTGCTCTACCCGCATTCCGATCACGTCCGGGATGACCGGGAACGGTTTGGCAACGGCCAGCACGATGGTCGAGTCCTCAGCGACCCGCGCTCCTGGCTTGGGAGCTTGCTTGATGATGCTGCCTGCCTTCTCGTGGGACAGCTTCTCCTCGTAGGTGATCTGCAGGTGGGCCCGCGCCGCCACCTTCTCGGCCCTTTCCAGGTTGAGCCCAATCAGATCGGGAACCTCGGTTCGTGGCGCGGGTGGGCTTGCCGTCACCGGCGCCGGCGAGAACGTTGCCGCGCCCGAAGTGCTCGTCGGAGAGACCGCCGCTGCTCCGGTTGGGTCGGGCGGCTGCGTGCAGCCGGCGATAAGCAAGGCCGCCGCTGCCACGATGATCCGATGCATCCCGCCTCCTTCGCCGCGGCCCGGCTCGTGACGCCTCTATACGCAATGCCTCTTGGTACACCGGAACCCTGGCCGATGGCAAATCAGCGGACCATCGGGGCGCAGTTGCGCCCGGCGACGATCTACACGTAGAGTCGAATCGACAGCTTGAGGGTCGAGTCCGCCCACGCGCCGCCGTAGCCCGGGCGGATTCGGACGGCTCCCGATGCAACGTGGTCGAGGAGGGGGCTGAGTTGGGTCATCTGTCCGACGCGCGGGTGATGGTGCGGGGCACCGCACTGCTCCTCCTCGTCTGTGTGTCCATGTCGCTACCCGCGGGCTGGGCCAGTGCGGCGATCCGCATCGCGAAGATCCAGTACGACCCGCCCGGCACGGATACCGGTACGAACGCACACCTCAACAAGGAGTTCGTGGTCATCACGAACACAGGAGGCTGCGCGGTCCGACTCGACGGATGGGTTCTCAAGGACGCAGCCGGACACCGGTACACGTTTGGGCCGTTCCGCCTTCGTGCCGGCAAGTCCGTGACCATCCACACGGGCCGTGGCGCAGACGATCGGAACGACCTGTACTGGGGACCGAAGTACTACATCTGGAACAACGATGGGGATACCGCGACGCTGAAGAACGCCGCGGGCAAGACGGTGGACTCCTGCCGCTACCCCGGGGGCGGCACGGCTGTCACGTGCTGACCCGATGGGGTTCCGCTTCTACAAGTCCGTCGGCCTCGGTAAGGGGCTCCGTCTGAACATCTCCAAGACGGGGATCGGGGTCTCGGCGGGCATCCCCGGGCTCCGCTACTCGGTCCACTCCTCCGGTCGAAGGGTCCGCACGGTAGGGCTCTCCGGTACCGGCTTGTACTACCGGAAGGACACCTACGCGGGCCGCCGTTCCGGCTCCTCCCGGGCGTCCGCGCGGGCCGGCCGGGCCCCGGTGGTGCAGATGCACCCGCGCGCCGGCCTGTTCGCCCCCAAGGACGAGAAGCTCTTCGTGAAAGGCGTGACGGCCTACATGCAGGGCCGGTTCGAAGAGGCACTGGCCCACCTGCACGAGGCAAGACGTAGGGACACCGCGGGGCGACACATCGGAGAGGAGCTGTTCCTCGGGCTCACACCGATCGCCCTGGGGCGGCTGGCCGAAGCCATCGAGCCCCTCCGCGCGGTCCTCGCCGCCGACGAGCCCGTGCCGGACGCGCTCATGCAGCGCTACGGCGTGGGTGGGACGGTCCAGGTGGGCATCACTCCGCAGATCAGGGCGGAGATCCCGATCAGCTCGGTCGGGGTCGCGCTCATGCTCGCCGAGGTCTACCAGCACCTGGGCATGGTGCAGGAAGCGATCGAGCTGCTCGAGTCGCTGGGCGCGATCGCGCCCGATCCGATCTTCGCCCTATCGCTTGCCGACCTCTACACCGAGGCCTCCTCCTGGGAGGAGGTCGTGCGTGTGACGGAGGGCCCCTCGAACGTCGACGACGCCACATGTCAGCTCCTTGCGCTCCGGGCCAACGCGCTGTACCGCCTGGGGGCTGCATGACGCGGCGATCGAGGCCGCTAAGGCTGCCCTGCGGAGCCGGTCGCGCACCCCCGAGCTGCTCAGGTACGCGAGGTACGTCCGCGCCCTCGCGTATGAGGCGGCCGGCAGGAGGTCCCTCGCCCGGAGGGACCTCGAGCGGATCTACGCCGAGGATGCGAAGTTCCTCGATGTCGCTCAGCGCCTGGAAGCTGCCGCTCCCCCAAGGCCCCGTCGCGGATGAGGGCCGCGTGCCAGCACGCGGGCCTAGCTCTTGCTGCCCAACGGTCACGCCCGACCCCGGGGCCTGGTCGCGGGAGCCGGTGCACTCGGGGTGAGGGCACCGCGGGTGGACGACCGCCGGGTGGATCCCGTGACCGGCGAGCGTTCGAGGTTCCGAAGCTCGATCGTGCCGCCGTACGCAAGGCGCCCCCCGAAGGTGGCCGAGGTGCTGCCGCTGCTCTACCTGCACGGGCTCTCCACCTCCGACTTCGTGCCGGCGCTGGCGGAGTTCTCCGGGTCGGAGGCGGGCTGTCCGGCGGCGGCAATCACCAGGCTCACCAATCTCCGCGATCCTCGCTCGATCGAGCGCGCGTCGCTGCACCCAGGACGTGGCACCGGTCTACGCCGAGGCGGGGATCGCGCTGCGTGAGGTCGTGGTCGACGGAGGCCCGGAGTCCAAGCGAGGAGTTCGCCCTTGCGTGCCGAGCGCTCTGGGTCTCGCGGCGCCAGATCCCGGCTCGCTTGCCGAACCCGAACGCCTTCGCGGAACGGTTCCAGGGCTCGGTGCTGCACCTGCACTACCGGGGCGCCATCCGCTACCTCAACGCTTCGAACGGCCTCACCGCGGCTACCGCACGACGGGTCGTCGTCCCGCCAAGATCTTCTACGCCGACCGACCAGATCTCCTCGAGCTGAAAGGATGGGAACCCGATGAGCTCCTCACGTCCTCGAGTGTCCGGCTCTAGCGCGAGCCGCGAGCCACGAAGATCATCGGCTGGAAGTGGAGGGTCGGGGGGACCTCGGGAACGTGACAGCCACGCTCGCTTTCAAGGTCGGCACGGCGACGAGCCCCGTGAACGTGTCCGGGTCGGTCGACATCGTCGTATCCGATTTACGCAACGAGGGCGCCCAGAGATACGCGGAGGGAGTCGACCTTGTCACGGACGACTGGCCCACGAACGCCGTGTACGCCTGGTGGGAGAGCGCCTGCTCGGCGTGGTCCTGGTGCGGTAGCCACGACTACGAGGGGGCGACGGTCCACGGGCTCTGGGAGTTCCTGAGCGGCCGCAAGGGCTACGAGGACCCCTAAGTGGAGGCCTACGCGGTGTGGCACTGAGGTCCCTTGCGGGGTCGCGCTCGCGGCCGTCCTCCTCACCGCGGCGTGCACCCGGGCCGCCCTGCCCGCCACCCGTCCCTGGGACGAACCCCGATGCCTCAGCGGAGCGGGGATCCCCGGAGGCCGCACCGGGGTGATCTACGCGGCGGCCGGCGAGGACCCCTGCAACGCCGAGCTCTACGAGATCCGGCTCGGCCCAGCGATCTGCCTGCGCCAGCTCACCCAGGGCGCCCGGATCTCCAACGTGACGGCTGCCGGGGACCTGCTGATCACCTCGAACGCCCACGGCCTCCTCGGCGACCGCATCGAGCTGTTCCGCGACGGTCGGTTCCAGCCCGTCCCGTGGCTCGGACGCCCCTACGCGTTCAGCCCGAACATCGCTCCGGGGGGTCAGATCCTCGCCTTCATCTCGGCGCGCGGTGATGCGAATCGGGGTGAAGGCCATCGTCACCATGTCGCTCACGAACGGGCGCCGCACCCGTCTGTTCGTATCCCGCTCCACCGTGAACCTGCCGGGCGGCATCGATTGGGGGCCCGGCGGAAAGCTCGCCTTCGTGTACGGCAGCCGACGGCGGCAGCAGCTGTTCCTCGTGGGGCCCGGGGGGCCTCCACGGACCATCGCCCGACAGGGCCTGTGGGCGCCGATGGTCCGGTGGCACCCGGGGGACACAGATCGCGCTAGGTGCGCCGTTCGCGTTCCGGGAGCCAGGATCCCTCCTGCTCACCCCGGATGGCGACGAGGTCGCCCGGATCCGGGGGTGGTCCCCTGTAGGCTGGTCGTCGGACGGCGGGTTGCTCCTCCTCGAGCGGCGGGACGCGACGCTCGGGTTCGCGACCGGACCGCGGTGGGTGCCGCAGATCCTCGGGCGGTCCCCCGTCGGACCCATCTACAGCGTCTCGAGGGGGCTCGAGGAGCCGATCCCCGGCGTGATCCCGCAGGGCGTGATTCCGCAGCAGGACCTCGATCGGACCGCCGCGTCGTGATGGGGCGACCGGCGGGCGCGGCGGGGCGCCGACCAACCTCCGGTCAACCCCCGCCCTGGCCGGGCGCGCCGGGGACCGGCTACGATGGCCCCGTAGCGTGTCCGAACCCGCGAGAAGGGGGGCGACCGTCCCATGGCAGAGAAGTTCCGCGTGACCTACGCGACGCTGTCGGCCGACAACGAGGAGCTCCAGCGCAGCTACGACGAGGCGGTGGAGCAGGCCCGGGCCCGACTGGGCTCCGAGGTGCCGATCGTGATCGACGGCAAGGAGGAGACCGGCGACGGCGTCTACGAGGAACCCTCGCCGATCGACAACGACCTCGTCGTCGCGCGGGTCCACCAGGCGACGCGCGAGCAGGTCGACCGCGCGGTGCGCAGCGCCAAGGCCTTCCAGCTCGAGTGGGAGCGCATGGGCTGGCGCAAGCGCGTGGAGATCATCCGCCGCGCCGCCGACATCGTCGAGGACCGCCTGTTCCTGCTCGCGGCGCTCATGGCCTTCGAGGTCGGCAAGACCCGCCTCGAGGCGCTCGGCGACGTCCAGGAGACCGCCGAGCTGATGCGCTGGAACGCCGACGAGGTCGAGAAGCACGAGGGGTTCCGCGTGCCGATGAGCGGCCTCGGCGCGCCCGGCGACTACTACGACGTCCTGCGACCCTACGGCGTGTGGGCGGTGATCAGCCCCTTCAACTTCCCCTTCGCCCTGTCCGGCGGCCCGTCCTCGGGCGCCCTCGTCACGGGCAACACCGTCGTGCTGAAGCCGTCGAACCAGGGGGCGCTGCTCGGTTACGAGCTCGCGAAGGTCTACCTGGACGCCGGCGTCCCGCCGTCGGCCTTCCACCTCGTCCCGGGCCGCGGGGCCGTCGCCGGTGACGCGCTCGTGCACCACCCGGACGTCGACGGCATCACGTTCACGGGCTCCTACGAGGTCGGCATGTCGATCTACAAGACGTTCGCGACCGACAAGCCCAAGCCCGTGATCTGCGAGATGGGGGGCAAGAACCCGACGATCGTCACGAAGAACGCCGACCTGGACAAGGCGACCGACGGCGTGCTGCGCTCCGCGTTCGGCTTCGCCGGGCAGAAGTGCTCCGCCTGCTCGCGCGTCTACGTCGAGCGCGAGGTCTACGACGAGTTCGTCCGCCTCCTCAAGGAGAAGACCGAGCGGATCGTGCCGAAGTCGCCCCTCGAGCGCGACGCCTACCTGTCGCCGGTGATCAACGAGAACGCCCTGAAGACCTACGAGGAGGCGGTCGAGGAGGCGCGCAAGCGCGGGACGATCATCGTCGGGGGCGAGCGGATCACCGACGGGGAGCTCGCCCGCGGCAACTTCGTCATGCCGACGATCGCCGAGGTCCCCGAGGACAGCTGGATCTGGAAGAAGGAGCTGTTCGTGCCCTTCGTCGCGGTGGCGCCGTTCGACGAGCTCGACGAGGCGATCGAGAAGGCGAACGACACCGAGTACGGGCTGACGGCGGGGTTCTTCAGCGAGGACCCGGCCGAGGTCGACGAGTGGCTCGATCGGATCCAGGCCGGCGTCGTGTACGTGAACCGGCGGGCCGGCGCGACCACCGGGGCCTGGCCGGGCGTGCAGCCGTTCGGCGGTTGGAAGGGCTCGGGCACGACCGGCAAGGCCGGCGGCGGGCCCTACTACGTGCTCCAGTACCTGCGGGAGCAGTCGCGCACGGTGGTCACCGAGTGAGCCTGGCCGACGTCGAGTACGAGGGCCTGGCGGCCCATGCCCGGCCCAAGCTGATCACCGAGGTCCCCGGCCCGGAGGCGCTGGCCAGGATCGAGCTCGACCGTCGGGTGACGTCGCCGTCGCTGCCGCGGGCCTACCCGTTCGTCCCGCGGCGGGGCGCCGGGTCGGTCGTGGAGGACGTCGACGGCAACGTCTTCTTGGACCTCAACGCCGGGATCGCGGTGACCTCGACCGGGCACTGCCATCCGCGCGTGGTCGAGGCCGTGCAGGCGCAGGCGACGCGGCTGCTGCACTACTCCGCGTCCGACTTCTACCTGCCGATCTACGCCGACGTGTGCGAGCGGCTCGACCGGGTGGCGCCGTTCGGCGGCCGCCGGGCGCGGTCGTTCCTCACGAACAGCGGGACCGAGGCGGTGGAGGCGGCGATCAAGCTCGCGCGCTACGCGACCGGTCGCCAGTACCTGATCGGCTTCATCGGGTCGTTCCACGGTCGCTCGATGGGCAGCGTCTCGCTCACCGCGAGCAAGGCCCGCTACCGGGCCGGGTTCGGGCCGATGCTGCCGAGCGTGCACCACTCCTACTACGGCGACTTCGAGCACCTCGAGGCGGTCGTGTTCCGCCGCCTCGTGTCCCCCCGCGAGGTCGCCGCGATCGTCGTCGAGACCTGGCTCGGGGAGGGCGGGTACGTCCTGCCGCCCGAGGGCTGGTTCCGCTACCTGCGCGAGCTCTGCGACGAGCACGGGATCCTGCTCGTCGTCGACGAGGTGCAGTGCGGGATGGGCCGCGGCGGGACGCTGTGGGCGATCGAGCAGGAGGGGGTCGTCCCCGACATCGTGACCGCCGGCAAGGGGATCGCGAGCGGGCTGCCGCTCGGCGCGATGATCGCCCGCGAGGACCTCATGGTCTGGGAGCTCGGGGCGCACGGGTCCACCTACGGAGGCAGCCCGCTGTCGTGCGCGGCCGCGCTCGCCACCTTCGAGGTGATCGAGCAGGAGGGGCTCCTGGACAACGCGCGCGCCGTCGGCGAGGTCCTCCTCGAGGGCTGCCGATCGATCGCCTCGCGCCACCCGATCCTGCGGGAGGTGCGCGGCCGGGCGCTGTGGATCGGGCTGTCGTTCGGCGACCACGAGACGGCGGCCCGGGTCGAGCTCGAGGCGTTCCGCCGCGGTCTGCTCGTGCTGGGGGCCGGGGACGACGCGATCCGGATCTCGCCGCCCCTCGTGTTCCGCGAGGACCAGGCTAGGGCGGCGCTCGAGATCCTCGAGGAGGCGGTCGCGGCCGCCGAGGCCTGAGGTCCCGAGCGGAGGGTCGGGCGTTGAGCAAGGTCACCACGATGCGGGACGCCGTGGCGGAGCTCGTCCGCGACGGCGACACGGTCGCGATCGAGGGGTTCACCCACCTGATCTGCTTCGCCGCCGGCCACGAGATCATCCGCCAGCGACGGCGGGACCTCACGCTCGCCCGGATGACCCCCGACGTGATCTACGACCAGATGGTCGGCGCCGGCGTGGCCCGCAAGCTGATCTTCTCCTGGCTCGGCAACCCCGGGGTGGGCTCGCTGCACGCGGTTCGCCGTCGGGTCGAGCAGGCCGATCCCGAGCCCCTGGAGCTCGAGGAGTACTCGCACTTCGGGATGGTCTGCCGCTACATGGCCGCGGCGGCCAACCTCCCCTTCTTCCCGATCCGCAGCTACTACGAGTCCGACATCCCCCGGGTGAACCCGAAGATCGTCCCGATGCGCTCGCCGTACGAGGACGGGACCGAGGTCTACGTCGTGCCGCCGCTTCGCCCCGACGTGGCGATCGTGCACGCTCAGCGCGCCGACGCCGAGGGCAACGCGCAGATCTGGGGGCTGCTCGGGTGTCAGAAGGAGGCGGCGTTCGCCGCCGAGCGCGTGATCGTCGTGTGCGAGGAGCTCGTGGAGGAGGCCACGATCCGCAAGGACCCGAACCGCACCCTGATCCCCGGGGTGATCGTGGACGCGGTGGTCGAGGAGCCCTTCGCCTGTCACCCGAGCTTCGCCCAGGGCTACTACGACCGCGACAACGCCTTCTACCTCGCCTGGGACCGGATCGCCCGCGACCCCGAGACCCTCCAGGGCTGGCTCGACGAGTGGGTCTACGGCCTGGCCAACCACGCCGAGTACGTCCAGAAGTGGGGCGACGCGCACTGGGAGCGCCTGCGCCCGGAGCCGGCGCCCTCCGGGGAGGTCGACTACGGGAGGTACCGGTGAGCGCGCCGGGGGAGCCGGGCTACTCGAAGTCGGAGATCATGATCGCGGCGAGCGCCCGCCAGCTCGTCGGCGTGCGGAACTGCTTCGTCGGCGTGGGCCTGCCGAACATCGTGTGCAACCTCGCCCAGCGCACGGTGGCCCCGGATCTGCAGCTCGTCTACGAGTCCGGCGTGTTCGGGGCGAGGCCCGAACGGCTGCCGCTGTCGATCGGCGATCCGACCCTGGCGACCGGCGCGACCGCGATCACGTCGATGTTCGAGCTGTTCGCCTTCTACCTGCAGGCGGGCCTGATCGACGTCGCGTTCCTCGGCGGCGCCCAGATCGACCGGTTCGGGAACCTCAACACCACCGTCATCGGGGACTACGCGCGCCCGACCGTGCGGCTACCGGGCTCCGGCGGGGCCTGCGAGATCGCGATCCACGCCCGCCGGATCCTCGTGATCATGCGTCAGGCGAAGCGCTCGTTCGTCGACCGGCTGGATTTCCGCACCTCGCCGGGGCACAGCGGGGATCCCGCGCACGACGCCGCTCGGGGCTGGACCGGCACCGGCCCGACGTGCGTCGTGACCGACCTCGGCGTGTGGGGGTTCGACGCCGACACCGGCGAGATGACCCTCACGAGCCTGCACCCCGGCGTCACGCTCGAGCAGGTGCGGGAGAACATGGGTTGGGAGCCGAGGGTCGCGCCGGAGCTCGGAACCACCGAGCCGCCGACCGCGGAGGAGCTGCGGCTCATCCGCGAGGAGCTCGACCCCGGCGGGATCTACACGAAGCCCGGCGCATGAACCTCGGTCGTCGTGCGCCGGCGCGATCGGAGGCACGGGGCGTGAGCCACGTCTTCCCCCGCGTCTGGGACCGCAGGCTCCCCGTCGCGGTCCGCGCGCAGGGGGCCTGGGTCGAGGACGCCGAGGGACGGCGGTACCTCGACGCCTCGGGCGGGGCGATCGTCGTGAACGTCGGCCACGCGGACCCGAGCCTCGTCCAGGCCGCGTGCGATCACCTGCGGCGCCTGTCCTACGTGCACGCGACGATGTTCACGACCGAGGCGCTCGAGCGCTACGCGGAGGCGCTCGCGCCGGTGCTGCCGATGGCGGGCGCTCGGATCTACCCGGTCTCGGGAGGCTCGGAGGCCGTCGAGACCGCGATCAAGATGGCGCGCGCCTACCACCTCGCGCGCGGCCACCCCTCGCGGAGGACGGTGATCGCCCGTCGCAGCAGCTACCACGGCAACACGATCGGAGCGCTCGACGCGAGCGGCAAGGAGGTGCTCCGCGCGCCCTACACGCCGTGGCTCGGACGGTTCCTGCACGCCCCCCGCGCCTACGAGTACCGCTGCGAGAACCCCGAGCACCCGAGCGGCTGCGGCGCCTGGCACGCGGCCGAGCTCGAGCGCATGATCGGAAGCTACGGGCCCGAGACGATCGCGGCGTTCATCGCCGAGCCGGTCTCGGGCGCGACGCTCGCCGCGGCGGTTCCGAGCGACGACTACTGGCCGGCGGTCGTCGAGGTCTGCCGGCGCCACGACGTGCTCGTGATCGCCGACGAGGTCATGACGGGGTTCGGCCGGACGGGCCGGTGGTTCGGCGTCGACCACTGGGGCGTGCGCCCCGACATCCTCGTGGCCGGCAAGGGCGCCACGAGCGGCTACGTGCCCTTCGGGTTCGCCGCCTGCTCCGAGGAGGTGTTCGAGACGATCCGCCCGAGCGGGTTCGTCCACGGCTTCACGTGGTCGCACAACGGCCTGGGCGCGGCGGTCGGTGAGGCGGTCCTCCGACGGCTCGGCGACGACGGCCTGCTCGACCGGGGCGCACGGCTCGGCGCCCGCTTGCTGGGGGAGCTGCGCGAGGCGCTGGCCGAGGTCCCGGTCGTGGGCGAGGTCCGAGGCCTGGGCCCGATGATCGGGATCGAGCTCGTCCGCGACCGCACGTCGAAGGAACCGTTCGCACGGCGTGACCGCGTCGCCGAGCGCGTGCTCGCCGCCGCGCGCGAGGCCGGCCTGCTGCTGTACGGCTCGGTGGGACACGTGGACGGCCGCGACGGCGACCTCGTGATGCTCGGCCCGCCCTTCGTGATGGACGAGGACGAGGCGGGGCTCGTCGTGGAGCGCACGGCGGGCGCGATCGAGGCCGTGGGGGCCGTGGGCTCGTGAGCGGGCGCGTGGCGATCGTGCGCTCCGACGACGTCCGCCGCTACGACCACGGACCGGGCCATCCCCTGCGACCCGAGCGGGTGCTGCTCACCTGGGCCCTGCTCGACGCCTACGGGCTTCCCGAGCTGCCGAACGTCGAGGTCGTGGGCTGCGCGCCGGCCGAGGACCGCACGATCGGCCTCGTCCACACCCCGGCGTTCATCGACGCGACGCGGCGGGCGGGGCACGGCGAGGAGGGCGACTGGCGGCGGTTCGGCTACGGGCCGGGCGACAACCCGATCTTCCGGGACATGCACGAGGCGGCGGCGCTCGTCGTGGGGGGCGAGCGTCGAGGCGGCGCGCCTCGTGTGGTCGGGGCGGGTCGCCCACGCGTTCAACGCGGCCGGAGGTCTGCACCACGCGATGCCGGAGCGCGCCTCGGGGTTCTGCGTCTACGACGACCCGGCGGTCGCGATCGCGTGGCTCCTGGCGGCCGGTGCGCGGCGGATCGCCTACGTGGACGTCGACGTGCACCACGGCGACGGGCCGCAGGCGATCTTCTGGAACGATCCCCGCGTGCTCACCGTCTCCATCCACGAGCGCGCCCCGTGGTTCTTCCCCGGGACCGGCGATGCGACCGAGCGCGGGGGGCCGGGGGCGCCGGACACGGCCATCAACGTGCCCCTCCCTCCGGGGACGGGCGACGAGGGGTGGTGGGCGGCCTTCGGCGCGGTCGTGCCCGACGCCGTGCGCGCCTTCGGTCCCGACGTGCTCGTGACCCAGCTCGGCTGCGACACCCACCACACCGACCCCCTCGCCGACCTGCTGCTCACGACGGCGACGTATCGACGGACGGCGCGGGCCCTGCACGAGCTCGCCCACGACGCGGCCGGGGGGCGCTGGGTCGCCACCGGCGGGGGCGGCTACCGGTGGGCGCAGGTCGTCCCGCGCGCCTGGACGATCTACGCGGCGGAGATGGCCGAGGCGTCGCCGCCCGACGAGCTGCCGGCGGCCTGGGTCCACGAGGCCGAGCGCCTCGTCGGCGGGCCGGTCCCGACGACGCTGTCGGAGCCGGCCCTGGGCGCCGGGCCCGGCGACGAGGCGGCGCGTCGGGTCGCGGCCGAGGTGCGCGCGGCGATCGGGAGCCCTCGATGAGCTCGGACGCCCTCCGCCCCGCCCGCACGAAGCTCGTCGTGACCCTCGGCCCGGCCAGCCGCACGCCGAAGATGGTGCGCGGGCTCGTGCGGGCGGGGGCGTCGGTGTTCCGGATGAACCTGTCCCACGGTACGCCGGACGATCACGCTCGCATCGTCGAGCTCGTCCGCGAGGCGGAGCGCGAGGTGGGCCGGGCGCTCGCGGTGCTCGCCGACCTCCCGGGTCCGAAGGTCCGGCTCGGGCGTTTGGACCCCGACCCGTTCCCCTTCCGTCCCGGCCTGCGGTTCGAGCTGCGGCCCGACGGGGGCAGCGACGAGCGGGGCGCCCCGACGACCTACCCGGGGCTCGGGGCGGACCTCGAGCCGGGCGACCGGGTGCTGCTGGCCGACGGCGCCGTCGAGCTCACGGTCGCGGAGGTCCGGGGCGGCGTCGTCGTCACCGAGTGCGTCCGCGGCGGCTGGGCCCGCTCCCACCAGGGGGTGAACGTGCCGGCCGAGCGCCTGGGGCTGCCCGCGGTGACCGAGCGCGACCGGGAGGGGCTCGCCCGGGTGCTCGAGCTCGGCGTCGACTTCGTCGCGCAGTCCTTCGTGCGGGCCCCCGACGACGTTCGGCAGCTGCGCGCCCTGATGGACGAGCGGATCGTCCCGATCGTCGCGAAGATCGAGACCGGTCCTGCGGTCCACGCGATCGACGCGATCCTCGACGAGGCCGACGCGATCATGATCGCGCGGGGCGACCTCGGCGTGGAGCTCCCGATGGAGGAGATCCCGCTGATCCAGAAGGACCTCGTGCGCCGCGCGCGGGCGGCGGGTCGCCCCGCGATCGTCGCGACGCAGATGCTCGAGTCGATGCTGCACGCGCCCAGGCCGACCCGCGCGGAGGCCAGCGACGTCGCCAACGCCGTGCTCGACGGCGCCGACGCGGTGATGCTGTCGGGGGAGACGGCGATCGGCTCGTACCCGTTCGAGGCGGCCGCCGCGGCCATGCGGATCGCGGCGCGCGCCGAGTCGGCCGGCGGCGCCTTCCTCGCCCGCACCGAGCCCCGTCGCCCGGCGAGCGAGGGCGCCGCGATCGCGCGGGCGGCCGCCCTGACGGCCGCGGCCGATCTGGGGGTCGTCGCCGTCACCTGCTACACCGAGACCGGCAGGACGGCCCGCCTGCTGTCGGCCGAGCGACCGGCGGCCCCGATCTACGCGTTCATCCCTCCCGAGGACGTCCGCCGCTCGACCTGCCTGCTGTGGGGGGTGGAGGCCCTGCCGTCGCGCGTGCCCGCCGACACCGACGAGATGGTCGCGTTGATGGACGAGGGCCTGCGGGAGCACGGCCTCGCGGAGGCCGGGCAGGCGGTCGTGATGGTCGCCGCCTCGCCCGCGGGGCGCACGACGACGAACATGCTGAAGGTCCACCGGATCGGGATGCCGCTGCGCTGAGGGCCTGCGCCCTCAGGCCCCGGAGCCGCGCTCGGGCAACGGGTCGCCGAGCGCCTCGACGATCGCCTCGAGCAGGGCGCTCAGGTACGCGTAGGTGGCCCAGGCGCGAGCGCGATCCGGGTCGTCCGCGAAGCTACGGGCGTCGGTCTCCTCCGTCACGCCGAGCCGGACGCCGAGGACCAGGCGCGCGTCGTTGATCGCGCCCATCCAGGCGAGGAGCTGGTCCTCGGTCAGCCACCGGGCGTTCGCCGAGTCCGACAGGATCTGTAGGCGCTCGAGCCGGTCGCGTCGCAGGTCCTCGCCGGCGACGTGCTCGAACTCCATCGTGCGCGCGGGGTCGTCGGGGTAGGCGGTGGGGAACAGCCGGGCCACCGCGGGGTCGTCGTCGGCCGTCGCGCCCGTCAGGACCCCCGCGAGCTCCGAGGCCAGGGCGCCCAGCAGCGCCCGGGCGGGGCGCTCGAGGCGGACCGCGAAGCCCTCCCGGTCCCGACGGAACGGGTTCGCGTCGCTCGGCACGGTCACAGATCCTGCTGCAGGGTCGCCCACAGGCCGTGGGCGTGCAGGCGGGCGACGTCGGCCTCGCACTTCTCGCGGGGGCCGCTCGCCACGACGGCCTTGCCCTTCGTGTGGACGTCCCACATGAGGCGCTCGGCCTTCGCGCGGGGGTAGCCGAAGAGCTTCTGGAAGACCCAGGTCACGTACGACATGAGGTTGATCGGGTCGTTCCACACGATCACGAGCCAGGGGCGATCGGGTCGCACGTCCGCTTCGTCGGTGGGCCGGCGGATCGTGGTCGGGGCGGTGCTCGCCGCCCACCTCGGGCCCGCGCCTGCGCTCGTCCTCATGGCTCCCGCTCCGACCTCCACGGTACCGCGCGGGCGCGGGCCTCACCGGGGTCGAGGCGAGGAGGGCAGGTAGCGGCGGGCGGCCCGGCGCATCCCCCATCGGTACAGGGGCGGGGCGAGGACGCGGACGACCTCCAGGGGCTTCACCCACCCGGGGACGCCGAGCTCCGGCGCGATCTCGCGGGCAACGACGCGCACGATCGCCGTGGCGACCCGCTCGGGCGTGAGGGACAGCGCCGCGGGCCGCACGGCGCCCCCGAAGCCCTCGGTCGGCACGAAGCCCGGCTCGACCGCCGTCACCCGGACCCCGGTGCCCTGCAGTCGGACGTCCAGAGCCTCGGAGAAGGCGACGACGGCGTGCTTCGTCGCGGTGTACACCTCCGCCCCGGGGGTGGCGAAGCGCCCCGCGAGCGAGGCGACGTTCACGATGTGCCCGCGTCCGCGCTCCCGCATCCCCGGCAGGAACACGCGCGTCCCGTGCAGGACGCCGAGGAGGTTCACCCGCACCACCCGCTCGACGTCGGCCGCCGACATCGACTCGAACGGCCCGCTCGGGATCCCGGCGTTGTTCACGAGGACGTCGGCCGGGCCGAAGGTCGCCCGGGTCGCGGCCTCGAGCGCCTCGAGCTGCTCGGGGGCGGCCACGTCGCAGGCCACGGCGTGCGCCGTCCCGCCGCCGCGCCCGATGCGCTCCGCGAGCGCCTCGAGGCGCCCCATCCGGCGCGCGGCGAGGACGACCCTCGCCCCGGCGCGGGCGAAGGCCAGGGCCGTCGCCTCGCCGATCCCCGACGAGGCGCCCGTCACCACCACCACGGCGCCGCGGATCCGCATCCCGGTTCCGATACCCTCGCTCGCGTGGACGTTATCGAAGACCACGTCCGGCGCCTGCCCCCGATCGACGGGCGGTGGGCTCCGGGGCCGCTCGACCCCGACGAGATCGAGCGGGGGTTGCTCGAGGGCGGGATCGCCGGTCGGGCGAGCCACCCGCTCGACAACGTCCGCCGCAACGCCCTGGCCCTGCTCGAGGGCGATCCGGACAAGGGCTTCGGCATGACCGGCCTCGCCGACGGGCTCGACCTGGACGCGATCCTCGACCTGATCGAGGCGGCCACGGGCGCCCCGATCGACCGGGAGCGGCGCTTCGGGCCGGTGGAGATCCGCCCGGAGCCGATCGTGGAGGCCGCGTTGGCCGCCGGCGACCGGCTCGCCGTCGCCTGCCGCGAGCGCGCGACCGTGGTGCTCGCCACCGGCCACCCCGT
Organism: Actinomycetota bacterium; assembly: GCA_026003015.1. Lineage (GTDB taxonomy): Bacteria > Actinomycetota > UBA4738 > UBA4738 > HRBIN12 > BPGL01. The sequence goes on along the minus strand of BPGL01000001.1, from coordinate 1,153,772 downwards.
CGGGCTCGCCCACCTGTACCACGAGCTCGGCCTGCTCCTCGAGCGAGCGGGGGCGCGCGTCCTGCGCCTCGGGGTCGGCGTCCGCTGGTTCGACCCGAGCGTCGGGCACGAGTGGGCGATCGACCACTGGGACGGGCTCACGGTCCTCACCGACACGCGGGAGCCCCGGCACACGCACCGACCGGACGCGATGGAGCGGATGCTCGAGGAGGCGACGCCCGATCTCGTCGTGGCCGACCACGGGTTCGCGGGGGCCGCGATCGAGGCGGGGGTCGAGACGATCTCGATCGCCGACGTGAACGACCCGGCGCTGCTCGTCGCGCGCAGCCGCGGCCGCACCGAGCACGTGCTCGTGTTCGACGACAACGTCGAGCCCGACGCCTACTGGCCCGTGTGGCGGCTCCTCGCGGCCCCGGTCCACGGGCACGGCTCCGAGACGCCCCGGTCGCGGCGCATGCCCCCGAGGTCCGCGTGAACGAGCACGAGCGCCTCGTCGACGCCGCCGCCCGCGCCTCGCTCGTCCTGTTCGTCGGCGGGATCGACACGGGCAAGAGCACGCTGGCGCGGGCCGCCTGCGCGTTCGCCCTCCGGCTCGGTCGACGCGTGGCCTACCTCGACGCCGACGTCGCGCGCACGACGGTCGGCCCTCCCGCCACGGTGGGGCTCAAGGTGATCGCCTCCCCGACGACCTCACGCACGATCGGATGGCCCAGGCCGACGCGATCGGGTTCGTCGGGTCGACGAGCCTGGAGGACCACCTGCTCCCGCTCGTCGGCGCGCTCCGCCGCCTGCGCGATCGTGCCCGCGCCGACGGGGCGGACCTCGTCGTGATCGACACCGGCGGCGAGGTCGGAGGGATCCGCGCGCAGCTCGTCGTCGCCGCGATCGTCGACCTCGTCGCCCCCGATCTCGTGGCGGGGCTGCAGCGCGGGGAGGAGCTCGAGCCGATCATGGGCATCGTCGAGCGCTTCTTCGGGGTGGCCACGGCCGTGGCGCCGGTCCACCCGCAGGTCGTCGCCTCGAGCGTCGAGCAGCGGATGGAGCAGCGCCGCCTGGCCATGGCGCGCTACTTCGACCGGCCGCTGCACCGGTTCCGCGTGCGGCCCACCGCCTTCCTGCCGACGCTGCCCCCGCTGTTCGACCTGCTCGCGCTCGACCGGCTCCTCGTCGGCCTGTCGGACGGGGCCGGGGGCACCCCGGGGCTGGGGTACCTCGAGCACGTGCCGGCCGACGGGGGTCTGCGGCTGATCTCGCCGGTGGCAGAGCCCCCGAAAGCCCTTAGACTGGGCTCCGTTCGCCTGGAGGACGACTTCCGCATCCGGCGGGTGGACCTCCGCAAGCTCTTCGGGACCGAGTGATCGAGAAGCGAAAGGACGTGGACGCGTGCCGTCGCTGATCAAGAAGCGTCGGAAGAAGATGCGCAAGAAGAAGCACAAGAAGCTCCTGAAGCGCACCCGCCACCAGCGGATGAAGCTCGGCAAGTAGCGGGGGGTGCGGGCCCGTGCGTCGGGCGGCCGTCGCGATCGTCCTCATCTGCCTGGCCGTCGGCGGGCTCGGGGCCTGCGGGGGCGACGCCGACCGGGCGCGCCTGAGCGCCGCGCTCGAGGGATCGCGACCGATCGGCTTCCGCACCGCCGACGGGGTGCGCCTCGCCGGTCGGCTGTTCGGCCCCGAGGACGCGACGGCGGGCGTGGTGCTCGCCCACATGCTCCCGGCGGACCAGTCCTCCTGGTTCCCGTTCGCCGACCGCCTCGGCGACCAGGGCTACCTCGTCCTCACCTTCGACTTCCGCGGGTACTGCCCGGGCGGTGACGCCGGGTGCTCGGCCGGGACGAAGGACCCGGATCGGGCGCCGATCGATCTGGCCGCCGCGGTCCGGGCGCTGCGGGAGCGGGGGGCCGACGCGATCGCGCTCGTCGGGGCGAGCATGGGCGGGACCGCCGCGCTCGTCGTCGCCGCCGAGGACCCGGACGGGATCGCCGCGGTCGTGACGCTGTCGGCGCCCGAGCAGCTCGGCGGGCTCGTCGCCGGCCCCGACGTGCTCGCCCGCGTGGAGGCGGCCACGCTCTTCCTCGCCGGCACCGAGGACGCGACCGCCGCCGCCTCGGCCCAGGCCTTCTTCGAGCACGCCGGGGCGCCCAAGCAGGTGGAGCTGCTCACGACCGCGGACCACGGGACCGAGCTGCTCGACGGCAACCAGGGCGAGCGTTCGCGCGACCTCGTGCTCGGGTGGCTCGCGCGCTACCTGCCGCCGGCGGGCCCGGGCCTTATGGGTTCGGCGTCCGGGTGAGCTCCGGCGGCAGGGGCGTTCCCGGCATCGGCCCCGGGTAGGGCCGGGGAGGAGCCGGCTGGGTGAACTGGACCACCGCCGTGACCCCGAGGAGCACGGCGAGGACGATCAGCGCGATCGCGGTCGGCCGACGCACCCGGCGGAGGCTAGCAGCCGCGACGAGGGCCGGGGGGGCCGCTCAGGGCCCGGGCTGGGGCGCGAGGCTCGCCTCGACGCGCTCGCGCATCGCGACCATGACGCCGCGCAGGCGGCCGGGGTCGTCGAGGTGGCCTCGGAGGTCGACCTCGAGCGACACGCGCCCGTCGTACCCGCCGAGCGCGAGCTCGGCGCAGAACGCCTCGAGCGGCAAGACGCCGTCGCCCGGTGGCAGGTGGTTGTCCCAGCCTCGTCCGAGGTTGTCGGACAGGTGGACGTGGGCGAGGCGCCCCGCCAGGCGGCGCCCGATCTCGACGAGGTCGTGGCCGGCGACCGCGGCGTGGCTCGTGTCCAGCGCCACGTGGGGCAGCCGCTCGAGCGCCTCGAGGTCGTGGGCGGCGTGCATCGTCACCGCTCGCCCGGCCACGCGCACGGGGAACATGTTCTCGATCGCGACCACGACGCCGGTGCGGGCCGCGACGTGGGGCAGCTCGTCGGTGAGCCAGCGTCGGTACGTCTGCTGCCATCGGTACGGGGGGTGCATCACGACGACGCGTGCCCCGACGGCCCGGGCGACCTCGATCGCCCGGGCGATCTTCTCGAGCGGGTCGGTCCCCCAGATCCGCCGCGTGACGAGCAGGCAGGGCGCGTGGATCGCCCCGATCTCGAGGTCGTGCTCGGCGGCCAGCCGGGCCATCTCGACCGGGTCCCGGCTCGCGGGGGTCGCGCGTCACCATGACCTCCACGCCGGCGTAGCCGGCCTCCGCCACGAGGCGGAACGTCTCGGCCAGCGGGCGCGCGAAGAACGCGGCGGTCGAGAACAGCACCGATGGGGGCGCCACGGCCCCAAGGGTATCCTCGGAGGCGGGATGTGGATCGCTCCCCTGGTCGCCGCCGCCGTCGCGTTCCTCTTCGCCGGCATGCTCGGCCGTCGCTACGTCGAGCGCCGCCGCCCCTTCGAGCTGCTGTGGGCGATCGCGCTCGCGATGTACGGCGTCGCGTCGCTGGCGCTGCTCTCCGGCGTGCTCGGCGGCTGGAGCCGCACGACCTTCGGGATCTACTGGGCGCTCGGCGCGGTCCTCAACGTCCCCTTCCTGGCGGCCGGTGAGGTGGTGCTGCTCGTCCGCCGTCCGATCGCGACCTGGGCCGTGGCCCTGGCGCTCGTGTTCTGCACCGCGCTCACGATCGCGGTTCTGCAGCGCGCCGCCTTCGACCCCCGCGCCCTGGCCGAGCAGCTCCCCTCGGGGCGGGAGGTCCTCGGCCAGCACACGCCCGCCTACCGCCTGCCCCGGCTCATCGCGACCCCCTCCTACCTCGTGCTCATCGCGGGGACGCTGTGGTCGGCGGCGAGGATGCGGGGGCGGCCCGAGCTGCGCGACCGGTTCGTCGGCACCTTGCTCGTGGCGCTCGGGGCGACGGTCGTGGCCGCCGGCGCGGCCTTCAGCGCTCGAGGGATGCTCCTGGGGTTCGCCGCGACGCTCGTGGCGGGGATCGGCGCGATGTTCTGGGGGTTCCTGCGGGCCGCGCGCCCGGCCGCCCCGCGCCCGGCCGCGGTCGCGACCGCCGGCTAGGGCGATCCCCGGGCGGGGGCGGAGCGAGGCCCTGAGGCCTCAGCCGGCGCTCGACCACATCGGCCGACCGGGTTCGGAGGGCGCCGAGCCGGCCGGCTCGAGGGTGACGAGCACGCCGTCCCAGGCCTGGGGCTGGGCCTCGATGCGCAGCACGACGGTGCCGTCGGGCGCGGGACGGAACTCGCCGAGGTAGCGGTACCCGGCGGCGCCGACGAGCCACAGCCGGTACACCGACCCGGGCGGCGGCAGGGGAACGTCGCGCCCGAAGACGTAGAAGTGGTCGAGGCCCGGGGCGTGGACCTCGGTCGCCGGTCCGACGGCGACCGCCTGCGCGTCGGTGCGGGCCGTGAGCGCCAGGGCCTGGTCGAGGTGCTCGGGGGACAGCTGGGTGAGCAGGCCCGCCTCGGCGACGCCGCCCGGACCGCCTCGAACGATGCCGAGCCCTCCGAGCGCCGCCGCCAGCACCACCCCGGCCGCCACGCTCGCGGGTCGCAGGCGCCGCGTTCGGGCGCGGCGCTCGACCGCGCGCCGCAGGCGCGGCAGGAGCAGGGCCGGGGGCCTCCGGGGCGCCGCCGCGAGCGCGAGCTCACCCGCGACCGACCGGAGCTCCTCCAGCGTCGCCCGACAGCTCGCGCACCCGGGCAGGTGCTCCCGGAGGTGCCGCTCGGCCGCGCGCTCGTCCTCGGGGCCGAGCGCGCCGAGGACGTAGCCGGCGAGCAGCGCCTCGTCGTGCGGATCGCTCACGCGTCCTCCCATCCGCCCGCCCGCCCGCCCGCCCGGCCGTCCGATGCGACCTCGGCTCGAGCGGGGCCCTCCATCGCCGCGCGGAGCCGACGCATCGCGGCGAACGTGCGCGTCTTGACCGTGCCGAGGGGGATCTTGAGCTCGGAGGCGATCTCGGGCTGCGTCTTGCCGTCGAAGTAGGCCATCTCGATCACCCGTCGCTGGTCGGCCGGTAGCCCGGCGAGGGCCTCGCGGACCCGCCGGCGTCGTTCGGCGAGGTCGGCGTCCTCCACGACCTCGTCCGCAGGGTCTTCGACGGCGGGGGGCTCGAGGTTCGCCGCCCGCGTCGCCCGCTCGCGAAGGCGCGCCTCGCGGCGCACCGCGTCGACCGCCCGATGGTGCACGAGCGCGAGCAGCCAGGTCCGCAGCGGCCCCCGATCGGGGTCGAAGGCCCGCGGCCGGTCCCACAGCGCCAAGAAGGCGTCCTGGACGACGTCCTGCGCGAGGGTCGCGTCGCCGGTGACGCGGAGGGCCAGACCGAAGGCGGAGGGCGCGTAGCGGCCGTAGAGCTCTTCGAGCGCCGACGGGTCCCCGGCCTGGACGCGCGCGTGCAGCGCGAGGTCGTCCATCGCCCGTATCCTCCCAGGCCGGCGGGCCGGCGTCGGCCCCCCTCGCTAGGATGCCGCGCGGTGCGTCGCGTCGTGCTCTACTCGCGCCCCGGCTGCCACCTGTGCGACGTTGCCAGGGAGCGGATCCGGGCCGTGCGGGCCCGCCGCGCCTTCGCCTTCGAGGAGGTCTCGATCGAGGGCGACGAGGCGCTCGAGCTCGCCTACGGCCTGCGGGTCCCGGTGGTGACCGTCGACGGCGAGGAGCGCTTCGAGGTCGAGGTGGACGCCGCCGCCCTCGAGGCCCTCCTCGGCTGAGCGGGGGCCGCGGCAGGTAGGCTGGCGGCGGTGGACGGGCGCGACGAGACGGCCGCTTCGCCCGACGCCGGCAACGGCCGGCGTCGGCACGGGTCTGAGCGGCGGGTGGGGCGCGGCGGCGTTCCGGAGGCCACGGTCGGACGGCTCTCCGTGTACCTGCGCACGCTCGTCGGCCTGGCGGCGGCCGGCCGGACCACGGTGAGCTCCGACGAGCTCGCCGACGGCGCGGGGGTCACCTCGGCGAAGGTTCGCAAGGACCTGTCGTGGCTCGGCTCGTTCGGAACGCGTGGGGTCGGCTACGACGTCGCCCAGCTGATCCACCGGATCCGCCGGGAGCTCGGCCTGACCCAGGAGTGGGGGATCCTCATCGCGGGGATCGGCAACCTCGGCCACGCGCTCGCGAACTACCGAGGGTTCGGCGAGCGCGGGTTCCGCGTCGTCGCGCTCGTCGACGCCGATCCCGGGAAGGTGGGGGAGCGCGTGGCCGGCATCGAGGTCCGCCCGGTCGAGGAGCTCGCGGCGCTCGTGCGCGAGCGCGGCGCGACGATCGGGGTGGTGGCCACGCCCGCCGACGCGGCCCAGGAGGTCGTCGACCGCATGGTCGCCTCGGGGATCCGGTCCATCCTGAACTTCGCTCCGGCCGTCGTGAGCGTCCCCGACGGCGTGCGGCTGCGCAAGGTCGACCTCGCGATCGAGCTGCAGATCCTCGCCTACTACGAGCAGCGGGGCACCGCCGGCGCGCCCGTGCGCGCCCCGGCCGCGCGGGTCTCGGCGGCGTCGACGCCCGACGAGGCCCCGCCGAGCGCGGCTACTTCGAGATCGTGACCCACAGCAGGGCGCACACGGCCACGATCATGGCCGTGAACAGCATGAACTGGACGCTGCCCTGCTCCAGGAGCGGGAGCTCGAGGCTCGCGATCACGCTGGGTCCTCCTCCTCGCGCGGCCGGTCGCTAGGCCGGGCCGTACCAGGGCGGCGCGCCGCCCCCCGTCAGGAACTCCCGCCGGCTCCGCTCGGCCCGGTCGAGCAGCGGGACGTGCACGGCGAACAGCAGCACCGACCCGGCCAGGAACATGTACGAGTACCGGGGGACGCTGCCCTCGTCGTGGTACATCGACAGGGTCGTGAGCGGGCCGCCGCCGCTGAAGTGGGCCTGGACGACGGCCAGCCTCGTTCCGTCCGGCGCGGTCGCGAACCGGATCGTGTCGACCGTGAACTGGGTCGGTGTGACCGCCTCGGCCGACTCGGGCTCCAGGCCGAGCTCGCGGTTCGCCTCCTCGGCGAGGAACGACGTGGCCGCCCCCTGCACGGACTGCAGGTCCGCCGCCTCCTCCTCGGTCTCCCCGGTCGGCTCGCGCCACGGGTCGCCGGGATAGCGCTCGAACAGGTCGTAGCGGTCGCTGCCGGCCCGAAGCCCCGCGTCCAGGACGAGCCAGGCGGGCTCAGCCCCGCGCGGGCCGAGGTTCGTCGGGGTCTCCGGGCCCTGCGACCAGAACCCGAACAGCCACAGGGCCGACTGCAGGATCATCCATCCCGAGAAGCCGACCATGAGCACGAGGTAGCCCATCCACCGCCCGAACACCGCCGCGAGCAGGACGTAGACCGACCCCACGAACAGCACGAAGCCTGCGAGGACGACGCCGGCGCCCTTCCACAGCGTCTCGCACTCGATCGCGAACCCGAGGCAGGCGCGGGCTTCCTCCATCAGGGCCGCTCCAGGACGGTGCCGTTCTGCCGGGCGAGCTCCACCGCGCGCTCGGCCGCGTCGGGGTTCAGGCAGATGTTGTTCTCGAACGGGACGTTCTGGGAGCTCAGGTCGATCAGGTACACGACGATGTCGTTGATCTGCTGGTCGGTGAGCGCCCCCTGGTAGCGGATGCTCCAGGACGGCATCTGCCCGCGTCCCTGCTCGATCACCTGGTAGATGTCCTCGACGGTCGCGATCTGCGGATGGGCCCCGTTGAGGTTCCCCTCGCAGATCGTCGTGAGGTTCGGCGGGAAGGCGTAGCCCTCGCCGGCCTGGATCACCCCGCCCCGAAGCTCCGGGCCGTGGCAGCGGACGCACCCGACGCCCAGCTGGTTCTCCTCGGAGAACGGCTGCACGGCCAGGCGGCCGCGCTCGAGGGCGAGCCGGCGGAACTCCTCCTCCTGCGAGACGTTGCGCGAGGGCTCCAGGAGCCAGGTCATCGGGAACCACACGACGAAGAAGGCCACGAGCAGCACGCCCCAGCCCTGCAGCTTGTGCAGCAGCGGCGTCTCCAGCGCGGCGTCGGAGGGTCCCGGCCGCATCGCCGAGGGGATGTCGGGACCGCGCCCGAGCGCGCGGTTGCGGAGCACCAGGACGCCGATCGAGGTGAGGACGAGCAGCCCACCCAGCGCGATGATCGCCACCCCGATCAGGTTCGTCTGCGCGAGCATCGTTCCTCCTACCCCGTCGCGACGCAGAAGGGGCCCTGCGGCGGCTGCTGGATCGTGTCGATGCCGCGGGGCGGGCCGAGGACGGGGACCGAGGTGTCGACGAGGAACACGCCGTCGGCGACCGAGACCCGGAAGCGGTCCATCCCTCGCGGCGCCGGGCCGAGCTGGTACTCACCGGCTTCGTTGTACTTCGAGCCGTGGCAGGGACACTCGAACCACTTCGAGCTCGCGCAGAACGGCACCCGGCATCCGAGGTGCACGCACTTCTGGTACAGGGCCATCAGGCCCTCGGCGGCGAGCCCGGCCGCGACGTAGTCGACGTCCTCCGTCGGGGTCCCCTCGTAGGGGACGATGTAGAAGCGCCCGGTGCCCACGTACACGGGCTGGCCGGTGTCGCGGATCTCGCTCTTGATGTCCTCGACCGTGCCCGCCGGGATCGTGGCGCCGAAACCGCCCCGCAGGTTCGGCCAGAGGAACGCGAGGGTGCCGGCGCCGAACTCGGCGCCGAAGACGAGGAGGGAGCTGAGCAGGGAGCCCCGGAAGAAATCGCGGCGGGTGATCGCGCCGGCGGCCGGCGCGGGCGGCGCGCCGCGCTGGGCGGCCTTCGCGGCCCGGCTCGCCCGCAGGAACGACAGGCCGAACACGAGCGCGAACAGGTTGAGCGCGACGAGGACGGCGAGGGCCGCGACGGTGGCTCCCGACAACGCCGCGAGGACGCTCACAGCTCGAAGAACACCCCCTGGGCCCACGGCCAGACCCAGTTGTACCCGGGGCCGCGGAAGAACGAGCCGATGATCGTGAGCACCGAGCCGAACATGAACAGGATCGTGAACAGCGTGATCGCGACCTTGCGATCGCCGGGCTTCACGCTGGGGTTGCGGTCGACGTAGGGGACCGCGGCCAGGCCGACGAGGATGAACGTCGGGATCGTGATCCCCGCGATCATGGGGTGGAAGTACCGCAGCAGCTCCTGCAGCCCGAGGAAGTACCACGGCGCCTTCGACGGGTTCGGCGTCAGGTTCGGGTTCGCCACCTCGCGCAGCGGCGCGTTGATGAACGTCGAGAACACGACGAGCCCGGCGAACACGATGAGCGCGGCGATGAACTCCTCGATGAGCAGGTGCGGCCAGGTGTGGACCCGGTCGCCCTGCTCGCGCTCGACGCGCATGATCCCCTCGGGCGGCACGATCGCGAGCAGCCGGTGCTTGTCGGGCGCGCCCTTCTTCGGGGTCGGGAGGTTGCCGGTGGGAAGCGGCGCCTCGCGCTGGGGGACGGTGAGCGGCGCGGCCACGGCGACGCCCGCGGCCACCGCGGGCGGCGCGGGCGCCGGCTTCGCGGCCGGTGCTGCCGCGGGTGCGGCGGCCGCCGCGGCGGGTGCGGTTCCGGCGGCGGGAGCCGGTGCGGCCTCGGCGTGGGCGTCGGGGTTGGCAGCGCGATGGGCGCGGACCGCCGCCGATCGGGCCCGGCCCTCGGCCACGCGTCGGTCGGTGCCCTTCGCGAGCTCCTCGGCCAGGACCCGGTCGAAGGTCGCTTGGTCGAGGGGGACGTCGTCGCGCGGCATGGCCTCCTCCTCCTACAGCGGACCCGAGATCCCGCCGTCCTTGCGGATCCGCCAGAAGTGGACCGCGAGGAACAGCACGAGCACGAAGGGAAGCGCGAGCACGTGCAGGACGTACCAGCGGAGCAGGGTGTCCGGGGAGACCACGGCCCCGCCGAGCAGCAGGAAGTTCGCCTGCTTCGCGATGAAGGGGGAGTAGGCGGCGAGGTTCGTTCCGACCGTCACGGCCCAGATCGCGAGCTGGTCCCACGGCAGCAGGTAGCCGGTGAACGACAGCCCCAGCGTGAGGAACAGCAGGATCACCCCGACGACCCAGTTGAACTCCCGCGGCGGCTTGTAGGCGCCGGTGTAGAAGACGCGCCCCATGTGGAGCGTCACCGACAGCACCATGAGGTGCGCTCCCCACCGGTGGATGTTGCGCACGAGGTCTCCGAAGAAGACCGAGGTGCGGATGTTCTGCATGTCGGTGAACGCCTGGGCGCCGCCGACGTCGGCCATCGGCCGGTAGAAGAACATCAGGAAGATCCCGGTGACCGTCAGGACGATGAACAGGAAGAACGAGATCCCGCCCAGGCAGAAGGTGTAGGTCAGCTTCAGCCCGTGGCGCTTCACCTTCGTCGGGTGCAGGTGGTACAGGACGTTGTTCATCGTCGCGAGCGCTCGGTCGCGCGAGGTGTCCTTGTAGCCCTTGCGGAAGATCGAGCCCGGCCGGAAGATCGACTTCCAGACCTCGCTGTCTCGGACCCGGTCGCCGAGTTCGCCCGGCGACGGGAGCTTGATCTTCGCCACTCGAGCTCCTTTGCCCTCCGTGCCCTACCGCGGCCTCACGACGCCTCGGCGGCCTGCGACATCGGGACCTCGGCCATCTGGCGACGGCCTCCTCCGGCCCCCTCCGGCAGCCGCGCATAGTACAGCGTGTCGGTGGGGCAGCGTTCGACGCAGACCGAGCAACGGGTGCACGCGTTGTCGTCGACGACGAACACGGCGGTGGCCATGCCGACCTCGGCGCCGATCGCGGGGGTCTCGGCGTCGCGGACGATCTCGGGGGACATCATCCAGATGCAGTTCCACGGGCACACGTCCTCGCAGGCCCGGCACAGGATGCAGTTGTCGGGGTCGAGCATCAGGTGCTTCGGCGACTTCACGCCCTGGGCGAGCCACTCGACGTCGACCGTCTCCGCGACGTAGTCGTCGTGGATGTCGACCTCGGTCTTCGTGAACGGCATCGCGCCTCCCCTAGCGGTACCCGCCGGTCGGTCGAACGTCGGAGTGTCCGCGGAGCTTGCGCCGCCAGTTCTGCAGCGCGGCGGCCACCACGATCGCGGTGATGATCGGTCCCGTCACGAGCCCCATCGCGACCGCGTCGCGGAGCTCGAGGAGCCAGAACCCCGGGATCTCCCAGAACAGCAGGCGCTGGGGCGCGCCGCCGTCCCAGCGCAGCTTCTGGTCGGCGAAGTACAGCCAGAAGGAGGGGATCACCGAGGTCGAGATCAGGATGAAGAAGGCGAACGCGAGCGAGAACAGGACCGCGGAGGTCCAGGTCCACTCGAACGTCCTCAGGAACGCCTCGACCCGGGCCTTCAACCGCTCCCCGCGGACCGCCCCCGGCAGACGCCTCGGCGTGGTCCGCGCGCTCTCGACCTGGCTCATCCGCTCCCCAGCTCGTCCGCAGCCCGTCGGTTCCCGGGGCGTGGGGCATCATAGCAACCTCGCCCCGGCGCTCCCGCTCGTGAACAGGTGCACGAGCACCGCCATGATGCCTCGGCGCGCCGCGAACAGACAACTCGGGCCGGCGGCTCGCTCGCGGGCCGGGCGACTCGGATCGCGCGCGCCGGGCCGTCGAGCGGGGTCTTCCTCGAAGCGGGGGCCCTCCTAGACTGGTGGTCGAGCCGCCGCATGCGGGAGGTCACGTGATCGCCGAGGTCTCACAACAGGTCACCGCCTGGTGGGGACCCGTCGTGGCCTTCGTCGCCGGCGCCCTGTCCTTCGCGAGCCCCTGCGTGCTGCCGCTCGTGCCCGGCTACGTCTCGTTCGTGACCGGCCGCCGGGTCGTGGCCGACGGGCCGCAGCGGGAGCCGATCGGCCGTCGGCTCGTGCCGATGCTGTCGTTCGTCGCCGGGTTCACCACGGTCTTCACGGCGGTGGGGGCCCTGGCGACCCGGCTGAACGTCGTCGCGTTGACCCGGGGGCCCGTCGGGCGCTGGGTCCTCGGGGGCTTCGTCGTGCTCGTCGGGCTGCTCATGCTCGCCTACGCGCTGGGGCGCGGGCCCGCGGGGGTGCTCTCGGAGCGCCGGCCGCTGCTCGAGCGCGCGAGGATCGGCTCGTGGGGGGCCTTCCCGGTCGGCATGGCGTTCGCGGCCGGGTGGACGCCCTGCGTCGGGCCGGTGCTCGCCGCGATCCTCGGGCTGGCGGCGGCCGAGGAGAGCGTGGCGCGCGGGGTGCTGCTGCTCGTGTCCTACTCGGCCGGTCTCGGTCTTCCGTTCGTGCTCGTGGGGCTCGGAGCCGACGCCGTGCTCGTGCGGGCCGGCGGGATCCGCCGCGGCTACCGGTGGATCGCCGGGGCCTCGGGCGCGCTGCTCGTCGGGCTGGGCCTGTTGCTCGCGACCGGGGCGTTCACGCGCCTGGTGGCCCCCCTGCAGCGGTTCGTCCCGGCCCTGTGACCGCCGGGCCGCGCGGCGGCAGCCGGGTAGCATCGGAGGCGGTCCCGATGCCCTCGCGCGCCCGGCCTCCGCTGCGATCCTCCCTCGCCCTCGTCTGGCGAACCCTCCGCTCGATGCGCACCGCCCTCGTCCTGCTCCTGCTGCTCGCGCTGGCCTCGGTGGCGGGATCGATCCTGCCCCAGATCCCCAACTCGCCCGAGCGGGTCGGGGCCTGGCTCGCGGCCCGTCCGGTGCTCGGGGAGCTGCTCCTGCGCGCGGGGTTCTTCGACGTCTTCGGGTCCTGGTGGTTCGTGCTCGTCACGGCGCTGCTGTTCGTCTCGCTCATCGCGTGCCTGGTGCCGCGCACGCGCGCGTTCGTGCGCGCGCTGCGCCAGCCGCCCGTCCAGGCCCGGGAGCTCGACGCCCTCCGCCATCACGCCGAGCGGCGTGTGTCGAGCGCGCCGGCCCCGGCCGTCCGGGCGGCCCGCGCGGTGCTGCGCCGACGCGGCTATCGCGTCGCGATCGATCCGGGCGGGCGCGCCCTCGCGGCCGACAAGGGCGTGCTGCGCGAGGGCGGGAGCCTGCTGTTCCACTGGGCCTTCGTGCTCTTGCTCGCGGCGGTGCTCGTCGGCAAGGGGACCGGGTACGCGGGTCGGGCGGTGATCGTGGAGGGTGAGACCTGGGTGGACGCGCTCGCGAACTACGACGGCCGCGTCCGCACCGGCCGGTTCTTCTCGGGGTCGTTCTCCGGGATCGCCGTGCGCCTCGTCGACTACCGCGACGCGTTCCGACGCTCGGGGATCCCGATGGACTTCCAAAGCGAGGTCGAGCTTTCGAGCGCCGACGGCGCTCGGCGTGCCCGGGAGATCGTCCGCGTCAACCACCCGGTCGTGTTCGACGGCGTTCGGCTCTTCCAGTTCGGGTTCGGCTGGGCCCCCGTCGTGCGGGTGGAGCAGGACGGCGCGGTCGTGCGCCGCGACGCCATCCCGTTCAGCCAGGATCCGGCGCCCGAGGGGATCTCCCAGCTCGCGATGCCGTGGAACGGCTTCGTGAAGATCCCCTCGACCGATCCGCCGACCGCGGTTGAGCTCACGCTGTGGCCGGACGGCCGCTCGCTCGTCAGCCTGCTGCGGCGCGGTGAGCCCACGCCGATGGTCGTGCGCTTCAACCCGGTGATGCAGTACACGGTCTGGCGCGGCGAGCTCGAGGACCTCTCGCTCGCCCGGCTCGACACGACCGGGATGCGACGGGTCGCCGACGGCGTGATCGCCGGCGGCCAGACGGTCGACCTGGAGCGCGGATGCGTGGTCGATCCCGTCGCCTCTGACGGGCAGGGCGGAGGCCGATGTCCGCAGCAGACGCGCCCGTCGCTCACCTTGACGTTCGACGACCTGCGGAACTACTCCGTGCTGCAGGTGAGCCGTGACCCGACCGTCCCGTTCGTGCTGGGCGCGGCTATCCTGGTGCTCGTGGGCCTGTTGCCCGCCCTGTACGTGGCCCGCCGCAAGCTCTGGGTGCGGGTGGACCCGGACGGTTCGGGCTCGGTCCTCACGGTGGGGGGCTTCGCGCTGCAGCGCAAGGAGCGCTTCGAGGAGGAGTTCGCCAGGCTCGTCGAGGCGATCGCGGCGGCGGCGGGGGGCTCGGGCGCCGAGGAGCGGGAGATGGTGACGACGTGAGCCCGGGCGCGTTCAACGATTGGTCCAACGCCTCGTTCAACGCCGCGCTGTTCGCCTACCTCGGTGCGATGGTGGCGTCGTTCGCGTTCCTCGCGTTCCGGGCGCGCGCGCTCTCGTGGACGGCGACCGGTTTCGGCGTGCTCGCAGCGGTGGCCAACCTCGGCGCGGTCGTGACGCGGGGGCTCGCCGCCGAGCGGTTCCCCTGGGGGAACATGTACGAGTACTCGATGGCGATGACGCTCCTGGTCGCCGTCGCCTACCTCGTCGGCGTGGAGCTCGTTGGGCGGATCCGCACGCTCGGAGGCCCCGTCTGGGCGTTCGTGGTCGTGACGCTCGCGATCGCCCAGCTCGTCTTCTACGTGCCCGCGGGGCCTCTCCTGCCCGCGCTGAACTCCTACTGGCGCCAGATCCACGTGACCTCGATGATCGCGGCCTCGTCGCTGCTCGGGATCGGGTGCGTGCTCACGATCGCCTACCTGGTGAAGGAGGCGGCCGAGCGGCGGACGGCCGCGCGGGGCGCCGCGCCGCCGCCGATCATGGGGGGCGCTGGCTCGGTCGTCGAGGAGGATCTGACCCCCGACCTGGAGGCGGCCGAGGACGAGGTCGTGCTCGAGGCGGGACCGCGGGCGCCGCGGGCGCGGATGCCGAGCGCGGCCACGCTGGATCGCATGGCCTACCGGTTCATCGCCTTCGGCTTCCCGATCTGGACCTTCGGGGTGATCAGCGGCGCGATCTGGGCGCAGGAGGCGTGGGGGCGTTACTGGGGGTGGGACCCGAAGGAGACGTGGTCGTTCATCACGTGGGTGATCTTCGCGGGCTACCTGCACGCCCGCGCGACGACGGGGTGGAAGGGGCGCCGCGCGGCGGTGCTCGCCCTGGTGGGGTTCGCGTCGCTCCTCGTGACCTACTACGCGGTGAACCTGTGGATCGCCGGCCTGCACAGCTACGCGACGTGACGCGAGGGGGGCGGCTCGGACGAGTGGTACCCTCCGCGGTGCCCGCCGCTGGCGCATCCCGATCGATGAAGAGCAAGGCTCGCTGGACCCGATCCTGGCCGCTGGCCCTCGTGCTCGCGGCGCTCGCGCTGTCGGCCTGCTCGGACCCCAACCTCCCGCAGAACACCTTCGCCCCCGCGGGCCCGGTCGCCCGGAAGCAGGCCGACCTGTTCTGGCCGGTCTTCTGGGTCGCGGTCGGCGTGTTCCTCGTCGTGGAGGGCGGGATCGTGTGGATGGCGATCCGTTTCCGTCATCGACGCGACCGCGACCGCTTCCCCGCGCAGATCCACGGCAACTCGCGCCTGGAGGTCGGTTGGACGATCCTGCCGGCGGTCGTGATCGCGGTGATCATGGTCCCGACCGTGTCGCTGATCTGGGACCTCGCCCGCCCCGCCGGGGCGGGGGCCCTCAACGTCACCGCGGAGGGCCACCAGTGGTGGTGGGGATTCCGCTACACGGACGAGGACATGCGCACGAGCTACGACCAGCCGATCGTCACGGCCGACGTCCTGGTGATCCCGGTCGGTCGCGACGTCAGCCTCTCGCTCGAGTCGGCGGGCGGCCTGATCGGCGGCGGCCCCGAGCAGGCCGACTACGCGGTGATCCACTCGTTCTGGGTTCCCCGGCTCGCCGGCAAGCAGGACGTCGTGCCCGGGCGGACGAACCGGCTCGTCCTGAGGGCGGACGAGCCGGGCACCTACTGGGGCCAGTGCGCGGAGTTCTGCGGCCTGCAGCACGCGCAGATGCGCTTCCGCGTCGTCGCTCTGCCCCAGGCCGAGTGGGAGCGGTGGGTCGCGAACCAGAAGCGCCCGGCGGTGACGCCGACCGATCCCGAGGCGCGCCGAGGGATGGACCTGTTCCTGAACGGGGTCTCCGGCGGCGGCCAGTGCATCGCCTGCCACGCGGTCGGGGGGACCGAGGCGGCGAGTCCCGCGGGACCGAACCTCACGCACTTCGCCGACCCCACGCACGAGTGTTTCGCCGGCTGCATCTGGGAGACCTCGGACCGAGCGGCCCTGGAGGAGTGGCTCCGCAACCCGACCCAGGCCAAGCTCGGGTCGAAGATGCCGGACTACAACCTGACCGAGGACGAGATCGACGCCCTCGTCGCCTACCTGTATAGCCTGACGTAACGGAGGGTCCGATGGCCAGCGTGAGCGTTCCGCGGACCGCCGCAGGGATCCTGCGGCGACCGACGGCGACCACCGGGGTGTGGTCGTGGTTCACGACCGTCGACCACAAGAAGATCGGCATCATGTACGGCGTCGCCGCCTTCGCCTTCTTCCTCATCGGAGGGCTGGAGGCGCTGCTGATCCGGGCCCAGCTCGCCGGCCCTGAGCTGTCGGTCGTGAACGCGGACCAGTACAACCAGCTGTTCACGATGCACGGCGTCACGATGATCTTCCTGTTCGTGATGCCGATGGCCGCCGCCTTCTTCAACTACCTCATCCCGCTGCAGATCGGGGCGCGCGACGTCGCGTTCCCGCGGTTGAACGCCTTCTCGTTCTGGGTGTTCCTGCTGGGTGGCCTGTTCCTGTACTCGAGCTGGTTCCTCGGCGGGGCGCCGAACGGCGGCTGGTTCGGCTACGCGCCCAACTCGACCACCGACCCGTCGGTCGGGATGAGCTTCTACGCCCTGGGCCTGCTGATCACGGGCATCGCGTCGGCGGCCAGCGCCGTCAACCTCGCCGTGACGGTGATCAACATGCGGGCGCCGGGGATGTCGCTGTTCCGGGTTCCGATCTTCACGTGGATGGGACTCGTCGTGCAGTTCCTCCTCGTGTTCTCGTTGCCGATCATCACGGTGGCCCTGTTCCAGCTGCTGTTCGACCGCCGATGGGACACCGCGTTCTTCGACCCGACGCGCGGTGGCGACCCGATCCTGTGGCAGCACATGTTCTGGCTGTTCGGCCACCCGGAGGTCTACATCCTGATCCTGCCGGCGTTCGGCATCATCAGCGAGATCTTGCCGGTCTTCAGCCGCAAGCCCCTGTTCGGCTACCAGTTCGTGGTGTTCAGCGGGATCGCGATCGGGTTCATCGGCTTCGGGGTCTGGGCGCACCACATGTACGCGGCCGGACTCGGCCCCGTGGCGAACACGGCCTTCGGGATTTCCACGGCGATCATCGCGGTGCCGACGGGCGTGAAGATCTTCAACTGGATGGCGACGATGTACGGGGGCGACCTTCGGTTCCGCTCGCCCATGCTCTACGTCGTCGGGGCGATCATGATGTTCGTGATCGGCGGGCTGTCCGGCGTTATGCACTCGGTCGTGCCCTCCGACTACCAGCAGACCGACACGTACTTCATCGTCGCGCACTTCCACTACGTGATCTTCGGTGGCGGGGTGTTCGCCTTCTTCGCCGGCCTCGTGTTCTGGTGGCCGAAGGTGTTCGGACGGATGCTGTCCGAGCGTCTGGCGAAGATCCAGTTCTGGATCATGCTCGTCGGGTTCAACCTCACCTTCGGCCCGATGCACGTGCTCGGGATGCAGGGCATGATCCGCAGGAGCTTCACCTACCCCGAGGCGCTCGGCCTCACGTTCTGGAACCAGATGGCGACGGTCGGCTCCTACCTGATCGCCGTGGCGGTGCTCGTCTTCATCGCCAACGTCGTGATCACCCAGCGCAAGCCGAAGGGGCTGGACGACGAGGACCCGTGGGACGCGCGCTCGCTCGAGTGGACGACCTCCTCGCCGCCGCCCGAGCACAACTTCGACGAGATCCCGACGGTCCACGCCCTCGACGAGTTCTGGCACCGCAAGTACGTCGAGGACGAGCGCGGTCGGGTCGTTCGGGTGCCGGCGGGCGCCGCTCCCGACCACGACCCGGCTCGCGGAGGGGGCTCCGGCCACGCGATCCACCTGCCGAGCCCGTCGTTCTGGCCGCTCGTGGCGGCGATCGGGCTCCCGGTCATGGGCTACGGCGTCCTGTACTCCTGGTGGGTGCTCGCGCTCGGCGCCCTCGTCACGGTCGTCGGTCTGTACGGCTGGGCCCTGGAGCCGTCGGTCGCCGAGGAGGCCTGATGGCAGCGGTCGAGCACGCCGTTGAGCACGAGACGACGACGGGCCTTCCGAACACGAAGCTCGCGATGTGGCTGTTCCTGGCCTCCGAGTGCCTGCTGTTCGGCGCGCTGATCAGCGCCTACGTGCTCTACCGGGGCGCGGACCCCCTCGATGGCCCGACGCCGGCCGACGTGTTCGACATCCCCTACACGTCGGTCTCGGCGTTCGTGCTCCTCGCGAGCTCCCTCACCATGGTGCTGGCGCTGTCGGCCGCCCAGCGCGACGACGCGGTGCGGATGCGCCTGTGGCTGCTCACCACGGCGATGCTCGGGATGATCTTCGTCGGCGGCCAGGTCTACGAGTTCACGACCTTCTACAACGAAGGGCTGACGGTCGACGTGAACCTGTTCGGGACGACGTTCTACGTCCTCACCGGCTTCCACGGCGTCCATGTGACGGTCGGCATCTTGATGCTGCTCTCGCTCGTGGGGATGTCGCTCGCCGGTCGCCTTCCGGCCGACGCGGCGTTCCCGGTCGAGATGGTGGGGCTGTACTGGCACTTCGTCGACATCGTGTGGATCGTGATCTTCACGGTCGTGTACCTGATCCCGACCGGGACCGCGGGGTGAGCGAGGGCACCGTGGAGCGCACCGAGACGCGTCCGGTCGGCCCGCAGACGGCGCCCCCGCGCCCGTCCCACGGCCCCCACCCGAGCGCGAAGGAGTACGTGCGGATCGGCGTGGTGCTCGCCGTGCTCACCGCGCTGGAGGTCGCGACGTACTACGTGGACGTCTCCCGCGCGATCTTGATCCCGACCCTGTTCGTGCTGGCGGTGCTGAAGTTCCTGCTCGTCGTCCTGTGGTTCATGCACCTGCGGTTCGACGACCGGCGCTACGCTCGGTTCTTCGTGATGGGGCTGGCCGGGGCGGCGACCCTGTACCTGATCGTCCTCCTGCTGTTCGGGGCCTTCTCGGGGTGACGTCATGACGCTTCCCGCCTGGCACCCGCACCCAGACGTCTGGCTGATCCTCGGCTCGGTCGCGGCGGCGTACCTGATCGCGATCCGCCGCCGCGAGCGGCGGACGGGACAGCCGACACCGCCCCGCCAGCGTCGGCTGTTCCTCGCGGGGCTCGGGCTGCTGCTCCTCGCCTCGGAGTGGCCGATCCACGACCTGGCCGAGGGCTACCTGTACTCGGTCCACATGGTCCAGCACCTCGTGTTCTCCCTGCTCGCAGCGCCTCTGCTCGTGGCGGGGACCCCTGCGTGGTTGCTGCGCGAGCTCCTGCGGCCGCGCTGGGCGAAGTGGACGCTCGGGTTCCTCACCCGGCCCGTCGTCGCGATCGCCGTGTTCAACGGCGTGCTGCTGTTCACCCACTGGCCGGCGGTCGTCGAGGCTTCGGTGGGGAGCGCTCCGATCCACTTCCTCGTCCACGTGGCCGTCGTGGGCTCGGCGGTCGTGATGTGGTGGCCGGTCGTCTCGCCGCTGCCGGAGCTTCCACCGATCAGCCCCCCCGCGCAGATGCTCTACCTGTTCGTCCAGTCGATCGCCCCGACGATCCCGGCGTCGTTCCTCACGTTCGGGCGTGAGCCGCTGTACGACGTCTACGCGACGTTCCCCCGGATCTGGGGGATCTCGGCGCTGACCGACCAGCTCATCGCCGGGCTCATCATGAAGCTCGCGGGGGGCGCGATCCTGTGGATCGTGATCGGATCGGTCTTCTTCCGGTGGGCCACCCGTGAGCAGCGGGACGGATGGGACGCCCTGCGCTGGGACCGGCTCGATCGCGAGCTGACGCCGGGGGCGGCGAGATGAGCGAGCGGGCGCCGCGGGAGGGGCTGCTCCTGCCGATCCTGATCCCCCTGGCGAGCCTCGTCGTGATCGGGGTCGTGTTGATCGGCTTCAGCCGGATCCTGCTCAACACCACCCACGCGGTCGCCACCATCGTCGCCCTCCTCGCGGCCCTCGGCGTGATGGGGCTGGCCGCGTGGGTCGCGAAGCGCCCCGCGGGTTCGACCGCGTCGCTGCTCTCGCTGGCCGGCGGGGCCGCCGGCATCGCGATGCTCGCCGGAGGGGTCGCCCTCGTCGCCGCCCCGCCGCACGGCGAGGAGGGCGGGGGGGTTCCCGTCGTCGCGATCGTGGCGCCGCCGGGCGCCGCCGCCGACGGCTACGCCGAGGACCGGGTGACGGCGCCAGCCGGGGTCGCGTTCGAGATCGCGTTCGACAACCAGGACCCCGGGGTGCCCCACAACGTCTTCATCGCCACGGAGGAGGGAGGGGAGAACCTCTTCGAAGGCGCGACCATCAACGGCCCGGCCACCACCACGTACTCGGTCGATCCCCTCGAGGAGGGGTCGTACTTCTTCTTCTGCTCGATCCACCCGACCACGATGACCGGCACCCTCGAGGCCGTGCCCGGTGCGACGGGCGGCGAGGGCGGTGGGCAGGGGCCGACCGTCGTCGCCCAGGAGCTCGCCTTCGAGCCGACCGAGATCGAGCTTCCGGCCGATCAGCCGACGACGATCACCTTCGAGAACCGCGACGACGTCGGGAGCTTCGGCCAGCACAACATCGCGATCTACCAGGACGACACCTTCGCGACGGCCCTGTGGACGGGGGAGCTGGTCTCCGGCCCGGCGACCGTGACCTACGAGGTCGAGCCGCTGCCCGCGGGGACCTACGCGTTCCGCTGCGACGTCCACCCCCAGATGACCGGAACCGTGCGGGTCGACGGCGGGGGCGGCGGTGACGGCGGGGGCGACGGCGCGGCCGAGGAGCCCGGGGGCGGCTGAGGCCGCCGTGCGGCACCTCGCCCGCTCGGGCGCCGTCGCGGCAGCGCTCGCGCTCCTCGTGGCCTGCGGGGGAGGCGGCGCCGGCGAGCTTCCCCGCGGCCTCGTGGAGGTGGACGAGCCGATGCCGGCGCTCGCCGGGCCCACGCTCGACGGCGGGCGCGCGTCGGCGGCTGCGCTCGCCGGTCGCCCGCTCGTCGTGAACGTGTGGGCGACCTGGTGCGGCCCCTGCGAGCGGGAGCTGCCCGCTCTCGTGACGATCGCGAACCGCTACCGGGGGCGGGTCGGGTTCCTCGGGGTGAACTACGTCGACGACGCCGCCGCCGCTCGACGCTGGGAGCGCGACTACCGGGTCCCCTACCCGAGCATCGTCGACGCCTCGGGCCGAACGGCCCACGACCTGGGCTTCCCCTACCTGCCCCACACCCTCATCGTCGATGGGGCGGGCACGATCCGCTACCGGATCTTCGGCGAGACGACGGCCGAGCAGCTCCAGGGGGTGCTGGAGCGGCTGCTCACCGAGCCGTGATCGCCGGCAGCGGTACGAGCGCGTCGACCGCGACGGAGGCGAACAGGGCCCCGAGGTACAGCACGGAGAAGCGGAACAGCGCCCAGGAGCGGTCCCTCGACGGGTCGCGCCACAGACGCAGCGCTCGCCACACGAAGCCGCCCCCGAGCCCGACCGCCGCGGCCGTGTAGACGGGGCCCATCCGACCGACGGGCACCAGCACGAGCGTGGTGGCGAACAGCAGCAGCGCGTAGAGGAGGATCTGGCGTCGCGTCTCGTCCTCGCCCCGCACGACCGGCAGCATCGGCACCCCCGCGACGGCGTAGTCGCCGGCGAAGCGCATCGCGAGGGCCCAGAAGTGGGGGGGCGTCCACACGAACACGATCGCGAACAACACCCAGGCCGGCAGCGCGAGGGTCCCCGTCACCGCGGCCCACCCGACGAGGACGGGGACCGCCCCGGCCGCGCCGCCGATCACGATGTTCATCGGGGTCGAGCGCTTGAGCCAGGCCGTGTAGACGAACACGTAGAAGGCGATCGCGGACAGCGCGAGGAGCGCCGCCAACAGGTTGACGGTGATCGCGAGGAACAGGAAGGCGAGGGTCGCGAGCACGAAGCCGAACCGCAGGGCGTCGTCGGGGTGCACCCGGTGCGCGGGCAGGGGGCGATCTCGCGTGCGCCTCATCACCTCGTCGATGTCCTGGTCGAGGACCATGTTGATCGCGTTCGCCGCGCCGGCCGCGAGCGCGCCGCCGAGCAGGGTCGCCGCCACGAGCCACGCCGGGGGGATGCTCCCGCGCGCCAGCACCATGGCCGGTACGGTCGTGATGAGCAGGAGCACGATGATCCGCGGCTTCGTGAGCGCGACGTAGGCGCCGACGACGTCGGTGAGCGGGCGGCGCGTCGCGCGCCGGTCGCCGTGGAGCGATGCCTCCCGAGCGGCGGCGTCGGCGCGCGCCAGGACGACGAGCCCGACCGCGACCGCCCACGCGAGGGCGGCGAGCCCGACGTGGGCCGCGCGTGGGGCCGCCGCCAGGCCCGTCCACACGTTCAGGGCGCCGACGACGATCTGCGCGCCGAGCAGGACCAGCAGCGCGGTCGACCAGCGGACGAGCCGGGGCGAGCGAGGGCGCATCGTGCGGGCTCGGACGACGGCCCAGGTCGCACACGCCCCGACGAGGATCGCCAGGAGCCGATGCGCGAACATCTCGGCCGCGCCGCGGACCCCCAAGGGCGGGACGAGCCGACCGTCCATGAGCGGCCAGTCGCGGAACGCGAGCCCCGCTCCTTCCGCGCGCACGTAGGTGCCGACGAGCAGCAGCACGAGCGTCCCGGCGGCCGTGAGCGCCGCGAGCAGGGCGTAGGGGTTCCAGGCCGCCGGCCCTCGCTCCTCCTGGCTGGCGACCGCGGTCACGGCGACGAGGACGCCGAGCACGACCATCGCCATCGCGAAGTGCGCGGCGACGTGGAGCGGGTCGAGCCCGCCGAGCACGACCTGTCCGCCGAGCGCCCCTTGGATCCCGAAGAGCGCGGGCAGGCCGAGCGCCCCCCACGCCGCGGCGCGCGGCACCTGCGGAGGTCCTCCCGCCCTGCGGGCGCGCACGAGCGCGAGCGCGCCGACCACCGCGAGCCCGACCGCGAGCCCGCCGGCGACGACCCCGAGCAGGCGATGGACGTACTCGATCAGGGTGGCCGCCTCCAGGCGGGGGACCCAGCGTCCGAAGCAGCGGGGCCAGTCGGGGCAGCCGTCACCCGAGCCGGTGGCGCGCACGATCCCGCCCCAGACGATCAGCACGAGCGTGCAGGCCGTCGTCGCGCGAGCGAGGGTGCGGAAGCGTCTCATGGAGAGGGGCGCAGCCATGATATCGGCGATACTGCGCCTGATGGGGGTCGGGGCGATCGAGGCGTCGGAGGCGATCCGCTCGGCGGTCGACGAGCGGCTCGAGACGTTCCTCGACGGGGTCGAGGCCGAGCTGCGAGCGATCGATCCCGCCTGCGTCGTGCTCGTGGCCGAGCTCCGTCGGCTCCTGGCTGCGGGGGGCGCCCGGCTGCGCCCGGCCTGTTGCGTGCTCGGGTTCCGAGCGGCGGGCGGCGTCGTGGGCCCGGCGGCGCTCGGCGCCGCGGCCGCGCTCGAGCTGCTCCACACGATGGCCCTCATCCACGACGACGTGATGGATCGCTCGCCCAGCCGGCGGGGCGTCGCCGCCACCCACCGCTGGTTCGCCGATCGGTCGCGCCGGGCGGGCGACCCCGATCCGGAGCGGGTCGGCGTCGGCCTCGCGGTGCTCGTCGGCGACCTCGCCGCGGTGCTCTCGGACCGCCTCCTGCTCGAGTGCGGGTTCGCGCCGGAGCGCACGGCGACGGCGCTCGCCGTCTCCTTCGACGTGCGCGTGCGGATGGCGGCCGGCCAGTTCCTCGATCTGCGTTCGAGCGGGCCGGACGCGTCCGATCCCGAGCTCGTGGCCGAGCTGAAGGGCGGCACCTACTCGATCGTCGGACCCCTGCTGATCGGCGCCACGCTCGCCGGCGGCTCGCCGGCGCTGCTCGAGCGGCTCCGGCGGTTCGGGGTCCCGCTCGGACGGGCGTTCCAGCTCGCCGACGACCTGCGCGACGGCGATGCCGCGCCGGGCCTGAGCGCCGATCGCGTGCGCGAGCTCGTCGCTCAGGCCCTCGCGGTGCTCGATGAGGGAGCCCTGCCCCCGGGGGTCGTCGAGGATCTCCGGCGGCTCGCGACGACGATCGGCGCGAGCGCGGAGGGACGGTGAGCACGCCCACGCCCGCCGGCACGGAGGACCTCACGGCGCTCCGGCGGAGCTTCCGGGACCTCGCCACCTGCCGGATCGCCACGGTTCGCCCCGACGGGGGGCCGCACGTCGCCGCCCGGTGGTTCGTCTGGCTCGAGGACGCGATCTGGGTCGCCACCCGGGTGGGGGACGCGACCTGGCGCCACGCGGGCGCGGACCCGCGGGTCTCGGTGCTGCTCGACCGCGGGCGGGACTGGACCGAGCTGTCGGGTCTGCGCGCCGAGGGCGTGGCCGAGGAGCTGCCGGCCGAGCACCCGGACCTGCGGGGCCCGATGTCGGCCTGGCATGAGAAGTACCGGGGCCTGTTCGGCCCCGAGGGCTTCGAGCGGTTCACCGAGCAGGTGCCCGAGCTCGGGTTCCTGCGGGTCGTGCCGTCCCGCATCGAGGTGTGGGACCATCGCGGCGCCCGGGGTGGCTGAGTGGGGCCGCACGAGCCGGACGGTCGCGCGCGACCTGCGGTAGCCTTCGCTTGTGAAGCGATTCACAAGCCCGCCCGAGGGCGGTCGGGCTCGCCGGGAGGGCTCGTGGGAGGCGGGGTGAGCGCGTGAGCGCCGAACGGCTCGAGACCGACGTGCTCGTGGTGGGCGCCGGGCCCGCGGGCGCGGCGGCCGGCTACCACCTCGCCCGTCACGGGATCGACGTCACCCTCGTCGATCGGGCAACCTTCCCCCGGGAGAAGGTCTGCGGCGACGGCCTCACCCCTCGAGCGGTCGCGGCGCTGGACCGCTTGGGCGTGGACGTGGCCGACCCGCGCTTCGAGCGGGTGCGGGGCCTTCGCGTCTACGCCCGCCACGCGATGATCGAGCTACCCTGGCCGGAGCTGCGGTCCTTCCCGGACTTCGGGCTCGTGATGACCCGGGAGGACTTCGACCACCTCCTGGTTCAGCGGGCCGGCAAGGCGGGCGCTCGGGTGCTCGAGGGCACGGAGGCCGTCGAGCCGCTCGTGACCGACGGGTGGGTTCGCGGTGCGGCCGTCCGTCCGTCGGGCGAGCGCGAGGCTCCCGGCGCCGAGATCCGAGCCCGGTTCACGATCGCCGCGGACGGCGCGTCGAGCCGCTTCGCCGCGCCGCTGGGGGGTGCGACGCGACACCTCGCGCCCGCTGGGGATCGCCGCCCGTCGGTACTACCGGAGCTCCTACCACCCCGGGCCGTGGTTCGAGTCGTGGCTCGACCTGTGGGAGGGCGATCTGCTGCTCCCCGGGTACGGATGGCTGTTCCCGGTCCCGGAGGGGCGGGTGAACGTCGGGGCGGGGCTGCTGAACACCTTCCGAGGGTTCCGGGACGTGTCCGCGCAGCGGCTGTTCGATGCGTTCGCCGCGATGCTGCCCCCGCACTGGGAGATCGACGAGGACCACGCGGACGGCCCCGTGCGTTCGGGTCCGCTGCCGATGGGGCTCAACCGCACGCCGCTCGCCTGGCCGGGTCTGCTGCTCGTCGGCGACGCCGCCGGCGCGGTGAACCCCTGCAACGGGGAGGGGATCGCCTACGCGATCGAGACGGGGGAGCTCGCGGCCGAGCTCGTGCACGAGGCCCTCGTCAAGGATCGACCCGGCGTCGCGATGCTCTACCCACAGGTGCTGCGGGAGCGCTACGCGCCCTACTTCGCCATCGGGCGGGGCTTCGCCCGCCTCATCGGCCGTCCGGAGGTGATGGGCACGGCGACGCGGTACCTGCTCCCGAACGAGCGCGTGATGCGCTTCGCCCTTCGGGTCCTCGGCAACCTCTCGGACGGGCCCGACGGCGACCGCCAGGACCGGTTGTTCCACGTGCTGCAGCGGGTGGGCGCTGCGCTCCGTCCGTAGGATGGGGGGCCGATGCTGAGCGAGTACCTGCCGATCGCGATCCTGGCGGCCCTCGCCCTGCTCTTCGCCGTCGGTTCGCTCGTCGCCTCGGGGCTGTTGCGGCCCCATCGCCCGACGCCGGTGAAGCTCTCGGCCTACGAGTGCGGCAACGACCCGGTCCGACTGCCTCGGGGGGAGCGCTTCAGCATCCGCTTCTACGTCGTCGCGATGCTGTTCATCATCTTCGACATCGAGACGATCTTCCTGTTCCCCTGGGCGGTCGCGGCCCGGGAGCTCGCCCTGTTCGGGCTGATCGAGATCGCCGTGTTCATCGCGCTCGTGTTCGTCGCCTACGTCTACGTGTGGAAGAAGGGCGGGCTCGACTGGGCGGGGGGGTCCCTCACGCCGATCGAGGCGGAGGCGGCGAGCGAGGCGCCGGGACCCCGCGAGGAGGTCGGTATCCGTGCCGGTTGAGCGGATCGAGGGGTTCCGCACCGGCCGCGGGGCGGAGGACGCCGAGCAGGAGCTCGAGCGCGGTCTGTTGCTCACGACGCTCGACCGGGCGGTCGGCTGGGCGCGCAAGCAGTCGATGTGGCCGGCGACGTTCGGGCTCGCGTGTTGCGCCATCGAGCTGATGGCCACGGGCGCCGGGCGCTACGACCTGTCGCGCTGGGGCATGGAGGTCTTCCGGGCCTCCCCGCGGCAGGCCGACCTGATGATCGTCGCGGGTCGGCTCTCCCAGAAGATGGCCCCCGTGCTCCGACGGATCTACGACCAGATGCCCGAGCCGAAGTGGGTGATCTCGATGGGCGTGTGCGCCTCGGCCGGCGGGATGTTCACGAACTACGCGATCGTCCAGGGCGTCGACACGATCGTCCCGGTCGACGTCTACGTGCCTGGCTGTCCCCCGAAGCCCGAGATGCTGATGTACGGCATCCTCGCCCTGCACCGCAAGGTCCGCACGACGGAGCGGTTCCGGTGAGGCCGGAGGAACTCGCGGCGCGGCTCGCCGAGCGGGTCCCCGACGTGCTGCAGGCCCGGGGCGAGGTCACGGCGGTGGTCGAGCGCGACCGGCTGCTCGACCTGCTCGCGTGGCTTCGCGACGAGCCGGACCTCAGCCTGCGGTTCCTGTCGAGCCTGACGGCGACCGACCACCCGGGCGCCCATCCCCGGGTGTGGGTCGTCTACGAGCTGCGCTCGATCGAGCACCACCACCGGGTGCGGGTGAAGGTCGGGTTGCCCGAGGGCGACCTGCGCGTGGCGAGCGTGACGGGGCTGTTCCCCACCGCCGACTGGCACGAGCGCGAGACCTACGACTTCTTCGGGGTCGTGTTCGAGGGGCACCCGAACCTCACGAGGATCCTGCTGCCCGACGACTGGGAGGGGCATCCGCTCCGCAAGGACGAGGAACTCGGCGGCGTGGACACCCGCTACCACGGGGCGACGGTGCCGCCGATCGATCGGCGGGGGATGGCCTGATGGCCGATCTGGACGCGGCCCGCGACGGTATGGCCGGCCTGCGCGACGCGCGGACCGGGGAGCTTCGGCAGGAGACCATGGTGATCAACATGGGGCCCCAGCACCCCTCGACCCATGGGGTGCTGCGGCTGCTGCTCGAGCTCGACGGAGAGACGATCATCTCCTGCCGTCCGGTGATCGGCTACCTGCACACCGGCATCGAGAAGAACACCGAGTACCGGACCTGGATGCAGGGGGTCACCTACGTCACGCGCGCCGACTACCTGTCGCCCTTCTTCAACGAGCTGGGCTACTGCCTCGCGGTCGAGCGTCTCCTCGGGATCGAGGCGCCCGAGCGCGCGCAGGTGATCCGGGTGCTCGTGAACGAGCTGAACCGGATCTCGTCGCACCTCGTGTGGCTCGCGACCGGAGGGATGGAGCTCGGCGCGGTCTCGGTGATGCTCTACGGGTTCCGGGAGCGGGAGCTGATCCTCGACGTCTTCGAGGCGATCACGGGCCTGCGGATGAACCACGCCTACATCCGGATCGGCGGCGTGATCATGGACCTGCCCGAGGACGGAGCCGAGCAGCTCCGCGAGCTCCTCCGCGTCCTGCCGGGCAGGATCGACGAGTACGAGGACCTGCTGTCGGCGAACCCGATCTGGCTCGAGCGCAACGTCGGCGTGGCGCCGCTGCCGGCGGAGCGGTGCCTCGAGCTGGGCGTGACGGGCCCGATCCTGCGGGCGGCGGGGGTCGCCGCCGATCTGCGGAAGGACGAGCCCTACTGCGGCTACGAGACCTACGAGTTCGACGTCCCCGTGCGCACCGAGGCCGACGCCTACGCCCGCTACCTGGTGCGCATCGAGGAGATGCGCCAATCCCTGCGGATCGTCGAGCAGGCCCTCGAGCGCCTGGAGGACCTGCCCGGGCCGGTGATGGTCGCCGATCCGAAGGTCGCCTGGCCTCCGCGGCTCAGCGTCGGCCCCGACGGGATCGGCAACGACCCCGCGTACCTGCGCCACATCATGGAGGAGTCGATGGAGGCTCTGATCCACCACTTCAAGATGGTGACGCAGGGCGTCGAGGTCCCGCCCGGCGAGGTGTACCAAGCCGTGGAGAGCCCACGGGGCGAGCTCGGCTTCTACGTCGTGTCCGACGGGGGGCACCGGCCCTACCGGGTGAAGATCCGCGATCCCTCGTTCGTGAACCTCCAGGCGACCCCCGACATGATCCAGGGCCAGCTCGTCGCCGACGCGATCGCCGCGATCGCCTCGCTCGATCCCGTGATGGGTGGGGTGGACCGTTGACGGAGGCGTTTCCCGGCGGAGCGATCGAGGAGGCGCGGGCGATCATCGCCCGCTACCCGGCGGGTCGTGAGCGCTCGGCCCTGATGCCGCTGTTGTACCTGGCGCAGTCGATCGAGGGCTACGTGTCCCGAGAGGCGCTCCGGGCGATCGCCGCGCTGCTCCAGATCACCACGGCCGAGGTCGAGGCGGTGGCGAGCTTCTACACGATGTACCGGCTCCACCCGACCGGCACCCACGTGATCGGGGTGTGCACGAACCTCGCTTGCAAGCTGCGTGGGGCCGTGGCGGTCCTCGAGGCGGCGCGCGAGGCGACGGGTGTCGGCTCCTCGGGGCACGGCGTGAGCCCCGACGGGGCCTTCACGGTCCACGAGGAGGAGTGCCTGGGCGTGTGCGATCACGCGCCGGCCGTGCAGATCAACGTCGCGAACCACGACGAGGTCACCCCCGAGCGGATGCGCGAGCTCGTCGAACGGCTGCGCGCGGGCGAGGTTCCGACGCCCGCCCGCGGGCCGGCGTTCGCGTCGTTCCGCGAGGCGTGCCGGGCCCTGGCCGGCCTCGAGCCCGCGCCGCCGACCCCGGGGGGCGGTGCCTGATGGCGCTCGCGTTCGAGCGGCGCCTCACGCGGCACTGGGGCGATCCCGAGGTGGTCGGGCTGGACGGCTACCTCGCCCGCGGCGGCTACGAGGGGCTGCGCCGGGCGGTTTCGATGACGCCCGAGGAGATCGTCGAGGCCGTCAAGGCGAGCGGGCTGCGAGGCCGTGGGGGCGCCGGGTTCCCGACCGGGATGAAGTGGGGGTTCGTGCCCCGCGACACCGGCAAGCCGACCTACGTGGTCGTGAACTTCGACGAGTCGGAGCCCGGCACGTGCAACAACCGCGAGCTCGTCGAGCGCGAGCCGCACCGCCTGCTCGAGGGCACGGCGATCGCGGCGCTCGCCATCGGCTGCACGACGGCGTTCATCTACGTCCGCGGGGAGTACCTGTGGCAGGCGCTCGTGCTCGAGCGCGCGATCCGGGAGGCCTACGGCGGCGGATTCCTCGGGCCCCGCATCGCGGGCAGCGACCGGACGGTCGACATCGTCGTGCACCGGGGGGCCGGCGCCTACATCTGCGGAGAGGAGACGGCGCTGCTCAACTCCCTCGAGGGTCTGCGCGGCCAGCCGCGCCTGCGTCCGCCGTTCCCGGCGGTGGAGGGCCTCTACGCGTGCCCCACGGTCGTGAACAACGTCGAGACGCTGATGAACGTCCCGGACATCATCGTGCGCGGCCCCGAGTGGTTCCGCGAGCTCGGCACCGACAAGTCGCCCGGCACGAAGATGGTCACGATCAGTGGCAAGGTCGAGCGACCGGGCAACTACGAGGTGCCGCTGGGCACGCCGTTCCGGACCGTGCTCGAGGAGCTCGCCGGCGGGGTCCTGGGCGGCCGGGCGCTGAAGGCCTGGACGCCGGGGGGATCCTCGACGCCGCTGCTCACGGCGGAGCACGTCGACATCCCCCTGGACTACGAATCGCTCGCGGCCGCCGGCTCGATGCTCGGCACCGCCGCGATCATGGTGATGGACGAGACCGACTGCATCGTCGACGCCGCGGCCCGCATGGTCCGCTTCTACGCGGTCGAGTCCTGCGGCAAGTGCACGCCGTGCCGCGAGGGTGGGTGGTGGGCCACCCGCGTGCTGGACCGTCTGGAGGCCGGGTTCGGTCGGGCCGACGACCTGCCGGTGGTGCGGGACCTCGGTCGCAACATCCTGTTCCGCGCCTTCTGCGCCCTGGCCGACGGCACGGCGTCGGTGATCACGTCGAGCCTGCGGCACTTCGCCGACGAGTACGAGGAACACGTGCGGCTCGGCCGCTGCCCGCTGGGGGTCCCGCACCTGGAGGAGGTCGCGTCGTGACCGATGAGCCCGTCACCCTGACGATCGACGGCAAGGAGATCACGGTGCCGGCCCAAACCCTGATCATCCGAGCGGCCGAGCAGCTGGGGATCGAGATCCCGCGCTTCTGCGACCACCCCTTCCTCGAGCCGGCGGGCGCCTGTCGCCAGTGCTACGTGGAGATCGAGGGGCAGCCGAAGCTCGCCACCTCCTGCACGGTCAGGGTGGCGCCGGGGATGGTCGTCCGGACCCAGGAGACGAGCGAGCTCGCGCGCGAGGCGCAGGTCGCGAACCTGGAGTTCCTGCTGTTGAACCATCCGCTGGACTGCCCCGTGTGCGACCGGGGCGGGGAGTGCCCTCTGCAGGATCAGGCCCTCGCCTTCGGGCCCGGCGAGAGCCGCTACCGCGAGGCCAAGCGCGTCTACGAGAAGCCGATCCCGCTGTCGCCTCTGGTGAACCTCGACCGCGAGCGGTGCGTGCTGTGCGCGCGCTGCACGCGCTTCTGCGACGAGATCTCGGGGGATCGCTTCATCGAGCTGTTCGAGCGCGGCGCCGGCGAGCGCGTGTCGATCGCGGCCGGGGAGGACTTCCGCTCCCCGTTCTCGGGCAACACGATCCAGATCTGCCCGGTCGGCGCCCTCACCTCCGAGACCTACCGGTTCGTCGCCCGACCGTTCGACCTGACCTCGGCCGACGGCGTCTGCCCGCACTGTTCGGCGGGGTGCAACCTTCGGGTCGACGTACGCCGGGGGCAGGTCGTGCGCCATCTGGCCCGCGACAACGCCGAGGTCAACGACGCTTGGACCTGCGACAAGGGGCGCTTCGCGTTCCGCTATCCCGACGACCCGGCTCGGATCACGACGCCGCTGCTCCGCGACCGTGGGCTCGAGCCGGCGTCCTTCGGGGAGGTCCTGGGGTGGGTCGCCGATCGCTGCGTCGGGTCGCGGGTCGCGTTCCTCACCGGCGGTCGGCTGCTCGACGAGGACTACTACGCGCTGTCGAAGCTGGCGCGCACGGTCGTGGGGACGAACGACCTCGACCACCGCCGCCACGAGGGCGGCGCGGTCGAGGTATGGGCGGCCTCGCGCCCGATGAGCGTCGCCTACGCCGACGTGGAGCGAGCACCGGCCGTGCTCGTCGTCGGCCTCGACGCCGAGCAGGAGGTGCCGATCCTGCACCTGCGGCTGCGCAAGGCCGCCCGCAAGGGCGCCCGGATCACGGTCGTGCACCCCCGTCGGACGCGCCTGCACGACGTCGCGGCGCACGTGCTCTGTCGCCCGGGCGAGGAGGCCTCGCTCTTGCGCGAGGCCGTGCGCGGCGCCGGACCGCTCGCGTCGGTCGTCGAGGAGCTCGGCGCCGCCGGCGGAGCGGGCGTGGTCCTCGCGGGGGAGCGGTGCTCCTCGGCGGGCGCCGAGGCGGCGCTCGCCCTCGCCCGCACTGCCGGCGCGCGCTTCGGCTACGTCGTGCGGCGGGCCAACGACCGCGGCGCGCTCCGCGCCGGCGTGCACCCCCGGCTGCTGCCCGGCGGCCGCGCCGTGGACGACCCCGCGGGACGCGCCGCGCTGGCGCCGCTGTGGGGCGACGCGCTGCCCTCGACGCCGGGCCGGGGGCGCCGAGCGATCCTGGAGGCGGCGGCGGCCGGGGAGCTCGACGTGCTCTTCCTGATCGGGATCGATCCCCTCACCGACCTTCCCGACGGCGCGCTCGCGCGTCGAGCGCTCGAGAACGTCCCGGTGAAGGTCGTGCAGTCGCTGGAGCTCGGGGACCTGGAGCCGTTCGCCGACGCGTTCCTGCCGGCCGCGGCCCCCGTCGAGAAGGCCGGGCACGTCACCACCTGGGAGGGCCGGCGCCAGCGCGTCGAGCCGGTCCGGGGGCCGGTCGGGCTCAGCCGCCCGGACTGGGAGATCCTCGCGGGACTGGCCGCGGCGATGGGCGGCGACCTCGGCTTCGAGACGCTCGATCAGCTCGACGCCGAGCTCGAGCGCGTCCTGGAGGCCGGGCTGGGCACCCCGGACGCCGGGGCCGTCGAGCCCTTCGTCGGCCCGGACCCTCGCGGCGGCGAGGAGGCCCCGACGGCGGCGGACCCGGGGTCGCTGCTCCTGTTCACCTACCCCCTGCTCGTCGACGAGGGTCGGCTGTCGGCGCGCGCCGACGAGCTGAAGGCCGCGCTGCAGGACCCGGCCTTCGTCGAGGTTCACCCCGACGACGCCGCCCGCCTGGGCCTCGCCGAGGGCGCCGCGGCGCTCGTGACGACCGAGGCCGGGCGCGCGGAGGTCCCGGTCCGCTTGAACGAGCACCTCGCGCCCGGCACGGCGTTCGTGCCGTTCAACAACCCCGGCTTGGTCGCGGGCACGCTGTTGGCCGGCTCCTTCTGGATCCCGGCGGGCCTGGAGCCGGCGACCGTGTCGAGGGCCCGGGAGGCCTCGGCGTGATGGACGCGCTGGACTGGGCACTGCTCGTCGCTCGCGTCGTCGCGGTCTTCGCGGCGCTGCTCGTGGCGGTGATGCTCACGATCTGGTTCGAGCGGAAGGTGATCGCCGACTTCCAGACGCGTACCGGGCCGCTGCGGGCTGGACCCCGGGGGATCCTGATCACGCTGGCCGACGGGATCAAGCTCTTCTTCAAGGAGGGCATCCTGCCCGCGATGGTCGACCGACCCGTCTACCTGATCGCTCCGGTCATCGCGATGCTGCCGGCGTTCTTGGCGTTCGCGGTCGTTCCGTTCGGCACGTCCGTGACGCTGTTCGGACGGGAGGTGCCGTTCCAGGTCGCCGATCTCAACGTCGGGATCCTGTGGATCTTGGCGATGACCTCCATGGGCGTGTACGCGGTCGTGCTCGCCGGCTGGGCGAGCGGGTCGAACTACCCCCTGCTCGGCGCGGTGCGCTCGAGCGCGCAGATGATCAGCTACGAGGTCGGGATGGGCCTGGCGATCGTCGCGGTGCTCACGTACTCGGGAGAGCTCTCGATGACCGGCGTGATCGAGGCGCAGTCCCGCGTGTGGAACGTGATCCCGCAGTTCCCCGCCTTCGTCGTGTTCCTGATCGGAGGGCTCGCCGAGACGAACCGACCGCCCTTCGATCTCGCCGAGGCGGAGTCCGAGCTCGTCGCGGGCTTCCACACCGAGTACTCCGGGATCCGCTTCGCGATGTTCTTCCTGGGGGAGTACCTGAATACCGTCACGGTCGCGGCGGTGGCCACGACGCTGTTCCTCGGCGGGTGGCGGGGGCCGTGGTTCGACGGGTTCGCGCCCTGGCTCGGCCCGCTCCTGTGGTTCGTCGTGAAGGTCGTGGCGGTGCTCTACGTCTTCGTCTTGATCCGCGCGACGCTGCCGCGGATGCGCTACGACCGCCTGATGAACTTCGGCTGGAAGGTGCTCATCCCCTTCGGACTGGTGTGGGTCCTGCTGACCGGCGCGGTGGTCGTGCTCCCGCAGGAGATCGGCCGGCGCGGCGTGCTCCTGGCCGGCGCGGCGGTGCTCGGGCTCGTGCTGCTCGCCTCGTTCGTCGCCCCGCTCGTGCAGCGCCGTCGAGAGGTGGCGTCGTGAGCACCGCCGGTCGTCCGACCCCGGGATTCTGGGAGGCCGCGTCGGCGATCGCCCGCGGCATGGCGACCGTGTTCAAGCAGACCTTCCGCCCGGACACCACGGAGCGCTGGCCCGCGGAGATCGTCCCGACGCCCGAGCGGTCTCACATCGGGCGTCACCGCCTCAACCGTCACGAGGACGGCCTGGAGAAGTGCATCGGCTGCGAGCTATGCGCCTACGCGTGCCCCGCCGACGCCATCTGGGTCGAGGGCGCGGACAACGACCCCGAGAACCCCGTGAGCCCCGGCGAGCGCTACGCGAAGGACTACCAGATCAACTACCTGCGCTGCATCATGTGCGGGCTGTGCGTGGAGGCCTGCCCGACCCGAGCCCTCACGCTCACGAGCTACTACGAACTGTCGTTCACCTCGCGCGAGGAGGCGATCTGGACGAAGGAGCAGCTGCTCGAGCCGCCGCCTCCGCTGGGGACCGACCCCGTGGATCGGGAGGGACGATAGGTGTCGGCGGACCAGCTCGTGTTCTGGATCTTCGCGCCGATCGCGGTCGCCGGCGCGATCGGCATGCTGCTGTCGCGCAACGCGGTCCACGCGGCCCTGTTCCTCGTCGTGAACCTGTTCTGCATCGCCGTGATGTACCTGTTGCTCGAGGCCCCCTTCCTGTTCGCGGTGCAGATCATCGTCTACGCGGGCGCGATCATGGTGCTGTTCTTGTTCGTGATCATGCTGCTCGGCGTCGACCGAGGCGACGATCTGCGTGAGCCGCTGATCGGACAGCGACCGCTTGCGGTGATCCTCGCCGCGGCCTTCGTGGTCGAGATCGCCGTCGCCGTGCGCGCCGGGATCGGGTTCGCGACGATGGCGCCCGAGGGGTTCGATGCGGTCAACCGCGACGGCAACGCGCGGGCCCTCGCGCGGGTGCTGTTCCGCGAGTACTTCCTGCCCTTCGAGGTCACCTCGCTGTTGCTGATCGTCGCGGCCGTGGCCGCGATGGTGCTCGCCCACCGGCGGGCGCGGGCCGTGACCCAGGCCGAGCTCGAGCGGCTCGGGCTCCTCGAGCCGCCGCGCGAGGAGGCGCCGAGTCCGTGAGGACGCCGATCGCGTGGTTCGTGATGCTGTCGGGGATCCTGTTCGCGCTCGGCTCCCTCGGTGTGCTCATCCGCAGGAACGCCCTGCTGATCTTCATGTCGGTGGAGCTCCAGCTGAACGCCGTGAACCTCGCGCTGGTCGCGTTCGCACGGATGCACAACGCGCTCGACGGCCAGGTGCTCGCCTTCTTCTCGATGGTCGTCGCGGCCGCCGAGGTGGTCGTCGGGCTGGCGATCATCGTGGCGGTCTACCGTCGCCGCCAGACGGTCGACGTCGACGATGCCCGGGAGCTCCGGTGGTAGGGGCGGAGCTCACGTCCGCGGCGGTCACGCCGACGCTCGGCCTGCTGTGGTTGGTTCCGGCGCTGCCGTTGGCCGCCGCGGCGGTGAACCTCTTCTGGGGGCGGCGGCTCAAGCGGGCTGCGGGATGGCTCGCGTCGGCCGCCGTCGGCGCGGCCTTCGTCCTGTCGGCGCTCGTCGTCGCGGAGCTGTTCCGGCTGCCGGCACAGGAGCGGCTGTTCGTCCAGCACCTGTTCGACTGGATCCGGGTCGGAGCGTTCCGCGTCGGGGCCGACCTTCGCCTCGACGCCCTGTCGGCGACGATGATCCTCGTCGTCACCGGGGTCGGCACCCTGATCCACGTCTACGCCGTCGGCTACATGGAGGGCGACCCGCGGTTCGGCCGGTTCTTCGCCTACCTCAACCTGTTCGTGGGCGCGATGCTCCTGCTCGTCCTCGGCGGGAACTACCTCCTGCTCTACGTCGGCTGGGAGGGGGTGGGTCTGTGCTCCTACCTGCTGATCGGCTTCTGGTTCGAGGAGGTGGCCAACGCGAACGCGGCGAAGAAGGCGTTCGTGACGACGCGGATCGGAGACACCGCGATGCTCGTGGGCCTGGCCTTCATCGTCTGGCGCTTCGGGACCCTGGACTTCGACCCGGTGCTCGGTCGAGCGGGGGCCACGCTGACCGAAGGGGCCGCGACCGCCATCGCCCTCCTGCTGCTCGGCGGGGCGATCGGCAAGTCCGCGCAGGTGCCGCTGCACGTGTGGCTCCCCGACGCGATGGCGGGCCCGACCCCCGTCTCGGCGCTCATCCACGCGGCCACGATGGTCACCGCGGGGGTCTACCTCGTCGTGCGGAGCGCCCCGATCTTCGAGGCCTCCCCGGTCGCCCTGCCGATCGTGCTCGTCGTCGGGCTCGTGACGATGCTGTACGCCGGGACGTCGGCGCTCGCGCAGACCGACATCAAGCGGGTCCTCGCGTATTCGACGATCAGCCAGCTCGGCTACATGTTCATGGCCGCTGGGATGCGCGCCTACGCCGCGGCGATGTTCCTCCTCGTCGCGCACGCGTTCTACAAGGCGCTGCTGTTCCTCGGTGCCGGCTCGGTGATCCACGGGATGCACGGTGAACAGGATCTGCGCGCCATGGGGGGTCTCCTGCGTCGGATGCCGGTGACCTCGGCCACGACGCTGGTCGGCGTCGCCGCGCTCGCCGGCGTGCCGCCGCTCGCCGCCTTCTTCGCGAAGGACCAGATCCTCGAGATCGCGAACCACACGGGCCGCCCCCTGGTGTGGGCGCTCGGGTCGCTCGGCGCGCTCGTCTCAGCCCTGTACGTGGGGCGGTTGGCGGCGCTGGCCTTCCTCGGGCGCGCGAGGAGCCGCGCGGCCGAGCGCGCCCACGAGTCGCCACCCACGATGGCCCTGCCGCTCGTCGCGCTGGCCGTCGGGGCGGCGGCCGCCGGGGCGCTGAACGTCGTGCCGGAGGGGCGCCTCGCCCACCTGCTGGAGCCGGTGGTCGGCGCCGTTCCGCACGGCGAGGGGATCCCCGCGTGGGCGCTGTCGACGCTCGGTGGGCTGATCGCCGTCGTCGGGCTCGCGGCGACGTGGGTCGTCTACGCCTCCGGGCGGGTGGATCACGAGATGCTCGCGGCGCGTTTGGAACCGATCCCGCGGATGCTCGGCGCCGGCTGGTACGTCGACGCGGCCTACGAGCGCTTCGTGCAGGCGCCGACGCTCGCGGCGGCCCGCTTCATCGCGGGGGTGCTCGACGCGCGCGGCGTCGACGGCCTCGTGCACGCGATCGCGGGTGGGGTCGTTGGGATCGCGAGGATCGGTCGGCGGATCCAGACCGGGTTCGTCCGCTCCTACGCCCTCGTCTTCCTGTTCGGGGCGATCGCGCTCCTCGTCCTCGTGGGGGCGCGGTCGTGAGCTGGCTGCTCACGCTCCTCACGTTCCTCCCGCTCGTCGGAGCGGCCGTGCTGCTGCTCGGAGGGCGCGCGGTGCGCGACGAGGCGGCCCGGTGGATCGCCCTGGGGACGACGGTGGCCGCCTTCCTCGTGGCCCTCGCGGTCTACGGGCGGTTCGATCCCGCCCTCGCCGGCTTCCAGTTGGTCGAGCGGGCGACCTGGGTGCCGGCGATCGGCCTCCACTACGTCGTCGGGATCGACGGGGTGAGCCTGTGGCTCGTCCTGCTCACGGCGTTCCTGTTCCCGATCGCGGTGCTCGCCTCGTGGACGATCGGGCGGGACGTGCGGCTGTACATGGTCGCGATGCTCGTGCTCGAGACCGCCGTGATCGGGTCGTTCCTCGCCCTGGACCTGCTGCTGTTCTTCCTGTTCTTCGAGGCGATCCTCGTGCCGATGTACCTGCTGATCGGCGGCTGGGGCGGGGAGCGAAGGGTGCGCGCCGCCGTCAAGTTCTTCCTGTTCACGATGGCCGGTTCCGCCTTCCTGCTCGTCGGGATCCTCGTGCTGTGGGCCCGCTCGAGCGGCCTGGCCGACGGACCGACGTTCGACCTCCGCCAGCTGCTCGCGGTGGCCGCGTCGCTGCCGCCCGCGACCGCTCGGTGGCTGTTCCTCGCGTTCCTCGTCGGGTTCGCGGTGAAGGTGCCGCTCGTGCCGCTGCACACGTGGCTCCCCGACGCCCACACCGAGGCCCCGACCGCGGGCTCGGTGTTGCTTGCGGGGGTGCTGCTCAAGGTCGGCACCTACGGGCTCGTGCGTTTCAACCTCCCGCTGTTCCCGGAGGCCTCCCGCGCGTTCGCGACGCTCGTGTCGATCCTCGCGATCCTGGGGATCCTCTACGGGGCGGTCTGCGCGATGATGCAGTCCGACGTGAAGCGCCTCGTGGCGTACTCGTCGGTGTCCCACCTGGGGTTCGTCGTCCTGGGGATCTTCGCGTTCACCGACCAGAGCCTCACCGGCGGGGTCCTGCAGATGGTGAACCACGGGCTCGCGACCGGCGCGCTGTTCCTCGTGGTCGGGATGCTCTACGAGCGGACGCACACCCGCGAGCTGGGGGCGATGGGGGGGCTCGCCGGTGCGATGCCCTGGCTGCTGGGCGCGTACCTGGTCGCGGTGTTCGCCTCGGTGGGGCTTCCGGGGCTGAACAGCTTCGTCGGCGAGTTCCTCGTGATCGTCGGGACCTTCGCCGTCCACCGCTGGTTCGGGACCCTCGCGGCGCTCGGGGTGATCCTCGCCGCGATCTACCTGCTGTGGTCCTACCAGCGCGTGGCCTTCGGGCCGATCCGGGACGAGCACCGCCGCCTCGCGGACCTCGACCTGCGTGAGGCGGTCGTGCTCGCGCCGGTGCTCTCGCTGCTGCTCGTGTTCGGGGTGGCGCCCGGCGTGCTGACCGAGGCGATCGCCCCCGCGGCCCGCTCGGTCGTGGCCCGCGTCGCGGGGGAGAGCGTGGACATCGGAGCTGTCGCCGGCGCGACCGAGGAGGCGTCGCCCCCGTGACGCCCGACCTCGACCTCGTGCCGTTCGTCCCGGAGCTCGTGCTCGTCGCCGCGGCGATCGTCGGCCTGCTCTACGAGGCCCTCGCCCGGGGGCCCCGCTACCCGGTCCATCTGGCGGTCGCCCTGGCCGGGATCGTGGTCGCCTCGGGCGCGACCCTGGCCTTGTGGCGCTACGGGGGCGACCCGACCGTCCTCGCGGGCGCGATCGCCACCGATCGGCTCGCCGTGCTCGCGCGGCTGACGGTGCTCGGCGCGGCCTTCTGCGGCCTGCTGCTGGGGACGCACGCGATCGAGCGCGATCCCGCCGCGGCGCGCGGGGAGTTCTTCCCGCTGCTGCTGTTCGCGACCACGGGGATGACGCTGATCGTCGCGGCCGCCGACCTGATCGTCGTGTTCCTCGCCCTGGAGGTCCTCTCGCTCTCGCTGTACGTGCTGACCGGCCTTCCGGGGAGGCGGGCGGCCAGCGAGGCCTCGCTCAAGTACTTCCTGCTCGGAGCGTTCAGCTCGGCGTTCTTCCTGTACGGCGTCGCCATGGTCTACGGGGCGACGGGCACGACCCGGATCCCCGAGATCGCCAACGCCCTCGTCGGGCGGACGGGCGAGCAGGGGCTCGCGCTGCTGGCGGCGGCGCTGCTGCTGATCGGGCTCGGCTTCAAGGTCTCCGCCGCGCCGTTCCACATGTGGACCCCCGACGTGTACCAGGGGGCGCCCACGTCGGTCACGGCGTTCATGTCGGCGGCGACGAAGGTCGCCGCCTTCGCGGCGCTGATCCGCGTGTTCGACGTCGGGCTGCAGGCGCTTCGCTGGGACTGGACGCCGCTCGTCGCGGCCCTTGCGGCCGTCTCGGTGGTGCTCGGCTCCGTGCTCGCGATCGCGCAGGCCGACGTCAAGCGGATGCTCGCGTACTCCAGCGTCGCGCACGCCGGCTTCATCCTCACCGGCCTCACCGCGTCAAACGCCGACGGGATCGGCGCGTCGCTGTTCTACCTGATCGCCTACTCGGCGATGACGATCGGATCGTTCGCGGTCGTCGGCGTGACGACCACCCGCGGGGAGGATCGGACGGATCTCGACGCCTACCGGGGTCTGTATCGGCGGGATCCCCATCTCGCCGCGGCGATGGCCCTGTTCCTCGTCTCGCTCGCCGGCGTGCCCCCGACGGCGGGGTTCATCGCCAAGGTCGGCGTCTTCGGAGCTGCGATCGGCGCCGGGTACGTCTGGCTCGCGCTGCTCGGCGTGCTCGCGAGCGTGGCCGCGGCCTACGTGTACCTGCGCGTCATCGTGCTGATGTTCATGGTGGAGCCCGAGGAGGCGCTCGTGAGCGATCCCGCGCCGCTGCCGCGGATCGCGATCGCGATCGGAGCCGCGATCGTGCTCGTCCTCGGCCTGTTCCCCGGGCTCGTGACCGACCTCGTGCGCTCGGCGGCGGTCCTTCGGTGGTGAGGCGATGCGGCGCGTGATCCCCGGGCTCGAGGTTCCCGACGCGACCCTGGAGGCCGAGATCCGGGCGCGCCTGGACCGCGTCGAGGAGGCGCTCGAGAAGGCCGTCGTGGCCGAGTCCGACCTGCTCGCCGCCACGGCCCGCTACCTGCTCCAGGCGGGCGGGAAGCGCTTCCGCCCGATGCTCGTGCTCCTCGGCGGGTACTTCGGGGACCCGACCGACCCTCGGCTCATCCCCGGCTCGGTCGCGATCGAGCTCGTGCACCTGGCGACCCTGTACCACGACGACGTGATCGACGAGGCCGACTCCCGGCGGGGCCTGCCGAGCGTGAACGCCCGATGGGACAACACCGTTGCGATCCTCACGGGGGACTACCTGTTCGCGCGAGCGTCGGAGATCTCCGCCGACCTGGGTCCGGAGGTCTGCCGCCTGCTCGCGCGGACGATCGCGGTGCTGTGCGACGGGCAGATCCGAGAGGTCGACGCGAGCGGTCGCCTGGCGCAGACCGAGGCCGGCTACCTCGAGGTGATCCGACGCAAGACGGGATCGCTGATCGCGACCTCGTGTCGGCTGGGCGGCCTGCTGTCGGAGGCCGCGGAGCACGACGTCGAGACCCTGGGGGCCTATGGGGAGGCGCTCGGGATGGCCTTCCAGCTGTCCGACGACATCATGGACGTCACGGCGAGCCAGCTCGAGCTCGGCAAGGAGCCGGGCGTCGACATGCGGGAGGGCGTCTACACGCTCCCGGTCCTGTTCGCGCTCCGCCAGGGCCGCCGCCGCGAGGAGCTCGCGGGGCTCCTGGCCGCCGGCGCCCCCGACGGGGAGCTCCTCGACCGCGCCCTCGAGATCGTCCGGACGAGCGGGGGGATCGAGCACGCGCGGCGGGCGGTCACGCGCGAGGTGGGCCGCGCCGTGGAGCTCGCCCGGTCGTTGCCCGAGGGGCCGGCCAGGGAGTCGCTCGTCCAGCTCGCCCGGTTCCTCGCGGCGCGTTGCGGGGCGTCCACGGAGGACTGAGGGGGGCCGCTGCTAGGATACGGGCCGCTCGGGAAGGCGTTCACAAGCGGAGGGTCGCGAACGGCGTGAGCAGCTACTACGGCCAGTACGGCGTCGTGCTCGCGGTCGCGCTGGCCGGCGCGGGGCTCGTCGCGGTCGCCTTCGGAGCCGCCCGGCTGATCGCGCCCAGTCGACCCGGGATCGGCGACAAGCTCGTCACCTACGAGTGCGGGATCGACCCGGTCGGGGAGGGCTGGTCCCAGACCCAGATCCGCTACTACATCTACGGCTTCCTGTTCGTGATCTTCGACGTCGAGGCGATCTTCCTGTTCCCCTGGGCGACCGTGTTCGAAGGGCTGGGGTACGCTGCCGTCGTCGAGATGGCCATCTTCATCGGGATCCTCGCCGTGGGGCTCCTGTACGCCTGGCGCAAGGGGGTCCTGCGGTGGGTCTGATCACCGAGAAGACGCCGCTGGCGAAGATCCAGCCGGTGCGCTTCCTGCTGAACTGGGGCCGGCGCTACTCCCTGTGGGTGTTCAACTTCGGGCTCGCGTGCTGCTCGATCGAGTTCATCGCCAGCTCGACGTCGAAGAACGACTTCATCCGACTCGGGGTGATCCCGTTCGCGCACGGGCCGCGCCAGGCGGACCTGCTCGTGGTCGCCGGCACGCTCACCGACAAGATGGCCCCGGTGCTCAAGCGCCTGTACGACCAGATCCCGGATCCGAAGTACGTGATTTCCTTCGGCTCCTGCTCCAACTGCGGTGGTCCCTACTGGGACAGCTACTCGGTCACCAAGGGCGTCGACCAGATCGTGCCGGTCGACGTCTACGTGCCGGGCTGTCCTCCCCGCCCCGAGGCGCTCCTGCACGGCATCGTGAAGCTGCAGGAGAAGATCCGCGACGAGGACATCCAGGAGAAGTTCCGCAGTGGGACGTCCGCTGTCCGCTGACGAGGTCGCGGAGCGCCTACGGGCCCGCTTCGGCGAGGGCGTCGAGGTCGAGGACCAACACGGCCACGCCGTGGCCACGGTGCCGGTCGACCGGTACCGCGAGGTCGTGCGGTTCCTGCGCGACGACCCTGCCTTCGCGTGCGACTTCTGCGACTTCACCGGCGGTGTCGACCTCGGGCCGGAGCGGGGGTTCGAGGTCGTCTCGCACTTCTACTCCACCGAGCACGTGCACAACGTCCGGCTCAAGGTGCGGCTGCCGCACGAGGAGCCGGTGATCGACTCGATCGCCGACCTGTTCCCGACGTGCAACTGGCACGAGCGAGAGACCGCCGAGATGTTCGGGATCCGGTTCGAGGGACATCCGCTGCCGGTGAAGCTGCTGCTGCCCGA
This sequence comes from Actinomycetota bacterium, assembly GCA_026003015.1. Classification (GTDB taxonomy): domain Bacteria; phylum Actinomycetota; class UBA4738; order UBA4738; family HRBIN12; genus BPGL01. The sequence continues at coordinate 1,111,176 of BPGL01000001.1, read as the reverse complement.
GCCGTTCGAGGGGTTCCCGCTTCGCAAGGATTTCCCGCTGATGAGCCGCGAGGCCAAGCCCTGGCCCGGCGCCGTCGAGGGGGAGGAAGAGGAAGAGGAGTGATCGCGCAGACCTCGATCCTCGACGGGTGGGCCTCGAGCTTCTGGCTCGCGCTCGCCGTGAAGACGGCGGGGGTGCTCGGCTTCTTCCTCGTCGTGCCGCTCGTCGTGGGCTACCTCGAGCACAAGGTCCTCGCCCACATGCAGGCGCGCCTAGGGCCGATGGAGGCCGGCGGGTTCCACGGATGGGCGCAGCTCGTCGCCGACGGGGTGAAGTTCGTCCAGAAGGAGGACGTCGTACCGGCCGCCGCCGACCGGATCGTGTTCTCGTTGGCGCCGGCCGTCGCGCTGATCCCCTACATCGTCGTGCTCGTCGTGCTGCCGCTCGATCGCAACCTGTACGCCTTGGACCTCGACGTCGGCATCTTCTTCGTGATGGCGGTCGCCGGGATCGGGGTGATCGGGACGCTGATGGCCGGCTGGGCCTCGGCGAACAAGTACTCCCTGATGGGCGCCCTGCGCGCGGCGGCGCAGCTGATCGCCTACGAGCTACCGCTCGTGCTCGCGGCGGCGGGAGTCGTGATGCTGGCGGGAACGCTGTCGCTGGTGGGCATCGTCGAGGCGCAGCGCGACCTGTGGTACGTGGTCCCGCTGTTCCCGCTGTTCCTCGTCTTCATGGTCGCGTCGCTCGCCGAGCTCACGCGCCCGCCCTTCGACATGCCGGTGGCCGACTCCGAGATCATCTTCGGGGCGCTGACCGAGTACACGGGGCTCAAGTTCGCGTTCTTCCTGCTCGCCGAGTACGGCGGGATCGTCGTGCTCTCGGGGATCGCGTCGGTGTTGTTCCTCGGGGGCTACCTCCCCCTTCCCGGCCTGCCGATCCCCGGGCCGCTCATGATGATGGGCAAGATCTTCGCTCTTTCCTTCGTCGTGATCTGGTTGCGGGCGACCTACCCTCGGCTGCGCGAGGACCAGCTGCAGCGCTTCGCGTGGGTCGGGCTGGTGCCGCTATCGCTCGTGTGGATCCTCGGGGTCGGGTTCGCAAGGGTGGCGATGAGCTGATGGCGACGACCGAGCAGAAGCGCCAGGGGATCGGCCAGGGCCTCCTTCAGGGCCTGAGCGTCACGCTGAAGACGATGCTGCGCCCCGCGGTGACCCAGCAGTACCCGCACGTGAAGCCGAACCTGCCCCCCCGCACGCGGGGGGTGATCGCGCTCAAGGAAGCCAACTGCACCGTCTGCTACAAGTGCTCGCGCGAGTGTCCCGACTGGTGCATCTACATCGAGGCCCACAAGGAGACGCACGAGCCTGCGTCGGGTGGTCGGGCCCGCTCCGCCAAGGTCCTCGACCGGTTCGCGATCGACTACGCCCTGTGCATGTACTGCGGGATCTGCGTCGAGGCGTGCCCGTTCGACGCCCTGTTCTGGAGCCCGGAGTTCGAGTACGCGGAGTACGAGATCGGCAAGCTGACGCACGAGAAGGAGCGCCTCGAGCAGTGGACGTACACGGTCCTGCCGCCGCCCGAGCTCGAGGAGGGCGCCGAGCCGCCCGCGGAGGCCGCCTCGTGACGGCCCAGGAGTACGCCTTCGCCGTGCTGGCCACGGTCGGGTCGATCTCCGCCGTTGCCGTGGTGACGGCACGCAACGTCGTCCACGCGGCGCTGTACCTGGTCGTCGCGCTGGCGAGCGTCGGCTTCACGTTCCTGCTGCTCGGGGCGGAGTTCCTCGGATGGGTGCAGATCCTGATCTACGTCGGTGCGATCGTCATCCTGTTCCTGTTCGGGTTGATGCTCACGAAGGCGCCGATCGGACGCGAGACCCTGGACAATCAGCAGCGCGGGCTCGGCGCCATCGTCGCCCTGGGGGTGTTCGCGGGCCTCGTGTTCTTGATCCAGGCGGCGTTCCCCGTCGGCGAGGCGGCGGTGCCGGCGCCGGCGCCCGGCTCGCCCACGACGATCGGGGGAGGCGATCTTCTCGCGCTTCGTGCTGCCCTTCGAGGTGGTGTCGTTCCTGCTGCTCGCCGCGCTGATCGGAGCGATCGTGCTGTCGCGCAAGGACGAGGAGGCCTGAGGTCATGGTGCGTCTGCCCCTCGTGCTGCTGTTCTCGGCCGTGCTGTTCAGCGCCGGCGTCTACGGCGTGCTCGCCCGTCGCAACGCCGTCATGGTGCTGATGGCGATCGAGCTCATGCTGAACGCGGTGAACGTGAACCTCGTCGCGTTCGCAACGGCCTTACGCGACGTGGTCGGGCAGGTCTTCGCGCTGTTCGTGATCGCCGTGGCCGCCGCCGAGGTCGGGATCGGTCTGGCGATCGTCATCCTCCTGTATCGCACGCGCGAGTCGATCAACGTGGACGAGGTGAACCTCCTGCGGTGGTAGGGGCGCTGGGGATCCTCGCCGCGGAAACCGCGGGCGCGCCCGCGCACGCCGACGTGTCCTGGTTCGTCCGCAGCGCCTGGCTCGTCCCGCTGCTGCCCTTCCTGGCCGCGGGGCTGATCCTGTTCCTCGGGAAGCGGAGCCCGGGCGGGGGGGCGCCGTGGGGGATCGGGGCCGTCGGCGCCTCGTTCGTGCTCTCGCTCGGCGTGCTGTGGCACGTCGTGCAGGGCGGGGCCGCCTACGAGGCGTCGATCCCCTGGTTCGCGATCGGGCCGTTGCACGTGGAGGCCGGGATCCTGATCGACGGGCTCGCGGCGGTCATGCTCGTCGTCGTCACCTCGATCTCGCTGATGGTCCAGGTCTACTCCCTCGGCTACATGCACGCAGATCAGCGCTTCACGTGGTTCTACGTCGTGCTGTCCCTGTTCACGGCGGCGATGCTCGTCGTGGTCGTGTCGAACAACGTGGTCCAGCTGCTCGTGGGCTGGGAGATCATGGGGGTGTGCTCCTACCTGTTGATCGGCCACTGGTGGGAGGAGCACGAGAACTCGAGCGCTGCGATCAAGGCCTTCATCACGACCCGGATCGGCGACGTCCCGATGATCTTCGGGTTCTTCGCGCTCATCGCGGCCACCGGGTTCGCGACGGCCAACATCCGGGAGACCACGCACGCGATCGCGGAGGGGGGCGAGGTCTCGACGGCGTTCCTCGCGATCGCGGCGCTGCTGCTGTTCGGCGGCACGATCGGGAAGTCCGCGCAGTTCCCCCTGCACGTGTGGCTGCCCGACGCGATGGCCGGCCCGACCCCCGTCTCGGCGCTCATCCACGCGGCGACGATGGTCGCCGCCGGCGTCTACCTCGTCGGTCGGCTGTTCGAGGTGTTCGTGGCCGCCGACCCGGCGGTGCTCACGACCGTCTCGGTCGTCGCCGCGATCACGATGCTCGGGGCGGCGCTGCTCGCGATCGCTCAGGACGACATCAAGCGGGTGCTCGCGTACTCGACCCTGTCGCAGCTCGCCTACATGGTGGCCGGCCTTTCGTTGGGGGAGGAGGGCTTCACCGCCGGCTTCTTCCACCTGTTCACCCACGCCTTCTTCAAGGCGCTGCTGTTCCTCGCAGCGGGGTCGGTGATCCACGCGGTGCACTCGAACTCGATGCGCGAGATGGGGGGCCTGCGCGGCTCGATGCCGGTCACGTTTCGGACGATGCTGATCGGCGCCCTGGCGCTCGCGGGCGTCGTTCCCCTCGCCGGCTTCTGGTCGAAGGACGAGCTGCTCGTCGTCGCGTACGACACCGGCACGACGTGGCTGTTCTGGCTGTTCCTGGCGACGGCGGTGGTCACGGCGCTGTACACGACCCGGATGATCGTCCTCACGTTCTTCGGCTCCTACCGGGGTCAGGGCCACCCGCACGAGTCGCCGCCCTCGATGGCCGGACCGCTCGTCGCGCTGGCGGCGGCGACCGCCGTGGTCGGGTTCCTCGGCGCCCCCCAGCTCGGTGCGGTCTTCGGGAAGTGGGTCTACGTGGGCCACCCGCACGAGGCCCACGTCGTGCCGTGGATCGCGGTCCTGAGCACCGCGGGCGCCCTCGCCGGGATCGCCGTCGGCTGGCTCGTGTACCGCGACGCCCGCGGCGTCGACCCGCTCGCCGCGCGCCTCGGCCCGCTGTGGCGGGTGCTGGAGCGCCGCTACTACATCGACGACCTGTACATGGCGGCGGTGGTGCTGCCCGTCCGCGATCGCCTCTCGGCCGCCGTGGTCTGGGTGGATCGCCACGTGATCGACGGCGCGGTCAACGGGGCGGCGTGGGTGACCCGGGGGCTGGCGCGCCTCGTTGCCTGGGTGGATCGCCACGTGGTCGACGGCGCGGTGAACGGGCTCGGGGGTCTGACCGGGAGCTCCGGGGGACTCCTGCGGTACCTGCAGTCGGGCAACGTGCAGTGGTACGCCGTGATGCTGTTCGTGGGCGTGATCGCTCTGACGGTGGTGTTCATCCGGATCGTGTGATGAGGGAGTGGGCGAGGCGATGACCTGGGAGAACTCCGCGATCACGATCACGACGCTGCTGCCCCTCGTGGGAGCGCTCGTGATCGCGCTCGTACCGAAGGGGCAGGACCGGCTGATCCGCGGGCTCGGCGTGGCCGTCACCGGTGTGGCGCTCGTGCTCGCGGCCGCGATCGCGGTCGGGTTCGACTACGCAGCGCCGGGGCTGCAGTACGTCCTGGACGTGCGGTGGATCGATGCGATCGACGCGCGCTACCACGTCGGGATCGACGGGATCTCGATGCCCCTGTACGTGCTCACGTTCCTGCTGTCGTTCCTGTGCGCGATCTACACGTGGCGCTACCTGCCCTCGCCCGGGCGCCCGAAGGCGTTCGTCGCCCTGATGCTGCTGCTCGAGACGGGCATGGCGGGAACGTTCGTCGCGTTCGACCTGATCCTGTTCTTCGTGTTCTGGGAGCTGGTCTTGGTCCCGATGTACTTCTTGATCGGGATCTGGGGCTCGGACAATCGCGAGTACGCGGCGATCAAGTTCTTCCTGTTCACGCTGTTCGGATCGATCTTCATGCTGCTCGGGTTCCTCGCGATGTACTTCCGGTCCGAGCCGCACACGTTCGACATCCTCGAGCTTCAGGCGTTCGCGCAGGCCGGAGGCTTCAGCCGGGGCTTCCAGGTGGTCGTGTTCGGTGCGGTCGCCCTCGGCCTCGCGGTCAAGGTGCCGATGTGGCCGCTGCACACCTGGCTCCCCGATGCCCACACGGAGGCGCCGACGATCGGCTCGGTCCTGCTCGCCGGGATCATGCTGAAGATGGGGACCTACGGCTTCGTGCGGATCGCGCTCCCCCTGCTGCCGGACGCGGCCTCGGCCTACGCGCCGTGGATCGGCCTGCTCGCGGCGATCGCGATCGTGTACGCCGCCCTCGCCTGCCTGGCTCAGCGCGACCTGAAGCGCCTCATCGCGTTCTCCTCGGTGGGGCACATGGGCTTCGTGATGCTGGGGATCGCCACGATGACCGAGATCGGGATCCAGGCCGCGATCTTCGGGATGGTCGCCCACGGCGTGATCACGGGGATGCTGTTCTTCTGCGTGGGCTCGATCTACGACCGCTACCACACGCGACAGATCGCGGAGATCGGCGGCGGGATGCTGCAGAAGATGCCGAAGCTCGGCAGCACGTTCGCCTACGTGGCGATCGCCTCGCTCGGGCTCCCGGGTCTCGCCGGGTTCTGGGGCGAGGTGATGGCGCTGCTGGCGTCGTTCCGGCCGAACGAGACCCTCGGGCTCGACCCGGGGCTGTTCCGCGTGTTCATGGTGATGGGCGGGATCGGAACGATCCTCACCGCCGGCTACTTCCTGTGGATGCTCCAGCGCGTGAACATGGGGGTGCTGCCGGATCGCTGGCGCGAGGCGCCCCTCGCCGACACCCTGGCGATCGAGTGGGTGTCGTGGACGCCCCTGCTCGCGCTGATCCTGGTGCTCGGCCTGTACCCCCGGCTCGTCTTCGGGATGACCGACGAACCCGTCGCGGCGCTCATGTCGCTGTTCGGAGGCTGAGGCGTGCCGCAGCCGGTCGACCTCCACGCGATCGCCCCCGAGGCCATCCTGGGCGTCACGATCCTCGTCGTGCTCGTGGTCGACGCCTTCCTGCCGGCCCGCCGCCGATGGCTCGCGATGCCGCTGTCGATGCTCGGGGTGCTCGCCGCGCTCGTCGCGACGCTCACGCTGCTCGGGCAGGAGCGGGAGGCCTTCGGCGGCCACCTCGTCGTCGACCGGTTCGCGGTGACGTTCAAGCTCTTCTTCCTCGGCGTGGCGATCGTCGTGCTCGCCCTGTCTCTCCGCTACGTTCGGGAGGGTCGCTTCTACCAGGGGGAGTACTACTTCCTGCTCCTGACGTCGTTCCTGGGCTGCCTGCTGATGCCGAGCGCGCGGGACCTGCTGATGCTGTTCATCGCGCTCGAGCTGGTCTCGGCCCCCGGCTTCTTGATGGCCGCCTTCCGCAAGGGGGACGTGCGGTCGAACGAAGGAGGGCTCAAGTTCTTCTTGATCGGGGTGCTCTCGGCGGCCGTGATGCTCTACGGGATGAGCCTCCTCTACGGCCTCACCGGTGGACGAACCGGTCTGGCCGAGATCGCCGGTGCCCTGCGCGACCTGGATCCCGACCATCTGCTGCTCGCCGACGCGGCGATCCTGTTCGTCGTCGTCGGGCTCGCCTTCAAGGTCTCGGCCTTCCCCTTCCAGTTCTGGGCCCCGGACACCTACGAGGGCGCGCCGGTGCCGGTGGCGGCGTTCCTCGCCGTGGCCTCGAAGGCGGCCGGCTTCGCCGGGCTGCTGCAGCTGATGTTCGTGGCGTTCGTCGATCGGCACGAGTTCTGGGTGCCGATCTTCGCGTTCCTGTCGATCGGGACGATGACGATCGGCAACCTCGTCGCCTTGAAGCAGCGCCAGGCCGTCCGTCTGCTCGCCTACTCGGGGATCGCGCAGGCCGGCTACATGCTGCTGCCGTTCGCCCTCGTCACCGACGACCCCGGCTCCAACCAGGTCGCCTTCTCGGCGGCGGTCGCCTACATCGTGATCTACGGCGTGATGAACCTCGGGGCCTTCGCGGTCGTGACCGCGGTCGCACGCAGGAGCCCCCAGCTGCTGATCGAGGACTTCGCGGGGCTGGGGCGGGTCGCGCCGATGCTCGCCGTGGGGATGACCCTGTTCATGGTGTCGCTGGCCGGAGCGCCGCCCGCCGGTGGGTTCTGGGCGAAGGTCCTGATCTTCCGAGCCGCGATCGAGCGCGGCGGCGAGCTCGGGGTGTGGCTCGCGGTCGCCATGCTCCTGAACTCGGTCGTGAGCATCTACTACTACCTCCTCATCCCGCGCCAGATGCTGTTCCGCGAACCCGAGCGCGACGAACCGCTGCGCACGCCGGCGGGCGTCGGGGCCGTGGTCGCCCTCGCGACCGTCGCGGTCCTGGCGATCTTCGTCCTGCCCAACCCCTTCGCCCGCCTGGCCGAGCTCGCCGTGCTCGCGGGCCCGTCGCTGGGGGGGTAGCGCGAACCGCCGGGCGCCCATCGGCGAACGCAGGTATGAGAACATGGGTCCGTGGGCGGCCTGCGGCCGCCGGCGACGGGGGGCCGTCGCCACGGAAGACCGGTTGAGGGAGTGAGAACGCGGTGACGCCGGGGATCAACCGGATCAAGACGTGGGTCCTGATCGCCGCGCTGGGCGGTCTGTTCATCGTCGTCGGCCAAGTCCTGGGTGGCCCCGCCGGCGCCCGGACGGCGCTCGTGCTCGCGCTCGTGTTCAACGTCGCGATGTACTGGTTCTCCGATCGCATCGCGATCGCGACGACGCGCTCGCGGCCGGTCTCGGAGGCCGAGGCCCCGGGGCTGTACCGGATCGTGCGGGAGCTGGCCCAGCGCGAGGGTCTGCCGATGCCCCGGATCTACGTCTCGGAGATGGCGCAGCCGAACGCCTTCGCCACCGGCCGCAACCCGCGCCACGCCGCGGTCTCGGTCACGCGCGGGATCCTCGAGCTGCTCGACGAGCGGGAGCTCCGTGGGGTGCTCGCCCATGAGCTCGCCCACGTCGCGAACCGCGACATCCTCATCTCCTCGATCGCGGCGGCGATCGGGATGAGCATCACCTACCTGGCCCGCTTCGCGCTGTTCTTCGGCGGAGGTAGCAACGACCGGAACAACCCGCTCGGTGCCGTCGGTTTGCTGCTGGCATGGATCCTCGCCCCGCTCGCCGCCCTGTTGATCCAGATGGCGGTCTCGCGCTCCCGCGAGTACCAAGCCGACGAGTCGGGCGCGCTCCTCTCCCAGGACCCCCAGGCCCTCGCGAGCGCGCTCGCGAAGCTCGACCAGGTCTCCCGCCGCGTGCCGCCGCCGGCGAGCGTGAGCCCCGCGGAGGCGCACCTGTTCATCGTGAACCCCCTCGCGGGGCTGCGCGGCGGCCTCACGAGCCTGTTCTCGACCCACCCGCCGACCGAGGAGCGGATCCGCCGCCTCGACGCGATCCGCGCCCGACTGGGGGGCGGGCCCTTCGCGGCCTGATCAGCGCATCGTGTCGAGGATCCCTCGGACGTGGTCCAGGGTGGTCCTCGGGTTCACGAAGCACAGCCGGGCGACCTTCTCGCCGAGCCACGTGGTGGGCTGCACGAAGGCCACCTGCTCGTCGAGGAGCCGACGCCACCACGACTCGAAGTCCTGCGGCTCCCAGCCCCGACGGCGGAACAGCAGCACCGACAGCTCGGGCTCGAGGACGAGCTCGAGCTCCGGACGGGATCGGACCTCATCCGCGGCTCGTCGCGTGAGCTCGAGCACGGTCTCGACGGCGTCGCGGTACGCGTCGGTGCCGTAGGTCGCGAGGGAGAACCAGAACGGGAGGCCACGGATCCGCCGGGACAGATGGTAGGCGAGGTCCCACGGGCCGATCTCGTCCCGCTCGAGTTCGGCCGCGCTGTCGAGGTAGCTGGCCTCCTGCTTGAAGGCGCCGCTGCGTGCCACGGCGAGCGCGTCACGATACACGAGCGCGCAGCAGTCGTAGGGGGCGAACAGCCACTTGTGGGGATCGACGATCAGCGAATCGGCGAGCTCGATCCCGCGGAAGCGGTCCCGGACCGAGGGCGCGGCGAGCGCCGCCCCGCCGTAGGCCGCGTCCACGTGGAACCACAGGCCCCGCTCCCGGCAGAGCGCCCCCACGCCCTCGAGGTCGTCGACGAGCCCGGCGTTCGTCGTCCCGGCCGTGGCCACAACCGCGACGACCCGGTCGACGTCGGGGCCGAGCTCGGCCAGCCGGGCGCGTAGGGCGTCTCCTCGCAGCCGGCCGAGCGCGTCGCCGGGAACCGTGATGAGCTCGACGTCGAGGAGACGGGCCGCGGCCTCGATGGAGGCATGGGCTCCGACGGAGGTCACGACCGCCCATCCGTCGGGGGGACGGGGCCGCGCCGCCGCCGACCGGGTCCGAGCCGCGACGAGACCGGCGAGGTTCCCGGCCGAGCCGCCCGACACGAACGTCCCGCCGGCCGTATCCGGAAGGCCCGCGAGGTCCGCGATCCAGCGCAGCGCCTGGTTCTCGGCCCAGATCCCTCCGGCGCCGTCGATCCAGGCGGCCCCGATCGTGGAGGAGGCGCCGACGACGAGGTCGAACAGGACGGCGGCCTTCGTCGGGGCGGCGGGTACGAACGCGAGGTTCGCCGGGTGGTCGGTCGAGATCGTCGCCGGGGCGAGGATCTCGGCCCAGATCCGCAGCGCCTCGTGGCCGCCGATCCCCCCGGGGGTGATGGTCTCCCCGGCGAGCTTCGTGAGCTCCGCGGCGCTCATCGTTCGGTCGAGGGGCTGAGGCTCGGCGATCCGCGCGTGCGCGTAGGCCTCGATCGCGCGCGCGAGCGCGGCGGTCTCCTCGGTGAACTCGTGCATCGAGCCCACCCCGGGCTCCCTTCGGTCAGGAGGTGAGCTCGTTGCAGAAGTCCGCGAAGGCCTCCACGTACCGCTGGACGTCCTGCTCGGAATGCTGCACCGAGATCGTCCACTGCTCCTCGTCGCCGGGGGTCATGAAGATCCCCCGGTTGACCATGTACGGGTAGGAGGCCCAGTACAGGTCGGGGAGGGTCTCGAGGAAGTCCCGGTAGTTCGTCAGGGGCTCCTTCCGGTACGAGACGCACCCCTTCGCGCCGAGGTCGACCGTGTGCGCGGGGATCCCGGTCTCGTCGATCGCCCGCTGACACCCCTCGGCGAGGAGCGTGCCGAGCTTGCCCAGCAGGTCGTAGGCGTCGCGCGTCAAGACCTGCGTGAGCGCCGCGAGGCCCACGGCGGAGGACAGCGGGTTACCGTTGAAGGTTCCCTGCTGGGCAGCGCCCTTCGTGACGACCTCCATGATCGCGGCGTCGCCGCCGAACGCGCCGATCGCCGAGCCGCCGCCGATCGCCTTGGCCCAGGCGGCCAGGTGGGGGCGCACGCCGAAGCGCTCCGCGGCTCCCCCGTAGGCGATCGTGCCGCCGCACTTGACCTCGTCGAAGATCAGCACGGCGCCGTTCCGGTCGCACAGGTCGCGAAGCGCCTGGAGGTAGCCGGGCTTCGGCACCACGATGCCGATGTTCATCATCACCGGCTCGAGGATCACCGCGGCGATCTCCCCCGGATTGTCGGCGAAGGCCTGCTCCAGGGCGGCGGCGTCGTTGAAGGGCACGATCAGGGTCGTCGGCCACAGGGCCTCGGGAACGCCCTTGGAGGTCGGACGCGTCGTGTACCACGCCTTGCCCTCCTGGTCGACGTCGTAGCGCATCCCGAGGGTGTCGGCCTCCGGTACCACCGAGAACAGCACGGAGTCGTGGTGTCCGTGGTAGGAGCCCTCCATCTTGACGATCTTGTCGCGGCCGGTCGCCGCTCGGGCCACCCGGATCGCGTCCATCGTGGCCTCGGTGCCGGAGTTCACGAGGCGGATCTGCTCAGCGCCGAACCGCTCGCAGATCGCCTCTGCGAGGGCGACCGTCGTGGGGGTCGTGACGGCGAAGTGGATCGCGTCGTCGGCGGCCCGCTTGATCGCCTCGACGATCTTCGGGTGGGCGTGGCCGACGACGTTGACGCCGAAGCCGCCGTGGAAGTCCTTGTACTCGTGGTCGTCGACGTCCCAGACGCTCGAGCCCCTGCCGTGCTGCAGGTAGACGGGGTAGGGATCTCCGGCCTGGAAGTTCGACACGACGCCGCTCGGTAGGGACCGAACGGCGCGCTCGTACAGCGCCTTCGATCCGGGTGTGCGCTCGAGCAACCGCGCCGTCTCCCGTTCGGCGATCTCCGCCGCACGCGACTTGAGCCGTTCCAGGTCCACGAACGATCACCTCCCCGCAGTGGGCCCTCAGCGTACCCGCGACCTCCCGCGGCAGCAACGGGCGAACGCCTGGTCAGGGTCGGTAGTTCGTGAACTGCAGGGCGACGCCGAAGTCGTGCTCGCGGACCGCGCGGATCACCGCCTGCAGATCGTCCTTGCTCTTCCCGAGCACGCGGACCCGATCGCCCTGGACCTGCGCCTGGATCTTCGGCGCCACCGACCGGGCGAATCGGGAGATCTCCTTGGCCTTCTCCTCCGGCAGGCCGGTCAGGACCTGCACGGTCTGGCGGACGGTCCCCTTGGCGGCGGGCTGCGGGTCGCCCGGCTGCAGGGCCTTCAGCGGCACCTTGCGTCGGACCGCCTTCTCCTGCAGGACCTGCCAGGCCGCCTTGAGGCGATCTTGCGTCGAGGACGCGAGCTGGATCGTGGCGTCCTCGAGGCGGACGCTCGTGCCCGTTCCCTTGAAGTCGAACCGCTGGGCGATCTCCCGCATCGCCTGGTCGACCGCGTTTCGGACCTCCTGCAGGTCGACCTCCGAGACGATGTCGAACGAGAACTGATCCTTGGCCATGGACCGCAGGATACCGGCGGGCGCCCCCGGGGGCGGCCGCTTCGTTATCATCGCTGCTGCGAGGGCGGGTGCCCGAGTGGCCAAAGGGAGCGGTCTGTAAAATCGCCGGCGTAGCCTACGGAGGTTCGAATCCTCCCCCGCCCACCACCGGGTTCCGGTACCCATCGCCTGCGGTCGCGCTGAGGTGGACGACGGCATCGGACCGCCGTCGTCGGGGGCGATGAAGCCGAAGCCCTCCCACGGTTACCACTGGCCGAACAGCGGGCTGCTCGGGTCGAAGAAGCCCCCGGCGGGTCGGGCGTGGGCGTGCCAGTGGTCGGGGATGCGACGCCGCTCGGGGTCGATGTAGTAGCCGCCCTCCCCGTAGCGGGCGGCGGCCACCCGCTCCAGCCGCGCGAGGAGCAGCGCCTCCCGGCGGGGGTCGGGCAGGCCGTGGGTGCGCCAGACGACCATCGGCGTCCTGCACACGAGGCAGTCGGCGACCCAGCAGTCCTCGTCCTCGTGGTGCCAGGCCGTGAGGCGCTCGGCGGCGCAGAGCAGGCAGGCGGGGTCGGTCGTCGTCATCGGTCCCGCAGCGCGACGGCGTCGCCGACCCGCACCCCGTGACGGTCGAACCAGCCCTGGTTCACCTCGACCGCGCCGACGACCGGTCCCGGCGCGGGGTAGATCGGACAGGGCTCGGCCATGCAGGGCTCCATGTGGACGATCCCCACGATCCGTCCGCGCTCGTCCCAGAAGGCGACCGACAGCGGGATCGTCGTGTCCTTCATCCAGAACCTTGCCCGCACGGGCTCCGGCCACAGGAAGGCCATCCCCTCGCCCTCGGGCAGGCGCTCGACGCCGGCCAGGCCTCGGGTCCGCTCGGACGGCGAATCGGCCACCGTGACGGCGAGCTCGGCCGGGCCGTGGGCCGTTGCGAACGCGAGCACGGCCTCGGAGGTAGCACGGGCCGTCTCCGCGGGCTCGGGGCCGCAGCCCGGCAGCGGGGCCACGAGGGCCGTGGCGGCCAGGAGCGTCGCGATCGGGCGCACCCGTCCATCCTGCCACGCGGTCGGGCCGCCCATCGGCGCGACCGGGGGTGAGCCTCGGCGGCTAGACTGGCCGGCGATCGCCGGAGTAGCTCAGTCGGCAGAGCACCTCCATGGTAAGGAGGGGGTCAGGGGTTCGAGTCCCCTCTCCGGCTCGGCGCCTCGGCGGCCCGTTCCCGAGTAGGGTTCCGGGGCCCGTCCCCAGGTAGACTGTGGTGTCGGCACGCGGCGGGGTAGCTCAGAGGTAGAGCAAGCGGCTCATAATCGCTGTGTCGCGGGTTCGATTCCCGCCCCCGCTACGAGGCACGGCGCAGAGGGGAGCAAGGAGCGGAGGTCATGGGCAAGCAGCGGTTCGAGCGGACGAAGCCCCACGTGAACATCGGCACGATCGGGCACATCGACCACGGCAAGACGACCCTCACGGCCGCGATCACCAAGCGCCAGGCCGACAAGGGCCTGGCGGACTTCACCCCCTTCGAGGAGATCGACAAGGCCCCCGAGGAGCGCGAGCGCGGCATCACGATCGCCATCGCCCACGTCGAGTACCAGACCGAGGCCCGCCACTACGCCCACGTCGACTGCCCCGGCCACGCCGACTACGTCAAGAACATGATCACCGGCGCGGCCCAGATGGACGGGGCGATCCTGGTCGTGTCGGCCGCCGACGGCCCGATGCCCCAAACGCGCGAGCACGTGCTGCTCGCCCGCCAGGTCGGCGTCCCCTACATCGTCGTGGCCCTGAACAAGTGCGACATGGTCGATGACCCCGAGCTGCTCGACCTGGTCGAGCTCGAGGTCCGCGAGCTGCTTTCCTCCTACGAGTTCCCCGGCGACGACGTCCCCGTGGTGCAGGTCTCGGCCCTCAAGGCCCTCGAGGGCGACGAGGCCTGGGCGGCCAAGATCGACGAGCTGCTCGCCGCCTGCGACACCTACATCCCCGAGCCCACCCGCGACATCGACAAGCCCTTCTTGATGCCGATCGAAGACGTGTTCTCGATCACCGGGCGCGGCACGGTCGTGACCGGCCGGGTCGAGCGCGGCACGCTCAAGAAGATGGAGGAGGTCGAGATCGTCGGGATCCGCGAGACCCGCAAGACCGTCGCCACCGATCTGGAGATGTTCCGCAAGCTCCTGGACGAGGTCCAGGCCGGCGACAACGTCGGGGTGCTGCTGCGCGGCATCGACAAGGACGAGGTCGAGCGCGGCCAGGTGCTCGCGGCCCCCGGCTCGATCACCCCCCACACGAACTTCGAGGCCCAGGTCTACGTGCTGTCCAAGGAGGAGGGCGGGCGCCACACCCCGTTCTTCAACGGCTACCGCCCCCAGTTCTACTTCCGCACGACCGACGTCACCGGCACCGCCCACCTGCCCGAGGGCGTGGAGATGGTGATGCCCGGGGACAACGTCGAGATGACGGTCGAGCTGATCGCCCCGATCGCGATGGAAGAGGGCCTGCGCTTCGCGATCCGCGAGGGCGGCCGCACGGTCGGCGCCGGCCGGGTCACGAAGATCCTGAAGTGAGCGGGTGAGATGGCGAAGAAGGAAGGCAACCGGCCGAAGATCACGCTCGCCTGCACCGAGTGCCGGCGACGGAACTACCACACGGTCAAGAACCGCGTGAACGACCGCGACCGGCTCGAGCTCAAGAAGTACTGCCGCTGGTGCCGGCGGCACACCCAGCACCGCGAGACCCGCTGAACGGCACGCTCAGCGCGTCTCGGATCCCTCGAGCGGGGCGCTGCTGAGCTCCTCGCTCTCGGGCAGGCGGATCACGTCGGGCGGGCGCACCTTGCCGAAGCGGATCGCCGCCACGATCGCCTCGACCTTCGAGTGGACGCGGAGCTTCAGCAGGATGTTCTGCACGTGGGTGCGAAGGGTGTTGCGGCTCATCCCGAGCTCCCGAGCCACCAGCTCCGATCGCTTGCCGTCGGCGAGGGCCTGGAGCACCTCGACCTCGCGCGGGGTGAGTCGCTGGACCCGCTGGTACAGCTCCGAGTCCACCTGGGCGCGCTCGCGGAGCTGTCGCAGCGCCCGGGTCACCTCCTCCGGCCGGTGCAACGGTTCCCCCCGGTGGGCCCGACGGACCGCGTCGGCGAGCTCCTCGATCGCCCGGGTCTTGCCGAGGTAGCCGCGCGCCCCGGCCTGGACGGCTCGAGCGAGCGAGAGCTCGTCGGGGTCGCCGGCGAGTACGATCACGGCGGAGGCGACGCCTTCCTGACGGAGCTTGCGGGTCGCCTCGATGCCGTCGAGCAACGGCATCTGCGCGTCCATGAGGATCACGTCGGGGCGGTGCTCCAGGGCGCTGCGGACGGCCTCACGGCCGTCGTCGACGACCTCGAGGACCGCCAGATCCTCCTCCCGACCGAGCGCGATCTGGAGCGCCTCTCCGAACGCGCGGTGATCGTCGGCGATGACGAGCGTGATCGGCCTGGCGTCTCGCCGACGGCCCGACCCCGCGCCGCGCCCCGTATGGCCTCCGCGGGTCATCGTGGGGATGCTAGGCACCTTCTGGGGTCGAATCACGTACCTCGGGCGCCCGATTTCCCGCATCGGGCGGGCGAGGGACGGCGAACGTTGGCGGCCTCACCGCCCTTCGGTACCGTGCGGCCGCGAACGGCGGCCAGGAGGGCGCGTGAACCCGGGGATCGAGGGGAAGGCCTACCCGCCCGTGTCGTTCAGGGTCGACCCCGATCGGGTGCGGGCGTTCCGTGCGTGCGTGGGGGTCGCCGAGGGCGTCCCCCCGACGTTCGCGACCGCCGCCGAGTTCACCGTCTTCCCCACGGTGATCGCCGATCCCGAGCTCGACCTCGACCTGCGCCGGGTGGTTCACGGCTCGCAGGAGTACGTCTACGCCCGTCCGCTCGAGGAGGGGGAGACCCTGACCGTGCGAACGAGGATCGAGTCGATCCGGATGCGGGCCGGATCGGGGTTCCTCACGCTGGTCACGCAGCTGGAGGCCACCGACGGGGCGGTGGTGTGCACGGCCCGGGCGCTCCTGATCGAGCGAGGGGAGCCGTGAGACCCGACGTCGAGCCGGGCCAGGAGCTCCCGACGCTCACCCGACGGATCACGCGGGAGGACGTGCGCGCCTATGCGGAGGCCAGCGGGGACCGCAACCCGCTTCACCTGGACGACGACGTGGCGCGCGCGGCGGGGTTCGACGGGGTGATCGCGCACGGGATGCTCACGATGGGCCACCTGTCGGCCTGCGTGCTGGGGTGGGCGGGGCCGGGCGCCCGCGTCGAGCGGATCTCCGCGCAGTTCCGCGCGCCGGTGCCGGTCGGACGCAGCGTCGTGGCGGGCGGGCGGGTGCGCGCGGTCGAGGGCGACCTCGTGACGCTCGAGGCGTGGGTCCGCCTCGAGGGCGAGGACGTCTGGGCGGTGCGCAAGGGCGAGGTGGTGGTGCGGCTCAGCTCGCCTGACGACGACCGACCGTCGACATCGCCTGGATCGCATCGCTCATCCGGTCGATGACGATCTGCAGGTCGCTGCCGACGCCCTCCTCGACCTTCACCGACAGCCGATCGATGCGCTCCGAGAGCAGCTCGGCGATCTTGAGCATCGCCTCGGTCTGAGCCTGCGTCTCCCGGTGGAGCTGGTCGGTCACGACCTGGAAGCGCCGATCCAGCTCCCCGGCGAGGCCCGCCTGCAGCTCCTTGACCGACCGAAGCACCTGCCGGACCGTCTCGGGCTCGGCCTCGTCGCGCTCACCCATGCGTTCGGCGATGACGCGATGATCGGACCGCACGAGCTTGGCGAGCGCCCCGATCCGGTCGTCGACGTGGCGCGCGAGGCGCTCCTCGAGCTGCTCGAGGCCGTCCTCGGGCCGTCGCTGCTCCAGCGTCCGCTCCACCGACGCGCTCGTGGCGGAGGCGAGCAGCATCACCTGGTCTTGGATGGTCCGCTCGAGCTCCGCGACCCGCTCCTCGAGCGCGCGGTGCAGCGCTTGCGCGTCGGCGCGGACGAGGCGCGCGAGGCCCATCGTCCGGTGCTCGAGCGCCCGGTCGACGTGTGCGCGCAGCTCCTGCTGGTTGCGTCCGTGCAGCCCGACCCGCTCGCTCACGAGCCCGATCTGCTCGGTGAGGTCCTCCGTCTGCTCGGCGATGATCCCGCGGATCCGCTCGGTGATGTCGTGGTCCGCGGTGAGGAACAGCTTGGCGTGTTCCTCCATCCGCTGCGCGAGCCGGTCGACCGCCTCGGCGCCGCCCTGGACGTAGCCCTGCATGGCCTCGACGATCCGACCGGTCTCGTTCGCGACGAGCTCGCCGTGTTCGCGGACCTGGCGCAGGATCGACTCCTGAAGGGTGCGCTCCCGGTCCTCGATGTGCGCGAAGGTTTCGGCGATGTGCCGCTCGACGAGCTCCAACTGGGAGCGGACCCCCTCGACGCTGTGCAGCGTGGGGGAGTCGGCGATCCGGCGGACCTGAGCCGCCGCGGCCTCCATCGCCTCGCGAGCACGCCGTCCCTGCTCGATCGCGTCGCGCAGCTGGTCTTCCAGTCGCGCGGTCCGCACGGCGAGGGCCTGGAAGCGCTCGTCGCTCGACGCGATCAGGCTGCGGATCGCCTGGTCCCGTGAGAGCAGGCTCACGATCCGCTCCTGCTCGGGACGGACGTCGCGGGCCGAGGCGCGCCAGATCTCCGTGGCGACCTCCCGCATCAGGGCCATCGCCTGGTCCTCGATCGCTCGCAGGCCCTCGTCCAGGCGGTCGTCGATCACGCGCTGCAGCGTGTCGGCCAGCCGGTGCTCCGTGGGCGTGAGCAGCGGCTCAGGGGCCGGCTCCGGCCGACGACGGCGCCGCCAGATCCCGGCGTCGTCGGGCCGGTGGGAAGAACCGTGTCCCATCATCTCGAGGCCTCGCGTTCTGGGGCGCGCAGGGGTCGTCCCGCAGGATAGGCCCGACGCGGTGCCGAATCACGCACCTGAGGCGGGAAACCTGCAGGTCGCGCGCCCACCGTGTGGCGGCCGCTTTGGCGGGGTTCCGGGGTCCCCCTATACTGAGGTGCCCGAGCGTCCCCCGACCCTCGGGCCGACCGGGGCGAAGGCGCGTAGCTCAACCAGGTAGAGCACCGGTCTCCAAAACCGGCGGTTGGGGGTTCGAATCCCTCCGCGCCTGCAAGGGAGCACCCATGAATCGACAGATGAAGCGGGCCCAGGAGCGGGCCGAGCGCCAGCAGCGACGCACCGGCGTCGACCGACCTGCGCCGTCGTCGGTCGCCACCCGGCGCGCCGCCCAGCAGGAGCGCCGCCAGCGCACCTCCGCGCGACAGTTCCTGCGCGACGTGCGGGCCGAGCTTCGCAAGGTGGACTGGCCGACGCGGCGCGAGCTCGTCACCTACACCGTGGTCGTCCTCGTCACGGTGACCGTGATGACGACGCTCGTGTTCGGCCTGGACTTCGTGATCCAGCGCGCGATCTTCAACGTGATCGGCGGATGAGCTCCCCAGCGACCGAGGGACCCTCGATGACCGACGAGCGGACGAACGGATCGGAACCCGACGAGATGCGCGACCAGGACCGCGCCTGGCTCGAGATGGAGGCCCACCAGGGCGACGGTGAGCTGCCCATCGACCTCGGTCATGCCGTGACGCCGGCGCCGGAGCCGGAGCCGGAGGCGGCGCTCGAGACGGCGCACGAGGGAGTCGAGGAGGCCGAGGCGGCGCCGGAGCCGGAGCCGGAGCCGGAGGCGGAGGCGGCGCTCGAGGCGGCCGAGGAGCCCGAGCCCGCGGCCGACGACCCCTTCGCGGGCCCGGGGGACTGGTACGTGGTCCACACGTACGCCGGCTACGAGAACAAGGTGAAGGCCAACCTCGAGAGCCGGATCCGCACGATGCAGATGGAGGACAAGATCTTCCGCGTCCACATCCCCATGGAGGACGTGATGGAGATCAAGTCGGGGCGCAAGCAGGTGGTCAAGAAGAAGGTCTTCCCCGGCTACCTGCTCGTGAAGATGCTCTACGACAACGACTCCTGGTACGTCGTGCGCAACACCCCCGGCGTGACGGGCTTCGTGGCGGCCGGGACCGGATCGAAGCCGACGCCGCTGTCGCGGCGTGAGGTCGAGAAGATCCTCGTCGTCAAGAAGGAGGAGGCGAAGCCGGCCGTCCGTCTGGGTTTCGAGGAGGGCGACGTCGTTCGGATCACCGGTGGTCCGTTCGCCGACTTCAACGGCACGATCAGCGAGATCAACGCCGACCAGGCCAAGCTCAAGGTCCTGGTCAACATCTTCGACCGCGAGACGCCGGTCGAGCTGTCCTTCGACCAGGTGGCGAAGGTCTAGCGAGCGAACCCGCGGGAGGCCGATGCCTCGGCCGCTCGGACCGCAGGAGGTGGGAAACGTGGCGACGAAGAAGGTCCTGGCCAAGGTCAAGCTCCAGATCCGGGGCGGCCAGGCCACGCCGGCGCCGCCCGTCGGCACGGCCCTCGGGCAGCATGGCGTGAACATCATGGACTTCTGCAAGCAGTACAACGAGCAGACCCAGGCGTTCATGGGGCAGGTGATCCCCGCCGAGCTCACGATCTACGAGGACCGATCGTTCACCTTCGTGCTCAAGCAGCCGCCCGCTGCCGAGCTGATCAAGCAGGCGCTCGGGATCGAGAAGGGGTCCGCGGTTCCCCAGCGCGACAAGGTCGGAAGGCTCACCCGCGATCAGCTCCGGCAGATCGCCGAGCGCAAGATGGCCGACCTGAACGCCAACGACCTCGAGGGGGCGATGGCGATCGTGGCGGGCACCGCGCGGTCGATGGGCGTGGAGGTCGAGCCGTGACGCGGACGCGAGGCAAGCGCTACCGCTCGGCGGCCGAACAGATCGATCGCGATCGCGAGTACACGCCGCAGGAGGCGATCCGGATCCTGAAGTCCCTGCCCCCTGCCCGATTCGACGAGACCGTCGAGGTCGCGTTCCGCCTGGGCATCGACACGCGCAAGGCCGACCAAGCGGTGCGCGGAACGGTCTCGCTGCCCCACGGCACCGGTCGGAGCGTCCGGGTCGCCGCGTTCGCGGTGGGCGAGAAGGCGCGCGAGGCGACCGAGGCGGGCGCGGATGTCGTCGGCGGCGAGGAGCTCGTGGAGCGCGTGCTCGCCGGGGACATCGATTTCGACGCCGCGGTCGCGACGCCCGACATGATGGCCGCGGTCGGCAAGGCCGGGAGGGTCCTGGGGCCGCGCGGGCTGATGCCGAACCCGAAGACCGGGACGGTGACGAACGACATCGGCAAAGCCGTGGCCGACATCAAGGGAGGACGGATCGAGTACCGGGCCGACCGGACCGGCAACGTCCACGCCGTGATCGGCAAGCGGTCGTTCGACGAGCGCCAGCTCCTCGAGAACTACCTCGCGGTGGTCGACGAGGTCCTCCGGGCGAAGCCCTCGGCGGCCAAGGGTCGCTACATCCGGTCCCTCGCGGTC
Source organism: Actinomycetota bacterium (assembly GCA_026003015.1). GTDB lineage: Bacteria > Actinomycetota > UBA4738 > UBA4738 > HRBIN12 > BPGL01. Next base: position 1,090,939 of record BPGL01000001.1, on the reverse strand, counting down.
TCCTCGACGATGAGCCCGGGGGTTCGGATCGACCCGACCAAGCCTCGGGGGGTCGAGACGGGCGCCGAGGTCTAGCGCCACCGCCGAGGTGCCGCCGGGCCCCGCGATGGGGTAGGAGCGCGTACCCCGGACGGGGTACGGACAAACACCTCCGTTCGGTTATCCGGCGCGTCCCCCGTCTGACCGATGCCGGAAGGGTCGGAGCGGTCGACCACCTGGGCGTCGACCAGCGAGCAGGCAAGCAGGAGACCATGCGATCCAGGCGGAGGGCAGCGCGGGCGCTCGTCGTCGTGACCGCGACGGCGGTCGCGTTCGGGGTTCTTCCGGGCACGGCCTGGGCCGCGCCGAAGAACCGCGTCTCGATCAACGACGTCACCGTCGCGGAGAACGGAGCTCAGGCCTCGTTCACGATCACCTACTCGGGGCCCTCGCGCGCCGGCACCGTCGTCTGGGCGACGGCTCCCGGCACGGCGACCGCCGGCGCCGACTACACCACCTCCTCGGGCACCGCGTCCCTGCCGGCGGGCGGCTGCCGATGCGCGACCGTGTCGGTCCCCATCGCCAACGACGCCCTGGACGAGCCCGACGAGACCTTCTTCGTGAACCTGTCGAGCTACTCCGCCGGTCAGATCCAAGATGGGCAGGGGGGTCGCGACGATCACCGACGACGACCCGGCGCCGTCGCTGGTCGTGAGCGATGCCGAGACCTGGGAGGGCGGCGGGGCCCTCGGCTTCGACGTCACGCTCAGCGCTCCGAGCGGCAAGACGGTGTCGGTCGGCTACGCGACCGCGAACGGGACCGCCACGGCGGGAAGCGACTACCAGGCGGCCTCCGGGACGCTCTCGTTCCCGCCCGGCACGACGACCCGCACGGTCTCGGTGACCATCCTCGCCGACGGCCTGGTCGAGCCGACGGAGACCTTCACCCTATCGCTCAGCTCTCCGACGAACGCGACGATCGCCGACGGGACGGGCACGGGCACGGTCGTCGACGACGACGTCGAGCCGACGATCTCGGTGGGCGACGCCTCCGGGGTCGAGGGGGGACCGATCGCCTTCGCGGTGACGCTGTCGGGGCCTTACGAGGCGTCGGTGACGGTCGACGTGGGGACGCTCGCCGGGACGGCCTCGGAGGACACCGACTACGAGGCGCTCGGCACGACGATCACCTTCGACCCCGGCACGACCTCGAAGACGGTCCAGGTCACGACGCTCGAGGACGCGATCGACGAGCCCGACGAGACCTTCACCCTATCGCTCAGCTCTCCGACGAACGCGACGATCGCCGATGCAGACGGCGCGGGCACGATCCTCGACGACGACCGCGCTCCCGGGAGCCTCACCCTCAAGGCGCGCGCGACGCGGACGAAGGTCGTCGCCTTCGGGATCGCCGAGCCGGCGACGAGCACGACCACCGTGCGCGTCCAGTTGCAGCGGCGCGAGGGCACGCGGTGGAAGACCGTCGCGAAGGCCCGAGCGCGGGTGAGTCAGCTGGGGGACCGCGACGCCGACGCCTACCCCGACGGCCAGTACAAGGCGAGCTTCCGTCGACCGGCCTCGGGGCGCTACCGCGTGGTCGCCGTGCTCCCCGCCACCGCCGAGGCGACCGGCGCCACGCGTACCGTGTCGCTGCGGCTCTGAGGGGCCGGGCTCAGCGAGCCACACGTTCCGCGTAGCCGAGCTCCGGAACGGGCGCTCCATCGTCATCGGCCAGGCGCAGCACCAGTCCCCGGCGTTCGACCACGTCGGCGCGGCGCCGGAGCTCGACGATGTTGCGGATCCCCTTCCAGGCCCCGACGCACCGGGCAACCGCGATGAGGGGACCGTACACGAAGGTGAGGACCGGAAGGAGCCACCACCAGCGCAGCCCCTGCCGGGCGTCTCGGCGAGCGAGCGCCGGCGCGAGCAGGGCAAGCTGCGCCCCCCGGGCACCGAGGTGGGCGGCACACATGAGCGCGAGCCACCGGGGCCCTTCGTTCGCCCAGAGCAGCCACAGGTCGAGGAGGACGACCGGTCCGAGGAGCTCCCGCACCACGATGCCCAGCTTGAGCGGGAGACCGACGACCCCGAGCCACCGGCTGTGCCAGGACGCACGCCGTCCGATCCCGTGGCGATGCAGGTACACCGACATCGTGCCGCTTGCTCCCCACCGCGCTCGCTGGGCGAGCAGGTCGCCAAGGGTTGTCGGCACCGTCGTGAACCCGATCGCCTCCGGGGCGACCGGGACGCATCCCCGCTCGTGGGCTCGCAGGGTCATGTCCATGTCCTCGCTCATCAAGCGAGGGGCCGACACGAAGCCGCCCGCCGCGATGATGGCCGACCGTCGGAACATCGACATCGCGCCGCTGCAGCAGATCACGCTGTCGAACAGGGCTTGCCAACGTCGGTCGAGGTCCATCGCAAGCAGGTACTCGATCGCCTGGAGCCGCGTCCACAGCGAGCCGTCAGGGTTTCGGATCCGCAGGTTGCACGCGACGGCGGATGCGTTCGACGCGATGAGCTCAGCGAGCGCCCGGGCAATCGCGTCCTGCTTCAAGCTCGTGTCGTCGTCGAGCCGGAGGATCACAGGGTGCTTGGCCATCCCAACGCCGACGTTGGTTGCCACCGAGACCGGGTAGTCCGTTGGGGAGGGCTGGACGGAGGCCGCGCGGACCTCGGCGTACTCGTCGGCCAGCCGCTCGGCGAGCACACGGGTGCCGTCCGTGGAGCCATTCTCGACCAGGATGATCTCGAGGGGACGATGCGTCTGCGTGAGAAGCCCTTCGACCGTGTCCCGTAGCGTTGCTTCCACGTTGTGACACGGCAAAACGATGGACACCCCGATCGACGGGGGGGCCGCGAGTGTGTCACGTCGTCGCTCGACGAGCCACACGACTGCCGGTCGAACGACGATCCAACCGAACAAGACGCCCAAGCACAACGCACGGATCCACCACAGGTTGTCCCGGAACCACCCGGGACTGAGGAGTCGACAGACAGGTAGACCCAGGATCGCGCTCGCGGCAACAACCGCGGCCAGTGTCCAGATCGGGAACCGCCCGTGCTCCATCGGGTGTACGGGATGCTACGAGGGGGAACCCGGAGCCGCAAGAGGCGAGCTCGGTGGGCGCGATGGGCGGGGCGCCGGCGCGGTTGTCGTCAGGGGCGCGGGCTCCGTAAGCTCGGGCGTCGCCTGAGACAGCAGGGGCGCGTGCGCGCGTAATCCCCGCCGGGGTACCTGCCGAGGCCGTGGGCTCCTCGTGGGCCGAGCACGCGTCTCCCGCTGTCGGGGGGCGCGTTCGCCGTTCCGGGAGGAGCGCGGGGATGCCGAAGACCGAGAAGATCGAGCGGGTCGCCGAGCTCGCGGAGCGGGTCCGCGAGGCCCAGGCCCTGCTCCTGACCGAGTACCGGGGCCTGTCCGTCGCCGACATGACCGAGCTCCGGCGCACCCTCGGGGAGCGCGGCGCGCGCTTCGCCGTGGTGAAGAACACCTTGATGCGCCGGGCGGTGTCCGAGGCCGGCGTTCCCGACCTCGCCGAGCTGCTCGAGGGCCCGAGCGCGGTCGCCTTCGTCGCCGGTGATCCGGTCGCGGCCGCCAAGGCGATCAAGACCGCCGCCCGGCGACACCCGACCCTCGCGCTCAAAGGCGGCTACCTCGACGGCCAGGTCCTCGACGCCGAGGCCGCGTCGGCGCTCGCCGACCTCGCCTCCCGTGAGGAGATGCTCGCCCAGGTGGCGGGCCTGCTCCAGGCGGGGCTCGCGTCGGCGGCTCGCGTCCTTCGGGCGGCGCCGTCCCAGATCCTGTCCCTGTTCGAGGCCTACCAGGCGAAGCTTCCGACCGAGGCGTCGGGGCCGACCACCAAGGAGGAGTGATGGCCAAGACGAAGCTCAGCACCGAGGAGCTGCTGGAGCAGTTCAAGGAGATGACCCTCCTCGAGCTCTCGGCGTTCATCAAGGCGTTCGAGGAGACCTTCGACGTCCAGGCAGCAGCCGCGGCGCCGGTCATGGTAGCCGCGCCGGGCGCCGGTGCGCCGGGGGCCGAGGCCGAGGCAGGCGAGGAACAGACGGAGTTCGACGTGATCCTCGCCTCCGCCGGCAGCCAGAAGATCCAGGTGATCAAGGAGGTCCGGGCGCTCACGAACCTCGGCCTGAAGGAGGCCAAGGACCTCGTCGACGGCGCGCCGAAGCCGGTCTTGGAGAAGGTCAACCGCGAGACCGCGGACAAGGCCAAGGAGGCGCTCGAGGCGGCCGGCGCCACCGTCGAGATCAAGTGAAACGGGTTCCGCCGACCTGCTACCCTGGCGGCGGTGGGATCGGATCAGCGCGTTCGGCGTGAGCTCCGAGGGGGTAGCAGATGAAGGAAGGACGACACTTCGGGACCCGACTCCGTGAGGCGCGGCTCGCCGCCGGGCTCAGCCAATCGGAGCTGGAGGAGCTCTCGGGGATCCCTAAGGCACGGCTGTCACGCTACGAGAACGGCCACGTCGAGCCCTCGATCCAAACGCTCGCCCGGCTCGCGAAGGCCCTGAACGTCTCGGAGGCGTCCCTCCTCGACGACGGACGCGCGGCCGTGGAGGAGTTCATCTCGGTGCTCGCCCGCCGCGGCGTCCAGATCGAGACGAAGGAACAGGCCCATCGGCTCGGCAACGCCGTGGCCGACATGGTCCGGACCGTCGGCGGGGTGGATCGGGTGTCCCCGAGCGGCGCCTCGACGGTCGGCGCCACGCTCTGAGCCGCGGGTCGACGACGGCGGCGACGGATCCGACCGACCGCGGCGGCGACCTCGGGATCCCCGGGGTGCGGTTGCTGCGCCTCGACCCGATCGAGGACGCTCGGGGCTCGTTCGTCGAGCTGTTCCGACAAGAGGCCTTCCCACGGCCCTTCGTGCAGGCGAACCTCAGCCGTTCCCGACCCGGGGTCCTTCGCGGGATGCACTACCACCTCACCCAGGCCGACCTGTGGATCCCGGTCGAGGGCCGAGCGACGGCCGGGTTGCTCGACCTGCGGCACGGGTCGCCGGCTCGCGGGCGGGGCGTCGGGGTCGACCTGCGTCCCGGCTCGGCGCTGTACCTGCCCCCGGGGGTCGCCCACGGGTACTGCGTCACGGACGCCTTCGTGCTCCTGTACCTCGTCGATCGCGCCTACGATGGCTCCGACGAGCACGGGTTCGACCCCCGCGATCCGGGGCTCGGCGTCGTGTGGCCGGTCGCCGACCCGATCCTGTCGGAGCGAGACCGCACGGCCCCCGGACTGGCGTCGGCGCTCGCCTCGGCCGAGCTGCCGGGGTGGCCGGGTTGACCGCGGAACCCGGACCGCGTACCCTCGGGTCGGTTCCCGACCGGGATCGCGGCCGGTCGATTGACGCCGCCCGGGGACTCCCGTACACTGCTCGTTTGCCCGTGCCGTCGATCCGGGCGTCGTTGCGCGCCGTTCACGTTCCCTGGGAGGGATCTGCTTGCCTGACCAGCTCGTTCCTGTCCGGAACCGTGTGTCGTTCGCCAAGCTCGACGAGGTCCTGCCGCTTCCGGACCTCGTCGCCATCCAGAAGGAGTCCTTCCAGTGGCTCCTGAACGAAGGCATCAAGGAGGTCCTCGAAGAGGTTTCGCCGATCGAGGACTTCACTGAGCAGTTCCAGCTGTACTTCGGTCGTCACGAGTTCCGCGAGCAGAAGTTCAGCGAGGAGGAGTGTCGCGACAAGGACATCACCTTCTCCCGTCCGCTGTTCGTGGAAGCAACGTTCGTCAACAAGCAGACGGGCGAGATCAAGGAGCAGGAGGTCTTCATGGGGGACTTCCCCATGATGACCGACCGCGGCACCTTCATCATCAACGGCACCGAGCGCGGTCGTGGTGTCCCAGCTCGTCCGATCTCCCGGTGTCTACTTCGACCGCGAGCCCGACAAGACGAGCGACCGCGAGATCTACATCGCGAAGATCATCCCCGGTCGCGGCGCGTGGCTCGAGTTCGACGTCGACAAGAAGGACACGGTCGGGGTTCGCATCGACCGCAAGCGGCGCCAGAGCGCGACCGTGTTCCTCAAGGCGCTCGGGTGGACCTCGGAGGAGATCCTGCGTCTGTTCGAGGACGCCCCGTCGATCAAGGCGACCCTGGACAAGGACCACGTCGAGACCCAGGAGGAGGCGCTCGAGGACATCTACCGCAAGCTCAGGCCCGGTGAGCCGCCGACGGCCGAGAGCGCGCGCACGCTCCTGGAGAACCTCTTCTTCAACCCGAAGCGCTACGACCTCGCCAAGGTCGGGCGCTACAAGCTCGACAAGAAGCTCGAGCGCGCCTCCGGCGAGCTGCTCAAGCAGCTGCGCGCGCACCACCGCTCGCTCGCCGAGCTGGACAACCCCGACCGCAAGGGCTGGGAGCAGGTTCGCTTCCGGGTGTTCTCCGAGCTCCTCAAGGAGGAGCAGGGGCCCGGCGGTCCGAAGTACAAGGGGATCCTCACCTACGAGGACCTGCTCAAGACCGTCGCCTACCTCGTCAAGCTCCACGCGGGCGAGGACGGCTACGACGTCGACGACATCGACCACTTCGGCAACCGGCGACTGCGCTCGGTGGGCGAGCTGATCCAGAACCAGGTCCGGATCGGGCTGTCGCGCATGGAGCGGGTCGTGAAGGAGCGGATGACGACCCAGGACGTCGAGGCGATCACGCCGCAGACCCTGATCAACATCCGGCCGGTCGTGGCGGCATCAAGGAGTTCTTCGGGACCTCGCAGCTGTCCCAGTTCATGGACCAGACGAACCCGCTCGCGGGGCTCACCCACAAGCGCCGCCTGTCGGCGCTGGGGCCCGGCGGCCTGTCCCGGGAGCGCGCCGGCTTCGAGGTCCGCGACGTCCACCCCTCCCACTACGGCCGGATGTGCCCGATCGAGACCCCGGAGGGTCCGAACATCGGCCTGATCGGGTCGCTGGCGACCTACGCCAGGATCAACCAGTTCGGGTTCATCGAGACGCCCTACCGCCGGGTGGAGAACGGGCGGGTCACCGCGAAGATCGACTACCTGTCGGCCGACGAGGAGGAGCGCTACGTCATCGCCCAGGCCAACGCCCCGCTCAACCCGGACGGCACGTTCGCGACGGACCGGTTCTGGTGCGCGGCGCAAGGGCTGGCGAGCGTCGACCAGGTTCCGCCCGGCCGAGATCGAGCTACATGGACGTGTCGCCCGAAGCAGATCGTTCGGTCGCCACGGCGCTGATCCCGTTCCTCGAGCACGACGACGCCAACCGCGCGCTGATGGGGGCCAACATGCAGCGCCAGGCGGTGCCGCTGCTGCAGCCGAGGCGCCGCTCGTCGGCACCGGCATGGAGGCCGAGCCGCCGGCGATGCCGGCGACGTGGTGCGTCGCCGAGCGACGGCCGGGTCGTGGACGAGGTCGACGCGACCAGATCGTCGTTCAGCGAGCGCAGCGGCAGCTCGGACGCTACGAGCTGATCAAGTTCGCGCCGCTCGAACCAGGGCACGCTGCATCAACCAGAAGCCGCTCGTGCGTCGAAGGGCACGCGTGGCCAGAGGGCGAGCTGCTCGCCGACGGCCCCTCGACGGACTGGGCGAGCTGGCGCTCGGCAAGAACCTGCTCGTCGCCTTCATGCCCTGGGAGGGCTACAACTTCGAGGACGCGATCATCATCTCCGAGCGGCTCGTGCAAGGACGACGTGCTCACCTCGATCCACATCGAGGAGCACGAGGTCGACGCCCGGGACACGAAGCTCGGGGCCGAGGAGATCACCCGCGACATCCCCAACGTCTCCGAGGAGATCCTGAAGGACCTCGACGAGCGGGGGATCGTCCGGATCGGGGCCGAGGTCGGACCCGGCGACTCCTCGTCGGCAAGGTGACGCCCAAGGGCGAGACCGAGCTGACGCCCGAGGAGCGCCTCCTGCGCGCGATCTTCGGCGAGAAGGCGCGCGAGGTGCGCGACACCTCGCTCAAGGTGCCCGCACGGCGAGCACGGCAAGGTGATCGACGTCAAGGTGTTCTCGCGGGAGGACGGCGACGAGCTGCGCCGCCGGGGTCAACCAGCTGGTGCGGGTGTACGTCGCCCAGAAGCGGAAGATCTCCGAGGGCGACAAGCTCGCCGGCCGGCACGGCAACAAGGGCGTGATCGCGACGATCCTCCCCGAGGAGGACATGCCCTTCCTCGCCGGACGGCACGCCGGTCGACATGATCCTGAACCCGCTGGGCGTCCCGCTCGCGGATGAACCTGGGCCAGGTGCTGGAGACGCACCTCGGCTGGGCTGCGCGCCAGGGCTTCGTGAAGGACGGCCGGCCACCCGGGGCGGCCAGCGCGTCGCCGGTGTTCGACGGGGCGCCGAGGAGCGGAGATCCGCGACCGCTGCTCGCGAGCGCGATCCGAACGAGGCGGCCGCGCTGTCCGGACGGCAAGGCGAGCTGTACGACGGCCGGACCGGGGAGCCCTATCGACGAGCCGGTGACGGTCGGCGTCAGCTACATGCTGAAGCTGCCTGCACCTGGTCGACGACAAGATCCACGCCCGCTCGACCGGTCCCTACTCGCTGATCACCCAGCAGCCGCTGGGCGGCAAGGCGCAGTTCGGCGGGCAGCGGTTCGGCGAGATGGAGGTGTGGGCGCTGGAGGCCTACGGCGCGGCCTACGCGCTGCAGGAGCTGCTCACGATCAAGTCCGACGACGTCGTGGGCCGGGTCAAGGCCTACGAGGCCATCGTGAAGGGCGAGAACATCCCGGAGCCGGGCATCCCGGAGTCCTTCAAGGTGCTGATCAAGGAGATGCAGGCGCTGTGCCTGAACGTCGAGGTGCGTTCGAGCACGCGGCGAGGAGATCGAGCTGCGCGACACCGACGAGGACGTGTTCCGAGCCGCGGAGGAGCTGGGCATCGACCTGTCCCGGCGGGAGCCCGCGGGGGCCGATTTCGATTGAACGACGCGTTAGCGCATCGACCGCGACGACCGCTGAGGAGGGAGGCACGTGCTGGACGTGAACGACTTCGACGAGCTCCGGATCGGCCTGGCCACCGCGGAGCAGATCCGCAGTGGTCGAACGGCGAGGTCAAGAAGCCGGAGACGATCAACTACCGGACGCTCAAGCCGGAGAAGGACGGCCTGTTCTGCGAGCGGATCTTCGGCCCGACCAAGGACTGGGAGTGCCACTGCGGCAAGTACAAGCGCGTCCGGTTCAAGGGGATCATCTGCGAGCGCTGCGGCGTCGAGGTCACGCGGTCGAAGGTGCGCCGCGAGCGGATGGGCCACATCGAGCTGGCGGCGCCCGTGAGCCACATCTGGTACTTCAAGGGCGTCCCAGCCGGCTCGGCTACCTGCTGGACATCTCGCCCGAAGGAGCTGGAGCGGTCATCTACTTCGCGGCCTACGTCGTGACCCGCGTCGACGAGGAGCGCCGGCACCGCGACCTGCCGCAGATCGAGGCGGACATCGAGCAGGAGGACAGGCGCGACCTCGAGCTGAGCGAGACGAGCGAGCTCAGAGCGGCGGCTCGTCGAGCTGGAGGAGCGCATCAAGGAGCTCGAGGCCGAGGGCGCGCGCTCGGCGCAGCTGTCGGCCGCTCGCCGTGAGGCCCAGCGCGACATCGAACGCATCACCGAGCGGACCAAGCAGGAGACCGATCACCTCGACGAGGTCCTGGCCGCCTTCAAGGGCCTGCGCGTCAAGCAGCTCGTCGCCGACGACAGCGTCTACCGGTCGCTCCGGGAGCGGTTCGGCGACTACTTCGACGGGCGGCATGGGCGCCGAGGCGATCAAGCGAGCTCCTGCAGGACCTCGACGTGCAGGCCGAGGCCGAGTCGCTGCGCGAGCAGATCGCGACGACGAAGGGAACCAGGCGTCTGAAGGCGATCAAGCGGCTGAAGGTCGTCTCGAGCCTTCGCGGAGGGTCGCTCGAACCCGCTGAGGGATGGTGCTCGACGCCGTGCCCGGTGATCCCGCCGGACCTGCGGCCGATGGTCCAGCTCGACGGCGGCCGGTTCGCCACCAGCGATCTCAACGACCTGTACCGGCGCGTGATCAACCGGAACAACCGACTGAAGCGGCTGCTGGACCTCCAGGCGCCCGAGATCATCGTCAACAACGAGAAGCGGATGCTGCAGGAGGCCGTCGACGCCTTGTTCGACAACGGCCGGCGGGGCCGGCCCGTCACGGGGCCGGGTAACCGCCCGCTCAAGTCGCTGTCGGACATGCTGAAGGGCAAGCAGGGGCGCTTCCGCCAGAACCTGCTCGGCAAGCGCGTCGACTACTCGGGCCGCTCGGTGATCGTCGTCGGCCCGGAGCTCAAGCTGCACCAGTGCGGCCTGCCCAAGCAGATGGCGCTCGAGCTGTTCAAGCCGTTCGTGATGAAGCGGCTCGTCGACCAGGGGCTCGCGCAGAACATCAAGAGCGCCAAGCGGATGGTCGAGCGCGCTCGGCCGCAGGTGTGGGACGTCCTCGAGGAGGTCATCCGCGAGCACCCGGTGCTGCTGAACCGGGCGCCGACGCTGCACCGGCTGGGGATCCAGGCCTTCGAGCCGGTGCTCGTCGAGGGCAAGGCGATCCAGATCCACCCGCTCGTGTGCACGGCCTTCAACGCCGACTTCGACGGGGACCAGATGGCCGTGCACGTGCCGCTGTCCGCCGAGGCCCAGGCCGAGGCGCGGATCCTGATGCTGTCGACGAACAACATCTTGTCGCCGGCGCACGGGCGGCCGATCGCGACGCCGAGCCAGGACATGGTCCTCGGCCTCTACTACCTGTCACTCGCCCAGCAGGAGGACACCCCCGACGAGCAGATCCCGACCTTCGGCTCGGTCGCCGAGGCTCTGTTCGCCCTGGATCGCGGCTACCCGCTGCACGCGCCGGCACGGATCCGCTGGGCGGGCAAGGCGCTGCCGCCCGAGCTCCTGCCGGAGGGCTACGACCCGGACTCCGACGCCTGGGAGGGCCGCGTCCCGGTGATCCGCACGACGATCGGGCGGATCATCCTGAACGCCGCGTTCCCCGAGGACTTCGAGTTCCGCAACGAGACGCTGCTCAAGGGCGACGTCGCGCGGCTCGTCGACGAGGCCGTTCATCGCTACGACCGAGCGACGGTCGAGCGGATCCTCGACAACCTGAAGGAACTCGGCTTCCACTACGCCACGCGGGCCGGGGTCACGATCGGGATCGAGGACGTCACGACGCCCGCCGAGAAGCAACGGATCCTCGACGAGCACGAGAAGCAGGCGGGCAAGGTCGAGCAGCAGTACCGGCGGGGCATCATCACGGATGACGAGCGTCGTCAGGAGCTCATCGAGATCTGGACGCAGGCGACCGAGGACGTCAAGCGGGCGATGGAGGCCCAGTTCGGACCGACGAACCCGATCTTCATGATGGCCAACTCCGGCGCCCGCGGGAACATCATGCAGATCCGCCAGCTCGCCGGGATGCGTGGCCTCGTGGCCAACCCCAAGGGCGACATCATCCCCCGCCCGATCAAGTCGAACTTCCGCGAGGGCTTGTCGGTCCTCGAGTACTTCATCTCGACCCACGGCGCCCGCAAGGGGCTCGCCGACACCGCGCTGCGTACCGCCGACTCCGGGTATCTCACCCGCCGGCTCGTCGACGTCGCCCAGGAGGTGATCGTCCGCGAGCACGACTGCGGCACGGATCGTTCGATCCCGGTCGCGGCGAACGCGAGGCGTCCCGACGGGGAGCTCGTGCCTCATCCCCACGTCGAGACGTCCCTGTTCGGGCGCGTGCTCGCTGAGGACGTCGAGGTCGACGGCACGGTCGTCGCCGAGGCGGGCCAGGAGCTCGACGACGAGACGACGCAGCGCGTGATCGCCTCGGGGGTCGAGCAGGTTCGGGTCCGCTCCGTGATCACCTGCGAGGCCGAGGTCGGCGTGTGCGCGCTGTGCTACGGGCGTTCGCTCGCCAGCGGCCGGCTCGTCGACATCGGGGAGGCGGTCGGCATCATCGCGGCGCAGTCGATCGGTGAGCCGGGCACCCAGCTGACGATGCGGACGTTCCACACGGGCGGGGTCGCCGCCGAGGACATCACGCACGGTCTGCCGCGCGTCGTGGAGCTGTTCGAGGCGCGCAAGCCCAAGGGCGAGGCGCAGATCACCGAGCTCGCCGGCGTCGTCTCGATCGAGGACGACGACGAGCGCGGGGTCCGTCGGATCCGCGTGACCGACGAGTCCGGCGATAGCGTCGAGTACCCGGTGTCGTTCCGAGCCCGCCTGATGGTGGCCGACGGCGACCGGGTCGAGGTGGGCCAACAGCTCACCGAAGGCTCGGTGAACCCGCACGAGAAGCTGCGGGTCGAAGGGGTCCTCGCCCTGCAGCTGCACCTCGTGGACGAGGTCCAGCAGGTCTACCGCTCGCAGGGCGTGACGATCCACGACAAGCACATCGAGCTGATCGGGCGCCAGATGCTCCGCAAGGTGCAGATCATCGAGCCCGGGGACACGGAGTTCCTGCCGGGCGACCTCGTGAACCGGCGACAGTTCGAGGAGCGCAACGCCGACGTCGTCGAGAACGGTGGCACCCCGGCGAGCGCCCGTCCGATGCTGCTCGGGATCACGAAGGCATCCCTCGCGACGGACTCGTGGCTGTCGGCCGCCTCCTTCCAGGAGACGACCAGGGTGCTCACCGACGCGGCGATCTCCGCGAAGTCCGACCCGCTCGTCGGCCTCAAGGAGAACGTGATCATCGGCAAGCTGATCCCGGCGGGCACGGGCATGGACCGCTACCGCAACGTGCGGGTTCGGATCAAGCCGGAGGCGATCCCCGAGTACTGGCTCCAGCGCCAGCGCGAGCTGTCGGAGCTCGCGAGCTCGGAGGGGGGCGAGGAGCCGGCCCTCGTCGGGCTCACGCGGGAGGAGGCCGAGCGCCTGCTCGGCGGTCCCGCCGCGTCCTCGGGCACCGACGACGAGTAGGCGCGCGTCTCGGCCGAGTGGGGTCGCGCCTCAGCCGCGCACGAGCTCGAGCAGCGCCCCGTGGACCTCGGGGGGTCCGGCGACGATGTCGCCGCCGAGCCACCCGTCGCCGCCGTCCCAATCGGTGACGACGCCGCCGGCCTCCCGGACGAGCAGAGCTCCCGCGGCCACGTCCCAGGGGCCGAGGCCGAGCTCGAAGAAGCCATCGAGAACGCCCGCCGCCACCCAGGCGAGGTCCAGGCTCGCGGCACCGGGTCGGCGCAGGTCCTCGAACCGGCCGAGCGCTCGGACCATCACCGCGAGGTAGCGGTCGAGGAGGCCCTTCCGTCGGAAGGGGAACCCCGTGCCCACGATCGCCTGGTCGGGCGACCGGTCGCTCACGCGGCACGGCCTGGGGCCGTCGGCGTCCTCGACGAGCGCGCCGCCGCCCCGGGCCGCGTGCCACGTCGTGCCGAGCAGAGGGGCGTCGATCGCACCGACGAGTACCTCGCCGCCCTCCAGCAGCGCCACCGAGACGCCCACCGCCCAGAACCCGTGGATGAAGTTCGTCGTCCCGTCGAGGGGGTCGACGAGCCATCGCCGCCCCTCGGCGGCCCCGCCGGTCTCCTCTCCGTGCACGGGGATCTCGGGGGTGGCGCGGCCCAGGAGCGCCCCGATCGCTCGCTCGCTCGCGAGGTCGACCTCGGTCACCCAGTCCCCGGGGCCCTTAGCTCGGGCGCTCGCCGCCCCGCGGGCCTCGCGGATGACGCGCCCTCCCTCCCGGGCGGCCGCGGCCGCGACGTCTCGGAGGCGGTCAAGATCCAGGTCGGGCACGCGGGCACGCTAGCAGCTCGTCCCGGTCGTGCTCGGGAAGCCCAGCCGGCTATCGATCTCCTCGAAGCGGGCGTCGATGGCCTCGAGGCCGGTATCGAACCTTGCGTCGATCGCTCCGGACCGTCTCTCCTCCACCAGGTGAGAGCCGGCCTGGCGCGCCCACGACGAGCGCGTTCATGGCCGTGCCGACGAGATCCATCCGATCCCCGATCCTCCCCAGGGGATGCCCGATCTTCCCCGGAGGAAGGACACAACCTGGCACCGGGGCTCGACAGGGATCACGGGGCCACGCCGTGGACGCGGAAGCCCATCGACCTGGCCGCCGTCGTGAGCTCCCGGTCGTGGGTGGCGAGCGCGAGATCCTCGAACACCGGCCGCACCAGCAGTGCCGTCGCCCGGTCGGTGACCTCGACCTCGGCCCCGCGCTCGACCTCGCGCAGGTACCGGGACAGGTGATCCTTCGGCTCCGCGATCTCCCCACGTTTCATGGCCAAACGTAGCCACATGGGGCCGAAGGGCGTCAACGGCGGTGCACCTCGCACGAGCGCCAGGAAGCCGGGTCAGCTGACGTGGCGCTCGATGTGAGCGTCCATCCGGGCCGAGAGCACATCCAGCCGGCCGGTCAGCTCGGAGCGGAACGCGTCCAAACGCGTCTCGAGGCGCTCGAGCCGACCGTCGACGCGGTCCAGCCGGGCGTCGAGCCCCTGGAACCGCGCGTCCATCGCCTCGAAGCGGGTGTCGATCGCGTCGAACCGAGCGCCGAACCTCGCGTCCATCTCCTCGAAGCGCGTTTCCATCGCGTCGAACCGAGCGCCGAAGCGGGCGTCCATCTCCGCGAACCGGGTTTCCATCGCGTCGAACCGGGCGCCGAACCTCGCGTCCATCTCCGCGAAACGGGTGTCGATCGCTTCGAAGCGCCCCTTGCCGAACCAGGCGAGGAGCAGACCCACCGCGCCCACGACGAGCGCGTTCACGACCGTGCCCGCGAGATCCATCCCTTCCTCGGTCCTTCCCGGGGGAGGACGTTGCCGTCGATGAGCGAAGCCTAGCACCGGGGTACGACGGGGCATCGGGGGGGCGGCGCCAGAGGGACATGCTCATCGTTGCAGGCGGGAAGCTGGCGGGAGCGAACCGCCTCGGCAGCGGATGGTCAGCGCTCGCGCCAGCCGCTCGCGGACGGCAGCGAGCAGGGCGGGCAGCTTCGTGGACACCACGTCCAGCAGGACGTCGACGTCCACGTCCGCGTACGCGCCGACAGCACCTCGAGCAAACCTTTCGCGGCCTTCCAGTCGACGCCCGTGAGGGGCCGGATCAGGACGTTCGTGCCGCAGAGAGCGTGCTGGCCGACCCCGAGCCGCCAGGTGCCTTCCTCCGGTCTGCTGGCGGCCGGGCGTATGCTCCGGCGGTCCCCGCGCAGGGAGGTGGAGGTGGCTGGGTCCCAGGAGGTGCTCGAGCGCTTCGAGCGGCAGACGGCGTGGCCGATGCTGATCCTCTCGCTCGCGATCATCCCACTGCTCGTCGTCCCGATGGTCGCGGACCTGTCCCCCGGGACCGAGCGGGCGATCTGGGCCATCGACTGGCTGATCTGGGCGGCGTTCGCGCTCGAGTACGGGATCCGGCTCTACCTCGCACCGCGCAAGGGCGAGTTCGTCCGCCACAACGTCATCGACCTGGTCGTCGTGCTCGTCCCGTTCCTGCGCCCCCTGCGGGTCCTGCGGTCGGCCCGGGCGCTGCGGCTGCTACGAGCCGCGAGGGGGACCGTGGTCCTGTTCCGGGCGGTCGACGCCGGGCGGGACGTGCTCCGCAGGCGCCGGTTCTCCTACACGCTGCTCGTCGCGCTCGTCGTGACGGGCTCCTCCGCCTTGCTCGTCCTCGAGCTGGAGCGCTCAGCGGCGGGCTCGAACATCCGGTCGCTCCCCGACGCGCTCTGGTGGGCGGTCACGACGATCACGACGGTCGGCTACGGCGACCGCTACCCCATCACCGCAGGCGGCCGAGGGATCGGGGTCGTCCTGATGCTGACCGGGGTCGGGGTCTTCGGGCTGCTCGCCGCCTCGCTCGCCTCGATCTTCGTCGAGAAGGAGCTGGAACAGGAGGCCGACGAGCCGGATCCGGCGCTCGCGGCGATCAGCGAGCGGCTGGACCGCATCGAGGCACACCTCGCGAGACTCAGCGCCGGGGCAGCCGAGGGAGGCGGCGATGAAAGGAAGTCGGCCGCAGCTGAACCGGACGGTCGCGGTGGCCCCGCACCCGGGGCGAGCGACCATTGATGCCCGGACGCTCCACCTCTTGCATGCGGAGATCAGCCACGCGACCGCCGCCCTCGCGGCGGTATGTAGCGGGGCGAGCTGGAGGCCCGGCCGAGACCTTTACTTGCCGACGGCACGGTGGAGGGGCCGGGCTCCCCCGGCCCCTCCACACATGTGCCCCCGCGCCCGGCTACTTCTTCAACCCGATGACGGTGGAGATCTCCTGGCTCGTGCCGGCGATCCTCACCATGAGCTTCCACGTCGACGTCGGATCGTTCGAGAACTGCTTCGTGGCGAGGTTGAAGATGTACTGGTAGTCGGGCGCGCCAGTGAACCGCATGGTGTTGCCGGTGTCCGCGGCACTCGTCGAGTACGGCTCGATCTCGCCACCGTCTGGAACGTTGTTCGTCACCTTCTGCACGTAGACCTTGGGGGCCAGGTTGCTCGCGTACGAGCCGTCGCAGTCCTGGACCTTGATCTTCACCGGGATCGTGCTCCCGTACTTGAAGATGCTCGGGTTCTGGCCGTGCCCGGTGTTGTTGATCGGCGGGAGGAACCCGTCCCCCACGATGGTGTAGTTCACCGTGATCGAGGCCGACGCGCTGTCCGAGCCGCCGTCGTCATCGGCGACCACGACGTTCGCGGTGTAGACGCCTGCGAGCTCGTAGGTGTGGGTCGCCGTGAAGGTCCCGGGCGTCACGCTCAGACTCTCCGCGGGAGAGCCGTCGCCCCAGGTAATCGTGGCCAGCCACGTGTCCGCCCCCGGGTCCGTGAACGCGACCGCGAGCGTCGCGTTCCCCGTCCCGCAGGACGTCGTCGCGGCCGGGAAAGACGCCGACGTGATCTCCGGGGCCACGTTGGCCACGGTGACCTCGAAGGTCTCCTGGTCACTTCCCGGGCCGGTGCCGTTCTCCTCCTCCACGGTGATGGTCACCGTGTAGGTGCCGTCGTCGGCGTAGGTGTGGGCCTTGTCGGTGATGGAGCCGGGGCCCGCCTCGGTGAAGACCGTGTCCGCCGAGCTGTCACCCCAGTCCACGGTGACCTTCCAGGGGGAGTCGTCGCCGGGGTCGGTGAAGCTGCCGAGGTCGAAGGTCTTGGAGGTCCCCTCGTCCGCCGTCTGGTTGGCGGGGGGCGTGATCTCCGGGGCCACGTTGGCCACGGTGACCTCGAAGGTCTCCTGGTCACTTCCCGGGCCGGTGCCGTTCTCCTCCTCCACGGTGATGGTCACCGTGTAGGTGCCGTCGTCGGCGTAGGTGTGGGCCTTGTCGGTGATGGAGCCGGGGCCCGCCTCGGTGAAGACCGTGTCCGCCGAGCTGTCACCCCAGTCCACGGTGACCTTCCAGGGGGAGTCGTCGCCGGGGTCGGTGAAGCTGCCGAGGTCGAAGGTCTTGGAGGTCCCCTCGTCCGCCGTCTGGTTGGCGGGGGGCGTGATCTCCGGGGCCACG
This sequence comes from Actinomycetota bacterium, assembly GCA_026003015.1. GTDB lineage: Bacteria > Actinomycetota > UBA4738 > UBA4738 > HRBIN12 > BPGL01. The sequence goes on along the minus strand of BPGL01000001.1, from coordinate 1,073,560 downwards.
TTGGCCACGGTGACCTCGAAGGTCTCCTGGTCACTTCCCGGGCCGGTGCCGTTCTCCTCCTCCACGGTGATGGTCACCGTGTAGGTGCCGTCGTCGGCGTAGGTGTGGGCCTTGTCGGTGATGGAGCCGGGGCCCGCCTCGGTGAAGACCGTGTCCGCCGAGCTGTCACCCCAGTCCACGGTGACCTTCCAGGGGGAGTCGTCGCCGGGGTCGGTGAAGCTGCCGAGGTCGAAGGTCTTGGAGGTCCCCTCGTCCGCCGTCTGGTTGGCGGGGGGCGTGATCTCCGGGGCCACGTTGGCCACGGTGACCTCGAAGGTCTCCTGGTCACTTCCCGGGCCGGTGCCGTTCTCCTCCTCCACGGTGATGGTCACCGTGTAGGTGCCGTCGTCGGCGTAGGTGTGGGCCTTGTCGGTGATGGAGCCGGGGCCCGCCTCGGTGAAGACCGTGTCCGCCGAGCTGTCACCCCAGTCCACGGTGACCTTCCAGGGGGAGTCGTCGCCGGGGTCGGTGAAGCTGCCGAGGTCGAAGGTCTTGGAGGTCCCCTCGTCCGCCGTCTGGTTGGCGGGGGGCGTGATCTCCGGGGCCACGTTCAGGATCGTGATGAGCAGGGTGGACTCGTTCGACTCATCGGCGCCGTCCGTCACCTTCACGGCCAGGATCGTCTGCGCCTGCCCATCGGAGAACTTGCAGTCGAAGCTGCCGTTGCCACCCGTGATCGACGGGGTCCCCTGAAGCGAGCCGTTGACCCCGCACGCCGGGTAGCCGCTCATGAACGTGAAGACGCTCGAGTCCGGGTCCGTGATGGTGAAGGTGTAGGTACGGTCGGCCGAGGTGGACTCGTCCACGGGGTTCGGCCCAGAGATGGACGAAACCACTGGCGGGTCATTCACGCAGTCGACCGTGATGCCGACCGTGGCCGCGTTGGAGTCCACGGTGCCGTCGTTCGCCTTGTAGGTGAACGAGTCCTGCCCGCAGTAGTTCTCGTCCGGCTCGTAGTCGAACGAGCCGTTCGCGTTCAGGGTAAGGGTCCCGTGGGACGGACCGGAGACGAGCACCGCCGTGAGGCTGTCCCCGTCCACGTCGGAGTCGTTGCCGAGGACCCCGACGGGCGCCGAGACGTTGAGCGGCGTGTCCTCGGCCGTGGAGTAGGAGTCGTCCTGGGCCACCGGGGCGTCGTTCACGGAGCTCACGGTGATCGAGACCGTGGCCGTGCCGGAGTCCACGGTGCCATCGTTCGCCTTGTAGGTGAACGAGTCCGATCCGTGGAAGTTCGCGTTGGGGGTGTAGTCGAACGAGCCGTTCGCGTTCAGGGTAAGGGTCCCGTGGGACGGACCGGAGACGAGCACCGCCGTGAGGCTGTCCCCGTCCACGTCGGAGTCGTTGCCGAGGACCCCGACGGGCGCCGAGACGTTGAGCGGCGTGTCCTCGGCCGTGGAGTAGGAGTCGTCCTGGGCCACCGGGGCGTCGTTCACGGAGCTCACGGTGATCGAGACCGTGGCCGTGCCGGAGTCCACGGTGCCATCGTTCGCCTTGTAGGTGAACGAGTCCGATCCGTGGAAGTTCGCGTTCGGCGTGTAGGTGACGCTGGCCGTGCACGTCTTAGGGGCGGTGCCGGAACAGCTCACGGATCCGATGGAACCAAGCGAGCCGTTGCTGGGGTTCGAGACGATCGCGAAGGTCAGGGGGTTGCCGTCGGCGTCAGTCGCGCTCAGCTGGACCGACACCGGCGTGTCCTCGTTCGTCGTCACGGACACGGGCGCGGCCACCGGCGCCTGGTTCGCGGCGGCGGCGAAGACGCCGAAGATGAGCCACTGCGTAGGCGAAGCGACACCGAGGCAGGTGCCGCTGGCGTACGCGAAGCTCAGGGCGCCCGACTCGGTCAGCGGCGGGTTGTCGTCCCGCATCCACTTCACGAACGTCCCGCCTGTGACGCTCACGAGCGTGAGCTTGATGGATTCGGAGTTGCCCGTCGAAACCTGACCCGCCGGCGATGCCGCCCCGGGGCCCGTGATGCTGAAGGTCTTCGTCTCCGTCGGGGCGCCACTGCAAGTCGTGTTGCCCCACCGCTCGAGCTTGTACGTTGCGGTCACACCGGCCGGCGTCGTGCTGTGGTTTCTGACTTCGACATTGCCGTCGGTGAAGCTCGTCGTCGCTGTCCCGGAGACCTCACCGGTCGCCACGACCGTGTAGACGGCCACGAAGTGGGTCGGGAGGGTGAACTGGTAGGTGAAGCCGCCCGCTTCGTCGGCCGTGACGTCCGCGTCGTGGCTCCACGTCCGCTCCTGGTCGTCATCCACACGGATGTGGACCGCCTCGCCGGCCTGCCACCCGGCTCCGGTGAGCGTGACGGTCTCGCCTGGGGCGTAGTCCTCCTTGTCGCTCGAGATCGACGGAGCCGTCTGAGCGGCCGCTACCGCGCTGAGGCTGAGCGTGATCAGCAGGATGGCCGTCGCGAGGGCGACCGGCGCCCACCACGTCCGGCGGAAGCCGGTGTGGCGCTTCCGGCCGAAGCTCCAACCATCGCTGGGGCTCGTAGGGCGCTGGGAATCCATCTCGAACCTCCTCCGGGCCTCGCGGTGCGGCCCTTGCCTCCGCCGAGGTAGCCATGGGCGTCGCCCCCCGACCGGGGAGCGACGGGGGGAGCGGATGCGTCGGGCCTTCAGGTTCATCGGGGGATCTCCTTGCGACCGAACGACCAGGGTCGTCGGATCCATCTCGGACGGGGCCTGGTCCGTACCCTGGGGGCGGTCCCCCAGACGGCCCACGTCAGTTTCCGTGACCGTGGCACAACGCCCCCTCGGTGCGCAACCCCCCCGGGTAGGCCGTTGGTCGTCGGATCGGCTCCGCCGAAAGGCGGTTTCCGGCGTTCGCGGGTGAGGAGAGCGACCGTCGGCGGCGGCAGCTGAAGCCGCGCAGTAGGACGTATGGGGGACATCACGTCCGCCGGCGCTCGTGGGGCGACCCGACCGTGCCCCGCGGTTGACAGGCCGCGTGCCTCGCCGGTAGCGTTGTTCCTCGCGCCCCGGCCTGGCGAGCCTGTCGGGTGCGCGCTCTCGAGGGGGACCATCCCGAGCGCGACCGGCGACGGTGCGCGCCTGCGGTCCCTCCTCGGAAGGCTCGCGGGTCCGGTGGGCGGCCCCGATGGGACCGCGCCCACGGGCCCCGGTGTTTGACAACGGAAAGCGTGCCGACGTCCATGCCCACGATCCAGCAGCTCGTCCGCAAGGGGCGCCAGGCCCCGAAGACGAAGACGAAGAGCCCCGCGCTGAAGGGCTCCCCCCAGCGGCGCGGCGTCTGCACGCGTGTCTACACCACGACCCCGAAGAAGCCGAACTCGGCCCTGCGCAAGGTCGCCCGCGTCCGGCTGTCCTCGGGCGTCGAGGTCACCGCCTACATCCCCGGCGAGGGGCACAACCTCCAGGAGCACTCGATCGTGCTCGTGCGCGGCGGCCGGGTCCGAGACGTCCCGGGCGTGCGCTACAAGGTGATCCGGGGAACCCTGGACACCGCCGGCGTCCGTGGCCGCAAGCAGGCCCGGTCCCGGTACGGCGCGAAGAAGGGCGGGGAGTGAGATGCCGCGCAAGGGACCCGCGCCCCGCCGTGAGATCGCGCCCGATCCCGTCTACCAGAACCCCCTGGTGACGCAGTTGATCAACAAGGTCCTGCTGAACGGGAAGAAGACCGTGGCCGAGCGGATCGTCTACGACGCCCTCGAGCGGATCAGCCAGCAGACGGCGAACGACCCCGTGATCACGCTGAAGCGGGCGGTCGAGAACGTCCGCCCGCTGCTCGAGGTCAAGTCCCGACGGGTGGGCGGCGCGTCCTACCAGGTGCCGGTCGAGGTCAAGCCCCAGCGGGGAACCACGCTCGCGCTGCGCTGGCTCGTGAACTTCTCCCGGGCCCGGCGCGAGCCGTCGATGTCGGAGCGACTCGTCGCCGAGATCATGGACGCGGCGAACGGGGCCGGCGCGTCGGTGAAGCGGCGCGAGGACATGCACAAGATGGCGGAGGCGAACCGAGCGTTCGCGCACTACCGGTGGTGATCGAGGAGGAGACCGTGGCCCGCCCTTCGGGGCGGGCTTCCGCTGAGGAGGGGGCGCGCTAGCCGTGGCCGTCCCTCGGGAGAAGGTGAACGTGGCGTCGACCCAGCAGGACGTCGGGAAGGGCTCGAAGGGACTCGCGATCCGCGAGTACCCGCTCGCGCGCACGCGCAACATCGGGATCATGGCCCACATCGACGCCGGCAAGACGACGACGACCGAGCGGATCCTCTACTACACCGGCAAGGCCTACAAGATCGGCGAGGTGCACGAGGGCACCGCGACGATGGACTGGATGGCCCAAGAACGCGAGCGCGGCATCACGATCACCTCGGCGGCGACGACCTGCCAGTGGAAGGGCCACTGGATCAACATCATCGACACCCCCGGTCACGTCGACTTCACCGTGGAGGTCGAGCGGAGCCTCCGGGTCCTCGACGGCGCGGTCGCGGTCTTCGACTCGGTGGCCGGCGTCGAGCCGCAGTCCGAGACGGTATGGCGCCAGGCCGACCGCTACCGGGTGCCTCGGATCGCGTTCGTGAACAAGATGGACCGCACGGGCGCGAACTTCGAGCGCACCGTCCAGATGATGGTGGATCGCCTCTCGGCCAACCCGCTCGTCCTTCAGCTCCCCTGGGGGACCGAGGTCGATCACCGCGGGGTGATCGACCTCGTCCAGTTCAACGCCCACTACTGGGAGGGGGAGATGGGCGAGGACTGGCGCGACGTCGAGATCCCCGAGGAGTACCGCGAGGCCGCCACGCGCGCCCGCCACGAGCTGTTCGAGAAGCTCGCGGAGCACGACGAGCACCTGATGGAGAAGTTCGTCTTGGAACAGGAACCGACGGTCGAAGAGCTCCACCGGGCGATCCGCTCCATGACGCTTGCAGGGCAGGGCGTTCCCGTGCTGTGCGGCTCCGCGTTCAAGAACAAGGGCGTCCAGCCGTTGCTCGATGCGATCGTCGCCTACCTGCCGAGCCCCTTGGACGTTCCGCCGGTCGAGGGGCACCGACCGGGCAACGAGGACGAGCGCGTGGTCCGCGAGCCCGACGACGCAGCGCCCTTCGCCGCCCTTGCGTTCAAGATCATGTCGGATCCCTACGTCGGACGGCTCACGTACCTCCGCGTTTACAGCGGCGTCCTCACGAGCGGCTCGCACGTGCTCAACTCGACGAAGGACCGCAAGGAGCGCGTCGGGCGGATCCTCCAGATGCACGCGAACCATCGCGAGGACAAGGAGGCCGCCTACACGGGCGACATCGTGGCCGTCGTCGGCCTCAAGCACGCGACGACCGGCGACACGATCTGCGACCCCTCCGACCCCGTCGTGCTGGAGTCGATCAGCTTCCCCACCCCGGTGATCAGCGTCGCGGTCGAGCCGAAGACGAAGGCCGACCAGGACAAGCTCGGCAACGGGCTGCAGCGCCTGGCCGACGAGGACCCCACCTTCGTCGTGCGCTTCGACGAGGAGACCGGGCAGACCGTGATCTCAGGCATGGGAGAGCTGCACCTGGACATCATCGTCGACCGGCTCCGGCGCGAGTTCTCCGTCGACGCGAACGTCGGGAAGCCGCAGGTCGCCTACCGCGAGACGATCACGCGCCCCGTGCACGGCGTCGAGACCCGGTTCGTTCGCCAGACGGGCGGCCGGGGTCAGTACGGACACGTCGTGATCGACCTCGAGCCGACCGGTCCCGGCGGGGGCTACGAGTTCGTGAACAAGATCGTCGGCGGCAAGATCCCGCGTGAGTACATCCCGGCCGTCGACCAGGGGATCCAGGAAGCCTGCGACAACGGCGTCCTGGCCGGCTACCCCCTCGTCGACGTGCGGGCGACCCTCGTCGACGGGTCCTACCACGAGGTCGACTCCTCGGAGATGGCCTTCAAGATCACGGGCTCCATGGCGCTCAAGGAGGCGGCGAGACGCGCCGGTCCGGTGCTCCTCGAGCCCGTGATGGAGTTCGAGATCACCACGCCGGAGGAGTTCCTCGGCGACGTGATGGGCGACGTCACGGCGCGCCGAGGCAGGATCGAGAACATCGACGATCGCTCCGGCATGAAGGTCGTCCGCGTGCAGGTGCCGCTCGCGGAGCTGTTCGGCTACGCCACCGACCTGCGTTCCCGCACGCAGGGTCGGGCGTCGCACAGCCCGATGCAGCTGCACGCCTACCACGAGGTGCCGGCACAGATCGCGCAGGAGATCGTCGCCCGCGTGACGGGCGAGTGACCGAAGGAAGGGGAACGATGGGCAAGCAGCGGTTCGAGCGGACGAAGCCCCACGTGAACATCGGCACGATCGGGCACATCGACCACGGCAAGACGACCCTCACGGCCGCGATCACCAAGCGCCAGGCCGACAAGGGCCTGGCGGACTTCACCCCCTTCGAGGAGATCGACAAGGCCCCCGAGGAGCGCGAGCGCGGCATCACGATCGCCATCGCCCACGTCGAGTACCAGACCGAGGCCCGCCACTACGCCCACGTCGACTGCCCCGGCCACGCCGACTACGTCAAGAACATGATCACCGGCGCGGCCCAGATGGACGGGGCGATCCTGGTCGTGTCGGCCGCCGACGGCCCGATGCCCCAAACGCGCGAGCACGTGCTGCTCGCCCGCCAGGTCGGCGTCCCCTACATCGTCGTGGCCCTGAACAAGTGCGACATGGTCGATGACCCCGAGCTGCTCGACCTGGTCGAGCTCGAGGTCCGCGAGCTGCTTTCCTCCTACGAGTTCCCCGGCGACGACGTCCCCGTGGTGCAGGTCTCGGCCCTCAAGGCCCTCGAGGGCGACGAGGCCTGGGCGGCCAAGATCGACGAGCTGCTCGCCGCCTGCGACACCTACATCCCCGAGCCCACCCGCGACATCGACAAGCCCTTCTTGATGCCGATCGAAGACGTGTTCTCGATCACCGGGCGCGGCACGGTCGTGACCGGCCGGGTCGAGCGCGGCACGCTCAAGAAGATGGAGGAGGTCGAGATCGTCGGGATCCGCGAGACCCGCAAGACCGTCGCCACCGACCTGGAGATGTTCCGCAAGCTCCTGGACGAGGTCCAGGCCGGCGACAACGTCGGGGTGCTGCTGCGCGGCATCGACAAGGACGAGGTCGAGCGCGGCCAGGTGCTCGCGGCCCCCGGCTCGATCACCCCCCACACGAACTTCGAGGCCCAGGTCTACGTGCTGTCCAAGGAGGAGGGCGGGCGCCACACCCCGTTCTTCAACGGCTACCGCCCCCAGTTCTACTTCCGCACGACCGACGTCACCGGCACCGCCCACCTGCCCGAGGGCGTGGAGATGGTGATGCCCGGGGACAACGTCGAGATGACGGTCGAGCTGATCGCCCCGATCGCGATGGAAGAGGGCCTGCGCTTCGCGATCCGCGAGGGCGGCCGCACGGTCGGCGCCGGCCGGGTCACGAAGATCCTGAAGTAGGGAGAGGATCGGATGGCAGGGCCGAAGATCCGCATCAAGCTCCGGGCCTACGACCACCGGATGCTCGACGTCGCCGCGCGCGACATCGTCGAGCACGTCACCCGGACGGGGGCGAAGGTGGTCGGCCCGGTGCCCCTGCCCACCGAACGCAACATCTATACGGTGATCCGATCGCCGCACAAGTACAAGGACTCGCGCGAGCACTTCCAGATGCTCACGCACAAGCGGCTGATCGACATCGTCGACGCGACTTCGAAGACGGTGCAGGAGCTCCAGCGGCTGAACCTGTCGGCCGGCGTGGACATCGAGATCAAGCTGTGAGGCCATGACGACGACGAAGGGCATCGTGGGCGAGAAGCTGGGGATGACCCAGATCTTCGTCGACGCCCGCGTGGTCCCGGTCACGGTGATCAAGGCCGGGCCGAACGTCGTCACGCAGATCCGCACGCTCGAGCGCGACGGCTACGAGGCGGTGCAACTGGCCTACGGCACCGTGCGGGCGCGTTCGGTGGCCAAGCCCGTGCGGGGCCACTTCGACAAGGCCGGCGTCGAGCCCGCGCGCCACCTCGTGGAGCTTCGCACCGACGACGCCGGTTCCTACGAGGTCGGTCAACGGATCGCCGCCGACATCTTCTCCCCCGGGGAGCTCGTCGACGTCGTCGGCGTTTCGAAGGGCAAGGGGTTCTCCGGGGTGATGAAGCGCCACGGTTTCGGCGGGCTGCGCGCGAGCCACGGGGTGGAGCGCAAGCACCGTTCGCCCGGCTCGATCGGAGCGTGCGCGACCCCGAGCCGGGTCTTCAAGGGCATGCGGATGGCCGGCCAGCACGGCAACCGGCGGGTGACCGTGCTCAACCTCGAGGTCGTGCAGGTCGATCCCGAGCGGAACCTGCTGCTCGTGCGGGGCGCGGTTCCCGGGCCGCCCGGCGGGCTCGTGATGGTTCGCTCCGCGGTCAAGGCACCGGCGCGCAAGGGGGCGGCCTGATGCCGGCCGTCGACGTTCTCGACCTCGCCGGCAAGCCCACGGGCACCCGGGAGCTCGCGCCCGAGGTGTTCGAGGCTCCGGTGAACGTGCCCCTGATCCACCAGGTCGTCGTGGCGGGGCTGGCGGGGCTGCGCGCCGGTACCCACAAGACGAAGACCCGAGGCGAGGTCCGCGGCGGCGGGCGCAAGCCCTGGCGGCAGAAGGGGACCGGCCGGGCCCGACAGGGGTCGATCCGCGCGCCGCAGTGGACCGGCGGCGGCGTCGCCCACGGCCCGGTGCCGCGCGACCACGCGAAGCGGGTGAACCGCAAGATGCGCCGGGCCGCCCTCCGCGGTGCCCTGTCCGACGCCCTGTCGAGCGGCAAGCTGGTCGTCGTCGAGGAGCTCACCTGGGACGAGCCGCGGACGAAGCGGGCGGTCGAGGTGCTGGAGGCCCTCGGCCTGCGGGGGCGCACGCTGCTCGTGCTGCCCGAGCCGAGCGAGACCGGCGCGGTGGAGAAGTCGTTCCGCAACCTCCCCGTGGTTCGGATCACCTACGCCGGCGGCCTCGGCGTCTACGACGTGCTGCTCGCCGACCACGTCCTCGTGACGCCGAGAGCCCTCGACGTCCTCGAAGGCGGTGAGCGCCGATGAAGTCGCCTCGCGACGTGATCATCCGGCCGATCGTCTCGGAGAAGTCCTACGCGGGGATCGAGCGCAACACCTACACGTTCCTCGTCGACCCCCGCTCGAGCAAGACCGAGATCAAGGAGGCCGTCCAGTCGATCTGGGGGGTCCGCGTGACCTCGGTGAACACCCTGCGCCGTCGCGGGAAGGTCAAGCGGAGGGGGTTCACGAGGGGCAAGCGGGCCGATGAGAAGCGGGCGATCGTGACGCTGGCCGAGGGTGACTCCATCGAGCTGTTCGAGGGCGGTGCCTGATGGGGATCCGCAAGTACCGACCGACGACCCCGGGGCGCCGCGGTGCGAGCGTGTCCACCTTCGAGGAGCTCACGCGCTCGACCCCGGAGAAGTCGCTGCTCGCCAAGGGTCGGAACAAGGCCGGGCGCAACAACCGTGGGCGGATCACGGCACGCCACCAGGGGGGTGGCGCGAAGCGCCGCTACCGGGTGATCGACTTCCGCCGCAACAAGGACGGCGTGCCGGCGACCGTGGCCCACATCGAGTACGACCCGAACCGCTCGGCCCGCATCGCCCTGCTGCACTACGCCGACGGCGAGAAGCGCTACATCCTCGCTCCGCAGGGTGTCCGTCAGGGCGACCGGCTGATGAGCGGCCCCGACGCCGAGATCCGACCCGGCAACGCCCTGCCCCTGCGTAACATCCCCGTCGGCACCGTCGTCCACGCGATCGAGCTCAAGCCGGGCGCCGGCGCGCGGATGGCCCGTTCGGCCGGTGCCAGCGTGCAGCTCATGGCCAAGGAAGGCGATCTGGCGACCCTGCGGCTCCCGTCGGGGGAGATGCGGATGGTTCCCTCGGCGTGCCGGGCCACCGTTGGGGCCGTCGGGAACCCGGAGCACGAGCTGATCGCGATCGGCAAGGCGGGTCGTGCTCGCTGGAAGCGGCGCCGCCCCTCGGTGCGCGGGGTTGCGATGAACCCCGTCGATCACCCCCTGGGCGGTGGCGAGGGGAAGTCCTCCGGAGGTCGACACCCGACCTCGCCCTGGGGGAAGAAGGAAGGCAGGACGCGCAAGAAGAACAAGGCGTCGAACCGCTACATCGTGCGGCGCCGCGGGAAGGGGCGGGGCTAGTGCCGAGGTCCGTTAAGAAGGGTCCGTTCGTCGATGAGCACCTGCTGCGCAAGATCGACGAGATGAACCGCAAGGGCGACAAGCGGGTCATCCGGACCTGGTCGCGCCGGTCCACGATCGTGCCCGAGATGGTCGGGCACACGATCGCGGTGCACGACGGACGCAAGCACGTCCCCGTGTTCATCTCCGAGGCCATGGTCGGGCACAAGCTCGGCGAGTTCGCGCCGACGCGGACGTTCCGATCGCACTCCAAGGACGAGCGAAGGTCCGGGGTGAGGTGAGATGGCCGAGGCGAGAGCGACGGTCAAGTACGTTCGGACGTCTCCGCGGAAGATGCGGCGGGTGGTAGACCTGATCCGCGGCCAGCACGTCGAGGAGGCGCGCAGGATCCTGCGCTTCTCGGGGCTCGGCGCCTCGCGCGACGTCGAGAAGCTGTTGGACTCGGCGATCGCGAACGCGGAGCAGCAGCCGGGCGTCGTCGCGGACAACCTCGTCGTCGCCCGCGCCTGGGTGGACGAGGGGCCGACGCTCAAGCGGTACCGTCCGCGCGCCTACGGGCGGGCGACGCGGATCCGCAAGCGGACCTCGCACGTGACGGTCGTGGTGCAGACGATGGGAGAGGTGGGCTAGGTGGGGCACAAGGTACACCCCTACGGGTTCCGGCTGGGCGTGATCTACCCCTGGAAGTCCAACTGGTACGCCGGGCGCGACTACGCCGAGCAGCTCCACGAGGACGTGTGGATCCGCGACCACATCCGGTCCCGCCTGGCTCGAGCGGGGATCTCCTCGATCGACATCGAGCGCAAGGGCGACCAGATCTGGGTCTTCATCAGGACCGCGCGGCCCGGCATCGTCATCGGGCGCAAGGGGGCCGAGGTCGATCGGCTCCGCCGCGACATCGAGCGCTACACGCGCAAGCGGGTCGACGTGAAGGTCGAGGACATGAACCAAGCCTCGAGCGAGGTCCGTCCGGAGACCGATGCCGCGCTGCTCGCGCAAGGGGTGGCCGAGCAGCTCGCCGGTCGGGTGGCGTTCCGCAGGGCGATGCGCCGGGCCGTCCAGACGGCGATGCGCGCCGGAGCGCTCGGGGTCCGGGTGGCCACGGCCGGGCGCCTCGGCGGCACCGAGATGGGACGCAAGGAGTGGTACCGCGAGGGCCGGGTGCCCCTGCACACGCTCCGGGCCAAGATCGACTTCGGCACGGCAGAGGCGCGCACGACCTACGGGCGGATCGGCGTGAAGGTCTGGGTCTACCACGGCGACGAGGTGCCCTACCGTGAGCAGGAGACGGAGCGCGCGCTCGCCCGGGCCCACGCCAGCGCCCGCCGAGCGGGGCCGGTTCCGCCGGGCGGTGCCGGCGCTTCGACCGGCGCGCTCGTGACCGACGAGCGGGAGCTCGTGGAGGTGGTGGCGCCCGAGGACGACCTCCCCGTCGTGCCCGCCGAGCCGGCCCCGTCCGAGGTGGTGGAGCCGGCCGCCGAGGCGGAGGCCGCCGAGGCCGAGGCGACCCCGCAAGAGGCCGAGGCGACCCCGCAAGAGGCCGAGGCGACCCCGCAAGAGGCCGAGGCGACCCCGCAAGAGGCCGAGGCGACCCCGCAAGAGGGTGAGGAGGGCTGATGCTGGCGCCCAAGAAGGTGAAGCACCGCAAGGTGCACCGCGGACGGATGCGCGGGAAGGCCAAGGGCCACACCGAGATCCAGTACGGGGACTACGGGATCGTGGCGCTGGAGCCGGCGTGGATCACGAACCGCCAGATCGAGTCCGCGCGGGTCGCGATCACGCGCCACATCCGCCGGGGTGGCAAGGTCTGGATCACCATCTTCCCCGACAAGCCCTACACGAAGAAGCCGGCGGAGACCCGGATGGGCTCCGGCAAGGGCAACCCGGAGGGCTGGGTCGCGGTCGTCAAGCCCGGGCGCGTGCTGTTCGAGCTCGCGGGGGTCCCCGACGACGTCGCGCGGGCGGCGATGAGCCGTGCGCAGCACAAGCTGCCGATCAAGACGAAGTTCATCCGGCGGGTGGGTGAGTGAGCGTGACCGAGCGAGCGGCGGAGCTGCGAGGCCTGGACGACGCGGAGCTCGTGGCGCGTGCCGAGGCGGCCAAGGAGGAGCTGTTCAACCTCCGCTTCCAGCTCGCCACCGGGCAGCTGGACAACACCGCGCGGTTGACGCAGGTGCGCCGCGACGTCGCCCGGATCCTCACGATCCTGCGGGAGCGCGAGCTCGAGCGCGAGCTCGAAGCGCTCGAACGGGCGACCGAAGGGGAGGGGCGGTGAGCGCATCGAGCGAGCGCGGGCGGCGGAAGGTCCGCACCGGGGTGGTCGTATCGGACGCGATGGACAAGACGGTCGTCGTGCGGATCGACCGCCGGGTCCGCCATCCGCTGTACGGCAAGACCGTGCGCCGCTCCTCGAAGCTCGCGGCCCACGATGAGTCGAACGAGGCTCGCGTGGGGGACCGTGTGCGCGTGATGGAGACCCGGCCGCTTTCGAAGACGAAGCGTTGGCGGGTCGTGGAGATCGTCGAGAGGGCGAAGTGATCCAGCAGGAAACCCGCTGCAAGGTCGCGGACAACACGGGCGCCCGTGAGGTCCTGTGCATCCGCGTGCTGGGCGGTTCGGGTCGCCGCTACGCCGGGATCGGCGACGTGATCGTCGGGACCGTGAAGGACGCCCTCCCGAACGCCGGGGTGAAGAAGGGCGATGTGGTCAAGGCGGTGGTCGTTCGTACCGCGAAGGAGCGTCGCCGACCCGACGGCTCCTACATCCGCTTCGACGACAACGCGGTCGTGCTCCTCACGGCCGACGCGAAGAACCCCAGGGGGACGCGGATCTTCGGTCCGGTCGCGAGAGAGCTCCGCGAGAAGCGGTTCATGAAGATCGTCTCCCTTGCCCCCGAGGTGCTGTAGCGATGCCGGGTCTCGATATCCGTAAGGACGACGTCGTCCGGGTTCGCTCGGGCAAGGACCGAGGCAAGGAGGGCCGCGTGGTTCGCGTCCTTCCTCGTGAGGGTCGGGTGATGGTCGAGGGCGTCGCGATGGCCAAGAAGCACCAGCGGGCCAAGGGGCGGCGCACCACGAGCGGTACCCAGCTCCAGCAGGGAGGCATCATCGACATCGAGACCTTCATCGACGTGTCGAACGTGCAGATCGTCTGCTCGAGCTGTGGACGACCGACCCGCATCGGCCATCGCGTCGAGCCCGACGGTCGCAAGGTCCGGGTCTGTCGCCGGTGCGAGGCGGAGCTGTGATGGCCGAGGGCTACGCGCCGCGCCTGAAGGTCCGGTACCGGGAGGAGGTCGTCCCCCGGCTGCGTGAGCAGCTCGGCCTGGCGAACGTGATGCAGGTTCCGCGCCTGGAGAAGGTCGTCGTCAACATGGGCGTCGGGGACGCGATCCGTGACGGACGCCTCCTCGACGCGGCGGTCGAGGACCTGGCGGTGATCACGGGGCAGCGCCCCGTCGTGACGCGGGCGCGCCGCTCGATCGCCGGCTTCAAGCTCCGCCAGGGGATGGGGATCGGGGTGAAGGTCACGCTTCGGGGCGACCGGATGTGGGAGTTCGTCGATCGGTTGATCTCGCTGGCCCTGCCGAGGATCCGGGACTTCCGGGGTCTGGATCCCCGGGGCTTCGACGGTCGCGGGAACTTCACGCTGGGGGTCACCGAGCAGCTGATCTTCCCCGAGGTGGACTACGACAAGGTGCTCAAGGTGCGCGGGATGGACATCACGATCGTGACGACCGCCCGCACCGACGACGAGGGGCGCGCGTTGCTCGTGGCCCTCGGGTTCCCCTTCCAGGGCGAGCCGGTCGTTCGGGCGGGTTGAGGGGGCCGAGCAGGATGGCGAAGAAGGCGCTCAGGAACAAACAGCAGCGGATCCCGAAGTTCCGGGTCCGCGCCTACACGCGTTGCGCCCGGTGCGGCCGCGCCCGAGCCGTGTACCGTCGCTTCATGCTGTGTCGGATCTGCTTCCGCGAGCTTGCGCACCTGGGCGAGCTGCCGGGGGTGACGAAGGCGTCATGGTGAACGCGAGCGCCCCCCGGTTCTCGAGCGTCTCCGACCCGATCGCGGACCTGCTCACGCGGATCCGCAACGCCAACCTCGCCTACAAGCAGGAGACGTACGCTCCGGTCTCGAAGGCCGCCGCGGCGATCCTCGACATCTTGGACCGCGAGGGCTTCATCGACGGCTACGAGCGCGTGGGCGAGGGCGTCGGGGCCGCCTTCCGGATCCGGCTGAAGTACGGACCCCGCAAGCAGCGGACGATCACGGGGCTGCGGCGGATCTCCAAGCCCGGCCGTCGGATCTACCGGGGGCGCGACGAGCTACCCCGCGTGCGCGGAGGGCTCGGGATCGCGATCGTCTCGACCTCGCAGGGGGTCATGACCGACCGGGAGGCCGCACGGCGACGGGTCGGGGGCGAGATCGTGGCCGAGGTGTGGTGATGAGCCGGATCGGACGCCGACCGATCGAGCTGCCCGCGGGCGTGGAGGTCCGCATCGACGAGGGCAACCGGGTGACGGTGTCCGGCCCGCGCGGGACGCTGTCGCGGTCGCTGCACCCCGACATGCGCATCGTCCTGGACGAAGGGGTGATCCGGGTCGAGCGCCCCGACGACGAGGGCTTCCATCGGAGCCTCCACGGCCTCACCCGCACGTTGCTCGCGAACATGGTCCAGGGCGTCACCCAGGGCTTCGAGAAGCGTCTGGCGATCGTCGGCGTGGGGTACCGGGCCAGCCTGAAGGGCAACGACCTGGAGCTGCAGGTGGGATACTCCCATCCCGTCGCCGTGCCGCGGCCCGAGGGGGTCGAGTTCGAGGTTCCGAGCCCGACCTCGATCGTGGTGCGGGGCAACGACAAGGAGCTGGTCGGCGAGGTCGCCGCCAACATCCGCAAGATCCGCAAGCCCGAGCCGTACAAGGGCAAGGGCATCCGCTACGAGGACGAGTACGTGCGCAAGAAGGCCGGAAAGGCGGCGAAGGGAGGGGCCGGGTGATGGACGCGCGCGCCAAGCGCCAGGCGCGGCTGCGCCGTCACGCCCGGGTTCGCAAGAAGATCTCGGGGACCCGGGAGCGGCCACGCCTGGCCGTGTTCCGGTCGAACCGGCACATCTACGCGCAGCTGATCGACGACGGCGCGGCCGTGACGCTCGCCCAGGCGAGCGACCTGGAGCTCGCCGGCCCGGCCGGCACGAAGGTCCAGGCCGCTCACGCCGTGGGTCGCCTGATCGCCGAGCGGGCCCGCGGTGCCGGCATCGAGCGTGCGGTCTTCGATCGCGGAGGGCGCCTCTACCACGGACGGGTCGCCGCCCTCGCCGAGGGCGCACGCGAGGGAGGACTGCAGATCTGATGCGACGCTACGACGTGAGGAGCGACGAGAAGAGCCCGTACGAGGAGCGGGTGATCTCGATCAACCGGGTCGCCAAGGTCGTGAAGGGCGGCCGCCGCTTCTCCTTCGCCGCCCTCGTCGTCGTCGGTGACGGAGCCGGTCGCGTCGGCGTCGGCTACGGCAAGGCCAAGGAGGTTCCGGCCGCGATCGCCAAGGGCGTCGAGGAGGCCCGCAGGAAGATGTTCGAGGTCCCGATGATGGGAACGACGATCCCCCACGAGGTCGTGGGGGAGGCCGGCGCCGGCGTGGTCCTGCTCAAGCCCGCCGCGCCGGGGACCGGCGTGATCGCGGGCGGCCCCGTGCGAGCCCTCGTCGAGTGCGCCGGGATCAAGGACATCTTGTCGAAGTCGATGGGCTCCTCCAACCAGATCAACATCCTGAAGGCGGCGGTCGCAGGGCTGCAGAGCCTGCGTCGCCCGCAGGAGATCGCCGAGCTGCGGGGCCGCGACGTCCACGAGGTGGCGCCGCGCGCCATGCTCGACGCCGTTCGGGCCGCCGAGGAGCGCATCACCGCTGCGCGTGCCGAGGCGCTCGCCGAGCAGTACGGGGTTCAGGACGTCGCGCCGGCCTCGACCGGATCTCGGGGGAGACGATGAGCCGGCTGCGCGTGACCCAGGTCCGAAGCGCCATCGGGCGCCCGCGCAACCAGAAGGACACGGTCCGCCGCCTCGGCCTGCGCCACCTGCACGATACGGTCGTGAAGGAGGACCGGCCGGAGATCCGCGGGATGATCGCCAAGGTGCGTCACCTCGTTGTGGTCGAGGAGTTGGAGGGTGAGGCGCGATGAAGCTCCACCACCTGCGGCCGGCCGATGGCGCGACGAAGGAGCGCACCCGCGTCGGGCGGGGGCGCGCCGGCGCCCGAGGCAAGACGGCGGGGCGCGGCACGAAGGGCACCGGGGCCCGCAAGCAGATCCGCCCGGGCTTCGAGGGCGGACAGATGCCCCTGCAGCGCCGGGTGCCCAAGGCCAAGGGCTTCCGCAATCCGAGCCGGGTCGCCTACGCGCCGGTCAACGTCGAGCTGCTGGCGCGGTACTTCGACGGCGAGGTCACCCCCGAGGCCCTGTACGCACACGGGCTGGCGCGCAAGGGCCGCCCCGTCAAGGTCCTGGGGCGCGGCGAGCTCGACAAGGCCCTCGTGGTGAAGGCCCACGCGGTCTCGGCCGGCGCCCGGGCGAAGATCGAGGCGGCCGGTGGGTCGGTCGAGCTGATCGCGCCGAGCGGGTAGGCTCGGGGGCACGGTGCTCAGGGCCTTCCTGAACGCGTTCAAGGTCCCGGACCTCCGGGCCAAGATCCTGTTCACGCTGTTCATCATCGCCGTGTACCGGTTCGGCTCGTGGGTGCCCGTCCCGGTCGTCGACACGACGCTCATCCGGCGCCAGCTCGAGGGCGATCAGGGGTTCCTGAGCTTCATCAACATCTTCTCGGGGGGAGGGCTCACCCGGTTCGCGGTGTTCTCGCTCGGGATCATGCCCTACATCACGAGCTCGATCATCATGCAGCTGCTCACGGTCGTGATCCCCAAGCTGCAGCAGTACCAGGAACAGGGTGAGCCGGGCGTCAAGAAGATCAACCAGTGGACGCGGATCATGACGGTCGTGCTGGCCCTGTTGCAGTCCACCGGCCTCGTGTTCCTGTTCCACTCCGGTCAGGAGTTCCCCGACGTGTTCCCCGCAGGAACGTTCACGCCCGGCAACGTCGCGCTGATCGTCCTGACGATGACCGCCGGAACGGCCCTGATCATGTGGCTCGGCGAGCTCATCACCCAGCGCGGGGTCGGCAACGGGATGTCGATCCTGATCTTCACGAGCGTGATCTCGACCCTGCCGTCGGAGGGAGGGGCCATCCTGTCCGTCGGCGGAGCCGGGAAGTTCGTCGCGATGCTCCTGCTCGGGATCGCGATCATCGTCGCCGTGGTGTTCATCGATCAGGGGCAGCGGCGGATCCCGATCCAGTACGCGCGCCGGGTTGTGGGGCGCAAGATGACGACCGGGGGCAGCACCTACCTGCCGCTGAAGGTGAACCAGGCGGGCGTCATCCCGATCATCTTCGCGACCTCGGTGCTGTACTTCCCCGTCCTGCTCGCCAGCGTGATCTCGGCGGAGTGGTTCCGGAACTTCGTGAACAGCTACATCCAGAACCACCGGAGCATCGTGTATATGGCGATCCTGGCGCTGCTGATCGTCTTCTTCGCCTACTTCTACACGGCGATCCAGTTCGACCCGTACCGCCAGGCCGACAACCTGCGCAAGCAGGGGGGGTTCATCCCGGGGATCCGGCCGGGGCCGCCGACCGCCGAGCACCTGAACAGCGTGCTCGTGCGGATCACGCTGCCCGGCTCGCTGTTCCTGGCGGCGATCGCGCTGATCCCGTCGGTCGTGATCGCCTACTGGCTGCCCGTCGCGTCGTTCCCCTTCGGCGGCACCACGATCCTGATCACGGTCGGGGTCGCCCTCGAGACGATGAAGCAGATCGAGTCGCAGCTCATGATGCGGCACTACGAGGGCTTCCTCCGCTAGCGGTCCGGGAGGGCGATCCCGATGCGCCTCGTGCTGCTGGGCCCGCCGGGGGCGGGGAAGGGAACCCAGGCGCAGGTGCTGTGCGAGCGCTTCGGCATCCCGCAGATCTCCACCGGCGACATCTTGCGCGAGCACGTCCAGGAGGGGACGCCGCTCGGGATCCGGGCGCGCGCTTTCATGGACCGGGGGGAGTACGTGCCCGACGAGGTCGTGGTGGAGATGGTCATGGATCGTCTGGAGGAGCCCGATGCCGAGAAGGGCTTCGTCCTCGACGGGTTCCCACGCACGGTTCCCCAGGCTGAGGCCCTCGAACGGGCCCTCGCCGCCCGAGGGCGTCCCCTCGACGCGGTCCTGTGCTTCGCGGTCGCGGACGTGACGGCGATCGCTCGACTGACCGGCCGCTACACGTGTCCGACGTGCAAGCGGACCTACCACCGCGAGTTCAGCCCGCCCGCGGTCGACCTCGTCTGCGACCTCGACGGGACGGAGCTGGTCCGGCGCAGCGACGACGACGATCTCACCGCCAAGCGGCGGTTGGCCGTCTACCGGGAGCAGACCGCGCCGCTCGAGCAGTTCTACCGGGAGCGCGGGCTCCTGCTCGAGATCGATGCCGAGGCCCCGAAGGACGAGGTCGCCGGGCGCGCGGAGGCCGCGCTGGAGGAGCTTTTGGAGCGGCGCGCGTGATCGTCCGCAAGTCCCCCGAGGAGCTCGACCGGATGCGCCGGGCCGGGCGCGTGGTCGCCGACACGATCTCGCGACTGCTGGAGGCCGTCGCGCCCGGGCGGACGACGTTCGATCTGGACCGTCTGGCCGCCCAGACGATCGAGGCCGTGGGCGCGCGTCCCTCGTTCAAGGGCTACCGTGGGTTCCCCGCGACGATCTGCACCTCGATCGACCACGAGATCGTCCACGGGATCCCCTCGCGGACCCGCCGCCTGACCGAGGGGCAGCTCCTGTCCCTGGACGTCGGCGCGGTCTGGGAGGGGTTCCACGCCGACTCGGCGGTCACCGTCGTCGTCGGCGGGATCGCGCCCTCCCCGGAGGCCGAGCGGCTCCTCAAGACGACCGAGGCCGCCCTGGACGCGGCGATCGAACGGGTCCGCCCCGGCGGGCGCCTGTCCGACATCGGGCACGCGATCGAGGAGGTCGCCGAGCGGGAGGGGCTCGGGCTCGTCCGGGAGTACGGGGGGCACGGGATCGGCCGGGCCCTCCACGAGGACCCGTTCGTGCAGAACTGGGGGGATCCGGGCCGGGGTCCCGAGCTCAAGCCCGGCCTGGTCCTGGCCCTCGAGCCGATGCTGAACCTCGGTGGGGACGCGACGCGGCTGTTGCCTGACGGATGGACCGTCGTGACCGCCGACGGCTCGCTATCGGCCCACTTCGAGCACACCGTGGCGGTCACCGAGACCGGCCACGAGGTCCTGACGGCCCGGGATCGGTAGCCTCGCTGCCATCCGTGTCACCCCCCCTTGGTACCGTGACGCCGGTCACGGACCGTCACAGAGGTCACCGACCGTCACAGAGAGGAAGGCGGGAGATCCGGCGAACGTGCGGCTCGAGCACGAGCTCCTGGCGGTCGAGCGGGAGCACGACCTGCACTGCATGCTGGAGCTGGAGGCGCCTCCGGCCCCCGGGACCACCCGGCGGCCGTCGCTCCACCTCGCCCTCGTGCTCGACCGCTCGGGGTCGATGGCCGGGGACAAGCTCCGGGTGGCACGGGCCTGCGCCCGCTACCTGGTCCGCCGCCTCCGCCCGGTGGACCGGTTCGCCCTCGTGACCTACGACGACGACGTGGAGCTCCGGGTGCCGCTCGCCCCCGTCGACCCCATCCGTTTGGAGGCGGCGCTCGCCGCGATCGCCCCGGGCAGGTCGACGAACCTCTCCGGCGGGTGGCTGAAGGGCGCGGAGGTGCTGCGGGGTCTCCCCGCGAGGAAGGGTCCCCGGAAGGTGCTGCTCCTCACCGACGGGCTGGCCAACGTGGGGATCACCGACCCCGAGGCCCTCGTGGCCCTGGCCCGCCAGGCGGGGGACGACGGGATCGGGACGACGACGATCGGGTTCGGGCTGGACTTCGACGAGGTCCTCCTCACGCGGATGGCCCAGGCGGGGGGCGGGAACGCCCACTTCGCGGAGACCCCGGAGGACGCGCCGGGGATCTTCGCGCAGGAGTCCGAGGACCTCGTCCAGCTCGTGGCCCAGAACGTCTCTGTGGAGATCCGGCCCCGCGAGCAGGTGCGATTCCTGGGCGTCCTGAACGACTTCCCGGTGGTGGCGGTCGAGGGCGGGGTCCAGCTCCAGCTGGGGGACGCCCACGGGGAGGAGCGCCGGCGGGTGGTGTTCGCGCTCCACGTGCCCGGCCTAGCGCGGCTCGGCGTGGCGAGGGTGGCCGATGTCGTCGTGCGCTACGTCGCGGTGGGGGAGCGGATCGCGCAGCACGAGCTCACGCTGCCCCTCGTGGTGAACCTGGTGAGCGCCGACGAGGCCGCCCGGGCCGAGGCCGACGCCGAGGTCACCGAGGAGGTGGTCGTCCTGCGTGCGGCTCGGGCCCAGGAGGAGGCCCGGGAACGGGCTGAGGCCGGCGACCTCGACGCGGCCCGACGTCTGCTGTCCTCCAGCGCCGAGGAGCTCAGGCGGCTCGCCTCCGGCTCCGAGCGGGCCGAGGACCTCCGGCAGCAGGCCGAGGACATGGAGCGCTGGGCCTCGCGGATGGAGCGTCGCCTCTACGATTCGGGGACGGCGAAGCAGATGCGATACGAAAGCTGGTGGCTCAGCCAGGGCCGCGCGCCCCGGCGTCCCCGGAGTCCGTCGTCCCCGAGCCGGAGCTGACGGCCACCTCGCACCGGAGGCGACGGCGGATCGATCGACGACGGTGACGACCGCGTTGAGCTGGGCCTATACTGATGCGTTGCCCATCCGTCCGGGGGTCGGCGCATGCCCCGGGGCGGCGGGCGTCGGACGGTCGTCAGGTGAGGTCATTCCGGAGCGTGGCCAAGGAAGACGTGATCGAGGTGGAGGGGACGGTGGTCGAGCCCCTGCCGAACGCGATGTTCCGCGTCGAGCTGGACAACGGCCATCGGGTCCTCGCCCACATCTCCGGCAAGATGCGGATGCACTACATCCGGATCCTGCCCGGGGACCGCGTCCGGGTGGAGCTCTCGCCCTACGACCTGACCCGGGGACGGGTCGTGTATCGGTACAAGTGAGGGAGCGTCGATGAAGGTTCGGCCGAGCGTGAAGAAGATCTGCGACCGCTGTCGCGTGATCCGCCGTCGCGGCCGGATCCTCGTGATCTGCTCCAATCCGCGGCACAAGCAGCGGCAGGGCTGAGGGGAGGCTCGTCTTCATGGCACGGATCGCCGGCGTCGATCTTCCGCGCGACAAGCGCGTGGACATCGCGCTGCGCTACATCTACGGGATCGGCCCGACCCGGGCGCTCGAGGTCGTCGCGGCCACGGGCGTGGACGGCGCGACGAAGGTCCGCGACCTCTCCGAGGACGAGGTCCTGAAGATCCGCGCGTTCATCGACGGCAACTACAAGGTCGAGGGGGACCTGCGCCGGGAGGTCGCCCAGGACATCAAGCGCAAGATCGAGATCGGGTGCTACCAGGGCATCCGCCACCGGCGGTCGTTGCCGGTTCGCGGCCAACGGACCCACACGAACGCGAGGACCCGCAAGGGACCGAAGAAGACGATCGCCGGGAAGAAGAAGGCCCGCAAGAAGTGAACGGGAGCCCGTGAGCCATGGCCAAGCCGAAGGCGAAGAAGACGAAGCGCCGCGAGAAGAAGAACGTCCTGCACGGTCAGGCGCACATCAAGT
Source organism: Actinomycetota bacterium (assembly GCA_026003015.1). Taxonomy (GTDB): domain Bacteria; phylum Actinomycetota; class UBA4738; order UBA4738; family HRBIN12; genus BPGL01. The sequence continues at coordinate 1,051,641 of BPGL01000001.1, read as the reverse complement.
CGACCTTCAACAACACGATCGTCACGATCACCGACCTGCAGGGCAACACGATCTCGTGGGCGAGCGCCGGCAACGTCGGCTTCAAGGGGTCGCGGAAGTCGACCCCCTTCGCCGCGCAGCTCGCCGCGGAGAAGGCGGCGCGTCAGGCCCAGGAGCACGGGCTGCAGAAGGTCGATGTGTACGTCAAGGGTCCCGGCTCGGGCCGCGAGACCGCGATCCGCTCCCTCGCGGCCGCCGGCCTCGAGATCGCCGCGATCCAGGACGTCACGCCGGTGCCCCACAACGGGTGTCGGCCGCGCAAGCGCCGGCGCGTGTAGGGGCGTCGGCGTCGGCCGCGGGCGGGCGCCCGTGGCCCCCCGGCGCCGGATCGGCGTCGGGACGCCCGAGCGGCGGGGTAGGAGTGGATGATCCCCCGCCACGAGGAGGGAACGAACGTGTTCATCGTCGCCAGACCGCAGATCACCGAGGACCAGATCTCGCCGACCCGATCGCGGTTCGTGATCGAGCCGCTGGAGCCGGGTTTCGGCTACACGATCGGCAACTCGCTGCGGCGAACGCTCCTGTCGTCGATCCCCGGCGCGGCCATCTCGTCGGTGCGGATCGACGGGGTCCTGCACGAGTTCTCGACGATCCCGAAGGTCCGTGAGGACGTCACCGACATCATCCTGAACCTGAAGGAGCTCGTCGTTCGATCCGAGCTGGAGGAGCCGACGACGATCTACCTGAAGGCCAAGGGCCCGTCGGAGGTGACCGCGGGCGACATCGCGCCTCCCGCGGGGATCGAGATCCTGAACCCCGATCTCCACATCGCCACGCTCGGCAAGGGAGCGACCCTCGAGATGGAGATGACCGTCGAGCGGGGCGTCGGGTACCGCATGGCCGAGCGGAACAAGAAGCCGCGCGATCCGATCGGCGTGATCCCCGTCGACTCGATCTTCTCGCCCGTGCGCAAGGTCTCCTACAGCGTGGAGAACACCCGGGTGGAGCAGATGACCGACCGCGACCGGCTGATCCTCGACGTCGAGACCGACGGCTCGGTCTCGCCCCGCGAGGCGGTCGCCAGCGCCGGCGGAACGCTCCTGGAGCTGGTCAACCTGTTCGCCGAGCTCGCCGAAGCGGCGAGCGTCTCGGTCGGTCCGGCGGCCGAGGACGAGCTCCCGAGCGACTACCAGATCACGATCGAGGAGCTCAACCTGTCGGTGCGCTCCTACAACTGCCTCAAGCGCGAGGGCATCAACACGGTCGGCGATCTGGTCCAGCGCTCCGAGTCCGAGCTGATGGACATCCGCAACTTCGGTCAGAAGTCGATCGACGAGGTGAAGGCCAAGCTCGAGGAGCTCGGCCTCGGCCTTCGGGAGGAGTGATGCCGAAGCCGAAGAAGGGGCCTCGGCTCGGGTCCGGCCCGGCGCACCAGCGGCTGATGCTCTCGACGCTCGCGGCCCAGCTGTTCACCCACGAGGCGATCACGACGACCGAGGCGAAGGCGAAGGCCCTGCGCCCGTACGCGGAACGCCTCATCACGAAGGCCAAGCGCGGCGACCTGGCGGCCCGTCGCGACGTGCTGAAGGACGTGCCCGACCGCGACGTCGTGGCTCGGTTGTTCCACGAGATCGCGCCGAGGTTCGGCGAGCGGCCCGGTGGCTACACGCGGATCCTGAAGCTCGGTCCCCGCAAGGGCGACGGCGCGCCGATGGCGAGGATCGAGCTCGTCGAGCGGGAGGGCTGAGGCGGCGAGCGCCCGACGGACGGTTCGCCTCGACCTCGCCTACGACGGGACGGGGTTCCGAGGCTGGGCGCGGCAGCGCGACCCGGCCGTCCGGACGGTCGAGGGGGAGCTGGTGCGCCGGCTGGCCCCGGTCCTGCGGGAGGAGCCGCGCCTGTCGGTCGCCGGCAGGACCGATGCCGGGGTCCACGCGCGCGGCCAGGTCGTGTCGTTCCGGACCGCCGCGCGGGTGGACCCCGCGCGGCTCCAGGCCGCGCTGAACGGCGCCCTCGCGCCCGAGGTCGTGGTCACGCGGGCGCGATGGGCTCCCGAGGGCTTCGACGCCCGGCGCTCCGCCACCGCCAGGGAGTACCGCTACCGGATCGACACGGCCGAGCTCCCCGACCCGTTCACGGCCCGCTACGTCTGGCACCGCCCCGGACGTCCCTCCATTGGCCGGATGCGCCGCGCGGCGGCCCGGCTCGTGGGGGAACGGGACTTCGCCTCGTTCTGTCGGCGCTCGCAGGGCTCGAGCGTGCGTCGCCTCGACCGGCTCGCGGTCGTGCGCCAGGGGTCGCTCGTGGTCGTGGGAGCTCGCGCGAACGCGTTCTGCCACCAGATGGTGCGCTCCCTCGTCGGGACGCTCCTCGCCGTGGGCGAGGGGCGGCTGGAGCCCGAGGCGATCGACGCGATCCTCGGAGCGTGCGATCGGGCGGCGGCTGGACCCGTGGCACCGCCGCACGGGCTCTGCCTCGAGCGGGTCGTCTACGGCCGAGGTGGCCGGTAGAGCCGCGACGGTCGCCCCGACGGCCGCCTGACCGACCGAGGCGGGACGAGGCGTGATAACATATCGATGGATATCGATATGAGTTCGCCGACCCCGATCGCCGCACCTCCGGGACCCGACGGGCCCCCGGCGCAGTGCTGTGCGCCGCTGGCCACCGACGGACTGTCCGAGCGCGAGGCGGCGGCCACGGCCGAGCTGTTCAAGGCCCTGGCCGATCCCGCACGGGTGCGCATCGTCAACCGGCTCGCCACCTCCGGCCGGCCGGTGTGCGTGTGCGACCTCGTGGAGCCGCTCGGCCTCACCCAGCCGACCGTGAGCTTCCACATGAAGAAGCTCGTCGACGCGGGCCTGCTGCGGCGGGAGCGGCGGGGCAGGTGGGCCTACTACTCCCTGGACCCGGCGGTGGTCGGCCGCCTCGCCGACGTGCTGCGCCTGGAGGCCGACGTGCTGCGCCTGGAGGAAGGAGGATCCGATGGGTCGGGAGCTTCGTGAGGAGGTCCGAGAGCGCTACGCGGCGGCCGCCCGGGCCGCCGCGAGCGGAACCGATGCCTGCTGCGGACCGTCGTCGTGCCTGTGCGGCGAGGCCGACGACCGCGCGTTCGGCTCGGCTCTCTACGAGCCCGAGTCGCTCGACGCGTTGCCCGACGCCGCCGTCCTCGCGAGCCTCGGCTGCGGCACCCCCGAGGCCGTCGCCGAGCTGCGCGAGGGCGAGGTGGTGCTGGACCTCGGCTCCGGCGGGGGGATCGACGCGCTGCTCTCGGCCCGGCGGGTGGCGCCGTCGGGGCGGGTCTACGGCCTCGATATGACCGAGGAGATGCTCGAGCTGGCTCGGGCCAACGCCGAGACGGCGGGAGCGACGAACGTCGAGTTCCTCCGCGGCTACATCGAGGACGTCCCGCTGCCCGACGCCGCGGTCGACGTGGTGATCTCGAACTGCGTGATCAACCTGTCGGCCGACAAGGGCGCCGTCTTCCGAGAGATGGCCCGGGTGCTCCGCCCGGGCGGCCGCGTCGGGGTCTCCGACGTCGTTGCCGACGACGCGCTCGACGAGGGGGAGCGGGCGCGGCGCGGCTCCCGGGTGGGGTGCATCGCGGGCGCTCTGAGCTTCGGCGAGTACCGGGCCGGGCTCGAGGCGGCGGGCTTCGTCGAGGTCTCGATCGAGCCGACGCACGAGGTCGCCGACGGGATGTACGCCGCCATCGTTCGCGCGCGCAAGCCCGACGGGCCCTGACCCGGCCCGCCTGCGCGGAACCGACCGACCGGCCGCCGCCGGAGCCTTTGACGGAGCGGCGTTCCCGCAGGTAGCATCGGTCGCCGGCCCGCCCGACCGGGTCGGCACCCCTTCCGGATGAAGACCTACTCGCCGAAGCCTGCTGAGATCGAGCGTCGCTGGTACGTGCTGGACGCCAGCGGCCAGGTGCTGGGACGGCTCGCGTCGCAGGCCGCGATGCTGCTGCGGGGCAAGCACAAGCCGATCTTCGCCCCCCACATGGACACCGGCGACCACGTCGTGATCATCAACGCCGACAAGGTCGAGCTCACCGGGCGCAAGCCGCAGCAGAAGGTGGCCTACCGGCACTCGGGCTACCCCGGGGGCCTCAAGGCCGTCCGCTACGACCGGCTGCTGGCCGAGCGCCCGGTCGCGGCCGTGGAGAAGGCCGTCCGGGGGATGCTGCCGAAGAACCGCCTGGGCCGCGCGATGTTCCGCAAGCTCCACGTGGTCGCCGGCCCTGATCACCCGCACACGGCGCAGCGGCCGGTGCCCCTCGGTCCGGGCGAGCGGCCAACCTGGGAGGGGCTCCCCGGCCGTGCGGTGCGCCCGACGACCGAGGCATGATCGGATGAGCGCGCCGGCGAGCAAGCTCACGACGGGACGCCGCAAGGAGGCCGTCGCGCGCGTCCGGATCGTTCCCGGCGGCGGCAGCTTCATCGTCAACGGTCGCTCTCTGGAGGAGTACTTCCCGACCCGGGTGCACCGGATGGTCGCCTCGGCGCCCCTGCGGGTCGTGGGTCGCGAGCGCGACTACGACGTGATCGCGTCGATCCGCGGCGGCGGCGTGGCCGGCCAGGCCGGCGCGGTACGCCTCGGGCTCGCGCGCGCTCTCGTCGAGGTCGACCCGGAGCTGCGGCCGATGCTCAAGAGCGAAGGGCTGCTCACCCGGGACCCCCGCGAGAAGGAGCGGCGCAAGTACGGCCTGAAGAAGGCCCGCAAGGCTCCTCAGTACTCGAAGCGGTAGGCGTCCTCCTCCGGATCGGCGCCCGGGGCGCCCGGCCGTCCATCCTCGTCGTCGAGGTCGAGCGCGAACGCCCCCGAGGCGACCGCGTCGAGGACGGCCCGGGCACGCACCTCCTCCTCGGCGGGGACGAACAGGTACACGGGGCCGGTGCGGTAGGGGCCACCGCCCTCGCCCTTGAGCAGGACCTGGACGCCCTCGGCCTCCAGACGAGCTCGCATGAGCTCGCCCTCGACGGGGTCCGCCGTCGCCCAGACCCGCACGAGTTCACCCATCGGGACCATCGTGCCACGCCGGGCGGAGCAGGGAGGGCGGTATCGTGCCGGACCGATGGGACGCCTGTTCGGGACCGACGGGGTGCGCGGCGTCGCCGGCACCGAGCTTACGGGCGAGCTCGCCGCAGCTCTCGGGCGGGCCGCCTGCCGGGTGCTGGGCCGTGAGCATCCACGGCCCCGGTTCGTCGTCGGCCGCGACCCCCGGTCCTCCGGCGTGTGGCTGGAGCGCGCGCTCGTGTCCGGGATCGTGGAGGCGGGCGGCGATGCGCTCCTCGTCGGGGTCGAGCCGACCCCCGCGATCGCGTTCTGCACCCTGGAGCTCGGCGCCACGGCCGGCGTGGTGATCTCCGCATCCCACAATCCCCCCGAGGACAACGGGATCAAGTTCTTCGCGGGCGACGGCCGGAAGCTTCCCGACGCGCTCGAGGACGAGATCGAGGCGGCCCTCGGGACCGAGCCCGGTCCGACGGTCGTCCCGGGCAAGGCCCGCGAGGCGCCCGAGGCCCGGGAGCGCTACATCGACCACCTCGTCGACGCCGCCCTCGCTCGCCTCGACGGCCTGAGGATCGTCGTGGACTGCGCGAACGGAGCGGCGTCGGACGTCGCTCCGGCGGTGCTGCGACGCCTCGGCGCCGAGGTCCACCCGATCCACGCCACGCCCGACGGCACCAACATCAACGTCGGGTGCGGCGCGCTGCATCCGGAGGTCGTCGCCGACGCCGTCGTGCGGCTCGGTGCCGACGCCGGCGTGAGCCTCGACGGCGACGCCGACCGAGCGCTGTTCGCCGATGCCGAGGGGCGCGTGATCGACGGGGATCAGGTGCTGGCGGCGTGCGCGATCGCGATGCGCGAGGCCGGGGAGCTGTCGGGGGACGTCGTGGTCGCCACCGTCATGTCGAACCTCGGGCTGGTCCGCGCGATGGCCGACGCCGGGATCGAGCTCGTTCGCACGAAGGTCGGGGACCGCTACGTCCTGGAGGAGATGGAGCGGCGGGGAGCCGCCCTGGGGGGAGAGCAGAGCGGACACGTGATCTTCCGGCCCTACGCCACGACCGGCGACGGGCTGCTCACGGCGGTCCGGTTCCTCTCCCTGGCCACGGTGCGGGGCGTGGCCGTCGCCGAGCTGGCCGCGGCGATGCAGCGGTTCCCCCAGGTGCTCCTCAACGTTCCCGTGGCGGACCGGGCGGCGGCGATCGTGGCCGAGCCGGTCAGGGCGGCCGTCGCCGAGGCCGAGGCCGCGCTCGGCGGTCGGGGACGGGTGCTCGTTCGTGCGAGCGGGACCGAGCCCCTCGTCCGCGTGATGGTCGAGGCCGAGACGCAGACCGAGGCCCGGCGCCACGCCGAGGCGATCGCGGCGGTCCTCGCCGAAGCGGCGACGTAGCTCGGCCGAGGGGACCGCTGCTGTAGGCTCAACGGGACCCGTGTGCGGCATCGTCGGCTACGTGGGCCGCGATCAGGCCCTCCCGATCGTCCTCGAGGGGCTCCGGCGCCTCGAGTACCGCGGCTACGACTCGGCCGGCGTTGCGATCGTGGACGGTGGGCTCACGGTCGCGAAGCGGGCCGGGCGTCTCGCGGACCTCGAAGCGGTGCTCGAGCCGAGCGCCCTCGGTGGTCGCCTCGGTGTCGGCCACACGCGGTGGGCGACCCACGGAGCTCCGACCGACCGAAACGCCCATCCCCACGTGGACTGCACCGGCCGGCTGGCCGTGATCCACAACGGGATCATCGAGAACTTCCAGGGGCTTCGGGCTCGGCTCGCCAAGGAGGGGCACGAGCTCGCGAGCGAGACCGACACCGAGGTCGTCGCCCATCTGATCGAGGAGCGTCTGCGCGCAGACGGGCTCGGGCTCGCCGACGCGGTTCGGCGCACGGTGCGGGACCTCGAGGGAGCCTACGCGCTCGTCGTGTGTTCGGCCGACGAGCCGGACCTGCTGGTCGGCGTCAAGGTCGCCTCGCCGCTCGTCGTCGGGCTCGGGGACGGCGAAACGATCCTGGCGAGCGACGTGCCGGCGGTGCTCGGTCGCACCGAGCGCGCGATCCCGCTCGCCGAGGGGCAGGTCGTGGTTGCGACCGCCGCGGGCGCGTCGGTCACCGACCTGGAGGGACGCCGTGCGCGGCCTCGCCCGATCCGGATCGACTGGGACGTGGCCCGGGCTCAGAAGGGCGGCTACGACTCGTTCATGCGCAAGGAGATCGACGAGCAGCCGGCGGCGATCCGCGACACCCTCGTCGGCCGGGTCGTCGACGGACGGATCGTTCTGGACGAGCTGCGGGTGAGCGACGACGCGCTCCGCGAGGTCACGAAGGTCTTCGTCGTCGCCTGCGGGACCGCCTTCCACTCCGGGCTCGTCGCCAAGTACGCGATCGAGCACTGGACCCGGCTGCCGGTGGAGATCGAGATCGCGAGCGAGTTCCGCTACCGCGACCCCGTGCTCGGCCCCGACACGCTCACCCTGGCCGTCTCCCAGTCGGGGGAGACGATCGACACGCTCGAGGCCGCTCGGCACGCCCGTCGGCAAGGCTCCCACCTGGTCGCGGTGACGAACACGGTCGGTTCCTCGCTCGCGCGCGAGGCCGACGCCGTCTTGTACACGCACGCGGGCCCCGAGATCGGGGTCGCCGCGACGAAGACCTTCGCGACCCAGATGGTCTCCCAGCACCTCGTCGCTCTCTACCTGGCCCAGGCGCGGGGGACGAAGTTCCCCGAGGAGATCGCCGACGTGCTCGCGGAGCTCGCCGCGCTGCCGGCGAAGGTGCAACGGGCGATCGGGCTCGACGATCGGGTCCGGGCGATCGCCGAGCGCTACCGCGACGCGCGCGACGTCCTGTTCATCGGTCGCCACACCGGGTACCCGGCCGCCCTGGAGGGAGCCCTGAAGCTGAAGGAGCTCAGCTACCTGCACGCCGAGGGCTATCCGGCGGGGGAGCTCAAGCACGGGCCGATCGCCCTCGTCGAGGACGGCGTGCCGGTCGTGGCGGTCGCCACGCGCTGCCACGTCTACCCGAAGATGCTGTCGAACATCCAGGAGGTGAAGGCGCGCGGCGCGGAGGTGATCGCGGTCGTCACCGAGGGGGATGTCGAGGCCGCGGCCCTGGCCGATCACGTCCTGGAGGTCCCGGAAACCCCCGAGCTCCTCGCCCCCGTCGTCGTCACGGTGCCGTTGCAGCTCCTCGCCTACCACATCGCGCGGCTCCGGGGGCTAGACGTCGACCGGCCCCGCAACCTCGCCAAGAGCGTCACGGTCGAGTAGGCGACACGCCGAGCTCCGCGAGGAGGGAGCGCACCCGCCGCTCGATCTCGTCGCGGATCGCGCGGACGTCCTCGATGGGCCGCCCGGCGGGATCCTCGAGGTCCCAATCGAGCGTGCGCGCGCCGGGCACGACCGGGCACCGATCGCCGCAGCCCATGGTGACGATGACGTCCACGTCACGGAGGGTTTCCTCCGACCAGGCCTTCGGGCGCTGCCCGGCGATGTCGATCCCGACCTCCGCCATCGCCCGGACCGCGACCGGGTTGAGCTCCTCGGCCGGCTCCGAGCCCGCGGAGAGGACCTCGAGGCCGCCCGCGGCCAGGTGCCGGGCCCACCCGGCGGCCATCTGGGAGCGGCCGGCGTTGTGCGTGCACAGGAACGCGACGCGGGGGACGCGGCCGGGGGCAGTGGGCATCTCGTTTCCTCCTGGCGCTCGAGCTCCCGGTCCGCGCGCCCACCGCCGGGCTCGTACCGTAGCCTACACACGCGTGGAGATCGTCGGCCTCGGGGTTGATATCTGCGAGATCGAGCGGATCGAACGGGCGCTCGCCCGTCATCCGACGATGCGCGAGCGCGTGTTCACGCCGGAGGAGATCGCCTACTGCGACGCCCGTGCGCGCCCGGCGGAGTCCTACGCGGGGCGGTTCGCTGCGCGCGAGGCGACGATCAAGGCGTTGGGCGGCTACCCCGGCCGGCGCTGGCAGGACGTGAGCGTCACCCGGGCTCCGAGCGGCGCGCCGGCGATCCGGCTCGACGGCAACGCCAGGCGTCGGGCACAGGCCCTCGGGGTGACGGAGGTGCTCGTGACGTTCACCCACGAGCGGACGAACGCGGTGGCGTTCGCGGTGGCGGTGCGCCGGTGAGGCCGGTGCTGAGCCCCGAGCAGGCCGCGGCGCTCGACCGCGCGGCGGCCGAGGCCGGGATCGCACCCAGCGAGCTGATGGAGCGCGCGGGCCGAGCCGTGGCCCGGGCCGCCCTCGATCTGCTCGGGGGGGCCTACGGTCGGCGCGCCGTCGTCGTGTGCGGCAAGGGGAACAACGGAGGAGATGGCTACGTCGCGGCTCGGCACCTCGCTCGTCGCGGCGTTCGGGTCACGGTGCACGCGCTCGCGCCGCCCGAGGAGCTGCGCGAGCCGGCTCGTTCGATGGCCGGCGCGCTCCGGCCAAGCGAGGTCCGGGTGCGCTCCGCCGAGCCCGCGGCGCTCGCCCGCGACCTCGAGCGCGCCGACGTCGCGGTCGACGCGATCGTGGGCACGGGGTTCCGGGGCGCGCCCGAGGGGGCGGTCGCGGCCGCGATCGCGGCGCTGAACGAGGCGCCGGCTCCGGTCGTCGCGGTGGACCTCCCCTCCGGGGTCGACGGAGCGACCGGGGCGGTCGAGGGTCCCGCGGTCGTGGCGGCGCTCACGGTGACCTTCGGCGCCGCGAAACTGGGGCTCTGCCTACTGCCCGGCGCGGAGCGCGCGGGCGTCGTGCGGGTCGTCGACATCGGGTTCCCCGAGGGGGCCGTGGCCCCCGGAACGTGGCTCACCGAGCCGGCCGACGTCGCGGCCGTCTGGCCGAGGCGTCCGGTCGACGCCCACAAACGCTCGACAGGGGTCCTGCTCGTCGTCGCCGGCTCCCGCGCGATGACCGGCGCCCCGCGTCTGGTGGCGCGCGCGGGCCGCGCGGATCGGGGGCGGGGCTCGTGCGCATCGCGACGCCGGCCAGCGCCCTGGTCGCCGTCCAGGCCGGTGCGCCGGAGCCGACCTTCCTGCCGCTGCCCGAGACCCCGACGGGCACCCTCGACGCTCGCGCGGTCGGGGCCGTGCTCGAGGCGGCGGCACAGGCGGATGCCCTCGCGATCGGGCCCGGGCTGTCGAGGGACCCGGCGACGGCCGAGGCCGTCCGCGAGATCGTGCGCGCCGCGTCGGTGCCCCTCGTCCTCGACGCCGACGCGTTGAACGCGTTCGCCGGGGACGCCGGGGCCCTGGCCCAGCGCGCGGCCGACGCGGTGCTCACCCCGCACGCGGGGGAGTTCCGTCGGCTCGGTCCGCTGGGCACCGACCGACTCGCCGACCTGCGGGTCCTTGCCGCCCACACGCGCTCGGTCGTCCTCCTGAAGGGGCCTCGGACCGCGATCGCGGAGCCCTCGGGCTCGGTGCGGATCACGCCCACCGGATCGTCCGCGCTCGCGACCGGCGGCAGCGGCGACGTGCTAACGGGGGTGATCGGAGCCCTCCTCGCGCGCGGGCGGTCGCCGTTCGAGGCCGCGTGGGCAGGCGCCTACGTCCACGGGCTCGCCGGGCAGCTCGCCGGGCGCGAGCGCGGGGAGGGGATCGTAGCCGGCGACGTCGCCGAGGCGTTGCCCGAGGCCGTGGCCCGGGTCCACGTGGACGCGAGCCTGGAACCGGCGCCCGGCGGTGGCGCGCCGTGAGCCGGGCCGCTACCCTCGGCTCGCGCCGCCCGAACCGGACCGGTGCCCGGGCGCGCGGGGTCGGTATCGAGGGGGCCGGACGAACATCGCGGGGCGGCGAGGTGCGGGGGTCGGAACCCAACGGCTCGGCGGAGTGGCGGGCGTGACGGCGAGGACGCTGGCCGAAGCGGCGGCGGAGGCGGCGGGCTGCACCCGCTGCCGGTTGGCGGCCGGCCGCACCCAGGTCGTCTACGGCGTCGGCGCCCCCGACGCCGACCTGATGTTCATCGGGGAGGGCCCCGGCTACCACGAGGACCAACAGGGCGAGCCCTTCGTCGGGGCCGCCGGTCAGCTCCTCACCCGCATGCTCGGCCGGATCGGGCTCGCCCGGGAGGACGTCTACATCTGCAACGTGATCAAGTGCCGCCCGCCGGGCAACCGGGATCCGCTACCGGACGAGATCGAGGCCTGCACGCCGTGGCTCGTCGAGCAGATCTCGATCGTGCAGCCACGCCTCATCGTGACCCTGGGGAACTTCGCGACCCGGTTCGTCCTGCGCACGAGCAGGGGGATCTCCCGCCTGAGGGGGCAGGTGTTCCGCTGGCAGGGCCGGACCGTGATCCCCACCCTGCATCCGGCGGCGGTGCTCCGCGGCGGCGGCGAGGGGACGCGCCAGTTCGAGCTGTTCCGGGAGGACTTCGACCTGATCCGCCGGACGCTCGAGGCCCCGCCCGAGCCCGCGGCGGCGCCGACCCCGTCGTCCGACGCGTCGTCGACCCAGCTGGAGCTCTTCTGACGGTGGGCGAGCTCGTGCTCCTCGCCCGCACGCCCGCGGACACCCGCGCGATCGGAGCGGCCTTGGCCGATCTGCTGCGGCCGCGCGACGTGGTCGTGCTGACCGGGGAGCTCGGGGCCGGCAAGACGACGCTCGTCCAGGGGATCGTGCGCGGGCTCGGGGCCCCTGAGGTCGTGACCTCGCCGACCTTCACCCTCGTGCGCGAGTACACCGGGCGCCTGGTGGTCGCCCACGTCGACGTCTATCGGCTCGACCGGATCCAGGACGTCGTCGACCTCGCGCTCGAGGAGATCGCCGACGGCGAGGCGGTCCTCGTGGTGGAGTGGGGGGACGCCGTGGCCGAGCTCCTCGCGACCGACCGTCTCCGGGTCGAGCTCGTCGCGGCGGACCCCTCGGGCGCGGACGACGCGCGGCGGATCGTGGTGACGCCGGAGGGCTCTGGGTGGCGAGACCGCTGGGATGCCCTGGCGTCGGCGCTCGATCGATGGCGGGAGTCGCGGTCGTGATCGTCCTCGGGATCGAGACGGCCACCCCGCAGGTCTCGGTCGCCGTGGGGACCGAGCGGGAGATCCGCGGCCGGATCCAGATCGCGGGTCGCCACCGCCAGGAGGTCGTGACGCCCGCGCTCGAGCGGCTCCTCGGCTGGTCGGGGATCTCGCTGTCGCAGGTCGGGGGGATCGCCGTCGGGGTCGGCCCGGGGCTGTTCACCGGGCTACGCGTCGGGGTGGCGACCGCACGGACGCTCGCCCAGGTCCTGCGCGTCCCGATCGTCGGGCTCGTCAGCCTCGACGTGCTCGCCTACGCCGTGCGCTTCACCCAGCGTGCGATCGTGGCCGTGATCGACGGGCGGCGGGGCGAGGTCTTCTGGGCGCGCTACCGGCCGGTCCCCGGCGGGGTGATGCGGGACACCCCCCTACGCCGTCGCGCGCCCCGAGGCGCTCGTCGCCGAGCTCGCGGCCGAGCCCGAGGAGGTGCTCCTCGTCGGCGACGGTGCGATGCTGTACCGGGAGGTGCTCGAGGAGCTGGGCGCCCAGGCGGAGTTCGCGTCGCCGTCCACGGCGCATCCGGAGGCGGCGAACCTCGTCGAACTGGCGGTGCCTCGCATCCTGCGGGAGGAGCACGATCACCTGTTCGACGTCGTACCCCTGTACCTGAGGAAGTCGGATGCTGAGATCGCGTGGGACGAGCGAGCGCGGGGGCCCCGCAGCTTGAGATCACCCGGATGCGCCGTCGCCACCTGCGTGGCGTCATGGCGATCGAGCGACGGGCGTACGCGCGCCCGTGGAGCCCGAACCTGTTCGCCGCCGAGCTCTCGGAGCCGGAGACGCGCTCCTACCTCGTCGCCAAGATCGATCGCGACGTGGTCGGCTACGCGGGCATGATCTGCTACGGCGAGGAGGCCCACATCACCAACGTCGCGGTGGAGCCGATGCTTCAGGGCCACCGGATCGCGACGCGCCTGCTCGTCGAGGAGATGCGAGCCGCGGTGCGCATGGGGGCGCGGGCCGTCTCGCTCGAGGTGCGCGTGACGAACTGGCGGGCCCAGCGCCTGTACGCGCGGTTCGGGTTCCGCCCGGTCGGTATCCGTCGGAACTACTACGCCGAGCTCCACGAGGACGCGCTGATCATGTGGGCCGACGACATCCGTTCCGAGGCCTACGCTCGGCGGCTCGATCGGATCGCGGCCCAGCTCCCGGAGGGCGTGCGTCCGGCGTGATCGTCCTTGGGATCGAGACGTCGTGCGACGAGACCGCCGTGGCGGTCGTGGAGGACGCGTTCTCGCTGCGGGCCAACCTGATCGCGCGCCAGGATCACCTCCACGAGCGCTTCGGCGGGGTCGTGCCGGAGGTGGCGGCACGCGCGCACGTGGAGGCCATCAATCCGCTGCTGGAGCGGGCGCTCGAGGAGGCGGGCATCGACCTCGGCGACGTCGACGCGGTCGCCGTCACCGTCGGGCCGGGACTCGTGGGGGCCCTGCTCGTCGGCGTGGCGGCCGCCAAGTCGCTCGCCCTCGCGCGGGGGGTCGACCTGATCGGCGTGAACCATCTGGAGGGTCACATCTGGGCGAACTTCCTCGATCACGGCCCGCCGTCCCCGCCCTACGTCGCGCTCGTCGTGTCCGGCGGGCACACGATGCTCGTGCACATGCGCGACGAGCGCACCTACGAGGTGCTCGGCCAGACGGTCGACGACGCCGCGGGGGAGGCCTTCGACAAGGTCGCTCGTCTGCTCGGACTGGGGTTCCCCGGAGGGCCGGCGATCGATCGGCTCGCCGCCGAGGGCGATCCTCACGCGATCGACTTCCCCAGGGCGATGGCTTCCTCCGGCGACCTGGACTTCTCGATGAGCGGCCTGAAGACGGCGGTGCTCCGCTACCTGCGGCAGGAGCGCGCGGCCGGGCGCGAACCCCACCTGCCCGACGTGGCCGCGAGCTTCCAGGAGGCGATCGTCGACGTCCAGGTGCGAAAGACGCTCGCCGCGGCGTCGGCGGTCGGGGCGCCGACGGTGCTGCTCGGCGGCGGCGTGGTCGCCAACTCCCGCCTGCGGGAGCGGATGGTCCAGGAGGGGGCCCGAGCGGGCCTGCAGGTGCTCGTCCCGCCGATCGCGCTGTGTACCGACAACGCCGCCATGATCGCCTGCGTCGGGGCCGCCAGATGGCTTCGCGGGGAACGGTCCCCGTTGGACATCGGCGTGGACCCGAACCTAAGGTTGGACGCGTGACGACCGTCCTGGTGACCGGGGGCGCCGGGTTCATCGGCAGTCACCTCGCCGACCGTCTCCTGGCCGAGGGGCACCGCGTCGTCAGCGTCGACGACCTGTCGTCCGGGCGGATCGCGAACCTCGCGGAGGCCCGCGGGTACGGCAAGGAGTTCACGTTCTTCAACATGGACGTACGGGCCGAAGGCCTGTTGCCGCTGTTCGAACGCCATCGCCCCGAGGTAGTGTTCCACCTCGCGGCTCACGTCGGTGCCGGCCAGTCGCTCACGGACCCGATCACGAGCGCCTCGGTCAACGTGATGGGGACGCTGAACGTGCTCGAGTGCGCCACGCGCGTGGGGGCTCGGAAGATCGTGTACGCCGCGTCGGGAGGGTCCCTGTACGGCGAACCACGACGTCTGCCCGTCAAGGAGACGGCCGCGCAGGGGTCGTTCCCGCTCACGCCGTACGGCATCTCCAAGAAGGTCGTCCTCGACTACCTCGGCGTCTACCACCGCTACCGCGGGCTCGACTACACGGCTCTCGCGCTGGCCAACGTCTACGGGCCGCGGCAGGATCCGGCCTGCGGGGGGGTGGTCGCGGTCTTCGCCGCGTCCATGCTCGCCGGCGAGGCACCGACGATCTTCGGGGATGGGAACCAGACCCGCGATTTCGTCTTCATCGACGACGCCGTGCACGCGTTCGTTCGAGCGATCGATCAGGGATCGGCGAAGCTCGTGAACATCGGGACGGGGCTCGAGACGAGCGTGAACCACGTGTTCCGCACGCTCGCGGACATCATCGGGTTCCCGGGCGAACCCCTCTACGGCCCACCGCGGCCCGGCGACCCGCGGAGGATCGCGCTCGACATCGGGCGGGCGGCCTCGGCGATCGCCTGGAAACCCTGGACGCACCTGGAGGACGGGCTCGCCGAGACCGTGGCCTACCTCAAGGGCGTCTAGGGTGGACGTCAGGGTCCTGATCGTCGCGGGCAGGCCGCTCGCGGGCCAGGCCCTCGGCCGGGCGCTCGCGGACGCAGGGCTCCGGGTCCTCGACGTCCTTGACGATCCGCAGGAGGCCGGACGGGTCGCCCACGAGGCGCGGCCCGACGTGATCCTCGTGGACGAAGCCGCCGGCGGACGCTGGGGCTGGGACGTCGGGGGCGAGCTGGCGCGGCTCGTCCCGGGCGCGCGGCTGATCGCCCTGGTCGAGCCCTCGTCCGGGCAACCCGCCGGGGACCGCGCCGTCTTCCACGGGCACGTGCGCACCGACCAGGGGCTCGCGCCGGCGATCGCGACGATCCGCGCGGTGGCGGCCGGCCGGATCGTCCTGCCTCCGATCGAGCCCTCCGGTCGCGGCCGCGGCGCCCGTCGCCGGCCCGCTGCGGACGGGGTGCGACGCCTGTCCCCCCGGGAGCGGCAGATCCTGAGCCTGCTCGCGCAGGGCAAGAGCGGACGGGCGATCGCCGAAGACCTCGGCCTGTCGGCCAACACGGTGCGCTCCCACGTGCAGAGCATCCTCGCGAAGCTGGGGGTCGGCTCCCGTCTCGAGGCGGTGGCGATCGCTTCGCGGCGGGGCCTGGACCGCGCGGCGCCGTGAGCTCCCCGGAGCGGATCCAGATCGCGGTGCTGTGTGAGCCGGTGCTCGTGCGCGAGGCGCTCGCGCACGTGCTCGCTCGCGACCGACGCCTGCGCGTCGTGGGTCAGGCGAGCGTGCGGGAGGGCGCCAGGCGGCCGTGGCCGGCCGACGTCGTGGCCGTCGACCTCGTGGGCCTGCAGGTCGACCCCCGGGCGACGGTGGCCGACGTCGTGGCGGCGTCGGGTCCGGCGCGGGTGCTCGCGCTCGTGGACGACCGGCGTCAGCTGGCCGAGGCGGTGATCGGCGGCGCCCGGGGCGCGCTCGGCCCCAACGCCACCCCGGAGGCGCTTGCGGACGCCGCGGTCGCGCTCGGCCGGACGGCCGCGGCCTTCGACCCCGCGGACCTGGCGGCGCTCCTGGACGAGCTGGTGGCCTGGCGCCTCGCGGAGGAGGACGCGGCCGATCGACTGGCCCGCCTCACGGCCCGGGAGCGGGAGGTGGTGGAGATGCTCCTGGCGGGTGCGCGCAACGACGAGATCGCCGCGGCGCTCGTGATCAGCCCGCAGACGGCCAAGCGCCACGTGCAGAACGTGCTGCGCCGCCTCGGCGTCCACTCGCGCCTGGAGGCGGTGGCGCTGGCGCGTCGGGCCGGGGGGCGAGCCTGGGACCGGCGGAAGTCCTAGTCGGAACGACGCATGAGGTTTACCCCCAACGGATGAATCGCGTAGCCCGTTTGCGCCGTTAAGCTAGCGTTCACCTTCCTACGTCAGGTGCGTGATGAACGGGTCCCACCGCCATCGTTCCCCATCGCTTCTCGGCCGACCCCGGAGGGACCCACGGTCCCTCGAACGGGGGTCGTGCGTCGCGACCCCGTCCGGGGGGTTGCCGTTCGGCGCGCCGGATGGAAGCGGAGGCGGGGTGGTCGCCTGATGGAACGGCTCGACCTCACCGGCCGCGAGGAGGCCGTCGCGGCGCTCGGCACGGCCGAGCGCGTGCGGGTCCTCGACCTGGAGAAGGTCCGGCCCTCGCTGCAGCGCTTCCGCCTCGTCGTGCTGGCCCGGGCCCTCACCGACGTCGCGATCGCCCTCGCCCTGGTGGCGGCGTTCCGCGGATCGACGAGCTCGGTCGTGGGCTACGGCGTGACCCTCGGGCTCGCCCCGATCGCCTGGGCCGCGTGCTTCGCGGCGTTCGGGCTGTACCGGCGGGCGCTGCTGCCGCCGCTGGAGGAGTTCCGCCGAATCGTCGCCGCCACGAGCGTGGCGGTGCTCGGTCTCGAGGCGGCGACCCCCCTGTGGGACGGCAGCATCGCTCGCGGTCGGGTCGCCCTCCTGTGGGGATCCGCGCTCCTCGCGGAGCTCCTGGCGCGCGGGTTGTGGCGCGCCGGGGTGCGGTCGCTCCGGCGTCGCGGGACGCTCGCCCTGCGAACCGCGATCGTGGGTCGCGACGGCGAGGCCGCCCGGATCGCCGCCGCGATCGTGCCGCCGGCGCGCGGGTACCGGCCGGTCGGGTTCGTGACCGACACGCCCGAGGAGGTCCCCGGGTCGGTCCTCGGAGGGTTCGACGATCTCGAGCGGATCGTGCTGGAGGAGGGGATCGAGTGCCTGTTCGTCGCCTCGTCCGAGATCGGTCCGAACGACATGACCAGGCTCGGGCGCCTGAGCCGCCGCTACGACCTGGAGCTGCGCGTCGCCGCGAACCTCCCGGACGTGCACACCGAGCGCCTGGATTTCGAAAGCGTCGGGGACTTCCTGGCGCTGCGCGTGCACCCGGCGCGCCTCACCGGGCCGCAGGCGGCCGCCAAGCGCGCGTTCGACCTCGTGCTGGGGTCGATCGGGCTGGTCCTGGCCGCGCCGGTGATGCTCGCCGTCGCGATCGCCGTCCGGCTCACCTCGCCGGGCCCCGTGCTGTTCCGCCAGCCCCGCGTCACGAAGGACGGCCGGATCTTCACGTGCTTGAAGTTCCGCACGATGCACACCGACCAGCGCGCCGCCCTCGAGGACGCCGTGATCGACCTCACGAAGCCGTTCTTCAAGCTCCGCGATGACCCGAGGCTGACCCCGATCGGGGCGTTCCTTCGGCGAACGAGCCTCGATGAGCTGCCGCAGCTGTGGAACGTCGTCCGCGGTGACATGAGCTTGGTCGGTCCGCGGCCGCTGTGGGAGGAGCAGGTCCGTGCGAACCCCGAGCTGCTCGAGGCGCGGCACGAGGTGCGGGCGGGTCTCACCGGATGGTGGCAGGTCAACGGCCGCAGCGACGTGGACCCCGAGCAGGCCGTGCGGATGGACCTGTACTACATCCAGAACTGGTCGATCGGCCTGGACCTGTACATCCTCGCCAAGACGGTGATCGCGACGATCGCGCGGATGGGGGCGTACTGATCGTGGCGAGCACCGACGTCCCCTCCGCGTCGGCGGCCGACGCCCTCCTGCCACCGCTGCGATACCGGTGGATCTTGGGGATGCGGGTCGACGCGACGTCCTACGACGATGCGGTCGAGCGGGTGATCCGTTGGGCGAAGTACGGGGAGAGCCGCACGGTGTTCGTCGCGACCGTCAACAACGTGATGCACAGCTACGACGATCCCACCTACCGCCACGTGATGAACGACGGGGATCTCGTCACGCCCGACGGCATGCCGCTCGTGTGGGGGCTGCGGTGGCTGGGGGTTCGCTCGGCGACGCGCGTATGCGGCCCGGAGCTGATGCCGCGGCTACTGGCCCGCGCCGCGACGGAGGGTGTGCCGGTGGGCCTGTACGGCGGGACCCCCGAGGTCCTCGCCGACCTGCGCGCCTTCGCCGCCCGCGCGTTCCCGGCGCTTCGGATCGTCTACGCAGAAGCGCCGCCGTTCCGTGAGCTCGCCGCCGAGGAGGAGCGGCGCAGCGCGGCCGAGATCGCCCGTTCGGGCGCGCGGATCGTCTTCGTCGGCCTGGGGTGTCCGAAGCAGGAGCGGTGGATGGCTCGCAACCGGGGGCGTGTGCCGGCGGTCACGGTCGGCGTGGGAGCGGCGTTCGACTTCCTGAGCGGGCGCAAGCGCCAGGCGCCCCGCCTGCTCCAGCGGGCCGGGCTGGAGTGGGCCTTCCGGCTGGCGACCGAGCCGCGGCGTCTGTGGCGCCGCTACCTGAAGCAGAACCCCCGCTTCGTCGCCCTGTTCGCAGCCCAGCTGCTGGGGTGGCGACGCGGCGGGTCATGGGCGAACGGAGGATCGCGATGACGAAGCGTGCGACCGTGGCGGGGGCCGGGGGGTTCATCGGGCACCACCTCGTGAAGTACCTGAAGGCCGAGGGCTACCGGGTCCGCGGCGTCGACATCAAGGAACCCGAGTACGAGCCGACCGACGCCGACGAGTTCCTCCTGCTCGACCTGCGGGAGTTCGAGAACTGTCGGAAGGCCACCGCCGACGTCGACGAGGTGTACCAGCTGGCCGCCGACATGGGAGGCATCGGCTACATCACCGCGAACCACGCTGACGTCGCGCGCAACAACGTGCTCATCAACGCGCACATGCTCCAGGCCGCACACGAGAACGGCGTGGAGCGCTACTTCTACTCCTCGTCGGCCTGCATCTACCCCATGTACAAGCAGCACGAGCCCGACGTCACGCCGCTCAGGGAGGAGGACGCGTACCCCGCCGACCCCGAGGAGGGGTACGGCTGGGAGAAGCTGTACGCGGAGAAGCTCTGCCAGTACTTCACCGAGGAGGGCAAGCTCGACACCCGCGTCGCCCGCTTCCACAACATCTACGGCCCGCTGGGGACCTACGAGGGCGGCCGTGAGAAGGCCCCGGCTGCGATCTGCCGGAAGGTGGCCCTGGCGTCCGACGGCGACGCGATCGAGATCTGGGGCGACGGCCAGCAGACCCGGTCGTTCACCTACGTCGACGACTGCGTCGAGGGGATCCATCGCCTCATGCGCTCGGACTACCGCTCGCCGCTGAACCTCGGGACGGATCGGCTGATCACCGTCGACGGGCTGGTCGACCTCGTCTGCGCGGCTGCGGGCAAGACCCTCGTGAAGGTCCACGATGTGTCCAAGCCTCAGGGGGTGCGGGGTCGCAACAGCGACAACACGAAGCTGCGCGAGGTGCTCGGCTGGGAACCCAGCACGTCCCTCGAGGACGGGATCGCGGCCACGTACCGCTGGATCGAGTCCGAGCTCGTGAAGGCCGGCCGCGTCCGGACGCAGCGCGAAGCGGTCTGATCCCCGCTCGGCGGCGCACGGGCTCGGCTGGCACCGGCCCACTCGCCGTGGTAAGGCGATGGTCGTGCGCGTCCTGATCCTTCACTCCCGCTACCGGTCCGGCGACGTCTCCGGGGAGAACCGGGTGGTGGTCGACGAGGCACGGATGCTGGCCGACGCCGGCCACCGGGTCGTGCTCCGTCAGCTCGAGCCGCAGGTCGACCGCGCCCGGGATCGCATCCGTACCGCGGCCCGAGCCCTCTGGGCGCCCGACGTCGCGGCGGCGGTGCGACGGGTCGTTCGGCGTGAGCACATCGACGTTGTTCACGCCCACAACCTGTTCCCGACCCTATCGCCGGCGGTCCTGACCGCCGCGCGCGGCGCGGGGGCGGCCGTCGTCGTGACCCTCCACAACTACCGGCTGCTCTGCCTCCCGGCCTCGCTCGAACGCGACGGCCGGCCGTGCGAGGTCTGCGTCGGTCGGGTCCCCTGGCGCGGTGTCCGCTACCGCTGCTACCGCGGCTCGTTGGCCGGCAGCGCGGCCCTCGCCGCCTCCTTGACCCTGCACCGAGCCGTCGGCTCGTTCGCCGCCGTGCACCGCTTCCTCGCCGTGAGCGCGTTCGTGCGCGACCGCCACGTGGGCGCCGGGTTCGAGGCCGAGCGGATCCTCGTCAAGCCGAACTTCGTCCCGCCGGCCCGCCGGCGCGACGGCCCGGGCCAGCACTTCCTGTTCCTCGGCCGCCTCGCGCCGGAGAAGGGGGTCGACGTCCTGCTCGCCGCATGGCGTCCGGAGCTCGGGCGCCTGCTCGTGGCCGGAGACGGACCTGAGTCCGAACGGCTCCGCCGTGACGTCCCGCCGGAGGTCGAGGTGCTCGGTCCGGTTCCGGCCGACCGGGCGGCGGACCTGATCGCGGCCGCGCGCGCGGTCCTCGTCCCCTCGCGCTGGCCCGAGCCGGCCGTGCCGCGCGCGGTCCTCGAGGCCTACGCGGCGGGCGTTCCCGTCGTCGCCAGCGCGGTCGGCGCGCTCCCCGAGGGCGTGGTCCACGGCGAGACCGGGCTGCTCGTGCCGGCCGGCGAGCCCGGGGCGTGGACGGCGGCCTGTCGGCGGCTCCTGGAGGACGCCGAGGTCCGTCGCCTCGGCGACCGGGCGGCGGCCCTGTGGCGGGACCGGTACGGGCCGCAGGCCGGCCTTCGTGCCCTCGAGGACGCCTACGGCGCGGCGATCGAGGCGCGCGGCTAGCGCGCCAGACGGGCGGCCGCCCGGGTGGGCAGCGCCCACGTGAGCTGACCCCAGGGGCGGTACAGGCGGTTCGCGCGGCGGAACCGCCGGAGCCGATCGTCGAAGCTCGGGTCGGCGGCGAGCTGCTCCTCGAACCGGGCTGCGGCCCACGCGTACAGGTCGAGGTCCAAGCGGTTGCGCTCCCGGATCTCCTCGATCTCCTCCGCCGTCGGCTCGATCCGCCTCGGCGCGGTGTTCATGGCCACGTAGTACAGGCGGGTCCAGCCGAAGGTCCGCCCGAGCAGCAGCAGCGACTCGTCGAAACGCTCCGTCAGTCCGGCTACGGCGACGTGGCGTTCCACGTTGGTCTTGGCGCGCTCGAGCATCGCCTCCGTGCAGCCCCCGAACGGGGTGGACGTGTCGCCGGCGAGGGCGCGGGTCTGGCTGTTGTCGGCCTCCACGGAGATCCCGCTGCGAACGAACCCGCCCAGCGAGAGTCCCCTGCTGACGACCTCGTCGTGCAGGATGTGGCGCTCGGTGCGAAGGATGTGCCCGTACAGGGAGACGACGAGCGCCACCGGGTCGCGGAGCATCGTGATGTACGTGCTCGGCCGGGGCACGAGCTCGTGCAGCCCGAAGGTCGTGTGCCCCATGATCAGGCGGGCGCGGGCTCGGTCGGCCTCGGGGATCGTCGCGAAGGCGGCGACCGCGCCTTCCCGGCGCAGGCGCCCCGGTTCGGGCAGCGGTGCTCGGAACTCGAGGACCTCCCGCGCCGGGAACTGTCTGCGCAGGATCCGACGCAGCGACGAGCCCGCGGTCTTGCCGATGTGCAGGAAGATCACCGTGGGGCGATCGTCGGCGCGCGGGGTCGCCAGGGAGGCTCACCTCCTTCTCGGGGGCGGCTCGGGGGCGGTGGCCGGCAGTCTAGCAGCGCGGGTCGTGCGACCCTATACTGACGTCCCTTCTGCACCTTCCCCGACCCCTGAGGGCGCGATGTCGATGGAGCGCATCCCCGTGCTGTGCATCGGTGCGATCGGCCAGAGCGGGTCCACGCTGCTCGCTCGGATGCTCGGGCAGGTGCCGGGCCTCGTCGCCGTGGGTGAGACCGGTCGTGTGTGGGACAAGGGGCTCGTGGAGGACATGGCCTGCGGGTGCGGGGAGCCGTTCCGCGCCTGCCCGTTCTGGACGGCCGTGGGCGAGGAGGCCTTCGGCGGCTGGGACCGCGTGGACACCGCCGAGGCCACGCGCCTGCGCGACGGCCTGACGCTTCGGGGGCGGGCGCCCCACGCCCTCGCTCTGCCCCTGATCCTCCGGCCGTCGCTGTCCCGGCGCTACGGCGCCGACCTGCGTCGCTACCAAGCGCTGATGGGTCGGCTGTACGTGGGGATCCATCGCGCGTCCGGCGGGCGGGTCATCGTCGACTCGATGAAGCAGCCCGCGCACGTCTACATGGTGAGCAGGATGCCCGAGGTCGACCTGCGCGTTGTGCACCTCGTGCGCGACAGCCGCGGTGTGGCGTACTCGAAGACGAAGTGGGTCCACCGCCAGGGAGCTCGCTCGGACGAGTTCCGGGTGCGCCGCCCGCCTCCCAAGTCCGGCGAGAAGTGGATCTGGATGAACCTCTCGTTCGACGCGCTGGCCGGGCTCGGCGTCCCGACGTCGCGTCTCCGCTACGAGGAGCTCGTTCGTTCGCCCAAGGGGGCCCTGCTGCGCGTGCTGAGCGAGCTTGGGATCGAGCGGCGGGTCGACGACCTGGGGTTCATCGGTGAGGGCTGGGTGGAGCTGCCGACCGATCACCTCGCCGCCGGCAGTCGCATGCGGTTGGAGGCCGGTCGCCTGCCCCTGCGCGAGGACGACGCCTGGCGTCACCGGCTGTCGCCGACGCACCGGCGCGTGGTGACCGCGCTCACCTGGCCGCTGTTGGTCCGCTACGGCTACCGAGGGTCGCCGTGACGCTCCCGAACCTCGTGATCGCCGGCGTCGGCAAGGCCGGCACGACCTCGCTGTTCTGGTACCTGTCCCAGCATCCCGACATCTGCGCGTCTGACGAGAAGGAGATCCGCTACTTCGCCGGGCTCACCGAGGGCGGCACGGAGCTGCCGCCCGTCGAGACCTACGAGCGCCACTTCCGGCACTGCCGCGGCGAGCGGTACGCGATGGAGGCGAGCCCGCAGTACTTCCACGGCGGGGCGCCCGTGATCCAGGCGATGCGCCGCCTGCTCGGTAGGCCCCGCGTCGTGATCAGCCTGCGAGACCCCGTAGAGCGACTGTGGTCGCAGTTCCGCTTCACGAAGAGCCGCCTGGGGCCGGTGCCCGAGACCCTGAGCTTCGAGGCCTACGTGGAGCGATCCGAGCACATCTGGCGGGAGCAAGCGCCGCTCACGCCCGAGACCCGACCGTGGTGGCACCTGGCGGGTGGCGTCTACGCCGACCACATCGAGCCCTGGCTCGAGTCGTTCGGCGGCGACCTGCGGGTCGTGTTCGCCGAACACCTCGCCGAGGACCCGAGGGCGGTGGTCGTCGATCTGGCGCGCTGGCTCGGGATCGACGAGGTGTGCGTTCGCTCGTTCACCTTCTCGATCGAGAACCGGACGGAGCTGGTGCGCAGTCGGTTGCTGCAGCGGGTGGCGCTGTTCTTGAACCGTGAGCGGCTCCTGGGGGGACGACGACGGCTCAAGGCTCCGCTCCGACGGGCGTACTACGCCCTGAACCGGCGCCGTACGCCCGAGACGATGGATCCCGCGACGCGGCGTCACCTGGAGGAGCTGTTCGCACCGCACAACGCGAGGCTCGCGTCGATCCTGCGCGCCCACGGGTACGAGGACCTGCCCGCGTGGCTACGCAGGGACGAGGGCCGATCGACGCTCGAGCGCGGTCTCGGCCGGCACCGACTCGGGCCGGCCGAGCGCGGTGGAGATCGCGGCCAGGGCGAAGATCGTGGCGGAGCGTGACAACCCCTGGATCACGGGGTTGAACAGCATCGACACGACGTAGCTCCCCAGGCCAACGAGCAGGAGCCGAGCGAGGAGCGCCTGGCTGACGGCGCCGGAGTCCGCGAACGCGAAGTACCGGTGCAGGAGATCTCGCAGCAGCAGGACGAGCCAGCTCACGAACAACGCGCACCCCACGATCCCGCCTTCGGCGAGGAACAGCACGAAGTCGTTGTGGTAGGGGGAGCGGCGGTTCCGGCTCGCCTCGATCACGGTCTCGCTGGCGAACCCGCTGCCGATCAGCGGTGATGCTCGCCACTGCGCGAGGCCGTTCGTCCAGAACTCCAGCCGGCCGGCGGTGGTGTTCCGCTTGCCCACGGCGTCGAAGTACCGGTCGGCGATCTCGACGCTCGAGTTGAAGTTCACGAGGCCCGCCACGCCGATCGCCAGGATCGTGGCGGCGATCAGGTAGGGGCGGGTTCGCGACGCCCGGGTGCTCGTCGCGAAGAACGTGAGCGCGGTGACCAAGATGATCAAGACCGAGGTGGCCGACGGGTAGCCGAAGAAGATCACGGCGGTCAGCCCGGCGAGCACGAACGCCCACGCCCGGTGCCCCAGCAGCAGGGCGGCGCTGATCCCGAGCATCGTGTAGGGGAACGAGGCGTTCTTGAACTGTCGGTACGCCGCGAGGCTCTCGGCGAGGCCTGAGTAGGTGACCGCCCCCAGCACGATGTAGATCGTCCCGATCCAGGCGATCAGGCGCACGAGCCGTCTCGCCTCCTCCTCGCGGATCGGTTCGATGACGAGCAGCGCGAGGATCGCGATCGACATCGGAAGGAAGATCGCTCGGGCCGTGCTCGTGATGTGCAGGAACACGATCCCGTAGGTCGTGCCGAGCAGCCCGAAGGCGAACAGGATCAGCAGGAGGCGTTCGTGCGTGCGGGGTCGGCGCACGAGCGTGGAGCCCCGGGTCCGGATCGCCAGGGCGGCGACCGCGGGGACGAGCAGGATCGCGTAGCGGGTCGGCCCGCCGCGGCTCGCGCGGTCGAGGAGGTTGAAGACGTCGACGGCCGTGACGAGGAAGATCACGAGGAGCGCGCGGGCGTAGCGGTACCCGTCGCTGGGGCGGGCACGCGTGCGGCCGGCGTGGAGCGGGGGGGCGTCGGTCACCATCGCCTTCGGACCACAGCGGAGGATACCAGTCGGTCCTCCCTATACTGCGCGAGATGTCCTCCCCGGCGCTTCCCACCGTCGTCGTCAGCTCCGTGATCCGCTCGGCCTACCAGGGCGAGAGCCACGGGGGCGTGTACCTCGTCGACCTCGCCACGGGCGCGATCGAGCAGGTGCTCGACTGGAACGACCGCTCGATCAGTTGGGAGGGCCGGGGCGGGGACCGAGGGCTGCGGGGGATCGCGTTCCACGAGGGGCTCGTGTACCTGGCGGCGAGCGACGAGATCTTCGTCTACGATCCCAGCTTCCGACGGGTGGGGTCGTTCCGCAATCCCTACCTGCGCCATTGTCACGAGATCTTCGTGCGCGACGGACGCCTCTACGCGACCTCGACGGGGTTCGACGCGGTCTTGGAGTACGACCTCGACGCGGGCCGGTTCGTCCGCGGCTACCACCTGCGGTTCGCCCCGATCTGGCGGATCCGCCGCCGGCTGGAGCTGCGCCCGCGCCCCTCGTTCCGGGTCTTCGATCCGAACGCCCCCGACGGCCCGGTCGCCGCAGACACCTGTCACATCAACAGCGTGACGGTGGACGAGGATGGGATCCACGTCGCCGGCACGGGCCTCGGGACCCTGTGGACGATCCGAGGGGAACGGATCGAGCCGACGGCGCGGATCCCCTACGGCTCGCACAACGCCCGGCCCTACGAGCGCGGAGCGCTGCTGAACCACACGCGCTCGGACCGGATCGTCCAGGTCGACCGGCGGGGTCGGGTGCTGCGCTCCTGGCCGATCCCGCGCCCGGAGCGCGACGAGCTGGAGCACGCCGACCTCCCGGCCGACCTCGCGCGGCCCGCCTTCGGGCGGGGCCTGACCCTGGCGGGCGACGGCGTCCTGGTCGGCGGCTCCTCGCCGGCGACCGTCACCGCCTACGCCCTCGACCCGCCCCAGGTGCTGCGCTCGGTCACGATCACGAAGGACGTCCGCAACGCCGTTCACGGGCTCGAGGTCTGGCCGTTCGACCGCTCGTAGCGGGATCCGGCCTGCCCGCCCTTCGACGCGTTCCACAGGAGCCCTCCGGCAGCGCTCCGCCCCCAGCGGAGCGCGCGCGCGTAGGCGGTGCGGGCGACGTCGGACCCGAGCGGCCGGATCCTCACCGGCACGTCCTCGAGCTCTCGGAGCAGATCCTCGAGGCGGTAGCCCATCGTCGCGAGGCGTTCGGCGCCGATCCAGCGCAGGTACTCGCGGCACCATCGCCGACGCAGCGGTGAGTGGATCGTCGCCTTCCACCGGTCGAGCGGTTCGGTGGCAAGCGTCGCGTACCGTCGACGCCCGGTGGGGTCGCCCATCCGCGCCTCGACGTCGACCTCAGCGAACCGCTCGAGGGATCGTGGGTCGAAGTCGATCCCCATCGCCGCGAACAGCGGCGGCCAGGAGGCCTCGGGCCGCGCGACGAGGTCTTCGAAGCGCACCGAGTGGGCGCGATCCGCGTAGCGCTCGCGGGCGCGGACGAGTCGGTCGAGCCCGTCGAACAGGTCCACGCGCCAGCGCTCGACCATCCACCGGCCGCGTCCCCAGGTCTCCACGGTGGAGGCCACCACGGCCAACGGGTTGCGCCACAGGAAGATGAACGCGGCCTCGGGGAACAGCGCGAACAGCTCGTCGACCACGAAGTGGTAGCGAGGTGTCTTGTCGACGAAGAAGCGGTCGCCGGGCGCGGCGGCCGCCGCGTAGAGCCGTTCGATCGCACCGCGGATCGCCGCCCAGTACGTGGCCTCGCCCTCGGGCAGCCGACCGGCGAAGTCCCGAAGCGCGCGAGCGGCGAGCGCGTGGCCGTACTCCGCGTACACCCCCCGCCCGCGAAGGGCGTAGACCTGGGGGAGCACGATCCAGGGCTCGGGCGCGGTCGAGACGCCCTCGTGGGCGGCGAGCACCCGCTGGACCAGCGTCGATCCGGACCTGGGGAGCGACAGCACGAAGATCGGCCGGATGCTCACCGGCCCCTCCGAACGCCGCGCCCGACCGGCCCCCGACCGGTGAGGAACTCGAGGATCGGTCGGGGGGACAGCTCGATGTGCGTCCAGACGCCCACGCGCCGACGGGCCAGCAGGAGCTGGACGAGGTTCTGCCCGATCTGCGCGAGCGAGGTGGTCACCGCCACCCCTACCCGCCCGAACAGCGGAGCGGCGAGGAGGCCGCCGGCCACGCTCACGACGCCGGCGACGAGCGTCACCGTCATCGCCGCGCGCTGATGGCCCGTCATCATCAAGGCCACGGAGCACGAGCCCGTCCACACCGCCACGAGCCGCCCGATCGCGAGGATCACCAGCACCGTCGCTCCCTGCGCGTAGAAGGGTCCGTAGAGCCGACCCATCACCGTGGACCCGAACACCACGAACACGAGCAGGACCAGGAACGAGGGCAGTCCCGCGATCGTCGCCGCGCCCCGCAGCGCCCGCTCCATGTCGCGGATCCGGCCCTGCGCGTGCAGCTCGGCCACGATCGGGGGCGTGACGCCCTGGACGATCAAGAACGGCGTCGCCACGAAGACGATGAGACGTGAGGCGGCTCCGTAGATCGCCACGTCCTCCTGGCCCCGGAACGCGCCGAGGATCCACAGGTCGACCCCCCGACCGAGCAGGAGGATGGCCACGTTCGTGATCAACATGGGCCAGGCGAACGCCACGAGCTCCCGGCGCTCGATCCTGCCGTCGCCGCCCAGGCCCCGGACGCGCCCGGCGAGCGAGCCGGCGGCCACGATCGTGACCGCGAGCGTGGCGCCGGCCGACAGGGCCGCGATCGATCGCAGGTCCGTATCCGAGCCGGCCAGGAACAGCGCTCCGAAGATGGTCGCGGACAAGACGTCGACGAGCAGCGCGTCGAGCACGGTCGCCAGGTCGAAGCGCTGCAGTCCGCGGAAGGTCTCGACGAACAGCGACTGGAGCGCCGCGGCGACGAGCCACCCGGCCGCGATCGGCATGATCCGGCCGACGAGCTCGGACCGATACACGTGCTCGGCGAGCCAAGAGCCGAGGCCGAGGACCAGGAGGAGCCCGAGCGAGGCCGCGCCGAGCGACCCGTAGATGAGGCTCTGACGGATCGCAGAGCGTGCCCGTCCCGGGTCCCCCGCTCCGAGCGAGCTCGAGACGAAGCGCACCACCGCGCGGTCGAACCCGAGCTGACCGACCGTGCTCCCGATCACGACGAGGGCGTAGGTCGTGAAGTACGCGCCGAGCTCCTCGGGCCGAAGGAGCCGGGCGAGCAGCCCGTTGATCACGACCCCGAGCAGGATCGTGGCGACCTTGCCGGCCATCACCCACGCCGAGCCGCGGAGCATCCGACGGCGGAGCGAGTGGAACGCGGCCTCGGACTCGACCTCCTCGATCGAGGCCTCGAGCGGGTCGCCTACGGCGCCCTCACCAGTCGTCATCGCTGTAGAACTCGCTCGCGAGGGGCTCGACCCGTTCGCGGATCCGCGCCACGTCGTCGGGGGACAGCCCGCGTTTCCAGCTCCGTACGGCCGCGCGGCTGTCGCGTCTCGTGGAGGCCATGTCGTTCACGTCGACGGGGTTCGAGGGGCTGCTGGTCTCGATCGCGAGGGCGCGGGCGCGGTCCCCGAAGGGGAGCCCGAGGACGGCGTAGATCTCCTCGAAGCGGCCGAGCGGGTCGTCGGCCACGTCCTCGAGCCGGAGGAAGAGCCAGTCGGGTCGCCGCTCGCGGAAGAGCGCGATCGCGTGGTGGATCAGGCGCCACAGCAGGATCCCTTGATCGAGGAGGCCTTGCGGCTCGTCGGCGAACCGGCGGATCTCCGCTTCGAAGGGGCCGAGCAGGTCCCGCAGCAGCAGCGGCTGATCGAGGAAGTCCGCGAACGGGTGGTGCAGTTCACGGCGCCGGACGCTGTGTGCGAAGGCCGCCGGGTGGCGGATCAGGACGACGACCCGAGCTCCGAGCCGGTCGGCGATCCACTCGGCGGAGAAGACGGCGATCGGGTCCTTGAGCAGCGGGACCGCCGAGCCCGCGCGGAACCGACGGAACCGAGCCGCGTCGCGGACCATGCGGGCCGCGTCCTTCGGCGTGCGGACCGCCCGGAGCTCCGCGTCCCATCGGTAGCGGAACGCCAGCATGTCCCGCAGGGGCTTCTCGTAGCGGTCCTGGTTATCCGGGCACACGTAGGTGAACCATCGATCGAAGGGGGCCGCCCGGATCCCCGGTCGAGCGAGCGGACTGAACGGTTCCCACAGGTAGGCGATCGCCGGCTCCGGCGCGGCGGCTATGATGCGTCCCACCCACCCGGTGCCCGATCGGTGGGACCCCGTTACCAGGATCGGTTGGGGGGCAGACACGGCCCCCTACGTTACAGGACGACCGATGACCGACCACGAAGCGACGACGGTGGGCGTCGTCACCCCCACGCTCGACGCCGAGGCGTTCTTCGAGGCGACCCTGCGCTCCATCTGGGGGCAGCAGGGCGTACGGATCGACCACGTGATCGTCGACGGCGGGTCGAAGGACCGCACGCTCGAGATCGCGGCCGCCTTCCCGTCTCGGGTGGTCGTCGCGACCGACGACCGGGGGATGTACGACGCCATCAACCGGGGGCTCGCGGCCGTCGAGGGCGACGTCGTCGGCTACATCAACGCCGACGACGAGATCGCGCCCGGGGCGCTGCAGGCGGTGGTCGAGGGCCTCGCCGCGCATCCGGAGGCCGAGTGGGTGATCGGGACGGTCGAGTACATCGACGAGGCGGGCCGGGTCCTCGGACGCATGCGGCCCGTCGCTCCGTCCCTGCGCGCCTACCTCGGGATCGGCTGGTCCCCGATCCCCCAGCAGACCGTGTGGGTGCGGCGGAGCTTCCTGGAACGCGTGGGTCCGTACGACGACACCTACCGCAACTGCGGCGACTACGACTGGTACGCGCGGGCGCTGAAGCTCGCCCCTCCGCTCGTCCTCCCCCGCGTCCTGGGCCGGTTCCGGCTGCACCCGGGCCAGATCTCGCTGGACCCCGAGCGCATGCGCCAGGAGAGCCGCCGGGTCCGCGTAGCCCACGGGGGAGAGGGCCTCGTGCCCTACCTGCTCGGCCGGGCCCTCAGCCTGCGGCTGAACGCGCGGAACCCGTCGTGGCTCCTCGCGAAGAAGACCGGCCGGATCAGCTTCGAACCGCGCTGAGACCTTCGGCCCCGTCCTGCGGCCGAACGCCCGAGGTATCGGCCGCAGCGCCCTCCCTATACTCGGGCCCTCATGAGGATCAAGATCCTGTGCACCCTCGGCCCCGCATCGCTCGATCCCGCCGTGATCGCGGCGCTCGGGGACCGCGGGGTGGATCTGTTCCGGATCAACCTGTCCCACACCGCCCTCACCGAGATCGAGCCGATGATCGAGCTCGTGCGCTCGGCGGCCGACGTCCCGATCTGCCTGGACACCGAAGGACCGCAGGTCCGCTGCGGTCGCATGGCCGCCGACGTCGTGCTCGTCGAAGGGGCGTCGGTCGAGCTCACGCCCGAGGAGATCGTGGGGGCTTGCGACCGGATCCCCCTGTGGCCGGCCACGGTCTTCGAGGGCCTCGTGGAGGGCGCCGAGGTCACGCTCGATTTCGACGGCGCTAGGCTCCGGATCGACGGCGTCGAGCCGGACCGCGCCCTGGCCACCGTCGTCGCCGGTGGACGGGTCCGATCGAACAAGGCCGCGACGGTCACGCCCGCGCCGACCCTGCCGGCGCTCTCGGCCAAGGACCGCTGGGCGATCGAGCTCGGTGCCCGCCACGGCATCGCGCACTACGCGCTGTCGTTCGCGGGATCTGCGCGCGACGTCGCCCGCCTGCGAGAGCTGGCGCCTTCAGGCGCCCACGTCATGGCCAAGATCGAGAGTCGACAGGGGGTGCGCGACATGGACGCGATCATCAGCGCCGCCGACTCGATCATCATCGACCGGGGAGACCTGTCCCGCGAGGTCCCGCTGGAACACGTCCCCTACTACCAGAAGGCGATCGTGCGTCGGGCGAACCGCTGGAACCGCCCCGTCTACGTCGCCACGAACCTGCTGGAGTCGATGGTCACGAGTCGGCAGCCGACGATCGCGGAGGCCAACGACATCGCGAACACCCTCCTGGACGGCGTCCACGGCCTCGTGCTCGCGGCGGAGACCGCCGTGGGCGTCGATCCGGTGGGCTCGGTCGACATGGTCCTTCGCGCGGTCCTCGCGTTCGAGCGCACGGGGGAGGGGCAGCTGCTCGAGGAGGATCGCGCGCCGCGCGAGGCGCAGGTGTGATCCCGGCGAACCGCTGGACGCTCGAGCGGTTCGGCCTGACCCCGGCGAAGCTGCGCGCCCGCGCCCTGGACCGAAGCGCTCCGAAGGTCCTCGGCGTGAGCATCCCGAAGGCGGGCACCCACCTGGTGGAGCGGGCGCTGTGCCTGCACCCGCGCTTGTACCGCAAGATCCTGCCCACGATCACGGGCGCCAAGCTCGGGCGGGGTGGGCTCGACGGGCTGCTTGCCCGGCTCGGACCCGGCGAGGTCGTGCTGGCCCACCTGCGGTTCGACCCCGCCTACCCGGGGGACCTGCGGCGCCGGGCGGTGCGGGGCGTCTTCTTGGTCCGCGACCCCCGCGACGTCGTGATCTCCCAGGCCCGCTACGCGATGGGCCGAACCGACCACTGGGCACACGGCCTGTTCGCGGCCCGAGCCGACGAGCGAGAGCGGCTGCGGCTCGCGATCGCCGGGGACGAGCGCGGCGGCTTGCGCTCGATCGGTCGACGGCTCGCCGACTACGCCGGCTGGCTCGAGGCCCCTGGGGTCCTGGTCGTCCGCTTCGAGGACCTCGTCGGCGCGCGCGGCGGGGGCGACCCACGGCGCCAGCGCGAGGCCGTCGCCGGGCTCTACCGCCACCTCGGGCTCGAGCCCGACGACGACCTCGTGCGACGGGTCTGCGAGCGGCTGTTCTCGGCCGACAGCCCAACGTTTCGCCGCGGGACGATCGGGCAGTGGCGCTCGACCCTCGATGCGGAGCTCCTCGCGCTCCTCGAGGACGTCGCCGGCGAGCAGCTGGCCCGCTACGGCTACGCCTAGAACGTCGGGTCGGCGCCCATCTCGCGGAAGGCCTTGAGCGCCGAGGACGAGGAGTCCACGTAGTAGAGGCAGTCGGTGTGCTCGTGGTTGTACGAGCATCCCACGACCTCCGGCCAATCCTTGATCGCGCGTCGGGCGTTGTGGATCCAGTCGGCCTTCTGGCCCGAGCCGCCCTCGGTCGATCCGTACTCGACGATGTACAGGTTCTTCCCGCGCCGTCGCGCCACCTCGCGCGCCGGGCTGAAGATCTCCGAGAAGTTCCGCCAGTCCTTCCTCGTGCACCGGTAGCGGTTGTAGCCGTCGACCCCGATCACGTCGTAGCGGGGCGGGAGCCACGCGCCGGCGCCGCCGTTGCCCCCGGCGAACGTGTAGGCGG
Source organism: Actinomycetota bacterium (assembly GCA_026003015.1). GTDB lineage: Bacteria > Actinomycetota > UBA4738 > UBA4738 > HRBIN12 > BPGL01. Next base: position 1,018,999 of record BPGL01000001.1, on the reverse strand, counting down.
TGAGGGTAGCGACGAAGCGGAACCTGACCCCGACGTTGTGGAAGATCTGGTAGACGCGGTCGTGCGCCGCCTTCCAGTCCTGGGCGTTGCCTTCGTTCTCCGGCTCCTTGTGGAAGCAGAAGTAGCCCCGCCACCCGGCGTCCTTCAGGCTCCGCGCTTGCTTCGTGATCCACTCGTCGTGCTCGCCGCGGGCGATCGCTTCCCAGCTCACCATCCCGCCGCCCCGCTTGCGCGTGAACCAGGAGATGATCGGCGTATGCCCGGTCCGAACGCTCCAGCGGGTGAAGTCGTTGACGAGCGGGAGCTCCCAGCGCAGGCGGTAGTGCGTCGTGTCGAAGCGGCGGCCGACCTTGGCCTCGAGGTCCTGCACGGCCTCGATCTGGTCCCGCTGGCCCGAGCGCGGCAGGCACAGCGCTCCCCACCGGACGTTGCGCCGGGTGGCCGCCAGGCTGTCCAGGCCGAGGTTCGGCGCCGCGGCGAGGGTGGCGCCGACCAGGGCCGACCGCTTCAGGAACGTGCGTCGATCCATGCGGATCCCCCCTTCCCGGGCCCGTCCGGGCGTCGTCGGACGGGCGCGAGGTAGGCATCGGCATCGGGCTGGCCCGGATTGAGGGCGTGCGGATCACCCCGCACGACGGGCCAGGAGCGAGCGCAGGCCTACGTCGTCTGCGGGAGGTTCAGCGGGAGGGGTCGGGGGAGGAGCCGGGGTGGCGGGAGGATCCGCCGAGGGGGCCGGCACCGGATCTGAGGGGTCACGGGGGGAACGTCGGCGCGGGGCCGACGCCGGGGAACGATCGCGACCAGGAGTCGGAAGATGCTGTGCTCACGCATAGGATCTCCTTCCTGTCTCGCCTTGCGGTCGGTGCTCGTCGGTAGGCGCTCACCTCCTCCCGGCTCAGCTGAAGCGACCGTAGAAGCGCTCGGGGCCGCTCTCGGTGTCGAGCTTCGTGAACTCACCCCCGACGTGCACCCGGGCGCCCTCGACGGTCGTCGCCCAGATCCCGCGGTACTTGCAGCACGGCGCGGGCGTCCAGGACGTGTGCGGCAGGCCGTTGGCCCGGCTCAGCGCGGCGAGCCGTGGCTGCGCCCAGCAGGTGCCCGGGTCGCTCGACGTCCTCGACGGGCACTCCGACCCGCTCTGGTCGTTGGGGCCCACGAGCTCGATATACGTCCAGTGGCCGCCGACGATCAGCGTCTCGGCGTCGTAGACCGCGAGGTCCTGGACCGAGCCGTTCGTGTCCGTTTGCCACACGACCGATCCATCGGACAGCCGGACCGCCGCCAACCAGTCGTTCCCCCCCGCGCCCACGTAGGCGATCCCGGCGGTGGCATCGACGTCGACCGCGTGGCCGAAGGCCGCGCTCTCCTGTCGGGCGCAGGAGCACCCGAGGGTCCAACTGCCGGTGCCGAGGTCGGGCTGACCGGTTGCGACGTTCACCATCACCGCGACCTTCTTCTGGTTCGCGGTCCCGGTCCCATCGATCCAGTCGAACTGGCCCACGACGATCAGCCGCGTCGCCGACGCGAGCTCGATCTCGCGGAACGCGGGCTGGATCGTGTGGCCGCGGAGGCTCCCGTCGACGTAGGCCGTCATCGTGTGCCACCCATCGCTGGCCGGCCCACCGCCGAGCTTGAACCGCCAGAGCTTCCGACCGCCGCCGTAGACGTAGTCCGAGGTGGCGAGGACCGACTTCAAGGGGTTGGCGATGTAGGTGGCGACGACGCCGCCCGTGGCCGGGTCGATCCCGACGAGGTTCTTGTAGGTCTTCCCACCGACCGTGTAGGTGAACTTGCCGGCCGCGTACAGCGTTCCGTTGGGGCCGAGCGACAGGTCGAACACGGTCGGGGAGGTGCCTCCGAGCTCGGGCAGGCTCGCATGGATCGAGCCGACGAGCTGCCCCGTCGGACCGAAGACCGTGAGGCCGCGGGCTCCGGCCACGCGGCTGCCGCTCTGGTCCTGGACCTCAGAGAACGCGCCGCCGATCCACGCGTTGCCGCCAACGACGACGACGTCGTTGACCACCGGCCCGTCGACCATGAAGACGCCGTTGTCCGCGGTGCTGCTCGACGGCGGCGCCGCCCGGACGGCCGGCGCGAGCAGGGTAACGGCGAGCGCCGCGAGGGTGCCGACGGTCGTCGGGCGCGCCCAGGTCCGCATGTCCCGAAGAGGCTAGTGCGGTGGGCGGTTCGAGACAACCCCCGAGGTCAGAGGCGGTCGGTCCGGCGTCCGAGGGCGGACGGTCCTCCTACGCAGAGGTGCGTACGAACGGTCCGGGGTTCTCCGCATCGTGGACGCCCGCGGGGGATGGTAAGGTCCCCGCGACGGGGGACCCGCCCATCCGGGCGCCCCCAGGCCGAACGTCCCGGTATCGCCAGATCCCCCCGGAGCTGGCGCAGAGCTCGAGGTGGTGCTTGGGATGACGATCGCCCGACGGGTCCGGCGGCGCGTGCGCGCGGCCCTGCCCGCCCTGGTCCTGGTGGCGGCACTGGCGCCGCCCGCCCGCGCCTTCGACGAGGTGCCCGACCCCACGTGGATGACGAACGGCACGGTCTACGCGGTCGTGCGCGCCGGCGACCACGTCTACATCGGCGGCCAGTTCACGAGGGTTCGCTCCACCCCTCCCGGGCAGCCCGGCTCGACCGTTCGCTCGATCGGGATCGCCCGCTTGAACGCCGCGACGGGCGAGGTCGACCGGACCTGGAAGGTGGAGGTCACGCGCACCGACGGCAAGCGAGCCACCGTCTACGCGATCGCCGTGGCCGGCGGCAAGGTCTTCTTCGGTGGGAAGTTCGACCTCGTCGACGGGGTGCCGCGGATGAACTTCGCCGCTGTGTCGGAGGCCGGCGGTGTCCTCGACCCCGGCGTGGATGCCAACGTCGGGGGGAGCCTCGCGAAGCCGATCCGCGCGATGATCGCCTCGCCGACCACCGTGTACGTCGGCGGCTACTTCACGAACGTGGACGGTGTGGGCCGAAGCTTCCTCGCGGCGTTCGACACGTCGGGGGCGCTGCTTCCCTGGCATCCGCGCACGGCCGGGTCGGTGCGGAGCCTGCTGTTCGACTGCGCTGGGGACTCGGTCTACGCCGGGGGGCTCTTCGAGCAGGCCGCCGGGCAGGGGGGGTCGCTCGTCACCCGCGACAGCGTCGCGCGCTTCGACGCCGCCACCGGTGCGCTCGAGGCCTGGGCCACCCGCGACGCGGAGATCGGCAACGGATCGGTCGCCTACGATCTCGCTCTGAGCTGCGCGACCCAGCGCCTGTTCGTCGGGATCGGCGGCCAGAACTTCCTGTACGCCTTCGACGTCGCCGACGACGACGGTGAGGCGCTGTGGATCCGCCAGACCTCCGGGAACGTGCAGACGGTGGCCGTGAACGACCAGGGAACCTCCGCGACGGGGGACGACCGCGTGTACTTCGGCGGGCACTTCGGCGGAGGCGTCACGTACCCGGCGGGGACCTGCTCGCAGTCCAAGCCGAAGACGGCCCGGTTCGGGGTCACCGACCTCAACGGCAACTGCGATCTCACCTGGCGACCGAACTTCGAGGGCAAGTTCTACGGTCCGTGGGACATCCTCGTGACCGACGCCGGGGATCGGGTTTGGGTCGGAGGTCAGTTCACCCAGGTCTGCGACGGCACGCAGAGCCCCGCGCCCTGCGTGGACCGCTACTTCCTCGCTCGCTTCACCGACCTCTAGCCGTCGCCCGCCCCGGCGTCCCGACGCGGCGGGATCTCGGCGGGAGGGGTCTGACGCGCGCCCCGCGCGGGCGGCGGGGGCGTCGAGACGGGGGCGAGCTCCGGGCGAGCCGAGGCCGACGCGGAACCCCGGGTCGGGACGGACCGCGACCCCTGGGGGGCCGGGACGGGCGCCGGCGCCGGCAGGGTCTCGGTCGGCTCGTGCTGATCCTGGGTTTCTCGCCGGGCGCCGTAGCGGTACGTGTAGGCGTAGCCGAACCGCCCGGGGTCGACCCTGGTGAGGACCGCTCCGAGGATCGTGGCTCCGACGGATCGCAGCTCGGACACGGCCTCGCGCACCCGATCCTTGTTCGCCTGGCTCGCGTCGACCACGAGCACGACCCGATCGACGAGCGAGGCGAGATCGAGGGTGTCGGAGACGCCGGGCACCGGCGGGGCGTCGATCACGACGAGGTCGGCCCGCTCGGCGAGCTGCTCGAGCACGCGGAACATGTCGGCCGACCCGAGGGCCGCTTCCGGCACGTCCTCGATCGTCCCGCTCGGCAGGAACGAGAGGTGGTCGTAGGTCGTCGGAACGAGCGTCTCGTCCAGGCTCGCCGTGCCGGCCAGCACGTCCGCCAGCCCCTTGCCGCGTTCCGGGAGGTAGCGCCACAGGCCGGGGTGGTGCAGGTCCGCCGACACGAGGACGATCCGGGTGTCGGCCTGGGCGAGGGCCGCGGCGAGGTTCGCCGCGACGGTCGTCTTGCCTTCCCCCTGGGCCGAGCTCGTGATCATCACGGTCCGGAAGCCCTCCTTGGAGCTTCCGAACAGCACCCGGGTCCGAAGCGCTCGGAACGCCTCCGCGGCGTGCGCGTCCCCGCCGCGTCCGACGGCGATCAGACGGTGCAGCGACGGCGCGCGGGGCACCCGCCCGAGGACCGGCGCGCCTGCCACCGCCTCGACGTCCTCGCTGCCGCGGAGCCGCTGGTCGAGCCGGTCCCGCAGCAGGGCGAGCCCCACGCCCAGCACGAGGCCGAGCACGAGGCCGATCGCGAGGTTGCGCAGCGGCCGGGGGCTGTACGGACCCTGGGGCGCGGTGGCCTCCTGCAGGATCCTGCCGACCGGGATCTCGGCCGCCAACGAGAGCTCGTTGTGCTCCTGCTGGCGAAGCTGCAGTTCGCTGTTGATCGAGTTCAGCTGGAACTGGATGGCCTGCGCCTCTTGGGGGCTCGCCTCCGCGAGGTCCGCGAGCAGCTGATCGCGGCGGTTCTCGAGGTCGTCGATCAGCTCGCCGACCGACACGAGCCGCGCGTTGATGCTCGACAGCAAGTTCCCCCGCCGGAACTCGAGGTAGGCGTCGGCGTAGGTCTGCGCGGTGACCTGGGCGCTCCTCGGGTCGCGGGCGTAGCCCTCGAACACCAGGGTCTGGGTGTCGGTGGGCGCCGTCACGCGCACCGTCCCCAGCGGGGCTCCGAGGGCGTCGGCGTTGCGCGCCGCGATCTCCGCGACGCTCGCTGAGGTGGCGACCTCGAGCTCGTTGGGCATCAGGATCTGCTGGTTCGGCGCGATCTCGGTTCCCGGGATCGTCACCGGCAAGACGAGGACCTTCGCGATCGACTGGTAGGTCTCGGCCTGGGTCAGCGCCTGCGCCAGGGCCAGGCCGGCGACGAGGAAGGTGGTGACGACGACCGACCACTTCCGCAGCCGGAGCACCTGCACGTAGTCACGGAGATCCAGGACCTCCGCGGTCGATGTGGCCATCCGTCACCCCCAACCGGTCCGTGCGTTCCGCGGTTCCCTATCCTCCCAGGTCTCGGCACGCCGGGCACGGTTCCCAAGCCCGATGCCCGTTTGACCCTCGAGGTGGCCATCGCTGCTGATCAGACGCTCGGTGCCGGGCACGGTTCCCAAGCCCGATGCCCGTTTGACCCCCTGGCACTCTCCTCGCTATGCTGTTAGCACTCCCGGTATCCGAGTGCTAACCCACCGGGGCGGACGAAGGAGGTTGACCGATGGCGGAGTTCAAGCTGCACCCTCTGGAGGACCGGATCGTCGTCAAGCCCGGTGAGGGCGAGGAGACGACCTCCAGCGGCCTCGTGATCCCCGACACGGCCAAGGAGAAGCCCCAGGAGGGGACGGTCGTGGCGGTGGGCCCTGGCCGGTTCGAGGAGGGCAACCGCGTTCCGCTCGACGTGAGCGTCGGGGACACCGTCATCTACTCCAAGTACGGCGGCACCGAGGTCAAGGTCGACGGCGAGGAGTACCTGATCCTGTCGGCCCGCGACGTCCTCGCGGTCGTCAAGAAGTGACGTCGCAGGCGTCCGGGGCCCGCGCCGGCTCGCGGGTCCGGGCGCCGCACCGCTGGAAGGAGGAGACGACGTGGCTGCCAAGCTGCTGAAGTTCGGCGAGGACGCGCGCCGGGCCCTGGAGGCCGGCGTGGACCGACTCGCCGACGCGGTCGCGATCACGCTCGGCCCGAAGGGCCAGAACGTGGTCCTGGACAAGAAGTGGGGCGCTCCCACGATCACGAACGACGGGGTCACGATCGCCAAGGAGATCGAGCTCGAGGACCCCTGGGAGAACATGGGGGCCCAGCTCACCAAGGAGGTCGCGACCAAGACGAACGACGTGGCGGGCGACGGCACCACGACCGCCACGGTCCTCGCCCGCGCGATGATGCACGCGGGCCTCAAGAACGTCGCGGCCGGTGCGAACCCGATGGCGCTCAAGCGCGGCATCGAGAAGGCGGTCGAGGCCGCCGTCGAGCGGATCAAGGAGCTCGCGAAGGACATCGAGTCCAAGGACGAGATCGCGCAGGTCGCGGCGATCTCGGCGGCCGACCGCACGATCGGCGAGGTGATCGCCGAGGCGATGGACAAGGTCGGCAAGGACGGCGTGATCACCGTCGAGGAGTCGAACACCTTCGGGATCGAGCTCGAGTTCACCGAGGGGATGCAGTTCGACAAGGGCTACATCTCCCCGTACTTCATCACCGACCAGGAGCGCATGGAGGCGGTCCTGGAGGACCCCTACGTCCTGCTCGTGAACAAGAAGGTCTCGAGCGCGCAGGAGCTGCTTCCGGTGCTCGAGAAGGTGCTCCAGGCCGGCAAGCCGCTCGTGGTGATCGCCGAGGACGTGGAGGGTGAGGCGCTCGCCACCCTCGTCGTGAACAAGATCCGCGGCACGTTCAACGCCGCCGCGGTGAAGGCGCCGGGCTTCGGCGACCGCCGCAAGGCGATGCTGCAGGACATGGCGATCCTCACCGGCGGTCAGGTGATCTCCGAGGAGGTCGGCCTGAAGCTCGAGAACGCGACGCCTCGGACCTGCTCGGCCGGCGCGCAAGGTCGTCGTCGACGAAGGACGACGACGACGATCGTCGAGGGGGCGGCAAGGAGGCCGACATCCAGGGCCGGATCAACCAGATCAAGGCCGAGATCGAGAAGACCGACTCCGACTGGGACCGCGAGAAGCTGCAGGAGCGCCTCGCCAAGCTCTCCGGCGGCGTGGCGGTGATCAAGGTCGGGGCGGCGACCGAGGTCGAGCTCAAGGAGAAGAAGCACCGGATCGAGGACGCGGTGTCGGCGACCCGAGCGGCCGTCGAGGAAGGGATCGTCGCCGGCGGGGGGGTCACCCTGATCCGCGCCGAGGAGGCGCTCGACGCGCTCTCGCTCGAGGGCGACGAGGCCACCGGCGTTCGGATCGTCCGCGAGGCCCTGTCGGAGCCCGCTCGTCGGATCGCGCAGAACGCCGGATACGAGGGGGCGCTGATCGTCCAGCGGATCCGGGAGGAGCGCGACGGGCGCGGGTTCGACGCCGCGACGGGCGAGTGGGTCGACATGGTGAAGGCCGGGATCATCGACCCGGCGAAGGTCACCCGTTCGGCGCTGCAGAACGCCGCCTCGATCGCGGCGATCGTCCTCACCGCGGAGTCGGCCGTCGTCGAGAAGCCCGAGGAGGAGGAGCCGAAGGGCGGCGGCGGTCACGACCACGTGCACTGACGCGCCGATGCACCTACGGGGGCGGCTCGTGTTCGAGCCGCCCCCTCGCGCGTCTGAGCCGAGCAGCCCCGCGGGCGCCGGCGCGGCGCCCCTCCTAGACTCGGGGCCCGTGGCGGGTCTGGACGCGTTGCTGCGGGACTGGGACGGCGAGGAGCTCGTCGTCCGCTTCGATCCGCCCAGCGGTGCCTTCATGCTGGTCGCCGTGCACTCCACGGCGCTCGGGCCGGCGATGGGGGGCACGAGGATGAAGCCCTACCCTCGCCTCGAGGACGCGATCGCCGACGCCCTGCTCCTCGCGCGCGCGATGTCGCTCAAGCAGGCCGTCGCCCGCCTCCCCTTCGGCGGGGGCAAGGCCGTGCTCGCGGTCCCCGAGCTGCCGGAGCGCGGTTCGTCCTCCTGGCGGGGTCTCTTCCGGCGCTACGGCGACCTCGTCGAGGCGCTGGGAGGGACGTACGTGACCGCGGCCGATATGAACACCGGCAGCGCGGAGCTCGACGTGGTCGCCGAGCGCACGGACCACGTCCTCGGGCGCTCGCCGGGGCGCGGCGGCGCGGGCGATCCGGGCCCGGCGACCGCCGTCGGCGTCTTCCATGCGATCCGTGCCGCGTGCGAGCGCGCGTTCGGCGCTGCCGACGTCGCAGGGCGACGCGCGCTCGTCCAGGGGGTGGGGTCGGTGGGCCGGCGCCTCGTCGAGCTCCTCCACGAGGCCGGGGCCGAGGTCCTGGTCGCCGACGTCGATCCGGATCGGACGGCCGCCGTCGGGGCGCTCGCGAAGCCCGTCGCGGCCGAGGAGGTGGTCGGCACCCCCTGCGACGTGTTCGCGCCCTGCGCGACCGGGGGCGTCCTCGCCGAGGACACGATCGGCCGTCTCGCGTGCCGCGTCGTGGCGGGCGCGGCCAACAACCAGCTCGCCACCCCCGAGGACGCGCGACGGCTCCAGGAGGCGGGGATCGTGTACGCGCCCGACTTCGTCGCCAACGCCGGCGGCGTGATCCACCTCGCCGGCCGCGAGGTGCTCGGCTGGGACGAGGCCGAGGTCCACGCGAGGCTCGCCGGGATCGAGCGGACGCTCGCCGAGGTCTTCGCGATCGCCGACCGCGAGCGGATCACGACCGCCGAGGCCGCAGAGCGTCTCGCCCTCGAGCGGATCGCCGCGGCCCGCTAGGCTAGGGCACGATCGGCCGCTCGCGGCTCGCCCGCGAGAGCCCGATCAGGTCGAGCGCTCCGACCACCGCGTTCACGGTCGCCAGGACCCACCAGGGCCAGGCGGGCGCCCCCGGTGCGACCCCGATGGCGGCGTTCAGCGCCGCGACGGTGGCGGTGCCGGCCGCGAGCAGGGCGAAGGACCACGTCCACCACCACAGCTCCGCCAGATGCTCGCTCACGAGGACCATGAGCATCGCGAGCACGACGGCCATGACCCCCGCGATCCGCACCCACGCGTACTCGGGCAGCGGCGGCTGGTCGAGCAGGTCTCGGTGCAGGCGGGCCGGGACCGAGGCCAGCACGGCGCCGGCAAGGGCCCACAGGATCGCCTGGGCCCGCAGGACCCGTCGCAGGAACGTCATCGCAGCACCGCCTCCACCGGCCGGCCGGTCCGGGTGAGCTGGTAGGATACGCGGCACCGCCGTTCGCACCCGGGTGGTCGGTCGTGCCCGGCGTCACGTGTCCGATAGCCGTGGAGGTGAACGCATGCAGCAAGGCCCCCGCGTCGTGGTGATCGGCCTCGACTGCGTCCCGCCGCGCCTGCTCTTCGACGACCTCGCGGCCGAGGTCCCGACGATCTCGAAGCTCATGGCGGAGGGGATGTACGCGGACCTCGCGAGCATCACGCCGCCGATCACCGTTCCGGCCTGGGCCTGCGCGATGACCGGCACCGTTCCGGGCCAGCTCGGCATCTACGGCTTCCGCAACCGCAAGGACACGACCTACGACGGCCTCGCGATCGCGCACAGCGGCTCGGTCAAGGCGCCGGCGGTCTGGGACGTGCTCGGCGCCCGCGGGATGCGCTCGGTGCTGATCGGGGTGCCGCCCGGCTTCCCACCGCCGAAGGAGTTCCCGGGGTGGCGGGTGGGCTGCTTCCTCACCCCGCCGTCCGCGGAGCGCTGGGCCTACCCCGCCGAGCTCGAGGTCGAGATCGAGGAGGAGCTCGGGGACAGGGGCGCCTACATCTTCGACATCCCGAACTTCCGCGAGGTCGGCTTCGATGTCGCCCTCGAGCAGCTGTTCGCGATGACCGAACGGCGCTTCCAGGTAGGGCGCCGGCTGATGCGCACGAAGCCGTGGGACCTGTTCGTGCTGTGCGACATCGCGCCCGACCGGCTGCACCACGTGTTCTGGGAGTACTACGACCCCCAGCACCCGCGCTACGAGCCGGGCAACCGGTTCGAAGGGGTGTTCCACGACTACTACCGGTTCCTGGATCGCCAGGTCGCCTCGCTCCTGGAGCAGGTCCCCGACGACGCCGTCGTGATCGTGATGTCCGACCACGGCGCTCGCGCGATGATGGGCGGTCTGTGCTTCAACGACTGGCTGATCCAGGAGGGCTACCTTCGGCTCGCCGAGCCGGTGGCGGGTCCGACGCCGTTCAAGGACGTGACGGTCGACTGGAGCCGCACGATCGCCTGGGGCGACGGCGGCTACTACGGCCGGCTGTTCCTCAACGTCAAGGGGCGTGAGCCTCAGGGGATCGTCGAGCCCTCGCGCTACGAGGAGGTCCGTGACGAGCTCATCGCGAAGCTCGAGGCGCAGCTCGGCCCGGACGGGCGGCCGCTCGGCACGCGGGTGCTCAAGCCCCAGGAGGTCTACCCGGAGGTCCGCGGGGTCGCGCCCGACCTGATCGTGTACTTCGGCGACCTCGCCTGGCGTTCGGTCGGCTCGGTCGGCAACCCGAGCCTGTTCACCTACGAGAACGACACCGGGCCCGACGGCGCGAACCACGATCGCGACGGCGTGTTCGTGATGAGCGGCCTGCCGGGTCAGCCGACCGGCCGACTCGACCCTCTCCAGCTCGTCGACGTCGGGCCGTCGATCCTGTCGATCTACGGGATCGAGCCGGAGCCTGCCCTGCCGGCGGCCGTCGGGAGGAGCTTCCTGTGACGGGTTTCACCGTCTGGTTCACCGGGCTGTCGGGCTCGGGGAAGTCGACGATCGCCGAGCTCCTGTACCACGAGCTGAAGGCCCGAGGCTTGAAGACCGAGATCCTCGACGGCGACGTGGTGCGCCAGAACCTGTCCAAGGGTCTCGGGTTCTCCAAGGAGGACCGCGACACGAACATCCGGCGGATCGCGTTCGTGGCGCACCTGCTCACCCGCAACGGCGTCGCCACGATCTGCTGCCCGATCTCCCCGTACCGCCAGACCCGCGACGAGGCCCGGGCGCTGATCGGCGACTTCGTCGAGGTCTACGTCTACGCGACGGTCGAGGAGATCGCCGCGAACCGCGATCCCAAGGGTCTGTACCGCAAAGCGCTCGCCGGTGAGATCACCGGCTTCACGGGGGTCGACGACCCCTACGAGGTCCCGGAGAACCCCGAGCTCGTGCTCGACACGCTCGTCGAGACGCCCGAGGAGTCGCTGCGCAAGGTCCTCGCGAAGCTCCGGGAGCTCGGCTACATCGAGGACGACGCCGTGCTCGTCCGGGGCGAGCGCGTGCACTCGGGCCTCACCGATCTGCGGGTGACCGAGGCGGGAACGGTTCGCCAGGAGGGCTGAGGCTCACCCGTCGAGCCGCTCGAGGAGCTCGAGGCCGCGGGCGAGGTAGTGCGGCGCGAGGAACGAGCGACGGACCCGATCGTGCGCCGCGTCTGCGAGCGTCGAGGCAGCGTCGGGGTCGGCCAGCACCGCCTCCACGGCGGCGCCGAACGCCGCGAGGTCGCGGGGATCGACGAGTCGACCGTGCTCGCCGTCGACGATCTGGTCCTGGATCCCGCCGACCCGGCTCGCGACGACCGGGCGCCGCTTCCACATCGCCTCGGTGACGGTGAGCCCGAACCCCTCGGCCAGGCTCTTCTGGACGACGACGTCGGCCCGTCGCTGGAGCGCGTTCACGATGACCGCGTTCTCCTCGACGTCGACCGTCGGGACGTTCACGAGGTGAGCCCGGCGGCGTGCGTCGGGGGGGAGCTCCTCCCACGCGCCCTCGACCTCGTCGAGCACCTCCATGGCCTCGGGGTCGTCGGCGACGGCCGCGGGGGCCGGTCCGGCCAGGACCAGGTGGACGTCGCGACGCTCGACGTGCCGGGCGAACCCCTGCAGGACCCCCACCGGGTCCTTCAGGCGGTCCCATCGGGAGACCTGTACCACGAGCCGTGCCTCGGCGGGGATCGGCTCCACGTGCCGGACGTCGGCCGCGTGCGTCACCCGGCCCTCCCGTCCGTCGCCGCGTCGGAAGACGGGGTCGCCCGGGACACGCGCGGGAAGGACGCCGGCGGCGGCGAGGATCGCGTCTCGCGCGGCGTCGTCGAGCTCGACGTTCTTCAAGGAGAAGGCGTCGATGCACGGCGGCAGGATGACGACGCGATCCCGCTCGATGCCCTCCCAGACGTAGGCGGCCCGCGTGAAGACGAACGCCCGTGCACCGTCGAGGAACGGGCGGAGGAAGGCCCAGGCCTCCCGGGCGAGCTCGTTGGGTTCGTCGACCCCGACGTGGCAGGTCCAGACCACCTCGACGCCCATCCTCGTGAGCGCCGGAACGAGCCCGAGCGGCTGGGGATCGTGCAGGAAAGCCACGTCGCCGGGGCGCACGAGGTCGCGGAGCCGGGCCAGGTTGTCCTCGGTCACGCGGACGACGTGCTCCCGCTCGAAGTCACCGAGCGCCCCGCCGTCCCCCGGCTCGCCGTGGAGCCGGTTGTGGATCCGCTTCGTGATGGCGAAGAAGGCGGGGTCCGCTCGGATCACGAGCCAGCGAGCGTCGATCCCGGCGTGCCGAAGGTACCCGAGGACCGTCCCGAGGATCTCGGCGACCCCGCCCCCGGTCGGGGTGGAGTTGATGTGCCACAGCCTCCGTTGCTCCAGGCGTCGGCGCGCGCGACCGACCGCCTGCCGGTACCGGGCGAGGTCCTCGGGATCGAGGACCGCGGCGAAGGGCGCGTCGTCGCGCGGGGCGATCGGGACCTCGAGCACGGTCTCAATCCTCGCAGCCGGCGGGCCTGAACGGGGGACCCGTGGCTGTTACCCTGGCCGCCGCGGGGGGTGATCGATGGAGTTCGAGATCGGCATCGGCAAGACGGCCCGCCGGGCCTACGGGTTCGACGAGGTCGCGATCGTCCCGTCGCGGCGCACCCGCGACCCCGAGGACGTCAGCATCCGCTGGGAGATCGACGCCTACACCTTCGAGCTGCCCATGATGGCCTCGGCGATGGACGCCGCCGTCTCGCCGGCCACCGCCATCCAGATCGGCCGGCTCGGTGGTCTGGCCTGTCTCAACCTCGAGGGGCTGTGGACGCGCTACGAGGACCCCGAGCCCGTCTACGAGGAGATCGCGTCGCTCCCCGACGAGAAGGCGACGCGGCGCATGCAGGAGCTGTACCGCGAACCGATCAAGGATGAGCTGATCGGTCGGCGGATCCGCGAGATCAAGGAGGGCGGGGTGGTGTCGTGCGCCTCCCTCACGCCCCAGCGGGTCGAGCGCTACGCGCCCCTCGTGCTCGAAGCCGGGCTCGACATCCTCGTCATCCAGGGAACCGTGGTGTCGGCCGAACACGTGAGCTCCCGGGTCGAGCCCCTCAACCTCAAGCGGTTCATCGCAGGGTTCGACCTCCCGGTGATCGTCGGCGGATGCGCGAGCTACCAGACCGCGCTGCACCTGATGCGCACCGGGGCGATCGGCGTGCTCGTCGGGGTCGGGCCGGGCAACGCCTGCACGACCCGCGGGGTGCTCGGGGTCGGCGTGCCCCAGGCGACGGCGATCGCCGATGCCGCGGCCGCCCGACGGGAGCACCTGCACGAGACCGGGCGGTACTGCCACGTGATCGCCGACGGCGGGATGCGCACCGGCGGCGACATCGCCAAGGCGATCGCCTGCGGAGCCGACGCCGTGATGATCGGCTCGCCGCTCACCCGGGCGGTCGAGGCCCCGGGGCGGGGGTTCCACTGGGGGATGGCGACGTTCCATCCGACGCTGCCCAGGGGTGCCCGGGTTCGCACCCAGCAGGTCGCCACGCTCGAGGAGATCCTGCTCGGCCCCGCCCACGAGAACGACGGAACCCTGAACCTGTTCGGTGCGCTGGCCACGTCGATGGCCACGACGGGCTACGAGACGATCAAGGAGTTCCAGAAGGCGGAGCTCGTGATCGCGCCCTCGATCAAGACCGAGGGCAAGACCTACCAGACGGCTCAGCGCGTCGGGATGGGGCACTAGCGGTCGACGCGCCGCCGGCTGCTACGGTTGGGGCGTGGCCGACGCCCGCCCCGTCCTCGTGGTCGATCTCGGCGCCCAGTACGCCCAGCTGATCGCGCGGCGGATCCGCGAGGCCCACGTGTACTCCGAGATCGTCCGGCACGACCTGCCCCCGGCGGACCTCGCCGCTCGACGTCCGGCCGGGATCGTGCTGTCGGGCGGCCCGGCGAGCGTGTACGAGCCGGGTGCCCCGGGGGTGGATCCGGGGTTGTTCGAGCTCGGCGTGCCCGTCCTCGGGATCTGCTACGGGCACCAGCTGATGGCCCAGGCCCTCGGAGGCGAGGTGGCGGCGACGGGGGAGCGGGAGTACGGGGCGACGCGGCTCGAGGTCCTCGACCCCGGCGTGCTCCTCGCCGATCTGCCGGCCAGCGACACGGTCTGGATGAGCCACGGCGACGCCGTGACCCGCGCGCCGTCGGGGTTCCGCGTGACGGCGCGGACCGACCGGATCCCCATCGCCGCGATGGAGGATCCCGAGCGCGGCCTCTACGGCGTCCAGTTCCACCCGGAGGTCTCCCACACCCCCCGGGGCCAGGCCGTGATGAAGCGCTTCCTCTACGAGGCGTGCGGGCTCCTTCCGGACTGGACCCCCACGAACATCATCGAGGCCTCGGTCGAGCGGATCCGGGCGCGGGTGGGCAACGCCGAGGTCCTGTGCGCCCTGTCGGGAGGCGTCGACTCGAGCGTCGCCGCCCTCCTCGTGCACCGCGCCGTCGGCGACCAGCTCACCTGCGTCTTCGTCGACCACGGCCTGAACCGCGAGGGGGAGCCCGACCAGGTCGAGGAGACCTTCGCCCGGCACTTCCGGGTCCCCCTCGTCCACGTCAAGGCCGCCGACCGCTTCCTCGCCGCGCTCGCCGGCGTTCGCGACCCCGAGCGCAAGCGGCGGATCATCGGGGAGGAGTTCATCCGGGTGTTCGAGGAGGTGGCCCGCGACCACGGATCGGCGCGGTTCCTCGTCCAGGGCACGCTCTACCCCGACGTGATCGAGAGCGGGTCGCACACGGCGGCGACGATCAAGAGCCATCACAACGTCGGCGGTCTGCCCGAGCGGATGGACCTCGAGTTGATCGAGCCGCTGCGCGACCTGTTCAAGGACGAGGTCCGCTGGATCGGCGCGGAGCTCGGGCTGCCCGAAGAGATCGTCGGGCGCCAGCCGTTCCCCGGGCCCGGCCTGGCCGTGCGCATCGTCGGGGAGGTGACGGCCGAACGGCTCGCGATCGTGCGGGCGGCCGATCGCATCGTTCGCGACGAGATCCGCAGGGCCGGGCTCGAACAGGAGACCTGGCAGGCGTTCTGCGTGCTCCTCGCCGACGTCCACACGGTCGGGGTGATGGGTGACGGGCGAACCTACGAGCATCCGGTGATCGTCCGCGCCGTCACGAGCCAGGACGCGATGACCGCCGATTGGGCTCGCCTGCCGGCCGACGTGCTCGATCGGATCGCGTCCCGGATCGTGCGCGAGGTCCCCGGCGTGAACCGGGTCGCCTACGACGTCACGAGCAAGCCGCCGGGAACGATCGAGTGGGAGTGACGCGGGCTCAGTCGCGCAGGTGGCCGTAGAGCACGGTCGTGCCGTCGGCCTCGCTCACCCCGATCCCCACGGCACCGTCGATCGCGAGGGCGCTCGCGAGCACGACCTCGCCCGCGTCCGCGACGGCGTCGAACGACCCGGCCGGCACGCGGTCGTCGTCGGGCTCGCGCAGCCACACCACGTAGCGGCCCGCCGGCAGGCCCGAGGCCTCCAGGCGGACCTCCGTGCCCCAGGGACGCTCGACCAGCCGGGCGGGGATCGCCTCGAGCCCGCCGCGCTGCGGCTCGAGCAGCACCCGTACCCCGGGGTCATGGGCGATCCCGAGCGTGACGGCGGCCAGCGCTCCGGCGAGGACGGCGGCCGCGAGCAGACCGGTGAGCCGACGCCGCCGTCGGCGCTGCTCGAGCAGGCGTTCCTCGCGGACGAGCGAGACGATCCGATCGCCCAGGCCGCGCGGCGGCGCCAGGGGTTCGTCGAGCAGCTCCGGATCGACGAGGGCGAGCGCCCCCGCGGCCTCCTCGAGCGCCCGGAGCTCCTCCCGGCAGTCGGCGCAGCCGTCGACGTGGGCCCGCACGGACGCGACCTCGGGGTCGGGGAGGTGGCCGAGCGCGAGGGGGCCGAGCTGCTCGCGGAACGGTCGGCAGCCCTCGCTCATCCCTCGACCCCCATCTCCTCCAGGGCGAGGCGGAGCGCCCGCAGGCCGTAGTAGACGCGGCTCTTGACGGTTCCGACGGGCACGCCGAGCTCGGCCGCGACCTCCGCGTAGGGCCGGGCGCGGTAGTAGACCTCGATCAGCACGCGGCGGTGGTCCTCGCCGATGCGTCGGAGCGCCTCCTCCACCTGCCAGGCCGTGAGCGCGCGATCGACGTCGTCGGCGCTCGCGGCCTCCGGGGCGACCGCGTCGGCGACGAGCGGTCGCGCGGCCCGTCGGCGCGCGAGGTCGACGACCACGTGGCGGCAGATCGCGAACAGCCACGTCCGAAGCGACGCGACCTCCGGATCGAAGCGCTCGGAATGGCGCCAGGCCCGCAGGAAGGTCTCCTGGACCGCCTCCTCCGCGAGCCCCGGGTCGCCGAGGGAGCGCACCGCGAAGCCGTACAGCTCGGCTCCGTACGCGGCGTAGGCGGCCCGGATACCCGGCTCGCCCCGAAGGGTTGCGGTCGGATCCACCCGGCAAGGGTACGCGCGGGCCGACGCCCGGGTTCAGCTGTCGACGAGGTCCGCCTCGACGATGAGGCGCTCGGCGGCCGAGAAGCGCGGGTTGCAGGTCGTCAGGACCAGCGTCGGCCGGCGCGTCTGATCGAGCACGACGCCCGATCCCTCCGCCGGGATCACGAAGGTGCGCGTCGCCTCGTACACGAAGGTTCCGCGGGCCGTGAGGAGCTCGATGCGATCCCCGGGACGGACCCGGTCGAGGTTCCAGAAGGGAGCCAGGTACGTCGTGCGATGGCCCGCGATCCCGACCCGCCCGGTCTCGTCCCACGGATCGGCGGTGTCGGGATAGTGCCCGGGGCCCTTCTTCAGAGCCTCGTGATCGGTGCCCTCGACGACGACGACGTCGACGTCGATCGAGGGGATCCGCAGGATCGCGTACGCGCCGCCCGGCAGGGGCGTTTCCGGTGTCCCGGGACCCGGCCCGCGGGCGATCGCCCCCTCGATCTCGTCGCGGAGGTCGGCCTGCGCGGCCTTCGTCTCCAGGCCCGTGCCCCACAGGAGCCAACCGACGTAGCCGGCGAGGAACGCGGCGGCGACGAGGCACAGGACGCCGAACCACCGCACGGGAGCCCGCCAGGCGTCGGAGGGAGGGGGGCCCGAGGGCGCCTCGGTCGGCGCGCGGAGGTCCGCGTCGAGCGCGCTCATGGACCTGTACCGTACCGTCTCGGCGCGCCCCAATACACTGGACGGCGTGAGCGCCGCCCCCCCTCTGTTGGCCGACCTCAACGACATCCAGCGCGAGGCGGTCCTCCACACCGAAGGGCCCGTGCTGATCGTCGCCGGCGCCGGGTCCGGCAAGACCCGGGCGCTCACGCACCGGATCGCGTTCTTGATCCGCGAGCGCGGGGTCTCACCGTTCGCGATCCTCGCGATCACGTTCACGAACAAGGCCGCGCGCGAGATGGCCGAGCGGGTCGAGGCGCTCGTGGGGCCGGGCGTGTCCCGCGGCATGTGGATCCTCACGTTCCACGCCGCGTGCGCCAGGATCCTGCGTCGAGAGCACGACCACCTCGGCGTTCCCTCGGGCTTCACGATCTACGACGAGGCCGACACCGAGCGCCTGATCGCCGGGATCCTGCGCGATCTCAACCTCGACCCGAAACGCTTCCCGCCCCGGGCGCTGGCCGCCGCGATCGGCAAGGCGAAGGACCGCGTCCTGTCGCCGGCGGAGCTCCGCGAGCTGGCCGCGAACCTGTACGAGGAGACGGTGGCGCGGGTCTACGAGGTCTACGAGGTGCGCAAGCACGACGCGGGGGCGCTCGACTTCGACGACCTCATCGCCGAGACGGTGCGGCTCTTCGATCGCCACCCCGAGGTGCTCGCTCACTACCAGGAGCGGTTCCGGTACCTGCTCGTGGACGAGTACCAGGACACGAGCCGTGCGCAGTACCGGCTCGTGAACCAGCTCGCGGCCGGGCATCGCAACCTGTGCGTCGTCGGGGACGCGGACCAGGGGGTCTACTCGTGGCGAGGAGCGACGATCCAGAACATCCTCGACTTCGAACGCGACTACCCCGAGGCGGCCGTGTTCCTGATGGAGCAGAACTACCGCTCGACGCAACGGATCCTCGAGGTGGCGAACGCGCTGATCGCGCACAACCAGCTCCGCAAGCCCAAGCAGCTATGGACCGACGCCGGAGAGGGTGAGCTCGTCGTGAGCTACCGCGCGGAGGACGAGCACGACGAGGCGTTCTTCGTCGCGAACGAGATCGAGCGCCTCTGCGAACAGGAGGGGTACCGCTACCGCGACGTCGCCGTCTTCTACCGGACGAACGCCCAGTCGCGCGTGCTCGAGGACGTCTTCATGCGGCTCGGGATCCCCTACCGCGTGTTCGGCGGCGTGCGCTTCTACCAGCGCAAGGAGATCAAGGACGTGCTCGCCTACCTCCGGCTGCTCGTGAACCCGAGCGACGTGATCTCGTTCCGCCGGGTCGTCAACACGCCCAAGCGGGGGATCGGCGATCAGACGGTCGCCGCGCTCGAGGCCTTCGCCCGCGACGAGGGGATCGACGTCGTGGAGGCGTGCCGCCGCGTCGACGAGATCGCTGTACTCGGGGCCCGGGCGAAGGGCGCGGTGGCGGGCTTCGCCTCGATCCTGGCGACGCTGCAGCGCCACCTCGACGAGGGGATGGGGCCGCCGCGGCTCGTGGAGATGGCGGCGCGGGAGTCGGGGGTACCTCGCCGAGCTCGAGGAGGAGCGCACGCTCGAGGCCGAGGGCAGGATCGAGAACCTCCGGGAGTTGGCCGGCGTCGCCCAGGAGCTCGCGGCCCGTGACCCCGACGCCGACCTCGCCGCCTTCCTCGAGCAGGTCTCCCTCGTCGGGGAACAGGACGAGTACGACGAGCAGGATTCGAGCGTCACGCTGATGACGCTCCACATCGCCAAGGGGCTCGAGTTCCCGATCGTGTTCATCGTCGGGCTCGAGGACGGGATCTTCCCGCACTTCCGGTCGATGACCGACCAGGCGGAGCTCGAGGAGGAGCGTCGGCTCGCCTACGTCGGGATCACGCGCGCACGGGAGCGCCTTTACCTCACGCACGCCTGGAGCCGGACGCTGTACGGTCAGACGCAGTACAACCCGCCCTCGAGGTTCCTCAAGGAGGTTCCCGAGCACCTCCTCGACCGTCGCGAGGCCGAGTCGATCGCCCGACCGCGTGGGCGTCGGGGCGCCGGCGGGTACACGGTGGTCGGCCTCCCCGCGCGCACGGCGTCCGGGCGCACCGCCCGACGTGCACCGCCGTCGATCGCCCCGGGCGACACCGTCGTGCACGAGCGGTTCGGCGAGGGCGTCGTGCTCACGGTCAGCGGCGAGGGTGAGGACGCGGAAGCGCGGGTCGCCTTCGCCGAGGTCGGAGAGAAGAGCCTGTTGCTCGCCTACGCGCCCCTCACGAAGGTCGGCTGAGCTGAGCGCTCAGCGGCTCAGGCGGTCCAGGACGTTGCGCGTGATCCGCTCCACGGCCGGGTCGCGCCCGACGAGGCCGTAGGTCCAGTCGGTGACCCCGACGTTCACGATCGTCCCGCGGCCCGGCTCCTCGACGACGCCGAGCACCGCGTGGTTGTGGCGCAGGCGCCCGACGTGGTCGGGCCACGACGGACCGAACACCGCCTCGGCCGCGTGCTCGAGCTCCCCAGGCTCATCGGCGTAGCGGCTCGGCTGCTCCTCGCGGGACCACAGCTGAGCCGGCGCGGTCGCGAGCACGCGCAGCGCCGCGGGGGCGCCGTCGGCGTGGGTCGGAACCGGCAGGCCCTCGTCGTCGAGCGCGAGCTCGCAGCCGTCGACCTCGTAGGCGACGATCGCATCGGCGAGCCCGAGGGCGTCGCCGTAGCGCAAACCGGTGCCCTCGAACAGCCAGTGCTCGGGTCGCCACACCGTGTAGGCCCCCGATGCCCGCGGAACCCCCAGGCCGTAGCGCGAGTAGCCGCCGCGGGTGAACGTGAGCCCGATCGTCGACGTCTCGGGGCGGCCGATCCGCCGATCGGACCACAGGCCGGTGAGGAAGCGCTCGTCTCCGGTGCCGAGCACGGGATCCTCCCCGGCCCGGTACTTGAAGCACGTCATGCCGCGGTGGTCCGCGTCGAAGCGGATCTGCCAGCAGCACGTGTTCCCGCTGAAGATCGCGACGTTGCCGCCGCGGGCGACGAAGGCGTCGACCGCGTCGCGCATGCCCCAGGACCAGTACTCGTCGTGGCCGACCAACAGCAGCAGCCGAGGGCCGTCGAGGATCTCGGGGCGCCGCTCGAGGTCCTCGGAGACGGCCACGTCGATCCGGTAGCCGGCCGTCTCGGCCCACCGGACGAAGGGGCCCTCCCAGGTGGACCAGCCGGCGCTCCCGCTCCACGGCGACAGGCCGAGCTGCTCGGCCCAGGCGTAGTACCAGCGCGCCTCCCGGTCGGGCTCGGGCTGCATCTTGCGCCGGGCGGGCTCCGGCTTGCGCAGGAACCCTTGTGCGAGGGGGCGCTCGAACGACACGCGCGTCCCGCCCGTGTACAGGGACGGCCCACCCCAGTCGTTGTAGGCCTGCCAGGTCGTCGTGGACAGCACGAGCAGGATCGGCCCGGGATCTGCTGGCCGCACGACGAAGAACGCCTCCGCCTCCTCCGTCCCGGCCGAGACGCGTACCGCGTGGTAGCCGGAGGTCCAGTCGCGGCCCACGGGCACCTCCAGGGCCGGCGGCCACCCGCACCCCCGCGCGCTCGCGTTCGCAGGGACCGGGTGCACGGTTCCCCGCCTCGCGCGTGCGTGCCAGAGGACCTCGACGCCCGCGCCCTGGCGCTCGACACGCACGTCGAAGGCCGGGACGTCGGTCGAGACGTGGACCCCGACGGGTTCGCCGGGGGCCACCGAGGGCGGCCAGCAGTAGGCCTCGAGCATCGCGGGAAGCCTAGCCGACCGCCCCGAGCCGCTAGAGCCCGAGCGCCTCCCGAGCCTTCGCGTCGTCGTCGGTGACGATGACCCCGCGGTTGTGCGTGGCCACGTAGGCGACGCGGATGTTCACGCCGGCGTCGGCGACCCGGCGGGCGGCACGACCGAGCGCCCCGGGCCGGTCGGCCTCCGCCGACATGTCGACGACGATCGCCTCCTGCGACCCGTGGACCGCGATGCCGGCACCCTCGAGCGCGGCCCGGGCGGCCGCGGCGTCCCCGACGAGGAGGTGGATCACCCCCCGGCCCTGCTCGCCGTAGCCGGCGAAGCCCTCGATGTTGACGCCGGCTTCCCCGAGCGCCTCGCCGATGTCGGCGAGCGCGCCGGGACGATCCTCGACGATCACCGTGACGTCGTGCATCGTCCTGCCTCCCTCCCTCACGTGCAGGTGTACCCCCGCCGCGAGCGGGGGGTCAAGCCGGGAGCCGGAGGAGCGCGACGATGCCCGCGATCAGGATCACGACGCCGGCGACGAGGGGGGCGATCACCCACGCCAGGCCGAGCCTGCCCCGGTAGGGGCCGAGCGTGCCGACCTTCGTCGTCGGGCGCAGGCCGGGCGGTCGGATCTGGATCCGCTTGCGGGCCATGGGCTCCAGTGTACGGATCCGCTACCATCTCGTCGGGCGATGGGGTTCGCCCTGAACCGCCGATCCCGGCTGATGACCCCTACCGACGTCGAAGGAGGGGTCCATGCGGATGGCGGTGGCGGTCGGGATCGCGGGAGCGGTGGGCGCCCTCGCGCGCTACGCGCTCGAGGGGCTGGTCGCCGAGCGGTGGAGCTCGTTCCCCTGGGGAACGCTCGTCGTGAACGTGACGGGCTGCTTCGCGCTCGGCTTCGTCGTGGGCGCGCTCATCGAAGGGCGCGTCGTGACGAGCCCGGTGCTCCGCACGGCCCTCACCGTGGGGATGCTCGGGGCCTACACGACGTTCTCGACGTTCGTGCTCGAGACGTTCCGGATGCTCGAGGACGGCTCGGTGTGGCCCGCCGCGGGCAACGTCGTCGCCAGCCTCGGCCTCGGGTTCGTGGGGCTGTGGCTCGGCACCGTCGTAGGGAGGTCGCTGTGACGCGCTTCGAGGGCGAGGGACGCCTGCTTCGCATCTTCATCGGGGAGTCGGACCGCTACGAGGGCCGTCCGTTGTACGAGGCGATCGTGCGCCGCGCGCGCGAGGCGGGCCTCGCGGGAGCGACGGTGCTGCGGGGGATCGAGGGGTTCGGAGCCCGATCGCACATCCACACGACGCGGCTGCTCCGGCTGAGCGAGGATCTGCCGATCGTCGTGGAGATCGCGGACACGGCCGAGAACATCGATCGGATCCTACCCGTGCTGGACGGGATGATCGGGGACGGGATGATCACCCTGGAGCGCGTGGAGGTGATCGTCTACCGGGCGGCCCGGTGACCCAGCGTCGTCGTCCGGCCGCCGGGGATCGGCGTGGGATGGCCGGCCCCGACCCAGAGCGCGGGATGCGTCTTCGCTAGACTGCCCGCGCGATGGGGGACACCTACCGCGTCGTGGTCGCCAAGCCCGGCCTCGACGGGCACGACCGTGGGGCCAAGATCGTGGCGCGCGCGCTGCGCGACGCGGGGTTCGAGGTCGTCTACACGGGTCTGCACCAGACGCCGGAGCAGATCGTCGAGACGGCGATCCAGGAGGACGCCGACGCCGTCGGGCTGTCCCTGCACTCCGGGGCGCACATGACCCTGTTCCCCAAGGTGATCCGGTTGCTGCGCCAGCGGGGCGCCGACGACGTCGTCGTCTTCGGCGGCGGGATCATCCCGCCCGAGGACGTCGAGGCGCTGCAGGCGCAAGGGGTCGAGCGGATCTTCACGCCGGGCGCGTCGACCGAGGAGATCGTGGCCTGGCTGCGCGACCGGCTCGACCGTCGCGCGGCCGCCGCGAGGCGCTGATCGAGGGCGGTCGAGATCGCCGTGGACCTCTACGAGCACATGGGCAAGGACCTGTTCCGAGCCCACGGGATCCCGGTCCCCCAGGGGGTCGTCGCCCGTAGCCCCGAGGAGGCTGCCGAGGCGACCCGGCGGTTCGGCGGTGCGGCGGTCGTCAAGGTGCAGGTCCAGGCGGGCGGCCGGGGCAAGGGGGGCGGCGTGGCGCTCGTGGACTCGCCCGACGAGGCGGCCCGCCGGACCGCGCGGATGCTCGCGGAAGGCTTCGCGGGCCACCCCGTGGATCGGGTGCTCGTCGAGGAGCGGCTGCCCATCGAGCGCGAGCTGTACGCGTCCTTCCTCCTCGACCGCTCGAGCGGCGACTACGTGGGGCTCGCGACCGCTGAGGGCGGCGTGGAGATCGAGGCCCTGGCGGCCGAGCGGCCGGGCGCCCTCCGACGGGTCCGGATCGACCCGATGCTCGGGCTGCGCCCCTACCACCTGCGAGAGCTGACCGGGGTCTTCCCGCCTTCGGCGCGCGAGGGCGCCGCGGCGATCGTCCGCTGCCTGTTCTCGCTCCTGCGGGAGGCCGACGCGACCCTCGTGGAGGTCAACCCGCTCGTCGAGCTCGTCGACGGGCGCGTCGTCGCGCTCGACGCGAAGGTCACGATCGACGACAACGCGCTCGTCCGCCAGCCCGACCTGGCGGCGCTCCGGGACCGGTTCCCGATCGACGAGGTCGAGCGCCGCGCGCGCCAGGCCGGCCTGCAGTACGTCAAGCTCGACGGCCGGGTGGGGATCATCGGCAACGGCGCCGGGCTCGTGATGGCCACGCTCGACGTCGTGGCCCGCTACGGCGCCCGGGCCGCGAACTTCCTCGACGTCGGGGGCGGCGCGAGCGCCGACACGATGGCCACCTCGCTGGAGGTGATCTTGTCCGACCCGGCGGTGCGCGTCGTGCTCATCAACATCTTCGGGGGCATCACGCGCTGCGACGTGGTGGCTCGGGGCGTGCTCGAGGCGCTCGGTCGGATCGAGGCGACGGTGCCCATCGTGCTCCGTCTCGACGGGACGAACGCCGAGGAGGGTCGGCGGATCATCGCGGAGGCCGCGCATCCGCGGATCGTGAGCGCTCCCACGATGGACGAGGCCGCCGCGCAGGCCGCCCGGCTCGCGGGGGAGGCGGGGCCGTGAGCATCCTCGTCGGCGCCGAGACCCGGGTCGTGGTCCAGGGCATCACGGGCAGCGAGGGCTCGTTCCACACCCGCCGCAACGTCGCCTACGGCACGCGCGTCGTGGCCGGGGTGACGCCTGGCAAGGGAGGACAGGCCTTCGACGGCATCCCCGTCTTCGACACGGTGGCCGAGGCCGTCCGGGAAACGGGCGCGAACACCTCCGTCGTGTTCGTCCCGCCGCGATTCGCCGCCGAGGCGATCCTCGAGGCGGCCGACGCGGGCGTGGAGCTCGTCGTCTGCATCACCGAGGGGATCCCGGTGCGCGACATGGCCGAGGTCCACAGCTACCTGCGTCGGGGCGCGACCGAGCTCGTGGGGCCCAACTGTCCCGGGGTCATCACGCCGGGGGTCGCCAACGTCGGCATCATCCCCGGGGAGGTCTGCACGCCGGGGCGCGTCGGGCTCGTGAGCCGCAGCGGCACCCTCGTCTACCAGATCGTCCACGAGCTCACCCGACGCGGGATCGGCCAGTCGACCTGCGTGGGGATGGGCGGCGACCCGGTGCACGGGATCGGGTTCGTCGAGGCCCTCGCGCGCTTCGAAGCCGACCCCGACACCGATCTCGTGGTGCTGACCGGCGAGATCGGGGGCGACGACGAGGAGCGCGCGGCCGCCTACATCGCCGACCACGTCCGCACCCCGGTCGTCGCCTACATCGCGGGGTTCGAGGCGCCGCCGGGCAAGCGGATGGGGCACGCCGGCGCGATCGTGACGGGCTCCACCGGGACCGCCGCGGGGAAGGCCGAGGCGCTCGAGGCCGCCGGCGTGGCCGTGGCCAGGACGCCGAGCGAGGTGGCCGACCTCGTGGCCGAGCGCCTGGACCGGCGGGCGACGGACGCCTAGGCGCCGCTCGTGACCTCCACGAAGGTGTCCTCGATCGCGACGTAGCGCCGCCAGGCCTCCGCCCAGCCCTCGTCGGTGCGCGGGAAGGTTTCGATCGGCCTGCTGGGGTCCTGTCGGTCCCAGATCCCGAAGAAGTCGGCTCCGTACCCGAGGAGGTAGCGCGTGCCGGAGTGGGTGTACTGCAGCGGCTGGTTCGAGGGCTCCCCGGCGCTCGAGGATCCCTCCTCGACGGGCTGGTGGTTCGGCTCGAGGCTCGCGAAGCGCAGCCACGCCTCCCGCCAGCCCTCGTCGGTGCGCGGCCAGCGTTCCGCCGGCGCGCTCGGGGAGCGGCGGTCCCAGATCCCGAAGAAGTCCTCCCCGTAGCCGAGCACGTAGCGGTAGCCCGAATGCGTGTAGCGCACCGGCGTCCGCGCGCCGTCGGCCGATGAGGCGGCGCTCGCCTCGGGCTCGGCGCTCGCCTCGGGCTCGGCGCTCGCCTCGGGCTCGGCGCTCGCCTCGGGCTCGGGGGGTCGCTGCGCCAGGGCGACCTCTCGGGGCGCCGTGAGGTCGGAGTAGCAGTAGCGACACTTGATCGCCTCGTCCTTGATCAGCTCGGCGCAGTAGGGGCACGTCTTCACGGTCGTCCTCCGGGCCGTCCCGGGCGCGGCCGGGGTGGCCGTCGTGTCATGCCGCCCCGTCGGGGAGCGGCGGTCGGTCGGGCTCGGGCACGATGGTAGCGTGAGCGGCCTGATGGGCGGGCGGGTCGCGGTGTTGGCGTCGGGGGCCGGCACGAACCTGCAGGCGTTGCTGGACGACCCCAGGGTTGGGCCGCAGATCGTCCTCGTGGTGTCGGACCGCGCGCAGGCCCGGGCGCTCGAGCGCGCCCGATCCCGCGGGGTCGAGGCGGTGCACCTGGACCCCGGGGCCTTCCCCGACCGGACCGCGCACGACGAGGCGCTCCTGGAGCTGCTCCGCTCCCGCGGGATCGACGTCGTGGTGCTGGCCGGCTACCTGCGGATCGTCGGTCCCCAGATCGTGGAGGCGTTCCGCGACCGGATGCTCAACGTCCACCCGGCCCTGTTGCCCGCCTTTCCCGGGACGAGGGCGATCGCGGACGCGCTCGCCTACGGGGTGCGCGTCACCGGCGTCACCGTTCACCTCGTCGACGAGGAGATGGATCACGGCCCGGTCGTGCTCCAGGAGGCGGTCGAGGTCCGCCCGCAGGACACGGAGGCGAGCCTGGCCGAGCGGATCCACGCGGTCGAGCACCGGCTCCTGCCGCGGGCGACCGCGGCGCTCGTGGAGGGTCGGCTGCGGGTCGAGGGCCGGCGCGTCTGGATCGAGGGGGAGGTCGATGGCTGAGGTCGGAAGCGTCCGCCGCGCGTTGCTCGCGGTCCACGACAAGACCGGGCTCGTGGAGCTCGCCCGAGGACTGCGCGAGCTCGGCGTCGAGCTCGTGTCCAGCGGAGGGACGGCGGCGGTCCTGCGCGAGGCGGGCGTCGAGGTCACGTCGGTCGAGGAGGTGACGGGATCCCCGGAGATGCTGGGCGGCCGGGTCAAGACCCTGCACCCGAGGATCCACGCGGGGATCCTCGCCGATCGGCGGCGGCCCGAGCACGTCGAGGAGCTCGTGAGGCACGGGATCGAGCCCTTCGACCTCGTCGTCGTGAACCTCTACCCCTTCCGGGAAACGGTTGCGAGCGGGGCGGGGCCCGAGGAGGTCGTCGAGCAGATCGACATCGGAGGCCCGGCGATGGTCCGGGCCGCGGCGAAGAACCACGCGTGCGTCGCCGTGGTCGTCGACCCCGGCCGCTACCCCGCGATCCTCGAGGAGCTCCGCCGCGAAGGGGCGCTGTCGGCGGCGACCCGGCGCTCGCTGGCCGCGGCGGCGTTCGCGCACACGGCCGCCTATGAGGCGGCGGTCGCCGGCTGGTTCGCGCGCTCGCAGGCGGACGGCGACCGGCTTCCCGCGTTCGTCGGGCTCGCGCTCGCCAAGACGGCCGACCTGCGCTACGGGGAGAACCCGCACCAGCGCGGCGGCGCCTACGTCGAGGTCGGCGGACCGGGGTTCCTCGGTGGCGCCGAGGTGCTCCAGGGCAAGGAGATGTCGTTCAACAACTGGCTCGACGCATGGGCGGCCTACGAGCTCGCGCTCGCCCTTCCCGAGGGGGCGTGCGTGATCGTCAAGCACAACAACCCCTGCGGCGTGGCGGCGCACGCATCGGCCGCCGAGTCCTACCGCGCGGCCCTCGCCTGCGACGAGGTGAGCGCCTTCGGCGGGATCGTGGCGTTCCGTGGGTCCGTGGACGCGGCGGCGGCCGACGCGATGCGAGAGGTCTTCACCGAGGTCGTGATCGCGCCGGCGTTCGATCCCGGCGCGCTCGAGGCCTTCGCCGAGCGTCCGTCCCTGCGGGTCGTCCGCGCGCCCCTCGAGCTGCTGCCCGGCCCGGACGTCCGCACGCTCCCGGGCGGCGCCCTCGTCCAGGACCCCGACGTGCTGGGCGAGCCGCTCGGAGAGCGGCGCGTCGTCTCGAGCCGCCCGCCCACGGAGCGCGAGCGGGCCGACCTCGAGCTCGCCTGGGCGGTCGCCTGGCGCGTGAAATCGAACGCGATCGTGCTCGCGAAGGACGGCGCGACGGTCGGGATCGGCGCGGGGCAGATGTCGCGGGTCGACGCCTCGTGGATCGCGACGCGCAAGGCGGGGGAGCGGGCTCGGGGGGCGGTCCTGGCAAGCGACGCCTTCTTCCCGTTCCCCGACGCCTTGGAGGTGGCCGCCGCGGCCGGCTGCACCGCCGTGATCCACCCCGGGGGCTCCAAGGGCGACGAGGCCGTCCTCGCGGCCGCCGCGGCCCACGGGATGGCCGTGGTGCTGACCGGGGTTCGGCACTTCCGCCACTAGCCGGAACGGATCGTCGCTCCGGTAGGATGCGCTCCGTGACCGCCAGGATCCTCGACGGCAAGGCGATCGCGGCCCAGATCCGCAGCGAGGTGAGCGAGCGGGTCCGGCCGTTGGCCGAGCGGGGGATCGTGCCGGGTCTGGCGGCGGTGCTGGTCGGCGACGATCCGGCCTCGCGGATCTACGTCGGGCAGAAGCACAAGGCCTGCGCCGACGTGGGGATCCGCTCGGAGCAGGTCGACCTGCCCGCCTACGTGACCGAGCACGAGCTGATGGCCACGATCCGTCGCCTGAACCGCGATCCGGAGATCCACGGCATCATCGTCCAGCTCCCGCTCCCCGAGCATCTGAGCGAGCTCGACGTCCAACGGGCCATCGCCCCCGAGAAGGACGTCGACGGGCTGCACCCGCTGAACATCGGGATGATGCTGCGCAAGGGGCCGACCTTCCTACCGGCCACCCCCTACGGCATCGTCGAGCTCCTGCTGCGCAGCGACATCCCACTCGAAGGCGCTGAGGTGTGCATCGTCGGCTACGGCGACCTCGTGGGCTCCCCCTTGTCGGTGATGCTCGCGCAGAACTCGATCCGGGGCAACGCGACCGTCACGGCCACCCACATCAAGACCCGCGACCTGGCCGCTCACACCCCGCGCCGCCGACATCGTCGTGGCCGCGGCCGGCGTTCCCGGACTGATCCGCGCCGAGATGATCCGGCCTGGGGCGACGGTCGTCGACTGCGGGATCCACCGCACGCCCGAGGGCATCGTCGGGGACGTGCGCTTCGACGAGGTCGCGGAGATCGCCGGCGCGATCACGCCGGTGCCCGGGGGCGTCGGCCCGATGACCGTCGCGATGCTGATGGTCAACACCGTCGCGGCCGCGGAGCTGCAGGCCTACCGGTGATCGGGGCCGACGTCGGCGGCCGTCTGGCCGCGGCCGTTCGAGCCGGACGGTTCGCCGTCACCGGGGAGATCGTGCCGCCGCGGGGTGCCTCGGGGGCGGCGGTGACGGCCCACGCGCGGGCTCTGGTGGGCTACGTCGACGCCGTCAACGTGACGGACAACCCGACCGCCCGCGCGCACATGTCGCCTCTGGCGGGGGCCCGCTTCGTGCACGAGGCGGGGATCGAGCCGACGGTCCAGCTGACCGTGCGGGACCGCAATCGGCTCGCCTACACGGCGGACCTGCTCGGGGCCTGGGCGCTCGGCGCCCGCAACCTCTTCTGCCTGAGCGGGGACCCGGTCGCGGCCGGCGACCACGCCGAGGCGGTGGCCGTGGGCGATCTGCGGGTCGAGGACGCGATCCGGCTCGCGCGACGGATGCGCGACGAGGGAACGACGCTCGCCGGGGACGAGCTGGAGGACCCGCCGCGGTTCTTGATCGGCGTGGCCGACGTGCCCTTCGCCGAGCCGTACGACCCGCGGCGACTTGAGGCCAAGCTCGAGGCGGGTGCCGACTTCGTGATCACGCAGATCGCCTACGACGCGGATCGGCTCGCCGGCTGGGCGCAGGCCCAGCGCTCCCGAGGCCTGTTCGAGCGCGCGGCCGTGCTCGCGGGCGTGCTGCCGCTCGCGAGCGCCGGGCAGGCCCGCTACCTCGCCCGGCGCGTGCCGGGCGTCGTCGTCCCCCCCGAGATGGTCACCGCGCTCGAGGAGGCCGGTCCGGACGCCTCCGCGGTCGGACTCGACCTCGCCGCGGAGCTCGTGGCGTCGATCCGCGCGATCGGGGGGTTCGCCGGTGTGCACGTGATGGCGATGGGGCGGGACGCGCTCACGCGTGAGCTGGTCGAGCGCACCGGACTCTTCCCGCGCCCGGTGCTCGACTGAGGGCCGTCAGGCGCGGGCCTCGAGCGGAACCCAGCGGCGCTCGGGTGGTCCGACGTACTCGCTGTCGGGGCGGATCACGCGGTTGTCCGCGTACTGCTCGCGCACGTGGGCCGTCCAGCCGGCCATGCGGGCGAGCGCGAAGATCGGCGTCATCAGGTCGGTCGGGATCCCGAGCATGTGGTAGACGCTCGCCGCGTAGAAGTCGACGTTCGGGTACAGGCCCTTCTGCTCGAACGTCGACTCCTCGACCGCACGCGAGATCTCGTACCAGCGCAGGTCGCCGTGGGCCTCGCCGACGCGGCGGGAGAACTCACGGAAGATCGTGGCCCGCGGGTCCATCGTCCGGTACACCGCGTGGCCGAACCCGAAGATCTTCTGCTTGCGTGCGAGGCGCTCGGCGACGTAGGCGGACGCGTTCTCGGGCTTGCCGATCTCCTCGAGCATCTTCATCGACTCTTCGTTCGCCCCGCCGTGCAGCGGGCCCTTGAGAGCGGCGATCGCCCCGGTGATGGCGCTGAACATGTCGGCCAGGGTCGAGGCGATGATCCGCGCGGTGAAGGTCGAGGCGTTCATCGTGTGGTCGGCGTAGAGGATGAACGACACGTCCATCGCGCGGACGTCGTCGGGGCGGGCCTCCTCCCCATGGAGCATCCACAGGAAGTTCGCGGCGTGCGACAGCTCGGGGTTCGGCGGGATCACCTCCTGCCCGGTCCGCAGGCGGTGGTAGGTCGCGATCATCGTGGGCACCCGCGCGATCAGCCGGAGCGCCTTGCGGTACTGGGCTTCGGGGGACTCGTCCCAGCCGTCGGGGTCGTAGGTGGAGGTCCCCGAGACCATCGTGCGCAGCATCGACATCGGCGAGGCGGTGTGGGCCAGGATCGGCATGATCTTCGTCCCGAACGGCGACAGACCGCGCTCACGCGTCAGGAAGCCGACGAGCTGATCCAGCTGGGCGGGGGTCGGCAGCTCTCCGTGGTGCAGGAGGTACACGACCTCCTCGAACGTCGCGTGCTCGGCCAGGTCCTCGATCGGGTACCCGACGTACCAGAGCCTGCCCCGCTCGCCGTCGATGTCGGAGATGCGGGTCTGGGCCGCGACGACGTCGCGCAGGCCCTTCTCGGTCACCTCGATACCTCCCGCCCGCCGGCCGGCGCCCGGGGGACCCCGGTCGCGTCTGGAAGGATATCGGGGCCGTGACCCATCGCGTGACCCTGATCCCCGGAGACGGCATCGGCCCGGAGGTGGTCGAGGCGGCTCGCCGGGCGGTCGAGGCGACCGGCGTCCCCGTCGCCTGGGAGCGCCGCGAGATGGGCGCCGGGGCCTACGCGCGGACCGGGGATCCGTTGCCGGCTGCGACGGTGGCGGCGATCCGAGCGACGCGTGTGGCCCTGAAGGGACCCGTCGAGACGCCGGTGACGAGCGGGCTTCGCAGCGTGAACCTTCGCCTGCGCCGCGAGCTCGACCTGTACGCGAACGTCCGTCCCTGTCGCCGCTACCCGGGGGTGCCGAGCGTCTACGGGGACGTCGACCTCGTCGTCGTGCGGGAGAACGTGGAGGGCTCGTACTCGGGGATCGAGTTCGAGATGGGCAGCGTCGCCGCCAAGGAGCTGATCCGCTTCATCGAGGAGACCACCGGTCGGCGCGTGCGCGAGGACAGCGGGCTGTCGATCAAGACGATCAGCGCCTGGGGGAGCGAGCGGATCGTCCGGTTCGCGATCGCCGAGGCGCGCCGACGCGGACGCCGACGGCTCACCGCCGGCCACAAGGCCAACATCATGAAGACGACCGACGGCCTGTTCCTTGAGGTCGCGCGACGGGTTGCCGCCGAGCACCCCGACCTCGCCTTCGAGGACCGGATCATCGACGCCCTGTGCATGCAGCTCGTCCAGGATCCCGGGCGCTTCGACGTGATCGTGCTCCCCAACCTCTACGGAGACATCGTCGCCGAGCTGGGAGCGGGGCTGATCGGAGGCACCGGGCTTGCGCCGGGCGCCCACGTCGGGGGCGTCGACGGCCTCGAGCTCGCGGTGTTCGAGGCGACGCACGGAACGGCGCCGCACCTGGCCGGGCGCAATCGAGCGAACCCCGTCGGGGCGATCCTGTCGGGGGCGATGCTGCTGCGCCACATCGGCGAGGCCGAAGCCGGCGACCGGCTGGAGGCGGCCGTCGCCGACGTGCTGGCCGACGGCACCGCCGTGACGCCGGACCTTCGAGCGCCCGAGGACGGTCGTCCGGCCGTGGGAACCGTCGCGATGACCGAGGCGATCTGCGCGCGCCTGTGAGGCCCGCCCCCCTCGCCGTGCCTGTGAGGCCCACCCGCCGCCGATAGCATGGCCGCCGTGGACCTCGCCTCGCTCGCGCAAGACGGTGGGCGGATCCTACTGATCGTGCTCGACGGGCTCGGCGGCGTCGCCTCAGCAGCGCGCGGCACCGAGCTCGAGGAGGCCGACACCCCGAACCTCGACCGTCTGGCCGCCGAGGGGCTCACGGGCATGCTCGAGCCGGTCGGGCCGGGCATCACCCCGGGGTCGGGCCCGGGGCACCTGGCGCTCTTCGGCTACGACCCGACCGCCTACGAGCTCGGCCGCGGGGTCCTGTCGGCCGCGGGGCTCGGCGTTCGGCTCGAGCCCGGCGACGTCGCCGCTCGGGGGAACCTGTGCCGGGTCGCGGCCGACGGGACCGTCGTCGATCGACGGGCGGGCCGGATCGACGACGTCCGCGCCCGCGAGGTCGTCGACCGGCTGCAGCGCGAGGTCCGGCTCGACGGGGTCCGCGCGTCCTTCCACCACGAGCGCGGTCACCGCGTGCTCGTGGTGCTCCGCGGACCCGGGCTCGATCCACGCGTGAGCGACACCGACCCCCAGCGGACCGGCTCCCCACCGTTGCCCCCCCGTCCGCTGAACCCCGCGGCCGCGGCGACCGCCGCCGCTGTCGCCGAGCTCTCGGAGCAGGCGCGGACCATCCTCGCGGGGCGTGCCGACGCGAACGGTCTGCTGCTGCGGGGGTGGTCGGGGCCGGTGGACCTCCCTCCGTTCCGAGCGCGGACCGGCATGCGGGCTGCGGCGATCGCCGTCTATCCGATGTACCGGGGGCTGGCGACGCTCGCGGGCTTCGAGGTCCTCGGCCCCCCCGCGGACCTCGACGCCGCGGTCGCCCTGCTCGACGACGCTCGGGGTCACGACTTCGTCTTCTGGCACTACAAGGACGCCGACGCGGCGGGGGAGGACGGCGATGCCGAGGCGAAGGTCGCCGCGATCGAGCGGCTCGACGCCCGGCTGCCGGTGATCCTCGAGCGCGCGGCCGCCGACGTGATCGCGGTCACCGGCGACCACGCCACGCCCGCCTCCCTCGCCGCGCACTCCTGGCACCCGGTTCCGCTGCTGGTCCACGCGGCGCGGGCGGGACGCGACGAGGTGGAGCGGTTCGGGGAGCGCTGGTGCCGCTCCGGGGCCCTCGGTCTGCGACCGTCGCTCACGCTGCTGCCGCAGCTGATGGCCGCGGCTGGGCGGCTGCGCAAATACGGGGCCTGAGCTGGGGCGAACCGGCGCAGGTCGCCGGCCCGGTCCCCTCGGTCGCTAGCATGGCCCGGCCGACGACCGCACGAGCAAGGAGCGCGTGGATGAAGATCACCGTCGTGGGCAGCGGCTTCGTGGGGCAGACGACCGCGATGCGACTGCTCGAGAAGGGCTTGGGCGAGGTGTGCCTGATCGACATCATCGAGGGCAAGCCGCAGGGGATCGCCCTCGACCTGCGGCAGGCCGCGCCGATCGAGGGCTACGAACCGGCGATCGTGGGGACGAACGACTACGCCGAGACCGCGGGCAGCGACCTCGTGGTGATCACGGCCGGGTTCCCTCGACAGCCGGGGATGAGCCGGATGGACCTGCTCGCGAAGAACGCTGAGATCGTCTCGAGCGTGGTCGACGCGGTCGTGCCGGGATCACCGGACGCGATCATCATCGTCGTGTCGAACCCGCTTGACGAGATGACGTTCCTCGCAGCGGAGCGGAGCGGGTTTCCGCGACAGCGGGTGATGGGCATGGCGGGTGTGCTCGATTCGGCGCGCCTGCGGTGGTTCATCGCGGAGGAGCTCGGGGTCTCGCCGAGCGTCGTCGAGGCGATGACGCTCGGGTCGCACGGCGAGCAGATGGTGGCCCTGCCGCGGCACGCGACCGTCGACGGTCGGCCGCTGCCCGAGCTCGTCGACGCCGCGACGCTCGACCGGCTGTTCCAGCGCACGCGCGACGCGGGCGCCGAGATCGTGGGCCTGTTGAAGACGGGCTCGGCCTACTACGCCCCGAGCGCGGCCGTCGTGGCCATGGCCCGGGCGATCGCGCTGGACACGAAGGAGACCCTGCCGGTGTGCGCCTGGACCACGGGGCAGTTCGGGATCGCCGACGTCTACCTCGGGGTGCCGGCCCGCCTGGGCCGCGAGGGGGTCGAGGACATCGTCGAGATCGATCTGAACGACGAGGAGCTCGCGCAGCTCCGGACCGCGGCCGAGGCGATCCGGAGCAAGTGCCGGGACCTCGCCGGCCTCTAGCCGCCGGTCGCGGTCGGCGCCGGCCGAGCCCGGCGCGCCCACGCGAGCGTGAGCGCGCCCCCCGCCGTGGCCACGCCGCCGCCGACCAGGGTGAGCCACAGGCCTCCGAGCCGCTCGGCGTGCAGGGCCGCGCGGGCCTCGGTCGGGAGCTCCTCGACGCCGAGGAGCCGGGCGATCTCCCCGGCGACGTCGCGTTCCGCCCGCGTCGGAGCGACGAGCGCGAACCACGCCGCGACGCCCAGGGCTCCGAGGGCCGCGACGAGCGCGAGCGCGGCGGCGCCGCGTCGAGCCCTCCCGCCGCCTCCCACGCGCGCGACGAGCGTCGCGACGAGCACGAGGACGGCCAGGGCTAGGGCGGCGATCCCCGCGGCGTGGTCGATCCCTCGGTCGGAGGGGGTGAGCTCGGCCGGGAGCCCGTCTGCCCCCACGGCCAGCCACGGAAGCAGCGCCCCGATCCCGACCGAGCACGCGCCTGCGGCGGCCGCCAGGAACCCGGCGCGTCGCAGCCGCAGATCGGCGCCGGCGGCAAGAGAGGGTTCGGCCATCGCCACGGAGTCTCCCACCCCACCGAGCCGTCGCGGGGAGCCTCCAGGAACCGCGCCCGGGCGGGCCGTCGGGGCGGCTCGGCCGTCAGGTCCCGCGCACGCGGGCTTCGATCGCCCGGGCCAGCTCGTCGGTCGTCGCGGTGCCGCCGAGATCGGGCGTGCGGACCGAGCCGTCGGCGAGGACGGCATCGACCCCGGCCCGCACCCGGGCGGCCGCCTCGAGCTCGCCGACGTGGGCGAGCAGCATCGCGCCGGACAGGATCATCGCGATCGGGTTCGCGAGGCCCCGCCCGGCGATGTCGGGCGCGCTGCCGTGCACCGGCTCGAACACCGCGTACTCCCAGCCGATGTTCGCCCCCGGGATCAGGCCGAGGCCGCCGACCAGGCCGGCGGCCAGATCGCTCAGGATGTCCCCGTAGAGGTTGGGGAGCACGAGGACGTCGAACCCGCTCGGGTCGCGAACGAGGCGGCTGGATAGGTGGTCGACCTGGATCTCGTCCCAGTCGACGTCGGGGTACTCGGCGGCCTGCTCGCGGGCCGTGGCCAAGAACAGGCCGTCGCTGGTGCGCAGGATCGGTGCCTTGTGCACGACCGTGACCCTGCGTCGGCGGTTGGCCCGGGCGTACTCGAAGGCGAACCGCACGATCCGTCGCGTGCCCGAGACGGAGATCGGCTTGATCGTCACGCCCGCGTCCGGGCGGAGCTCGTAGCCACCGAGGGCGCGCAGCTCCTCGGCGAGCGTGCGGGTCGCGGGCGCCCCGGCCTCGTACTCGATCCCCTGGTAGAGGTCCTCGGTGTTCTCGCGGACGATCACGAGGTCGACCGCCGGGTGACGGATCGGCACGCCCGGCAGCGCCCGCGCCGGCCGGACGGCGGCGAACAGGTCCAGCTCCTGGCGCAGGGCGACGTTCACGCTGCGGAAGCCGCCTCCCACCGGGGTCGTGATGGGCCCCTTCAGCGCCACCCGTGACGCCCGGATCGCCGCCAACGTGGCTCGGGGGAGGAGCTCGCCCTCCGCCTCGAGCGCACGGACCCCAGCGAGCCGCTCCTCCCACTCGATCGGCACCCCCGTGGCCTCGAGGACGAGTCGGGCGGCCTGGGCGACCTCCGGGCCGATGCCGTCGCCGGCGATCAGCGTGATCCGGTGGGCCATGGCGGGAGCCTACGCGGGCGCACAGGGCGGGGCACGGTCGGTCCCGGGACCTTCAGAAGCGCTCGAACAGGATCGCCCGCTTGACCTCCTGGATCGCCTTCGTCACCTCGATCCCGCGCGGGCACGCGTCCGTGCAGTTGAAGGTCGTGCGGCACCGGAACACACCCGTCTTGTCCGACAGGATCCGCATCCGCTCGTCGGCGGCCTCGTCGCGGGAGTCGAAGATGAACCGGTGCGCGTTCACGATCGCGGCGGGGCCGACGTAGCCCTCGTCGCCCCAGAACACGGGGCACGACGTCGTGCAGGCGGCGCACAGGATGCACTTCGTCGTGTCGTCGTACCGGGCGCGCTCCTCGGGGGACTGCAGCCGCTCGCGCTCGGGCTCCCCCGACTCGTTGATCAGGTAGGGGAGGACCGACCGGTACCCCTGCAGGAAGGGCTCGAGGTCGACGATCAGGTCCTTGAGCACCGGGAGCCCGCGGATCGGCTCGATCCGGACCGTGGGCGCGACGTCTTGCGCCAAGACCTTGCAGGCGAGCTGGTTCCGCCCGTTGATCAGCATCGCATCGGAACCGCAGATCCCGTGAGCGCAGGACCGTCGGAAGGCGAGCGTCCCGTCCTGGTACCACTTGATCTGGTGGAGCACCTCGACGAGGCGCTCGAGCGGATCGCACTCCACCCGGAACTCGTCCCACCACGAGTCCTCGCCACGCTCCGGGTTGAAGCGACGGATCACGACCTCGAGGGTGATGCGATCCGGGCGCGCTCGGACCTCGCGCCGGTCCGACGTCTGCAGGATCTCGCCCGGGGTCGTCATCAGTACTTGCGCTCCATCGGCACGTAGGGGCCCATCTTCACGGGCTTGTAGTCGAGTTCGACCGAGCCGTCCTCGCGGCGGGTCGCAAGGGTGTGCTTCAGCCAGTTCGCGTCGTCGCGCAGGGGGTGGTCCTCGCGGTAGTGAGCTCCCCGGCTCTCCGTCCGCGCGAGCGCGCTCACAACGAGCGCCTCCGCGCAGTCCAGCAGGAAGCCGAGCTCCACCGCCTCCATCAGGTCCGTGTTGTAGATGGACCCCCGGTCGCCGATCGCCACCCGCGCGTAGCGCTCCCGCAGGCCGCCGAGGATCTCCCGCATCTTCGTGAGGCTGGTCTCGCTTCGTACGACGAAGGCCAGGTCGAACATGGCGTCCTGCAGCTCCCGGCGGATGTCGGCCGCGTTGTCGCCGGAGGTTCGGGTCAAGATCGCATCGAGCATCGCGAGGGTCGGCCCGGCGGGGTCCTCGGGCAGGGGCGCAAGCGACCCCTCCAAGGCGTCCTGGGCGGCGCTCAGCCCCGCCCGACGGCCGAACACGACGAGGTCGAGCAGGGAGTTCGTGCCGAGCCGGTTCGCGCCGTGCACGCTCACGCACGCACACTCGCCCGCCGCGTACAGCCCCGGGACGACCCGCTCGTCGGCACCGACCACGACCCGTCCGTCGACGTCGGTCGGGATCCCTCCCATCGCGTAGTGCGCGGTCGGTTGGATCGGCACCGGCTCGACCGTCGGCTCCACCTTCAGGTAGATCCGAGCGAACTCCGTGATGTCGGGCAGCTTCTCCTCGATCACGGCCGGATCGAGGTGGGAGATGTCGAGGAAGACCCAGTCGCCGTTCGGGCCCGCGCCTCGGCCCTCCCGGATCTCCTGGTAGATGGCCCGGGAGACGAGGTCCCGGGGGGCGAGGTCCTTGATCGTCGGCGCGTAGCGCTCCATGAACCGCTCCCCGTCGCGGTTGAGGACGATGCCGCCCTCCCCCCGTGCGGCCTCCGACAGCAGGACGCCGAGGCGTGCCAGGCCCGTGGGGTGGAACTGGAACATCTCCATGTCCTCGAGCGGGATCCCACGGCGCCACACCACCGCCGGACCGTCGCCGGTGAGCGCGTGCGCGTTCGAGGTGACGCGGAAGATCCGCCCGTACCCACCCGTCGCGAACACCACGGCCTTGGCGCGGAACACGTGGAGCTCGCCGGTGGCGAGCTCGTAGGCAACGACGCCGGCGGTGCGGCCGTCGTCGGCGCGAAGCAGGTCGAGCACGTAGAACTCGTTGAAGAACCGCACGTCGCGCTTCACGCACTGCTGGTAGAGGGTCTGCAGGATCATGTGCCCGGTGCGGTCGGCCGCGTAGCAGGCGCGGCGGACGGGACGTTCCCCGTGGTTGGCCGTGTGACCGCCGAACCGGCGCTGGTCGATCCGGCCGTCAGGGGTGCGGTTGAAGGGGAGCCCCCACCGTTCGAGCTGGTAGATGGCCTCGACCGCCTCCTCGCACATCAGGATCGCGGCCGGTTGGTCGACGAGGTAGTCGCCGCCCTTGACGGTGTCGAAGGCGTGCCACTCGGGGTGGTCCTCCTCGGTGTTGCCCAGGGCGGCGCAGACCCCGCCTTGCGCGGCGCCGGTGTGCGAGCGGGTCGGATACAGCTTCGAGATCACCGCGGTTCGGACGCGATCGGACAGCTCGATCGCGGCGCGCATCCCGGCACCTCCGCCGCCGACGACCAGCGCGTCGTAGGTGTGGGTCGTGACCATCGCTCGCTAGCCCACCGCGCCCGGCCAGGCCGAGGGGTCGAACGTGACGACGACGACGGTGCCGAGCACCATCAGGACGAGCGCCAGCACGTAGGTCGCCATGGTCAGTGCGAAGCGCAGACCCGGCCGAGCGACGTAGTCGAGGGTGATGTTGCGCAGGCCGTTCACGCCGTGGATCAGCGCGAGCATCAGCATCAGCCAGTCCCACGTGCGCCAGAACACCGAGCTCCAGCGCGTCGCGACGAAGCCGAAGTCGATCCGCTCCGCACCACCGTCCATCAGGTGCATGACGGCGACGTGGCCGAGCGCCAGGAACACGAGCAGCAGGCCGCTGATCCGCATGAACAGCCACCACCACAGCTCGGCGCCGCCCAGCGGTCGCTCGCGACCGACCCGCAGATCCCGCTGGGCGCGCCCTTCGCCGGCCAGGGGCGCAGCGGTCGGTCCGGTCGTCGTGCGCGCCATCACGCCCTCCACAGGTCGTAGGTCTGCTTGAGCATGATCGCGGCCGTCGGGATCGCCGCCAGGACGAACAACGCGGCCGTCGCCCGCCCGATAGGCCTGATGTGGCGCGCCAAGCGGGGGAAGAAGTCGATCAGCGTGATCTTCAGGCCGTTCAGCGCGTGGTACAGGAGGGCCAGCACGAGTCCGAGCTCGAGCAGGTGGACGATCGGGTTGTGGTAGGCGCGCACGACCTTGTCGTAGGCCTCTGGACCCCACCCGACGAGGGCCGTGTCGACGATGTGGACGAACAGGAACAGGATCACGGCGGTCCCGGTGACGCGGTGCAGGATCCAGGACCACTGTCCCTCGTGGCCCAGGTAGGGCCGGCCGTAGTCGCTCCTCGTCTTGCGCGCTCTGGTCGCCACGGTCGCTCCTCGCGCGATCGGCTCACCCCAAGCCTATCGCCCCCGCCGGCGCACCCCACGTCTCCGACCGGTCGACGGCCGGCGCGGAGTGTACTCCGGACCGTCCAGAGCTCGGCCGCGCCCCGTCCGAGGCCGTTCGGCCCCGCGGCTCAGCCGAGCCGGACCGCGACCATCACCCCGTCGCGGATGGGCACGATCGTGCTGAGGTAGCGCTCGTCCTCGGCGACCATGCGGTTGTGCTCGACGATCGCCGCCGTGGCCTCGTCCGGCACGGCAACCTCGTCGGCGTCCCCGCCGACGACCCGTCCCGACCACAGCACGTTGTCGCACACGTAGAGGCCGCCGACCCGCACGGCCTCCCGGGCCGCTCGCCAGGCCGCGGGGTAGCCGGCCTTGTCGATGTCGTTGTAGACGAGGTCGAACGGAGGATCGAGCCGTTGCAGGACCTCGAGGGCGTCGCCGACGTGGAACCGGATCTGCCGGGCGAGCCCGGCGCGCCGGAGGTAGTCGAGCGCTCGGGCCGCGTTGTCCGGGTCGGTGTCGGTGCAGTGGACCTCGCCGTCGGGCCCCACGGCCCGCGCGAACCAGTAGGCCGAGTAGCCGTAGCCCGATCCGAGCTCGACGACCCGGCGGGCCCCAGCCGCCCGGGCGAGCACCTCGAGGGCGACCCCCACGGTGCGGCCGACGATGGGGAACCCCCGCGCGGCCGCTTCGGCCTCCATCTCGAGCAGGACCGGGGTGTCCAGGACGGCGTGGCGCGACGCCAGGTAGTCCTCGACGCGGGGATCGACGATGTCCACGGCCGAACCCTACCGCCGGGGGGAGGCGCATGAGGGCGCGGTAGGCTCCGGCTATGGACGACGACGCCGGCCGCGTCACCGACTCGGGGATCGAGCTGCACCTCGTCTATGCGCCGGAGGATCTCGCGGGGTGGGATCACGACCGCGATCTGGGCGATCCCGGGGCGTTCCCGTTCACGCGGGGCCCGTACCGGACGATGTACCGCGGCCGCCTCTGGACGATGCGCCAGTACGCGGGGATGGGGACCGCGGAGCAGACGAACGCGCGGTTCCGCTACCTCCTCGACCAAGGGCAGACCGGGCTGTCGGTCGCCTTCGACCTCCCCACGCAGATGGGCCTGGACTCCGACCACCCGCGGGCCGAGGGCGAGGTCGGCAAGACCGGCGTCGCGATCGACTCGATCGACGACATGCGCCGGTTGTTCCAGCAGATCCCGCTCGACCGGGTCTCGACCTCGATGACGATCAACGCGACCGCGCCGATCCTGCTGCTGCTGTACGAGCTCGTCGCCGAGGAGCAGGGGGTCCCGGCCGCCGCCCTGCGTGGCACCGTGCAGAACGACCTGCTGAAGGAGTACGCGGCGCGCGGCACCTACATCTACCCGCCGAAGCCCTCGATGCGCCTGATCACCGACCTGTTCGCCTACTGCGGGGAGCGGATCCCGAAGTGGAACACGATCTCGGTCAGCGGCTACCACATGCGGGAGGCCGGCGCCACCGCCGTGCAGGAGATCGCGTTCACCCTCGCGAACGGGATCGCCTACGTCCAGGCCGCGATCGACGCCGGCCTCGAGGTGGACGCGTTCGCCCCGCGCCTGTCGTTCTTCTTCGCCTGCCACCAGAACTTCTTCGAGGAGGTCGCGAAGTTCCGCGCGGCCCGGCGCCTGTGGGCGCGGATCATGCGCGATCGGTTCAAGGCGACCGACCCGCGCTCGATGACCCTGCGGTTCCACACGCAGACGGGGGGTGCGACGCTCACGGCCCAGCAGCCCGAGAACAACATCGTCCGTACGGCGCTCGAGGCGCTCGCCGCGGTGCTCGGGGGCACCCAGTCCCTGCACACGAACGCGTTCGACGAGGCGCTCGCGCTGCCGACCGAACACGCGGCCACGATCGCCCTGCGGACCCAGCAGGTGATCGGCTACGAGACCGGGGTGGCCGACGTCGTCGACCCCCTCGGCGGCGCGTACTACGTCGAGGCGCTCACCGACGAGCTCGAGCGCCGCGCGGCCGAGACGATCGAGACGATCGACGCCCTCGGCGGAGCCGTCGCGGCGATCGAGCGAGGGTACTACCAGCGGGAGATCCACGAGGCCGCCTACCGGATCCAGCGCGCGATCGAGACGGGCGAGCGCGTCGTCGTCGGGGTGAACCGGTTCCAGGAGCGCGAGGAGCGGCCGATCGAGCTGCTACGGGTGAGCGAGGCCGACGTGGCCGCGCAGATCGAGCGCGTCCGGCGCTTGCGTGCCGAGCGGGACGCCGAGGCGGTGGCCGCCGCGTTGAAGCGCGTCGAGGCCGCCGCGCGGGGCACCGACAACCTCCTGCCGCCGATGCGGGAGGCCCTGCGCGCGCGGGCCACGCTCGGCGAGGTGAGCGACGTGCTCCGCGGGGTGTTCGGCGAGTACCGGCCGAGCTTCTGACCCGTGCGCTCCCACCCCGCTAGGCTGAGCGGGCCATGGATCTCGCGATCGTCGGCGGAACCGGCAAGGAGGGCTTCGGGCTCGCGCTGCGGCTGGCCGCCGCCGGCCACGCCGTCACGATCGGCTCGCGCGACGCGGAGCGGGCCGCCGCGGCGGTCGCGGAGGCCAGGCAGCGTCTCGGGGCCGACGCCGCTATCGCGGGCGCCCTCAACCCCGACGCCGTCGCCGGCAAGCCGGTCGTCGTCGTCACGGTTCCGTTCGTCGGGCAGGCGTCGACCTACGAGCAGCTTCGCGACCACCTGGCCCCCGACGCCGTCGTGGTCGACGCCACGAGCCCGCTGCAAAGCGCCGTCGGAGGAGCGGCCTGGCACGCCCTTCGGCCTTGGCAGGGATCGGCCGCGGAGCTCGCCCGGTCGCTCGTTCCGCCGAGCGTCCGGCTCGTCGCGGCGTTCCACACGGTCTCGGCGACGGCGCTGCGCGATCTCGACCGTCCGCTCGACGAGGACGTGCTCGTGTGCGGGGACGACCCCGCGGCCAAGGCCGTGGTGGGCCGGCTCGTCGAGGCGATCCCGGGGATGCGTTGGGTCGACTGCGGTGGGCTCGAGATGGCGAGGATCACCGAGCAGCTGACGGCCCTGCTGATCTCGATCAACCGCCGCTACCGAACGCGCGGGGCGGGGTTCCGGATCGTGGGCGGCGGCTGGGGCCACCCGGGCTAGTCGATCACCGCGAGGAGCTGGTCGGTCTCCACCACCTGGCCGGCGCGGATCGGCAGGTCGGTGACCTCGCCGTCGCGGTTCGAGGCGATGTGGTTCTCCATCTTCATCGCCTCGAGGATGCAGATCACGTCGCCGGCCCGGATCGGCTGCCCCTTCTCCACGAGGACCTTGAGGATCGTGCCCTGCATCGGGGCTCGGATCTCGCCGTGCACGTGGCCGCCCTCGGCGGCCGCGTGGGAGCTCGGCGGCTTCGGCGCCACCGGTCGGCGCTCGTCGAAGATCCGAACCGGCACGCGCCGGCCGTCCACCTCGACGAGGACGTCGCGCGGCAGGGCCCGCGCCGCGACGGTCGCGGCGCTCGGGGGCTGTCCGTAAGCCGGGAGCGCGGCGTCGGCGAGGGCCCGCTCGAGCCAGGTCGTCGTGTGGGCGCTCGTCCGGAACGCGTCGGTCTCTAGGATCCACCGGTGGACGGGGATCGTCGTGGGGATCCCCTCGATGACGTACTCGTCCAAGGCTCGGAGCATCCGCCGTCGCGCCTGCTCCCGATCGGCGCCGCTGGCGACGAGCTTGGCGACCATCGAGTCGTAGTCGCCGGGCACCTCGCGTCCCTCCTCGACGCCGCTGTCGACCCGGACGAACGGGCCGCCCGGCTCCCGGTAGCGCGTGATCCGTCCTGGGCCGGGGAGGAAGTTACGCCCGGGGTCCTCGGCGTTGATCCGGCACTGGATCGCATGGCCCCGGGGCTGAGGGTCGAGGCCCTCGAGCGACCCGCCGAGCGCGACCTCGATCTGCAGGCGAACCAGGTCGAAGCCCGTGACCATCTCCGTGACGGTGTGCTCGACCTGCAGCCTCGTGTTCATCTCGAGGAAGTAGAAGGCGCCGTCCTCGTCGAGGATGCACTCGATCGTGCCGGCGTTCAGGTATCCGGCGGCGCGGGCGAGCGCGGTCGCGGCCTCGGCGAACCTCCCG
This sequence comes from Actinomycetota bacterium, assembly GCA_026003015.1. GTDB lineage: Bacteria > Actinomycetota > UBA4738 > UBA4738 > HRBIN12 > BPGL01. The sequence goes on along the minus strand of BPGL01000001.1, from coordinate 975,301 downwards.
CGGAGCTCCTCGTCGAACAGCGGCGAGGGCGTCTCCTCGATCAGCTTCTGGTGGCGGCGCTGCACGGAGCAGTCCCGTTCGCCGAAGAACACGACGTTGCCGTGGCGGTCGGCGATGATCTGCGCCTCGACGTGGTGCGCGCGGTCGACGTAGCGCTCCAAGAAGACCTCGGGGCGACCGAAGTACGCGTTCGCCTCGCGGGCCGCGCGCCGTAGCGATTCCTCGAGGTGGGCGGCGTCGCGCACGACGTGCATCCCCTTGCCCCCGCCGCCGAAGGCGGCCTTCACGAGCAGGGGGAACCCGATCCGCCGCGCCTGCTGCTTCGCGCGGGAGACGTCGACCGGCTCGCGCGTCCCCGGAACGATCGGCATCCCCGCCTCGTCGGCGATCCGGCGGGCCATCGCCTTGTCGCCCATGCGCTCGATGGCCTCCGGCGAGGGCCCGACGAAGGTGAGTCCCGCGTCGGCCACGGCCTGGGCGAAGGCCGAGCGCTCGGCGAGGAACCCGTAACCGGGGTGCACGAGCGTCGCCTTCGAACGCCGGGCGGCCTCGACGATCCGATCGATGGCCAGGTAGGAGCGGCTGGCCAGCGCCGGGCCGATCCGATGGGCCTCGTCGGCCATCTCCACGTGGAGCGCGTCTCGGTCGGCGTCGGAGTAGACGGCCACGGAGGGGATCCCCATCTCACGACACGTGCGGGCGATCCGGACCGCGATCTCGCCGCGGTTCGCGATCAGGAGCTTCGGTTTCCTCGCCATCCGCGTATCGTGCCCTCGATCCGTCGATCCGAAGGAGGCCGGTCCGTGCTGACCCGAGACGACCTGCTCGCGGCGCTCGCCGCGATCCACGAGTCGGCCTCCGTGCGCGCCGACGAGGTTACCGGGTCGACGAACGAGACGGCGGCGGCGATGGCCGAGGCGGGAACGCCGGCGTGGTCCCTCGTGGCGGCCGCGCACCAGACCGCCGGCCGCGGCCGGCTCGATCGCAGGTGGGTCGACGTGCCGGGCCGCGCGGTGCTGCTATCGGTGGTGCTCCGCCCCGAGGTCGCGCCGAACCGGGTGGGCCTGCTGGCGCTGGCCGGCGGCGCGGCGATGGCCAGGGCGATCCGGTCCACGACGGGCCGCCAGGTCGCGTGCAAGTGGCCGAACGACCTGCTGCTCGACGGACGCAAGGTCGGGGGGGTCCTCGCGACCTCCCGGATCCACGGCGGCCGGGTGGTCTGGGTGGTGATCGGGGTCGGCGTGAACGTCGACGCCCCCCCGGGGATCGAGGGCGCGGGGGCGCTCGGTGAGGTGGACCCGCGCGCGCTCGTCGTCGCGTTCGTGACCGAGCTGCACCGGATCGTCGAGGCGACGGAGGTCCCGCTGGACGCCCGCGTGCGCTCGGCGTGGTTGCCGGTAGCCTCGACGATCGGGGAGCTCGTCGAAGCCACGACCACCGACGGAGCGGTGGTCGTCGGGCGTGCGGTCGCGGTGGACGGGTTCGGTGGGCTCGTGCTGTCGACCGACCACGGGGAACGCACGGTGGCGTTCGGGGATGTTCGGCACCTGCGTGCGGTTGCCCGTCCCGAGCGCGGGCGCTAACGTCGGCGTCATGCCGTTCCCCAGGCGTTTGCTCGTGGAGGGCGAGGAGCTCGTGCTCGACCTGCGGCCCCACTGGGTCGCGCTCGTGGCGCCGACGATCGCCACGGTCCTGATCCTGGCCGTGATGGTGCTCGCCTACGAGCGCCTCGGGCGCAGCGGCGATCTCGTCGTCGGCGTCGTGGGCCTCCTCGCGCTGATCGCCTACCCCGTGCGCAGGCTCGTGTGGTGGCTCACGTCGAACTTCGCCGTGACGAGCGACCGGTTGATCCACCGGGAGGGGTTCATCGCGAAGCGCTCGATGGAGATCCCCCTCGAGGCGATCAACGACGTTCGGTTCGAGCAGGGGATCGTCGACCGGCTGATCGGCGCGGGCACGCTCGTGATCCAGTCGGCCTCCGAGCAGGGGCGGCAGGTCTTCGAGAACATCCGCGACCCCGAGCAGGTCCAGCGCACGATCTACCGGGTGGGAGAGCGCAACAAGGAGCGCATGTTCCAGGGCCCTCCGGCCGCCCCGTCGGTCGCGACCGAGCTCGAGCGTCTCGCGGACCTGCGGGCCCGCGGCGTCCTCACCGAAGAGGAGTTCCAGGCGCAGAAGCAGCGGATCCTCGGGCAGCGCTGAGGGCCGCCCGTCTGGGGGCGCCGGGAGCCCTCGCCGCTACCATCGGGTCGTGATCGGGCCGATCGACCACGTCTACTACTGGACCCGCGACCTCGACGCGGCGATCGCGTTCTACCGCGACGTGGTCGGGTTCCCGCTCGTGCGACGCGACGGCGACCGATGGGCCGAGTTCGAGGCCGGGCCCGTCCGGCTCGCCCTGCACGGGACCGAGGACCAGACGCTCGGGAGCGGTACCGTGGTCCTTCGGGTCGACGACCTCGATCGAGCCCGGTGGGTCCTGGAGTCCCGCGGTGCGGCGTTCGACGCGTTCGTCGGCGAGGTGCCGGGGCTCGCTCGGTTCGCGACCTTCCGCGACCCCGACGGCAACCCGGTCCAGCTGATCGAGTACCGACCCTGAGCTCGCGCCGTTCCGGGTGCTCCGGCGGCCGGCGCAAGTGGCGGGGGCCCGCCCCGTAAGCTGAGCCGGTGAACCCCGATCCCCACGACGTCTGTCCTCGTTGCGGTCGGCCGTTGCCCGACCGGGCGAACTTCTGCCCGACCTGCGGCGCGCCCGTCGTGGTGCCCGCGGCATCGGAGCTTCGGGTCGTGACGGTCGTGTTCGCGGACCTCGCCGGCTCGACGGAGCTGGCGACCCGTGTGGATCCCGAGCGCCTCCGGGAGGTGCTCGCCGCCTTCCACGGGATGGTGGCCGAGGAGGTGGCCTGGTACGGGGGGGTGGTCGAAGGCTTCATCGGCGACGCCGTGCTCGGGGTGTTCGGCGCCCCCGTCGCTCACGACGACGACGCCGTGCGGGCGATCCGCGCAGGTCTTGCGATCGTGGAGCGCGCCGAGGAGCTGACGCGCGAGCTCGCGCTGCCGCTCCCGGTCCGCGTCCGGGTCGGGATCAACACCGGCCGCGTCGCGGTCGGCACCGCGGCCGATCGCAACATCGTGATCGGCGCCGAGGTGAACGTCGGCGCGAGGTTGCAGCAGGCGGCGGAGCCCGGCGAGGTCCTGGTGGGTGCGACGACGCGCGAGCTCGCGCGCGGCGAGGTGACCTTCGGCCCGGTCCGCCGCGTGCCGGCGAAGGGGTTCGATCAGGAGCTCCCGGCGTGGCCGGTCGTCGAGATCGCGCCCTCGCGGCCCGACCGCACGCAGATCCCGTTCGTCGATCGTCGCCGGGAGCTGGCCCTGCTCGAAGACACCTACCGACGCGCGCGGGAGCGACGACGCGCGCACCTCGTCACGCTGCTCGGCGAGCCGGGGATCGGCAAGACGCGGCTCGTCGAGGAGTTCCTCCGGGGGTTGCCCGACGACGTACACGTGCTCACCGGGCGCTCGAGCCCGTTCGAGGAGCTGACCTTCTGGCCGATCGCGCAGATGCTCTACCGCTTCCTGGCGGAGGAGCGCGGCGCGACGCCCGAGCGTCTCCGGGAGCGCCTGCGCGCCGCCGTGGCGCCGCTCGTCGCGGGCGAGGAGCTCGAGGCCACCGTGCGGGGGCTGGCGCTGGCGATGGGGCTCGAGGAGCCGAGGGCCGAGGAGCGGCACCGGTCCTCCGACGTCGCCCGGGCCTTCCTGTCCCTCGTCGCGGGTCTGGCGGCGAGCTGCCCCGTCGTCCTGGTCTTCGACAACCTCCAGGAGGCCCATCCGGAGCTGCACGATCTCCTGGAACGCCTGGCTCGCGAGGTGAGGGAGCTGCCGCTGCTCGTGCTCGCCGTCGCGCGGTGGGGCTTCCTCGAGGAGCGGCCGAGCTGGGCGGGGGGGATCCCCGACGCCGTGACGCTGTGGGTCGAGCCGCTCGCGGCGCAGCACGCGACCCAGCTCGCGATCGAGGCCGGCGGGCTTAACCGTGCGTCGGCCGAGCGCGTGGCGACCCACGCGGGCGGCAACCCCCTGTTCATCGTCGAGATCACGGGGATGCTCCTACGGGAGGGGCGCAGCGCCGATCCGCCGGCGGGGCTCGTGCATCTGCTGCCGCCGTCGGTGCACGCGGTGGTGGCGGCTCGCATCGACCAGCTGTCACCGGCCGCGCGGGAGCTGTTGCGGCGCGCGGCTCTGTGGCCGGGCGGACGGATCGACCGCGGGGAGCTCGAGCTCGTCGCCGACGTCCGCGATGAACTGCTCGCCGAGGCCGAGGACGAGGAGCTCCTCGTGCGCGACGAGGACGACCCGCAGGTGTGGCGCTTCCGCAGCGACGTGATCCGCGACGTCGCGTACCAATCGCTCACCAAGCGTGAGCGTCGGCGTCTCCACCTGCGTGCCGCGGAGGCCCTGTCGGCGCCCGAGCTCGTCGAGCGCTACCCGCGCACGATCGCCTTCCATCTCGAGCAGGCCGCCCGCGCGTCGCTCGACCTGAACCCGAACGACCGCTCGCTCGTCGACCGAGCGGTGGACGCGCTCGTGCACGCCGGCGATCTCGCCCGACGTCGCGCCGACACCGGCGCGGCCGCGGACCTGTACGAGCGGGCGCTGGCGCTCGCGGGTCCCGAGGCGTCCTGGGGCGTGCGCGAGGCCAGGATCTGCTCGATGCTCGGCGAGACGCTGTACTGGCGGGGGGAGTTCGAGCGCGCCGAGGAGCTGCTGCGACGCGCGCTCGCGATGGCGCCGGCCAGCGACGAGATCGCTGCGCACGCGGCCCGGTTCCTCGCCGACGTGATGCTCACGGTCCGCGGCGACGACAGCCTTGCCACGGCGCTGTTCGAGCGCGCGCTCGAGGCGGCGCGGAGGCTGGACGATCCGCACGTGCTCACGCGCACGCTCCTGATGGCGGGCTGGGGACCGTACTGGCGTGGGGAGCTCGCCCAGGCCGAGCGGCTCTTCCGCGAGGCGCTCGACGTCGCCCGGTCGATCGAGCCGCGGGACGCCTCGGACGAGAGCCGCGCCCTGCTCGGCCTCGCCTCGGTGATCGCCGCCTCGGGCGAGGAGCCGGAGGCGCTCGCCCTGCGCCTGGAGGCGCTCGCGATCGCCGAGGAGGCGGGTCTGCCGTTCGCGATCGCCGCCGGCCACCAGGCGGTGGGGGAGTCGCTGCGGCGGATGCTGCGGCTGGACGAGGCCCTCGAGCACGCCGAGGAGTCGGTGCGGCTGTTCCGCGACCTCGGCGCGCGTTGGGAGCTCGCGTCGGCCCTCGGCGACCGCGGCTCGATCCATCGACTCGCAGGTCGTCTGGAGGAGGCCGAGGCCGACCTGCGGGAGGCGCTCGCGCTGTGTCGCGACCTGAAGGAGCGCGCCCTCGTGTCGTGGACGGCGGCCGAGCTCGTACGGACCCTGGCCCTTCGCGGGGATCTCGAGGGCGCCCGCCGCGTGCTCGAGGACCCGGCGGTTCACCTCGGCGAGGCGGAGCCCGACTCACGCGTCGCGCTCCTGCTCGCCGCCTCCGCCGTGGAGCTGCTGGGCGGCGACCCGGCCGCGGCGCGCGAGCGCGCCCTCGAGGCGCTGGCGGTCGGCGCCGGTCCTCAGCCCACGTCCAGCGGCCACGCCGGCGTGGTCTGGTGGGTCGCGCGGTTGTTCGGAGACGAGGACGCCGGCGGGCCCGAAGCCGCCCGGCGGGCTCGAGCCCTGCTCGAGGCGGGCGGTCGCCGGCAGGCGCTGGCCGAGCCCGAGCTGCTCCGAAGGGCCATGGGGGCCCCGGCGGAGCGGCCCGGGTAGGCTTTCCCGGCCCGCCCGACGTCGGCTCAGGTCGTCGGCCGATCCGACCGAGGATGCTTGCAGCCCGGTCCCGCCCGGGGCAGGCTCGCAGGGGCCCCGGCACGAGGTCGGGTTGTCAGGGCCGCCCGGACCGGGGTTGGATAGGGGGCCCCACATGCCCACGACGGAACGAGCCTTCCCCATCGCGTTCCGCGCGCTGGCGGTGACGTCGGCGGTCGTGGCGCTGGCCTGGTTCGTCCCGACCGCCGCCGCCGTCGAGGACCCTCCGACGGCGGCGGAGGTCCGCGAGGCCCGCGAGCGCGCCGACGAGCTCCTCGACGAGCTGGGGCGGCTCCGATCGGAGCTCGCTGAGATCCAGGACCGGCTGTCGAGGGCCTCGGCTCGCGTCGAACAGCAGGAGGGGCTGCTCGCCGAGACCGAGGCCGAGCTGCTCGATACGCAGCAGCGGCTGCGCGAGACGCGGGAGCGGTACGAGGCGATCATCGAGCAGCTGAGCGCCCGAGCGCGCGAGGCCTTCATCCTCGGTCCCGGCTCGAGCGTCGAGGTGCTCCTGGGGGCCACCTCGCTCGCGGACCTGTCCGATCGGATCGTCTACGTCGACGCGGTGGCCGAGGCCGACGCCGGGCTGGCGAACGAGGCGGCGAACCTGCGCGCCCAGCTCGAGGCCCAGGAGGCGAGGCTCGAGGAGCTGCGCGCCGAGCGCGAGCGGCGCCTGGCCGCCACCCAGGCCGAGCGCGACGCCGTGCTCGCCGACCTCGAGCGCCAACGGGAGCTCACCGCGCAGATCGCCGCGCGGACCGCCGACGCGAAGGCGCTCGCGGCCCAGCTCGCGAAGGACCGTCGGCAGTACCTGCGCGAGCTCGCGGCCCAGCAGGCGGCGGGCGGCCACGCGCCGATCCCGCTGCCGGCCGCGTACCGCGGCATCCTCAGGGTCTGCCCCGTCGGAACCCCGCGCGGGTTCGGCGACGGGTTCGGGGCCCCGCGCTACGTCGGCGGCTACCACCCGCACCGGGGCGTCGACATCGTCGCGCCGGAGGGCACGCCCGTGTACGCCCCGTTCGACGGCTACGCCCGCGACGCGTCGAACATCTACGGGGGCACGGCGGTGATCGTGGAGGGCCGCTACGGCTACGTCTACAACGCCCATCTGGGGCGGATCACGAAGCTCGGCCCCGTGTCGGCCGGCGACGTGATCGGGACGGTGAGCAGCACCGGCCTTGCCGGCGGGACGACGCCGCACAACCACTTCGAGTTCCACCCGCGGGTGATCCCGTCGAACTGGATCGTGAGCGCCTACGGCTACGCGGTGATCGATACGGCGATCAACCCCTACCCGCTGCTCGTCGCGGCCTGCGGCTGATCCGCTCAGGCGCCGCCGCGCGCCCGCAGCAGGAAGCCCAGCCCCACGAGCAGGAGGCACCCCGCGGCGACGAGCAGCGCGATCGCGAGCCGGGACGCCCCGGGGGAGGCGGCGACGATCGGGGCCGGGGTGCCGCCCACGACGACGATCCCCGGGCGTTCCAGCGACGCCTGGGCCTGTTGTTGGGCGGGGGCGTCCATGGTGGCCAGGCGCGCCCAGGCGCGACCGTCGGCCGACCAGAGGATCTCGTGGGCGGTCGCGTGGAGATCGGCCGTCGCCGGGTACAGCAGGATCACGTCGAGGCGCTCGGCGAACCGCTCGAGCGGCGCGCCGCTGGGCGCGAGCCCCGCCTCGACCCGGTAGGCGTTGCCGAACGCGACGAGCTCCCCCGGAAGGGGCGCGAGCGTCGAGGGCCCGAGGGGGGTGATCGTGAGCTCGAGGGCTCGGGCGTCCGGGGCGCCCCGTACGACGCCCTCTCGTGCGATGAGCGTCACCTGGCCGTCGTCGGTAACGACGACCTCGGCCCGGGTCGTCCCGTCTCGGATCGGCACGCGGAACGTCCCGCCCGCGGGCGGCCGGTTGCCCGCGGCGAGCTCGGCCGGCGGCTCGACCCAGCGGTAGGCCGCGGCCGGGACCAGGCCGTCGAGCAGCGGTCGGCGGGCGAGCGGGGACCACGCTCCCGACCAGGAGGCCAGGCCGGCCCAGGCCACGGCCGCCGCCAGACCCCACGCCAGGGCCCGCCCGGCCGACGCGCCGCTCGGGCCCGCGGACCTCGGCGCGCTCACGGCGGAAGCGCCCGGACCGGGGCGGTGGCGAACAGGGGCGGCCAGACCACGACGTGCTCGCCGGGCCGGACCCACTCCCAGATCACGCTCGCCGCTCGGAGGTTGTCGCCGGCGTCGGGGGTGCCGGGGGAGCCGAAGCGCAGGCCGCTGCCGTTCGGGAGCGCCCCGACGGGGAGCTCGAGCCCCCGGGCCGCGGCCGCGACGTCGAGGGGGTCCGCCGACCGAGCGCGGGGCAGTACCTCGTGGAACAACGCCCACGCCGCGCTGAACCCGGCGAGGGCCGCGGCGCTCATCGGGCGCCCCCAGCGCTCCCGATAGGCCCGGGAGGCCCGCTCGAGCAGCTCGCGCGCGTCGGGGCCGAGCGCCGAGGGGTCGATCGCGCCGGCGTCCGGTTTGTCGGAGGCGAACAGGCCGACGGCGTCGGGGCCGAGCGCCGCGCCGAACTCGGGCATGCAGTAGCTCGAGGAGGTGCCGATGCTCGCGACGAGGGGCACGTCCTCGCGCACGATCGCGCGACGCATCGCGATGCCGTCCTCGAGGTAGGCGCTCACGAACAGCACCTCGACGCCGGCGCGCTCGATCCGCCTGGCGAAGGCCCGCCAGTGCGTGTTGAGGGCGTCGTACCCGAAGCGCCCCACCAGGTGGAGGCCGCGCTCCCGGATCTCCGCGAGGGCGCCGCGCGCGACCGCTCGTCCGTAGGCGTCGCGGACGAAGGCGACTCCGAAGCGCAGCGACGACGGGGAGCGGCCGAGCTCGCCCGCGAGCCGCTCGGCCACGAAGGCGATCGCGTTGCGTCCGAGGACCGCGCCGGTCGGTGCCATCCGGAACGTGAGCTCGCCTCGGGCCACGCCGGGCGGGAGCATCCCCACCGCCCCCGTCTCCCAGAACAGCAGCCCGCGCGCCGCCGTGGCCCGTGCGATCACCGCGGAGATCGTGCTGCCGTAGGAGCCGACGACGAGGTCGACGCCCGCCTCGTCCAAAGCGGCGACCGCGCCCGGCGCAGCGTCGGCCGCCGGCACGTCGATCGAGACGACCTCGATCGGCCCGACGCCCCTCGGTTGTCCACCCGCAAGCTCCGCGGCGAGCAGCACCCCCCGGTGCTCGTCGATCCCCCCCGGCCCCTGGCTCCCCGACAGGGGGTACAGGGCGCCGACGCGCAGGGGTGTCGGCTCGCCGACCCGCGTGCAGGCGGTCGCCGCGACCAGGAGCGCGAGCGCGAGGGCCGTACGACGGGTCATCGGACGAGCGCGGCGAGGTTCGCGAGCGCGTGGGTCGCGGCGGCGACCCGCCAGTCACCGCTCGCCCACCGCTGCCAGCCGAACACGAGCCCGGCGCCGAGGTCGATCGGCAGCGCCGCCGGTCCGTACGAGGGGAGGTGCACGATCGCGAAGGCGACCGCCGCGCCGCCGATCGCCGCGAACGCGCCGACGCGCTCGAGCACGCCGAACAGGTGCCGGCGGAACAGCGCCTCCTCGCCGACGGCGGCGACCAGGGCGAGCGGCAGGGTCCAGGTCGAGGTGTGCAGGGGCGGCGCGGCGCCGGCGACCAGGCTCGCCGCGCCGAGGCCGGCGAGCCCGACGAGGAGGACCGGCGCGCGACCGAGGGGGGCCGGCCTCGACGAGGCCGTCGGCGCCGGGGCGAGCAGTCCGGCGACCACGAGCGCGATCGGGAGCGCGGCGCCCGCGACGCTCCCCGGGATCCAGGGTCGGACCGCGAGGAGCGCGGCGCCGAGCGCGACGACGGACAGGGACGCCCCGCCCGGGGCCGCCGCCGACCCACGACCGCCCGCCGCCTCCGGCGCCGACGTCGGTGGTGCTGGGGCCCGTCGGCTCACCGTCGGACCTCGAAGGTCACCGCCTGGATCACGCGCGGGTCGAAGGGCGCGTGGTCGTTGGCGACGAACTCCACCCGCAGCAGGTGCTCGCCGGGCTCGACGTCGCGGATCACCTGCTCGAGCCGCCCGGTCATCGACAGCAGCCGGTCGTCGAGCATCACGTGGAGGTGGCCCTCGTCGGGCCGCACCTCGGTCCTCGCCGTCTCGGCCAGCCGCGCCCCCGACAGCGACAGCACGATCCGGACGCGATCGCCGCGGATCACCTCCCCGTTGCGGGGCTCCTCGATCCGAAGGAGGGCCCGGGTCGAGGGCCGCGGCGACGGCGCGCCGGGTCCCGGGGGGGACGGCTCGCCTCCGCACGCCACGGCCGCCAGGGCGATCGAGAGCGCGACCGGAAGCAGCCGCCTCACGGCGCGGGCTCCACTCGCGCGCGCAGGGTCGCCTGCACCGATCCGCCCCCCGGCGTCGATCCGGTGAGGTCGAACACCCACATCCCCGGCTCCAGGTCGAGCTCCGCCACGACGTGCCCCGGCCCGAAGCGTAGGAGATCCGCCCGCGCTGCGGAGCCGTCCGGGGCGACGACGACGAGGGTGGGGTGGAGGATCTGGAGCTCCTCGCCGGCGGCGTCGAACACGGTGGCGTGCAGCTGGTTCGGGCCGGGATCGCCCGGGTCCAGGTAGAGCTGAGCGGATGTGCCGTCGCGGTAGGCGATCGTCGTGATCGCCAGCTGCCCGGGGGCCTCGACGACGCTCGAGCGCGCGCCGTCGACGCGGGTCGTGACGACGAGCGGCACCTCGACCGCCTGGGACCCCCGCACGACCCGAACGGTCGCCCGCCACGTGCCGGCGATCGCCAGGGCCGAGCTCTCGGCACGCCAGGCCGTCCCCGACGGGCGCAGCTCGACCCGCTGGGCCGGAACCCCGCCGGCGACCGGCTCGAGCGTGAGCGACACCTCGTCGGCGTTCACGGGGTCCCCGCGGTCGGGGTCGATGAGCTCGAGCGCGAAGACGTTGGAGCCGGGCAGCCCCGGGGTGACGCTGAGCGAGGCTCGGACCGTGGTGGCGAAGTCCAGGCCCTCCGCGCGGATCGCGGGGGGCCGCACGGGCACCGCGTCGGTGGGACGAGGGGGGACCGACGTGAGGGCTCCGGTGAGCGCGAAGACGCCGAGGGCGACCAAGAGCTCGGCCGTCCCGACGCGGCGGAGGGGCGCGGGGTCGCCGGCGGCCAGGGCCGGGAGCGACCGACGACGGTTGCGCGCCCCCAGGGCGATCAGGGCCAGCGCGGCGACGACCTTCAGGCCGAGCAGGCGTCCGTAGGCCGTGGTCGCGGTCTCGGCGAGCGCGGCGGGGCCGCCGGTCTCCGACCAGGCGCGCAGCGTCCCGGTGAGCACGACGACGGCCGCCGCGACGAGGGCCGTCGCCGAGAACCGGCGGGTCGTTCGGACCGGATCGGGCACGCCGGCGCGCAACGCCACGAGCAGGACGGCCAGCCCGCCGATCCAGCCGCCGACCGCCAGGATGTGCGCCGCCTGCAGCGCCTGGTCCACCGGCGCGGGGGCGGCGTGGCCCGCGCCCGCGCGCAGGACGGCGACGACCGCGCCGGCGGCGCCGGCCGCGGTGAGCGTGGCGCGCCGGGGCCTGGCCGCGGCGACGACGGCCACCGCCGCGGCCAGGCCGGCGCCGATCAGCAGGCGGAGGAGGCGCTCGCCGGGCTCCGACGCCAACACGGCCACGGCGGGCCGGTCGAGCAGGGCGACCTCGGCCGCGACGAGGAGGGCCGCGCCGCCGAACGTCGCGAGCCCGGCGGCGACGGCGAGGGGGCGAAGGGAGGCCGGCGTCGTCTCGAGGACGTGTGCGCCGACGGCGCCGAGCCCGAGCAACAGGGCGACGCCGACGAGCAGGAGCGTTCTCGCGCCGATCCCGAGGGGCGACGCGGTTGACGGGGCCGGGGGGGGTCGCGGTCGCGGCGGCCTCACCGGGCTCGACACCGACGCCGAACGCGATCGCCCCGGAGGTCACGTGGCCATCGACCGCAGAGACGACGAGCCAGGTCACGGTGTAGCTGCCGCGGGCCAGCGGCTCGGGCAGCGGCAGGCGGAGGACCTCGGCCGTCGGCTGCTCCGGCGACCCCGTCGCAACGGCGCGGCCGGCGGCGTCGAGGAGGCGGACGGTGGAGATGCTCGGGTCCACGGCCTCGGTGAACGTGAGGGTGATCGTCGTTGGAGACCGCTCGAGCCTCGCGCCGTCGGCGGGATCGGAGGAGCGGAACCCCGCGTGGGCGAGGGCCGGCCGCGCGAGGACGAGGACGGCGAGCGCCGCCACGGGGAGCACGACCCCAAGGGCGCGGCGCACGTTCACCCTTCCTCCAACCGGAACCAGGTCCGGGCGAGCACGCGGGGGGCGAAGGGTGCGTGGTCGGCGGCGACGAACTCGGCCTCGAGCTCGTGGCGACCCGGCGTGAGGCCCGAGAGGTCCACGATCTGCAGGGTTCCGTAGGTCATCGAGACCATCCGTCCGTCGACGACGACGTGGACGTGCCCGGTGTCGGGCCGCAGCTCCGTCGAGGCCGACTCGACGATCCGGCCGCCCTCGAGGGCGAGCACGACCCGGAGGCGATCGCCGCGAACGAGCGTACCGGGCGCGGGCTCCACGACGCGCAGGGTCGCGGTCGAGCTCGGCCGGGGGCCGGCCGCGGGGGAGGGGGTGGAGGGCCCGAGCACGGCGCGCGGCACGATCGCGGACGCCACGAGGAGCGCGGCCGCGCTGCCCAGCAGCGCGGCCGCGCTCCACCGAGGAATACGCGGGAACCCGGTCCCGCGCAGCCGCGACCATCCCACCCAGGCGATCCACAGGCTCGCGACGACCATGGCCATCGCGAGCGACTCGTCGGCCGCGCCCGCGTGGGCGAGCAGTGCGAGCGGTCGCGGCACGGTCGACTACCCGGCGGTCCGGCGTCGCAGCAGGGCCGCACCGCCGACCGCCAGGCCCGCGGCCCCGAGCGCCGTGCCGAGGACCCCGATGGTGCGCGCGCTCGCCGCGGCGTCCGTCGCGGCGGCCGCGGCGTCGTTGGCCCGCGCGATCGCCTCTGTGCTGCGCGAGGCCTCTCGTTCGAGGCGCTCGGCGAGCTCGGCGTTCGTCGGTGCCTGGACGGGTGGGAACGCCTCGGCCACGGGGTCGATCACCGGCGAGAACGTGTCGGGCCCGGAGGTGACGGACGTGTCGACCCGTTCGCCCTCGACGCGCCCCATGACGTGGAACGTGTAGTCGCCGGGCTGAGAGGGGACGAACCAGGCGCGGTAGTCGCCGGGCTCACCGAAGACCCCGACCCGGAAGAACGGCTCGAGCTCGAACTCGCTCGTCGCGTCGCCGTAGGTGACCTCGACCCGCAGGTCGCCGGGCCGAAGGTTCGTGACCGGCTCCCCGTCGTGACGCACGAGCACCTGGACACTGTTCGGCATCCCCGCGTAGGCGGGCTCGGTGCCGAACCCGATCACCAGCTCCAGGTCGCCCATCGCGTGGGCTTCGTGGGCAAGCGCGGGACGCGCGCCGCCGAGGAGCCCGACGAGCCCCGCGGCGACGGCGAGCGCGGACACGGTGCGTCGCATCGTTCCCATCGCACGAACTCCTTCCGTCTCATGAGCACCGGCAGAGCCCTCGTGGGCTCCCGCCGGGGATCCGGATCAAGCGACGGGTCGCCGTGGAGGGGCTCGCGGCCCCGGCCAGGCGAGCGCCGCGGCCGTGCGACGGGCCGGCGCGAGGGCCCCGCCCAGGGCGATGATCGCCGGCTGCGGCGGCGTGACCGGTCGCGCCCCGGCGAGCTCGGCGCCGAGTGCGAACAGGCGGCGAAGCAGCCAGGCCAGCCCGGCGCCGAGGACGATCTGGACGACGAGCCCGACGAGGAGCACGTCGCCGTGGAGGAGGTCGGCGAGTGGCGCGCCGGCGAGCCATCGCTCGACGACCTCCATCGCGCCGAACAGCCCCACCTGCGCGCCGACGCAGCGCGCGAGCAGGGTGGGGACGCGCGAGGGCGCCGCCAGCCCGCGGACGCCGGCCGCGGCCAGGGCGACGATCGCGATGACGGCCAGGGGCAGGGCGATCCGATCCAGGTACCCGTGGCCGCTGGCCGCGAGGGCCGCGGCGCGCTCGTGGGCGTCGGGCCGGACGATCGCGTAGGTGAGCGCGTGGCCGGCCAGCACCCCTGCGGCGATCAGCGGGGCGAGCCACCGAGCGCGCGGGGCGGCACCGTCCACGCAGCACATCGTACCCGGGGCCGGCTTGGAGCTGATGCAGTATCATGCATCTGCATGAGCCTGCAGCAGGTGCTCGTCGAGGTGCTGCTCCTGTGCGCGACCGAGGCGGGGATCCGCCGGATCCGTCCGCCCGAGACGCCGGGGGCCGAGCCGGTGCGGGGGGCCCCCGGCGCTTCACGGGCGCCGAGGCCGAACGGGCAGCTCCGGGTCCCCAGCGGCGACGAGCACCCCCACGCGCGCGTCGTCGGCCTCGTCGAGGCGCTCGGGCTTCGACCGCGGTTCGTCCACTCGACCTCCTGGCGGTTCGACGAGGGGTCGGTGGTGCTCACCTACGTGGCCGTCGTCGACCCGCCGACGAGTCCGACCGTCGAGCTCGAGCCCCTCGACGCCGCCCCCGTGGCCGTGGGCGAGGCGACCTCGCCGCCCGAGCGGATCGATCCGGGCCAGGTGCTCGGCCACACGCTCCGGCACCTGGCCTGGCTCGTCGACCAGGACCCCGTCGCGGCCCGGGCGTTGGAGGGCTGGCGCCCGTTCCTCGTCGGGCACCGGCCGGAGCCCTTCCGGGCCCTCGAGGATCACCTGGGGCCGGCCGCTGGGCGAACGCCCCCCGCGCGGGCCGACGTGTCGTAGGCTCCGGCGAGGAGAGGACGGGTGCGGGCCGAGGACATCCGACGCGTCGGGGTGGTCGGTGTCGGCGTGATGGGCGCCGGCATCGTGCAGGTCGCCGCGCAGGCCGGGCTCGAGGTCGTCTACGTGGAGCCGACGGCGGAGCGGTTGGAGCACGGGCGCCAGCGACTGGAGCGGGAGCTCGTTCGAGCCGTGGACGCCGGCCGCCTCGACCCGGATGAGCGCGACGCGGCCCTGGCCCGGACCCGGGGCGCGACCGAGCTCGGGGCCCTCGCCGAGGTCGACCTCGTGATCGAGGCCGCGACCGAGGATCGGTCGATCAAGGCCGACATCCTCCGGGCCCTGGACGGGATCGTGGCCGACGAGGTCGTGCTCGCCTCGAACACCTCCTCGATCCCGATCGCCTCGCTCGCCGCGGCGACCACGCGCCCCGACCGGGTCGTCGGCCTGCACTTCTTCAACCCGGTCCCGCGGATGGAGCTCGTCGAGGTGACGCCGTCGCTCGCGACCTCGGCGGCCACCGTCGAGCTCGTCGAGGGGTTCGCCCGACGACTGGGCAAGCGGACGGTGCGCTCCGCCGATCGCGCCGGGTTCATCGTGAACCGCCTCCTGATCCCGTACCTGTGCGGCGCGATCCGCTTGCTCGACGAGGGCGTGGCCTCCGCGGAGGACCTGGACCTGGCGATCACCGCCGGGCTCCGGCATCCGATGGGGCCGCTCGCGTTGGCCGACCTGGTCGGCCTCGACGTCGTGCTGCAGACCGCCGAGGTGCTCCACGCGGAGTTCGGCGACCCCGCCTACGCGCCGCCGCCGCTCCTTCGTCGCATGGTCGAGCTCGGACGCCTCGGTCGCAAGAGCGGCCGGGGCTTCTTCGCGTACTGAGGGCCGGCGCGGCCGCGCAGTCGGTCCACGAGCCCGATCCCGTAGCCGGCGAGCTTCGCGAGGTCGATCCAGGCCATGAGCGTCGGCACGAGGACCGCGGCGGCTGCCCGCTCTGCGGGGGCGCCGAGACGGCTCCACGCCCGTCGGATCGGTGTGCGGGCGTACGCGAACCCGCCGAGGGCGGCGAGCGCGAGCGGCCAGCGGCGTCGGCTCACGAGCGCGGCCGCGAGCCCGCCGTAGACCGCCACCCGGAGCGCGTGACGCTCGGGGTACATCCCCGCGTGGGCGTCCCCCCGCGCGTAGCGCAGGTACTGGCGCCACACCGCCGCGGGATCCGGCCGCAGCGGCCAGCGCGCCACGGCGTCGGGCGCGAAGCGCAGGTCGAGGCCGCGCTCGCGCCACCGGTGGTTCACCCACATGTCCTCCCCGATAGGGAGCCACTCCGGGTAGCCACCGACGGCCTCGATCGCCTCCCGTCGGAACGCCACCGACCGGGCGCTCGGCATGAAGCGGTCGGGGTCGATCTCCGCCGGGGTGAGCGGCAGGTTCACCGACGCGAGGCAGGCGTCCCAGAGCCCCTCGACGATGGGCTCGTACCACCCCATCGCGACGTCGGCGCCCTCCTCGATCGTCCGCATGAGGGCGGCGAGCCACCCCGGCTCGTAGAGGCAGTCGGCGTCGGCGACGGCGATCACCTCGTGGGTCGAGCGCGCGATCGCGAGGTTGCGACCTCGGGCGATCGACGCCCCCGGCTCCTCGAGAACGACGACGCCGCGGGCGGCGCGCACGACGTCCAGCGTGCCGTCGGTCGAGCCCCCGTCGACGATCACGATCTCGTCGGGGGGCCGGGTCTGGGCCGCGATCGAGGTGAGGAACGGCCCGACGCGTTCGCGGGCGTCCAGCACCGTCGCGACGAGGGAGACCTTCATCCGCGCACCTCCGCGAGGGCCTGCCGGTACGCGCGGAGGGTAGCGTGCGCCGTCGCCGCCCACGAGAGCCCTTCGACGCGCCGCCGCCCCCGCCGCACGAGCTCGGCGCGCAACCCGGCGTCGGTGCACGCGCGCACGAGCGCGTCGGCGAGCCCACCGACGTCGTCGGGGTCGACGAGGAGCGCCGCGTCCCCCGCGACCTCCGAGCACGCCGGGGTGGTGGAGGTCACGACCGGAACCCCCCGGGCCATCGCCTCGACGATCACGAGACCGAAGCCCTCGTAGCGCGAGGGGTACGCCACGGCGTCCGCGCCCCGGTAGACGGCGTCGAGGTCCTCGGCGCTGAGCCCGCCGGTGCGCACGATCGTGCCGGGACCGCCGCGGGCGAGCTCGGCCTCCAGCGAGCCCGTGCGCCATCCGACCGGGCCGGCGAGCACGAGGGCGTGGGGGAGCTCCGCCGCCGCCTGGCGGAAGGCGCGAACGAGGATCGCCTGGTTCTTGCGGGGTTCGATCGTCGCGGGGCACACGACGTAGGGGCGGGGGATCTTGAGGCGTTCCAGGACGGGACCCGGGTCCCCCGTGGCCGTCGGCAACGCGGGTGCCAGGGGGGTGACCGCGATCCGCGTGGGGTCCGCGCCGCGGTCGGCGAGGTCGCGCGCGGTCGAGCGGCTGGGGACGAGCAGTCGGTGCGCGCGCGCGATCGCAGCCCGTACCCCCGCCCGGTACAGCCACCGCCAGCTCGGGGGGAACAGCGTCGGGAACCGGTCGAAGGCGAGGTCGTGGACCGTGGCCACGAGCGCCTGCCCGCGCCGGACCGGAGGGATCGACGCGTGGTTCGTGGCGTGCACGACGTCGCAGGCGTCGAGGGGGGCGGGCAGGTGCGGACGGCCGAGCAGGGCCCATGCGGGGTAGAGGCGGCCGATCGTCGCGGCAAGCTCCACCACCGGCACGCCCGGCGGACGATGGGGGGTCCCGTCGATCCGTGCGCGGAACCCCACGACCTTCGGCCCGTCTGCGAGCGCCGTGAGGGCCTGGGCGAGCTCGGCGACGTAGGTGCCGATCCCGCCGGGTGCGGCGAACCACAGCTGGTCGACCTGGAACGCGACCTTCACCGCGACGCCTCGATGCACACGCACCCGTCGGGCCCGACGGTCGCTGCGTGCGGCGTACCCGCGGGGAGGTCGAGTCGGCCTCCGGGCTCGAGCGCGATATCGCCGCCGTCGGTGTGGAACACGATCGATCCCTCCAGGCAGAAGAGCACCTTGTGGTAGGGATGGGCGTGGCGGGCGTAGCGGTCGCCCGGCCCGTTCCGCCAGGTCCGCGGGGCGCCGCACCCCTCGGCCTCGAACGCCGCGAGCGCCGCCCGCCGGGCGTCCTCGGGCTCGGTCGCGCTCACCGCACGTCGCCGCGGCCGGCGAGCGGCGGAACGCCGCGGCGCGCGAACGGTGCCCGGATCTGGTGCCAGGGCTGCCGCGCGTAGCGGCGGACCTGGAGGCGCCCCGCGCCGAGGGCGTCGACGCGCCCCTGCAGCACCCAGGGGTTCGGTTTGGGGCTCTCCTCCGCGAAGTAGCGCTCGAGCGCCATCACGATCGCGCGCTCCTCGGCCCCGCTCAGGCCTTCGGGGAGCTCGAAGCGTCGATCGTCACCCACCGTGGCCCGCCTCACAGGGGGATGTTGCCGTGCTTGCGCGCGGCAGCGCCTCGCGCTTGGTCGAGAGCATCCGCAGGGCCTGCACGAGCCGCGGTCGTGTCTCCGCAGGCTCGATCACGTCGTCGATGAACCCGCGTTCGGCGGCGGCGTAGGGGGTGGAGAACTTCTCCCGGTACTGCCGGATGAGCTGCTGGCGCTTGGCTTCCGGATCGGCCGCACGCTCGATCTCCTTGCGGAACACGATGTTGACGGCGCCCTCGGCGCCCATCACCGCGATCTCGGCGGTCGGCCAGGCGTAGGCGACGTCGGCGCGCAGGTGCTTGGAGTTCATGACCACGTAGGCTCCTCCGTACGCCTTGCGCGTGATCACGGTCATCCGAGGAACGGTCGCCTCGGCGAAGGCGTACAGGAGCTTCGCGCCGTGGCGGATGATCCCGCCGTACTCCTGCTGCGTGCCCGGCAGGAACCCGGGAACGTCGACGAAGGTGAGCAGGGGCACGTTGAACGCGTCGCAGAACCGGATGAACCGAGACGCCTTCTCGCTCGCATCGATGTCGAGCGTCCCGGCGAGGACCTTCGGCTGGTTCGCCACGACCCCGACCGTTCGGCCGTCCAGGCGCGCGAAGCCCACGACGATGTTCATCGCCCAGAACGGGAAGACCTCGAGGAACTCGCCGTCGTCGACGACCGCGCGGATCACCTCGTGCATGTCGTAGGGCTCCTGCGGTCGGTCCGGGACCACGTGGGTGAGCCGTTCGTCCATCCGATCGGGATCGTCGGTCGGCGCGTAGGCCGGAGGGTCCTCGAGGTTGTTCGACGGCAGGAACGACAGCAGGTAGCGCACGCGCTGCAAGGTGTCCTCGTCGTCCTCGCCGACGAAGGCCGCGACCCCCGACCGTGCCGCGTGGGTCATCGCGCCGCCGAGCTCCTCGAAGGTGACCTCCTCCCCGGTGACGGTCCGGATCACGTCCGGGCCCGTGATGAACATGTGGGAGGTCTCCTTGACCATGAACGTGAAGTCGGTGATCGCGGGCGAGTAGACGGCCCCGCCCGCGCACGGCCCCATGATCACGCTGATCTGCGGGATGACGCCGCTGGCACGAACGTTGCGCTCGAAGATGTGCCCGTAACCGGCGAGCGAGGCCGCGCCCTCCTGGATGCGCGCGCCGCCCGAGTCGTTGAGCCGGATGAACGGGGCACCGGCTCTGCATGGCCAGGTCCATCACCTTGCAGACCTTCTGGGCGATCACCTCGCCCAGCGAGCCGCCGAAGACGGTGAAGTCCTGACTGGCGAACGAAGACCTTGCGCCCGTCGATCGAGCCGAACCCGGTGACGACGCCGTCGCCCGGCGGCCGGCGACGGTCCATCCCGAAGTCGTGCGCCCGGTGGACGGCGAACGGGTCGGTCTCGACGAACGATCCCTTGTCATCAGGATCTCGAGGCGTTCGCGGGCGGTGAGCTTGCCCTTCTCGTGCTGTTTGGCCGCCGCCTCTCGGCCGCCGGGCGCAAGGACCTCCTCGCGGCGGCGCCGAAGCTCCTCGATGCGATCCTCGACGCTGCGGTCCGGCTCGGCTGGCTCGTCCTCGGGCATGGGGCGGAGTCTACCCAGGGTGCCCGGGGTCTCGCGACGCCTACCGGCAGTCCTTGGCGGGCCAGCCGGCCGGGCCCCACCCCCCGTAGCGGCGGACCATGCGCACCGTCACGATCGCGTTCGTCCGCCCGTTGCGCGCGGGCTCGGGCAGCTCCCAGGCCTCTCGGGTGAACGTTTCGTAGCGGGTGGGCCAGGACTCCCGGGCGTGCTGGAAGAGCCCCCGGTAGTCGCCGGTCGGCGAGATGGCGCTCGGGTCGAGGCCGCTCTCGCGCCTGGCGATGCAGATCGCGCGCTCCGCGCCGCCGGGGACCGGCCAGCGCTCCACGGCGCAGCGGATCAGGCGGCGGGCGAAGTGCTGCACGGTCTCGCCGGCCCGGGGCTCCAGCGGGCAGGGGCCCGGCAGCTCGGTGGCGGGCGCGATCGACGGGGGGAAGGTCGGGAAGGCGAGCGCCGCGATCGCGGCCGCGGCGAGGGCTCGCCGCACGCGCATCGGCCGAACCCTACCAGCGGCGCCGCGTCGGTGCAGGCGCCTAGGATCGCGGCGTGGCCGAGCTCACCGAGCCTCAGCGACGAACCGTCGAGCAGCTGATCGGGACGCAGGAGCGCCCCGTCGTCGCCGCCGACCTCGTTCGGCGTCTGCGCGACCGGATCGAGCGCGCGCTGGCCGACCTCGAGCTACGCGAGGCGGTCTGGCTCACGAAGGAGCGGCTTCGGGCGCACGGGCGATGCGGGGGCCTGTTCCAAGCGCAGCTCGCGGGGGAGCACGCTCGCTTCGCCCACACGCCGACGACGGCGGCCGGGGTGCTCGCGCACCGCGCCGTCGAGGTCGACATGACCGCTCGGTCGCCCCTCGATCCCTTCGAGGTCGCCTCGATCGCCGCCCGGCGGCTCGTCGATCGGGAGGACCCCTTCGCGGTGCACTGGGCCGCGCTCGGCGAACGGGGGCAGGAGGAAGCCCTCGCCGAGGCCGCGCGACGCCTGACGCTGTTCCGAGCGTCGTTCCCGCCGCTGCGCGAGCTCCGGAGCGCGCTCGCGCCGATCCCCGAGCTGCGTTTGCGTGCGGAGTTCCTCGACGCAAGGCTCGTGCTCTCCGGGCAGATCGACCTCGTGCTCGGGCTGCCCGACGCGGATGCCCCGCTGCGCGCGACCCGACTCGCCCTCGATCTGAAGACGGGCGCCGCCCGGCCCGAGCACGCGGCGGACCTCCGCGTGTACGCCCTGCTCCTCGCGCTCCGCTTCGGCGTGCCTCCCTACCGGGTGGCCACCTTCTACCTCGAGGCAGGGACGTGGCAGGCCGAAGACGTCGACGAACGCGTGCTCCAGCACGCGGCCGAACGCCTGGTCGCCGCGGCGCGCGACGCGGCGCATCTCGCGGCGGGTGGCACCCCCGTGCTGGCCCCGGGGCCTTGGTGCGCCTGGTGCCCGCGGGTCGAGGTCTGCCCCGCGGCCGACCCGGAGGCTGTGCCGGGGCCGGTGTTGGGGCGGGCTCCGTGACGGCTCAGGCGGTGGCGGGCGTCTCCGCCCCCGGGCGACGCCAGCCGCCGTGAGGCGCCGCGAGGCGATCGGCCTCCGGCGGTCCGTCCGACCCGGGCTCGTAGCCGATCGTCGCCGGGGGATCGTCAAGGAGCGGCTGCACGATCCTCCACGTCTCGGCGACGACGTCGGCGCGGGGGAACAGGTCGTGGCGCCCCCACATGGCGTCGCGCAGCAGCCGCTCGTAGGGCTGGGGAAGCTCACCCAGTTGCCGCTCGAACGACAGGTCGAGGTGGACCCGCTCGCTCGCGGTCGCGCCCGGGCGCTTCACCACCACGCCCATGCTGGCCCCGGCGTCGCGCCCGATCCGGATCGTGAGGTGGTTGTGCCGCGGGACCTCGGCGGGGCCATCCGCGACCCACCACAGCGGCGGCGGTGTACGGAACCGCACCCGTACCTCGGTGGCCGTCGTGGCGAGGGCCTTGCCGGCGCGGACCAGGAACGGCACGCCGTTCCAGCGCCAGTTGTGGACGGCGAGCCGGAGCGCCGCGAACGTCTCGGTCCTCGAGCCGCGGGTGACGCCGGGGACCTCCCGGTAGCCGCGGTACTGGCCGCGGACGTAGTGGCGAGGATCTGCGGCCGGCATCGCGCGGAACACGTCGCATCGGCGATCGGCGACGGCCCCGGGGCCGGAGGAGGGTGGCTCCATCGCGACGAGCGCGAGCACCTGGAGCAGGTGGTTCTGCACGACGTCGCGCAGTGCGCCGACTCGGTCGTAGAACGCGCCACGGCCTTCGACGCCGTACGCCTCGAAGAGGTTGATCTGGACGCTCTCCACGTGGTGGCGGTTCCAGATCGGCTCGAAGATCTCGTTCGCGAACCGAAGGTAGAGGATGTCTTGGACGGGCTCCTTTCCGAGGAAGTGGTCGATCCGGAAGATCTGCTCCTCGTCCAGGACCGCGTGAAGTGCGCCCTCGAGCGCACGGGCCGACGCGAGGTCGCTCCCAAAGGGCTTCTCCACCACCACCCGTGCCCTCTCGGTCAGGCCGTGCTCGGCGAGCCGGGCCACCGTGGGGGCGAACAGCGAGGGAGGAAGTGCGAGGTAGTAGACGACGATCCGTGCATCGGTGAGCGCCGCGCGGAGGGCCTGGTACGCGCGGGGCTCGTCGGCGTCGCCGGCGACGTAGCTGAGCCGGGACACGAGGTCGTCCAAGGCCCCTCGATCGACGTCCGCGACCGCGTCGGCCACCGCGGCGGCTGCGTGCTGTCGCAGCTGCTCGTCGCTCCACACGCTCCGGCCGACCCCGACCACCCGGCAGTACAGCTCGCCGCGATGTGCGAGCCGGTACAGGGCGGGAAACGTCATCCTGCGGGCGAGGTCTCCGGTAGCGCCGAACACGACGAGCGCGTCGGCCACCCCCTCCGGCGCACGGCTCACCGTTCCACCCTAGAACGTCGGGGCAAAGGGTGGCGACGGCCGGGACCGGCCGTCGGACGCCTGGTAGCGTGAGAAGACGCCGAGCCGGAGGTCGGGATGGCGACCGAACGACCGATGCGGATCGGGATGGTGGGGCTCGGCCGGATGGGGTCGGGCCTGGTGGCACGACTGACGCGCGACGGCCACGAGGTCGTGGCGACGGACCTCGACCCCGAGGCCGTCGCACGTGCGGCCGAGGTCGGCGCGCGCGGCGTCGCGACGACCGAAGAGCTCGTCGAGGAGCTCGTCCCGCCGCGGGTCGTGTGGCTGATGGTTCCGGCCGGTGCGGCCACGGAGGAGGCTCTGGCCCGGCTCGCTCCGTTGCTCGTCGCGGGCGACCTGGTCGTCGACGGCGGCAACACCTTCCATGCCGACGACCAACGTCGTGCGGCTGCCCTCGCCGGTCGGGGGATCGGGTACGTCGACGTCGGCGTCTCGGGAGGCGTGTGGGGGCGGGATCGAGGGTTCTGTCTGATGGTTGGGGGTTCCGAGCTGGACGTCCGGCGGATCGAGCCGCTCCTGCGCACGCTCGCCCCCGGCCTCGACGCCGCCCCGCGGACGCCGGGGCGCAGCGGCGCCCCGGCGCCCGAGGAACACGGGTTCCTCCACTGTGGCCCGGTCGGGGCCGGCCACTTCGTGAAGATGGTCCACAACGGCATCGAGTACGCGCTCATGGCCGCCTACGCCGAAGGCCTGTCGATCCTGCGCCATGCAGCGCTGGGCCGTGAGGACGGGGTGGATCGCGACGACACCGTCGGCCCCGAGTACCCGGAGCGCTACGGCTACCGGTTCGACCTGTCCGCGATCGCGGAGCTGTGGCGACGCGGCAGCGTCGTGTCGGGCTGGCTGCTGGATCTCACCGCCGCCGCGCTGCTGGCCGATCCCGAGCTCGCCGGCTACGCGGAACGGGTGGTCGATTCCGGCGAGGGGCGATGGACCGTGATCGCCGCGATCGAGGAGGGCGTGCCCGCCGACGTCATCGCCGCCGCGCTGTTCGCCCGCTTCGCGTCACGCGGCCGGGGCGCGTACGCCGCGCGGATCCTGAGCGCGATGCGGCACGGCTTCGGCGGTCACCCTTCGGTTGCCGGTTGACGAGGATGAACCGCCGGCTCGTCGTCGCCGACGACGTCGTCGGCGCGGTGAGCGAGGCGGCGGCGCGGCTGGCCGACGCGCTCGAGCGAGCCGCTCGCCGAGGCAGGGCCTCGCTCGCCCTGTCCGGCGGACACCTCGCCGCAGCGCTCTGCGAGCGGCTGGCCGTCGCACCGATCCCGTGGGCGCGCACCGACGTGTTCCAGGTGGACGAGCGGGTCGTGCCCGCGTGGCATCCGGCCCGAACGGCGACGGTCCTGCGGACCCACCTGGGTCCGGGCGCCGACCGTCTCCGCCCAATGCCGGTCGACGACCCCGATCTGGAGGCTGCTGCCGCCCGGTACGCTGCCGAGCTCCCGTTTCACCTCGACGTGGTCCACCTGGGGATCGGAGGTGACGGGCACACGGCCTCGCTCTTCCCCGATGATCCGGTGTTGGACGTGAGGGATAGGGCGGTCGTCCCGACCGGCGTCTACCGAGGGCATCGCAGGGTGACCCTCACCGCTGCCGCTCTCGGTCGAGCGAGGCTCGTCGTGTGGCTCGCAGTGGGGGGCGACAAGGCCGAGGCCGTGGCCGGCCTGCTCGCAGGGGACCCGCGCCTGCCGGCAGCGCGGGTCGCGACCCCGAACCAGATCCTCGTGGTCGATCGAGCGGCGGCGAGCCGAGGGCCTTTGTCGCCCGCGCGTCGGCCCCGCTAGGGTTCGCCCACGCTCAGGTGGATCGACGCGCATCGGAAGGGTGAGACCATGGGCAAGGACCTGTACGAGGTCGGAGAGCTGCCGCCGCTCGGCGAGGTGCCGGCTCGGATGCACGCGATGGTCGTGCGGCCGGACCGCTACGGCGACCCGAAGGACGCGATCCGCGACGAGGTGATCGACGTCCCCGACCTTGGGCCCCGCGACGTCCTCGTCGCCGTGATGGCGGCCGGGGTGAACTTCAACAACGTCTGGGCCGCGCGCGGGGTTCCGGTGGACGTGACGAAGACCCAAGCCCGCTGGGGTGAGCCGACCGACTTCCACATCGTCGGCTCGGACGCCTCCGGCGTCGTGTGGGCGGTGGGCTCCGAGGTCACGAACGTCGCCGTGGGGGACCACGTCGTCGTGCACCCGGGCCAGTGGAACCCCGACGATCCCTGGGTGTTGGCCGGCAAGGACCCGGGGCTTGCCGCGAGCTTCCGCGTGTGGGGATACGACACGTGTTGGGGCTCGATGGCGCAGTTCACGAAGGTCCAGGACCACCAGTGCATGCCGAAGGCCGAGCACCTCACGTGGGAGGAGGCGGCCGCCCCCACCCTCACCGGCGGGACCGCCTACCGGATGCTGTTCGGCTGGCCCCCGCACACCGTGGAGCCGGGCGACGTCGTCCTCGTGTGGGGAGGCGCCGGTGGCCTCGGATCGCTGGCGACACAGCTCGTGGCCGACGCGGGCGGGCGGCCCGTGGCCGTGGTGTCGAGCGACGAGAAGGGGGAGTACGCGAAGTCGCTCGGCGCGGTCGGGTACGTGAACCGCAGGGCCTTCGACCACTGGGGCGTCCCCCCGGCCTGGGACTCGCCCGACTGGAAGGGGTGGCTCGACGGCGCGAAGGCGTTCGGCAAGGCGGTCTGGGATGCGCTCGGAGAGAAGACGAGCCCCAGGATCGTGTTCGAGCACCCCGGTCAGGACACGATCCCCACGTCGATCTTCGTGTGTGACCGCGGTGGCATGGTCGTGATCTGCGCGGGCACGAGCGGGTACGACACGATGGTCGACGTTCGGTACCTCTGGTACATGCAGAAGCGCTACCAGGGCTCGCATCTCATGAACGACGAACAGGCCTACGCCTTCAACGACCTCGTCCGTGAGGGACGCATCCGCACGACGCTCGGACACACCTACCGCTACGAGGAGATCCCGCTCGCCCACCAGCTCATGGGCGACGGCAAGCTGCCCGAGGGCAACGTCGCCTGCCTGGTGAACGCGTCGGAGCCCGGGCGGCGCGACCTCAGCTAGCCCCGGGACGGGCCCGCGCCGCCCGCTGGGCGCTCCTGGACGAGCTCGAGCAGGACCCCGCCCATCGCGGAGGGGTGGACGAACGCGATCAGGGTGTCGCGTGAGCCCGGCCTGGGCGCCTCGTCGACGAGGCGCACGCCCTCGGTCCGCAGCCGCCGGAGCGCCTGCGCGATGTCGTCGACGCGGATCGCGATGTGGTGCACGCCGGGGCCGCGCCGGGCGAGCGAACGACCCACCGGGGTGTCGGGCCCGAGCGCCCCGAGCAGCTGGACGTAGGACCCGCCCAGCTCGAAGAGCACCTCCTCGACCCCCTGGTCCTCCACGCGCTCGCGGTGCACGGGCTCCAGCCCGAGGACACGCCGGTAGTGGGCGACCGCGGCCTCGAGGTCCTCGACCGCGATGCCGACGTGGTCGAGCGCGCTCGGTCCGATCACCCGCGTCCTCCTGCCTGGAGGCGGTTGATGAGCTCCCAGGCGCGCACGACGTGGTAGGCGGGCAGGTACAGCGCCCGCACGACGGTCGCGACGCCGAGGATCCGCAGCTCCTCGTCCGTCCCTCGGCCGGGGCGATCGTCGCGCAGCACGTAGAACTCGACGAGCTCCAGGAGTTGGGAAAGCGGCGGCAGGAGCTCGCCGCGCTCGTAGGTGTAGATGGTCTGGCGGGAGACCGGGCACCCCGGCGTCGTCGCCGCGGCCTCCACCGATCGGAACCCCGCGGCGCGCCGCAGGCGTCGCAGCAGACCGCCGACCACCTCGCGGTCGTCGCCCGGAGACCTCCGGCCCGGGCCGCTCGTCGGACGTTCGGCCATGGACGCTCACCCTACCGCGAGCCGACCCCCCGGCCGTGCCTTCGGACCGAAGGGCCGATGTTCGATCGGGCCCTCCGTCGTACGCTGGGCGTGCGACCCGCCGTCCGGCGGGCGCGCCCGAGGACGGCACCAGGTGCGCGAACGCAACGACAGCCACGCAGGACCCGCGGCGCTGCTCGCCGGCTCTCGGCTCGTCCGGGAGGGCTCCGCCGACGTGTTCCGCCAGCGCGAGCGCACGCGCCTGCGGCGGATCGTGAAGGCGATCGTCGTCGTCGCCGTCTTCGATCTCGGCCTGTACCTGCTCTGGCGGCGCCATCCGACGGGTCTTCGGCTGACCCTTCCGCCCGACTGGTACTACTTCCTGCCGGTCATCGGCATCTTCATCGCGATCGTCCTGATGGCGGCTCTGCCGCTGATCAACGGGCGCTCGCCGCACATCACCGTCTACCCCGAGCAGGTCGAGGTAGGTCTCACCGACATCCGAGGGCTGGATCACCAGGTCGACGAGGTCGTGCGCACCCTCGACGTGTTCCTCGGGTACGCGACGTTCCGCGAGGAGCTCGGCGGCACCCCGCGGCGCGGCGTGCTGTTCGAGGGTCCGCCCGGTACCGGAAAGACCTACCTGGCCAAGGCGATGGCCAAGCAGGCCGGCGTGCCTTTCCTGTTCATCTCGGCCCCGGCCTTCCAGTCGATGTGGTCGGGGATGACGGCGTTCCGGATCCGGTCGTTCTTCAAGGCGCTCCGGAAGGCCGCGCGCAAGGAAGGGGGCGCGATCGGCTTCATCGAGGAGATCGACGCGATCGGGGCCTCGCGCGGCGGCGTCGCAGCCGCCGCGGCCCAAGCGGCCGACGACCTCGGGCGTGCCCGTGCTCCGTTCATCGACCTAGGCGGGAGCAGCATGGTGAACGAGCTGCTGATCCAGATGCAGTCGTTCGACCAGCCGCCCCTGGCCGATCGGCTGCGCGCGCGCGCGATCACCTGGCTCAACGGCTTCCTGCCGCCGAACCGCCAGCTGTGCGCGATGCGCCCCGCCTACCACAACATCCTGCTCATCGCCGCGACGAACCGCGGCGACGCGCTCGATCCCGCGCTGCTACGCCCGGGTCGGTTCGATCGGCGCCTCTACTTCGACGTGCCGACGAAGCAGGAGCGGCGCGACCTCATCGACTTCTTCCTCGCGCGCAAGGCGCACCACGAGCAGCTCGACGAGGACGCCGTGCGCGATCGGATCGCCGCCGACACGTTCGGCTACACGCCGGTGATGATCGAGCACCTCTTCGACGAGGCGCTGCTCGTTGCCCTGCGTGATGGACGCAAGCAGATGAACCTCGACGACGTCATCGAGGCGAAGATGACCGAGGAGGTCGGCACGAAGCAGCCGGTCACCTACACCGACGACGAACGCCTCGCGATCGCCACGCACGAGGCCGGGCACGCGACGGTCGCCTACGTGCTCGGCAAGGGTCGACGGCTCGAGGTGCTGTCCATCATCAAGCGCCGGGGCTCGCTCGGGCTCCTCGCGCACAGCGACGAGGAGGAGCGCTTCACGCGTACGCGTTCGGAGCTCGAGGCCTCGATCGCGATCGCGTTGGGCGGTCTCGTGGCCGAGGAGCTCCGGTTCGGCGAGACCGGCACCGGTCCCGGCGCCGACCTCGCGACGGCGACGGAGCTCGCGTGCCGGATGGTCGGCGCGTTCGGGATGGCGGGTTCGCTCGTGAGCTTCGAGGCCGTGCAGGACGGGAGGCTCGGGCGCTCGAACCTGGTCGCGAAGGTCCTCGCGGACGAGTCCGCCCGCCGTCACGTCGAGCGCATCCTCGACGCGCAGCGCGAGCGGGCCCGGGCCGTCCTCGCGGAGAACACCGACGTGCACACCGCGCTGCGCGATGCCCTCCTGGAGCGCGACGAGCTGGTCCGAGAGGAGATCCTCGACGTGATCGAGCGCGCCGTCGCGGCTCGCACCTAGACTTCCGGGCGTGAGGACCCGGTCCGTGATCGTGGCGGGCGCCCGAACGCCCATCGGGCGGTTCGGGGCCGGCCTGGCCCCGCTGCGCGCGGTCGACCTCGGGGCGATCGCGATCCGGGCCGCGCTCGAGCGAGCCGGCCTCGCCCCCCATCTCGTCGACTACGTGATCATGGGCCACGTGATCCAAGCGGGCCAGGGACAGATCACGGCTCGGCAGGCGGCGGTCGCGGCCGGGATCCCGATCGGCGTGCCGGCGATCACCGTCAACAAGGTCTGCCTGTCGGGCATGTCGGCGATCGCGATGGCCGATCAGATGATCCGCGCCGGCGAGATCGAGGTGGCGGTGGCCGGCGGCATGGAGTCGATGACGAACGCGCCCTTCGTCCTCCCGGACGCCCGCAGCGGCAAGCGCCTCGGGAACGCCCCGATGCTCGACGCGATGATCCACGACGGCCTGTGGTGTGCCTTCGACGATCGACACATGGGGGCGGGCACCGACGCGATGAACGCGGAGCTGGCGATCGCCCGCGAGGACCAGGACCGCTGGGCGGCGCGCTCCCATGCGCGCGCCCACGCCGCCTGGGAGGAGGGCCGGATGGCGGAGGAGGTGGTGCCGGTCGAGGTCCCGCAACGTCGCAGCGATCCGGTCGTCGTCGAGCGCGACGAGGGCATCCGCCCCGACACGTCCGTCGAGGCCCTCGGCCGACTCGCGCCGGCGTTCAGCGAGGGCGGCACCGTGACCGCCGGCAACGCCTCGCAGATCTCCGACGGGGCCGCCGCGGTCGTCGTGGCCAGCGCGGAGGCCGCGGAGCGGCTCGGCCTGCGCCCGCTGGCCACGATCGCCGGCTACGGCATGTCGGCCGACCGGTACCCGTCGCTGCACACGGTGCCGGCGCTCGCGCTGCGAGCGGCCCTCGATCGGGCCGGCCTGAGCGTGGACGATCTGGGGCTCGTCGAGATCAACGAGGCCTTCGCGGCGGTGGCCCACCACGCGACGAGGATGCTCGACCTCGACGACGACCTCGTGAACGTCAACGGCGGCGCCGTCGCCCTGGGGCATCCGATCGGAGCCAGCGGTGCGAGGCTCGTGCTCACGCTGGCCTACGAGATGCGGCGCCGCCGGGTGGACGTTGGCGGCGCCGCGATCTGCGGAGGAGGCGGTCAGGGGGACGCCATGCTCCTCCGCCTGGAGCCCGCGACGTAGCGCGGGGACCTCATCCCTTCCGGCCGGCCCGGCGGAAGCGCCCGCCCTTGCGCTGCGGCTCGGGCATCTCGGCGAGGCGGTGCAGCTCCTGGACGAGGACCATCTCGGCACCGGGCTCCCACCCGTCGGCGTCGGGCTCCCCGTCCACGAGGACCTTGATCTCCTCGCTCGGCGGGGGAGCGCCGTCGGGAAGGATCACCCGCGTCTCGGTGCCGCCCGCCGGGGCGGGTCGCACCTCGATGCGCCCTCCGTGTGCTTCGGCGAGGCAGCGTGCGACCGGCGACGGCACGACCCCCTTGGGGTCCTGCGGCTCCTCGATCACGAGCAGGCCGCCTTCGTCGTGGCCGGCGACCCGCACGACGATGTCCCGACCGTTCGGCGTGCGCTCACCGGCGGCCTCGAGCAGCTGCGCGAGGAGCTGCTCCACGCGCTGGGGGTCGACCCCGATGGCGAGGGGCTCGGCGACGACCCGAAGCTCGTGGTCGGCGCCGACCCCCGACTCCTCCGCGACCCGCTCGACGAGCGCGGCGAGGTCGGTCCGCTTGATCTGCAGCTCGAGGCGACCGGTCGCGAGCGCCTCGGCCTCGGCCAGGTCGGCGACCGTGCGGTCCAGGCGCCTCGCGTGGTTGGTCAGCTGTCGCAGGAGCTGCGCCTGTTCCTTCGTGTCGGGCTTGTGCTTGAGGATCTGCGTGATCCCGACGATCCGGGCCAGGGTCTTCTTCGCCTCCAGCGACAGCTCACGCGCCAGGGGATCGGCCGGCGAGGCCGGCGAGGCCGACGAGGGCGTCGCGCCGGCCGGCGCGGCGGCGCCCGCGCCGTCCTCGGCGCCCGCGCCGTCCTCCCGCATGCCCTTGAGCGCCTCGGCCATCCGGTGGGTGCGCAGCTCCGTCTCGGTCACCTCGATCCGCTCGAGCGCCCGCGCGAGCTCGTGCTCGAGCTCGCGCACGCGGTCCTCGGCCGCCATCAGCTTCTCCGTCTGCCCGGCCAGACGCTCCTGGGTCACCGCGAGGAGCTCGTCGATCGCCGCGCGCCCCTGGTCGTCGGCGAGCTCGAGCTGCCGGCGCGCCTCGACCTCCTGCAGCCGGCGGTTCAGCTCGGCGTTCTCTGAGGCGGCCGCGTCGAGCTGATGCCCTAGCTCGGCGGCCCTCGCCGCGAGGGCGTCGCGCTCGCGCTCGGCCCGCTCGGCCCGCTCGGCGGCCTCGCTCGCGCTCAGCCGCTCCGCGACGAGCTCCTCGCGCAGCTGGGCGACGGCTTCGTG
The DNA here is from genome assembly GCA_026003015.1 of Actinomycetota bacterium. Lineage (GTDB taxonomy): Bacteria > Actinomycetota > UBA4738 > UBA4738 > HRBIN12 > BPGL01. The sequence goes on along the minus strand of BPGL01000001.1, from coordinate 944,307 downwards.
GGCCCGCCCGATCTCGGCCTGGAGCTCCTCGGCGGTCTGCAGCGCCACCTGCGCCTGCTCGGACGCCGCGGCCGCCACGCGGCGCTGTTCCTCGAGCTCGGCCTGCAGGGCATCTCGTTCCGCCCGCATCGCGACGAGCTCGTCGGCGGCCTGCAGCACGCGCTGCTCACGGCCGGCCGCCTCGGCCCTGGCCGCCTCGAGCTCGGCCCGCACGGCCTCGAGCTCGCGCTGCGTGCGTCGCGCCTCCGCCTCGGCCTCGGCGATCCGGGCGGCCAGATCGGACTCCCGCTTGCCGAGCTGGCCCGCGTAGGAGCGCTCGATCTCCTCGAGCTGGCGCTGGAAGTCCTCACGAGCCGCGCGCACCTTCTCCTCGAGCTCCGCCTCTCGTTCGACGAGCTCGGCCCGATGGGACGCCTCGAGGCTCTCGAGGGTCGCCCGGAGTCCCCGCACGTCCTCTTCGAGCATCGCGGCGCGCTGCTCCTCGGCCCGCAGCGTCCGCAGCTCCGCGCGGGCGTCGTCGAGCTCCCGCTCCATCGACCCCAGCTGCGCCCGCGCCGCCTCGAGCGCCTCCTGGGCGGTGGCGAGCTCCGCGGCGGTGCGCTCGTCGGGGGCCGAGTCCGCGCGGGCCCGCGCGAGCTCCGCCTCGAGGAGATCGATCTGAGCGCGGGCGCCCTCGAGCTCGGCGCGCAGCCCGATCGCCTCGCGCCGGGCCTCGAGCAAGGCCGCCTCGTCGGCCCCGGTCGTCGGGGTCGCCGCCTCGGCGTCGCGCAGCCGCCTCGCGAGCTCCTCCCGCTCGTGGGTCAGGCGCTGGACCTGGGCCTGGAGCGTGTGGACCTGCCCCTCGGCGCGAAGGGCCCTGGCCTCGAGCGCCGGATCGGGCAGGGTCGAGGCGGGCTGGGCCGCGACCGCCCGCAGGTGCTGGAGGTCCTCGAGCGCCTTGCGGTACTGGTCCTGCAGCATCGCGAGTCGCTGCTCCGCGACCTCGGCGCGTTCCTCGGCCCGTCGGCGAGCCTCGGCTTCCTCCCGCAGACCCGGGTGGCGCGGCTCGGGCCGGTGCGGCCCGGGCTGCGCGCTCGTCGCCTGGCGCACGGCCGCCTCGACCCGGCTCGCCATCGCGGCGGTCGTGGAGCTCGTGACGCGAGCCACCACCCACGTCGCGAGACCGAGGAGCGCGAGCACGACGGCGAGGAAGGCCGAGATCGTGCGCCAGGGCGTGATCGCGGCGACGATCGGCCCGTCGTCGCGGACGAGCTCGACCGCGGCGGGCCGGCCGGCGCCGGAGGGGAAGCGGAAGGCGACGAGCGTCGAGAAGCGACCGTCGTCGGTGCGCGTCTGCGTGATCCCCTTGAGGGCTTCCTCGATCCGGCCTTCCTCGCCCGCCAGCCGCGTCCCGATGCGCGAGATCTCGGTCGTGTACAGGATCGTCCCGTCGGTCCCGTAGAGGGTGACCGAGGTGAAGTCCGTCGGGTCCAGGACGATCGCGCGCAGCTGCTCCGAGAGCTCGACCGCGCGGTCGGCAGCGACGGGTCCTTCCACGTCGCTCGGTTGGAACGCGAGCGTGAGGCTCCGCTCGACGATCGTTCGCGCCTGCTCGACGATCTGGTTGCGCGCGTCGTTGCGCGCGCGCAGGCTCATCATGAACGAGAGGGCCACCCCGAGCGCGAGCACTCCGGCCAGCGCGACGAGGAGCGTTCGTGCGACCTGTCCCCCCCTGGCTCCCGCTACCGACGTGCTCATCGCTCCCGATCCTCGGTCCGACCCGGACGTCCACCCCGGCCCACCGCGCCGACCACCCAGCGGGACCGGTCCGCTCGGTGGGGCCTCGGATGACCCGTTGGGTTGGTTATCGGCAGGGCGCACCCGGTGGGTTAGCCGCATCCGGGGGATATGCGCCGGGGGCGACGGTCAGACGTTCGGCCTGGGCCGTTCGGTCCCGTCGCGGAGGCGGGCTCCACGGATCACCCGCGTGTCGCCGGTGACGTCGTCCTTGTCCAGCACGATGAGGTCCTCGATCTCCTGCTTCATCTGCTCGACGTGGCTGACGACGACGACGAGGCGGTCGGCGCGCCCAGCCACGAGCCGCCCGATCCCGTCCATCGCGCGGGCGATGTGTTCGGGGTCCAGGCTGCCGAAGCCCTCGTCCAGGAAGAAGGCGTCGAGGCGTCCGCCGCCGCGGGCGACGATCTCGGCCAGGCCCAGCGCGAGCGCGAGCGAGGCGAGGAACGTCTCCCCTCCCGAGAGGCTTTCGGCGGCGCGCACCGACCCCGCGGCGTTGAGGTCCTCGATGCGGAACTCGGGCGTGAACCGGAAGGCCCCGTCGGTGAGCGTCTCGAGGTGGTGGCTCCCGACGGCGGCGAGCTCCGCGCGCCCGGTCGCGAGCAGGTAGGTGAGGAACCCCCCCGCTCGGAGGTCTTCCTCGAGGGTGCGAGCGACCAAGAGCTGCCGCTCGGTCCGCTCCAGCGCTTCGGTGAGCTGGCCGGCGGCCTCGACCTCGGCCTCGAGCTCACCCAGGCGGGCGAGCGCGTCCGCGTGCGCCCGGCTCGCGGCCAGGAGCTCGGCAGCCGGGTCGGCGTCGGGTTCGAGGCCGAGGGCCCGCAGCGCCGCGGCCCGCTCCTCGCGCCGTGCCCGCCCCAGGGCGGCGGCCTCGGCCGAGCGCCCCGCGAGCTCGTCGGCTTTGACGACGATCGCCTCGCCCACGTCCGCGAAGGCGGCCTCGAGGCCGTCGACCTCGGGCGGTACCCGGCGGTCCTCGCCGAGCCGTCCCCAGGCGTGCGTGAGTCGGCTGGCGAGCTCGACGACCGCCCCGCGCGCCCGCTCGGCGTCGCGCGCAGCCTCGTCGCGCGCGGTGAGCGCGGACTCCAGGCGGGCGGTCGCCTCGTCCAGCCTCGCCCGTGCGGCGTCGAGCTCGGCGATCCGGGCCCCGAGCAGGGCGCGAGGATCGCCCTCGCCGAGGTGTTCGGCGAGGGCCGCGGCGGTGGCCGCGTGGTCGGCGCGCCGGGCCTCGAGGGTTGCGGCGAGCTGCGTGCGACGCGTTCGGATCTCCTCGTGCGCGCGCCGAGCGGCCTCGAGCGTCGCGATCGCGGCGGCATGAGTCGATCGGGCGCCGTCGAGCCCCTCGGCCGCCTCCCGGGCCCGCGCCTGCGCTCGGTCGAGGGCCCGCCGCGCGGCGTCCACCTTCGGTGCCCGTCTGGTGGGCGGGAGCTCGTGCACGGGCCGGTCGCACACCGGGCAGGGCTCCCCGACCGCGAGGCTCGTGCGAAGCGTCGCGGCCATGTCCGCGTGCAGCGCCCGCTCCAGCGCCGCGCGGGCCTCCTCGAGCCTCGCCTGCGCGGCGCGGTCGGTCTCCTCGGCCCCCCGCACCGCCCGGTCGGCGCCCGCGACCTCCTCGGCGGCGCGGCGCTCGTCGTCCCGAGCCGCGCGCTCGCTTGCCTCCGCGTCCTGGAGCTCGGCCGCCGCCCGCTCGAGCGCCGCGGCTTCCTCTTCGTGGCGACGGACCAGCTCCTCGAAGGACGCGAGCAGCGCCGGATCGCCGACCCGCCCCTCGACCTGGGCGAGCTCGGCCCGCCGCGCGTCGCGATCGGCGAGCGCCGCCGCGAGATCGCGCTCGGCCGCCGCCAGGCGCTCGTCGGCCCCGCGCCCCGCGGTGGCCGCTGCGGCGATCTCCTCGTGGGACGGCAGCGCCGCGGCGATCGCCCTGAGCTCGGTCCGGGCGGCCTCGAGCTCACGGCCGAGGGCCTCGGCCTCGGCGCGCTCCCGGTCGAGCCGCTCGAGGCGCGGGGTCGCCGCCTCCAGCTCGCGCGCCCGAGCCCCGGCGCGCTGCTCAGCCGTCCTCGCTCCTTCGAGCGCCTCGCGGGCTCGCTCGATCCGCTCTCGGTCTCGCACGAGCCCATCGAGCTGTCCCGCGAGCCCGGCGATCCGCTCCCGCGCCGCCTGGCGCAGCGCGTCGACCCGCTCGTAGCCGAACACCCCCTGCAGCACGCGGTCGCGCTCCGCGGGAGTGGCGCGCAGCAACTGCGCGAAGCGGTTCTGGGCGAGCAGCACCGAACGGCAGAACGCGTCGAAGTCGAGCCCGAGGAGCTGTTCGACGCGGGCGGTCATCGGACGGTCGCCCGCGACCCGCTCGAGCACCGGCGCGTCCGCTTCGTCGGCCGCGAGGTGCTCGAGCTGGTGGCCAGCCTGTCCCCGGCGGCGCAGGGCGCGCACCGCTCGCCAGATCTGTCCGTCGACCTCGAAGACCAGTTCGACGTGACACTCGTCGCACAGCTGGTGGATCAAGGACCGGGTGTCCCGCCCAACCCCTGGGGTCTTCCCGTACAGGGCGAAGGCGATCGCGTCCAGGATCGAGGACTTGCCGGCCCCGATCGGCCCGACGATCCCGACGAGGCGCCGTCCGCGCCAGTCGAACCGCGCCTCGGCGCGGTAGGAGCGGAACCCGCGCAGCGCGAGCTCACACGGGCGCATCGAGCTCGTCCAGCAGCTCGCGGAACAGCGCCAGCAGCTCCGGCTCGGGATCGCGACCGTGCACCTCGCGCCGGTAGTCGGCGTAGCGCTCCGGCAGGGAGCGATGTCCCTCGACGACGGGGGCCCCTGGTGCGCCGGCGGGCCGGGCGGCGCGAACCCGGACGAGGAAGGGGAAGCGTTCGCGGGCGCGGTCGGCCAGGTCGGGCGCCGCATCGCGCGCGTCGACCGTGAGGTCGACGTAGGCGTCGGCGAGCTCCTCGGCCCTCGCCTCGAGCTCGCTCCAGCGCCCCTGGGCGCGCACGAGCGGCCGCCCGGCGGCCAGCTCGACGGAGGTCACGGTGGCCAGCCGCCCCGGCTCGACCTCGACGATGGCGACGCGCTTGCGCTCGCCCGCCTCGCCGAAGTCCAGGGGCAGCGGGGAGCCCGCGTACTCGGCCGGAACGGGGGCGCCGGGGACGGGCTGGGGTGCGTGGATGTGGCCCATCGCCACGTACTGGGGTCCGGGTGGGATCGCCTGCGCGGTGGCGGCGTACGCCTCGCCGAGGTGCAGTTCCCGCTCGCCGCGCGGCGCCTCGCGGTCGATCCGCACGCCGCTCACGAGGAAGTGCGCCATGAGCAGCGCGACGAGCTCGGTGCCCGCGCGACGCACGAGCGCGTCGCTCATGGTCCGGCACAGCGCGGCGACGCGGTCCGCGTAGGCGCCGTACCACGTTCCGGCGTCCCGCATGAAGTCGACGACCCGGCCCTCGCGCAGGAACGGGAGGCACCCCACGACGGCGGGCACGCCGAGCTCGTCGGGGCCGAGCACCCCGCCCTCCTCGGGCCGACGGATCGAGCCGACGAGGTGGACGCGCTGAGGGGCCAGGAGGGGGGTGAGCGTGTCGAACAGCTCCGGAGCGTCGTGGTTGCCCGCGACGACGACGACCGGCGCCTGCTCGGCGAGGGACCGGAGCGCCTCGATCCCCATACGGAGCACGTCGAGCGGCGGCACGGGACGGTCGAACAGATCGCCGCTCACCAGGACGAGGTCCACCGCGCGCTCCCGCGCGATCCCCTCGATCTCCCGGCACACGGCGGCGAACTCCTCGGCGCGGTCGTAGCGACCCAGGCGGCGCCCCAGGTGCCAGTCGCTCGTGTGCAGGATGCGCATCGGCCGGCGCGCTACAGCCCGTCGAAGGGGTCGGCGCCTGGGTCGTCGACCTCCTCGCGGCGCGTCGCCCATGCGGGGAAGGGGAACGTGACGACGAGCGGGACGGGGATCGGCGGTTGGGCGAGCACGAGGGTGCCGGGCTTGAGCAGACGGGCGCGCGCGCGGGTCGAGGGCAGCATCCAGCCGTACTCGGCACGCTCGGCCTCCGCGGCGTCGAGGCGTCCGGCGACCCGGATCGCAGCGTTCTCGAGGACCTCGGGCGCCACGCGCGAGGCGGTCTGCTGCGCGCCGACGAGGAGCACGCCGAGCGAGCGGCCTCGCTGCGCGACGTCGACGAGCATCTCCTTGAGCGGGCTCGTTCCCTCCCGCGGCGCGTACTTGTTCAGCTCGTCGAGGACGATCACCGACAGGGGGAGACGCTGACCGGTCTCCTCCTTGTCTCGGAACGTCTCCTCGAGCAGGGCGCCGACGACGAAGCGCTGCGCTTGCTCGGGGAGCGTCTGGATGGCGACCACCGTGACGTTGGCGGCCGTCCGGTCGATCCGACGGCTCGGGCCCGCACGCACGAGGTGGCCGAGCCGGCCCACGGCCGCGTGGAGGCGGCGGAGGAACGCCGCGATCGTCCCGCCTCCGGTGCGCCCGCTCCACGCGTACGGGGGCTCGCCGCCGTCCTCGGGCTCGAGGAACCACCCGATCGCGTCGGCGAGGGAGGCGAGGTCGACAACGAGGAGCGTCTCGTCCTCGCGGTGCGCGACGGGCTCGCGCGGCCTCGCCCCCGAGGCCCAGCGTCCGTCCCGGGGGAGCACGATCGCGCCGGGGATGCCGGCGGCGTCGGCGGCCAGGCGCGCGAGCTGCGCCTGCACGCGCTCGAGCACGAAGGGGATCTGGTTGCGCTGGTCGGTCGCGTCGGTGAAGCAGAACCGCAGGAGCCCCTCGTCGACGAACTCGCGGGGCGTCCACGCGAAGGCCTCGACGCCCTCGATCCGCGCGGAGGTGTCGGGCACGATGACGTCGCCCGAACGGCGTCGGGGCGGGGCCCAGAACCGAACGGATGGGAACGGCTCCGGCTCGACGCCGAGCGCCCTCCAGGCCGCGCGGGCCTCGTCGTCGAGGAACCGGTTCGGACGGTCGAGCCACAGCAGGTCCTCGCCCTTGACGTTGAACACGAGGATCCGCAGGCTCGCCGCCCCCTCGCCGACGACGTCGGGTCGGGCGGTGAGCATCCGCAGGAAGAACAGCGCGAAGGAGGTCTTCGTCGCCACCCCGCTCACGCCCGAGATCGACATGTGTCCGCCCTTGCGGCCGTCGAAGAAGTCGAGGTCGAGGGGCACCGGGAGGCCGTCGCGGCCCAGCCCGACCGGCAGGGCGCGCTGCATCTCGTCGGCGTACAGGGCCATCGCGCGCTCGTCGCCGACGGCGCGCTCCACGACCTCGCCGGGGTCCGGCGCCACCCAGACCTCGGGGTGGACGCGCGTCACGGCGACCCGGGCCGTGCGCACGCGTTCGGCGGGCAGGATGCCGAGCTCGGCGACCCGGTGGGTGTCGGACTCGTACGTCGCTCCCTCGTAGATGGCCTCGGCCTCGGTCACGATCCCGTAGGTGCGCACCTCGCCGACCTTGGGGACGTGGGTGCGGACCACGACCAGGTCGTCGAGCTGCAGGTACTCGTCGTTCTCGATCACGACCCGGAACGCCGAGGTGCTCGTGTGCTCCGACCCGAGCACCCGCCCGACGCGCGACGGGCTCACGCGACCTCCCGGGCCGCCGCCTCCCGCAGGGCGCGCACGACGAGCCCCTGATCGCCCATCCGGTGGCGCAGGCGGCGTTCGAGGGCTCCGATCGGCACGAGGTTCTGGGGGGCGCGGGGGTCCAGGTGGGGCGCGGACGCCACGAGCGGCAGCAGGGCCGCGGTGCGATCGGCGAGGCGCGCGACCTCCTCGAGGGGCAGCTGGCCCGAGGCCTCGCAGCGGACGATCCCGGACCATCCGTGGCCGAAGGCGACGCGCGCGATCCGCACGTACCACGAGTAGCGACGGTAGTCGGCGATCGTGAACAGCGGCGTGCGCGTCCCGGGGGCAAGCTCCCTGACGACCCGGTTGCGCTCGGGGGACAGGTAGGTCACGCGGTGGGTCTTGACGAGCCCGACGCACGGCCGGCGCACGAGTTCGTTCAGCGGTCCGTCGGCGATGACGAAGGAGCCGACGGCGAGCTCGCTGGCGACCGCGCCCTCGGCGCGGCGCATCGCGGTGTGGAGCTCGCGGAGCAGGTCCGCCGGGTCGGTCGCCGGCGTCGAGGCGCTCGTGTACGGAGGGTCGAGGTCGGTGGCCGGGAGCGCCTCGGCGCGGCCGCCCCCCAGCACCGCGAGGCGCGCGACCTGGTCCGACACGACCTCGCTCGCCGGGCGTCGACGGTCCCATGCGACGGCCCCCACGGCGTAGGTGCCGCAGATCCCCGGGATGGGCCCGGCCTCCGGGTCGTCGATCACGAGCCGGGCGTCGACGCGGCGGACCCCGTCGACGAACGCCACGGTCTCGACGCCGTCGTCCACGCCGTCGCGGGGCCGCCAGTCGGCGGTCTCGACGTCTTCGCCCACCGAGCCCTCGGCGGGCGCCAGGGCGTCGTCGGGCTCGATGGGCGCACCGTATTCGGGGGCCCACCCCTCGACCACGACCCGCGCCATGGCGCGTATCGTAGCCCCCGGCCCCGACGCGGCCCTGAGCCGACCCTCAGCCGAACGGAACCTCTTCCTGGGTCACGATCGCCCAGCGACCCTGGCCGTCGTAGGTGAGCAGGGTCCGACGCTCGGCGCTCGGGCAGCAGTGGGGGTCGCCGGGCCGGAAGACGAGCTCCGAAAGGGCCAGCCCCCTGGGGGCGACGCTGGGCTCGATCCGCGCGTCGCACAGCGACCGCGTGAACACGGTTCGTTCGACGGCGAGGTCGAGGACCGACCAGCGGCCGCAGCTGCCCGAGCCCCCGGTGAGCGCGACGACGAGGGCGTCGTCGTCGCCGTCGTCGGTGACGTCGGCGATCCACACGTCGATCCCGAGCACGCCGTCGCGTCGCGGGTAGGTGAGCAGGGCGCGGCCGACCCACCCGCCGAGGTCGGGTCGACGTCGCCAGAGCCACAGGGCCCGGGCGCGATCGAAGGCCCCGCCGGCCCTCGACGCGACGGCGAGGACCGCCACCTCGCCGTCGGCTCGCCCCAGCCACGAGCCCGTCACGTGGGTCCCGGTCGGCGCGAGCCGGTCGATCGGAAGGCGACGCCCGGGCACGTCGCGAGCGAAGAGCACCGTACCCGGCGGCGGGCTCGGCGCGGGCTCGACCGTGGGCCCGGGGCTTGCCGCCGGTGAGCTCGGCGTCGGACCCGGCGGGCTCGACGACGGCGCGGGCGCGACGGGGGCGCTGCCGCATCCCGCGAGCAGGGCCGCGACGAGGGCGAGCGCGGCGGGGCGTCGCATCGACGCGATCGTACCCGGCCCCGCCCCCCGGCCCGTAGGATGCTCCCGATGGGCACCGAGGACGCACCGACGCCGGCCGCCGAGGCGCTCGCGCCGCGGCCGGCCTCCGCCTCGCACGTCGTCCTGTCGCAGTTGATGGAGGTCACCGACGCCAACGTGCTCGGCAACGTCCACGGGGGCGTCCTGATGCGGCTGGCCGACACCGCGGCGGCGCTCGCGGCGGCCAAGCACGCGGGCGGACCCTGCGTGACCGTCTCCGTGGACCAGATGGTCTTCCGCGAACCGGTCCACGTCGGGGACCTCGTCACCTTCCGGGCCAGCGTGAACGGCGTTGGGACGACCTCGCTCGAGTGCGGGGTGCGGATCGAGGCGGAGCGGCTGCGCACCGGCGAGGTCGTGCACGCGAGCTCCGCGTACTTCGTCTACGTCGCGATCGACGACGCCGGCCGTCCACGTCCGGTGCCTCCGCTCGTCGCCGAGACCCCTGAGGAGCGTCGCCGTCAGCGGGAGGCGGAGATGCGCCGGGCGAACAGGATCCGACACCGCGAAGAGCTCGAGCGTGCCCGATCGGCCGCCGAGGCCCAGGGGGAGGAGCCCGCGGCGCGTGGGAGCATGGACCCGTGAGGAGCCGATGACCAGCGCGCTCGAAGGGTCCCGCGGGCGTCTCGCGACCGCCGACGGGACCGTGGAGCTGTACCGCCTGGGATGGCTCGCCGACCAGGGCCTGGGAGACCCGACCCGGCTGCCGCACACGCTGCGGATCCTCCTGGAGAACCTCCTGCGGCGCGCCGGGACCCGCGACGTGACCGACGAGGACGTGCTGGCGCTCCTCGCGTGGCCCGGTCCCGCCCGCAACGTCGCGTTCATGCCGGGGCGCGTCCTGATGCAGGACTTCACCGGGGTTCCGGCCGTGGTCGACCTGGCGGCGATGCGAAGCGCGGTGGCCCGGGCGGGAGGCGATCCTCGGCGGGTCGAACCGCGGGTGCCGGTCGACCTCGTGATCGACCACAGCGTCCAGGTGGATCGGTTCCGCTCGCCGGAGGCCTACGACGCGAACCTCGCCTGGGAGTACCGGCGCAACGGCGAGCGCTACACGCTCCTGCGGTGGGCGCAGCAGGCGTTCGAGGGGTTCCGCGTCGTGCCCCCCGGCGCGGGGATCTGCCACCAGGTGAACCTCGAGCACCTGAGCCGCGTCGTCACCGTCGTGGACGGCGTCGCGTGTCCCGATACGCTCGTGGGCACCGACTCCCACACCACGATGGTCAACGGGCTCGGGGTGCTCGGCTGGGGGGTCGGCGGCATCGAGGCCGAGGCCGCGATGCTGGGGCAGCCGCTGTTCCTGGCGCACCCGCAGGTCGTCGGCGTGCGGACGACCGGCGCGTTGCCGCCCGGGACGACCGCGACCGACCTGGTCCTCACGCTCACGCAGATGCTCCGTGCCCACGGGGTCGTGGGGCGGTTCGTCGAGTTCTTCGGCGAGGGGCTTTCGAGCCTGTCCGTCGCCGACCGCGCGACGCTGGCCAACATGTGCCCGGAGTACGGGGCGACCGCCGCGCTGTTCCCGATCGACGACGAGGTCCTGCGGTACCTCGCCTTCACCGGCCGGGGCGATCGGGTGGACCTCGTGGAGCGCTACGCGAAGGAACAGGGGCTCTTCCGCCGCGACGGCGATCCGGACCCGTGGTTCGACGAGGTGCTCGTGCTCGACCTCGACGCGGTCGAGCCGTCGGTCGCCGGACCTCGGCGTCCCCAGGACCGCGTCCCCCTCAGCGGCGTGTGGACGTCGTTCGTCGATGCCTTCCGCGACCGGATCGAGCCCGATCCGTCGCCGACGGAGGTCGGCCGATTCGAGGCCGAGGGCGGCAGTGCCGAGGTCGCCGTCGACCCCGAGGAGCGGGTCGTGCCCGGGACCGAGGTCCCCGTTCGGGTCGACGGGGAGCTGCGTCACGGCTCGGTCGTGATCGCGGCGATCACCTCCTGCACGAACACGTCGAACCCGAGCGCGATGCTCGCGGCCGGTCTCCTCGCCCGCCGCGCGGTCGAGGCGGGGCTCGAGACCAAGCCCTGGGTGAAGACCTCGCTCGCGCCCGGCTCGCGGGTCGTGACGGACTACCTCCAGCAGGCCGGGCTCCTCCCGTACCTGGAGAAGCTCGGCTTCTCGCTCGTCGGCTTCGGGTGCACGACCTGCATCGGCAACAGCGGGCCCCTCCCCGACGAGGTGGCGCGGGCGGTCGAGGAGCGGGACCTCACCGTGGTGGCCGTCTTGTCGGGCAACCGCAACTTCGAGGGACGGATCCACCCCCAGGTGCGCGCGAGCTACCTGGCCTCCCCGCCGCTGGTCGTGGCCTACGCGCTCGCCGGCCACGTCGGGATCGACCTCACGAGCGAGCCGATCGGCCAGGGGGCGGAGGGCCCCGTGTACCTCCGCGACCTGTGGCCGAGCCCCCAGGAGATCGCCGACGCGATCGCCGAGGCGGTGACCGAGGAGCAGTTCCGCCGCGAGTACGCGCGGATCTGGGAGGGCGACGAGCGCTGGCGATCGCTGCCCACCCCCGGCGGGGCCGTCTACGCGTGGGACCCCGCCTCGACCTACGTTCGGGAGCCCCCGTTCTTCACCGACCTCGCCGACGTCGCGATCGCCGCCGACATCGAGGACGCGCGGGTGCTGGTGAAGCTGGGGGACTCGATCACGACGGACCACATCAGCCCCGCCGGCGCGATCCGGCCCGACTCGCCCGCGGGCCGCTACCTGATCGAGCACGGCGTGGAGCCGAAGGACTTCAACTCCTACGGGGCGCGGCGTGGCAACCACGAGGTCATGGTGCGCGGCACCTTCGCGAACGTTCGACTGCGCAACGAGCTCGCGCCCGGCACGGAGGGCCCGTGGACCACGCACCTGACCTCCGGAGAGGTCGTGTCGGTGTTCGACGCCGCGATGCGGTACCGGGCCGAGGGCGTTGCGCTCGCCGTGCTCGCCGGCAAGGAGTACGGCTCGGGGTCGAGCCGGGACTGGGCTGCGAAGGGGCCGGCGCTGCTGGGGGTGCGCGTCGTGCTCGCGGAGAGCTACGAGCGGATCCATCGCTCGAACCTCGTGGGGATGGGCATCTTGCCTCTGCAGTTCGAGCCAGGTGAGAACGCGGCAACGCTCGGCCTCACGGGGCGGGAGCGGCTCACGATCCGCGGCCTGTCCGGCGGGATCATGCCGGGGATGCGGGTCGAGGTCGAGGCGACCGACGGTACCGAGAGCCGCCGGTTCGGCGCGATCGTCCGGATCGACCAGCCGATCGAGGTCGAGTACTACCTGAACGGCGGCGTCCTCGCGTTCGTGCTGCGCCAGATGCTCGGACGCTGACGGCTCAGCCGTCGACCGATCCGGGCGTCGCCGTGTGACGGGCGAGGTACGCGGCGGCCTCGGCCCGACGGGCGACCTCCAGCTTGCTCAGGATGCTGGACACGTAGTTCTTCACGGTCTTTTCCGCGAGCCCGAGCTCGTCGCCGATCTGGCGGTTCGTCCGCCCCTGCGCCACGAGGCCGAGGATCCGCTCCTCCTGGGGGGACAGGCGCGCGAGCCGCTCGTCCTTGAAGAGGTGCTTGCCCCGCCGCAGGCGGTCGAGGACGGCGGTCGTCACGTCCGGGTCGAGCAGAGAGCCGCCGCCTGCAACGGTTCGGATCGCGCGGAGGAGCTCCCCCGAGCGCACCTGTTTGAGAACGTAGCCCGAGGCGCCGGCCATGATCGAGGAGAACAGCGCCTCGTCGTCCGCGAACGAGGTGAGCATCAGCACCCTCGCCTCCGGATGGCGCGCGCGGATCTCACGCGTCGCCTCGATACCGCTGCCGTCGGACAGCCGGACGTCCATCACGATCACGTCGGGGCGCGTGCGGTCGGCCTCGTCGATCGCCTCGCGCACCGAACCGGCCTCCCCGGCGACGACGACGTCCTCCTCGCCGGCGAGCATCGCGCGGATCCCGTTGCGCACGACCTCGTGGTCGTCGACGATCATCACGCGCAGCGGCGGCGTCTTCGCCACAACCCGCATCCTAACCCTGTGCGGGCGCGCCAGCGGCCGCGCCGTCCGAGCGGGCCTGGGCGGCGAGGGCGTCGCCGACCCGGTCGAGGAAGTCCTTGATCGTCGCCTCGGCGACCCGGTTCATCACCACCCGGTCGATCGCCCGACCGATCGCTCCGAACGGGGGCACGTAGCGCGCGCTGATCGCGACCTGTGCGCGTTGGGGCCCGAGGGCCGCGATCTCGAGATCGGCGTCCAGGTCGGGGAACAACCCCCCGGCGCCGATCGGGCGCCAGCGCAGCGGCACGACCGTCTTGCTCGGCATCCGGACGGGCGCGCCGAGCTCGATGGCGACCCTCCGACGGACGCGGACCGCCTCGCCGAAGCCGATCTCGGCGAGCAGCCGGTCGCCGTGACCGTTCGCCTCCTCCGCGATCAGCGGGAGCCAGGCGCCCGGCTCGCGAAGCAGCAGCTCCTCGACGACCGGGGCGGCCAGCGGGAGCTCGACGAAGTACCGGGCGAACACGACACGTCAGCCTCCGGCGACCGATGTGCCCCGTCGACGGTCGATGGTCCCACGGGCGTCGGGACCATCGGCACCCCTCGGTGCTGCGTCGCGTGCTCACGATGGGCGAGGTCGTCGGCGCGGAGACGTGCTCGGCGCGGGCGGGTCCACGCCGGGCCGCCCGTGACGGGCAAGACCGGACGCCGAGACCGAACCCGAGCCTCGAGGAGGACGTGATGGGCAAGCTCCGGATCGCGACCGCGGCCATCGCGGCGCTCGCGCTCCTCTCGACGGCCTGCGCGGCCAGCGACGGGGTAGCCGAGGCGACGCTGGCCGCCTCCGCTACGACGCCGCTCGAGGTGACGCTCACCGACTTCGCGATCTCGCCGGCCGACCTCGCGGTGCCAGCCGATGAGCCGGTGTCGGTCCGCGTCACGAACGCCGGGCAGTCGCCGCACACGTACGGCGTGCGCGTCGGCGACCAGACCTACGAGACCTCGCTGCTCGACCCCGGGGGCTCGGAGGTGCTCGTACTGCCGGCCCTCGAGGCCGGTAGCTACGAGGCCCTGTGCACCGTCCCCGGCCACGACCGGCTCGGCATGGTCGGGACCGTGACCGCCGGTGGGGGCGCCTCGACGGGGGCGACCGCGACGCCCCACGACCACGCCTCGATGACCGCCGAGGAGATGGCTGCGGGCCACGAGCGGGGGGTTCAGGACTTCCTCGCCGGTGGCGTCACCGACACGCGCGGCGGTCGTCCGCTCACGCCCACGATCGTCGATGGGATCAAGGTGTTCGAGCTGACGGTCTCCGAGATCCGCTGGGAGGTGGAAGCCGGTCGGTTCGAGCAGGCGCTGGCGTTCAACGGTCAGGTGCCGGGGCCGGAGATCCGCGTGCGTCGCGGCGACCGGGTGCGCTTCCTCGTGCACAACCAGATGTCCCAGCCGTTCGCGCTCCACTTCCACGGTGTGACGGTCCCCAACGACCAAGATGGGGTCCCGTTCGTCACGCAACCCCCGATCATGCCGGGGGAGTACTGGACGTACGAGTTCCAGATCGTCGATCCGCCGGGGCTGTACGTCTACCACTCGCACTTCAACGCGGCCGAACAGGTCTCGCGGGGGCTGTACGGGGCGCTCATCGTCGAGCCGCCTCGGGGCGAGTGGCGCAGCGTCTACGGGGTCGAGCCCGACGTCGAGTTCACGATGTTCCTGGGCGACGGGCCGCTGGGCTACACGCTGAACGGCAAGTCGTTCCCGGCGACCGAGCCGATCGTCGCCGGTCGCGGCGACGTCGTCCTGATCCACATCTCCAACGACGGCGACCTACTCCACCCGATGCACCTGCACGGGTTCCACTTCCTCGTCGTCGGCAAGGACGGGTTCCCGTTGTCGCGCGAGGACCGGTACCTGGCGGACACGCTCGTCGTCGCGCCGGGTGAGCGCTACGACCTGCTCGTGCGCGCCGATCTGCCGGGTGCGTGGGCGTTCCACTGCCACGTGCTCACGCACGTCGAAGGACCCAGCGGCATGTTCGGCATGGTGACCGCGCTCGTCGTGGAGTGATCCCTACCGGGTGGGGGCGGGGATCCCGTCGCCCCGTCCCTCACCCGGGAACCACGCCCTGACCGTCGTTCCCTCGCTCGGGCTGCTCACGATCTCGACGCGCCCCCCGCAGCCCTCCACCCGTTCCCGGAGGTTCCGCAGGCCCATCCCCTGCGGCGCCCGCGTCGCGTCGAACCCCCGACCGTCGTCGTCGATCTCGAGCACGAGGCCGTCGTCCGTCCGGCGGACGCTCAGCCGACACGTCGAGGCTTGCGCGTGACGGCCGACGTTGGACAAGGCCTCGCGTGCGACCTGGACGACGTCGGCCGCGCGCGCCGAGAGCCCCGCGGCCGCCGCGTCGTCGAGGTCGACGGCCACGAGGGTTCCGTAGCGCTCCTCGATCTCCTCCGCCAGCTCCCTGAGGGCCTTGTCGAGCTCGCGCTCGGCGAGGATCCCGGGGCGCAGCCCGAAGATGTAGTTGCGCAGATCCCGGATCGCCACGTCGATCTCCTCGACCGCGCTTTCGACCCGGTGCGCCAGCCCCTCGTCGTCGATCGCCGCCGCGACCCCCTGCAGGCCCATCCCGACGGCGAACAGCGACTGGATCACGCCGTCGTGGAGCTCGCGGGCGATCCGCTCGCGCTCCTCCAGGAGCTCCAGGCGTCGCAGCTCCCGCTGGGCTCGGCCCATCTCACGAACGAGGCGGGCGTTCTCGATCGCGACGCCCGCCTGGGCGGCGAGGACGACGAGCGCGGCCTCGTCCTGTTCGTCGAACGCGTCGGCGTGCTGCTTGTCGGTGAGGTAGAGATTGCCGAAGACGCGGCCGGACGCCCGGACGGGAGCGCCGAGGAACGAGCGCATCTGGGGGTGGTTCGGGGGGAACCCGACGGCGCGCGGGTCCGTCCGGAGGTCGTCGATCCGGATCGGTCGGGCTTCCTCGATGAGCACGCCGAGGATCCCGCGGCCGCTCGGCGGGTCGCCGATCCTTCGGCGGGTCTCCTCGTCGATCCCCACCGTGAGGAACGTCTCGATCCGCCGGTCGGGTCCGAGCACCCCCAGGGCTCCGTACCGGGCCCCGGTCACGTCCACCGCGAGCTCCACGATCCGCTGCAGCACCTGATCGAGGTCGAGCTCCGAGGCCAGGGCCAGACCCGCTTCGATCAGGGCGCGGCTGCGGTCCGGACGCAGGTCGGCCGGGGGATCGCCGGTGGGCTGCACGCGGACCAGCCTATCGCCGCGGGCCGGGACGGGCTCTGGGCAGCGACGACCCTACAGGGGGGCGACGAGCACCGGCTCGGACGTCGGGGCGTCGGGGCAGCTCGCGTCCTCGACCGTGACCGCCATCTGGTCGGTCGTGCCGATGCTCGCGTCGACCGCCAGGGCGAGGCGCCCGTCGACCGGCACCGCGCACCCGCCGCTCGTCGGCCGGTCGTCGTCGATCATCCAGATCTCGAGCACCTGGCCCGCCGGTAGGTCGGGCAGGCCGTGTCCCCAGAAGATCGCGCCCGGCCGGCCGGGGGCGTAGGCCATCGCCAGCACGCCGGCGTCGCCCTCGAACCGGACGACCCGCTGGGCGAGGTTGACGGAGCGGATCTCCTGGGTCCCCGGCATCGCGACCGACAGCGAGACGACGAGCGCCACGAGCGCCGCGGCGACGGCGCCGACCGACCACCAGGGTCGGGACGACCGGCGGGGAGGTTGGGCCGAACGCGCCGCCCGACGTCGCGTGAGCTCGTCCGCGGGCTCGGCGGCCGTCGTCGGCGGCTCCGCGGCGAGGATCCGCTCGATTATCCCGGCGGGCGGGGCAACGGGCTCGAGCGTGAGCGCGAGCGCCGCGGCGGTCTCCGCGGCCTCCCGAGCGAGCCGGCGGCACGCCTCGCAGTCGCCGTGCTCGGCCAGGAGGCGATCGAGCTCGCGCTCCTCGTCCGTCTCGAGCCCGCCGAGGGCGCGTGCCGCAAGGAGCTCCTCGATCGTCTCGTGCTCAGGCCTCATCCTTCGTCCTCCGCGAGGGCGGCGCGCAGTCGGCGCATGCCGAGCAGCGTCCGGGACTTGACGGTCCCGAGCGGGAGCCGCTCGCGCTCGGCGATCTCACGCTGGGTGAGCCCATCGAAGTACATCCACTCCAACACCGCCCGCTGCTCAGGCGGCAGCGTCTCGAGCGCCGCGCGAACCGCACGGCGCTCGGAGTCCCGAGCGAGCTCGAGCACGACCTCCTCGGCGTGGTCCGGTGCCGACAGATCGAGCCCGGCGAGGGCCCGGTCGTGTCGACGACGCTGGGCTTCCTCGCGGCGGACGACGTCGACCGCTCGGTGGTGCAGCGTCCCGAGCAGCCACGAGCGCACCGAGCCGCGGCGCTCGTCGTAGGCCTCCGGCGAGCGCCACAGGGCGAGGAAGGTCTCCTGCACGATGTCCTCCGCGAGCTGTCGTTGGCGGACGATGCGGAGCGCGAGCGCGTGCGCCGTCGGGGCGTGACGGTCGAACAGGGCCCGGAACGCCCGGTCGTCGCGCTGCCTCACCCGCTGGATCAGCTCGGCGTCGTGGGCGTCCGTGGCCCGGATCACCGCCGGCGCCCCCGTCGTGACGCGCGTCGCCATGCGTTCCGTGCCGCCGACCCCGCTCGTCTGCCGGGAGGTGTTCGTCGCCGAGCCCACCGCGGATGACCTGCCTGGCCCGGTCCGCGGCGCGCGGGGACGTGCGCCGGCGCCGGCCTCGGCGAGGCCGACGAGCGTGGCGAGCAGCGGTCGACGGTCATGGGGTGGTCGGAAGGCGCATCATGCCACACGCCCGCGGCCGCGCACAGGGTCGCCGACGCGCCCCGGTAGGCTGTCGACGTGCGGCCCGCTTCCCAGGACCCGACGCGGTGGGCGCGACGGCTGACGGCCGGCGGCGCGAGCCTCGCGCTGGTCGTGGCGCTGGCCTCGGGGTTCGCGTTCGCCCGGTACCTCGAGGTCCGCGACGTCGGCCAGCGCCCGGGCATCCTCGACGACCCGGTCGTCCCGAGCGGGAGCCCGGCGGCGCCCGCGGGGCGGTGCGCGGTGGAGGCCTGCAACTACCTGATCCTGGGCTCGGATTCCCGCGCAGGCCTGTCGCCCGAGGAGCAGAAGCGGTTCGGAACGAACGCCGACATCGGAGGGGAGACCCGCGCCGACACGATCATGCTCGTCCACCTGAACCCGGAGCTCGAGAAGGCGATCATCCTGTCGTTCCCCCGCGATCTGTGGGTGCGGATCCCCGCCCACCGCGGGCGACCGGCGCACTGGGACAAGATCAACGCGGCCTTCGAGGGCGGGATCGGCGGCGGCGGGCCCCGACTCATGGCGGAGACCGTCGCCGACCTCACCGGGCTTCGGATCGACCACGTTCTGTACGTCGACCTCGCCGGGTTCCAACAGATCGTCGACACGTTGGGCGGCGTCGAGCTGTGCCTCCCCGGCTACCTCGCCGATCCCGCCACGGGGCGGATCCAAGACCCCCTCACCGGGCTCGACGTCGCCCCCGGCTGCCAGCGGCTCGACGGTGCTCAGGCCCTCGGGTACGTCCGGACGCGGCACCTTCGCTGCGACCTGATCCCCGACTTCTCCAGGATCGGGCGGCAGCAGCAGTTCCTTCGGGCGGTGATCAACCAGATGCTGCGGCCGGAGAACCTCGTGCGGGCGCCCAGCCTCATCGAGCCGATCCTGGGCAACATGACTCGCGACGCGAGGTTCCAGACCGGGGACCTCATCCACCTCGTGGGGGAGCTGCGGGGCATCTCGACCGGCGACGCGGAGTTCCGCGCCGTGCCCGGGACGGCGGCGCTGGCGACCGGCCCCGAGGGGCAGCAGCTGTCGATCGTCCGGATGGACCCGGCCGCGCGAGAGATCTTCAGCGCGATCCGCGAAGGTCGGCCGATCGGCGGCGTCGGGGAACGGCTGGTGAACACCCCGCCCTCGGAGGCCAACGTCGACGTCGTCGTCGTCGACCGTGGCGCGGCGGACCGCGTTGGCGAGGTCGTCGACCTCCTCGCGACCGCGGGGTTCGCGGTCGAGCCCCGGCCGGTGACCGGCGTCGGGGTGGCGCTCCCGCGCCGCAGCGCGATCGTGTACCGTCCGGGTGCCGAGGCCGAGGCCCAGGTCCTTCGCCGGTACCTCCCCCAGCTGGCCCTGCGGGAGGCGCCGCGCCTCGAGGGGCTCGACGCCGCCGTCGTCGTGGGGGGCGACTACCGACCGCCCGCGCCGGACGAGCCCGCGTCGATGGACTGCCCGTCCGCCTAGACTGCCGCCATGCGGGCGCTCGTCCTGTCGGGCGGAGCCGGCTCGAGGCTCCGCCCGATCACCCATACGCAGGCCAAGCAGCTGATCCCCATCGCCGGGACCCCGATCCTGTTCCACGCCCTGCAGGCGGTCGCCGACGCGGGGATCCGCGAGGTCGGGGTCGTCGTGGGCCGGGGCCCCGCGGCCGAGGAGGTTCGCGAAGCGGTGGGGGACGGAGCCCGCTGGGGCGTCGAGGTCACCTACATCGAGCAGCCCGAGCCGCTCGGGATCGCCCACGCCGTCCTCACGGCGGAGCCGTTCGTCCGCGGAGGGCCGTTCCTGCTGTACCTCGGCGACAACGTGCTCGTCGAAGGCGTCACGCGCTTCGTCGAGGGCTTCGAGCGGTCGCGGCCCGACGCGCAGATCCTGCTCACCCGCGTGCCCGAGCCGCAGCACTTCGGCGTGGCCGTCGTCGAGGGCGAGCGCGTGGTCCGGCTCGTGGAGAAGCCGACGACGTTCGTGTCCGACATCGCCCTCGTCGGCGTGTACCTGTTCGACGGGTCGATCCTCGAGGCCTGCCGGTCCCTCACGCCGTCGTGGCGCGGCGAGTACGAGATCACCGAGGCGATCCAGTGGCTGATCGACCGCGGGTACACGGTGCGGGCGGAGATGGTGTCGGGATGGTGGAAGGACACGGGCCGGCCCGAAGACCTGCTCGAGGCCAACCGCGTGCTCCTCGCGACCCGACGGCGTCGGATCGAGGGTGAGGTGGACGATGCCTCGGTGCTCGAGGGGGACGTGGTCGTGGCGCCGGGGGCGAAGGTGATCGCGAGCCGACTCGTCGGGCCGGTGTTCGTCGGTGCGGACACGCTCATCGAGCGCTGCACGATCGGCCCCGACGTCTCGATCGAGCCGGGATGCCAGATCGTCGGAAGCTCGATCCGCGACGCGATCGTGCTGCACGGCTGCAGGGTCGTCGACGTCGACGGGCTCACGGCGTCGATCCTCGGTCGGGGGGTGGAGGTCGTGCGCAGCGGTTCGAACGCCGGCGTGCGCCTGATCGTCGGAGATCACAGCCGCGTCGAGGTCGAGTAGCGTCCCGCCAGCCCGGGCGTACGAGGGGGGATCGCCGTTCGCGTCGTGATCGATGCTCGGCCAGCGCTCGATCCGGTTCGCACCGGCGTGGGGCGCTACACCACGGCGATCCTGCGCCACGTGCCGCCCGCCGACCCGCAGGGGCGCTACGTGGCGTGGTACCTCGACGCCCGCGGGGCCCTGTCGGGTCGGCGCCGCTTCCGGGGTTGGGCTTCGAACCTCGAGGATCGAGCGACGCGGATCCCGGCGCGGGTGTTCGGCCCCCTGACGACCCGGACGGGTCTACCGAGGCTCGAGTGGCTCGTCGGTGGGTTCGATCTCGTCCTGGCGACGAACTTCCTCCCGCCGCCGACCGGCGCGGGCGCGGTGCTCGTCGTCCACGACCTCGCGTTCGAGGTGCTGCCGGAGACCGCCCCCCACCACGACGACCGATGGCGTCGCGCGTTCGCCCGCCATCTCGATCGGGCGGCCGGCGTGATCGTGCCGTCGAACGCGACGGCCGAGGACCTCGTGCGGATCCACGGGGTCGAGCCGTCGCGGATCGACGTGGTGCCGCACGGTACCGACGCCGACGCGTTCCGACCCGCCCCCGAGGTCGAGGTCCAGCGGGTGCGCCGGCGCCTCGGCCTGGGTGAGCGCTACGTCCTGTTCCTCGGGGGTCTGGAACCGCGCAAGAACCTCGAGGCGCTCGTTCACGCCTTCGCGATGCTCGAGGATGGCGACGTCTGGCTCGCGATCGCCGGCGGCAGGGTGCCGTGGGCTCCGGGGTACGAACGCCGCGTCGAACGCGCGATCGCTGCCCTGCCCGAGGGCGTGCGGCGTCGGATCGTGCGCACCGGGTACCTATCCGAGCAGGACCGACGGGCCCTGCTGTCGGGCGCCCAGGCGCTCGCGTACCCCTCGCGCTACGAGGGGTTCGGGCTGCCGATCCTCGAGGCCTTCGCGGCCAACGTCCCGGTGCTCACCTCCGAGGTCTCCGCGCTGCCCGAGGTGGCCGGGGAGGCGGCGGTGCTCGTCGACCCGGAAGATCCGGGCGCGATCGCGGCGGGGCTCGCCGAGCTGCTTGCCGACGAGGACCTGCGGAACGTGCTGCGGGCGGCCGGCACGGCGCGCGTCGCCTCCTTCACGTGGGAGCGCTGCGCGCGCGCCACGGTCGCGGCCCTGTATCGGGCCGTACACCGAGCCGGCGGCGGGTAGACTCCCGCCGCCCCCGACCGTTCAGGCCGCGGCGGGGGGTCCTGCCCATGGGGTTCCGACACGTCCTCGTGACCGGCGGCGCCGGGTTCATCGGCTCCCATCTGGTCGACGCGCTCCTCGAGCGACCCGATCGTCGGGTCACGGTCGTCGACCGCCTGTCGCACGGAGGGAGCCGGGCGAACCTTGAGCACCACGAGGCCGACCAGCGGTTCCGGTTCGTTCACGGCGACGTCGGCGAGCCCGGGTTCGTCGGCGGGCTGCTCGAGGGCGTCGACGCGGTGGTGCACGCCGCCGCGGAGTCCCACGTCGATCGCTCGATCGACGATCCGCGCCCGTTCTTCGAGAGCAACGTCCTCGGCACGCAGGCGGTGCTCGAGGCCGTCCGCCGCGCCGGCGTGCGGCTCCTGATGGTGTCGACCGACGAGGTCTACGGGCCCGGCCCCGCCGAGGGAGGGCGGTTCGACGAGGACGCCCCCCTCCGCCCCCGTAGCCCCTACGCCGCGAGCAAGGCGGCGGCGGACCTCGCCTGCCAGGCGTACGCGGCGACCTACGGGGTCGACGTGACGATCGTGCGCGGGACGAACGCCTACGGGCCGCGCCAGATCGAGCGCGTCGTGCCGACGTATGCGATCAACGCGTTGGAGGGCCGGCCGATCCCGGTCTACGGCCGGGGCCGGGAACGCCGAGAGTTCCTCCACGTGCGGGACTGGGTGCGCGCCGCGATCCTCGTGCTGGAGCGTGGTCGGCCGGGGGTCGTCTACAACATCGGCGACGGCCACGAGCTGGAGAACCGGGAGCTCGCCGAGCGGATCTGCGACCTCGCCGGCGCCGATCGGTCGCTGATCACCGCCGTCGCGAATCGCCCGGGACACGACTTCCGCTACGGGGTGCGCGCCGATCGGCTCCGGGCGCTCGGCTGGCGGCCCCAGGTCGGGTTCGACGAGGGCCTGGCGCGCACCGTGGACTGGTACCGCGACCACCTCGCGTGGCTCCGCGCCGCCCACGAGGTCGACGTCGTGACGACCCCTCGGGGGCAGGGGCCGTGAGGCTCCTCGTGACGGGCGCCGGCGGCGGCCTCGCGCGGGCGTTCCTGGCCCGCGTGCCCCCGCACCACGACGTCCGGGCGCTGACCCACGCGGAGCTCGACGTCGGCGATCTGCCGGCGGTGATGGACGCGGTCGCGGCGATCGAGCCCGAGGCGATCGTGAACCTCGCGGGGTTCACCGACGTCGACGGCAACGAGCGCGACCCGGCGCGCGCGTTCCGCGACAACGCCCTCGGCCCCCACCACGTCGCGTTGGCGGCCCGCGCCGTGGGAGCCGTCCTGCTCCACGTCTCGACCGACTACGTGTTCGACGGCGCCGCGACCGAGCCCTACGACGAGAGCGCTCGGCCGGCCCCGATCAACGTGTACGGTCGCGCGAAGCTCCTCGGGGAGGAGCGGGTGCGTACCGTGCTCGCGGAGCACGTCATCGTGCGCGTGGCCTACCTGTACGGCACGGGCGCCGACCACCTCTCCCGCCAGCTGGCCCGGCTGCGCGCCGGCGAGTCGGCCGCCGCGATCGTCGATCGCACGGGCTCGCCGACCCACGTCGATCACGTCGCCGAGCGGCTGCTGCCCGTGCTGCTGTCGGGTCGGTGGGGGACCTACCACCTCGCCGGCCCCGAGCCGGCCTCCTGGTACGAGGCGCTGTGCCGGCTTCGGGAACGCGGCGGGTTCGCCGCGCCCGTGCGCCCCCAGCGCGCCGAGGAGCTCGATCGGCCCGCGGCCAGGCCCCGCTACTCCGCGCTCACGAGCGTGCTGCTGGAGCACCTCGACGTCGCGCCCATGCCGTCCCTGGACGAGGGTCTCGACGCGCTGCTGCGCGCGGGCTGAGACGCAGCCGGCCGCTGTTAGGCTTCGGCGGGTGAGCGAGCCGAGGGGCGAGGACCCGGCGCGGACCGAGCTGGCCCGCCATCTGTACTGGGCGGACGACCCCGGGCGCCGGCGCGCCGGCACCGCCGCGCTGCGGGAGGATCTGCTCGAGTTCGCGGCGAAGCTGCGGACCGACGAGCGGCTGCTCATCCCCCTGGGCGAGCCCTACCTCGACGCTCCCTCGCCCCTCAAGCGCCGCGTGAAGTACCTGGTCTTCCGGCTCCTCCGGCCGGTGACGCGTCGCTACGACCGGCTCTTGGCCGAGCAGACGGACCTCACCGTGCGCCTCGCCGAGCGCGTGGGCGAGCTCGAGCGCGAGGTCGCGCGACTTCGGGAGGGGCCCGAGGAGGCCGGGCGGTGAGGATCGGCGTCCTGCATCCCCAGACGCCGTTCGTTCGTGGGGGCGCCGAGGTGCATACCGAGGCGCTCGTGCGCGCGCTGCGCAAGGCCGGCCACGAGGCCGAGATGATCACCGTGGCCGGCAAGTGGTACCCGGCCACCGAGATCGTTCACCAGATGGCCGTGTGGCGAAGCCTCGACGTGAGCGAGTCGAACGGGGAGCGGATCGACGCCGTGATCGCGCTTCGGTTCCCCGCGTACCTGGCGACGCACGAGCGCAAGATCGTGTGGCTGATCCATCAGCACCGCCCCGCCTACGAGCTGTGGGACCACCCCGAGTACGGCGCGCTGATCCGTCAGGACATGACGCCGGAGATCCGGGAGCTGATCTGGCGCGCCGACCGCGTCGGCCTGGGGGAGGCCAAGCGCATCTGCACGAACTCCCAGAACGTCCGCGACCGCCTGTACCGCTCGCTGCGCATCCCGTCCGAGGCGCTGTACCACCGCTCTCCGATGACCGAGCGACTCCTCGGGTCCGAGCCCGGCGAGGTCGGGGACTACGTGCTGTTGCCCAGCCGGCTCGAGGCGCTGAAGCGCCAGTCGCTCGCGATCGAGGCGATGCGCCATGTCCGAACCGACGTGCGGCTCGTGCTCGCGGGCAAGGGTCCGGACGAGCAGGCCCTGCGGGAGCAGATCGAGCGCCTCGGGCTCGCCGACCGTGTCCGGCTCGAGATCTTCCCGTCCGACGAGCGGCTCGCCGAGCTGTACCGTGGCGCCCTGGGCGTCTGCTACCCGCCGTTCGACGAGGACTACGGCTACGTGACGATCGAGGCGATGGCGGCCGAGCGCCCCGTCGTCACCACGACCGACGCCGGTGGCCCGCTGGAGTTCGTCGTCGAACGGGAGACGGGTCTCATCGTTGATCCAGACCCGCGCGCTCTGGCCGATGCCTTCGACCGCCTGCGACGCGATGCGGGTGCCGCCCGTCGGCTCGGCCGCGCCGGCAGGGCGCTCGTCCTCGAACGGGTGCCCGCCTGGCCGGAGGTCGTGAGGCGGTTGCTCGACTGATGGCCGGCGTCCTCGAGCGCACGCTGCTTCGGCTCGTCGCTCGCCCGGACGCGCGAGCCGGGCGCGTGGCCGTCGTCGCGCCGCCCGACGGCGAGGTCGGACGTTCCGCTCGGGCCGTCGTCGCCGGCCTCGATCGGATCGGGTTCGCCACGCCGATCGACCTGCTGTGGCCGGTGGAGCCCCGGCATCTCGCCGACCTGCGTGCGTGGCGACTGGGGGTCGTGCACCTGGCGAACGAGCCCGAGCGGTTCGCCGACGCGCTCCGGCTCGCGTGGTCGGTGCCGGGGCTCATCGCCCTCCACGAGCTCGACCTGGGCCGGGTGATCGGCCGGCTGCAGGTCGAGGGCGACGCGGTTGCGATCGCGGCTGCGCGCGAGGCCGCCTGGGCCGAGGACCGGCGGGGAACCGGGGCGGCGGCGACCGTGGCGGGGATCGCGCGACGGTCCCGAGGGATCGTCGTCGCCTGCGAGCAGGACCGCGCGGCGCTCGAGGGACTGGGGTGCCGCACCCCGATCGTCGTCGCTCCCCCGCCCGCCGAGGACCCCCGGACGATCCGCTCCGCGCGGCGGCGAGCGGCGCGGCTGCGGGCACGGGCGACGGCGCGCGGGGCCGGAACCCTGATCGTGGCCACCCCGGGGGAGCCTCGGTGGGAGCGGGCGCTCGTCGCCGCGCGTGCGGGTCTGGGGCCGGGCGCCGAGGTCGTCGTGCTCGGCGACGACGCGGCGTCCACGGGTCCAGGGGTGCGCGTCGCGGCCCGAGATCCGGCCGAGCGGCTCGGGTGGCTCGCGGCGGCCGACATCGTCGTGCACCTGGGCGAGCCCCGGGAGGCTCGGTCGCTCGTCGGGGCGATGCAGCTCGGGCGACCGATCGTCGCCCGAGCGCGCGGCGCCGCGGCGGACGTCGACCGCGGGGCCCTCGTGCTGGTGGAACGGTCGAGCGAGCTCGGCGCCGCCCTCGCCGGGCTGATCGCCGATCCCGGGCGGGCCGCCGCCCTGGGTCGGGCGGCGGCGGCCGAGGCGGAGCGATCGAGTCGGCAGGAGCGCGCCGCGCGGGCTTGGGCGCGGGCGATCGCGGCCACCGCCGCGCTCGTGCACGACCCGACCGCTCACCCGATGCGGCGGTGGGCTGCGGCGCTCCTGGACCTCGGCGTGGACGAGGGGGCCCTCGCCCGGGGGTGGGGGCTCAGCTACGTCCGCGCGCTTCGGGAGCTCCGCGGGCAGGGCTGATGCTCCGCGGTCCCCGACCGCCCCTGCGCGGTTTCCGGCGCACCCGTTGCTAGACTCGCCCCGGCCCGTCGACCGGCGCGTTCGTCCTCGACAGGAGTCACCGCCATCGCCACCGCCGACCTCACCGAACGCACCTCCGAGCCCCCGAGGCTGCGCGTGCGCACGCGCGTGCGCGAGCTCGCGTCCTACCGGGAGATCCTGTGGAACCTGGTGCGCAAGGAACTGAAGGTCAAGTACACGGCCTCGGTCCTCGGCGCGGTCTGGTCGCTGCTGAACCCGGTCGTGTTCCTCGCGGTCTTCTCCTTCGTGGTCGTGGTCCTGGGCAGCGGGATCGATCACTACCCGGTGTTCCTGCTCGCCGGGCTGTTGCCCTGGAACCTGTTGAACGCCTCGCTGTCGAACGGATCGCAGTCGGTGATCGCGAACGCGAACCTCGTGAAGAAGGTGTACTTCCCGCGCGAGATCCTTCCGCTCGCGACCGTGGGCGTGGCGCTCGTCGATTTCGTGCTGCAGTCGTCCGTGCTGCTCGTCTTCCTGCTCGCGTCGGGGTACGGGTTCGTGCTCGCAACGATCTGGCTGTACCCTCTCGCGATCGCGGCGCTGCTCGTCGTCACGACCGCGGTCACCCTGCTCGTCGCAGCGATGAACGTCCGGTATCGCGACGTACAGCACCTGCTCGGGCTCGGACTGCTCGTGTGGTTCTGGCTGACCCCGATCGTGTACCCGGGCCGACTGGCGCAGGAGACGCTCGCGTCGGTGCGGGTCGGGGGCGCCTCGGCATGGCACCTGTACCTGTTGAACCCGATGACCACCATCGTGTCGGGGTTCCAGCGGGCTCTGTACCACTCCGCGGACGCGGGCGAGGTGTTGCCCGACTTCACGACCGGCACCCTCGGGGCCCTGCTCACGGCCGTGACGGTCATCGGGCTGGCGGCCCTGTGGGGGACCTGGCGGCTGTACTTCGCGATGTCGGGCGACTTCGCGGAGGAGCTGTGAGCGCGTCGGCGGCGATCGAGGTCCGGGACGTCTCGAAGCGCTTCCGGATCTGGCGGGAGAAGCCGACCTCGCTCAAGCAACGGCTCCTCGCCGGCCGGAGCCGTGCGGAGGACTTCTGGGCTCTGCGCGACGTCACCTTCGACGTGCCGAGCGGCAGCTCCTTCGGTCTGATCGGCCACAACGGGTCGGGCAAGACGACCCTGCTCAAGGTGATCGCGGGCATCCTGCGGCCGACGACGGGATCGGTCCGACAGCGCGGGCGCCTCGCAGCGCTCCTCGAGCTCGGCGCCGGTTTCCACCCGGAGCTGACGGGACGGGAGAACGTCTACCTGAACGCGTCGTTCCTCGGGATGAGCAGGCGCGAGACCGACCGCGTCTACGACGACATCGTGGGGTTCGCCGAACTCGAGGGGTTCATGGAAACCGCCGTGAAGTTCTACTCCTCGGGGATGCTCGTGCGCTTGGGCTTCGCGGTCGCCGTTCACGTCGACCCCGACGTGCTCCTCGTCGACGAGGTGCTGGCGGTCGGCGACGAGGCGTTCCAGGCTCGGTGCATCGAGCGGGTGCAGCGCTTCCAGCGAGAGGGACGCACGATCGTGCTCGTCACGCACGCGCTGGACCAGGTGCGCCAGCTCTGCGACCTCGCGGTGATGCTCGACCACGGCCGGGTACGGGCCGCGGGCGCTCCCGACGACGTCGTGCGCGACATGCGGATGGCCATCCTTCGTCAGGACCTGGCGTTCGCGCACGAGGAGGGCTCGAAGGAGGTCGAGATCGACTCGGCCGCGCTGCTCGTGGGGGACGATCCGCTCGGCGGGCCGCTCGCCCCGGGCGACGTCCTGACGATCCAGGTGGATCTGCGCGCGAACGAGCCGGTGGATGACCCGGTCGTGTCCTTCGCGCTGCACGACGCCGCGAACCGCTTCGTCGTCGGGGGGGACACGGCCTCCTCGGGCGTCCCCCTCGGCCGGCTGGAGGGCAAACGCCGGGTCCGGTTCCACGTCGGCCCCCTGCCGTTCGTCGCCGGCCGGTACTGGGTCACGATCGGCGTCCACTCCCGCGACAACCGCCACGCCTACCACGTGCAGGATCAGCGCTACGCCTTCTCCGTGGAGTCGGCCGAGGGCGGTCGGGAGCAGGTGTTCGTCCCGGTCCGAGCCGAGGTCAGCGACCCGTGACCGTGAGCTCGAGCGGGGAAGGAGGGCGTGGAGGTGAACGCACGGTGTTGATCGCGTTGATCGTCTCCTCGGTGCTGATCGCCGGCGCAGCGCAGATCACCCTGAAGGAAGGGGTGAACCGCGTGACGGGCGGGCAGGAGGGGGGACTGCGGTTCGATCCCGAGGCGCTGCGCGCGATCGCGAGCACGCCGCTCGTCTGGGCCGGCCTCGCGCTGTTCGGGATCTCGGCGATCCTGTGGATCTTCGCGCTGTCGCGCGCGTCGCTCTCGTTCGCCTATCCGTTCGCGGCGCTCGGCTACGTCTTGATCGTCGCGTTCTCGGTGTTCGTCCTCCACGAGACCGTGCCGCCCCTGCGGTGGGTGGGAGTGGCCTTCATCTGCATCGGGATCGTCCTCGTGGCCCAGACGCCCCACGCATGAGCGCCGACCTGGCGGTGGTGATCGTGAACTACGAGACGGGCGCCTACCTCCGCCGATGCCTCGCGTCGCTCGAGAGGCACCGAGGGCCGATCGAGGTGGAGGCGCTCGTGATCGACAACGCCTCGCGCGACGGCTCCCACCGCGCGGCCGTGAAGGCCCACCCGTGGGTGCGTCTGATCGAGAACCCGACGAACGTCTACCTCTCGCCGGCTTGGAACCAGGGCGCCCGCGAGACGACCGCGCCCTGGTTGCTGTTCCTGAACCCCGACACGGAGTGGTTCGCCGGAACCCTGGCGGGCTTCGTCGAGGCGGCGCGTCGCCACGACCGCGTCGGGATCGTCGGCCCGATGATCCGCAACCCCGACGGGACGGTCTATCCGAGCGGCCGGACGTTCCCCGGGGTGTTCGACGCGCTCGGGCACGCGCTGTGGTCTCCGCTCAGCCGCCGGAACCCGTTCACCCGTCGCTACGAGCTCGCGGATTGGGACCGGCGGAGCGAGCGCGAGGTGGACTGGGTGTCGGGCGCCTGCATGCTGATCCCCCGTGAGGCCTTCGAGGAAGCGGGTGGCTTCGACGAGGGGTTCCGGCTCTACGGGGAGGAGCTCGACCTCGCCACCCGGATGCGCGAGCTCGGCCGGCGCGTGCTGTTCACGCCCTCGGCGGAGGTGATCCACGAGGGCGGGGTCTCCACCGGCCGAACCCGCCGTTTCCTGCTCATGCACTCGCAGAGCATCTACCGGTACTACCGGAAGCACCGCGCCCGGGGTATACGGCGGGCCACCCTGCCGCTCGCCTGGGCCGTGCTGCGCGCCCGCGCCGAGCTCGCCTGGGCCGTCGAGCGCGCGCGGGGGTGGTGGGCGTGAGGGCGGTCGTGCTCGTGGGCGGCGAGGGGACGCGTCTGCGTCCCCTCACCGAGACGACCCCCAAGCCCCTCCTGCCCCTCGTCGACCGGCCGATCCTGGATCACGTGCTCGACCACCTCGCCCGCCACGGCGTGCGCGAGGCCGTCCTGAGCTCCCCGTACCTGCCGACGGCGTTCGGCCCGTTCCTTGAGGCGCGCCGTGGTGACCCGCGCGTCACGTGGGTGACCGAGACCGAACCGTTGGGCACGGGCGGCGCGATCGTGAACGCGCTGAGCCGGCTCGGCGACGCGCCGTTCTTCGCCCTCAACGGCGATATCGTCACCGACCTCGACCTCACCGCTATGCGCGCGGCGCACGAGCGCGCGCGCGCGACCGTGACGATCGCGCTGCACCGGGTGGAGGACGCGCGGGCGTTCGGGCTCGTCGAACACGGGCCCGACGGCCGCGTCGTCGCGTTCCGCGAGAAGCCCGCCGAAGCGATCCCGGGCATGATCAACGCCGGCACGTACCTCATCGACCCATCGTGCCTGCGCCGCTGGACGGCCGACCGCCCGATCTCGATCGAGCGTGAGATCTTCCCCGCGGTGATCGAAGCAGGGGAGCGCGTGATGGCGTTCCCATCCGAGGCGTACTGGATGGACCTCGGCACCCCCGAGCAGTACCTGCAGGCACACCTGGACCTGTTGCTCGGTCGCGTCGCGGGGATCCGCTACCCCGCGCCCTGGGTGCATCCCGACGCCGAGGTCGATCTGCGCGCCCACCTCGGTCGCGGTGTGGCCGTCGGCTCCGAGGCGTGGGTCGGGCCCGCGGCACAGGTCGACGACGCCGTCCTGCACGCGGGCAGCCGCGTCGAAGCGGGCGCGCGCGTCGTGGGCTCGGTGCTCGGCCCGGGGGCGCGGGTGGGGGAGCGGGCGACCGTGGTCGACTGCGTGCTCGGGGCCGGCGCGAGCGTGGCGGCCGGGCAGACCCTGCGGGGCGAGCGGGTTCCCGGTCCCGCGGCCGAGCCGGTCGCCGAGCGCTGAGCACCGCGGGGCTCAAGCGTCCGTGGCTCTGGGTCGATGTGCTAGGGTGCCCGGCCTTCGGGGCCTGAGCTCTCGGGGGCCTGAGCTCTCGGGGGATGACGACGAGCGTGCGGCCACCCAGCAGGATCGCGTTCGCCATCGCGGCGCTCACCGCCGCGGTCCTGGCCGTTGCCCCCGGCGCGTCGGCGGCTCCGTCCTCGTTCACCTTCTACGGCTCGGGCTACGGCCACGGGATCGGGATGTCGCAGTGGGGCGCGCTCGGCCTGGCGCGCATGGGTTGGGGGCACGCGCGGATCCTCACCCACTTCTTCAGCGGAACCGACGTCGCGCGGCGCGGCGACCTGCCCTCGACGATCCGGGTGGAGCTCGTCGCAGGCGTCGCCCGCCTCCAACTCGGAGCCCGCGGCGGCCCGGTGGGCGTGTGGGTCGGCGAGCCGCACGCCGGGACGCCGGTCGGCACGATCCCCGGCGGGGGCGACGTGGACCGTTCGGGCGCAGGACGGACGCTTCGCCGTGCTCGACGGCGACGGGAACCTGGTCGGTGGGCGGACCTGGGGCGGGACGACGCGCCGGCTCTTCCTCACCTACGAGCAGGACGGCGCGAGGGTGTTCATCCCCGAGGCCGACCAGATCTGGGGCCACGGCTTCTCCTACGCGCGGGGGGTGATCGACCTCGATCTGTACGGGTGCACCGCGGCGTGCCGGATCCGCGGCGTCGTGCAGCTCGGCTTCGAGGAGTACCTCTACGGCCTGGGCGAGGTCCCCTCCTCCTGGCCGGTGGAGGTGCTGCGGGCGCAGGCCGTCGCGGCGCGTTCCTACGCCGCGGCGACGATCCGCCGACAGGGGGGCCTGCGGCCCGGCTGCGACTGCCACCTGACCGACGGGGCCGGCGACCAGGTCTACGTCGGCGCGTCGAAGGAGCGCTCCACCGACGGCGACCGGTGGGTCGGCGCGGTCCGCGACACGCGCGGGCGCGTCGTCGTCTACGGCGGTGCGATCGTGCAGGCGTTCTACGCGGCGTCCGACGGTGGGCACACGGAGAACGTCGAGGACGTGTGGCACGGAGGCAACGACGCCTACCGCATCCCGTGGCTGCGTGGGGTCTGCGATCCGGGGGAGTCGACCACCGGGAACCCGTGGCTGAACTGGCAGGTCACGATGAGCGCCGACCAGGTGACGTCGCGGCTGCGCCCGTCGACGGGGGCGATCGGACGGGTCGTCGGGTTCGGCCCCGTGCGCCGTGGCGTCTCGGGCCGGATCGTGAGCGTCGTGGTGCGCGGCACCGATGGACGCGCCACGATCTCGGGTAGTCGTCTGCGGGCCGCGCTCGGCCTGCGGGACGTCCGCGTGTGGATCAACGTGAACCGCAACGTCGTCCCGGGCGCGATCCGCGAGCGCTACGACGCGCTCGGGTGCCGGCCCGGTCTGCCGACCTCGCGCCAGCGAGCGCTCACGGGCGGCTCGGAGCAGCTGTTCTCGCGGGGAGGGATCTTCCACAACGACCGCGTCGACCTCACCGTGTGGCTGCGGGGTGGGGTCTTCGACGAGTACGAGGCGGTCGGCCTGGGGGAAGGTCGGCTCGGACTGCCGGTCTCCAAGGTCGCGAGCCTGGCCGGGGCCGAGCGCGGGATCTCGTGTACGCGCTGCGGTCGGGTGCGCTTCGAGCGAGGGGTGATCTTCTTCAAGCCCACGGCCGGCGTGCACGCGCTGTGGGGCCGGGTGCTCACGACCTACCTCGACGCCGGAGGTCCGGCCGGCCCCCTGGGGTTCCCGACGAGCCGCGTTCGGGCGCTGCCGTCCGGCGGAGGGACGGCGACCTTCGAGCACGGTGTGATCCGCTGCCCGACCGGGCAGGCCTGCGTCGTGGAGCGCGCCTAGCTAGCGATCGGGCTCAGCAGGGAGGGATGCCGGGCTCGGGCTGGCCCTTGCACTCCGCCGAGGCGATGAAGCCCTCGGCGATCGTCGTGGCCTGCTCGGGCGCCAGCCCGGCGGGGCAGGTCTGCAGCAGGTTCCACGCGGCGAGCGCGAACGAGACGCCCTCGGGCAGGTCGGGGTAGGGGGCGAGGACGCTGGCGCGGCTCCCCTCGGCGATCGCGCGCAGGCGCTCGACGACGTCGGGGGCGAGGGCGCCCGGCCCGTCGGGGCGGTAGTACAGGATCACGGCGCCGTGCTCGAGCGCGTGCACCGCTCGCGTCTCGGGGACGGGGGCGTCGTAGACGTGCGGCGGCACCGGGAGGGCGACGGCCTCGTGCGCTCCGGCGGTGGCGGGCCGCTCGCGGTAGACGATCTGCGAGGGCGGCAGGTGCCCACGCTCGGGCTCGTCGAACTGGCGGGTCGGTGTCGTGCAGCCCGCTTCGGCGGCCGCGCGGACCGCTGCGGCGGGGATCGGGTCGCGGCCGGCCGCCCGGCCGAGATACCACAGCGTCCCGGCCACGACGGCGCCGACGGCGGCGACCGCGGCGAGCCGACGCACGGCCTTGCGCCACCGCTCGGCGCGGCGGGCCCGCCGGCGCTCCTCGCGTGCTCGCTCCTTGCGCGCCCGCCGGTCGCTCGCGGTCCCGCCGGTCCCCTCGCGACCGCGCGACCGGGGCGCGGTCGGGGCGTCCGCCTGCCCGCGTGCGTCGCCGGGGCGCTCTCGCGACCGTCGTCGCTTGCGGCTCGTCACCGGGACCTCAGATCGGGACCCCAGCCTCGGGCGCCTCGCCTTCGTAGGGACGGTCCAGGGCCGTGGGGAACGCGAAGCGCGAGGTGAAGTCGAAGGCGGCCGCCAGGCTCGGCTCACCGCACAGCCGGATCCGGTGCCACGCGACGAGCGCCATCCCGACCCCGTCGGGCAGACGCCCCGCCTGCCCGGGGTAGTCGTAGGGCGCGACGATCACGCGGTCCTGGCTCGCTGCAACCCGGTCGACCGGCTGCGAGAAGAACGCCTCGATCCGGTCGATCTCCTCGTTCGCGAGCGCCGGGTCGTACCAGACGACGGCCGCGCCGTGCTCGAGCGAGTGGAGGACCTGGTCGAGGGGCGGTGGGGCGTCGTAGACGCCGGCGGGCAGCGTGAAATCGCCGTGGGGGCCCGAGGCGGGCGGCGTCGATGGGTACGTGGCGAGGTCCGGCAGCGTCGCGACGTGGTCGCGGTCCTGCGCCCCGTAGGGCGGGGTGGTGCGGACCTCCTCGCACGCTGCCGCCCGAGCCGCCTCGTCGGCCTGCTGAAGCAGCGCTTGAGGGGCGGGCACCTCGGCGGTGCCACCGCCTCGGGCAAGGAGCACGATCGCGGCCACGGCGACGAGCACACCGACGAGGACGAGGGCCGTTCCGATGCGACGGGCCCGGGCCCGTCGCTCGAGGCGCGCCTGGATCGCCTCGCGCTCGAGGCGCGCCTGCTCCCTGCGTTCGGCCTTCGTGGGACGTGGGCGGTCGCTCACGGCTCGGATCCCTTCGCTCCGGCGCTGTCGAGCCCGGAGCTTACCCGGACGCCTGGCGCACTACCGGCGGTCGACGAACGCGTCGACGTCCGTGGGCGGTCGGGGGCGTGTCGCCGGCTCCTGGGGCATCGGTCCGCACGCGACCGTCCCCAGCGCGATGAACCGCTCGTCGACCCCGAGCGCGGCGCGCGTCTCCTCCTGGCAGAACAGCGTCGAGGAGATCCAGCACGACGCGAGACCCTGAGCGGTGAGCGCGAGCAGCAGGTTCTGGATCGAGGCCCCGCCCGACAGCAGGAACATCGCGTGCTCGGCCCAACGCCGAGCCTCGTCGGGGTAGGCGTGCGCCGCCTCGGCGCTCACCCAGGGCACGATGAGGACGGGCGCGGCGCCGAGCACCGCGTCGCTGCGCGCGATCCGGCGGGCGATCGTGGCCTCGTCGACCCCGTCGGCCCGTAGGTCCTCTCGCCACGCCTCGGCCATCGCGGCGAGCAGGGTTCGCCTCGCCGGCGCGCTCGTCAGGACGCTGAACCGCCACGGGCGGCTGTGGTGGGGCGCGGGCGCGGTGACGGCCGCGCGGATCGCCTCTTCGATCGCCCCCGGATCGACCGCGCCGGGACCGAACGAGCGGATCGTCCGGCGGGCGTGGATCGCCTCGAGGGGAGAGGATCGGAACAGGTCTTCGGCCGCGGGACGGAGGA
This sequence comes from Actinomycetota bacterium, assembly GCA_026003015.1. Lineage (GTDB taxonomy): Bacteria > Actinomycetota > UBA4738 > UBA4738 > HRBIN12 > BPGL01. The sequence continues at coordinate 909,515 of BPGL01000001.1, read as the reverse complement.
GCTCGCGCGCGCCGCCGGTCCCGGGGAGCTCGCGCGCGCCGCCGGTCCCGGGGAGCTCGCGCGCGCCGCGCACCAGCACCGCGGGGATCCCCGCGGCCTTGCCCGCGACGAGCCCGCTCGCCGCGGCGATCTCGTCGGCGAGGGCCACGACGGTCGCCTCGAGTTCGCGTCCGAAGGCGTCGTGCGTGCCGCGCAGATCCACGAGCGGTGCGAGGCCGGCCACGCCGATCGCCACCTCGACCACGCCCCGACGCCAGGGCCTGCCGAACGTGTCGGTCACGACCACCCCGAGCTCGACGCCCAGCGCCTCCGCGAGGGCCTCGCGCAGCAGGGCGGCCGAGCGGTCGGGGTCCTCGGGCAGGAGCGACAGCCATCCCGGTTCGACGTTGGAGGCGTCGACCCCCGCGTTGGCGCAGACGAAGCCGTGGCGCGTCTCGGCGATGACGAGCTCCCCGCGACGGGCGACGACGCGTCGGGTCTCCGCGGCCACCACCGAGGCCCGGTCGCGGTCGGGCACGAGCCGTCCCTCGGCCTTCGACACGACCTTCTGGGTCACGACGAGCACGTCGCCGCCGGTCGGGCCGAGCGGCCCGAGTGCCTCGGCGAGCAGGCGCGCGAGGTCGTCGCCGGGGCGGACCTCGGGCACGCCTCGGACGGGGACGAGCTCGACCCTCATCCGCGCCTCATCCGAGGAGCGCGAGCGCGGCGCGGGCGACCGCCTCGGCACGCTCGTCGTCGCGCATGATCGTGTCGAGGACCCCGACGCGGACGCCCATCCGCTCGATCGCCGGCGCGAGGTCGCGGTCGCGCTCGTCGATCACCCAGGCGGCGAGGAACTCCCGGTAGTGGGCCGCGACACCCACCGCGCTCACCTCGACCCCGAGCGCGGGCAAGAGGCGATCGGCCATCCCCGCGACGGGGGCGCCGCCGACGATGCCGCTGATCCCGACCACGCGCTCCCGCCGAGCGACCAGTGCCTCCCGTACGCCGGGCACGGCCAGGATCGGGCCGATCGACACGGCCGGGTTCGAGGGGCACACGACGATCGCGTCGGCCGCCGCGAGCGCCTCGAGCACCCCGGGCGCCGGGCGGGACCGCTCCGCGTGCTCGTAGCGGATCGACAGCACCGGATCGACTCCGCCCCGGCGCACCCAGTACTCCTGGAAGTGCAGGTCGAGCCGGTCCCCGGTCGCTCGGTCCCGGCACGCGATCCGGGTCGTGAGCGGGTCGTCGGTGACCGGCAGGATCCGAGCGCCGACGCCGAAGCGGGCCGCGATCCGGCGGGTCACCTCCGACAGCGGCACCCCGTCCGCGAGCCCGGTCGTGCGGAACAGGTGCGTCGCGAGGTCGAGGTCGCCGAGCGAGAACCAGGCGTCCGGCGCTCCGAAGGCGCGGAGCTCCTCGGTCGCGCGGAACGTGTCGCCCCGACGTCCCCAGCCCCGCTCTCGGTCGAACGCGTCGCCGAGCCAGTAGACGACGGAGTCGGGGTCGGGCGAGACGTGCAGGCCGTGCACGCGCACGTCGTCGCCGACGTTGACGATCACGGTGAGGTCGTCTCCGGGCACCAGCCGGGCGAGCCCGCGCAGGAACCGGCCCGCGCCCACCCCTCCGCCGAGCGCCGCCACCTTCATCGGGCGGACAGCGTAGTAGGCTCGCCGCCATGGCCGAGGCGATCGCGCCGATGCTGCGGCGGGCGCTGGCGCGAGCCGACGACGGACGGTCCCTGTCCGTCGACGACATCACCGCGCTGCTCGAAGCGCGGGGGGAGGGCCTCGAGCGCCTGATCGCGATCGCCGGTCGGCTGCGCGATCTCGGCCACGGCGGCAGGGTCACGTACTCCCGGAAGGTGTTCATCCCGCTCACGATGCTGTGCCGCGACCGATGCCGCTACTGCACCTTCGCCAAGCCGCCGGCCCGCCTGGACCGCCCCTTCCTTACGCCGGAGGAGGCCGTCGCGATTGCCGAGCGAGGGCGGCGCGCCGGCTGCAAGGAGGCCCTGTTCACGCTCGGGGACCGACCCGAGGACCGCTATCCCGAGGCGCGCGCGTGGCTCGCCGAGCGAGGCTACGGCTCGACCGTGGACTACCTGAGGGCCGTGTCCGTGCGCGTGATCGAGGAGACGGGCCTGCTGCCACACCTCAACCCCGGCGTCCTCTCCTACGAGGAGCTCGCGCGCCTCAAGCACGTGAGCGCCTCGATGGGGCTGATGCTCGAGAGCGCGAGCGATCGCCTCTGCGAGCCGGACGGTCCGCACGCCCGCTCGCCCGACAAGGTGCCGTCGGTGCGCCTGCGGACGATCGCCGACGCCGGCCGCCTCGCGATCCCGTTCACGACGGGCATCCTCGTTGGGATCGGGGAGACGGCCCGCGAGCGGGCCGAGTCCCTGCTCGCGATCCGGGACCTCGATCGGCGCTTCCACCACGTGCAGGAGGTCATCGTGCAGAACTTCCGGGCCAAGCCCGGGACCCCGATGCGCGACGCGCCGGAGCCCGACGAGGAGACCTTCCTCGCCGCCGTGGCGACCGCGCGGGTCGTCCTCGGACCCTTCGCGAGCGTCCAGGCGCCGCCGAACCTGTCCGACGAGCGGGGGCGCCTGCGGCTGCTCGACGCGGGCATCGACGACTGGGGCGGCGTGTCGCCGGTCACCCCCGACCACGTGAACCCCGAGCGGCCCTGGCCGGCGATCGAGGCGCTGGCGGCCACGACGGCCGCCCGCGGCAAAGAGCTGCGGGAGCGACTCGCGATCTACCCGCGGTACGCGACGGCGCCCGACCCCTGGATCGCCGCTCGGATGCGGGCTCCCATCGCAGCGCTCACGGACGCAGAAGGCCTTGCGGCGGAAGGCCGATCGCCCGAGCCGACGGTCTGGCAGGACCCGGAGCTCACGTTCCGACCGCGTGCGCTCCCGCTGAGGTTCGCCAAGGGCCAGACGCTTCGGGCCGACGCCGAGCCGGTCTACGGGGGCGAGCTCACCGCGGCGCAGGAGGACCCGATCACCCGCGCCTGGGCGGCGCGCAGGCGGGAGCCGGAGCGGCTCACGGGGGAGATCCGCTCGGCGCTGCGCAAGGCCGAGCGCCACCGACCCCTCACCGACGCGGACGCCCTCGCGCTGTTCCAGGCCGAGGGTCCGCAGCTCCAGGCCCTGTGCCGGGTCGCCGACGGGCTGCGGGCCGAGGCGGTCGGGCCGATCGTCACCTACGTCGTGAACCGCAACATCAACTTCACGAACGTCTGCTACGTGGGGTGCCGCTTCTGCGCGTTCGCGCAACGGGAGGTCGACCCCGAGGCGTACACCCTCACGCTCGAGGAGGTCGCCGATCGCGCCGAGGAGGCGTGGCGTGCGGGCGCCACCGAGGTCTGCATGCAAGGAGGGATCCATCCGGACCTGCCGGGCACCTTCTACTTCGAGCTCCTCGACGCGGTGAAGGCGCGCGTGCCCGAGATCCACGTGCATGCCTTCAGCCCGATGGAGATCCTCGCCGGCTCGACGAAGCTCGGCGTGTCCTTCGAGGAGTTCCTCCAGGAGGCGAAGCGGCGCGGGCTCGGCACGATCCCCGGAACCGCCGCGGAGATCCTCGACGACGGCGTGCGCTGGCTGCTGACGAAGGGCAAGCTCCCGGCCGACACGTGGGAGGCGATCGTGCGCACGGCGCACCGGCTCGGGATCCGATCGTCGTCCACGATCATGTTCGGCCACGTCGACGCGCCCCCGCACTGGGTCGCGCACCTCCGTAGGATCGCTGCGCTGCAACGAGATACGGGAGGCTTCACCGAGTTCGTCCCCCTCCCGTTCGTGCACCGCAACGCGCCGATCTACCTCGCGGGACGCGCCCGGCCCGGCCCTGCCCCCGAGGAGAGCCTGCGGATGCACGCGGTCGCGCGGATCCTGCTCGACGGCGCGATCCCCAACGTCCAGGTGTCGTGGGTGAAGCTCGGCGTCGCGGCGTCCCAGCGGATCCTCCAGGCGGGCGCGAACGATTTCGGCGGCACGCTCATGGAGGAGACGATCAGCCGGATGGCCGGCGCCGAGTGGGGCATCGCGATGGAGCCCGAGCGGTTCGACGCGGCGATCCGCGAGATCGGTCGTGTGCCGGCGGTGCGCTCGACGACCTACGAGCTGCTCGACGTCCGAGACTCGGTCGAGGACCCGAAGGGGCTCGGAAGTCAATCCGCTTGACCAGATCCGTCAATCTGGTTGACGAGCGACAAATCCGTCGGGATGGCTTGCAACGCGCCAGCAGGCACGACACGATTGACGGGACATGAGGGATGAGGCAGAGAACTTCTTCGGTGCGCCTCTTGCCACCGGGGTGGTTCTTCCCTCAGAATCACACAGGTGTGATTTCGGGGGGAGACGAGCGTGCATCACTACATCCCGTGGCAGGAGCGAGCGCGGTGTCGGGACTACGACCCGGAGATCTTCTTCCCCGAGAAGGGAGGCTCATCGAGGGAGGCCAAGAGGATCTGCAGCGAGTGTCCCGTGCGCATCGAGTGCCTCAACTACGCGCTTCGGCGCGATGAGCGCTACGGGGTGTGGGGAGGCATGAGCGAGCGGGAGCGCCGGCGCCTCAAGCGCATGGCGTCCTGACGTCCGTCGGAGTCGGGAGACGAAAGGGGGCAGCATGGCGGCAGCCAAGAAGACCGCGGCGCGCAAGCCCGCGCGGAGGAAGCCCGCGGCCAAGAAGACGACCGCGCGCAAGACCGCGGCGCGCAAGTCGACGGCCAAGAAGACGACCGCGCGCAAGTCGACGGCCAAGAAGACCACGGCGCGCAAGCCCGCGCGGAGGAAGTCCACGGCCAAGAAGACGACCGCGCGCAAGTCGACGGCCAAGAAGACCACGGCGCGCAAGCCCGCGCGGAGGAAGTCCACGGCCAAGAAGACGACCGCGCGCGCGTCCACCTCGCGGAAGAAGACGGCCGCCAGGAAGTCGACGGCCCGTCGCAAGACGACGGCCCGGCGTTCCGGGGCGCGTCGTCCCGCAGCCAAGCGCTGACGTCGGTCGGCGTCGTCCGGAGGGGGCCCCTGCGGGCCCCCTCCTGCGCGTCCGGGCGGTGCTGCTAGGCTCCCGCCCGCCTCGCGCGCGAACCCCATGACGTCCGCACCCGAGCCCGACGCCGCCGTGCAGCAGTCCTTCCCCACGGTGCTCGTGATCCTCGTGGCCCGTGGCGATCCCGCGCGTCTGCGCGCCTGCCTGGCCGCCCTCGCGGCCCAGACCTACCCGCGGCTCGGGGTCCTCGCCATCGATGACGGGACCGATGACGGCTCCCACGAGCTGCTGGTCCGCGCCCTCGGCGCCGAGCGCGTGCTCCGCAACGAGCGACCGGAGGGCATCGCGCGGTGCCTCGCACGAGCGGCGGCGGCTCCGGTGGCCGAGAAGGCGGACCACCTGCTGGTGCTGCACGGCGACGCCGCACCTGACCCCGACGCGGTCGCCCGGCTGGTCGAGGCGACGGCGATCCCCGGCGTCGAGCGCGTGGGGATCGTCGGAGCGAAGGTCGTCGACTGGGATCGACCGAGGGTGCTTCGCGACGTCGGGCGCAGCGCCGACCGCTTCGGGCACCCGTTCTCGAGCCTGCTGCCCGACGAGCTCGACCAGGGGCAGTTCGACCGCGTCCTCGACGTGCTCGCGGTGGACGGCTGCGCGATGCTCGTGGCCCGAGATGTATGGCGCTTGCTCGGGCTGCTCGATGAGCGCCTCGACGGCGACGGCGTTCTCGACCTCTGCTGGCGGGCGCGCGTCGGCGGGTGGCGGGTCCTCATGACGCCGCTCGCTCGGGTCCGCCACGCCGGCGGCCGCCCATCGCCCGAGCACCGGCGCTACGAGGAGGATCGAGCGGCGCTCGCCACGATCCTGAAGAACTACTCGCCGTGGTCGCTGCTCGCCGTGCTCCCGCTGGCCGCGCTGCTGGCCGCGGTGCGCCTCGTGTTCCTGGCCCTCACCCGGCGGTTCGAGGAGGCCGTCGACCTCGGTCGAGCGTGGTGGTGGAACGTCGTGCACCTCCCGGGGACGCTCGCCCGCCGTCGGCGGGTGCAGCGCTCGCGCCGCGTCTCGGATCGAGCGCTCCGTCGCTTCACGGCCTCGGCGGGGATCCGCCTGCCCCGCTGGTTCCAGACGGCGGAGCGGATCTGGGAGGAGCAACGGCAGCTCGACGAGGCCGACGAGCCGGGGGCCGGCGGGTTCCGACGCCGGACCGTGTCGCTCGCCCGCGCCCACCCGGTCGTCGTCGGCTCGACGCTCGCCGGGCTCGTGCTCGGCCTGGCGTTGCGAGACCTCGTCGGACCCGAGCCCCTGGCGGGCGGCATCTTGCCCGCCTTCCCCGAGGGGGCCGGACCGCTCTTGGCTGAGCTCGTGTCCGCGACCCGCAGCACGGGCCTGGGCGGCCCGCTGGCCGCGAGTCCGGCCCTCGCGGTGGTCGCCGCGGTCTCGGCCATCGTTCCCGGGGGGGCGGCCGTCGCCCAGAAGGTCGTGCTGGCGGCGGCGCCGGTGCTCTCGGGCGTCCTCCTGTACCGGGCGGCGGTTCGGCGCACCGCGCGACCCGGCGCCTCGATCGTCGCCGCCCTCGCCTACGGAGCGTCGGCGATCGCGCTGTGGGCGCTGTCGGAGGCGCGCTTGTCGACCCTGGTCGCGCTCGCGGCGCTGCCGCCGCTGCTCGAGCGGATCGACGTCGCGTTCGCGGCGGGCGAGCCCCGCGACGGACGGCGACGTCTCGCCGCCGGCCTGGCGGTCACGCTCGCCCTCGGCGTCGCGGCGAGCCCCGGCGTCGCGCTCCCCGCCTTGGCGGCGATCGGCCTCGCGGCGCTGTGGGGACCGGCACGGCTCCGCGGCTTGCAGGTCACGCTCGGCGCGACCCTCGCGTCGGCCGTCCTGCTGTTCCCGTTCGTCCCCACGCTCGCGGCCGGGGGCGGCGCCGCGCTCGGGTCGACGGTCGGAACGACCGACCCCCTCGCGGTCCTTCGGCTCGCCCTCGGCCCCGGTCCCGGCACGTGGCCGCCGGCCCTGTTCCTGCCGGTCGCCGCCGTGCTCGGGCTCGCGCTCGCGCGAGGTCCCCAGCTCGGCCGCACGTGGCGCACGGCCGTGCTGGCGGTGCTGGGCCTGGCGTTGGCGTGGGCTTCCGCGGTGGGGTGGCTGCCGCCCGCGCTGGCGAACGCCCCGACCTGGGGGGCCCTCGCGGCCGCAGGCCAGGCGTTCCTCGTCGCCGACGGCCTCGCTTCGGGGATCGGCGGGCTCGGGCGGGAGGCGTTCGGGTTCCGCCAGATCGGCACGGCGCTGCTCGCGGTCGTCCTCGTCGCCGGGCTCGGCCTGCAGTCGATCGCGGTCGTGCTGGGGGAGCGGGCCGTGGGCGATCCGGCGCGGATCCCCGCGGCCTGGGCCGTCGTCCACGGGACGTCGGAGGGCGCGTTCCGCATCCTGTGGCTCGGCGGCGACCGCCCCGAGCCCTTTCCCCCGCCGGGCGGCGACCCGGCGTACCGGCTCGATGCCGGGCCCGCGAGCCTGCGGGTGGGCCTGACCGGTCGCGAGGGCGCTTCGATCCTCGACCTCGCCCGCCCGCTCGCCGGGCCGGGTGCCGACGCGCTGCTCGCGGCGCTGCGCGACCTCGTCTCCGGCTCGACCGCCCACGCGGGCCACGCGCTCGCGCCGTTCGGGATCCGCTACCTCGTGGCTCGTGAGGGAGACCTGCCGCCGGCGGTGTTGGCGGTGCTGCGCGAGCAGGTGGACCTCGACGAGGTGCCGGCCGCGGGGCTCCACGTGTTCCGCAACGCCGCCGCCCTCCCGCCGGCCGCCGCCCTCCAGCTGGCGGAGGGCGACGAGCCGCTGATCGCGACGCCAGCGCCTCGGGCCGCCTGGCGCCTGGGGTCGGTGCGGTCCGTCCCGCTCGCGCCCGCGCCCGGCGGGTGGGCCGGCCGGGTCCCCGGCGGGTCGTGGGTGGTGATCGGATCGGAGTACGACCCCGATTGGCGCCTGCGAGACGACGGCGGAGGGTCGACCGCGCCGGTCCGCGCGTTCGGATGGGCGCTCGGTTTCCGCCCGCTCGCCTCCGACGCCGAGGTCCGGGTCGACTACGGGGCCCAGCTTCCGCGAACCCTCGGGGTCGGGTTGCTCGCGGTCCTGTGGGCGGTCGCGCTCTGGGTCACCCGAAGGCCGGTCGCCCGATGAGACGGCCGGGGATCGCCGCGCTCCTGCTCGCCGGCGTCGTGGCGGCCGGCGTCGTGGCGGCCGACCGGATCGGGCCGGCCCCCGCCGGCCCGGCCCTGCGCCCGACGTTCGCGTCGGGCGCGTGGCTGTGTCCCCACGGCGGCGGCGAGGGCTCGTCGGCGGCCATCGTCCTGGCGAACCCGGGCGACCGCGACGTGGACGCCCGGCTCACCACCTTCGGCGCGCGCCGCCCGTCGGCGCCCGCCGCGGTGACGGTGCCGGCGGGTGGGCAGCTCGTCCAGGAGGTGCCCTCGAGCGAGCGGGGTTCGTCGACGCTCGTCGAGACCTTCGGCGGGTGGATCGCGGCCGCCTGGCGCCTGGCGGGCGCCGACGGAGCCGGGGTGGGGATCGAACCGTGCGTCGCGCCCTCTCCCGGCGTCTGGTACGCGGCCGACGTCGGCACGCCCCAGGGAACCCAGGCGTTCCTCGTCGTGATGAACCCCTTCGCGACCGTCGCGGTCGTCGACGTCGTGCTGTTCAGCGCCGACCGGGCGCCGGTTCGCGACGCCGAGTGGACCGACCTGGAGATCCCGCCTCGTCGCAGCGTGGCGCTCGCCGTGGGTCGCAAGCTCCTAGGCGAGCCCGCGATCCTCGCCCAGGTGAACGCCCAGGTCGGCAGGGTCGGCGTCGGCTCGCTCGTCGTGAGCCGCGGCGGGGGGCTCCGCAGCGCGGCGGGCACGACCAGCCCCTCCTCGACCTGGTACCTCCCGCTCGCCCGGGGTGCCGGGGCCGGGGAGTTGGTGGTGGGCGTCCCCGGCTCCGAGGCCCGCTCGGTGACGACCACGCTCGTGGCCGCAGGCGCCCCGGCGAGCTCGCCGACCCAGGCGGAGCAGGCCGGCACCTCCGCGGCCGCCTACCCCCTGCAGGCTGCGGGTCCGTCGGCCGTCGTCGTGCGGATCGCCGGGGGAGGTGGCGTGGTGGCGCTGCGCGCCGCGGGCCGCGGGGCCGACGACGCGGCCACGGCCGGGACGTCGGGGCCGGCGGCCGACTGGGTCGTGCCGCCGACCGCGGCGGGAGCGGCCGGGCTCCCCGGGCTCGTCGTGCTCAACCCCGGCACGATCGAGGTCCGGGTACGCCTGCGCCTCCTGCCGAGCGGTGGCGGGGACGGCCACGAGGCGGTCCTGCGCCTGCCCGCGGGCGGCCTCGCGGAGGCGCCGGAGGGGTTCCTCGAGCAGGACCCGACCGCGTCGGTGCTCGTGCGGGCCGACGCACCGGTCGTCGCGTTCGGAGCCGGGCGCTCGACCCTGGGCGCCGAGCGGTACGCGATCGCGATCGGGATCCCGGTTCCGATCGGCGCGATCGAGTGACCTGGAGCGGCCCCGGTCGCGCCCGTGTCTGTGGACCCCGATCTCTCGACATGAACGCCCGCGCGGGGCGGCCGTGGGGAATCGGCGGTGGCCATCTGGGGTCCTACACAACGAGGCGATGACCAGCGATCAGGACTCGTTCCTGCGGGCGACGATGGGCGCGATGGACCTCGTCTACAACCTGTCTCGCAAGCTCGTGCGCACTCGCGAGGAGGCCGAGGACCTGACGCAGGAGACGTACCTCGCAGCGTTCCGAGCCTGGAGACAGCGGCGGCGACCTCGCAGGGTGGAGCCGTGGCTGGCCACGATCTGCCTGAACCTCGCCCGATCCCAGTACCGGAGCCGTTCGCGCCGCCCGAAGGAGGTAGCTCTCGCAGAGGGCGCGGAATCGGCGGGAGGAGAGGACCCCGAGGGACTCGCGATGGCCGCCCTTGACCGCGACGCGCTCCACCGCGCGATGTGGCGCCTCTCCGACGAGCAGCGCGTGGCGATCACGCTGGTCGACCTCATGGGTCTATCGACGGCGGATGCCGCCCGGGCGATGGGCACCCCGCGGGGCACGGTCCTGTCGCGGCTGCACCGTGGCCGGCGAGCCCTCGCGGGGCTGCTCGGGGTCTCGGTCATGGAGGCGGGTCGATGAAGAGCTGGTGGGTGCGGCGACGGCGCCACGATCCCGAGCGCAACGCCGCCGAGTACGTCTCGGGGGAGTTGCCGCGGCGGGCGATCCGCTGGTTCGAGGCCCATCTGCTGGGCTGCGAGGAATGCTGGCACGAGGTGATGCTCGGGCGCGTCGGGCGGGCCATGGCCGAGGAGGCCCGCGAGCCGCTCACGCGAGGCCTGCGTGACCGCGTGCGCGCCCACGTCCAGGTGAGCGGCAGCGCCGGGCACCCTCGGGAGCGATGAGCAGGGGCGTGGGCGCCCGTCGAGCCGTCGCGTGGGGATCCGTCGTCCTCGGGGCCCTGCTCACCGCATCCCTCCTGGCCCGTGGCGGATCGAGCGAGGTGGGCTACGCGGGCGATCTCCGTGTCGGCGGGGTCCTGAGGGAGCTCCGACTCCCGACGCTGGAGGGGGACGGGATCGTCGACTACGCCGCCTACGCCGAGCGTCCCCTGGTCATCAACTTCTTCGCGTCCTGGTGCCCGAGCTGCGTGGCCGAGATGCCGGACTTCGAGACCGTCCACCGTCGCCTTCGTGGCCGGGTGGCGTTCCTGGGGATCTCGCAGAGCGACGCCCGAGCTGCGAGCATCGACCTGGTGCGCCGAACGGGCGTCACGTACGACACCGCGTTCGATGCGCAGGGCGCCTTCTTCTCCGCCCTCGGCGGCGCCGGGATGCCGACCACCGTGTTCGTTCGTCCCGGAGGTGAGATCGCTGACGTGTGGGTGGGCCCGCTGAACGACGACGCGCTCGCCGCCCTGATCGCGGAACACTTCGGCGTCACCGCCTGAGTCGGCGTCACCGCCTGAGTCGGCGGTCACCGCCTGCGGTCCTGCAGGCCGTCTGGCAAGCGTCCGGGCTCCGGACCACGCGGTAGCATGGTGCGGCAACGGAGGCGACGGCGGTGGTCGGATGGTGAGCCGGGGACGACACGTGCGGCGGGGGCGGCGGCGCCTCGTGACCGTCGCGCTCGCCGTCGTGGCGGTGATCGCGCTCGGCGCCGCCGGCGGGGCGTGGGCGATGTACCGCTACGACGCCGCCCGGTCGTCCGTGATCCTCCCCGGGATCCGCGTGGCCGGCGTCGACGTCGGCGGCATGACGAGGGACGAGGCGGTCGCCGCCGTGGGTCGTGTGATCGCGGCCGAGCTCGCCCGGCCCCTTCGGATCGAGGCGGCGGGTCGCACCTGGCGAGCGACCCACGCCGAGCTCGGCGAGCGCGCCGACGTCGCCGGGGCGGTCGACCGGGCCCTCGCGGTTGGCCAGACGATGACCGCCTTCGAGCGGGCCTGGCACCGGTTGCGCGACGAGCCCGTCGCGATGGACGTCGAGGTGCCCTTCAGCGTGGTCGGCGGGCCGATCGAGCGCCTCGTGGATCGGATCGCCGCACAGGTCGCGATCGAGCCCCGGGACGCGCGCATCGACCTGACCGCCGACGGCTCCGACATCCGCTTCGTCCGCGCGCGACCCGGTCGCAAGCTGCGCGTCGCCGCCGCCGAGGAGAAGGTCCTGCGCGCGGTCCGCTCGGACCTGCGCTCGGTGCAGCTCGGCACGGTCAGGGTCGAGCCCAAGGTCACGCCCCGCACCCTCGGCCGCACGATCGTCGTGCGCGTCGACGAGAACGTCCTGTACCTCTACGACGGCTTCCGGGTGATGAAGACGTGGAGCGTGGCCACGGCCAAGCCCGGCTGGACCACGCCGACGGGCGTTTGGACGATCTGGGACAAGCGGGTCAACCCGACCTGGTACAACCCGGCCCTGGACTCGTGGGGGGCGAACCTGCCGGCGGTCGTGCCGGGGGGACCGAACGGCGTCATGGGCACGCGCGCCATCTACATCGACGCGCCCGGCCTGATCCGGATCCACGGAACCCCGGCCCCCGAGTCGATCGGGCGGTACGCGTCGCACGGCTGCATCCGGATGCGCAACGAGGAGATCGAGGAGCTCTACGAGCTGATCCCGGTCGGGGCGCACGTGATCATCGCCGGCTACCGCCCGCCCGGCGCCCAGGAGTGGGACACGCCCGCGGCCGCGGACATCTGAGCGCGGGGCTCCGGCTCGACGTTTGGAAATCACATCCGTGTGATCTAGGCTGTGGGGCGTGCGGATCTGCGCGAAGATGCGGTGCGGCGTCGAGCCGGCCGTCACGGTGTCCCTCGTCTACGCCGAACGCGTCGTGGTGATCGGCGACCTCGTCGACCCGCCGGACCCCGGGCGGCTCGACCTGTGCCGCCGCCACGCCGAGGCGATGACCCCGCCGGTCGGGTGGACGATCCGCGACGCGCGCGCCCCCGGCGCCGCCTGAGCTCGAGCCAGATCGGCCGGGCCCCCGAGGGGCCCCGGGGGCCCGCGAGGGCCTGCGCCGATCGACCGATGCGCCTCCCCCGTCCGGGGGCGGCCGGCCGCGGGCGCGGCGGAGGAGCGCCACGGCTCCGAGCGCCCATGCAAATGGGTCCGTCTCGCTATGGTGGTCGAGCGCGCCGAGGCCGACCCTGTCGGTATGCGTACCGCTGGATCCACCCCGACGGGTCCGTGCCCGAGTTGCGGGCAGGGCGACCTGATCACGATCTCGATGGCGCTCGGGGGGCGGGACGTGACGTTCAGCACGTGCCACCTGTGCGAGGCGAAGTGGTGGTTCAGCGACGGCCGGCTCGTGCCGCTCTCGTCGGTCCTCGACCTGGTCGTCGGCGGCTGACGAACGCCTGAGGCCCGCGCGCTCTCGCATCGGCCCGCACCCGAGGCCTCCTCCGTCGCCGCGCGCGAGGTGAGCCCCGGCGGTCGGCTCCACGCGCTTGGGTAGGATGCCGAGCCATGGCGTCGACCCTCGAGCGGATCTTCAAGGCCTACGACGTGCGGGGCGTGGTGCCCGACGAACTCGACGCAGCCCTCGCCCGTCGGATCGGCGCCGCGTTCGTGCGCTTCAGCGGGCTGGATCGCTTCCTGATCGGCCGTGACGCTCGCCTGTCCTCGCCCGAGCTCGCCGAGGCGCTCACCGAGGGCGTCACGGGCGCCGGCGCCGACGTCGCCGACCTCGGTCTGGCGTCGACCGACCTGCTGTACTTCGCCTCGGGACGGCTCGACCTCCCGGGCATCATGATCACCGCGAGCCACAACCCCCGGGAGTACAACGGGCTGAAGTTCTGCCTTCCGGGCGCCCGGCCGGTCGGGGAGGCGTCTGGTCTGCGCGAGATCCGCCGGCTCGTCGAGGACGACGCCGACGCCGTCGCGTCGGCCTCGCGGGGCCGCGTGGAGCGGGTGGATCTGCTCGAGGACTACGTCGAGCACGTCCTGTCGTTCGTCGACGTCGGCGCGATGCGACCGCTGACCGTCGTGGCCGACACGGCGAACGGGATGGGCGGCCTGGTCGTCCCCGCCGTGCTCGGGCGCCTGCCGATCCGACTGCACCACCTGTACCCCGAGCTCGACGGCACGTTCCCCAACCACCCGGCCGACCCGATCGACCCCGAGAACCAGAAGGACCTGAAGGCCGCGGTGCTCGAGCACGGGGCCGACGTCGGGCTCGCGTTCGATGGCGACGCCGATCGCGTGTTCCTCGTCGACGAGCACGCCGAGGACGTCTCGGGCTCGGTGCTCACGGCGCTCGTCGCCCGTGCGATGCTCCGACGCCACCCCGGGGCGGTGATCGTGCACAACCTGATCTGCTCGTGGATCGTGCCCGAGACGATCCGAGCCGAGGGCGGCGTGCCGGTGCGCACCCGCGTCGGCCACTCCTTCATCAAGCAGGTGATGGCCGAGACCGGGGCGGTCTTCGGCGGGGAGCACTCCGGCCACTACTACTTCCGGGACAACTACAACGCCGATTCGGGGATGATCGCCGCGGTGATCGCGCTCGGGGAGCTGTCCGAAGCGGGGGTGCCGCTGTCGGAGCTCCTGCGTCCGTTCCGCCGGTACGCCGCCTCCGGCGAGATCAACAGCCGCGTGGACGATCCGGCGGCCGCCCTCGAGCGGGTCGCGGCGGCGTTCCGGCAGGCCCGCCAGGATCGCCTCGACGGCCTCACCGTGGAGGAGGACGACTGGTGGTGCAACGTGCGGCCCTCGAACACGGAGCCGCTCCTGCGCCTGAACGTGGAGGCCCGCACCCCCGAGCTCCTCGCCGAGCGCACGGCCGAGCTTCTCGCGCTGATCAGGGGCGGGGGAGGTGACGGGTGAGCCTCGATCCCGACCTGATCAGGATCCTCGTGTGCCCGAGGGATCGGGGCGACGTCGACGTCTTCGAGGCTGAGCAGGTGATCGTCTGCCGACGGTGCGGTCTGCGCTATCCGATCCGCGACGGCATCCCCGTGATGCTGATCGACGAAGCCCTCGAGCCGAAGGAGGACGCGTGATCGACCTCGACGACCCGTCCCGGGTTCGCGACGTCGACCGCGGCGACATGCTCGGCGCGATCGCCCGGCTGCCGGAGCAAGCGCGCTCGGGATACGGGACCGGTCGCGCGGTCCGCCCGCTGCCCTCCTTGGACCAGATCGCCGCCGTGACCTACTGCGGGATGGGCGGCTCGGCCGTGGCCGGCGACGTGCTGCGGAGCTTGTTCCGCGACCGGCTCGGCGTGCCGATCGACGTTCAGCGCGGCCCCGAGCTTCCCGGCTACTGCGGCCCGTCGACGCTCGTCGTGTGCTGCTCGTACTCCGGGACCACGCAGGAGACGCTCGCGTGCTTCGACGAGGCCCTCGCCCGGGGGTGCCGGCTCATCGCGGTGACCTCCGGCGGCGAGCTCGGGGCGCGGGCGGCGGCCTCCGGGGTCCCGGTCGTCGGGGTCTCGGCGGGCATGATGCCGCGCGCCGCGCTGGGCGAGCTCGCGTTCGGGCTGCTCGGCGCCCTCGAGTCGGCCGGCCTCCTCCCGCGTCTGGCCTCCGACGTCGATGAGGCGGTCGGCGAGATGGAGCGGCTCCTCGGCGAGCTCGCGCCGGAGGTCCCCACCGATCGCAACGCGGCCAAGCGCATCGCGCGGCTGATCGGCGAGCGGACCCCGGTCTTCTGGGGCGCCGACGGCCTGGGCGCGACCGCGGCCAACCGCTGGCGGACCCAGTGGAACGAGAACGCGAAGCTGCCGGCGTTCGCCTCGGCGCTCCCGGAGCTCGACCACAACGAGGTGGTCGGCTGGTCGGCGGGGCGGGGCCGTGGGTTCGTCGTCGTCGCGCTCCGCCACGACGGCGAGCGCCCCGACGTCGCCGCGCGCTTCGAGCCCTCGCTCGCGATCGCGCGGGAGGCCGGTGCGGAGACGGTCGACGTGCGCGCGAGCGGTCGCTCGGCGTTGGCCCGCCTGTGCTCGCTCGTGGTGCTCGGGGACCTCGCGTCGGCCTACGCGGGCATCGCCCGGGGGATCGATCCGACCCCGGTCGAGGTGATCGCCCGCCTCAAGGCGGCCCTGGCGGGGGGATCGTGAGCGTCGCCACGGCGCCGATGCCCGGACCGGGCGACGACCTGCCGCAGCGGGCGGCGGAGGTCGTGCGGGCCCGTTCCGCGGCGGTCCCGCGGGTGGGGATCGTGCTCGGCTCGGGTCTTGCCGACGCCCTCGCCGACGCGCTGGAGGTCGACGCGAGCCTGCCGTACGCGGAGCTTCCCGGGTTCCCGGTGCCGGGGGTTCCCGGTCACGCGGGGGTCCTGTCGGTCGGCCGGCTCGCCGGCGTGCCGGTGGTGGCGTTCGGCGGCCGGTTCCATCTGTACGAGGGCTACCCGATGGACGTGCCGGCCCTCCTGCCGCGGCTGGCACACGCGCTCGGCGCACGCACCTTCATCGTGACCGCAGCGGTCGGGGGCCTCGTCGAAGGGCTCGATGCGGGGACGGTCGTCGTCCTGCGCGACCACGTGAACCTCATGGGGGAGGCGCCGCTGCGAGGTTGGCGCACGCCCGACGGCACGCCGGCGTTCGTGCCGATGCGCGACGCGTACGATCCGGCGCTCGTCGAGCTCGCGCTCGAGCGGGCGTCCGTCCTGGGGATCGAGGCCCGCCCCGGCGTCTACGCGGCGATGCAGGGACCCGCCTACGAGACCCCCGCGGAGATCGCGTTCCTCGCACGGGCGGGCGCGACCGTCGTCGGGATGTCGGTGGTGCCCGAGGTCCTGCCGGCCCGCGCGCTCGGGATGCGCGTCCTGGGCCTGTGCTCGGTGACGAACGCGTACGGACGAGAGGTCACCCACGAGGAGGTCGTGCGGGTCGCGCGCGAGGCGGCGATCGGCGTCGGGAACCTGCTCGTCGACCTGCTCCCACGATCGGAAGGAGCCTGAGGATGTCGGACATCAAGGACGAGCGCCTGGCCGAGCGGGGCCGCGAGCGCATCGAGTGGGCGGCTGGCGAGATGCCGGTGTTGGCTCAGATCCGCGAGCGGTTCGAGAAGGAACGGCCGCTGGCGGGCGTCCGCATCGCGGCCTGCCTGCACGTGACGACGGAGACCGCGAACCTCGTGCGCACCCTCGCGGCCGCCGGCGCGAGCGTCGCCCTGTGCGCCTCCAACCCCCTGTCGACCCAGGACGATGTCGCCGCGGCCCTGTGCGACGACGGGATCGAGACGTTCGCGATCCGCGGCGAGGACACCGACACGTTCTTCCGCCACATCGCCTCGGTGCTCGACCTGCGTCCGCAGGTCACGATGGACGACGGCGCCGACATGGTCTCGGTCCTCCACCGGCAGCGGACCGACCAGCTTGCGGAGGTTTGGGGCGGCACTGAGGAGACGACGACCGGCGTCATCCGCCTGCGGGCGATGGCGGCCGAGCAAGCTCTTCGCTACCCGATCGTGTCGGTCAACGACGCCGACACGAAGCATCTGTTCGACAACCGCTACGGCACCGGCCAGTCGACGATGGACGCGATCATGCGGGCGACGAATCGGCTGCTCGCCGGTCGGATCGTGGTCGTGTGCGGTTACGGGATGTGCGGGCGGGGAGTCGCCGCGCGCGCGCGCGGGCTGGGCGCCCAGGTCGTCGTCACGGAGGTCGACCCCACAGCGGCGTTGGAGGCGGTGATGGAGGGCTACCGCGTGATGCCGCTGCGCGATGCCGCCAGGATCGGAGAGGTGTTCGTCACGGTCACGGGGGACCGGTCGGTGATCCGGCGCGAGCACCTGGAGCTGATGCGCGACGGCGCGATCCTCGCCAACGCCGGGCACTTCGACGTGGAGATCGACAAGGGCGCGCTCGCACAGCTCGCCACCGCTCCGCCCCGTCGGCTCCGCGAGGTGGTCGACGCCTACACGCTGGCCGACGGTCGACGGATCTACCTGCTCGGCGAGGGTCGGCTCGTGAACCTCGCGGCCGCCGAGGGCCACCCGGCCGCGGTGATGGACATGTCGTTCGCGAACCAGGCGCTGTGCGTGGAGTGGGTCGCGCGCCACCGCGACGAGCTCGAGCCGCGCGTGTACCCGGTCCCGACCGAGATCGACAAGGAGGTCGCCCGCCTCAAGCTGCGGGCGATGGACGTGGAGATCGACACCCTGACGCCCGAGCAGGAGGCGTACCTGCGGTCCTGGGAGGAGGGGACGTAGCCGCGGTGCCCGACGAGCGGGTCGCGATCCGGGCGCACGTCGAGCGGTTCCCGCTGAGCCTCAAGGGCGCGTTCGTGCTCCGGGGGGCCGACGGCGACCCCCATCAGGTCCGGTTCGAGTCGGCGACGCTGCTCGATCTCGGCTCCCGCGAGGCTCGTCCGATCGACCTCGGCCCACTCGTGGTCGACGTCGCCCCGACGTTGGACCTGTTCGTGCCCTTCGAGATCCCGATCGCCGAGCTCGAGCCGGGGTGGTACCGGGTCGAGTGTGTCGCGGTGGTCGACGGTGGGCGTCCCTCGGCCTACGCGGCGGAGCGCTTCGCGATGCCTTGGCCGCGCACGGCGGTACGACGGGGCAGCGTCGCGATCGACCGAGCGGTGGGCCGGGTACGCCTCACGACGATCGAGTGCGCGGCCGACCACCTGCGCATCGGCTACGAAGCGGCGTCGGCGCCCAGCGTTCGGCTCGCGGTCGACCGGGAGCCGCACCCGATCCTCGAGGTGGGCCACGATCCGGAGGCGGGCTCGGGGTGGATCGTCGCCTACCCGGTGCTGCGGCGGCACGGGCGGATCTCGGTCGAGCTCCGCGGCCACCGCCCGGTCGTCGTCGAGCTTCCCTGAGGGCCCCGCGTCGGGCGTCGGTACCGGCCCCTAGCCTGCGGCGCGTGCTCGCTCGAGCGCTCAAGGCCGTCTTCCCTCGCCGCTGCGCGGGATGTCGGGGCGGACCCTGGCCGCTCTGCCCGGGGTGCGTCCGCCAGCTCGTCGTGCTCGAGCCGCCCTGGTGCGCCCGCTGCGGGATGCCCTCGGCCGAGCCCCGGGGGAGCTGCGAGGCGTGCCCGGCCCCCGTCCTCGCTCGCGCGCGGTCGGCCTTCGCCTACACCGGGCCGATCGCCGCCGCCATCCGCCGTCTCAAGTTCGGCGGGTGGCGCGAGGTCGGGCCGGTGCTCGGCGCGGCGGTCGCCGCCCTCGATCTGCCGCCGGTCGACGTTGTCACGTGGGTGCCCCTTGCGCATCGGCGTCTGGCGGCCCGCGGCTACGACCAGGCGCGCGTGCTGGCCGGGGCCGTGGCCCGTGCGCGCGGCCTCGAGGTCCGCGGCCTCGTTCGCCGGTGTGGGGACCCCGGCCCCCAGGCGCGCCGCGGCGCGGCCGATCGGCGACGGGCGATGCGGGGGGCGTTCGAGCCGACCGCCCCCGCGCCCCGCCGCGTCCTGCTCGTCGACGACGTCCTGACGACCGGGGCGACCGCCGCGGCCTGCGCAGAGGCGCTCCGCGCCGCCGGCGCCCACGCGGTCGTCCTCGGCGTCGCAGCGCGCTCGCTGCCGGCCGAGGCGTTGCGGATCGCCCGCGGCGATGCCTATGCTCGAGGGGGCCCTCGTCCGGGTCTGTGGTTGCCCGGGGAACCTCCCCGGTAGTCGATGCCAGCCGCGGGCGAAACGACCCACGTAAGACGACCGTTCGTCGTCGAGCATGGCGCGGTTTAGAGGTAAGTCCTGCCCCGGCGGGCCCGGCTCGCCGGGAGAGGGCGCGAGTGGGTCCGGTCCGCCGGGCCTGCGACCGCCCCGGCAGGCGGGTGTGGGGGCAAAGACCAGGTCAGCCGGATCGGGGGCCCGTTCCGGCATTGAGGGGGGCGATCGGATGCGGTTCTCCTACACGGCGCGCGGTGTCCTGGTGAGCGACGAGCTCCGCCGCACCACCGAGCGCAAGCTCGCGCGACTGTCCCGGCTGGAGCCGAGGACGACGTCCATCGACGTCGAGTTCATCGCGGAGCACCACCCGCGGCCGGATGGGACGACTAGGGTCGAGGCGGCGCTGCGGATCCCCCGCAAGACGTTCCGGGCTTCGGCCGAGGCCGAGGACGTCACGGCCGCGCTCGACCGGGTGGCCGAGAAGCTCGAGCGGCAGGTCCGAGACCACCACCGCCGCGTTCGGGGGCCCTCGGTCAGCAAGGGACTAGAATCCGCCGTGACCCCGGCGCCCGAGCCGGGCACGCCGCACGGAGGATCGACGTGAGCGAACCGGCGGAAGGCGAGCGCCTGCGCGTGATGGTGGTAGACGACCACGCGCTGTTCCGGCGGGGCTTGGACATGGTCCTGTCCCAGGAGCCCGACATCGAGCTCGTGGGGGAGGCCTCCGATGGCCAGGAGGCCATCGAGCGCGCCCAGGAGCTCATGCCCGACGTCGTGCTGATGGACGTCCGAATGCCGAAGCGCTCGGGGATCGAGGCGACCGCCCGCATCAAGGAGCTCATGCCCCACGTCAAGATCCTCATGCTCACGATCAGCGACGAGGAGGCCGACCTGTACGAGGCGATCAAGGCCGGGGCGAGCGGCTACCTGCTCAAGGAGATCCCGATCGAGGAGGTCGCCGACGCGATCCGCTCGGTGTGGGCGGGCCAGTCGAGGATCTCGCCGAGCATGGCCTCCAAGCTCCTGTCGGAGTTCGCCGCGATGTCGAAGGCGTCCGAGGAGCGGGCTCCGGTCCCGTCGCCGCGCCTGACCGATCGCGAGATGGAGGTGCTGCGTCTCGTCGCCCAGGGTCTGAACAATCGAGAGATCGCCAAACAGCTGTTCATCTCCGAGAACACCGTCAAGAACCACGTCCGCAACATCTTGGAGAAGCTCCACCTGCACTCGCGCATGGAGGCGGTCGTCTACGCCGTGCGCGAGAAGATGATCGAGATCACCTGACGCGGGGCTGCGTCCCGAGCCCGGCCGGGAGGCCTGCCGCACCGTGGATCGCAACGACGTCGCGCACCTGCTCGTCCGGTGCCTGGAGAACGAAGGGGTCGAGGTCGTCTTCGGCCTGCCGGGGGAGGAGATCCTCCCGGTGATCGAGGCGATCGAGCGGTCGTCGATCCGGTTCGTCACGACCCGCGACGAGCGCGGCGCCGCGTTCATGGCCGACACCTACGGCGCGCTCACGGGCCGGCCGGGCGTCTGTCTGGCCACGCTCGGGCCCGGGGCGATCAACCTGCTGCTGGGGGTGGCCAACGCCCAGCTCGACTCCCATCCGCTCGTCGCCATCACGGCGCAGGCACCGCTGCCGCGGATCTCCAAGGAGTCCCACCAGACCGTCGACCTCGTGAGCTTGTTCCGCCCGGTGACGAAATGGGGGGACATGATCACGGTCGCCGAGGCGGTGCCGGAGATGGTGCGCAAGGCGTTCAAGCAGGCGGCCACCGAGCGGCCCGGCGCCACGTTCCTCGTGCTGCCCGAAGACGTCGCGGAGCGCGAGGTCGCGCTGACCGCGCGCCCGCTTCCCGTCAACGTTCCGGTCGACCCGTCGCCGGCCCCGGGCCAGGTGGAGCGAGCGGCGCGGATCCTGGAGTCGGCCGAAGATCCGATCGTGTTGGCCGGACCGGGGGTGGCGCGGGACCGCGCGTCCGAGGCGCTCGTGCGCTTCGCGGAGCGGCTGCGCATCCCGGTCGCGACGACGTTCCTCGGCAAGGGCGTCTTCCCCGACGACCATCCCCTCGCGCTCGGCGCGATCGGGTTCATGGTCAAGGACCACGCGAACTTCGGGTTCGACCGCGCCGACGTCGTCGTGGCGGTCGGCTACGACCTCGTCGAGTACGCGCCGGCCCGTTGGAACCCCGACGGCGACAAGCGCGTGATCCACGTCCACCGAGAGGTGGCCGAGGTGGATGCCAGCTACGTCCTGTCGGTCGGGGTCGTCGGCAACATCGCCGCCTCGCTCGACGCGATCGCGGCCGCCACGCACCGCTCCGAGGCGGTGCGCGAGCCCCCGCCGGCCCGGCGTCAGCGCGACGAGGAGCTTGCCGCGGCGGCGGCCGACGACGCCTTCCCGCTGCACCCGCAGCGGATCGTCGCCGACGTGCGCGCGGCGATGGGCCGCGACGACGTCGTGCTCGTCGACACCGGTGCGGCGAAGATGTGGATGGCGCGCCTGTACCCCACCTACGCCCCCAACACGTGCCTGATCTCCAACGGCCTCGCGACGATGGCCTTCGCCCTGCCGGGGGCGATCGCCGCGCGCCGCGTGCACCCCGATCGGCGGATCTGCGCGGTCGTCGGCGACGGGGCGTTCCTCATGAGCGCGGCGGAGCTCGAGACCGCCGTCCGGGAGCGCGCGCGGATCACCGTGCTCGTGTGGGTCGACGGCGGCTACGGGCTGATCGGCTGGAAGCAGGACCTCCACGCCGGGCGCACCGAGGCCGTGAGCTTCGGCAACCCCGACCTCGTCGGCTTCGCGGAGAGCTTCGGCGCGCGCGGCCACGAGATCGGCTCGGCCGAGGAGCTCCTGCCGACCCTGCGCGCGTGCCTGGACGGCGACGGGGTGAGCGTGATCGCCTGCCCGGTCGACTACACCGAGAACGCCCGGCTGATCCGCCGGCTCGGGGGGCCGACGGACCATCTGTGAGCGCGCGGTGACGGTCCCGGGTCGCGAACCGGGCGGCCGGCGGCGGCGAACCCCTGGGCTAGGATAGGGACCGTCTCCGCCAGGCCTGGGTCGTCGCGGCCGAAGGTTCCGAGGAGGAAGCCGCCTTGGTGCTCCAGAAACTCGCCACGCTGGGCGAGGGGCGCAAGCTCAAAGAGCTCGCCGAGATCGCCCGGCTGATCGGCACGTTCGAGCCCGAGCTCGAGGAGCTCGGGGACGAGGAGCTGCGGGCCAAGACCGGCGAGTTCCGCGAGCGCCTCGACCGAGGGAGCCGGCTCGACGACCTGCTCATCGAGGCGTTCGCGCTGCGTCCGCGAGGCGGCCCGGCGGCACGATCGGCCAGCGCCACTACGACGTGCAGCTGATGGGCGGCGCGGCCCTGCACCGGCTGGGTCGCCGAGATGAAGACCGGCGAGGGCAAGACCCTCGTGTCGACGCTGCCCGCCTACCTGAACGGCCTGACCGGCCGGGGCGTGCACGTGGTGACGGTGAACGACTACCTGGCCACGCCGCGACGCGGAGTGGATGGGCCAGATCCACCGTTGGCTCGGGCTCAGCGTGGGTCTGATCCACGGCCACGATGACCCGCGCCACAAGCGGGCCCAGTACGCCTGCGACATCACCTACGGCACGAACAACGAGTTCGGCTTCGACTACCTGCGGGACAACATGGCCATGCGCTCGAGGACACGGTGCAGCGGGGCCACCACTACGCGATCGTGGACGAGGTCGACTCGATCCTCATCGACGAGGCCCGAACCCCGCTGATCATCAGCGGGCAGGTGGCCGACGCGGCGAAGCTCGTACTACAGAGTTCGCGCGGATCGTCCCGGGCCTCACGCGCGACGTGGACTACGAGGTCGACGAGGAGAAGCACCAGGTCGCTCCCACCGACGGAGGGCATGGCCAAGGTCGAGCAGGTCGCTCGGGATCGAGAACCTCTACGACCACGTCACCACGAGCCTCGTCCACCACCTGCACAACGCGTGGCGCAAGGCCAAGGAGCTCTACAAGCGCGACCGGGACTACGTCGTCGTCGACGGCGAGGTGAAGATCGTCGACGAGTTCACCGGGCGGATCTCGAGGGGCGGCGCTACTCCGAGGGCCTGCACCAGGCGATCGAGGCCAAGGAGGGCGTGCGGATCAAGGAGGAGAACCAGACCCTCGCCACGATCACGATCCAGAACTACTTCCAGATGTACGAGAAGCTCGCCGGCATGACCGGCACGGCCCAGACCGAGGCAGCCGAGTTCGAGCAGACCTACAAGCTCGAGCGTCGTCGAGATCCCCACGCACCGGCCGATGATCCGGGTCGACCACAGGACCTGATCTACAAGACGGAGGACGCCAAGTTCGGCGCCGTCGCCGACGACATCGCCGAGCGCCATGCGACGGGCCAGCCGGTCCTCGTCGGCACGGTCTCGATCGAGAAGTCCGAGAAGCTCTCGCGATCCTCGACAAGCGGGGATCCCGCACGACGTCCTCAACGCCAAGCACCACGAGAAGGAGGCCGAGATCGTCGCCCAGGCCGGCCGCAAGGGCGCGGTGACGGTCGCCACGAACATGGCCGGCCGCGGCGTCGACATCCTGCTGGGCGGCAACCCCGAGTACCTCGCGCGCCAGGACATGGCCGGCCGAAGGGCTTCGACAACGACCGCTACCTGCTGTCGAGATGGACGAGCAGGAGCGGGCCGCCTACGAGGCCGAGTCCGACCGCTGCTCGCCAAGCACAAGGGCGCAGCCGACGCCGAGCACGACGAGGTCGTGGCCCTGGGCGGGCTGTACGTGCTCGGCACCGAGCGCCACGAGTCGCGCCGCATCGACAACCAGCTCCGCGGGCGCTCGGGCCGGCAGGGCGATCCAGGCGAGTCCGCTGTTCTACCTGTCGCTCGAGGACGACCTGATGCGGATGTTCGCGAGCGACCGGGTGGCCTCGATCATGGAGCGGTTGAAGTGGCCCGAGGGCGAGCCGATCGAGGCCAAGATGGTCACGCGCGCCGTCGAGAACGCGCAGAAGCAGATCGAGGAGCGCAACTACGAGATCCGCAAGAACGTCCTCAAGTACGACGAGGTGATGAACGGGCAGCGCGAGGTGATCTACGCCGAGCGCCGGAAGATCCTCGAAGGGCAGGACCTGCGCGAGCAGTGCCTCGGCTTCGTCGAGGAGGTCGTCCGTGACGTCGTCGCGACCTGGTGTCCGGCCGACGTCTTCCCCGAGGAGTGGGACCGGGACCAGCTCGTGACCGCGCTCGCCGAGTACGTGCCCGTGGCGAGCAGCCCGGAGGGGCTCGCGTCGATCGAGGACGCCGACGAGCTCCAGGACCGGCTCGTCGAGGAAGCCCGGCGCGCCTACGAGCAGAAGGAGGCCTCCGTCGGCCCGCAGCTGATGCGCGAGATGGAGCGGGTGATCCTGCTCAACATCCTGGACACGAAGTGGCGCGAGCACCTCTACGAGATGGACTACCTGCAGGAGGGGATCCACCTGCGGGCCTACGCCCAGCGCGACCCCCTCACCGAGTATCGACGCGAGGCCTTCGAGATGTTCGAGGAGATGACGCGGGCGATCCGCCGGGACTTCGTCCGCTACATCTACCGCGTCGAGCTCGTCACGCCCGAGTCCGCTCCGGCCGCCCGGGTCCAGGGCGTCCAGGAGAACCGCGAGCTCGTCGAGGCGGGGGCGATGGGCGCTCCGGCAGCGGCGGCCGCGAGCGCCGGCGGGTCCGCGGTCGCGGTGGGGCGACGCACCGGCGGTGCGCCCCAGCAGGCCGTCTCCGACAAGGTCCCGCGCAACGCGCCGTGCCCGTGCGGCAGCGGCCGCAAGTACAAGAAGTGCCACGGCGCCGTAGCCTGAGGGGGCCGCTCCGGTAGACTCCATCGCGCGATGAGCGCGTCGACGGATCGGCTGCGGGAGCTCGAGGAGCGGCTCGAGGCCGCCAGGGGGTTCCTTTGACGTCGACGGACGACGCGCGCGGGCCGCGGAGCTCGAACGCGAGGCGGCCGACCCGTCGCTGTGGGACGACCCGGCGCGGGCGCAGCGCGTCACCCAGCAGCTCGCACGACTGACGAGCGAGCTCGAGCGCTACGAGGCCCTCCGCCGGCGTCTCGACGACCTCGCTGCGATCGACGAGCTCCTCGCCGATGCCGAGGACCCGGACCTCGCCGCCGAGCTCGCCGCCGGCCTCGAGGACCTCGAGCGCGACCTCGAGCGGGTCGAGCTGCAGGCGATGCTCTCCGGCCCCTACGACGGGCACGACGCGATCGCCACGATCAACGCCGGCGCCGGCGGCACCGAGAGCCAGGACTGGGCCGAGATGCTCCTGCGGATGTACCTGCGCTGGGCCGAGGAGCACGGGTTCGAGGTCGAGGTCGACGAGATCCATCACGGCGAGGAGGCCGGGATCAAGTCGGCGACCTTCCAGGTCCGCGGCCCCAACGCCTACGGTCTGCTGTCGGCCGAGCGCGGGGTGCACCGGCTCGTGCGGATCAGTCCCTTCGACGCTCAGCGTCGGCGCCACACGTCGTTCGCCTCGCTCGACGTGATCCCCGCGCTCGAGGAGGACGAGGCCGAGCGGATCGAGATCGACGAGAAGGACCTGCGGATCGACGTGTACCGGTCGAGCGGGCCGGGCGGGCAGTCCGTGAACACGACCGACTCGGCCGTGCGGATCACGCACCTGCCCACCGGGATCGTCGTGGCGTGCCAGAACGAGCGATCGCAGCTGCAGAACCGGGCGGTCGCCATGGCGATCCTCAAGGCGCGCCTCGCCGAGCTCGAGCGGCGCCGCCGCGAGGAGCAGATGGCCGAGCTCCGCGGGGAGCGCCGGTCGGTGGAGTTCGGGTCGCAGATCCGCTCCTACGTCCTGGCTCCCTACCAGATGGTGAAGGACCACCGAACCGAGGTCGAGGTCGGCGACCCGCAGCGTGTGCTCGACGGGGACCTCGACCGCTTCATCGAGGCGGAGCTGCGGCGGCGGGCAGCGGTCGCGGCGGCGGCGGGCTGAGCGCCCGGCGCCGACGACGCTCCACGACCCGCGCGAGCGCCAACGCGACCGCCCAGGCGGACCACGCGATCCCCGAGGCGACGAGCCCGACGCCGATCGCTTCGTCACGGTAGGTGATCCGGACGACGTGGCGCCCCTCGGGCACGGGGACGCCGAGCAAGAACCCGTCGGCGGGGAGCACCTCCGTCGGGCGCCCATCGACCGTGGCCGACCAGCCCTCCTCGAAGCTCGTGCGCACGACGGCGATCGACGGCGCCTCGGCCCGAACGTCGAGGACGACCTCGGTGGCCGCCGGCTGCGTCACCTCGGCGCGGCCGGCGTTCGCTCCGCCGACCGGGCGCTGCTCGATCGATCCCTCGACGACCGCCTCGGCGAGCGGGTCGAAGCGGGGTTCGAGCACGGCCGCGATCGCCGCGTCGACGTCGGCGACCGCCCGCCAGCGGGCGACGACCGAAACGGGCGGCGGCGGCGAGGCGACCTCGACGAGGTCGTAGCCGTCGGCGGTGGCGATCACGCGTCCGGCGACGGGGGAGGGGACCCGCTCGGGCACGATGAGGTAGCGGACCCCCATCGTCTCGACGATCCGACGGCTGGGGCGTTGCACCGAGGTCGCGTTGTAGAACAGCGGCAGCGGGTTGATCGCCCGGATCCAGCGCCAGTAGCGCTCGAGCTGCAGCGGGTTGTACCCGAGGACGTCGCGCAGACCGAACAGCGTGCCCCGCTCCAGGGTGAGCGCCGGCCAGTCCGTCGGCTCCTGCGCCGTGAGGTACCCGCGCTGGTAGGCAGCCGCGGGAGGCGCCCACGTGAGGTACCGATCGTCGCCGATCATCGACACGAAGGCCGTCGGCGCGAGGAACGCCTCGAGATCGACGTCGGGCGCCTGCAGCGGCTGCAGGGCCTTGTTCGCCTGGGAGGTCTCGCCCTCCAGCCCGATCTCGGGGGCGAACCCGTGGTGCAGCCCCGACCAGACCGAGCTCGCGACGAGCTCGAGGGCGAGCACCGCCACGACCGCGACCGGTGCGCGCGGCCGCGCGCGCGCCATCCCGACGAGCGCCGGCGCGGCCAGGAGCCCGGCGGCTGCGAACAGGGCCCACCGCGGCGGGTAGCCGCCGGCGAGCAGCGGAGCGAGGAGCCACGCCGCGACGCCGGCGCCGAGCCATCGCCACGGCCGGGCGGGCGGTCGGTCGAGCAGCCCCTGCACGCCGATCGCGGCGAGCAGCGGCAGCGCGATCACCGCGACGTGTCGGAGCCGCCCGGGATTGTGCACGAGCGTGTCGCCGAACGGCACGGCGGCGATCCGGTCCCCGATCGGTCCGGTGACGATCGCGTCGAGCATCGCGATGTAGCAGAGGGCGAAGGCCGCCGAGACCGCGAGCGCGAGCGGGCGTCCTCGCCGGGCGCGCAGGGCGAACGGGATCGCGAGCAACGCCGCCGCACCGGCGTAGCCACCGGGCGCCGCCGCGAACGCGTAGGGCCAGCCCGCCCAGACGCCGTCGGTCTGGATCGCCCGGTCCCCGATCAGCACCGGCGGGTCGAGCGCCTCGAGCGCGGCGTAGCCCGAGCGCAGGCTGGACGCGCCGATCAGGTCGATCCGCGGCACGAGGATCGCGAGCGAGGCGATCGGCAGGAACGCCAGCAGCAGCGCGCCGCGCCCGAGCGCGCGCACGCGCCGCGCCCTTGGCTCCGACAGCGCGTGTCCGACCAGGACGCAGGCGAGCAGCAGCGAGGCGACCACGAGCCCGTGCGAGAGATGGGCGCTCGCGACCTGGGACCAGGCGATCGCCACGGCGGCGGCCCATCCGATCCGCGACGAGGTGCGCCGCGCGCGCACGAACCGAGCGAGCGCGACGAGCGCGACGCTCGTCCACGCGAGCGTGCCGGCGAACGGCATCGAGAGCACGAGCTCGGAGGTGCTCATGATCGCCGCCGCCGACAGCCCGCCGACCGTGGCGGCCGTCCGCCCGAGCCCCTCGATCCGGCCCAGCGCGTAGACCATCGTGCCGAGCACGAGCGGGTGTAGGACGAGCATCGCGCGCATCGCCGTGGCCGGGCCGAGGGTGGAGAACAGGGCCATCGGCGGGAGGTAGAGCCAGCCGCTCTGTGGGTCGGCCGCGAAGCGGTAGCCGAGCATCTCGTAGGGGTTCCACACGGGGATCCTTCCGGCGGCGAGCTCGTGACCGAGGAAGCTCCAGCGGGGCAGCCAGAAGGACAACAGGTCGAGGTGCTCGTTCGTGAGCCGTGGCGCGATGAGGAAACCGCGCAGCGCGAACAGCACGTAGCCCACGATGAGCGCGGGGCCCGCCCATCGCGCCGCCACGGGTCGCCACCGCGCGGTCGCCTGCCGCCACGACATCGCCACAGCCTACCGACGGGGGTCTTGCGGGATTCCCGCGATGGCCTCTGGTACCGTACTCGAGACCTCCTTCCCCGACCCCCACACGACCGCGCCGATGATCAGTCTCCAACGCGTCACGAAGGTGTACCGCAACGGCGTGACGGCGCTCGAGGACGTCGATCTCGAGATCCAGAAGGGTGAGTTCGTCTTCGTCGTCGGCCCCTCGGGCTCGGGCAAGTCGACCCTGATCCGTCTGCTCCTGAAGGAGGAGGAGGCCACGAAGGGGAAGGTCTACGTCGCGGGCAAGAACCTCGCGAGGATCACGTCCTGGAAGGTCCCTCACCTGCGGCGCAACATCGGGACCGTCTTCCAGGACTACAAGCTGCTCGCGGACAAGACGGTGTTCGAGAACGTCGCCTTCGCCCTCGAGGTGATCGGCAAGTCCAAGCACGTGATCGATCAGCGCGTTCCGGAGATCCTCGAGTACGTCGGCCTCGGCGACAAGCTGAACCACTACCCCGACGAGCTGTCGGGCGGGGAGCAGCAGCGCGTATCGATCGCCCGCGCGTGCGTCAACCGACCGCTCGTGCTGCTGGCCGACGAGCCGACGGGGAACCTCGACCCGAACACGAGCGTCGACATCATGCGCCTGCTCGACAAGGTCAACAAGATCGGAACGACCGTCGTCATGGCCACGCACGACCAGGCGATCGTCGACGCGATGCGCAAGCGGGTGGTCGAGCTCGACGACGGTCGGGTCGTGCGGGACCAGAGCCGCGGGGTCTACAGCTGATGTCGCGGCTCGACGCGTACTTCCGCGAGACCGCGGCGGGCCTCCGCCGCAACGGGGTCGTGGCCTTCGCCGCGATCTCAACCGCGTTCATCGCGCTGTTCCTGTTCGGGCTGGCCCTGCTGATCGCGCGGCAGTTCGACCTGGTGATCGACGCCTGGACGGAGAACGCGCAGGTGGCCATCTACCTGGAAGACCCCGTCAAGGCCGAAACCGTCGGAAGACTGATGGACAAGCTGCAGTCGCTGCCGGCGGTCGCGGACGTGACGTTCCAGGACAAAGACGCCGCCTGCGCGCGCTTCCACGAGGTGTTCCGCAACCAGCCGGAGCTCACCGAGAACGTCGACTGCGCGACGACGATCCCAGCCTCGCTCCGGGTGCAGCTCGTGGACCCCGCCCGCTACCAGGAGATCGCCGCGGCGCTCGGGTGCGCGCCGAACGCCGACAGCGAGATCGTGTGCACCGAGCCGGGGATCGCGAAGGTGAACGACAACCGCAGGCTCCTCGATCTGCTGACCGCGATCACCCGCGTGCTGTCGATCGGGGTGCTGTCGGTCGCGCTGATCATGCTGGTCTCGGCGGTGTTCCTGATCGCGAACACCCTGCGGATGGGCATGTTCGCCCGTCGCAAGGAGATCGGGATCATGCGCCTGGTGGGCGCGACGAACTGGCGGATCCGCGTCCCGTTCCTGATCGAGGGACTCGTGGAGTCGTTGCTCGGCGCGGCGGCGGCGATCTTCACCCTGTTCCTGCTCAAGGTCGTGTTCATCGACCGCCTGCGGGGTCAGACGTTCCTGCCGCTGATCGGGAACGACGACGTACTCGTGATCGCTCCCTGGGTGCTCGTCGCCGGCGTCGGGGTGGCGTTGATCGCGGGCACGATCGGGATCCGTCGGTTCCTCGACGTGTGATGGCCGGGCGCCGGTCGGAGCCCGAACGGGTGGTGGCGACGAACCGTCGAGCGCGGCACGACTACGAGATCGTCGATCGCTACGAGGCCGGGATCCAGCTCACCGGCGACGAGGTCAAGTCGCTCCGAGCCGGTCGCGCCTCGCTCGTCGACAGTTTCGCGCGCGTCCGCGGCGGCGAGGTCTGGCTCGAGGGTCTGCACATCCCCCCCTACGAACAGGGCGACCCCCGCACGCACCGGCCCTTGCGGCCCCGCAAGCTCCTGCTGCACCGCGCCGAGATCGCCGAGCTGGAGCGCGCGACCGCGGAGCGCGGGCTCACGCTGGTGCCGCTGCGCGTGGCGTTCGTGCACGGCCTCGCCAAGGTGGAGCTCGGGCTGGGGCGGGGCAAGCGTCGCTGGGAGAAGCGTCAGGCGATCGCCAAGCGGGAGGCCGAGCGCGAGGTCGAGCGCGCCGTGTCGCGGCGCCGCTGAGGCGGCCGGCTCAAGCCACGGCCGGCGCTGGTCGTATACTCGTTGCGATAACTGAACAACGGGGGTGTACTGGCTTCGATCCGGACGGTTGCCGTCCGGGGGAAGCGGGCCGAGATCCCGGAGTCTCGTAAAACGCCGGACACCAACAAGCGCCAACGACGAGTACGCGCTCGCTGCCTAACCTCTAGGTAGCCGCTCGCCCCGTGCGCCTGCGATCGGGGGTCGAGCGTCATCAGCAGGCTCACGCCGACGGCTCCGCCCGGGGGCCGCCGGCGGACATCGAACCCGGGCTGGCCGAGGGGAGCTCCGCCGGTGGGAGCCCCGAGGCGAGACCTCACCACCGGCTGCGCCCGGAGAAGCCCCGGTCGGTCGCCCGGAGACGCGGGTTCGATTCCCGCCACCTCCACCTCACCCGGGGTTGATCCTCGGAGGTCTTGCCCGTCGATCGGGACCGACGCCATGTCGCGAAGTCCCAGGGGCCTCGCGTCCACCTCCACGTTCACGCTGCCCCCGTCGCGCTGTCGGTGAGGGGTCGCACCCGTTCCAGGAGCGCGGGGTCGGGTCTTCCCTCGGCTGCGGCCGGCCAACCCACGAGGTCGGGCCACCGCCCGAAGAGGACGATCGTGCGTCCGTCCCTGGGACGTCCCGGGCGCAGGCCCCGATCCACGCGCCATCCGTCGGCTCCGCCCTCCCGCAGCGCGGCGGAGGGAGCGAGGAGCCCACCGGCACCGCGGTCGCGCAGGCGACGGGCCTCGCGCCGGCAGGCCTCGTAGGTCGCCGGGACCCGGTGAGCGTCGCCCTCGGCAGCCGTGGCGGACCAGCTGCGGATCCCCGAGATCGACCGTCAGGAACGGGAAGCGGGCGTCGGTGTGGCGATACCCGATCACGGCCGAAGCCTCGCGCCCGGTACCGACACGGGCGGTCAGGTTGCCGAGGAGCCGACCAGCGAGCGAGCCAGGGACCGAACGGCGAGGGGTCCCTCCGTCGTCGGGATCCCAGTCGCCGGCGAGCACCTCGGGGGGCTGCGGCCGCCGAGGGCGCTGCGCGGCCGCTCGAACCACCGGCGCACCCCGAACGCGTTGTACATGCCGACGAGGTCGGCCACGACGGTTGCGAGGAAGTGCAGGCGGGTCGCGACCTCGCTTCCCCGCAGCGCCTCGACGAACGCGTCGGGCGCGCTGCGCAGCGCGTCGGGGTCCCGCGCCGTCGTGGCCAGACGGGCCGCCGCGGCCCTGCCGACCCCCGCGGCCGACGGCCCTGGCCACGCGACGGAGCGTCGGCAGGTCCAGGTCCCCGCGCCCCCGCCCTCGGGCAGCAGCCCCATCGCCTGCGCGAGGGCGAGCACCTCCAGGCTGGACCCGAGGAGCGCGGATCGTCGAGCGGCGCCCGCACGGACGCGATCTGGATCGTGGTCACAGTCCAGATCCCATCCGATCTCGGTCCATAGGGCCGCCCGCGGCGCCGACAGGGCTCGGCCGGTCGGGTCGCCGTCGACCGGGATCGCGACCCGTCCGGCACGCCGGTCGCCCACGTGAACGCGGGGGCAGCTGCCGTCGCCCTGGGGCGGAACGCTCGATGAACATCTGGGAAACCTCGACGGAACCGGACGCAGGCCGTTCCTACGATGGGAGCGTGAGCTTCGGGTCGCACCTCGCGGTCGGCCTCGATCGAGCGGTCGACCGGCTGGCTTCCGCTGCGCCTTCCGCTCCGCCTCGCGATTGGATGCGGGCGCTCTCGGAGCACTTCACGGAGGCGCGAGCGCGGTACCCCGACGACGAGCTCTGCTTGGTGTTCGACATCGACGGCACCATCCTGGACCTGCGGCACCTGACCGTTCACGTGCTGCTCGCGTACGATCGTGCCCGAGGCACGCGCCTCTTCCACGGTCTCGTGGCCGACGACGTTGTGCACCACGAGGACGAGATCGAGGCGATCCTCGCCTCGCTGGACGTCGCGGACGACCGCAGACCCGACGTCGCGGCCTTCTACCGGGCGCACCTCTGGGATCCCGACGCCATCCTGGCCGCGAGCCGACCCTTCGAGGGCGTGTTCGGGGTCATCCGTTGGTTCCAGCTCCAGCCGCGAACCCACGTCGCGCTGAACACCGGACGACCCGATGGGATGCGCGACCTCACCCTCAGGTCGCTGAACACGATCGGGCGTGCGTACCGCGTCGCGTTCCCGCCCGAGCTGCTGCTCACGGCGGCCGGGGGCGACGTGCCGCAGGCGAAGCTCGCCGGGCTCGAGCGGCTTCGGGAGGCCGGGTACCGGGTCGTGGCCGTGATCGACAACGAGCCGGAGAACCTCGCCGCGATGGCGCGGATCGATCGTGCCGAGGAGGTCCTGTTCCTGCACGCCGACACGATCTTCCGGTCGCAGCGGCCCCACCGAGCGCGGGTCGTCTCCGGTCGCGACTACCGCCTGCGGGAGCTCGTGCCCCCGCGAACGCTCCCCGATCGGGTGCAGTTCGTGTGGCACGGGGTGAACGACGTGGTGAACCTCGACCGGTTCTTGGACTCGGAGGTGGCCTGGGCCGAGATCGACGTTCGCTCGGACCCCTTCGGCCGGCTCGTTCTCCGCCACGACGGCTTCGAGGAGGTCCCGTGGAGCCGCGAGGAACCGCTGCTCACCGCGGAGGAGGCGCTGGACCGGCTCGTGGCCGCGGGGCGATGCGTGAAGCTCGATCTCAAGGAGGGCGGCCCGACGCTCGCCGCGGCGGTCGAGCTCGTACGCGGGCTGGGTCTGTGCGACGAGCGGCTGTGGTTCAACGCGGAGTTGCCCGCGATCGGCGAGGAAGGGTTCCGCTCGCTGCGCGCCGGCTTCCCGAGCTCAACGCTGTCGTGTCCGGTCGACTTCCTCGTGCCGCTCGTGCTCGCCGCGGCGGCGGATCAGGTGCTGGACCTGCTCCGCTCGTGGGGGATCGATCGCCTCTCGGTGCGATGGGGTCCGAGGGCCCGAGAGGTCCTCGATCTCCTCGAGCAGATGGGCTGGCGGACGAACCTGTACGGCGTGCCCGACCTCGAGTCGTTCCTCGAGGCGAGCCTCCTGCTGCCCGCCTCGGTGACCGCCGACTTCAACTTCCCGGAGTGGCGGTACTTCGGTCGAGGCTCGGGGCAGCGCGTCGCCGCGTCCGTGGGCTGAGCATCGGGCTGTGGCCCTCAGCCGCCCGCGGCGCCGTCGATCACGACCGTGGCGGTCCCCATCGCGGCCCGGACCGCGAGGCGCTCGGCCGCGCTCGCCGCCGCGTAGGCCTCGGGCTCCTCGAGCGCCACGACCGGGAGCGCGGACCCGTAGAGCTCGCGCGCCACGATCGCTCCGATCGCCACGATCGCGTCGGCCTCGTGCAGCACGATCGCCGCCGGGGCGGTCCCGACGCGGACGGCCTCGGCGAGCACGGAGGAGCTCGAGCTCGAGCCGCGGCCGGAGCGCATGACGAGGATGCGGCCGGTGACGACCGCGCCCCGCTGGGGATGGTGCTCGTCGATCACGACGCCGCTCGACGGGTCGAGTCCGCCCCACAGGCTCAGCGGTTCGGCGAGCGCGAGGGCGGGTCCGGCGGCCTCGCCCTCGGCGAGGCATCGCGCCGCGAGCAGCCTCACGCCGTCCCCCAGAGCGCCTCGTCGCGCCACGCCCGCCCCGCTGCGGCCGAGCGCAGGCACTCCTCGGTCGTGCCGAACACGACCCGAACGCCGAGGTTCCCCGGCGCGTACCAGGCCCACTTCGCCGAGTCGGTCATCACCGGTTGCTCGATGCCCTGGAGGATCGGCGTCACGTACGTGCACGTGTCGGTCACGACGGTGATCCCGGCGCTGCGCAGGGCCCCGGCGCGGCCGTCGGCCTCCAGGCGCGCGAGCGTCGATCGCCCCGTGTTCACGAAGCACGGGACGGCGAGGGATCCGACGTGGCGCGCGAGCTCGAGGATCCGGTCGAGCTCCCGCTCGGAGGCGTGGGGGGTTCCGAGGGACACGGCGCCGATCCGCCCGTCGCCCGCGGTGGACAGCTCGTCGCGGGCCCGACGAAGCTCCGCGGGTCCGATCGATAGCTCCCGAAGGGGGGGCCGGCCGCCGAGCGCGGCCTCGACCGAGGGTGCCTCCGGCGTCGAGCCGACCACGTGGACGAGCCCCACCGCCCCCGACGACGCGGCGGCCGCTCCCAGGGCCTTGAGCCCGTCCTCACCGAGGGCCGTGGGGAGCCCGTCGACGACGGGGACCTCGTGACCGGCCGCTCGGCCGAGGAGGTGGCCGAGCGCGGCCAGGCCGGCCGTGGAGCGGGCGAGCGGCTCGGGGACCCCCCGCACCCGCACGAGCAGCCGGGCCCGTCGCCCCTCGTCGGTGTGCAGGCCGACCGCGGGCGCCCGCCCGGTCACGGCGCAGCAGGCGTCGAGGAAATCGCCGTAGCGCTCGGTGCGGGCGCCGAGCACGGAGTTCGCGAACACGATCGCGTTCGACTCCGCCCAGGCCACCTGCTCGCCGAGCGCGGGCCGGTCCTCGAGCAGGTACGGGGCGCACGTCCAGGTGGGCCGCGCACCGAGGGCGACGTAGGCGTCCATCAGCCGCCGCGCCGCCTCGGCGGTCGCCGGGTCGAGGCGGACGAGCTCGGGATGCAGCAGGTCGAGCGAGCCGACGTTCAGCGTCGTCGGCACCAGCACGCGGGCGCCCTCGGCGACGAGCCGCTCCACGAAGTCCAGGCTCGCTCGACCGTGGTACAGGCAGCCGTCCAGGTGGGCGCGGGTGATGTCGAGCAGGCGCGTCGCGCCCATCGCCTCGGCCGCGGCGACGAGGATCCGCATCGCTCGCGCGACCCCCGGCCCGCCCTCGCCTCCGAGCCGGGCACGATCGGCCCTCGACAGCTCGAGCGTCATCGCGTCAGGGCGGAGGGGGCGTCCCGATGTCCACCCCCGGCTCGACGAACGCGGTCGCTCCGAACGCCGAGGGGTCGCGCTCGAGGAGCCGCTCGAGCCATCCGGCCGAGAACACCGCGGCGAACTGCCGCCGGTCGAGCAGCTCCTCCTCCACGGCCTCGGGGGGGACGTAGGAGCCGAGCGTCTGTCGGTACGTCAGGTCGCGCAGGGACGCGGCGACCTCGTCGACGTCGGCCCCTGCGTCCCACAGCACGCTCGGGTCGAGGTACACCTCGTGGGGCACGACCGCCTGGACGGGATCGAACAGCCCGCCGAAGGATCGCTCGATGACCGCCTCGAGCTGGATCGGGTCGAGCCTGACGCCGCCGACGTCGTCGGGAAGCGGGCATTGCCCGTGGTCTGCCGTGACGATCAGCGCGTAGCCCCCTGCGCCGAACCGCTCGTCCAGGCGGCGCCACAGCCGCGCGAGCTGCTCGTCGACCGCTCGAAGCGCGAGCGCCGTCCAGGCCGACTGCATCCCGTACAGGTGTCCGGCGTAGTCGGGCGCCTTGAAGGTCGTGAACAGCAGCCCCGGCGCCTCGCTCCCGATCGGCTCGGCCTCGAGCACCGCCTCGAGCAGGTCGCCCTGGTAGCGGACGATCGGTGGGCTGCAGCAGTCCGCCTGGCGTCCCTTCGGGTCGAAGCGGCGGTCGACCGTGAGCGGCTCGAACGCGGCCCGGTAGGCGGCGAGCCGCTCGGGGGCGGGCACCTCGCGGGGGAGTCGGTAGCGGTCGGGGTGATGGGGGGCCCAGCGCGCCGCGTACTCGTCGTAGTACACCCCGACCGGGAGGTCGTCGCCGGCCCTGCCCCGACCGCCGACGCCGAGCATGCCCAGGTGCCAGACCTGGTAGCCGACCTCGCCGACCCACGCGCGGCCGCCCGTCTGCGCGTACCACAGGTCGGCGAGCGTGGGCAGCAGCAGGTCGGTCGGGTCCGCGCGCCCGGCCGTGCGGTAGGCCTTGCGCGGGCCGGCGCCGTCGCGGATGTTGTGGCCGGTGATCCCGTGCTTCCAGGGGAACGCCCCCGTGCCGATCGTCGCGTGCGCGCTCGCCGTCACGGTCGGGAACGACCCGACGATCGCGCCCCGGTGGTTCGCGCTCGCGCGCATCAGGGCGCGAAGCGTCGGCCAGTCGTCGGGGTAGCGCTCCAGGACGTTCCAACCCCCGCCGTCGATGACGACGGTGACGACGACGCGTGGCGGCCGGTCGGGCTCGGGCACCCCGGGCAGCGGCCGCCCGTCGCGTCCCTCGGGCCAGGTCGCGCCGACGAGCCGGGCGATCGTCGGCGCGACGTCGGCGAGGGTGACCGTCGTTTCGTGGTCCGAGGGCGGGACGAGCCCCGGGGCGTGGACGAGCAGGGGGATCCGCTGGAGGTACATCCACACGCTCGCGTGGCTCGTCCTGGGGTCTCTCGGAACGAGCGACAGCGACTCGTTGGGGTAGTTCGAGGAGTTGAACGGCGCCAGGACGAGCTGCAGGTCACCGGACCGCCCGGCTCGGAACGACCGCCGCACGAGCTCCATGTAGTCCCCTCCGAGCGCGGCGGCCGCCGCTTCCTGCGCGGCGAGGGGGTCGGCGCGGCCGAACGAGCGGGCGGCCCGGGCGAGCGCCGCGCCACCGGCCACCCACGCGAGCCCGCCCACGCCCGTCGCCACGAGCAGCCGTCGCCGCCCCGGGTCCATCCGGTCCGACCCGGCGTCGCGGCGCACGACGAGCCAGGAGGCGACCACGCCGATCGCCCACACGGCCAGGCCGGCTCCGAGCCCGACGACGAGGCTGCCCTGCCAGGTGAGCAGGGCCGCCACCGCACCACCGAGCAGGGCGATCCCCGCGATCGCGGCCGGATGGGTTCGACGCTGCCGCACGACCCTCCATGCTCTCAGAGCCGGCGCGGTGCGCAAGGTGCGCGGCGGCGGGCGCCGGGGTCAGGTGCGCTTGCGCTCGAGGTCCAGGAACGGCAGCCGCACGACCCGGGCGGCCACGCGACCACGCTCGCCCTCGACGGTGTACTCCACCTCGAGGCGCGTCCCGGGCGGCTCGTAGCGCGCCTCGACCGAGCCGAAGGCGATCATCTCCTTGAGCGTCGTGCTCCACACCATCGAGGTGGCGCGACCGATCTGCCGGCCCCGGTGGTAGACGGGCACGGGGTCGCGCTGGACGGTGAGGCTCACCATCGGCGCCAGGCCGTGACGGGCGTACATCGCCTCGATGTCGGCCCAGTCCAGGGTGAGCCCCACCAGACGCCGGGCGGGGCCGCCGCCGGCCTGCTCGGCGAGCAGCGCGCGCCGACCGGTGAACGCCGGCTTGTCGAAGGCCACGAGCCGGCCCATCCCGAGCTCGAAGGGGGAGTACATCTGCTCGGGCGCGATCGCGTGGCGGGCGCTGGTGTACTCCGCCTCGATCAGCACGAGGCCGGCCTCCACGCGGGCGACGTCCATCGCGCGGATCCCGACGGGACGCAGGCCGTAGGGCTCGCCGGCCTCGACGAGGCGATCCCACACGGCGAGCGCGCCGTCGGTCGGGATCCACAGCTCGTAGCCGCGATCGCCCGTGTAGCCGGTGCGCGTGACGTCGACCTCGACGTCGGCGATCGTCGCCGCGCGTCGTCCGAAGTACGGGAGGTCGGCCCACGACGTTGCGGTGGCGGCCTCGAGCACCTCGCGCGAGAGGCGCCCCTGCAGGGCCAGCGCCGCGGTGGCCTCCGTGACGTCGACGACCTGGGCGTCCAGGCCCGTGGCGTTCAGCGCGAACCAGCGGAAGCAGGGATCGGCGGCGGTGACCCGGTATCGGTCGTCGGCGATCCGCGCGACCGTGCCGTCGTCGAGGACCTTGCCGTCCTCGTCGCACCAGGGGGTGTACAGGACGCGGTTCGGGGGCAGCGCCGCGACGTTGCGGGTGACGACCCGGTCGAGCAGGCGGACCGCGTCGGGGCCACGGACCTCGTACTTGTACAGCGGCGTCGTGTCGATCAGGGCGGCGGCCTCGCGGATCGCGCTGTACTCGATGTCGTGGAAGTCGGCGTAGACCGCCGGGGCGAAGTAGCCGGCCCACTCGTTCCACACCTGCTTGGCGTTGAGCTCCGCCTGGCGTGGGAAGAACGCGGTCCCGATGCTCACGCCCGGAGCGTAGCCGAGCCCCAGCGCGTCGCCACCCG
Source organism: Actinomycetota bacterium (assembly GCA_026003015.1). Taxonomy (GTDB): domain Bacteria; phylum Actinomycetota; class UBA4738; order UBA4738; family HRBIN12; genus BPGL01. The sequence goes on along the minus strand of BPGL01000001.1, from coordinate 870,900 downwards.
AGCGGCCCTGACCTGAGGTCAGCCCCCCGTTGGAGCGCTCGAGCGCCCCCGGCTAGCATCCGGCCCGTGCCGAAGCGCTACGACGCGGTCGTGATCGGTGGTGGTCACAACGGGCTCGTGAACGCCGCGTACCTCGCCCGCGCCGGTCTCTCCGTCCTCGTGCTCGAGCGACGCCCCATCCTCGGCGGCGCCACCCTGAGCGAGGAGATCGTCCCAGGGTTCACCTTCTCGGTGTTCTCCTACGTCGTATCGCTCCTTCGCCCCGAGATCATCCGGGAGCTCGAGCTTCCCCGCCACGGCCTGGAGATCCTCCCGCTCGACGGCACGATCACCCCGCTGGACGACGACTACCTGTGGCGCGTCAACGACCACGGGCGCACGGTTCGAGAGCTCCGCCGATGGTCGCTGAACGACGCCGAGGCCTACGAGGAGTACGGGCCCTTGATGGCGGAGATGGGGCGGTTCATCAAGCCGATCCTGTCGATCCCGCCGCCGGACCCGGGCCGGATCCATCCCCGGGAGTGGCTTCCGCTCACCCCGCTCGCGAAGGCGTTCAAGGAGCTGCCGCGCCGGCTGCAGACGACGTTCGTCCAGCTGATGACGATGAGCGCCGCCGACTTCCTCGACCAGTGGTTCGAGACCGAGCCGCTCAAGGCGACGATGAGCGCGTCGGGCATCATCGGGACCTTCCAGGGCCCGCGCTCGCCCGGGACCGCCTACGTCCTGCTCCACCACTACATGGGGGAGCTCGACGGCGCCTTCCGCGCCTGGGGCGTGCCCCGCGGGGGGACCGGCTCGATCGCCGAGGCGATCGCCCGCGCCGCGCGTTCGCTCGGGGTCGAGATCCGCACCGAGGCGCCGGTCGCCCGCGTGCGTACGGTCGGCGGCCGCGCGGCCGGCGTCGTGCTCGAGTCGGGGGAGGAGATCGATGCCGGGGTCGTGATGAGCTCGCTCGACGTGCGCCGCACGCTGATCGGGCTGCTCGACGAGGAGGTGCTGGACCCGAGCTTCCGCGAGGAGGTTCTCCGCTACCGGTTCCGCGGTTCCTCCGGCAAGGTGAACCTCGCCCTCGACGGGCTCCCCGAGCTCGCGTGCAAGCCGGGGAAGGGTGAGTGGCTCCGGGGCGCGATCAGCTTCTCGCCGTCGATCGAGTACCTGGAGCGGGCCTACGACGACGCGAAGTACGGTCGGCCCTCGTGGCGCCCCTACATCGACATGATCATCCCGACGCTCGTCGACCCGACGATGGCCCCGCCGGGCAAGCACGTGATGAGCTGCTTCGTGCAGTACGCGCCGTACCACCTGGCCGACGGCGCGGTATGGGACGACGCGCGGCGAGAGGCGTTCGGGCAGAACGTGATCGACACGATCGAGGAGCGTTTCCCGAGGATCCGCGACCACATCGTCGGCTACCAGTTCCTCACGCCGAAGGACATCGAGGACATCACGGGCTTGACCGAGGGCAACATCTTCCAGGGGGAGCTCTCGCTCGAGCAGCTGTTCTTCAACCGTCCGGTTCCGGGCTGGGGCCGTTACCGCACGCCGGTGCGGGACCTGTGGATGTGCGGGTCGGCCACCCACCCCGGCGGCGGGATCATGGGCGCCCCGGGTCGGATCGCCGCTCTGGAGTACCTGAAGGAGCGCCGGCGCGGCCGGCGGGTCGCCTGATGGCCGCCGTCGACGTCGTGGTCGTCGGCGCCGGCCACAACGGCCTGGTCGCCGCCGCCTACCTCGCGAAGGCCGGCCGCCGCGTCCTCGTGCTGGAGCGGGCCGAGGAGGTCGGAGGGCTGCTGCGCGGGCGCGAGCTCGCGCCGGGCGTGCGGGCGCCGGGGGTCGTGCCGACCGTGGGGCGGCTGCGGGGCTCGGTGGTCCGGGACCTGCGGCTCGAGGCCCACGGCTTCGAGCCGATCGCCCCGCCGGTGCGGATGCTCGCTCCCCAGCCGGACGGCTCGGCGGTGACGTTCTGGGGGGATCCGCGGCGCACGGCCGAGGAGCTGCGGGCCCGCGGCGCCTCCGATGCCGAGCGCTTCCTCGCCTTCGACCGCCGCGTGCGGGCGATGGCGAGCTTCCTCGCGTACCTGAACGCCGCGACGCCGCCGGACCCGGCGTCGCCGACGATCGGCGACGCGATCGCCGGGCTCAAGCTCGGGCGCGCGTTCCGCGACCTGGGCGCGAAGGCCGGGCGCGAGACCCTCCGGGCGCTGCCGATGTCGGTCGCGGACCTGGTCCAAGAGGCCGTCGAGGCCGAAGCGATCCGTGGTCCGCTGTGCGCGCGCGGCGTGCTGTTCACCGCGATGGGGGCCTGGGCGACCGGGACGGCGGCGGTGTTCCTGAACGACAGCGCCGGGACCGACGGGGGCGCCGCCGGGACGACGGTGTTCGCCCGCGGCGGGACCGAGCGGCTCGCGCGAGCCCTCGCCGACGCGGCGCGGGCCGCCGGCGCCGACGTGCGCACCGGCGCCGAGGTCGTGCAGATCCGCTCGTCCGACGGGCGCGTCCAGGGCGTGACCCTCGCCGACGGCACCACGGTCGATGCCCCGCAGGTCGTCTCGTCGGCCGATCCGAAGACCACGGCGCGGCTGTGCGACCCGGTGGAGCTCGGGCCGACCCTCGTGTGGCGCACGGACAACATCCGCCAGCCGGGGACCACGGCCCGCGTCGACCTCGCGCTCACCGGCGTTCCGGCCTTCCGCGGCGTCGACGACCCGGTCCGCCTGCAGGGCCGCATCGTGGTCGCGCCCTCGACCGACGACGTCGAGCGCGCGATGGACGCCTCCAAGTACGGACGGATCGCCGAGGAGCCGGTGATCGAAGCCACGATCCCGACGCTCGTGGACCCCTCGCTCGCGCCCGCTGGCAACCACGTGTTGAGCGCGATCGTCCAGGCCGCGCCGCGTCACCTCGCGGAGGGCGCCTGGGGCGGGCAGACCGGTCGCCTCGTGGAGCTCGTCGTGAAGACGTTCGAGCGCTACGCCCCGGGTCTCGGGGAGCTCGTCGAGGCCAGCGCCGTCACCACGCCGGAGGACCTCGAGCGGGACTGGGGGCTCGCCGGCGGCGCCGTGTACCACGCCGAGCCGGGCCTCGATCAGTTCTTCGCGTGGCGTCCGCTCCTCGGCCACGCCGGGTACGCGTACCTGCTCGAGGGGCTGTACCTCGCGGGATCCGGGGCGCACCCGGGCGGCGGGATCACCGGCGCACCGGGCGCGAACGCCGCGCGTCGGGTCCTGAAGGACGCCCGCCGCTGAGCTCCGCCACAGCGCGTATGGGAAGCTACGCGCCGTGACCCTGCCCCCGGACTTCCCGGTCGAGCGAAGCGAGCTCGTCCTCGGCGGCTCCGAGTACGAGGAGTTCTCCGACTACGAGCTGCCTGCCCACGTTGGGTCGACCTCGTTCCAGAAGCTCCCGCTCGTCTCCGACGAGGAGCTCGCGAGGCTCGCACCCGACGTCGCGATCGTCGGCGCGCCGATCGACGACGGCACGTCGAACCGCCCGGGCGCGCGGTTCGGGCCCCGCGCGATCCGCGCGGCGACCTACCACTCCGGCGACCTGTGGTCGATCCAGCTCGAGACGAGCGTGCTCGACCGGATCCGCGCGGTCGACGCCGGCGACGCGCCGGTCGTTCCGAGTCGGCTGACCCGCGGGCTCCGTGTGATCCACGAGAAGGTCTGGCGCGTCGCCCGCACCGGGGCGATCCCGATCGTGCTCGGAGGGGACCACTCGGTGACCTATCCCTCGGTGGCCGCGGTGGCCCGCGCCCGCGATCCGCGCAAGGTCGGGGTGGTGCACTTCGACGCGCACGCCGACACCGGCGAGGAGGTCTGGGGCTCGCTCGTGAGCCACGGCACGCCGATGCGCCGGCTGATCGAGGAGGGCTGGGTCGAGGGCCGCAACTTCGTCCAGGTTGGGCTGCGCGGCTACTGGCCCGAACGCGAGACCTTCGAGTGGATGCGGGGGCAGGGCATGCGGTGGCACCGGATGGTCGAGATCGAGGAGCGAGGCGCCGAGGCGGTGATCGACGACGCGATCGCTGAGGCCCTCGACGGTCCCGAGCTCGTGTACCTCTCGATCGACGTCGACGTCGTCGATCCAGGGTCCGCGCCGGGGACCGGCACCCCCGAGCCGGGCGGGATGCTGCCGCGCGAGCTCCTGCGGGCCGTCCGCCGGATCGTCGGCTCCGTCGAGCTCGCCGGGATGGACGTGGTCGAGGTGGCGCCTCCGTACGACCACGCCGAGGTGACCGCCGCCCTCGCCCACCGCTGCGTGCTCGAGGCGCTCTCGGCGCTGGCCGCTCGTCGGGCCGAGGACGGTCCCGCCCGCTAGGCTGCCGGACATGTGCCGGAGCATCAGGCGCCTGCGGGAGCCCGGCGGCGGGCCGCGCGCGGACGATGCCGAGATCGCGGCCGCGGCCCGGCAGTTCGTGCGGAAGGTCTCGGGGTTCCGGGAGCCCTCGGCGCGGCACCGGGAGGCCTTCGAGCGGGCGGTCGCCGACATCGCGCGTGCCTCGACCCGGCTGCTCGACGAGATCGTCGAGGGCCGGGCCGGGTGAGCGCTGCGTTCCGCAAGGGGCGGCTGGGGCTCGACCCCGAGCCCGCCGAGATGCGTCGGATGGGCGAGGCGGTCCTCGCCTACCTCATCGCGTTCATCGAGGGGCTGGACGACGCCCCGGCGGCCGCCACGGACGGCGCGCTGGAGCTGGCCCGACGGCTGCGCGCGTCCCCGCCGGAGGACCCCGGCCGCTTCGAGGACCTCTTCGAGCAGGTGCGGGCGGCGGTCGCGCACACGCTCGAGTTCGCGGGCCCGGGCTACCTCGCCTACATCCCGGGCGGCGGCCTGTTCACGGCGGCGCTCGCCGACTTCCTGGCCCAGGGGGTGAACCGCTTCGTGGGCCTGTGGCAGACGAGCCCCGCGGTCGCCCAGCTCGAGGAGAACGTGTGCCGCTGGATCTGCGACGTGTTCGACCTGCCGGCCGACGCTCGAGGGATCCTGACGAGCGGGGGCTCGATGGCGAACCTGTCCGCGGTCGTGACGGCTCGCCACGCCAAGCTGGGCGACGATCCGTCCGACGGCGTCTACTACGTGAGCGAGCAGGCCCACGCGAGCGTGACGAAGGCCGCCGCGATCGCGGGCTTCTCGCGCAAGCACCTGCGGATCGTCCCGACCGACGCGGAGCTGCGGATGGACCCCGAGGCCCTGCGAGCGCTCGTCCGCGAGGACCGGCGGGCCGGAGCCCGTCCGTTCCTCGTCGTCCCGAGCGCCGGCACGACGAACACGGGGGCGATCGATCCGCTCGACGCGATCGCCGACGTCGCCGCCGACGAGGGGCTGTGGATGCACGTCGACGCCGCCTACGGCGGCTTCTTCCGCCTGACCGAGCGGGGGCGCGCGCGCTTCCGAGGGATCGAGCGCGCCGACAGCATCACGGTCGACCCGCACAAGGGCCTGTTCCTTCCCTACGGGACCGGGGCGCTTGCCGTGCGCGACGGTGCGGCGCTTCGGGACGCTCACTTCGAGGGGGCGGCCTACCTCCAGGACCTTCAGCCGACCGGCGAGCTCCCGAACTACAGCGAGCTCTCGCCCGAGCTGTCGCGCGACTGGCGGGGGCTGCGCGTGTGGATGCCGCTCGTGCTGCACGGCGTCGGGGCGTTCCGCCGGGCGCTCGACGAGAAGCTCGACCTCGCCGCCTGGATCGACGGCGAGCTCCGCTCCGACCCGAGGCTCGATCTCCCCTGGAGCACCCAGCTCACGGTGACGCCGTTTCGCCTGCGCGATGCCGACGACGCCGCGAACGCCGAGCTGCTGCGCCGGATCAACGCGTCGCGACGGGTGGTCCTGTCGAGCACGAGGGTCGGGGGGCGCTTCGTGCTGCGGGTGTGCATCGTGAGCCACCGCACGCACCGGGACCGCGTCGAGGAGGCCGCGGGGATCATCCGCGCCGCCGCGGCGGAGCTCGCCGGCGACTGAGAGGCCGTGGCGATCCCCGAGGCCCGAGCGTCTCAGGCCAGGCGGCGGTACAGCCGGATCGACAGCGGGATGAAGACCGCGAGCAGGCCGACGATCCACAGGGCCGACCGGACGAGCAGCCCCTCCAGGGTCGCCGTCGGCAGACCGGTCACGGGGTCGAGCATCGCGACGTCGCCGATCGAGAGGTATCGCGCGAGGTTGCACCAGTAGGTCACCGGGTTGTTGCGGGCGACCACCTGCAGGAACGAGGCCATGCCGCTCACCGGAACGAACGCCGCGCTCACGAACACGACCGGGAAGACCATCGTGAAGATCGCGGCCTGGACGCCCTCGACCTGCTTGATCGCGAGCCCGACCGTGGCCGAGATCCACGAGAACGTGAAGCTCACGGCGAGCACGAGGACCACGACGCCGAGGGCCGCCAACGGACCCTGCTGGAAGCGGAACCCGACGAGGTAGCCGATCCCGATCATCACGGTGACGAGCAGGAGGTTCTTCGCGAGGTCGGCGACCGTGCGTCCTGCGAGGACGGCCGAGCGGGCCATCGGGAGGGCGCGGAACCGGTCGATCAGCCCCTTCTTCAGGTCCTCCGCGATCCCGATCGCGGTCGTCGTGGAGCCGAAGATCGCGTTCTGCACGAAGATCCCCGGCATGAGGAACAGGACGTAGTTCCCCCCCGGGATGTTCGCGAACGCGTTCTCGTAGACGAAGCGGAACAGCAGGACGAACATGATCGGCTGCACGAGCTCGAAGACGAACACCGTCGGGACGCGCCAGATCGCGACGAGGTTCCTCCACGTGACGACCGCGGCGTCGGCGACGGCGAGGCGCAGCCGCTCACCGAGGTTCACCGGGGGACGGGCGAGCGTCGGGGCGATCACGGCGCCGCCCCCGCGGACTCCCGGCGACGGCGACGGCGACGTGTCGGCGGCTCGGGCTCGGTCCCGTCCTCGGCCGCCCGCCCGGTGAGCGCGAGGAAGACGTCGTCGAGCGTCGGACGGTGCAGCGCGACGTCGGCGAGCGCGATCGAGCGTTCGTCGAGCCGACGGATGCTGTCGGTGAGCGCGGTCGCGCCGTCCTCGGCGACCGGGATCCGGATGGAGCCCGTCTCAGGGTCGATCGTGGGATCGCCGCGGCCCAGGCCGGCGAGCGCCTCGGCCGCCGCCGCCGTGTCGGCGCGGTCCTGCACGTGCAGCTCGAGGACGGCCCCGCCGACCCTGGCCTTGAGCTCGTCCGAGGTCCCCTCCGCGATCACGGTGCCCAGGTCGATCACGGCGATCCGGTCGGCGAGCTGGTCGGCCTCGTCGAGGTACTGGGTGGTGAGCAGGATCGTCGTGCCGTCGGCCTGCAGCTCGCGGACGAACGCCCACACGTCGATCCGGCTGCGCGGGTCGAGCCCCGTCGTGGGCTCGTCGAGGAACAGGACCTCCGGTCGACCCACGAGGCTCGCCGCGAGGTCGAGGCGGCGCCGCATCCCGCCGGAGTAGGTCTTGGCCGGGCGGTCGGCGGCCTCGGCGAGGCCGAAGCGCTCGAGGACCTCCGCGCCGCGGCGTCGGGCTTCGCGCCGACCCAGGTGGTAGAGGCGGCCGACGAGCTCGAGGTTCTCCAGGCCCGTCAGGTTCTCGTCGACGGCCGCGTACTGGCCGGCCAGGCCGATCCGGAACCGCAGGGCGTCGGCGTCGCGGACCACGTCGAGCCCGGCCACCTCGGCGCGCCCGCCGTCGGGGGCGAGCAGGGTCGCGAGGATCCGCACGGTCGTCGTCTTCCCGGCCCCGTTCGGCCCGAGCAGGCCGAACACCGACCCGGGACGGACCAGGAGATCGACGCCCTTGAGGGCCTCGACGTCCCCGAACCGCTTGCGGAGCCCCTCGGTGCGGATGATCGGGTCGGCCATGGCGGGCGGAGCCTACACGCCGAGGGTCCCCGCCACACGCGGGACCCGGCGGCTAGGCTCGCCTCATGTGGCTCGCGGTCTTCGGCGGGGGAGGGCGCACGGGGCGGCTCGTGCTGGAAGCCGCGCTCGCACGCGGCCACGGGGTGCGGGCGCTCCTTCGGAGCCCGCGCGACCTGGACGCCCGGGTCGAGGTCGTCCTCGGGGACGCCCGGGACCCGGCGGCCGTCGCACGCGCGCTCGAGGGGGCCGGCGCGGCGATCTCGGTCCTCACGATCCCCGAGGGCGCCGAGCCGACCGACGCCCTGTCGGCCGCGACGCGCACGATCGTCGAGCAGGCCGCGGTCGTGGGGCCGAGGCGGCTCGTCGTCACGACGAACAGCGCGGTGTTCCACGACCGGCCCGTCGCCGACCCGTACCGGGTCATCGCCGAGGAGCACCGACGCGGCGTCGCGGTCCTCCGGTCCAGCGGGCTCGACTGGACCGTGCTCGCCCCGACGGCGCTCGTCGACGCCGAGCCCGCCGGGGCGTACGAGGCGGTCCTCGACCGGCGTGCCCCTCGACCGACGATCGCCCGGGCCGACCTCGCGGCCGCGGTCTTGGACGCGCTCGACCGCCCCGACTGGGTCGGGCATCTCGTGGGGGTCTGCGGGCCGCCCGAGGCGGCCTGAGGCCCGCGCCGCCCGGCGCCGCCGGTGCGGATGCTAGGCTCCGCCCGATGCGCGCGCCGGTCGCCCCGATCCTCGTTGCGGTCGTGCTCGCCCTCCCGGCCTGCGCACGCACGCTCGACACCGCGAGCCTCGAGGAGCGGCTGGCGCGCGAGGTCGAGCGGGCGCTCGGCGAGCGGGGGTTCGTCGTCGCCTGTCCCGACGGCGTCCGGGTCGCGGCCGACGCCACCTTCGAGTGCACGGCGAGCGGACCTGGGGGCGCCGAGCTCGTCCTGCGGGTGCGGCAGGTCGACGACGCCGGCAACGTCGAGTGGGCCTTCGCCGACGCGGAGCTGACGGAGGCGGACTAGGTGCTGCTCGCGGGGAAGAAGCTGCTGATCACGGGGGTGCTCACGCCCCAGTCGATCGCCTTCGCGGCCGCCCGCGTCGCCCAGGAGCAGGGGGCCGAGATCGTCCTCACGAACTTCGGGCGGACGGTGAGCCTCACCCAGAAGACGGCGAAGCGGCTGCCCGATCCCCCCGACGTCCTGGAGCTCGACGTGAACGCGCCCGAGCAGATCGAGGCCGTGCGCGCCGAGCTCGCCCGGCGATGGGGGCGCCTGGACGGGCTGCTGCACGCGATCGCCTTCGCGCCGCAGGACGCCCTGGGGGGCAACTTCCTGGCCACCCCGTGGGAGTCGGTGGCGACGGCCTTCCGAACGAGCGCGTACTCCCTGAAGGAGCTCGCCGTGGGGATGCTCCCCCTGATGGAGGATCGCGGGGGCTCGGTCGTCGCGCTCGACTTCGACGCTCGCGTAGCCTGGCCGATCTACGACTGGATGGGCGTGGCCAAGGCGGGGCTCGAGGCGATCACCCGCTACCTGGCTCGCGACCTGGGCCCCAGTGGGATCCGCGTGAACCTCGTGTCGGCCGGACCGCTGCGAACGATGGCGGGCAAGGGCATCCCGGGGTTCGACGCGATCACCGAGTCGTGGGCGCGCCGGGCGCCGCTGGGCTGGGACGTGGGCGACGCCACCCCGGTCGCCGGCGCGATCGCGTTCCTGCTGTCGGATCTTGCCGCCGGCATCACCGGGGAGCTGCTCCACGTCGACGGCGGGTTCCACGCCATGGGGACCGACCTCGCGTAGCCCGCGTATCCTCGACGCGTGCGTACCGAGCGGCCGCTGACCTCCTTCAGCCACGGCGCCGGCTGCGGCTGCAAGCTGGAGGCCGCGGCGTTGAGGGAGCTCCTCGGGGAGCTCGCCCTGCCCGGCCCGGCGGGCGATCTCCTCGTCGGCTCCGACTCGGGCGACGACGCCGCCGTCTACGCGCTGCCCGGCGGCGGCGCGCTCGTCGCGACGGTCGACGTGTTCACCCCGATCGTCGACGACGCCTACGACTGGGGCAGGATCGCCGCGGCCAACGCGCTGTCGGACGTCTACGCCATGGGCGGGGTTCCGCGCCTCGCGCTGAACGTCGCCGCGTGGCCGGTGGACGACCTGCCCATGGAGCTCCTGGCGGCGTGCCTCCGCGGGGGGCGCGACGTCGCCGAGCAGGCGGGGGTGGCCCTCGCGGGCGGCCACACGATCACCTCGACCGAGCCGATCTACGGCCTCGTCGCGATCGGCTTCGTCGATCCTGACGCGATGCTCCGCAACGACGCGGCGCGCCCCGGCATGACGCTCGTGCTCACGAAGCCGCTCGGCACCGGCATGATCGCCACGGCGATCAAGCGCGGCGAGGCGACCGAGGAGCAGGTGCGGGCCGCCGTGGAGACGATGACCACTTTGAACGCGGCGGCCTCGGCGGCGGCGGTGCAGGCGGGCGTTCGGGCCGCGACCGACGTCACCGGGTTCGGGCTGCTCGGGCACCTGCGTCGCCTGCTCGAGGCGAGCGGCTGCGCCGCGGAGCTCGACGCCGCGGCGATTCCCACGCTCCCGGGCGTGCTGGAGCTGGCGGGGCGCGGCGTCGTCGCCGGCGGCACGCGGCGCAACCACGCGTGGGTCGCCCCGGTCACCGACGCCGGGGAGCTCACCGAGGCGGAGCAGCTCGTGCTGGCCGACGCGCAGACGAGCGGCGGGCTGCTGCTCGCGACCGACCGCCCGGCGGTGCTGCGGGCGACCCTGCGGGGCGAGGGCATCGAGGCGGCCGAGATCGGCCGGACGGTGCCCGGGGAGCCGGGGCGGATCGCGATCGGCGGGCGTCTGGCGCGATGAGCTCGACGGGGAATACCCGACCCCCCTGGTAGCATTTGCACCTGCAATGGCCGAGCTGGACGAGGGGCTGTACGCCGAGATCGTGGCCCAGGGGCTGCGGGAGTTCCCGAACGAGTGCTGCGGGCTGATCGCCGCCAACGGCGACGGCCGGCCGGTGAAGGTGTTCCCGATGCGCAACGCCGACGCGAGCCCCGTCACGTACCGCCTGGACGGGCGCGAGCAGCTGCGCGCCTTCGAGGAGATGGAGGCCAACGACTGGGAGCTGTGGGCCATCTACCACTCCCACACGCACTCCGAGGCCTACCCGTCGGAGACCGACGTGCGGCTGGCCTTCTACCCCGAGGCCCGCTACATCGTGCTGTCCCTGGCCGACCGTGAGCGTCCGGTCGTCCGGTCGTTCTTCATCCGCGACGGCGAGGTGCAGGAGGAGGAGCTGACGATCCGGTGAGCGTTCCGCGGTTCACCGAGGAGCAGGTGCAGCGCTACGCGCGCCACATCATCCTGCCGAACATCGGCGGCGAAGGGCAGCGCAAGCTCCTGGAGGCGAGCGTCCTCGTGATCGGCGCCGGGGGGCTCGGTTCGCCGGTCGCGATGTACCTGGCGGCGGCCGGGGTGGGTCGCCTGGGGATCGTCGACTTCGACCGCGTGGACCTCACGAACCTGCAGCGTCAGATCCTGCACACGACGGCCGACGTCGGCCGTCCGAAGGTCGCGAGCGCGGTCGAGCACCTGCGCGCCATCAACCCGACGATCGAGATCGTCGGGCACGAGACGCTGCTCACGAGCGCGAACGCCCTGGATGTCCTCGGGCCCTACGACGTGGTCGTCGACGGGACCGACAACTTCCCGGTGCGCTACCTCGTGAACGACGCGACGCAGTTCCTCGGCAAGCCCCTCGTGTACGGGTCGATCTACCAGTTCGAGGGCCAGGCGACCGTGTTCATGCCGGGGCCGCAGACCCCGTGCTACCGGTGTCTGTTCCCCTCGCCGCCACCTCCGGGGACCGTGCCGAGCTGTGCCGAGGGAGGCGTGTTCGGCGTGCTCCCCGGCGTGATCGGCTCGATCCAGGCCACCGAGGCGATCAAGCTGATCACCGGACAGGGGCGGACCCTCGAGAAGCGTCTCCTGCTCTACGACGCGCTCCACATGGAGGTGCAGGAGGTGCGGATCCGTTGGGACGCCGACTGCCCCGTGTGCGGCAAGGAACCGACGATCACGGAGCTGATCGACTACGAGGCGTTCTGCGGCGTCCCGGCACGACCGGAGTGAGGCGGAAGGAGCGGACGAGGCGAGATGGCGGTGACCGTGAAGCTGCCGACGATCCTGCGCAAGCACGCGGGAGGCGAGGCGACGGTGGACGTTGAGGGAGCGACCCTGCGGGAGCTGCTTGCCAACCTGGAGTCCACCTACCCGGGGATCACGAAGAACGTCCTGACCGAGGACGGCGCGCTGCACCGGTTCATCAACGTCTACGTGAACGACGAAGACGTCCGGTACCTCGGGTCGCTCGAGACGCCGTTGAAGGACGGGGACACCGTGTCCCTGCTTCCGGCGGTGGCCGGCGGGCGGGCCTGAGGGAGCCCTCAGACCCAGGTGCGGCGCTCGCCGACGAAGGCGATCGCCTCACCGTACTCGTAGCCGACCTCGGTCTCCCGATAGGGGATGACGCAGGTGATCGGATCGGCGTCGCGGTGCTCGAGCTCCACGCGGATCCCCAGCGGGAAGCCCTCGTCCTCGGGCGTGTGCAGGCGGACCCCGGAGGCCACGCCGACCGCGAGGACCTCGCGTCGCTCGGCCCTGGCCCGAAGGCCGGAGCGGATCTCCGCCAGCACGGCGTCGGCGCTCGTCGCCGGCTCGATCGTCGGCAGGTCCACGACCTCGACCTCGCCGTCGGGCGCCATCGAGATGCCGACCGGGAAGAAGCCCCCGTGCTCCCCGATCGCGTCGCGAGCGAACGGCAGCAGAACGCGCAGCAGCGCGTTCATGTGGTCCCGCGGCTCGCCCGGCAGGGGCGTGCTCATCCCCCGAGCTTCCGGCCAGCGGGCGGTGTGCGTCAAGGCCCCCTCGCGGTGCCTTCGGTTCCCGCTGGGATAATCCAGGCGTGACCCGCGTCGCATCGATCCTCGACACGATCGGCAACACCCCGCTCGTGGGCATCCCTCGGCTGTCCCCGAAGGCGGGCGTACGGCTGTGGGCCAAGCTCGAGGGACAGAACCCGACCGGGTCGACGAAGGACCGGATCGCGCTGGCGATGATCGAGGAGGCCGAGCGTTCGGGCGAGCTCACGCCGGAGCGCACGATCCTCGAGCCGACCTCGGGCAACACCGGCATCGCGCTCGCGATGGTGGCGCGGCGCAAGGGGTATCGCCTGACCGTGGTGATCCCCGACAACGCGAGCGACGAGCGCGTGCGCCTGCTGCGGCTGTTCGGCGCCGAGATCGTGTTCAGCGACGGCGCGAAGGGGACGAACGGCTCGATCGAGGTCGCCCGGGCCTTGGCGGCCGACGATCGCTACTTCATGCCCTTCCAGTACGGCAACCCGGCGAACCCGCGGGCGCACGAGCTCGGAACCGGAGCGGAGATCCTGCGGGACTGCCCTGAGGTGACCCACTTCGTCGCCGGCCTCGGCACCGGCGGGACCCTCACCGGGGTCGGGCGCGCGCTGCACCGTCACGACCCGGCGATCCAGGTCCTGGCCGCGGAACCGGAGCTCGGCGAGCTCGTCTACGGCCTGCGCTCCCTCGACGAGGGGTTCATCCCCCCGATCTTCGATCCGGACGAGGTCGATCGGAAGTTCCTGGTGAGCTCCTCCGATTCCCTGCGCGCCACGCGCGAGCTGACGGCGCTCGAGGGCATCTTCGCGGGGATCTCCAGCGGCGCGGTGATCCACGTCGCCCAGCGGATCGCGCAGGAGATCGAGGAGGGCGACATCGTCTGCCTGCTCGCCGACGGCGGGTGGAAGTACCTGTCGACCGAGGCGTGGGCCGAGGACCTGAGCGTCGCCGAGAAGGGCGTGGGGGCCTCGCTGTGGTGGTAGGCGCGTGAGCGACGACCGTCCGATCGGCGTCTTCGACTCCGGGGTCGGTGGGCTGACCGTCGCGCGCGCGATCTGCGACCTGCTCCCCAACGAAGCCCTCGTCTACCTCGGCGACAACGCGAGGGCCCCTTACGGACCGCGGCCCCTCGACGAGATCCGGCGGTTCGCCCTCGAGATGGCCGAGGCGCTCGTGGCGCGGGGCGTGAAGCTCCTCGTCGTCGCCTGCAACGCGGTGGAGGTGAGCGCGATCGGCGACATCACGGCCCGCCACGGGATCCCGGTCGTCGGGGTCGTCGATCCCGGGGCCCGCGCGGCGATCCGTGCGACCCGCAACGGGGTGATCGGCGTGATCGGAACGCAGGCGACGATCGCGAGCGGCGCCTACCAGCGCGCGGTGGGCTCGGCCGCCGAGCTGCACGCCGCGGCGTGCCCGGCCTTCGTCGAGCACGTGGAGCGCGGGGACACGACGTCGCAGGAGCTCCGGCGGGCGGCGCGGGCCTACCTCGCGCCCCTGCGGCGCGCCGGGGTCGACACCCTGATCCTCGGGTGCACGCACTACCCGCTGCTCGCGGGGTTGCTCCAGCTCGAGCTCGGGCCCGACGTCGTGCTCGTTTCATCGGCGGAGGAGACCGCTAAGGACGTCTACGCGGCCCTCCTGCGCGACGGGCTGTGTCGGGACGGGAGCGAGCCGCCGCACCACGTGTTCCTCACCACGGGCGACCCGGACCGGTTCCGGGCCCTCGCGGAGGTCTTCCTCGGGGGCCACGAGCTCGCGCGGATCGAGGTCGTCGAGGCGGTGTCGGCATCGCCGGTCGGGGGGGTCGCGTGAAGCTGACGGTCCTCGGGGCGCAGGGGACCTGGCCCGGCCCCGGCGGCGAGGCCTGCGGCTACCTCCTCACGCACGAGGGCTTCCACCTGTGGGTCGACGCGGGGACCGGCACGTTCGCCCGGCTGCAGGAGCGGATCGCGGTGGAGGAGGTCGGCGGCGTGTTGATCACCCACGGGCACCCCGACCACTTCCTCGACCTGATCCCGGCGTTCTACGCGCGCCACTACGGCGGTCTCGGGTCCCCGGGGCTGCCGCTGTACTCGCCCGAGGGCTTCCCCGATCGGGTCGCGCTGCTGGTGTCCGAACGCGGGCGCGACGTGATGGCCGAGGCCTACGACCTTCGCACCGCGCGCGATCGCGAGCCCTTCGAGCTCGGCCCGTTCTCGGTGACGCCCTTCGAGATGGTCCACGTCGGCGTGCCCGCCCTCGGGTATCGGATCGAGGCCGGCGGGCGGGTCCTGGCCTATACGGGCGACACCGGTCCCTGCGCGCAGGCCGTGGAGCTCGCGCGGGGGGCGCAGGTCCTGCTCGCGGAGGCCACGTATCAGAACGCCTCGGAGCTGTTCCCCTTCCATCTGTCGGCGGCGCAGGCCGGCGAGCTCGCGAGCGACGCGGGGGTCGGACGGCTCGTCCTCACCCACCTGCTGCCGATCCTCGACCCGGCGGTATCCGCGAGGGAGGCGGCGGCGACGTTCGCCGGCCCGATCGAGGTGGCCCGGCGGGGGCTCGTCGTGGAGGTGGGGCCGTGACGCGTTCCGACGGGCGCGCGCCCGACGAGCTTCGCCCTGTCGCCTACGAGCTCGGCTTCCAGCGGTGGGCGGCCGGTTCGGTGCTGTTCTCGATGGGGGACACGCGGGTGCTCTGCGCCGCCACGGTCACCGAGGAGGCGCCGCGGTGGCTCCGGGGCTCGGGCCGGGGATGGGTCACCGGCGAGTACTCGATGCTGCCCGCCTCGACCCTGGAGCGCACGCCCCGGGAGGTCGCCCGCGGTCGACCCGCCGGGCGCACCCAAGAGATCCAGCGGCTGATCGGCCGAGCGCTCCGAAGCGTCGTCGACCTCGATCGGCTCGGCGAGCGGACGATCACGATCGACTGCGACGTCCTGCAGGCCGACGGGGGGACGCGCTGTGCCTCGATCACGGGCGGCTACCTCGCGCTCGCCCTCGCGCTACGCCGGCTGGCCGCCGAGGGGCTTGCGCCCGACGACCTCCTGCTCGGCTCGGTCGCGGCCGTCTCCGTCGGGGTCCTCGACGGCGACTGCGTCCTCGACCTCACCTACGAGGAGGACGCCGCCGCGTCGGTGGACTGCAACGTCGTCATGACGGGGGAGGGCGCCTTCGTCGAGGTCCAGGGGACCGCGGAGGGCCGACCGTTCGACCGAGCGACCCTCGAGGTGCTGCTCGAGCTCGGCGCCCGGGGTGTTGCGGCGCTGTCCGCCGTGCAGGAACGCGCGCTCGCGGAAGGCTGAGGCGTGGCGATCCCGGCGACGATCGCGATCGCGACGCGCAACCCCCACAAGCTTCGGGAGCTCGAGCGGATCTGCGCCGATTGGCCGGTGACGTGGGTAACGGTGCGAACGCACGACCCCGCGGCCTTCCCCGCGGTCGCCGAGACCGAGGCGACGTACCTCGGCAACGCTCGGTTGAAGGCGCACGCCACGGCCCGCGCGCTCGGCCTGCCGGCTCTCGCCGACGACAGCGGGATCGAGGTCGACGCGCTCGGGGGCGGCCCCGGGCCGCGAAGCGCGAGGTTCGCCGGCGAGGGCGCGAGCGACGAGGCGAACCTGCGCGCGCTCCTGCAGGCCGTCCGCGGTGTGCCGTCGGCCGGACGCACCGCCCGGTACCGCTGCGTCGCGCTGCTGGCCTTCCCCGACGGTGGCGAGCGATGGGCCGAGGGCGTGTGCGAGGGGGTCCTGCGCCGGGCGCCGGTCGGCTCCGGGGGGTTCGGGTACGACCCGATCTTCGAGCCGGCCGGCTGGGAGCGGACGATGGCCGAGCTCGCCCCCGAGGAGAAGGATCGGATCAGCCACCGGGGCCGGGCGTTCCGAGCTCTGCGGGAGCTCCTCGTCTGAAGTCGGAGCCTCCCGCGGCCGGCGGCGACCCCAGGGCTGGGGCCGCCCCCTACCCGGCTCAAGGTAGGGGAGAGGCCGGCCGAGGAACCCCACGATGGGTGCGTTCGACCCCGCGCGTGAGCGCGTGCTGCCGATCGAGGCCTTCTTCGACGGCCGACCTGCATGGTTCGTCCTGGCCGTCGGCTCGACCTTCGTCGTCGCGACCGGCGTCGTCGACCTCCTCACCGGCCCGGGCGCGTTCCTCGCCCCCCTGTACCTGATGCCGGTGCTGCTCGTGACCTGGAACGTCGGACGGCGCTGGGGGCTTGCGATCGCGGGCCTCGCGGCGGTGGCGACCCAGGTGGCGGGGATCCGTGGCTACGGAGACTCCGACGCGATCGTCCCGTCATGGAACGCGCTCATGTGGCTGTCCGTCCTGGCTCTCGTCGTCTGGATGCTGTCGACCCTGAAGGAGCTGATCGCGAGCCAGCGGCTGCGTATCGCCCATCAGGTCGAGGAGTCCGACGACCTGCGCGAGCTGAACGAGCTGAAGAACACGCTGCTGCACGCCGTCTCCCACGACCTGAAGGGCCCGCTGGCGGGGATCCTCGGCGCGATCCAGACGATCCGTCGCGCCGACGAGCTCGGGCTGTCCGAGCGCGAGGTCGATGACCTGCTCGGGGTGATCGAGCAGGCGGGCCGCAAGGCGAACCGCCTCGTCGAGGACCTGCTCGACCTCGACCGGCTGAAGCGCGGGCAGCTCCAGCCCGATCGGCGACCGACCGACGTCGGTGAGCTGGCGCACAGGATCGTGAGCGAGAGCCCCGCCCTCACCGGGCACCCGGTCCGTGTCGAGGCTGACCACGTGCTCGTCTCGGTCGATCCCGCGAAGGTCGAGCGCATCCTGGAGAACCTCCTGTCCAACGCCGGGTGCCACACCCCACCGGGCACGCCGATCCGGGTCCGCGTGGACGCGGGCGACGGCGGCGTGCACGTCATCGTCGAGGACGAGGGGCCCGGCGTCGCCGACGCCCTCAAGGATCGGGTCTTCGAGCCGTTCGAGCAGGCCGATGGCTCCCGCGGCGGCGTCGGGATCGGCCTCTCGCTCGTTCGGCGTTTCGCCGAGCTGCACGGCGGCAGCGCCCACGTGGAGGACCGCCCCGGGGGCGGGGCGCGGTTCGTCGTGGTGCTGCCCGGCTCCCTCAGCCGTCCGACGAGCGCGAAGCTGCGGGCCGTCTGAGCCGCCCGTCTGGCGGGCTCGCTACCATCGGTGGCGACGACGGCGGGGGGTTGCGCGATGAGGACGATCGGACACTGGATCGACGGCGAGGTCGTGGAGGGCACCTCCGGGCGCCGGGGGCCCGTCTACGATCCGGCGACCGGCGAGGTGCAGGCCGAGGTCGCCTTCGCGAGCGTCGAGGAGGTCGACCGGGCCGTCGCCGTGGCGGCCGAGGCGTTCTGGGGGTGGCGCTCGACGAGCCTGGCACGCCGCTCCGAGGTGATGTTCAACCTCCGAGAGCTCGTCGAGGCCAACCGCAAGGAGATCGCCTCGATCATCGGGCAGGAGCACGGCAAGGTGCTGTCCGACGCGCTCGGCGAGGTGGCGCGCGGCCTGGAGAACGTCGAGTTCGCCTGCGGGATCCCGAACCTCCTCAAGGGCGGCTACAGCGAGCAGGTCTCGACGGGGGTCGACGTCTACCAGATCCGCCAGCCCCTGGGGGTCGTGGCCGGGATCACGCCCTTCAACTTCCCCGCGATGGTCCCGATGTGGATGTTCGCGAACGCCCTCGCGTGCGGCAACACCTTCGTCCTCAAGCCCTCGGAGAAGGACCCGTCGACCTCGTTGTTCCTCGCCGAGCTCCTGAAGCAGGCGGGGCTGCCCGACGGCTGCTTCAACGTGATCCAGGGCGACCGGGTCGCGGTCGACCGGATCTTGGAGCATCCGGACGTCGCGGCGGTCTCCTTCGTCGGGTCCACGCCGGTCGCCCGCTACGTGTACGAGACGGCGACGCGCAACGGCAAGCGGGTCCAGGCGCTCGGCGGAGCGAAGAACCACATGCTCGTGTTGCCCGACGCCGACCTCGACATGGCCGCCGACGCCGCGGTCGGCGCCGCGTACGGATCCGCGGGGGAGCGCTGCATGGCGGTGAGCGTCGTCGTCGCGGTGCGCTCGATCGCCGACGAGCTCGTCGCGAAGATCGCCGAGCGGATCCCGAGCGTGCGCGTCGGTCCGGCGAGTGACCCCGAGGCCGAGATGGGACCGTTGATCACCGCAGAGCACCGCGATCGCGTGGCGGGCTACGTCGCCGGCGCTCCGCAGGAGGGTGCGACGGTGGTCGTGGACGGGCGCGAAGGCGTGCCGGAGCAGGGGTTCTTCCTCCGTCCGAGCCTGCTCGACCACGTGCGCCCCGACAT
The DNA here is from genome assembly GCA_026003015.1 of Actinomycetota bacterium. Lineage (GTDB taxonomy): Bacteria > Actinomycetota > UBA4738 > UBA4738 > HRBIN12 > BPGL01. The sequence continues at coordinate 851,854 of BPGL01000001.1, read as the reverse complement.
GCGCTGCTACCGCGACGAGATCTTCGGGCCGGTCCTGTCGGTCGTGCGGGTCGACTCCTACGACGAGGGCGTGCGCCTGATCAAGGACAACCCATACGGCAACGGGGTCGCGCTGTTCACCCGCGACGGCGGCGTGGCGCGTGCCTTCCAGTTCGAGGTCAACGTCGGGATGGTCGGGATCAACGTCCCGATCCCGGTGCCGGTGAGCTACTACAGCTTCGGGGGCTGGAAGGCGAGCCTGTTCGGCGACCAACACATGTACGGGCCGGAGGGGATCGCCTTCTACACGCGGTCGAAGGTGGTGACGGCGCGCTGGCCCGACCCGCGGACCTCCGCCGTCGACCTGGGGTTCCCGCAGACCCGCTGACGCGCGCGGTTGCCGACGATCGCTCGCGGCCCCTAGCCTGCCGGCGACGGCTGGAACGGCGGAGGCGACGATGGCGGACAGCACGGCGCAGGTGATCTGGCGAGGCGACCTCGAGTCCGGACGGGGCAGCCTCGAGCGCGTGGGCAGCGGCGCGTTCGGAGGACTGCCCGTGACCTGGAAGGCGCGCACCGGCGAGGAGGGCGGCCTCACCACCCCGGAGGAGCTCCTCGCGGCCGCGCACGCCGCGTGCTTCTCCATGGCGCTGTCCCTACGCCTGGCGAAGGCCGGCACCCCGGCCGAGGAGCTGTCGGTCTCGGCGACCGTCACGTTCGTTCCGGGCACCGGGATCACGGCCTCCGCCCTCACGGTCGACGGCCGGGTCCCGGGTCTGGACCCGCAGGCGTTCGCCGAGCACGCGGCCCAGGCGAAGGAGGGCTGCCCCGTCTCCCGTGCGCTCGCCGGCAACGTCGAGCTCTCGGTCACGGCTCGGCTCGCATGACCGCCGCGGCCGGCGCCGCGATCGTGGATCTGTCGCTTCCGATCCGCACGGGGATGACCGTCTTCCCCGGCGACCCCGAGGTGGTGGTCGAGCCGGCCCTGACGATCGCGCGCGACGGCGTGGACGTCCTGCGCCTGCACCTGGGATCGCAGAGCGGGACCCACGTGGACGCCCCCTCGCACGTGCTCCCCGACGGGCCTGGGCTCGACGAACTCCCGCTCGATCGGTTCCTCGGCCCCGCGGTCCTGGCGGATCTCCGCCACCTCGGTCCGGAGGCGGAGATCGGGTGGGACGACCTCGAACCGGTGCGCGGGCGGCTTCGGCCCGGGGTGATCCTCGTGCTGCACACGGGCTGGTCGGCCTACGTCGAAGACCCGGAGCGCTACCGGGCCCACCCGTGGCTCGGCGCCGAGGCGGCGCGCCGGATCGCGCAGGCCGGCGTTCGCACGGTCGGGATCGACGCGCTGAACGTCGACGCGACGCCGTCGGACCTGTCGACGATCCGCTTCGACGCGCACCGGGAGCTGCTCGGGGTCGGCGCCGTGATCGTCGAGAACCTCACCGGCCTGGAACGGCTCGCCCACCTCGCCGATCCGATCCTGAGCGTGCTGCCGCTGCGGATCCCCGGGGCCGACGGCGCTCCGGTGCGCGCGGTCGCGATCGACCGAGGGTTCCTCGCCGGCACGCAGTGACCCTAGGGGGTAGTGCCCGCGCCCCCATCGCTGGGAAGCACGACGACGTCGGCGGGGTCGACCGATAGGGCCACGTCGGCGTCGGGGGCGAGCCGCGCCGTCGGCGGGGCGAACACGAGCAGGTCGAGCTCGCCGATCGAGACCCGACAGCGCTGGTAGGTGCCGTAGAAGTGCCGCTCGCGCAGCTGTCCCCGTCCGAGCGACAGCCCGCCGGCGTCGTCCAGCCGCAGGTGCTCGGGCCGGATCGCGACGGCGACCCGTTCGCCCGCGCGGGCCGCCGCCGGCACGCGCAGGCGCCCGAGCGGTGTCTCGACGACCGCGGCGTCTTGCGTCCGCTCGGCCACGACGCCCTCGAGCACGTTGCTGTCGCCCATGAAGCCGGCCGCGAACCGCGACCCGGGCTGCAGGTACACGCGTTCCGGCGGCCCCCGGTCCTCGATCCGACCTCCGTTCAGCACGACGACCGCGTCGGCGAGCGCCATCGCCTCCTCCTGATCGTGCGTGACGTGCACGAAGGTCGTGCCGATCGTTCGCTGGATCCGAGCCAGCTCGTCCTGCATCTGCCGGCGGAGCTTGAGGTCCAGCGCGCCGAGGGGCTCGTCGAGCAGGAGGACCGGTGGCTCGACCACGAGGGCGCGGGCGAGCGCGACCCGCTGGCGTTGACCCCCCGACAGCGTCGCGACGTCGCGGTCGCCGGCGCCCTCGAGCCCCACGAGCGCCAGCATCGCCTCCACGCGTCGGCGTCGCTCGTCTCGGGGGACGCGGCGCATCGCGAGGCCGAACCCCACGTTGCGCGCGACGTTCATGTGTGGGAACAGGGCGTAGTCCTGGAACACGGTCGTCGTCGGGCGCCGTGCCGGCGGGTCGAACGTAACGTCCCGGCCGTCGACGAGCACGCGGCCGGTGGTCGGCGGGGTGAACCCGCCGAGGATCGACAGCAGCGTGGTCTTGCCGCTGCCGGAGGGCCCCAGGACGACGACGTAGCTGCCCGCGTCGATCTCGAGGTCGACCTCGTGCAGCGCCACCTGCTCGCCGTAGCGCTTGGAGACGCCCTCGACCCGGACGTGCGCGCCTCGCACCTCAGGCGCTCCTGCGACGTCCGAGCCGCGCGATCGCCAGCGCGGTGGCGGCCAGCAGTCCGACCGACAGCGCGAACACCAGGGTGCCCACGGCGTTCGTCTCGGGATCGAGGCCGGTTCGAAGCGCCGACCAGATCTCCACCGGGAGGGTCACGTCGAAGCGGGACAGGAGCAGCGCGATCACGAACTCGTCCCACGACAACGTGAAGCACAGCGCGAAGGCGGCCAGCAGTCCGGGGAGCACCACGGGCACCGTGACGAGCCCGAGGACCTTCGGCTCGGAGGCGCCGAGGTCGCGCGCCGCGCGCTCGAGATGTTCGTGGTGCTCGCTCATCTGGCTGAGCACCACCGCGAAGGCGAGCGGCAGGTTGATCACGACGTGGCCGATCGTGACGAGCCCGAGCGACCGGCCGATCCCGAGCTCGTTCGCGCCGATCGACAGCCCGAGCCCGATGACGAGGTACGAGACGCCGATCGGAGCGATCAGCAGGGCTCGGATCGCCCGGGCGGCTGCGGGGCGGAAACGGGCGAGACCGTAGGCGGCGAGGAAGCCGAGCAGCGTCGCCATCGCGGCCGAGCCCAGGCCCACGACGACCGAGTTGCGAAGGGCGGCCGTCATCCGCTCGTTGGCGAGCAACGAGGCGTACCACCGCAGCGACGGGCCGCGGAACGGCGGCACCGGCACCAGACCGTCCTGGAAGGAGAAGAGCATCAGCGTCGCGACGGGCAAGAAGATGAACGCGTACACCAGCGCGAGGTAGACGACCGTGACGATGGTCCCCAGGCGTCTCATCGCGTGACCAGGCTGAACCTGCGGGCCGCCGGCACGTAGGCGACCGCGATGACCGCGAGCAGGACGACGCTGAGGGCGGCCGCCATCGGGAAGTCGCCGGTTCGCTGCACCTGGAGCATGATCGCCTGGGGCAGGAGCAGCTCGCGTGCTCCTCCGAGGATCTGCGGCGTGATGTAGTCGCCGATCGCCAGCACGAACGTGAGGAACGCTCCGACCACGACGCCCGGCACGCTGAGCGGCAGCGTGACGTGCACGAGCGTTCGCCACCCCGACGCGCCGAGATCGCGCGCGGCCTTGCGGTAGGAGGCCGGGATCTGAACGAGACTCGCGTAGATCGTGAGGGTCATGAGCATCGTGAAGAAGTGGACGAACCCGATCACCGTCGCCGTCCGCGTGTTCGCCAGCGTGATCGGCTCCTGGACGACGCCGAGCCCGAGGAGGGCGCGGTTGACAACGCCCTCACGCGCCAGGACGAGGAGCCAGCTGTAGGAGCGGACGACGTAGGAGGTCCAGAACGGGAGCACCGCGAGCGCGAGCAGGAGCCGTCCCCAGCGCGCCGGGACGCGGTAGGCGAGCAGGTAGGCCGCCGGGTAGGCCACGAGGACGCTCACCGCGACCGTGAGCAGGCCGACCTCGATCGAGTTCGCGAGCGCGGAGCGGAAGACCGGCGTTCCCAGGGCCCGTTCGTAGTTCGCGAGGGACAGCGTGGTCTCGAGCGACCCTCCGATCCGTCGGAACCCGCTGTACGCGAGCACCAGCGCCATCGGAACGACGAAGAAGACGAGCGTCCACGCGAGGGCCGGGCCGGCGAAGGCCCAGCCCCGCGCGGTGGACCTCCCTTCTTCGGTCACCCTCCGAGGAACTCCGTCCACACGTCGAGCATCTTGCGATCGAGCTCGGGATCGGGGATGAAGTAGGGATCGGAGTTCGCGATGAAGCCGGGCTGTTCGTCCCAGCGCAGGATCTCCTTCTCCTCCGCGCTGAGGGGCGCCTTCGAGTTCGCCGGCATGGCCCAGTAGCACGACGAGGTCGCGAGCCGCGCCTGCCCTTCGGGGCTCACGATGTACTGGACGAACTTCGTGGCGAGGTCCTTCTTCTCGGAGGTCGCGACGACCCCGATCGCCTGCTGCCAGCGGATCCCGCCCTGGTCGGGGAGGACCCAGTCGAGGGCCGGGTTCTCGCTCTCCAGCACCGCCGTCACGTACTCGCCGCCGCCGACGATGATGTCGACCTCCCCGGTCGCCAGCGCCGTCTGGGTCGTGACGACGTCCCCGGTGAGCGCCGCCTGCTCCTTGAGCTCCGCGAGCTTGTCGGCGATCGCTGGCAGGTCGTCCTCGGTGATCTCGCTCGGCTCGATCCCGAGGGCGATCGCGACGAGCTCCATCGTCGGGATGTAGTAGTCGTACACGGCGATGCGCCCGCGATAGGTGGGGTCCCACAGCGACTGGAGGTCCCGCATGTCCTCGGGGTCGACCTTCTCGCTGTTGTAGGCGATCGTGTTGTAGCCGAACTTCTCCGGGACCGCGTACAGCGTGTCGTCGACGTAGTGCATCTCGGGCATCCGCACCTCGGGGAAGAAGTCGTCCCACGGGAAGTCGTTGGGGTCGAGCGGCGCGAGCCAGCCCGCCTGGGCCACCCGCGGCACGTCCACCGAGTCGACGACGAACACGTCCCAGTCGCCGGGTTGGGACTGCTCGAGGATCCCGAGCGCCACCCCGGTTCCCTCGTAGTCCTTGACGTTCACCTTGACTCCGTTGGCCTCCTCGAACGGCCGCAGGAGCTCGGGGTCGGTGTGGTCGCACCAGACGAGCGCGTTGAGCTCGGTGGGCGCCCCGGCGCCCCCGCCCCCGCCGCCGCCCCCACAGGCCACCCCGACCAGGGCGATCGCCGTCACGATGATCCCGATCCGTCGCATCCGCATCGCGTGCCCCCTCGTCGCGCTCCTCGACCGGAGAGTACGTACGGCGGCGACGCCCGGCGGGTCAATCGGCCGGGAACACGAACCCTTGGACCGATGTCGTGTTCGGGGCCAAGGCCGAACGGGCCGGGCTCACCGGCGACTCCCCACGATCACCAGGACGACGCCGAGCGCGGCGAGGGCCACGGGAGCGAGGAACGGGCCGGCCCTGAAGGCGAGCGGAACGAGACGGGGGACGATCTCCGGCACCGCGAGGGGCACGGTCGCCCACAGCAGCCCGAGGGCGCCGAGCACGACGAGCGCAAGGCCGACGACCCGAACCGCGTCGCGGGAAAGGCCGCTCGGGACCGACTCACCGACCGGCTCGCCGGGGCGCTCCTCGGGGATCACGAGCGCGGCGACGAGGTACAGCAGGATGCCCGAGCCTCCCGTCAGCGTGAGGATGACGAAGGCGAGGCGGACCGCGACCGGGTCGACCCCGAGGTAGCGACCGAGCCCCCCCGCGACGCCGAGGAGCACGCGGTCCTCCCGGCTGCGTCGCAGGAGGCGCTGCGGGGTCGTCTCGTCGGCGCTCATCGACGCTCCTTCGATGGGAACGTAGCACGACCGGGTGCGGCACGCTCCATGACCGAGCGGCGGCTCTGGCGACGATCCGCTCCTCGGCACGTTGGGCGTCGACCGCCTCGACGGGGGTGGGGGGCTCGACGTCTGCCTGGCCACCTGCGAGAGCGAGCGCCGGGCTCGTCGACGGATGAGCGAGCCCCTACCGGGCTGGTCGACCCGGGTCCGGCGTGACCTTCGCCCCTACGGCGGGGTCGCGCTCGTGTGGTCCACTCCGGGGGGAGTCGCGGTTGGCCGAGCACCGTGGAGGTGGGAGGGATGAAGGCGCTTCAGCTCACCGCTTGGCAGCAGGGTCCCGAGTTGGTGGACGTGCCCGAGCCGGAGCCCGGGCCCGGCGAGGTCGTGATCAAGGTGGGGGGCGCGGGCGCCTGCCATTCCGACCTCCACGTGATGGAGTGGCCGCCGGGGTTGCTGGACTGGAAGCTGCCGTTCACCCTCGGCCACGAGACGGCCGGGTGGGTGCACGCGATCGGATCCGGGGTCGACGGTCTGCGCGAGGGCGACGCGGTCCTCGTCTACGGTCCGTGGGGGGATGGGCGGTGTCGGACCTGTCGGCTGGGATCGGAGAACTACTGCGAACACGCGAGCGAGCTCGGGGCGGCGGGCGGCGGCCTCGGACGAGACGGCGGGATGGCCGAGTACATGCTGGTGCCGCGAGCCCGCTGGCTCGTTCCCATCGGCGATCTGGACCCGGTTGAGGCCGCGCCGCTCGCGGACGCGGGCCTGACTCCCTACCACGCCATCAAGCGCTCCCTGCACCTCCTGGGTCCGGGATCGACGGTGGTCGTGATCGGGGTGGGGGGGCTCGGCCACGCCGCGATCCAGCTCGTCAAGGCCCTGTCGCCCGCTCGGGTCGTCGCCGTCGATCTCGCCGAGGCCAAGCTCGATCTCGCGCGCCGGCTGGGGGCCGATCTCGCCCTGCCCAGCGACGACGAGGCCGTCGGAACGATCAGGGGGTACACCGGGGGTCGCGGGGCCGAGGTCGTGCTGGACCTCGTGGGCTCGGACCCCACCTTGGCGCTGGGGGCCAAGGTGGCCTCGGTGAACGGCCACCTGACCGTGGTCGGTCTGGGCGGCGGGCGCCTCGAGTTCAGCTTCTTCGCTCTGCCCTACGAGTGCTCCGTCGCCACGACCTACTGGGGCAGCGTGACCGAGCTCATGGAGGTGGTCGAGCTGGCTCGCCTCGGCAAGCTCGTCATCCAGACGCACCGATTCCCGCTGTCGGAGGCCACCGCGGCGTACCAGCGCATGCGCGAGGGATCGCTCGAGGGCCGAGCCGTCATCGTCCCGTAGCGACCGGACCCGATCGGCGCGGCGCCGGTGCGAGAGGGGGGATTCGAACCCCCACGGCCTTGCGGCCACCGGATCCTAAATCCGGCGCGTCTTCCGGTTCCGCCACTCTCGCTGGGTCGGGCCGGCCAGGAGGAGCCGGCGTTCAGGGAGCCTACGCCCCCCGCGTCCCCGTGCCACGCCGGTGTCCGACCGGCGACCGCGAGCGTTCACGGAGGCGTCGCCCGAACGACGCCGTGAGCTCGAGGCTCCTTCGTAGGCTCTGGGGCGCGCGGTATGGGAGCGGTCGGCATCCCCCACGGCGAGGGGCAGCGGGCGGTGCTCGCGCTCGTGGCCCACGACGCGAAGAAGGAGGACCTCCTCAGGCTCGCCGAGCGCTACCGCGCGACCCTGGCCAACCTCCGGCTCCTCGCTACGGGGCACACGGGACGCCAACTCGTCGACGAGCTGGGGCTCGCGGTGGAGTGCGTGCGCTCCGGTCCCGAGGGCGGCGACCTCGAGATCGGTGCCCGGATCGTGGCCGGCGAGGTCGATGCCGTCGTGTTCCTGCGCGATCCCCTCACGGCCCATCCCCACGAGCCCGACATCCAGGCGCTGCTGAAGGTCTGCGACATCCACGGCGTCCCGCTGGCCACGAACCTCGCCTCGGCCGAGATCCTCCTGCGCTCCCTCGCCCAGGCGATGTGGTGGGGGCGCGGGGCCGCGAGCGCGGTCCACGCGGGGTCCTGACGCGCTCAGAGCGCGACGAGGAGCGCGCCCATCACGCACAGCGTCGCCCCGATCCACGCGACCCGGCCGACCCGCTCGCCCGACAGGGCCATAGCGATCGGCACCGAGATCTCCCGCAGTGTGGCGACGTTGCCCGCGGGCGCTTCGCGGAAGGCGAACAGCACGAGCAGATAGGCGCCGATGCTGCCGATCGCGACCAGCGATCCGGCGCCGATCCCCCGACGCAGCCGCACGGGATCGAACCGGATCCCGGCTGCGAGCGCCAGCCCCTGGAGGCCGAGCACGACCCCCAGGTAGCCAACCGGCGACGCCTGCTGAACGGCCCGGGCGTCGACGACGGAGTACGCCGCGATCGCGAGTCCTACCCCCGCGGCGAGCGCCACCGCACGGCCGCGACGGGCGGCGCGGGCGGCGGCGGCCAGCACGACGAGGCCGACGCCCAGCGCCAGCGAGCCGAGGAGGGCGACGACCGTGGGCCGCTGCCCGACGACGGCCCACGCTCCCAGCGTCGTGAGCAGCGGAGCCGTTCCCCGTCCGACCGGGTAGGTGAACGACAGCTCACCGCGCGCGTAGGCGGCCGCCAGCAGAGCCGCGTAGGCCGTCTGGACGAGCGCGGACAGTCCGATCGCAGGCAGAAGTCCGGCGAGCGGGGCCCCGAGGCCGAACGGCGTGAGCACGAGTCCCGAGCAGATGCCCGAGATCGCGAGGGCCGCGACTCGGTCGGGGGCGGCGTGCAGCCGCACGTTCCACAGGGCGTGCAGCAGGGCCGCACCCAGCACCATCGCGATCACTTCCGGCCGCACGGGTCAAGCCTGACAGCTCCCGGGTGCGCGGGCAGCCATCGGGGCCTGCCGTCCTCGCGCGCGTCTGCCACCATGGGGGTCCAGGGACGAGACGGACCGCCGGTGGTGGCCTCAGGAGGGGCCGAGGGCGGCCGAGGAGGAGCGGGGTGCGTAGCGATCTCACCGTGGCGCGGGTGCGCGGCATCCCGATCGGGGTGAGCTGGTCGTGGCTGCTGATCTTCGCCCTCATCACGTGGGCCCTGTACACGGCGTTCTACCCGGTCGCCGCCCCTGGTCTGGCCTCGGGCACCTATCTGGCGATGGCGCTCGCCACGGCGGCGCTGTTCTTCGGATCCGTCCTCGTCCACGAGCTCGGGCACGCGCTCGTCGGGGTGCGCGAGGGGGTGCAGATCGAGGGCATCACGCTGTGGCTGCTCGGAGGGGTCGCGACGTTCAAGGGCCGCGCTCCGACGCCGGGGGCGTCGTTCCGCATGACCGCCGTGGGGCCGGCGATCTCCTTGGGGCTCGCCGTAGCCTTCTGGGCCTTGTGGGCGGTGGGGGACCGCGTGGGTCTCGACGTGGCGGTGCTGCAGGTGCTCGGCTACCTCGCGAGGATCAACGGGATCCTCGCGGCGTTCAACCTCGTCCCAGCGCTGCCGCTGGACGGAGGGCGGATCCTGCATGCGTGGCTCTGGCGACGCCTGGGCAGCGCCGAGGAGGCCACGGTGCAGGCCGCGCGCGTCGGGCGGGCCTTCGGGACGGTGCTGATCGCGCTCGGGGTCCTCGGGTTCGTGACCGGCGCAGGCCTCGGTGGTCTGTGGCTCGTGTTCATCGGTTGGTTCCTGGCCCAGGCCGCCGGGGGTGAGGCCGCCGCGGCGATCGCGCAACGCGCCCTGGGCGGTCGGCGGGTCCGCGACCTCATGACGGCTGACCCCGCGACGATGGCCCCGTCGACGACGGTGGACCGCTTCCTCGACGAGGCGAGCCGAGCCGGCGGCCACTCGACCTACCCGGTGGTCGACGACGGGCGCCTCGTGGGCCTGGTGTCGGTCCGGATGGCGGGGTCCGTGCCGCCGGCGGAGCGAGCCCGCACGACCGTGGCGCAGGTGATGGCCCCCGCGGAGGCCGTCCCGACGCTCCGCCCGGACGACGACCTCGCCCGGGTCATGGAGCAAGACGCCGAGCCGGCCGGACGCTTCGTGGTCGTCGACGACGGGCGGGTCGTGGGCATCGTGTCGCGCTCGGACCTGGCCCGCCTCGTCGAGGTCGCGAGCCTCCAGCCCGCGCCGGTGGCGGTGCCAGCCCGGCGCGTCGGCGTCGGCGTGTGGGTCGCGGTCGCCGCCGTGCTCGTGCTCGCCGCCGGCGTCCTGTACCGACCTCCGCTCGCGGTCGTGTCCCCGGCACCTCCGATCGACATCACGCGCGACGTCACCATCCGGGGCGTGGAGACCACGCCGATCCGGGGCCGCTACCTCGCGGTCCCGGTTTCGGTCGAGCAGCGCAACGCGCTCGTGACCTTCCTCGCCTTCCTCGATCCCGACCGCGACGTCGTGCCGTTGTCGGCCATCGTTCCGCCCGGGCCCGATCCGGGGCGCGCCGCCCGGGAGCTCGAGGCGCAGTTCCGCGAGAGCCAGCTCGTGGCCGCGGCCGCGGCGGCACGGGCGGCCGGCTACGAGGTCGGCGTCGACGGAACGGGAGCCCGCGTGGTGCAGCTCCTGCCCGGCTCGCCCGCCGATCGCGCCCTGGAGCCCGGCGACGTGATCGTGGCGGTCGACGGGCAGGCCGTGCGGCTCGCGACCGACCTTCGCCGGCTGTTCGGGCAGCGGCCCGCGGGGACGATGTTCCGGCTTGACGTCGAGCGCCTCGGCTCCCGGATCGAGGTGATGGTGCGAAGCGCCCGGCTGCAGCAGGGGCTCGAGTCGTTCACCGGGATCGGCGTGGCGGCCGAGACCCGTGATCTGGCCGTGGACCTGCCGTTCGAGGTGGCCTTCGAAGACCGATCGGTCGGCGGCCCCTCGGCGGGGCTCGCGTACGCGCTGCTCATCGCCGACCTGCTCGGGCCGGAGGACCTGGCGGCCGGCCGGACGCTGGCCGCGACCGGCACGGTCGATCTCCAGGGGACGGTTGGCCCGGTCGGTGGCCTCGCCGGCAAGCTGGCGTCGGCGCGCGCGGCCGCCGTGGACCTCGTGCTCGTCCCCCGGCAGGCCGACGGGGTCGCCGAGGCCGACGGGGTCCCCGTCCGCCCGGTCGCGACCCTCCAGGAGGCGCTGCAGGCCCTGCGGGCCGCCTGAGGGGGCGCCGGGGTGGCCGCTCGGCCCACCGAGCGGCGATGATGGGGCGACCAGCGCCCCCTCGGGCGTCGCGGGGTGCGGAAGGAGGGGTCGGATGAGCACGGGGGAGCTCGCCGGGCTGCGGTCGGAGCGCGGCGTCGGGTCGGCCACCGAGGAGCTGATCGGGCTCGCGGAACGGCACGCGGCGGCCACCTACCACCCGCTGCCCGTCGTGATCGCCGAGGCCGAGGGGGCGTGGGTCACCGACGTCGAGGGACGGCGCTACCTCGACCTGCTCGCGGCCTACTCCGCGCTGAACTTCGGCCACCGGCACCCTCGGCTGGTGGCCGCCGCGCGCGCGCAGCTCGAGCGCGTGACGCTGACCTCGCGGGCCTTCCACAACGACCGCTTCGGGCCGTTCTGCCGGGACCTCGCGGCGCTGTGCGGCAAGGACATGGTGATCCCGATGAACACCGGCGCCGAGGCGGTCGAGACCGCGATCAAGACCGCGCGCCGCTGGGGCTACGACGTGAAGGGCGTCGCCCCCGACCGGGCGCGCATCATCGTGGCGGACGGCAACTTCCACGGGCGGACGGTGACGATCGTGGGGTTCAGCAGCGACCCGGCCGCGCGCAACGGGTTCGGGCCGTTCACGCCGGGGTTCGTGAGCGTCCCCTTCGGCGACGCGGCGGCGCTCGAGGCCGCGTTCGACGACGACACGGTGGCCTTCCTCGTCGAGCCGATCCAGGGGGAGGCGGGCGTGATCGTGCCGCCGGATGGGTACCTGCGGCGGGCACGGGAGCTGTGCGATCGCCACGGAGCGCTCCTGATCGCCGACGAGATCCAGTCGGGGCTCGGGCGGACCGGCGCGACGTTCGCGGTCGAGCACGAGGGCGTCGTTCCGGACGTCTACGTGCTCGGCAAGGCGCTCGGCGGAGGGATCGTGCCGATCTCGGCGGTGGTGGCCGACCGCGAGGTCCTCGGTGTGTACCGGCCGGGGGAGCACGGCTCCACCTTCGGGGGGAACCCGCTCGCGTGCGCGATCGGGATCGAGGTGATCGGGCTGCTGTGCAGCGGCATCGTCCAGCGCCGCTCGGCCGAGCTCGGACGCTGGCTGCTCGATGAGCTGCGCGCAGCGGCGCCGTCCACGGTCGCGGAGATCCGAGGCCGCGGCCTGTGGGTGGGGGTCGAGCTCACGCCGGAGGCCGGACCGGCCCGCGCCGTCTGCGAGCGGCTCCTGCAGCGCGGCGTCCTCGTCAAGGACACGCACGACCGGACGCTGCGGATCGCCCCGCCGCTCGTGATCGAACGCGACGACCTCGCGTGGGGCCTGGAGCGCATCCTCGAGGCGCTGCGGTGATCGAGGTTCGGGGGATCGACCGCGGCTAGCCCTCGCCGTCCGAGGACGGGCGTGTCGTTCGGCGCTGGGCCGGGCGCCGTGCGCGGGCGGACGGTTCGGTCTGGGCGCCGACGACGTCGAGGGCCTGCAGCGCGAGCCAGAGCTCCGCGAGGTCCGCGGTGCGGGCGAGGTCGCGCCCGGTCAGCCGCTCGACGCGCTTGAGGCGGTACGCGAGGGTGTGCTTGTGGATCATGAGCCGGGCGGCGGCCGCCTCCGTGCGCCGGTCGTGCTCGAGCCAGACCCGCAGCGACCGGACGAGCTCGCTGCCCCGCAGGCGATCGGCCTCCAGGACGGGCCCCAGGGTTCGGCGGGCGAGCGTCTCGAGCGAGGCCGCGTCGGTCGGCAGCCAGGTCGTCTCCTGGGCACGATCGGGGAAGCGGGCCAGACGTTCGGCGCGGTCGCGCGCACGACCGAGCGCCCACAGGGCCTCGCGGCGGGCCCCCCCGAGCCCCTCGTCGATCCCGAAGGCGCGGCTGATCCCGACCGAGCATCCGTCGAGGTCGGCCAGGGCCGCGTCGAGCGCCGAGGGCACGAGCACGTAGAGCTCCCGCTGCCACAGCAGCAGGTGGGCGACGCCGCGGTCGGCGAGCGCCCGGTGCACCGCCGAGTCGTCGACGCCCTCGTCGGGAAGGACGGCCGCGAGCACGAGCGGCTGGTCAGGGTCGATCCCGGCCAGGGCGAGGCGCTTGCGCGCCGCTCCGGCGTCCAGCGACCCGGCCAGGAGCTCGGCGAGCGTCTCCGCGCCCTCGCGCCGGACGACCTCGCGCTCACGCTCCCGGTTCGCGAGCTCGAGCGCGACGACGGTCGCGATGTGCTGCACGGCCGTGAGCCCCGCGGGGTCCGCGTCGTCGCGTTCGAGGGCGATCAGCAGCCCCGCGGCCCGGCCCGCCAGGGGGATCGTCACGATGTAGCCGCCAGGGATCCCGGGGGGCTGCCCGGGACGGCGGGGCAGATGGCGCTCGACGATCCCGTCGGGCGGAGGATCGATCCCGGCGATCAGCGGGTGGCCGGTGGACGAACACGGGTGGAGGCGGTAGCCGGCGAGGTCCTCCATCCGCCGGAGGAGCTCCGCGAACCCCACCCCCTGAGCCGTCGCCGCGCGGAGCGTGTCGAAGATCCCCAGGTGCGTGACGAGCCGTCGTTGCGCGCCGTCGGCGTTCGCGGCGGCGATCGTGCGAGACAGCGCGACGAAGGGGACCTCGATCGAGACCTCCAGGACGGGGAACCCCGTGCGATCGGCGGCCTCGCGCAGCAGGTCGGTGATCGGCGGTGCCAGCAGGTCCTGGGAGATCGCGAGCCCGGCGATCTGGGCCGCGGCCATCCGCTCGATGTAGGCGCGCTGGCGCTCGGGCTCCGCAGGCACCCCCATGCCGGTGGTCATCACGAGCTCCCATCCCTCCAGCCAGGGCGCGGGGTCCTCGAGCTCGCACACGTGCGCCCAACGCACCGGCCGCCCGAGCCCGGAGGCCCCCGCGACGAGCGACAGGCCGAGGTGGGGCATGGCGACGAGGTCGCCGACGGTGAGGCCGGCGCGCCGGTCCCGGGCCTGCGTCATGCGGGCAGTCTCCCCCAGCGGCGGCCCGAGCGTCGAGCCCAGGCGTCGAGGCGGTCGGCTCAGGCGTCGAAGGGCTCGTAGCCGGGGGCCGCGGGCGTCCACGGTCGCGCCCGCTCCCAGCGCTCGGCCGCGTCGAGCACGAGGTCGTCGCGGAAGCGCGGGCCGGTGAGCTGCAGGCCGAAGGGCAGTCCGGTGGGCAGGACCCCGGCGGGCAGCGACACGGCGGGGTGTCCGGTGAGGTTCTGCACGGCGGTGTTGAAGACCTCCGCAGGCATCCCGGGGGCATCGGCGGGCCCTTCGGCCGGCCAGCCCGCCCAGGCGAGGGTGGGGGTGGCGAGGATCCCGTCGTCGCCGAGCAGCTCGTCGAGCTCTCGAACGTAGTCGAAGCGCCGACGGCGAGCCGCGAGGTAGCGCTCCAGGGGGGTCGCGAGCCCGATCTCGAAGAACGCGCGCGAGGAGGGGTGCAGCCGCTCGAGGTTCGCCTCGACGACCGCGCGGCCGAGCTGCTCGAGGTGCTCGGTCGCCGCGATCGTGAACCAGTCGTCGTCGGGGTTCCCGGCGCGGAAGATCGCCGCCGGCTCGATCGGCGTGATCTCCAGACCGAGGATCTGCTCGAGCGCGCCCAGGGCCGCCTCGAAGGCGGTGGCGACCTCCGGCGCGACCGGCCCGTGGTCCACGACCCGAGGGGCGGCGAGCACGCGTCCGGGTTCGCCGCCCGGCCAGGGCGGGCGCGTGGGCAGGGCCGCCGGGTCCCCGGCGACGGGGCCGATCTCCACGTCGAGCAGCAAGCGCAGGTCCTCGACCGTCGTCGCGAAGGGGCCGTCGGTCGACAGGTCGATCCACGCCGGGATCGGGCGCCGTCCTACGAGCCCGTTCGTCGGCTTGATCCCGACGAGCCCGCAGCAGGCGGCCGGGATCCGGATCGAGCCGCCGCCGTCGGAGGCGGTCGCGATCGCCGCCAGGCCGGCGGCGAGCGCGGCCGCGGAGCCTCCGCTCGACCCGCCGGGGGACAGCGCGGGCGCCCACGGGTTCCGGGTCGCGCCGAACAGGCGGTTCGCCGTGAAGCCCTCGATCGCGAACTCCGGCACGTTCGTCTTGCCCACCGGGATCGCGCCCGCGCGACGCAGCCGGCCGGGGACCAGGCCGTCGTCGGCAGCCGGGGGAGCGTCGGCGAACAGCAGCGAGCCGAACGTCGTCGGGGCGCCGGCCAGATCCTCGATGTCCTTGACGAGCAGGGGCAACCCCGCGAGCGGGCCGGGGTCCTCGCCCCGCGCGATCGCCTCGTCCATGCGCGCGGCCTCCTCGAGCGCGTCGTCGGCCCGCAGGAAGACGACCGCTCCGATGCCCGGATCGTGCCGCTCGATCCGCTCGAGCGCGCGGGCGACCAGCTCGCGGGCGGCGATCTCGCGTCGTCGGACGGCCCCGGCCAGGGTGCGAAGCATCTGCGCATTATCCTGTGCCGGCCCGGGCGCTGCCGGCCCGGGCACCGCGGGTGGGAGGCCATGGGGCGGATCCGAAGCTCGACGAAGGCGGCGGCGTTCACCGAATCGGTGATCCGCGAGATGACGCGTCTGGCGATGGAGCACGACGCCGTGAACCTCGCGCAGGGGTTCCCCGACTTCCCCGCGCCCGCGGAGGTGAAGGAGGCGGCCCGGCGAGCCGTCGCGCAGGACCTGAACCAGTACCCCGTGACCTGGGGAGAGCCGGCGTTCCGCGTGGCGATCGCCGAGAAGTACCGACGCAGCTACGGGATCGAGATCGACCCCGACCGGCAGCTGTGCGTCACGTGCGGGTCGACCGAGGGCATGATCGCGGCGATGCTCGGTGTCCTAGACCCGGGCGACGAGGTCGTGATCTTCGAGCCGTACTACGAGAACTACGGTCCCGACTCGATCCTGGCCGGCGCTCGGCCCCGCTACGTCCGCCTGCGTCCTCCCGACTGGTCGTTCGATCCCGCCGAGCTGCGCGCGGCCTTCGGCGATCGCACCCGGGGGATCGTCGTCAACACGCCGAACAACCCGACCGGCAAGGTCTTCTCGCGCGACGAGCTGGAGGCGATCGCGGCGCTGTGCGAGCGCTTCGACGTGATCGCGTTCACCGACGAGATCTACGAGCACATCGTGTACGACGGCGCCAAGCACGTGCCGCTCGCCTCGATCCCGGGGATGGAGGATCGGACGATCACGGTGAACGCGCTGTCGAAGACCTACTCGGTCACGGGTTGGCGCGTCGGGTGGGTGATCGCCCCGTCGTCGCTCGTCGATGGGATCCGCAAGGTCCACGACTTCCTCACGGTGGGCGCGCCGACGCCGTTGCAGCACGCAGGTGTGGCGGCGCTGCAGCTCCCCGAGTCGTACTACCGCACCATGGCACGCGAGTACGAGGAGCGCCGGGCGTTGATGCTCTCGATCCTCGCCGAGACGGGGTTCGTCGCACAGCCGCCGCGGGGCGCGTACTACGTGATGGCCGATGCGTCGCACCTGGGCTTCGACGACGACGTGCAGGCCGCCACCACGCTCGTGCGAAAGGCCCGGGTCGCGACCGTTCCCGGCTCGTCCTTCTTCGCCGATCCCGCCGACGGCCGCTCCCTGCTGCGCTTCTCGTTCTCCAAGCGCTTGGAGACGCTCGAGGAGGCCGGCGAGCGACTGCGTCGGTTCGTGGGGGCCGGGCGGTGACGACCGTCGCGATCGCTCAGGTCGCGCCCGTCCTGTGCGACCTGGAGCGGTCGCTGGAACGGGCTGAGGCGGCGATCGGGGAGGCGGCCGGGATGGGCGCCCACCTCGTCGTGTTCGGCGAGACGTGGCTCCCCGGCTACCCGGTGTGGGCCGACGCCGGGCTGCCGTGGGGCGACGACGCGACGAAGGCCGCCCACGCGCGCCTGCTCGCGAACGCCGTCGAGGTCCCCGGCCCCGCGGTCGACGCGCTCGCTCGCGTCGCCCGCGAGCACGGGGTGCACGTCGTGATCGGGATCAACGAGCGGGACGGCCGCTTCTCACGCGGGACCCTGTACAACTCGCTGCTGTACCTGTCGGACCGCGGCGAGATCCTGGGCGTGCACCGCAAGCTCGTGCCGACCCATTCCGAGCGCGTGATCTGGGGGATGGGCGACGGGAGCACGCTGAGCGTCGTCGATACCCCGTTCGGCCGCCTCGGGGGGCTCATCTGCTGGGAGCACTGGATGCCGGTAGCGCGCTTCGCGATGCACGCCAAGGGGGAGCGGATCCACGTCGCCGCCTGGCCCGACGCTCCGGAGATCCACCACCTCGCGAGCCGGTCCTACGCGTTCGAGGGGCGCTGCTTCGTGTTGTGCGCCGCGCTGGTGCTGCCGCTGTCGGCGGTGCCCGACGACCTCCCGGTCCGGGATCGGATCGCGGCGATGGCCGACGAGCGGGGCTTCGTCGTGGCCGGTGGCTCCGGCGTGATCGCCCCGGACGGGACCTGGGTCGTCGGACCCGTGGAGGGCGAGCAGATCCTCACCGCGGACCTCGACCTCGACCTGGTCGCCCGCGAGCTCCAGGCGCTCGACGCAGCCGGTCACTACCACCGACCCGACGTGTTCCGCGTCGTGGTGGACGAGACGCCGCGCGAGCCGATCCGCTACGAGCGCGACACGCACGGGGACCCGACGGCGATCCCGTCGAAGGACCCAGGGTTCGAGGCCGACCCGTCGACCTCCTAGCGGCCGGCCTCGGCGCGCTCGAGCACCCCGGGGTCGGCGCCGAGGAAGCGCAGCAGGTTCCCGAAGATCGCGAACAGCGAGAAGACCGTGGTGGCGATCAGGATGAACACGACCGTCACGGCGGCGATCGTGGGCGTGAAGCCGTAGCGCAGGCTGTTGAAGATCTTGATCGGGAGCGTCTCGACGCTGAACCCCGCCACGAGGAACGCGATGATGTACTCGTTCAGCGACAGCACGAACGCCGCCGCGAACCCGGTGACCATCGAGGGGACGAGCAGCGGAAGCGTCACGGTGCGGAAGGTCGTGCGCTGGTCCGCGCCCATCGTGCGGGCCGCCTCGGGCAGGGACGGGTCCATCGACTCCATCGCGAGGCTGATCGTGATGAGCGGCAGGGTCGAGAAGAAGATCGCGTGGGCGACGATCACGTTCTCGATCCGCCCGATGTGGCCGGTCGCGTTCCAGAAGACCTGGGCGCCGAGCGCGCTGATCACCGGGGGGAGCATGAACGGCAGGATCCCGAGCGCGTACAGGACGGGAGCCAGGCGCACGCGATAGGTGCGTAGGGCGTAGGCGAGCGGGAGCGCGATCGACACCGCGAGGGCGGCGCTGGCGGTCGCGATCACGAGGCTCCGCAGGATCGCCGCTCGCCAGGCGGGGTCGGTCACCATCTGCGCGTACCACGACAGCGAGAAGCCCTCGGGCGGGAAGTCCATGTACCGGTTCTCGTTGATCGAGACCACCGCGACCACGACGAGGGGGCCGAGCAGGAAGGCGACGACGATCGCCGTGACGACGACCCGCAGCGCCCGCACCGCCGCTCAGCCCTCCCGAGCGGCCGCCCGACGCTCGAACCACAACACCGCCCCGACGATCGCGAGGGACACGATCGTCAGGAACAGCGCCATCGCCGCGGCGAAGGGCACGTTCGCGTTGAACGACGCCTGGTCGGAGATGAAGACCGACACGGTCCAGTGCTCCGGCCGGCCGAGGATCGCCGAGATCAGGTAGCTGCCCAGCGTGAACACGAACACGAGCAGGAACCCCGCGACGATCGTCGGCCTGGCGATCGGAACGACGACGGTCCAGAAGGTTCGCCACGGCGACGCGCCGAGCATCTGGGCGGCCTCGGTCACCTCCCGGTCCAAACGCGACAGCGGCGGGTACATCGTGAGCACGCAGTAGGGGAACGCGATCGACAGCAGCCCGAGCATCACGGCCCAGAAGCCCGGCGCGTAGGCCTCGGCCTCGTCCATCAAACCCAGCCACACGAGGATGTTCGAGATGCCGGCCGCCCGCCCCAGCAGGACGCTCCAGGAGAACCCGACGATGACCTCCGACAGCGACAACGACGAGAGCACCAGGACGAGCAGCGCCACCTGCCGGCGTCGGGGCATCGTCGTGAGCGCGTACGTGAACGGGAACGCGACCAGCACCGCCAGCCAACCGGCGAGCAGCGAGACGCGAAGCGAGAACAACGCCCGGTCGACGAACAGCTCCGACAGCAGCTGCTTCCAGTTGTCGAGCACGAACGCGGGTTCGTAGAAGCCACCCGGGATCCGCCGGTAGAACGAGGCCGCCAGCATGATCAGGAACGGTCCGAGGAAGAAGACCCCCAGCATCGCGACGGGGTAGGCGAGCACGACCCAGGCGCGCGCGTCCGCGGCTCGCCGCTCGCTCACGGCTCGCCCTCGACGACGACGCACGAGGCGGGTGGGAAGCGCACCGACACCGCGTCGCCCTGGCGGACCTCGATCCGCTCGCGAGGGCTCCCCGCCACGATCACGTGGCGGTCGAGGCCGACGTCGACGTAGCACTCGAAGAGCTCCCCGAGATCGCGCACGAACACGACGCGCCCGGGGATCGCGTTGTCGCGGTCGGCCGGAGCCTCGGGGCGAGCCGGGGCCTCGGCGCGAGCCAGGTGCGCCTCCTCAGGGCGGACGGAGATCGTGACCGGCGTACCGGGGGCGAGCGTCGCCTCGTCGACGAGGAGCTCCCCGATGGCCAGGCGCACCCGGTCGGGCGCCACGGCGGTGCCGGTCAGCAGGTTCGTCGTGCCGACGAAGCGGGCCACGAACGCGGTCGCGGGGCGTCGGTAGACCTCGAGGGGCGCTCCGACCTGCTCGATCCGCCCCTCGCGCATCACGACGACGAGGTCGGACATCGTCATGGCCTCGCGCTGATCGTGGGTGACCATGATCGTCGTGATCCCGAGCTGTTGCTGCAGGAGCCGCAGCTCCACCTGGAGCTGCTCGCGCAGGTTCGCGTCGAGCGCCGACAGCGGCTCGTCGAGCAGGAACAACCTCGGCTCCAGCGCGAGCGCCCGAGCGGTGGCCACGCGTTGGCGCTGCCCACCCGAGAGCTGCGACACGCGCCGGCCGCCGAGCCCCTCCAGCGACACGAGCCGCAGGAGCTCCTCCACGCGCTCGCGGATCCGATCCCTCGGCCACCCGCGGATCCGCAGCCCGTAGCCGATGTTGCCCGCCACGGACAGGTGCGGGAACAGCGCGAGGGTCTGGAAGACCATCCCGATGTCGCGGGTGTGCGGCGGCCGGTCGGTGACGTCCTCGCCGTCGAGCCAGATCCGCCCCTCGGTCGGGCGCTCCAGCCCGGCGATCATCCGCAGCAGCGTCGTCTTCCCGCAGCCGCTCGGTCCGAGGAAGGAGATCAACCGACCGGCCGGCAGCTCGAGGTCGACCCCACCCACGGCCTCGACGTCGCCGAACCGCTTGCGGAGGCCCTCGAGCCGCAGCCCGCCGCGCGTCCCCGTCGCGGGCTCGGCCCTCAGCGCGTCATTCGACACCGACGATGAGCTCGCTCCAGCGCTGGTTGATCCAGTCCTCCCACTCATCGTAGATGCGGTACTCAGGACGCAGCGCCGCGTCGGGACCGGGGCCGGAGAACGCCTCGTACTCCTCGTCGGTGAGGTCCATGAACTCCCGCTTCACCGTCGGAGACGTGCCGAGGGTGCGGGCGAGCTCCGCCTGGATCTCGGGACGACACATGTAGTCGATGAACGCGACGCAGCCGGCGAGGTTCTGCGTCGTCTTCGTGATCGCCCACTCGCCGGAGTCCAGGATCGCGCCCTCGGTGGGGAAGACGCTGCGCAGCGGCTCGCCCTGCGAGGCCGCGTACGTCGTGATGTCGTGGTAGAACTGCCCCAGCGAGACCTCGCCGGTGTTGAACGCCTGCTGCGCGGTCGCCTCGTCGCGGTACCACAGCTTCACGTTCGGCTTGACCTCCGCGAGCTTCGCCAGCACCTCCTCGACGCCCTCCTGGGTCTGCAGCACGTCGTAGCCCCCGAAGTGCGTCGCCGCGGTGATCTCCAGGAGGAAGCTGTTGCCGGGGTTCCGAAGCAGCGCGAGCTCGTTGCGCCAGCGCGGGTCCCACAGCGTCGACCAGGAGTCCGGGCTCTCCGGGACCCGGTCGGTGTTCGACACGAGCGTGATGTACCAGGACACGGCCCCGACCCCGACCACCTGCCCGGCGTCGTTCGTCCGCACGAACCCGTCGGCGAGGAACTCCCGGTTCTGCAGGTTCGAGGGGTCGTAGGTCGCGAGGATGTCGCCCTTGATCGCGCGGAGCATCCCGACGATCGAGAGCATGGACACGTCGGCGGGGACGGCGCCCGCCTTCGCCGCCTGCTCGAGCTGCACGACCCAGGTCTCCGACGTCGGTTGCGACACCGACTCGACCTCGACGCCGGTCTCCTCGGTGAAGGCCGGGTACATCTTGCGGAAGTTCTCCTCGAAGAACCCGCCGTAGGTGCCGACCTTGATCTTCGTGCCGGCGATGTTGCCGGTGTCGATCGCAGCGCCGGTGGGGCTCGCGCCCGTGCCGGCCTGCTCGGGCGTGCGCCCGCAGGCGGCGAGCACCCCCGGCAGGGCCAGCGCGCCGGCCAGCGCGCCGCCGCGCTTGATGAACTCCCGTCGGCTGTAGCGGTTCCCGCCCATCGCGCCCCCTCTGGTCCCTCGTCCGGTGATACGTAGCCCCGCTGCTCTCGGAGCGTCAATCGGCCCGAGACACGAAGACGCGATCGCGGTTCGGCCTCGCGGCCGATTGCGGCTGCGGGTCCGGAGTCGGTATCCGTTCCGGTGGGATCCCGCGGGCGGGCGTTCGGCAAGGGGGACGACGAGGTGGGCGACGAGGTTCGGGGGCCGGTCGACCCCCTCGTCGTGCCCCGGTTCGCCGGGCCGGCCACGTTCGCGCGGCTTCCCGCGATCGAGGAGGTGCACCGCGCCGACGTCGCGGTCGTCGGGGTGCCCTTCGACGGGGGGACCACCTACCGTCCCGGCGCTCGGTTCGGGCCCGCGGCGGTGCGCCAGGGGTCGCGCCTGCTGCGCTCGTTCCACCCGGGGCTGGACGTCGAGCCCTTCGGAGCGCAGCAGGTGGCCGACGCGGGCGACATCGCGTGCACGCCGTTCTCGATCGAGGAGGCGATCGCGACGATCGAGCGCGGGGCCCGAGCGCTCGGGGAGCGGGCCGGGCGCCTCATCGCGATCGGGGGCGACCACACGATCGCGCTGCCGCTGCTGCGATCGGTCAGCGCCCGCAGCGGTCCCGTCGCGCTCGTGCACTTCGACGCGCACCTGGACACCTGGGACACGTACTTCGGCGCGCGCTACACCCACGGTACCCCGTTCCGTCGGGCGTTCGAGGAGGGGCTGTTGGAGCGGGACCGATCGGTGCACGTCGGGATCCGCGGTCCCTTGTTCTCCCGGCAGGACCTCGCCGACGACGCCGGGTTCGGGTTCGGGGTCGTCCCCGCGATGGCGTTCCAGGACGAGGGCATCTCCGCGATCGCCGAGCGGATCCGCGAGCGCGTGGGCGATGCCCCCGTGTACCTGTCGATCGACATCGACGTGCTCGACCCGGCCCACGCGCCGGGCACGGGGACGCCCGAGGCAGGGGGGCTCACGAGTCGAGAGCTCCTCGGCGTCCTCCGCGGCCTGGCCGGCCTGACCATCGTCGGCGCCGACCTGGTGGAGGTCGCGCCCGCCTACGACCACGCGGAGCTCACCGCGATCGCCGCCGCCCACACGATCTACGAGGTCCTCGCGCTCATGGCCTCGAGCCGCCGCTAGACGGCCACGGAGCCGACGCTCGACGCCGCGCTTGACCGGGCGCGCGCCGCGTGAGATAGTTCGGAGTCCGAAGTACATGCGAGGAGGAGGTGGTCGGGTTGGCCGTCGCATCGATCCCCGGATACGCCTACGGCGGTGTGCCTCCCTCGCCGGTGACGGCGGAGGACCTCGAGCGGCTCCGGGCCTCGGTGCTGTTCACCGAAGAGGACGAGCGCTGGCTGCGCCGGGCCGGCGAGGTCCTCGAGCCGCAGGTCGACGACGTCCTCGACCTGTGGTACGGGTTCGTGGGCTCGCATCCGCACCTGGTGCGGTACTTCGCCGGCCCCGACGGACAGCCCGACGCGACCTACCTCGCGCGGGTGCGCGAGCGGTTCGGGCGCTGGATCCTGGACACGTGCACCCGGCCGCTCGACGCCGACTGGCTCGCCTACGCCGAGGAGATCGGCCTTCGTCACCACCGCACGAAGAAGAACCAGACCGACGGCGTCGAGGCCGAGCCGGAGGTCCCGCTGCGCTACCTGATCGCGTTCATCTACCCGATCACGGCGACGATCCGCGACTTCCTCGCCAAGGGCGGCGACGCCGTCGAGGCCGTCGAGGCGATGCACCAGGCCTGGTTCAAGTCCGTCGTGCTCCAGGTGGCGCTGTGGAGCCGTCCGTACGCTCCGGAGGACTGGTAGAGGGCCCGCGACCGTGGACGCCGAGGCCTTCGCCCGGGCGAGCGGGCCCCTGTCCGAGCGCCTTGCCACCGGTCTGGCGAAGGTGAGCCTGGCCCTCAAGCACGAGGCTCGACGCGACGCGAACTCCCGGGGGCTCTCGGCGACCCAGGCGCAGGCCCTGCTCCTGCTCACACGTGGTCCGGCGACGCCGGGACGTCTCGCGGAGGAGCTCGGCATCGGCGCGGCCACCACGAGCGAGGCCCTCGGGGCGCTCGTTGCGAAGGGGCTCGTGCGTCGTGATCCCTCGCCGGCCGACGGCCGCTCGCGCACGGTCGCGCTCACCGCGGCCGGACGGCGACGTGCGCGAGACCTGGCCGACTGGCCCGACGTCCTGCGTGAGGCGATCGACGCGCTGTCGCCCGAGGAGCAGGCGTCGCTGCTCGGCGCGATCGTGAAGCTGATCGTCGTGCTCCAGGCTCGAGGCCGGATCCCGGTCGCCCGGATGTGCGCGACCTGCCGGTTCTTCCGACCCAACGTGCACGACGATCCGGCGCGACCCCACCACTGCGCGTTCGTCGACGCTCCGTTCGGGGAGCCGCACCTCCGCGTGGACTGCGAGGACCACGAGCCGGCTGCGTGAGCGAGCGTAGCTGCGGGGCTGCCCGATGAGCCCTAGCTCGTTGCCGCAGCGGTGCCGCGACGACGGCGCCGTAGCCACTTCTCGGCTTCCACCGCCCAGAACACCGTCGAGGAGGCCACGACGACCACGGCGATCTGGGTGCCGTCCAACGCCTCCGTGTGGAACACGTCCTGGAGGAACGGGAGGTAGACGATCGAGAGCTGGATCACCGTCGCGGCGAGCACGGCCACGATCAACCAGGGGTTCGAGCGAAGACCGAGCCGGAAGACGCTCTCGCGTTCGCTCCTTACCGCAAGCGCGTTGCCGAGCTGCAGGAGCGCCAGCGTGGTGAAGACCATCGTCGACCACGGCCAGTCGGCCGCGAGGGCTCCGGCCTGCACGCCGACGCAGACGACGCCCATGAGGACGCCCACCCACGTCGCATGCTGCCAAAGGCCGTGGGCGAAGATGGACTCGTCGCGCGGCCGAGGTGGTCGCCGCATCGCGCCGGGCTCCGCAGGCTCGACCCCGAGAGCGATCGCGGGCAGGCCGTCGGTCACGAGGTTCACCCAGAGGATCTGGATCGGCACGAGGGGCAGGGGGAGGCCTGCGCCCAGGGCGATCAGCCACAGGACGATCTCGCCGGCGTGGGTTGCGAGGATGTACCGGACGAACCGGCGGAGGTTGTCGTAGATGCGCCGTCCCTCCTCGATGGCCCGTACGATCGTGGCGAAGTTGTCGTCGGCGAGCACCATGTCGGAGGCCTCCTTGCTGACCTCCGTTCCCATGAGCCCCATCGCCACGCCGATGTCGGCTCGCCGCAGCGCCGGCGCGTCGTTCACCCCGTCTCCCGTCATGGCCACTACGGCGCCCAGGCCTTTCCAGGCCTCGACGATCCGCAGCTTGTGCTCGGGGCTGGTCCTCGCGTACACGCGGATGTCTCGGACGCGGCCGGTGAGCTCCTCGGTGCTCATCTCGGCCAGCTCCGAGCCCGAGACGACGGATCCCTCGTCGTCGAGGATGCCGAGACGCTCGGCGATCGCTCGCGCGGTTCGGGCATCGTCGCCGGTGACCATGACAACGGTAACGCCGGCCGAACGACAGGCCTCGATCGCGTCGGCCGACTCGGGTCTGGGGGGATCGGCCATCGCCACGATGCCGAGCAGTCGTAGATCTGCCTCCACGGACCCTTCGCCGAGGCACCCCTCGTCGATCGACCGCTCCGCCAGCGCGAGGACGCGGTAGCCCGCCTGCGCGTAGGCCGATCCCGCCTCCTCCGCTCGGGCGAGCAGGTCGCGATCGTCGGGATGGAGCAGGGGTGCGATGGCCTCGAGGGCGCCCTTCGTCGCGACCCGGAGAGCGCCGCCCGAGGCATGGACCGTGGTCATCCTGCGGCGCGATGGATCGAAGGGGAGCTCTTCGACCCGAGGGTTCTTTTCCTTGAGCTCATCGCCGAAGACCCCGCGCTTGCCGGCGAGGGCCAACAGGGCGGCTTCGGTCGGGTCCCCCGTGGCGGTCCACGGGTCACCCGCCTTGACCGGCGCGTGCAGTTCGGCGTCGTTGCAGGCTGCGGCGACCCAGGCGAGCCGATCGAGGTAGGGGTCGTCGTCGGCATCGGCCTCGCCGAGGAACTCACCGATCGGGGCGTAGCCCGTTCCCGACACCCGGTAGTCGCCGAGCGGCGTCCAGACGCGCTCGACCAGCATCCGGTTCTGCGTGAGGGTTCCCGTCTTGTCCGAACAGATGACCGTCACGGAGCCGAGGGTCTCGACGGCGGGGAGCTTGCGGATCAAGGCGCGTTGCCGAGCCATCCGTCGCGCTCCCAGGGCGAGCGATACCGTCACGACGACCGGCAGCCCCTCGGGGATCGCGGAGACCGCCAGGCTCACCGCCGTCAGGAACATCCGCGGCGGTTCCTCACCGAGCGCGACTCCGGCTGCGAAGACGATCCCGCAGACGGCAAGGGCCGCGACGGCCAACTGTCTGCCCAGCCGTGCGAGCTTGTCCTGCAATGGCGTTCGTCCGGCAGGGTGCGACTCGAGAAGGCCGGCGACGCGTCCGAGCTCGGTCGCCATGCCGGTTGCCACCACCACGCCCGCTCCGCGCCCGTACGTGACCTCCGTTCCCTTGAAGGCCATGTTGCGCCGCTCGGCCACGAGCATCGCGCTCACGCCGGGAAGACGATCGGAGGTCTTCGCGACCGGCTCCGACTCCCCGGTGAGCGGTGCTTCGTTCACCCGGAGCGCGCGGGCCTCGGTCAGCCGGAGATCGGCCGCCACCACGTCGCCCGCTTCAAGCAGGACCAGATCTCCGGGCACGAGCTCGGCTGCGGGGACGGTGAGCGATCGCCCGTCTCGGATGGCCCGGGCCGTCGGCCTCGTCATCCGCATCAGGGCGGCCACGGCCTGCTCCGCACGATGTTCCTGCAGGAACCCGACCAGGCCGTTCAGGGTCACGACGGCCACGATCGCGATCGCGTCCTTCAGATCACCGAGAGCGGCCGTGATGCCCGCGGCCACGATCAGGATGAGGATCATGGCGTTCGAGAACTGTTCGACGAACAGGAGCCACGCCGGCTTGCGCCTGTGCTCCTCCAGCCGGTTCGGTCCGAACCGTGCCAACCTCCGCGACGCCTCGGTGGACGACAGGCCGTTCGTACCGTCCGAGCCCAGGATGTCCGCGACGACATCGGCGTCGAGCGTCCACGGATCCACGAGCGCGGTCTCAGGCGCCGCCGTTCCAGATGCTCCTGGTCGGCCGGTTGCCATGGTGGCTGCTCACCCGCTCCCCGACATCGGGCATGGAGCTCCCCATCCGGAAGCGTCCGAGGCGGTATCGTCCGCCGCAAGGCACGATACCCGCCGACGCGGCGCGCTCGGTCCGTCCTCGGCCCGGCGGGTGTGGCCGGCTCGCCCGCTGCATCCCGCGCGGGCTCGCGACGTCGAGGAGGCTGGCGTGTTCGTGAACGCGGAGCTCGGGCTCGGTCAGTGGGTCGTGGTCTTCGCGCTCTCCTCGGCGGTCCTGGTCCTGGCCGGCACACGACTGGCGAGGGCGGGCGATGCCATCGCGACCGAGACGGGCCTGGGCGGACTGCTGGTCGGGATGGTCCTGGTCGCTGCGGCCACGTCCCTTCCGGAGATCGTGACCGACGTCAGTGCGGCGCTGGCCGGGTCGCCGTCGCTGGCGGTCGGCGACCTGTTCGGCAGCAGCATGGCCAACATGGCGATCCTCGCGGTGGTCGATCTCTCCGCTCGCCGACGCGTGTGGCCTGCGGTGGAACTCGGACACGCAAGCGTGGCGGCTATCGCGATGGCGCTCACGAGCCTCGCCGTGTTGGGCATCGTGACCCGCCCCGACCTGCGGATCGGGTGGGTAGGGCTCGACACGATCGCGATCGCGCTCCTCTACGTCGCGGCCGTGGCATGGATCCGCCGGAGCCGTCGCGCAGGGCGGACGGAAGCGGAGGCGGGAGTCGCGGACATCCCCATGCCCGGCGGGTGGGGTGAGTCGGTGTCGGATCGCCGAAACCTGCGTGCCGACCTGCTTCGCTTCTCGGTGGCGGCCCTCGTCATCCTGGGAAGCGCGCCGGTGGTGGCCATCTCGGGCAAGGGGATCGCCGAGGCGGCGGGCCTGAGCGCGACCTTCGTCGGCGCCGCGATGCTCGCGATCGTGACCTCGTTGCCGGAGCTCGTCTCCTCGCTCGCGGCTGCCCGGATGGGCGCTCACGATCTGGCCGTCGGCAACCTGTTCGGCAGCAATGCCGTGAACATGGCCATCCTCGTCGTGGTCGACGCCGCCTACACGCCCGGCCCCCTGCTGGCCGCCGTGACGGGCGCCGCGGAGATCGCCGCGGGTGTCGGCGCCATCTTGCTGATGACCCTCGCCCTTGCGGCCATCGTCTACGGGGCCGAGACGCGGATCGGTCGTCTGGAGCCCGACGCCGTGCTGCTCCTGCTCGTCTACCTCGGGACGCTCGTGGCCGTGTGGGCGACGTCGTCCGCAGCGGTGGCCGGCTGACGCCGGGGAGGGCTCGAACCCCGATCCCTCGACCCGGTCGCGATCGCCCCCGGCTCCGGTGGGTGTCGCGGGCGAGGTGCGACGGGGCTCGCAGGCCCTCGTCTCCAAGTAGCCTGCGAGGACGTGGGACGGGTCCCGCACCGAACGCCGGAGCTCGACCTCGCATCGGCAGCTCGGTTGGACACGGCGGTCGTGCTCTCGCGCCTTGGGAGCGGGGTGGCCGGACTGACGTCGGCCGAGGCCGCTCGCCGTTTGGACCTGGTCGGACCGAACGCCGTGCGGACCCATCGGGTCAGGGCCCCGGCGATCCTGTTCCGCCAGGTACGGAACCCCCTCCTCCTCTTGCTCCTCGCGGCCGCGACCGTGGCCCTCGTCGTGGGCGACCGCAACGACGCGATCATCATCGTCGCGATCGTGACCCTGAGCGTCGGCCTGGGGTTCGTGAACGAGTACCGCTCCGAGCAGGCTGTGGAGGCGCTCCACTCGAAGATCCGACACCGCGTTTCGGTCGTGCGCGAGGGGAGGATCTTGGAGCTCGACGTCGTCGACGTGGTGCCCGGAGACGTCGTCCACCTCCGGGTGGGTGACGTGGTGCCGGCGGACCTCCGCCTGCTCGAGGCCAACGGGCTCGCGTGCGACGAGTCCGTACTGACCGGGGAGTCGGTGCCGGTCGCGAAGTCCACCGATCCCGTTCGCGGTGAGCCGAGCACCCATGAGCTCGGCTCGTGTGCGCTGATGGGAACGGTCGTGCGTGCGGGGGCCGGGGCGGGGGTCGTCGTCGGCACGGGGAGCGCCACCGAGTTCGGGAGGATCGCCCTTCGCCTTGGCGACCGGCCGTCGGAGACGGCCTTTCAGGCAGGCCTCCGCGACTTCTCGCGGCTGTTGGTGGGGGTGGCCGGGGTGCTGACGGTCGCGATCTTCGTGATCAACGTGGCGCTCCGCCGCCCGCTCATCGATGCGCTCCTCTTCTCGCTGGCGATCGCGATCGGTCTCACGCCTCAGCTGCTTCCCGCGATCGTCACCGTGAGTCTGTCGACCGGGACTCGCGCCCTCGCGCGGAGGAAGGTCGTCGTGAAGCGGCTCGTCGCGATCGAGGACCTCGCCAACATCGACCTGCTGTTCACGGACAAGACCGGAACCCTCACGGAGGGGGCGGTCGCCTTTGCGGCGGCGCTCGACGCCGAGGGACGACCTTCGGACCAGGTCCTGCGACTGGGGCTTGTGTGCACGGACGTGGTGGTGCAGGACGGCAGGGTCGTTGAGGGGTCCCCGCTCGACCGTGCGCTCTGGGAGCCCGTCTCCGAGCGAGGGGTGCTCGTCGGATCGGCGCGCCTCCTCGACCTTGTTCCGTTCGATCACGAGCGGCGGATGATGACGGGCCTCGTCGAAGACGACGGCCGGCGCTTCGTGATCACGAAAGGGGCCCCCGAGGCCATCTTCCAGCGGTGCGATCGCCTCCCGACGACGGCCGAGGAGGTGTTCCGACGAGCGTTCGATGCCGGGAGTCGGGTCGTCGCGGTGGCGCAGCGGGAGGTCCCCGCGGACCAGGCGTCGGTGAGCCCGGCCGACGAGCGTGACCTGGAGCTCGTGGGCCTGTTGAGCTTCGTGGATCCCCCGAAGGCCGACGCCGGTCGATCGTTGGCCCGGCTCGCTGCGCTCGGGATCGCCGTCAAGGTGGTGACCGGCGACAACGAGCGTGTGGCCAGGGCGGTGGCCGAAGAGCTCGGGCTTGCGGTCGGAGCCACGCTGACGGGATCCCAGCTCGACCGGATGTCGAACGAGCAGCTCGAGGCCGCGCTGCCGGGTACCGGCATCTTCGCACGGGTCGACCCAGAGCAGAAGTCGAGGATCATCCGGGTCGCTCAGGGGTCGGGGGCCGACGTCGCCTTCCTGGGAGACGGGGCGAACGATGCGATCGCCCTCCACGACGCGGACGTCGGGATCTCCGTCGACTCGGCGACCGACGTCGCGAAGGCGGGCTGCGGACATCGTCCTGCTTGAGAAGGACCTGGGTGTGGTCGCGGACGGGGTGGCCGAGGGGCGGCGGATCTTCGCCAACACGGTCAAGTACGTCCTGATGGCCTCGTCGTCCAACGTCGGCAACATGTTCAGCGCAGCGGCGGCGTCCCTGTTCCTACCGTTCCTGCCGATGCTCCCGACCCAGATCCTGCTGAACAACCTCCTCTACGACGCCGGCCAGATGACGATCCCCACCGATCGGGTCGACGAGGAGCTCCTGGAACGCCCCGCGCACTGGGACGTGCGACTGATCCGGCGCTTCATGGGCGTCTTCGGGCCCATCAGCTCGGCCTTCGACTTCGTGACGTTCGCCGTGCTGCTGCTGCTGCTGCACGCCGCGGCTCCCGAGTTCCGGTCGGGCTGGTTCGTGGAATCGCTCGCAACCCAGACCCTCATCGTGTTCGTGATCAGGACCCGACGCGTTCCGTTCCTGCGGAGCCTCCCGAGCCTCCCGATGCTCGTGGCGATGATCGGCGTGGCCGCCCTGGGCGTCCTGCTCCCGTTCTCGTTCCTCGCCGAGCCCTTCGGGTTCGTGCCGCTGCCCCTTTCCTTCCTAGCGATCCTGGTGGTGCTCGTCGTCGCCTACCTCGTGTTGGCGGAGGCGGTGAAGGCGCGCTTCTACGCGGTCGTGTCGGCGGAGCGGCCCATCGCGCGTCGCCGCTCTCGGACGGAGCGACGGGTCCGGCGCGTGGCCTCCCGGTTCAGCCACCCACGCCGGCTCGGTGGGGCTCGGGGAGGGTAGGGTGGGGGTGGATCGTGCCCCCTTTGGAAGCTTCGGCGTCGCGCGGTCCCCCAGCTGCTCCTACCGCTTGCTACCGAGCGTTCGGACACGTGAGCTCGATCGACGAACCCGCACCGACGGGGAACCGGGTCTCGGCCCGGTTCACTGCCCCGGCGCATCTTTGGCGTCGGTGGAAACCGTCGCGGGATCGAACCGGTACGTGAGATGACGGACCCCGAGCCGGGTTCATGACGTATCCAGCCCAGCCATCGTCAGGCGAACGCCACCGACTTCGCCCCGGCCACGGTCTCCTCGACGACCTTCGCGGCTCCGACGATCGTTAGAGCCTCTCGCGGAGCGATCGCCCGTCTCCGGGCCGTCAGATCAGCAGGCCGGTGGTGCGCGCGCGCCGGGCCGCGCCGACCCACCACTCGAAGGTCTCGAGGGCCTCGGTGCCCCCCGTGCTCGGTCGCGTGGAGCGCCATGTTCCAGCCCATCTCCACCATCCCCTGCACCAAGCCGAGGCGCATCGCGTCCTCGTCGTGCCGTTCGCCCATGAGCCGGCGGATATCGTCGAGGATCTCCTCACGCGTCGCGGAGACCTGCGACGCGCAGCCGGCCAAGAACGAGGCGAACTCGATGATCGGCGGCCCCTGGGTCGCGAGCGCCCAGTCGATGACGACGACCCGGTCCGGCTCGAGCGCGATGTTGGGGAGCCACAGGTCGCCGTGCAGCAGGGTCGAGCCTGACCGTGTCCTCAGCGGTTCCGCGAGGATCCCCGGGTGCTCGTGGATGGCGAACACGAGGTCGGCAACGTCGCGCGGCGCGATGTCGGCGAAACGCTCCCATCCGCGGAGGCAGTGATCGGGCAACGGATTCCCCCGTCCGCGGAGCGATCCCATGACCCGAGGGGAGAAGATCGCCACGCGGTCCTCGAGGGCCAGCAGGTCCTCGATCTCCTCGCCGCGGAAGCGCTCGTGCATCGCGAGCGCTGCCGCGATGACGCGGCGGCACTGCGCGCGGCTGATGCGGCTCTCCCATCCCAGGATGGTCGCGGACAGGTCGCGCATCGCGAGGACCCAGAAGCCCTCTTCGCGCCAGGCGCCGACGATCGCATGGCCGATCGGTGGGGGGAGACGGTCGAGCACCCCCGCCCGCCACAGGACGATCTCGCGCACCTCGCCGACGGGAGGCAGCGCCATGGTGAGGTCCTGCGCCGGGTCGAAACGTTTGAGGATCACCCGTGAGCCGTCGGCCAGCCGGGCGCGTTCGAGCCGCGCCCCCGACGCTCCGTCGTGGTCGCGGAACGGCGAGCGTTCCAGGATCTCGGGTGCGGTCGTCGCGGGGATCATCGCAGCACCTCGACCTCGCCGGCGTACCGCGCCGGCAGACGCTCCAGCAGCACGAGTTCCAGGGCGCCTGCGTCGAGCCCCTCCTGGACGTGCAGCGTCGCCGCATCGAAGGCGACCACGTCCCCCGGTCCGAGCTCGCGAACCGATACGCGGCGAAGCGATCCGTCGGCCGATCGGGCCCAGGTCTCGTAACGGTCCCGCCCCTCCAGGACCCGGACCACGCCCCACCCGCCGTCGTGGTCGTGGACGTCGGTGGGCACGCCCGGCGGGAACCAGCGGAGCCCGAGCGCCGGGCCGCCCTCCAGCGCGGCGATCGGGAGGGCGCCGGCCCGGCGTATGGCCTCCGGGCGGGCCGCCTCGACGTCCTCGGGAAGCGGGACGGTGCGAAGCCAGGCGGCCAGCCTCGGCAGCGGATCGTGCCCCTCGCGCGCGATGCCGGCTGCGTGGCGGAGCAGCTCGACGGCGGTACGCGTCGCGTTGGTCCCTCTCATGAGATCCTCCGATCCGATCACCTGCGATCCGTCGGGCCGACGGTAGGCGCACGGCATGTGAGCGTCCGTGTGAGGACCTCTTCCCCGAACCGAGGATGACGCCGGTTCCTTCACACGCTCCATCACACGGGCGGCCTTCACGGTCATGCCGTCCGATGCCCAAGAGGAGGTGGCGGATGGCCAAGATCGGCAAAGCATCGGCAGCGCAGCACGAGCAGGCGCCTGGCTTCGAAGGTCACTACGGGGAGGCCGGCGGGTACACGATCGGGTTCGAGTCCTACTCGCAGGATCAGGACCCTGCCCCGCTGTTCAAGG
This sequence comes from Actinomycetota bacterium, assembly GCA_026003015.1. Lineage (GTDB taxonomy): Bacteria > Actinomycetota > UBA4738 > UBA4738 > HRBIN12 > BPGL01. The sequence continues at coordinate 818,907 of BPGL01000001.1, read as the reverse complement.
GGTTGCCCAACGACCGGTGCCAGTCTCCTCACTGGGGCGTGGTGCTCAAGGGCCGGCTCATCTACCGGTACGGAGACGGCTCCCAGGACGTCATCGAGGCCGGCGAGGCGTACTACGCGCCCCCCGACCACACCCCCGTGTTCACCGCGGGGACCGAGATCGTCGAGTTCAGCCCCTCGGCCGATCTCGCCGCCACGATGGAGGTGATCATGAAGAACCTGGAGGCCATGGGAACGTCCATGTGAACCTCCGTGTAAGGAGGGCTTGTGCCCGAGGCGCGCACCCGCGAGCATGCGAGCATGCGCCTTGCGATCCACCTGCTCGGGGCGCCGTCGGTCGAGGCCGGCGGCGCCCCGCAGCCTCCGCCCCGGGGCAGGAAGGCGTGGGGGTTGCTCGCCTACCTGCTGCTCACAGGCCGCGCGCCGACGCGAGAGGAGCTGGCGCAGCTCCTGTTCGCCGAAGCCGACGATCCGCTCGGCGCGCTGCGGTGGAACCTCGCCGAGCTCCGACGCCTGCTGGGGCTCCCGGAAGCCCTGCGCGGATCGCCGGTGGCGCTCGAGCTGCCGCCGGATGCGTTCGCCGACGTTCGTGCGCTGACCAGCGGGACGTGGGCGGTCGCGCTGGAGATCCCGGGCCTGGGACGCGAGCTGCTCGAAGGCATGAGCTTCGGCGGAAGCCCCGCGTTCGAGGCGTGGCTGACGGCGCAGCGCCAACACCTGCACGCCCAGGCGGAGGCGGTGCTCCACGAGGCCGCGCTCGCCCGTCTGGCCGCCGGACGGAGCGAACAGGCGATCGATCTCGCGGCGCGCCTGGTCGCGATGGATCCCTTCGAGGAAGGCTCCCAGGAGCTGTTGATCCGGGCGCTCGCCGCCTCCGGTGACCGGGAGGCTGCCGCCCGGCAGCTGGCCGCGTGCGCGGATCTGTTCCGAAAGGAGCTTGGCATCGAGCCCGGGCCGGCGGTGTACGCGGCCGCCGAGGCCACCGGCATCACCGCCACCGTCACCGCCGTCTCCGGCCGGGCAGCGGCGCAAGCGCAGCTCGACGCCGGGGAAGCCGCGATCGGTGCAGGGGCGCTCGACGCGGGCCTCGAGTGCCTCCGCCGCGCAGCGGCCGAGGCGCACGCCTGTGGCGACCTCGAGCTGAAGGCCCGCTCGCTGCTGGCGCTGGGATCCGCGCTCGCCCACGCGGCCCGCGGGCGGGACGAGGAGGCCGCCGCCGCGCTGCACGAAGCCGTCGCCATCGCGCGGCGGGCGGGGAGTCCGCGCCTGGCGGGGGAGGCACACCGGGAGCTGGCATGGATCGAGGCCCTCCGCGCGCGCTACCCGCAAGCGCTCGCGCAGATCGAGGCGGCCCGGGCCAGCGCCGGCGACCATCCGTTCCTCCGTCTGGGCCGGGGGGGCCTGCGCCTACCAGGTGGGGCGATACGGCGAAGCGCTCGCGCTCCTAGGCGACGCCGCCCGCGACGCGGAGGCGTTGGGGGACCGTCGCACGCGCGCGCTGTGTCTGGGTGAGATCGGGATGATCCACGTGATCCGCGAGGAGATGGCCGAGGCGCGCACGGCGCTGGAGTCGGCCATGGCGGAGGCACGAGCGCTCGCCTGGAACGCGTTCGTCCCCTACCCGGAGGCCCTCCTCGGCATCCTGGACGTGTCGGCCGGGGATCACGCCGCCGCCGCCGATCGGCTGGAGCATGCCTTCGCGCTCGGATGCCAGCTCCGCGACTGCTGCTGGGAGGGGATCGCCGCAGCCGGGCTGGCGCTGCTCGACGACGCGCGGGGGAACACGGGCGCGGCGCTGGATCGGTTCGATGACGCCATACGTCGGAGCCGCCGAGAGTCCGACGCGTGGCTGTGGGCGCACGCGTTCGTGCTCGATCACGCCTGCGCGTTCGCCGTCCGCCACGGGCTCGCGCAGGCGGCGACGTGGGTTCCCGACCTGGAGGTGCTCGCCGCGCGCACCATGATGAGCGAGTTCCTCGCGCGGGCGTACCTGCACCGGCGGCAACTCGGCGACGCGGGCGTCGTGGGCGCCGCAGAGCTGATCGCGGCCGACGTGGACGATCCCGCCCTGCACCGGCGGATCGTTGCCGTGGCCGGGCGGGACGTCGCGGCCGACGAGGCGGTTGCTCGCCTACGGCAGATCGAACGGTGAGGGCCAGGATCCCCTCGTCGAGGGGCCGCCGGCCGGCGTCGTAGCCCCCGCAGCGATCCGACACACCCCGCGGCGTGGCCGCCCGCGTCCCGAGGGTCGAAGCTCCGCCACGATCCGCCCGGCCTCGTGAGAGGCGGCCGCTTCCCGGTCCACGACGTCGAGGATGCCCCTCGGAGCCAGCGAGGAACGAGCCGGTTCCGTCAGGCTACCCGGTCCCGCCCTCGGGTCGTCACCCACTGATGCCCCCACCCTGCTTGTCCCGGATCCTCCGGCGCTGGATGGAGCCGAACTTCTTCGTGTCGGTGGTGAACGCCTTCTCCGCCTCGCCCGTGGTTGGCAGCGGGAGGTCCTTGCGGAGCTCCTCGAGTCCTGGGATGAGACGGGGACACTGACGACGACATCGTCACGAGGCCGGCCCGATAGGTCGTGTACCTGCGGGTTTGCCGGTGGGCCCCCGGGGACTCGAACCCCGAACCTGCGGATTAAGAGTCCGTTGCTCTGCCAATTGAGCTAGAGGCCCGCTCCAGGCTACCAAGGCGCAGGCGGGCGGGAGGGTGACCGAGGGGACTTGAACCCCCAACCCCCAGGACCACAACCTGGTGCTCTAACCGGATTGAGCTACGGCCACCACGGCGGGGCGATTCTAGCAACCGCCCTGTCGCCTCCACGGTCGACCCCGAGGGTCCGGGGCGCGCTTGTCGCCCCCGGCGTCCGTGTGGCACGATGACCCCGAGCGTTTGAACGGCCGTTCAAACTGGCGAGGCGGCTCCGAGGAGGCGGCAGCATGACGGTTCGAGACACGATCGAGCTCGACCTCGAGCGGATCGACGCGCTGATCGCGGAGGAGGAGGCGAAGCTCGAGCCGAAGCACCGCGCCTCGATCGAGTACCGGCGCACGGCCGAACGAACGATCGCCGGGGGCGTCGCCTCGAGCTGGCAGGATTCCCCGCCGCACGCGATCTACGTCGAGCGGGGGCAGGGCAGTCGCCTCTGGGACATCGACGGCAACGAGTACGTCGACTACCACCTCGGGTACGGCGCGATGGTGATGGGCCACGCCCACCCGAAGGTCGTGGAGGCGGTCCGGCGCCAGGCCGGCCTCGGCACCCACTTCGCGCAGCCCACCCGGGAGCTCGACGCCGTCGGGGAGAACCTCGTGGAGCGCTTCGGCCTCCCGCTGTGGCGCTTCTGCAACTCCGGCACCGAGGCGACCCTGGAGGCCGTCCGGCTCATGCGGGCCAACACCGGCCGCGACGTGATCCTCAAGGTCGAGGGCAGCTACCACGGCCACCACGACTCGCTCATGTTCTCCGTCGTCCCCGATCCGGACAAGATCGGCCCCCGGGAGCACCCCGTGACCCTCCCGCAGGCCGAGGGGATCCCCGCCGCGTTCGCCGACCTCGTGCGCGTCGTTCCGTTCAACGACCTCGCCGAGGTCGAGCGGGCGCTCGCCGAGCACGAGGGCAACGTCGCCGGGATGATCATCGAGCCCGCGATGATGAACTGCGGGGTGATCCTGCCTCGCCCCGGCTACCTGCAGGGTCTCAAGGAGCTCCTGCACGCCCACGGCGCCTACCTCGCGTTCGACGAGGTGAAGACCGGGCTCACGCTTTCCTACGGGGGAGCGACGCAGGTCTTCGGCGTCACGCCCGACATCGTGTGCCTGGCCAAGGCGCTCGGCGGCGGGCTGCCGTGCGGAGCGATCGGAGCGACCCGAGAGCTGTTCCGCCCCGTCGTCGAAGGCGTCTACGACATGGCCGGCACCTTCAACGGGAACCCGCTCACGATGGCGGCGACGAAGGCCGTGCTGACCGAGGTGATGACGCCCGAGGCCTACGAGCACCTCGACCGCATCCACCAGATCCTCGCCGAGGGGTGTACAGCTGCGATCGAGGAGCATCGGCTCCCCGCGTACGTGACGGGGATCGGCGCCAAGGGGTCGGTCATCTACAGCCCCACCGAGGTCCACGAGTACCGGGACACGATCGGGATCGACGAACGCGTGACCTACCTGGCGTGGCTCGTGCAGCTGAACCGCGGTGTGTTCAAGTCCCCCTGGACGAAGCAGGAGACCTGGACGACGGCCATCACCCACAGCGAGGACGACGCCCGTCGCTACGTCGACAACTTCGGGGAGCTCGCCGCGATGCTCGCCGGCTGACCGGGACCCGGGCTCGGCTAGACTGCAGGATGCCCGCGACCCCGGAGGAAGCGATGTCCGTCACCGATCGCGTCGAGATCGACCTCGACCTCGTCGAGGAGCTCACGAAGCGCGAGGTCGCAGCGCTCGACGTCAAGCACGCCCGCAGCCTCGCCTACCGTGAGGAAGCCAAGCGGCGACTGCCGGGCGGCGTCTCATCCAGCTGGCAGACGTGGCCGCCCCACCCGATCTACGTGAGCCACGGACGCGGCGCCCACGTATGGGACATCGACGGCAACGAGTACGTCGACTACCACAACGGTTACGGCGTGATGGTCATGGGCCATGCCCACCCCACGATCGTCGAGGCGGTCCAGCGGCGGGTCGAGCTCGGCACGCACTTCGCGCAGCCGACCGAGGACGCCCTCGACGTGGCCGAGCAGCTGTACCAGCGCACGGGGCTGCCGTACTGGCGCTTCGGGAACTCCGGCACCGAAGCGACCCTCGACGTGGTGCGTCTGATGCGCGGATCGACGGGGCGCGACCTCCTGCTCAAGGTCGAGGGGAGCTACCACGGGCACCACGACGCCCTCATGGTGAGCGTCTTCCCCTCCCCCGAGCAGGCAGGGCCGCGTGAGCATCCGGCGTCGGTGCCGCAGAGCAAGGGCTTGATCCGGGGTGCGACCGAAACGGTCATCAACGTCCCGTTCAACGACGCCGACGCCGTGGAGCGCGCCTTCGCCGAGCACCCAGGGCAGATCGCCGGGATGATCGTCGAACCGGTGATGACGAACTGCGGGGTCGTGCTCCCCGATCCGGGCTACCTTCAGCGGCTGAAGGACCTCTGCCACGCGAACGGCGCGATGCTCGCGTTCGACGAGGTGAAGACCGGGTTCACGGTGGCCTGGGGCGGCGCGATCGAGGCGTTCGGCGTGCAGCCGGACCTCGTGGCGTTCGCGAAGGCGCTCGGTGCGGGGATCCCCTGCGGGGCGATCGGCGGTACGGAGGAGGCGATGCGTCCGATCGTCGAGGGTGAGATCGAGCAGGTCGGTACCTTCAACGGGAACCCCCTCACGATGGCCGCGGCGAAAGCGAACCTCACGCGCGTCCTCACGAAGGACGCGTACGCCCGGCTGGAGGAGCTGAACGCGATCCTGCGCCGCTGCGAGGACGTGATCGAGCGCTACCGGCTGCCGGCGTCCATGAAGCTGCTGGGGGCGAAGGGATCGATCGACTGGAGCCCGACGCCGATCCACGAGTACCGGGACCTGTGGGCCATCGACGACCGGGTCCCCCAGCTCGCGTGGCTGTGGCAGCTGAACCGCGGCGTGTTCAAGTCCCCCGGCTCGAAGTGGGAGTCGTGGACGACCTCGATCGTGATGAGCGATCGGGACGCCGAGCGCTACGTCGAGAACTTCGAGTCGCTCGCCGAAGCGATCACCCGCTGAGTGGCTCGCGTCCCCGGCTGCGGTGGTCGGTGGCCTGGGGATCGCCGCCGCGATCGTCGCGGTGGTGGGGGCGTGGGGGATAGACTCCGCGCCATGTCGAACCCGCTCGTCGGCGTGATCATGGGCTCCCGCTCGGACTGGGAGACGATGCGGCACGCCTGCGAGGTCCTCGACGAGCTCGACGTCGCCTACGAGGTCCGGGTCGTCTCCGCGCACCGGACGCCGGACCTGATGGCGAGCTACGCGAGGGAGGCGGCCGGCCGCGGGCTTCGGGTGATCGTCGCGGGCGCCGGCGGTGCCGCGCACCTGCCGGGGATGACCGCGGCCCACACCCACCTCCCCGTGCTCGGCGTTCCCGTCGAGTCCAAGGCGTTGCGGGGGATGGACTCGCTGTTGTCGATCGCCCAGATGCCCGCCGGCGTGCCGGTGGGGACCCTCGCGATCGGCCGCGCCGGCGCGGTGAACGCCGGCCTGCTCGCGGCGGCGATCGTGGCGCTCGGCGACGACGGCGTCCGCGAGCGCCTCGTCGCCTACCGCGCCGCGCAGACCCGCGCCGTGCTCGAGCGCCCAGATCCGACCGCGGGTTGACGGAAGGCTCCGTGCGCGTCGGGATCGTCGGCGGGGGCCAGCTCGGGCGGATGCTTGCCTTGGCCGGGCACCAGCTCGGACTCGTGTGCACGACCCTCGACCCGGCGGAGGGCTCCGCCGCCTCGCAGGTCGCGCCGTCGATCGTCGGGGCCTACGACGACCGCCCGGCCCTCGCCTCCCTCGCCGAGACGAGCGACGTCGTGACCTACGAGTTCGAGAACGTCCCCGTCGAGGCCGCTCGGTTCCTCGCCGCGCAGGTACCGGTCCGCCCCGGGCCCCAGGCGCTCGAGGCGGCCCAGGACCGGCTGAACGAGAAGGCCCTGTTCGGAGAGCTCGGGATCCCCACCGCGCCGTTCGCACCCGTGGACGACCTCGCCTCCCTCGAGGACGCGATCGAGCGGGTGGGCCTGCCGGCGGTGCTGAAGACGCGGCGCCTCGGCTACGACGGGAAGGGTCAGTTCGTGCTGCTCGATCCCGTGCGCGCCGAGGACGCCTGGCGCGCGGTCGGGGAGCGCCCGTCGATCCTCGAGGCGAAGGTCGCGTTCTCCCGGGAGGTCTCCGTCCTCGCGGCGCGGGGGCTCGAGGGAGACGTCGTCGCGTACCCGCTCGTCGAGAACCGGCACCGCGAGGGGATCCTGCGCCTGTCCCTCGCTCCGGCGCCCGAGGCGACCCCCGCGCTCCAGGCCCGTGCCGAGGGGTTCGCGCGGGCGGTCCTGGAGCGCCTCGACTACGTCGGGGTGATCGCGATCGAGCTGTTCCAGGTGGGGGAGGAGCTCCTCGGCAACGAGATCGCCCCCCGCGTGCACAACTCCGGGCACTGGACGATCGAGGGCGCCACGACGAGCCAGTTCGAGCAGCACCTGCGCGCGGTGTGCGGGCTGCCCCTGGGGGAGGCGACGGCGCGGGGCCCGAGCGCGATGGTGAACCTCATCGGGGCGCTGCCCGACCCCGCGGACGTCCTCGCCGTCCCGGGGGCCCGCCTGCACCGCTACGGCAAGGCGCCGCGGCCCGGCCGCAAGGTCGGCCACGTGACGATCACGGCGCCCACCCGCGAGGCGCTGGAGGAGCGCCTGGCGCGGCTCCTGCCGTTGATCCCAGAGGCGTGAGCCCTAGCCCCCGGGCTGACCAGGCAGTTGGATGGTCCCGAGGTCGATGACCTCGCTCGGCTTCGGGATCTCGATGTCGACCGGGCCGCCGATCCGCACGACGTCCATCCGGACCGTGAGGACCGTGCCCTGCTCCTGGCTGCCGAAGGAGAAGATCACGCGCCGGGTCACGCCCCCGCCGTCGACCCAGATGTCATAGGTGGCCTCGGGCCGCCCGAGGAGGTCCTCGAGCTCCCGCAGGCTCTCACGGTAGTCGTCGCGGGTCGGAGCCGGGACCGCCGCCTCGGCCTTGGACAGGTCGATCGTGCCCGACAGGTGGGTGGTCTCGGCTCCGTTCACGGTCTCCGTGCCGACGATCTCGGGGGTGCCGGCGCCTCGGATGTACTGGAGGAAGGTGCCGGGGTTCGGCGACCCCATGCCCGTGGGATCGAACTGGCCGAAGGGCGACTCGCCACCGACGTCGATCTTGACCCACTTGTCGTCGTCGATCAGCGCGCCCGCCCGCAGGTAGAGCGCGCCCGTGTCGACGATGCCTTCGAGCTCGGCCTCCTGGCCGGTCTCGGGATCGGTGGTGAGCATCGTGAACCGCGCGCGCTGGGCGACCGGGTCCGTCTGGATCTCGCCCTCGATCGCGACGTGCTCTTGCCCGCCCTCCACCGTCATGGCGAAGGTCGCCTCGACGGTCTCCTTCGAAAGGTCCCGCGACGCCTCCCGCACGAGCGCGAGCGGCTCGATCGTCGGGGAGGGGCTGACCGACGGCTGGGCGTCGCCGCCCGATCCGCCGCTCGAGCAGGCGGTCAGGGCGATCGCGAGCGCGATCGAGGCGATGGCGGCGCGGCGGACCTCGGGCATGGATCGTCCTCCTGGTTCGGGCTTCCTCGCCCCCGGATGGGGGTTTCAAGGGTATCGGACCCCGCCCGGGGTCCTCGAGGCCCCAGCGGGGGCGCTGGCGCGCCGGGGAGGATTCGAACCTCCGACCCACGGATTAGAAGTCCGTCGCTCTTTCCAGGCTGAGCTACCGGCGCTCGCCGAGCTCAGCCTACCGGCCGGGTAGCATCCGCGCCGTGCGCCTGGACGAGTCATCCCTGCCCGCCTACGCACGCGGATGCGCGATCTTGGGGGCGGGCGGCGGTGGGGACACCAGCGTCGGCCTCTTGACGGCCCTGCAGGCGGTCGGCGACCACGGCCCCGTGGAGGTGGTCGACCTCGACGCGCTCCCCGACGACGGCCTCGTCATGCCCTGTGGGGGCATCGGAGCGCCGACCGTCTCGATCGAGAAGATCGAGGCCGGCGACGAGGTCCTTCGGTTGCGTGAGGCGGTCGAGCGGCTGTGGAACCGGCCCGTGGCCGCGCTCATGTGCGGCGAGATCGGGGGTTCGAACGGGCTGACCCCGGTCGCCTGGGCGGCGCGGGCCGGACTGCCGATCGTGGACGCGGACGGGATGGGCCGGGCCTTCCCGGAGGTCTTCCAGGTGGCGATGGAGGTGGCCGGCGTCCCGGCGACGCCGGGCGTCATGACCGATGAGCGGGGCAACGTCGTGGTCGTCCACGCCGTCTCGGGAACCTGGATGGAACGGCTGGAGCGCGTCTGCTCGGTCGAGTTCGGCGGTGCCGCGTCGTCGACCGAGTACCAGATGACGGTCGAGCAGGCTCGGACGGCGACGATCCGCGGGAGCGTCACGCTGGCGCAGCGGATCGGTCGCGCGGTCCTGGAGGCCGAGGGCGATCCCCTCGATGCGCTCGCCGCGGTGGTCTGCGGCCACGTCCTGATCGAGGGCAAGGTCACGGACGTGGAGCGCCGAGCCGAGGGGGGGTTCGTCCGAGGCTCGGTGACGATCGAGGGGTTGCGCTCGGACGCGGGCCGGACCCTGCGCCTGGAGCTGCAGAACGAGAACCTGGTCGCGCTGGAAGACGGCGACCCGCTCGCCATGGTGCCCGACATCATCACCGTGATCGACTCGGAGTCGGCTGCGGCGATCTCGACGGAACGGATCCGCTACGGCCAGCGGGTGGGTGTCGTGGCCTTCCCGTGCGATCCGCTGTGGCGCACGCCGCAGGGGTTGGAGCTCGCGGGCCCGCGGGCGTTCGGCTACGGGTTCCCCTACGTCCCGGTGGAGCAGATCCATGGGGCGGACTGAGCGCCCCTGGGCGCGGTACCGCCTCGGGATCGACGTCGGCGGCACCAACACCGACGCGGTCCTGTTGGATCGTGGCGGTCGACCCGTTGCCAAGGCGAAGACCCCGACGACCGCCGACGTGACGACCGGGATCGTGCGCGCGATCGATCGCGTGCTGTTGGGAGCCGAGGAGCTTCGGGAACGGATCGGCCACGTGATGCTCGGGACCACGCACGCCATGAACGCCGTGCTGCAGCGTCGGGGGCTCAGGCGGGTGGGCGTCCTGCGGATCGGCAGCCCGGCGACGCATGCCGTGCGCCCCCTGTTCGGCTGGCCCGACGACCTGCGGCGCGCCGTCTCGGCAGGGGAGGCGATCGTCGGGGGAGGCCACGAGTACGACGGGCGCGAGCTCGCGCCCTTCGACCGGGAGGCGACCGCGCGGTTCGTGGCCGCGCTGCCCGACGACGTCGAGGCGATCGCGATCACGAGCGTCTTCGCCCCCGTGTCGTCCTCCCACGAGCTCGCGGCGGCCGAGCTCGTCGGGAAGCTCCGACCGGAGCTCCACGCGTCCCTGAGTCACGAGATCGGCTCCGTCGGCTTGCTCGAGCGGGAGAACGCGACCGTCCTCAACGCAGCGCTCGCGGGGCTGGCTCAGGAGGTCGCGGAGGGGATCCGGGAGGCGCTCGCGGCGCGGAACCTCGATCCGGTGACGTTCTTCGCCCAGAACGACGGCACGTTGATGGGGATCGACCACGCGACCCGGTTCCCGGTCCTCACGATCGGCTCGGGGCCGGCGAACAGCATCCGGGGCGCCGCCCACCTCACCGGTCTTACCGACGGCATCGTCGCCGACGTCGGGGGAACCTCGACCGACATCGGCGTGCTCGTCGGTGGGTTCCCGCGGGAGTCGGCGGTCGGGGTGGAGATCGGCGGCGTCCGCACGAACTTCCGGATGCCGGACCTCGTGAGCATCAGCCTGGGCGGGGGGACCGTCGTCGAGGAGGTGGGCGGGGACGTCAGGGTGGGGCCCGAAAGCGTCGGCTACGCGATCGGAGGGGAGGCGCTGGTGTTCGGAGGATCGACGCCGACCCTCACCGACGCAGCCGTCGCATGTGGTCGGGTTCGGCTCGGCGAGGTCGAGGGCGTTCGCCGATGCGAAGCGCTGCTCGCCCGGGCGATGGAGCGGAGCGACGCGATGCTGGCCGACGCGATCGACCGGATCAAGGTCGCCAAGGGGGAGCTGCCCCTCGTGGTGGTGGGCGGCGGCAGCATCCTCGTCCCGGAACGAGTGCCGGGCGTGAGCGAGATCCATCGACCCGAGCACTTCGAGGTCGCCAACGCGATCGGGGCCGCGATCGCCGCCGTCGGCGGGCAGGCGGAACGGGTGGTGGCGATGGGTGGGCGTACGCGGAAGGCGGTGATCGCCGACGTCGCGGCCGAGGCGCGAGCGCGTGCCATCCAGGCGGGTGCGGATCCCGCCCGCGTGGAGATCGTCGAGGTCGATGAGATCCCGCTCGCCTACCTGGCCGAGCCGGCCTCGCGGGTTCGGGTGAAGGCGGCTGGGCCGCTCGGGACGTCGTAGGGCTGTCGGACGGGCGATGGCGGCGGGCGGGATCGCTTCACCGGCGTGCCCGCTTCGGCAGAGCGGGTGACGGGAATCGAACCCGCACCACCAGCTTGGAAGGCTGGGGCTCTACCATTGAGCTACACCCGCGGACGCCCCCCAGGATACCCAGGCAACATGCCGCCGTGACCCGGTGCCTGGGGCCGCTCCAGCCGGTCCTGCCGGAGGGGCGGAGTGTGACTTGTGTCACACCCCCGTGGCATGTTCCCTTCCGTAGCTACGACCCGTAACCACGATCCGGTGGGTCGTCGTCAAAGGAGGGGACGGGGATGGATGTGAGTGAGCTGTATGAGCGGCTGGCAGCAGCCGCGAGCCTCGAGAGCATGGACGCGGCGCTCCGGTTCCGGGGGGCCTACGAGCCAGCGGCAGGGGTGGGCGCCAAGGTTTCGCCCCCTACCTACCCGGTCGAAGACCGTGGCACGCCCTACCTGTTCGAGGAGCGCCGGCGGGGAGGGGAGGGGATGCGCGCGGTGTTGCTCGACAGCCGTCAGGCACAGGCGAACCGCTGCGAGGAGGCCCTCGCACGCGAGGTTGAGCGAGGGAGGCTCCGGATCCCTCACCTCGTGCTCGCTATCGAGACCCACGGACGCCGGGTGCGGATCACCTCCCTCACGGCGCCGCACCGGAGCCGAGATGCGTACTTCCGCGACGCTGAGGACGGGGACGGGCGTCGGTTCGACGACACCGAACCCGGTGGCGCCCTGGGGGCCGTCACGCCCGAGGACGCCTCGGCCCTCTACCGGTACGCACCGGCCGACCTCGTCTACGGCGTCTGGGACTCCCATCGAGGGCTCCGGCTCGCGGCTCGATTCCCCCGCGTCTACACGTCTGAGATGGTCGGGTGGAATCCGGCCGACGGCGTGCGGGCAGCGGGTCGATTCGACCTGATCACCTCGGGCCAGATGAAGGCAACGGTCGTCGAGGGGCGCGATTGGGTTCCAGACCCAAAGGGCAAGAAGCGGCTGTCCGAGCTGGGCCTGGGAGCGATCCCACCGACGACGAAGAACCAGCGTGGTCAGTCGGTGCCTGGGGGCGTCACGCTCGACGGGATCGAGCGCCTCGGCGTGTTGTCGTTCCCGGCCCTGGCTCGCGTGCGTCTGGGCGAGGATGGGGAGGCCGCGAGGGCGGGTCGCGCCGTGCTCGCGTCGCTCGCGATCCTCGGGGATCGGCTGGCGTTCGGCGGCGCCGGGTTGTTCCTGCGGTCGGGATGTGACCTGGTGAAGGTCTCCGAGGAGATCACCTGGGTGGGATCGGCCCCTGCGCCCGAGCCGTTCGAGATCGATCGGGCGACGGCCCTCGAACTGTTCCGCCATGCGGTGGGTCGGGCCGAGGAGGCCGGGCTCGTCTGGCACGCGGAGCCGATCGTGCTCCGCCCCCGGGCCAACCTCCAGCAGGCGATCGACGACGCGTTCTTCGCCGGGATCGAGGAGCTGCAGGAGGACTGAGATGCCCCTGGCGATCGAGGTCGAGCTGCTGACGGGTACGTACGAGGCCGGGCTGGGGGGCCAACGGGCGGAGTGGCCTCCACACCCCGCTCGCTTGTTCTGCGCCCTCGTCGCGCAGGTCCGCTCGGACCTTGAGACAGGAGCCCTGGAGTGGCTGGAGCGCCAAGGTCCACCCGACGTGATCGCGCCGGAAGCCACGGCCAGTACGCTCCAAGCGTGGGTCCCGACGAACGCGATCGCGAAGCGTGGTGGTGCCGCTCTCCCGGCGCGGACGAACGGCATGCGCACGTGGCCGAGGGCTCTGCCGAAACGTCACAGCTACCACGTCGTGTGGACCGATGCGACCCCTCCGCCGGAGGTGCTCGAGGGTCTGCGGGCCCTCGCGTCGCGGGTCTCGTACGTGGGCAGGCCCGCCGGGATGGTCCTCGTGCGGGTTTCGACGAACGAGCCGAGCGCTGGAGAAGAACTGCGCCGATTCGTCCCGAGCGCCGACGGACCGCACCTGCTCAGGGTCCCTTACCCGGGCTACGTGGACGCCCTCGGCTCGGCTTTCGAGGCCGGCGAGGCTGCCGAGGCTGTGTCGAGGTCACACCCGTTCGGTCAGCCTGGTGAGGAGCCCCCGGTCGCGTCCGCGTCCGTACCTGGGCCGTACGCCCGCCTGTTCACGCTCGGGTTCCCAGCCGGCGCTGGCGTGGCCGGGTGGCACGCGGCGCGCGTCGGCGTCGCGCTACGAGACGCGTTCCTGGCACGCCTGGGAGCCCCTGGCGACACGGACCCGTGGCCTGCGTTCGAACCCGGCGACCTGACGCCGATCCATGGCCACGGTGAGCGGATCCCGCCTGAGGAGCGCTGTGCCTTCCTTGGGCTCCCCTTCGTGGGCCATCCTAATGCGACGGGTGATGTGATCGGCGCGGGCATCGCGATCGGTAGGTCCCTGGCCCCGGAGCTCCGCCGGGCACTGCTCCAACTGCTTGGTCTGGATAGAGACGAGGGTCCACGGATCGACGCGGTGCGTATCCCCGGTCCCGGTGTCACCCTGCCTCTCGCACCTCCGGACGGACGTTGGTCGATCGAGCCAGGGCGGTGGACGCGCGCCTCGAAGCGGTGGGCCAGTGTGACGCCCGTCGTCCTGGATCGTTGGCCAAAGCGGTGGGCGGACGTCCCCGAGATCCTGAGGGACGGGGTCGTCTTCGCCGGGTACCCGGAGCCGGTGGAGATTGAGGTGCGACGCGGATCCGGGGTGCATGGTGCTCCTGTGTTCAGGCCGGGAGACAGGAAGCGTCGCTCGGGCGAGCCGAACCGTCCTTGGGTCCACGTGGTCGTGACATTCTCCGCGCCGGTCGAAGGGCCGGTGCTGCTCGGGAACATGCGTTTCGTCGGACTCGGCCTATGCGCTCCGGTGGATGGAAATGGGTGACGGCGTTGACCTGTTCGTCCGCTTCTTCCGGGCCGTGCACGGCGTCGAACCGTTCGCCTGGCAGCGAGCACTCGCGGAGCGCGTGATCGAGGGCGAGGGATGGCCTCGAGCGGTCGACGTGCCGACGGGACTGGGCAAAACGGCGGCGCTCGACGTCGCCGTTGTCGCCCTCGCGGCGCAGGCGGACGTCCCGCCCGAGCGCCGGACGGCGCCGACGAGGACGTTCATGGTCGTGGACCGACGGCTCCTCGTCGATCAAGCGTTCGAGCGCGCCCGGCGGATCGCGGCCGCGCTCGAGGCACCGGAGGACCCGGCGGTGGCCCTCGTCGCGGATCGCCTCCTCCGGATCGGCGGAGGACCCAGGGCTCTCGAGGTCGTCCGCATGCGGGGCGGTGTCACGTGGTCGTGGCGGTGGCTTGCATCTCCGGCGCAGCCCGCGGTGATCGCCGGGACCGTGGATCAGTTCGGCAGCCGGTTGCTGTTCCGCGGCTACGGCGTTGGGGAGCGTCTGCGGCCGATCGACGCGGCCCTGTGCGGGCGCGACGCCCTGGTCCTCCTGGACGAAGCGCACCTGGCCCCCGCTCTTGCCGAGACCCTGGACGCTGCTCATCGCCTCGAAAGCCGGGCGGATCGCCCCATCCTCCCCGGGCGCGCCCCTCGGGCGGTGCTGCTCTCGGCCACGCTTCGGGCGGGGGAGGTCGAGACAGCTGATGTGGTCCGCGCGAACCCCGACCAAGAGCGGTCCGAAGCGGCCCGCCGGCGGTTCGGCGCCGCTAGGCGCTTGGCGCTCTGTGAGCTTGATGCGGCCGGCCGTGATGGACGGACGCGTCTTGCCCGGAGCCTCGCGGGGCTCGCGGCGCGCGCGCTGGACGACCCCGATGCTCCTCCTTCCCGGCTCGCCGTAGTGGCCAACACCGTGCCGGCCGCGCGGGCCGTGTTCGAGGATCTCCGGGACGCCCTGCGGGGTCGGGCCGACGTCGCGCTCCTGGTCGGTCGCTGTCGAGGGTTCGAGCGTGAGCACCTCGGCCTGGCCGACAAAATCCGTGAGGCCTTCGCGGCGGTGGAGCCTCGTCCGCCTCGGGAGCTGCCGGCTGTGCTGGTCGCCACGCAGACGATCGAGGTCGGTGCGGACCTCGACGTCGATCTCCTGATCACCGAGGCGGCGCCTCTGGACGCGCTCCTACAGCGGCTCGGTCGGCTCAACCGACTCGGGTTGCGAGGGCAGGCCGAGGCGGTATGCGTCTTCGCGAGGGTCCTGCACGAGGAGGACTGGGTCTACGGCGACCGGATCGGACGGACCTGGGAATGGCTGCGAGAGCGCGTCGACCGTGAGCCCGTCGAACTCGACCCGCGTCGCCCCGACGCCGACGACGCGCCGACGCTCGAAGCTGGCCTCGCGCGCCTCGGCTCCTTGGTCGGCACCGCTGATCTCGAGCGGTGTGCGGCCGAGCCGGTGGACGTGCCGATCCTCCTCGCTCCCTACCTCGATGCCTGGGCAAGGACCTCGCCCGGGCCCGAACCGGACCAACCCGTCCACCCCTTCCTTCACGGTTTGGACCGTGGTTCGCCCGAGGTGTCGGTCTGCTGGCGCGCTGCGTTGCCCAGCGTAGAGGCGCTGCAAGTTGAGCTCGAGGCTCTCCCCATCCGAGAGGACGAGCGGGTGGAAGTGCCGTTGTGGGCGGCGAGACGGTTCTTGCGAGGGATCGCCGCGGGTCCGCTCGCGGATCTCGAGGCGGTGCCCGAGCCCGAGGAGCGCGAATCCACCGAGCGCGGGGCCACGGCGTTCGTCCAGCACGCTGACGGATCGGTCGAGCGGCTCGAGGATCCGAGAAGGATCCGGCCGGGCGATGTGGTGATCGTCGACCCCGAGGCGGGCGGCCACGACGCCTGGGGGTGGACGGGCAGCCCCGGGTTCACGCCCGATGTGGCGGACCTGGTGCCGCGGCCTCGTGCTGCGATTCGTCTGCGTCCCGCCATCCTCGCGTGGGTCACGGGCGACGAGCCCGATCGCTTCCGCGTCGCGTTGTCCCGATCAGAGATCGCTCTGCGGGAAACGGCGGACGCCTTGCTGGCGACAGCTGTGGAGAAGGCGCGCGCCGGCGGGGACCTCGATCCGGTCCGAGCGCGATGGGTCGATCACGCCGAGCGCATGCGTCGCGCGCTCGCCGAAGGCCAAGCTCGGATCGTCGACGTCGGGGGTCCGGCCGCCCGTACCGAGCTCGGCCTGATCGTGCAGGCTCGGCGGCGCGTCCTCGTCGAGCAGGCAAGCGACGACGGCGAGGCCGCGACGAGCGTCGCGTCGCTGCCGATCCCGCTCTCGCAGCACGCCGAGGACGTTGGTCGGCGGGCACGCGCTCTGGCCGCGCGCATCGGATTGCCGGGTGATCTTGAGCGGGCGGCCGAGCTCGCGGGCTACCTCCACGACGCCGGCAAGGCGGAGCGTCGCTTCCAGGTCATGCTGCACCGGGGCGACGAAGACCGACTCGAGGCGAGCGGGGTGGTGCTCGCTAAGTCGGGGATGGACCCCGCTGAGCGCGACGCCTTCAGGCGAGCCAGACAGCGGTCGGGTCTCCCGCCCAATTGGCGGCATGAGGCTGTCTCCCTCGCCATCGCAGATCTCGTGCTCGATGGCGCGTCGGGCGCCGACGAGCTGCTGGTGCGACACCTCGTCGCCACGCACCACGGGAGCGCGCGGCCGCTGTTCCCTCCGTCCGCGGGTCTGGTTGAGGTCGATCTCCTCTCCCTGCAGGGTGCGGTCGGGCCGATCGACGTCTCGGCCAGCCCGGAGCGCCTCATGGTCGATCACGTGGATTGGAGCGGACCCCGGCGAGTTGAGCTCCTATGCCGCCGCTACGGCTGGTGGGGTCTCGCGCTGCTCGAAGCGGTCGTGCGCCTGGCTGACATCGCCGTGTCGGAGGAGTACGGATGAGCAGCCTGACCCTGTCTGCCCTCTGCAGCGACGATCCGATCGCCTTCCTGGCGGCGCTCGGGATCGTCGAAGTGCTCCGGTCGGAGGCTGGCGTGCCGGACGAGGATCTCCGGCTGGGGTGGGAGGCGGTCGGGGGACCGGCTCTCCTGGAGACCCCGTTCCCGACCGTGGATGCGCTGATCCAGGCGCTGCAGGAGGCCGCGGAGCAGATGCAGAGAGATGATCGCCCGGTCCCGGCGCGCCTGGCCGACCTCGTCCCGCGGATCTACACCGACAAGGAGCGGTCAGAGATCGAGCGCATGACCGGTGTGAAGCCGCCGTTCGACGCGGTGCGCACGTCTCGGAGGGCGTGGACCGAGCGGGTCGCTCAGGTGGCATGGACCACGAGCCGGACGGATCTCAGGTGGTTATGTGCGCTCGTGGATCAGTGCTCGACGTTCCCCGGGGAGGAGACGGCGCACGTGACCCCGTTGTACGCCCCGGTGGGCCGGCAGAGGATGCGACAGATCTACGAGACGAAGCTCCGAGCCGTGGTGGGCGATCCCGACTTGCTGAGGCAGGCGTGCCTGATGTGGAGGAGGAACCCGAACGACGCGGGTGCCAACCTCGACCGTCGAGCGGTGCGAGACGGGGCGGTGACGGCCGACGGAGAGCCCCGAAACGCCGCCGTCACGGGCGCGGAATGGCTGGCCTTGCAGTCCGCGCCGTGGTTCCGTTTGGGTGGCGCGCGTGGGCGGCCGACGGCCTGGGGGTGGACGGCGACCGGGCGACGGGGCCGACCGAGAGCGCTGCTCTGGCCCGTTTGGCGACAGGGGCTTGATCCTGCGGCGATAGAGGTGATCCTGACGCATCCTCTCGTCCGCCGAGCCGGTGAGCGCCGTGGCGCGACGGAAGCCCTCCGGGCTCTGGGCGTTGTTGCTGTCCTACGAGCGGACCGCGCGACGCTCACGAACAGTGACGGGCCGCTGGGACCCGCGCAGGTCCTGTGGCCTCGGACGGAGTGAGCGGATACCGGGAGCCGTACCGTGACCCAGGAGGAACTCCCGTTGGTGCCGGCGCGGATGGTCAACGAGTTCTCATACTGCCCGCGCCTGTTCTATCTCGAGTGGATCTACGGCGAGTGGGCGGAGAACGCGGACACGCTCGAAGGATCCCGCGTTCATGCGCGGGTGGAGGTGGAGAGCGGGCGGCTGCCCCCTGCGGAGGATCTCGCCCCGGAGGACCGGTTCGTCGCCAGGGGGCTGCTTCTGGCCTCCGAGCGCCTGGGCCTCGTCGCGCGCACGGACATCGTTGAGGCCGAGGATGGGAAGGTTCGACCGGTCGACTACAAGAAGGGCAAGCCCGGACCACGAGGCCCTTGGGAGCCCGAGCGCGTTCAGCTCTGCGTCCAGGGACTCCTGTTGCGCGAGCACGGATACCAGGTCGATGAGGGCATCCTGTACTACGCGGGCTCGCGGTCACGCGTGGTGGTGCCCTTCGACGAACCGCTGGTCTCGAGAACCCTCGAACTGGTACGCGAGGCACGGGCGGTGGCGGTGCAGGAGACTCCCCCTCCGCCTCTGAACGATAGTCCGAAGTGTCCGTCTTGCGTGCTGGTCGGTGTGTGCCTACCCGACGAGGTTACGTTGCTCCGCGGGGGTCGGACCGAGGAAGTCCGCAGACTGGTCCCAGCTCGTGACGACGCGGCTCCCGTCTACGTCCAGGAGCAAGGGGCGGTGATCGGCCGATCGGGTGAGCGACTGGTCGTGCGTCCACCCGGCCGCGACGAGATCGGCGTGCGATTGCTCGACGTCTCACAGCTCTCGGTCTACGGCAACGTTCAGGTGACGGCGCAGGCCATGCGCGCCTTGATCGAGCGGGAGATTCCGATCCTGCATCACACCTATGGCGGATGGCTCGTGGGCGTCACCACGGGACCGATGCGGCGCAACGTGCTCCTGCGCGTCGAGCAGTACCGGCTCGCGGACGATGCAGCAAGGAGCCTAGGACTCGCCCGAAGCTTCGTCGTCGGGAAGTTGCGCAACCAGCGGACGCTGGTGCGGCGGAACCACCCCGAGAAGCCTGCGGCGCTGCTCCGTGAGCTGGCCCGCCTCGCTCGCCTCGCACAAGATTCCGCTGATCCGCAACGGCTGCTCGGGATCGAGGGGCTGGCCTCGCGCGTGTACTTCACGAGGTTCGCGGAGATGTTGAAGGAACCGATGGGATTCAATAGCGTGGGGCGCCTCAGACGTCCGCCTCCCGACCCCGTCAACGCGCTGCTGTCGTTCGTCTACTCCCTCCTCGTGAAGGAAGGAGTGCGGGCGCTGTTGGCTGCCGGCCTCGATCCGTACCGGGGCGTGTATCACCAGATGCGAGTGGCCCGGCCATCGCTCGCACTCGACCTCATCGAGGAGTTCCGACCGCTCATCGGAGACTCCGTCGTCTTGCAGCTCGTCAACAACCGGATCGTTCGTCGAGCCGACTTCGTGATTCGAGGGCCAGCCTGCTCGCTCACGTCCCAGGGCAGAAGGAAGGTCGTCCGTGCGTTCGAGTCCAGGATGGACGTGTTGGTTCGTCATCCACTGTTCGGCTACCAGGTCAGCTATCGGCGCGTCATGGAGATGCAGGCACGCCTTCTGGCACGCGTGTTCGCCGGTGAGCTCTCTGAGTACCGGCCGTTCGTGACCCGATGAGTCGACACCGCTTCGTCGTTTGTTACGACGTCCGAGATCCGAGTCGATTGCGCCGCACGTATCAAGCGATGATGGGTTTCGGTGACCCACTTCAGTACTCCGTGTTCCTTTGTGAACTGTCTCGAGCGGAACGGGCGATGATGGAATCGGCGCTCCTCCGGGTGGTGGCGGTACGGGAAGACTCGGTGGTTGTGATCGACCTCGGACCAGCACGTGGTGCGGCGGCTCGGCGCATCACCGAACTGGGCGTAGGTCGGGTGCCCCGCCCGGAGCGGGGCGTGGTCGTGTAGGAACAAGCGCTGGTTCGACGGATCCTTGTCAACTCGATAGCGTGCAATAGGATGTTCGAGCGCTCTGGTGACGGGGCCCGCGCCCTGAACCGCTCGCGGGGCCATGTTGGCACGTCAGCTAGCGTCGAACGGGGTCCTCGGCACCAGCCATGCGCACCGTGACGTGCCCTGTCCCGCAGGCGCTCGAATCCATCCCTTGGATCTGCCCTCTGAGCAGCTAGGATAGGTTCCGCTCTTTCCCCGGCCGCAAGGTCGGGGCTTCATTGAGGGGGTCGCGGCCGTCCGGGACGCGTCCGTGCCGGCGCTTTCCCCGGCCGCAAGGTCGGGGCTTCATTGAGGGCCGTCCAGGGTGACGTCCGCGGCTCGCCGGGTCCTTTCCCCGGCCGCAAGGTCGGGGCTTCATTGAGGGCCCATGACGGACCGACCTCGGCGCCGGCTGAGCAGCTTTCCCCGGCCGCAAGGTCGGGGCTTCATTGAGGGGCGCTGCCGGTGGAGCTTGTCGGCCTCCAGGAGGCGTTCTTTCCCCGGCCGCAAGGTCGGGGCTTCATTGAGGGGAACTCGGGCGACCTGCGTCTTGTAGCCCGCGTGTCCGAGCTTTCCCCGGCCGCAAGGTCGGGGCTTCATTGAGGGACTCGCGTGATGGGGATGGAGTAGGACAGGTGCGTCCTTTCCCCGGCCGCAAGGTCGGGGCTTCATTGAGGGCGCTTTCGTCATGCCGATGTTGTCGTCGTACTCAAAGCTTTCCCCGGCCGCAAGGTCGGGGCTTCATTGAGGGCGCTCCGTCAAGCACCTGGTCCGCGGGCGCACTCAGCTTTCCCCGGCCGCAAGGTCGGGGCTTCATTGAGGGCGCTACGACGAGGAGATGTGACCCGCCGTCTGACCGTCTTTCCCCGGCCGCAAGGTCGGGGCTTCATTGAGGGGCCTGGGCCGTCGGCACCGTGACGGTCACGTCTCCGCTTTCCCCGGCCGCAAGGTCGGGGCTTCATTGAGGGACCGCGGGTGGCGTCACCCTGACCAACGTCGTGCAGTCTTTCCCCGGCCGCAAGGTCGGGGCTTCATTGAGGGAACGCCCGCCCCATGAGACTCGCGCTCATCGATGACCTTTCCCCGGCCGCAAGGTCGGGGCTTCATTGAGGGCGCGCGCTGGCCGCATCCCCGGTGTGGCGCTAGCGCTTTCCCCGGCCGCAAGGTCGGGGGCTTCATTGAGGGGGGGTCGTCGTCCGCGACATGGACCAGGACCCGGCCACTTTCCCCGGCCGCAAGGTCGGGGCTTCATTGAGGGACCGTCCAGTGGGACTCTGGCGGGATCGCCCGGGTTACTTTCCCCGGCCGCAAGGTCGGGGCTTCATTGAGGGTCGAACCCCGCGTGCATGCTCGACGCGCCATCCGTGCTTTCCCCGGCCGCAAGGTCGGGGCTTCATTGAGGGCGCCTGGCAGGAGACGCGCGCCCGATGAGAGGATGAGCTTTCCCCGGCCGCAAGGTCGGGGCTTCATTGAGGGGAGATAGAGAGAGTTACCACTCTCTCTATCTCTCAAGGGCTTTCCCCGGCCGCAAGGTCGGGGCTTCATTGAGGGGGCACGAGCGAGGATGGGTTCTGGGTCGCGGAGGGACTTTCCCCGGCCGCAAGGTCGGGGCTTCATTGAGGGTTCGTCGGCGGGATGTGACTTAGGACCTCGGCAAGCTTTCCCCGGCCGCAAGGTCGGGGCTTCATTGAGGGCGCTTGCGGAACAGCGGCATCCACATCACCTCACGCTTTCCCCGGCCGCAAGGTCGGGGCTTCATTGAGGGCCTCGGCTCGAGCGCCGTGACGCACCTGTCCTACTCCATCTTTCCCCGGCCGCAAGGTCGGGGCTTCATTGAGGGCCGCAACACGGGCGTGATCCAGCTCATGCCGCGCCAGCTTTCCCCGGCCGCAAGGTCGGGGCTTCATTGAGGGACCCTGACCAGCAGCTCGCCTCGGTCGCTCGGCGGCTTTCCCCGGCCGCAAGGTCGGGGCTTCATTGAGGGGGGTCACGTACTCGGGCCGTCCGCCGCCGCGCGGCCGCTTTCCCCGGCCGCAAGGTCGGGGCTTCATTGAGGGTGCACGGCCGCCAGCACGATGACCTGCGTCGCGGTGCTTTCCCCGGCCGCAAGGTCGGGGCTTCATTGAGGGATCTCACTCACCTCCCTCGGGCCGGCCCCTCCGGCTCCTTTCCCCGGCCGCAAGGTCGGGGCTTCATTGAGGGGGCGCGGACCATCTTCGAGCAGGTGGGCCTCAACCCCTTTCCCCGGCCGCAAGGTCGGGGCTTCATTGAGGGCATCCGGTGGCCTCGGAGATGACCAGGCCGTAGCGCTCCTTTCCCCGGCCGCAAGGTCGGGGCTTCATTGAGGGCGGTCCTCGACGAGGAGGTAGCGGATGAACATCGGTGAGCTTTCCCCGGCCGCAAGGTCGGGGCTTCATTGAGGGAGGGCCGTGTGACCGGGTTCGCTGGCATGACGAGTACTTTCCCCGGCCGCAAGGTCGGGGCTTCATTGAGGGTGATGGTTAGGTGGACACCGGTGTCCGGTGCATTGTCCTTTCCCCGGCCGCAAGGTCGGGGCTTCATTGAGGGACAATGTCAACGCGTCGATGTAGGGTGATGGTGACGGACTTTCCCCGGCCGCAAGGTCGGGGCTTCATTGAGGGGGCCAGATTTGTCGCACTTCTCGTCGGCAGGATGCGACTTTCCCCGGCCGCAAGGTCGGGGCTTCATTGAGGGAGGGTGCTTGAGGATCCTATCCCGAGCGGTGGATTCGGCTTTCCCCGGCCGCAAGGTCGGGGCTTCATTGAGGGACGCGAGACCGTACGGGACATGTTCCGCGCCGGGCGCTTTCCCCGGCCGCAAGGTCGGGGCTTCATTGAGGGACCTTACCTAACAGTAAGGTGACCGAGCTCGGCGGCTTTCCCCGGCCGCAAGGTCGGGGCTTCATTGAGGGCTAACCTCCCTGCTGGGTCCCTCCCAGCTCCGTCACCACTTTCCCCGGCCGCAAGGTCGGGGCTTCATTGAGGGGCGACCGGCGAGACCTGCTGTCTGCGACCCGAGGAGCTTTCCCCGGCCGCAAGGTCGGGGCTTCATTGAGGGCGGGACGGGCTCGGGCACATCACCCGGCACGTCGTCGGCTTTCCCCGGCCGCAAGGTCGGGGCTTCATTGAGGGGGTTCGGGTGGGCCGGGCCGAGACGATGCCCTTCCCCTTTCCCCGGCCGCAAGGTCGGGGCTTCATTGAGGGAGCGACGACCCTTGCAGGCCCTCGCTGAATCCCAGGACTTTCCCCGGCCGCAAGGTCGGGGCTTCATTGAGGGAACCGAGCCAGCACGACCTCCCCGCGGTCCCATGGCCGTGGAACCGCACGCCCATCGCAGCCGAGTGATTTCAGGGCGCCACCGGAGCGCAGCGCATCGACGGCGGCCCGACGACGCCCCCGTCGAGCGGGTCGACGGCGACGGTGAGCGTGCGCTCCTCGCCGGGCAGGAGCGTGAGCACGGCCGTCGCCTCGCCGCCGACGATCCTCGCCTGGGTTCCCTCGGCCGGAACGGTGAGGCACTGGGCCGAGACCGTCTGACCTGCCTCGTTGCCGATCGCGATGCGGAAGCACGCCGGCGCGCCGACACCGGCCTCGCACGTGACGGCGACCGGTGCGCCGACGCGGACGTCGAGCTCCGTCGTGCCCCCGATCAGGCGCGCGACGAGGACGCCTCCGACCGCGAGCCCGACGAGGAGCAGCGCGACCGCCGCGTAGTAGCCGACCGTGGCGCCGCGGGGGACCGACATCGCTCGATCGACCCTACGGCGCCGCCAGCCGAGCTCGCAACGGCCGAACGGCGCGTTAGCATCGGCTCGCCGGGGCGTGGCGCAGCCTGGTCAGCGCACGTGCTTTGGGTGCACGAGGTCGTCGGTTCGAATCCGACCGCCCCGACCGGCTCTCACCGACCGTGACGGCGCCAGATGGCGACGAGCTCGTCGTGGGGGAGCGCGTACGCGGTGATCCCGTCGCGCCCGGTCATCGTCTCGGCCGCGACGAGCGCGTTCGCGACGGCCTCCTCGGTCGCCTCGATCGCGCCCCAGAACAGGGCGGTGATCGCGCCGTCGGCGAGCATGTCGACGGCGCGCACGCCCGCCGACTCCTCCATCTTCGCGCTCGGCAGCCGGGTCGCGGTGGAGAACGCGAGGAACAGGTCCCCGCTCGAGTGCCCGCCGGCGCCGCCGGTCCGCGCGACGCCGAGGCCGATGCGCTGGGCGAGCCGCTCGAGCTGGTGCGGTAGCAGCGGCGCGTCCGTCGCGCAGACCGCGATGATGGACCCTCCGCCGGGAACGCTGCGGCTCTCGCGCAGCGCCGCCTCCTGGTCCCAGGCCGATGGGATCCGCTCCCGCCCGAGCTCGCGCCCGACGGGGACCCCGTCGATCGCGAGTCGCTCGCGTTCTCCGAAGTTCGCCTGCACGAGAACCCCGACGATCCACCCGTCGACGACGCGCGAGGCGGTGCCCGTGCCACCCTTGAACTCGAAGCAGATCATCCCGGTGCCCCCGCCGACGTTGCCCTCGGGGACGGGGCCGCCGACGGCCCGCTCGAGCGCGGCCTGCACGTGCTCGGGACGCACGTGCATCCCGTTGATGTCGTTGAGCGCGCCGTCGTAGGTCTCGCCCACGACCGGCAGGCTCCAGTACGAGCTCGCGTCGTCGCGCCTCGCGATCTCGTGCGCGACGAGGGCGTCGCGCACCACGCCCACGCTGTGGGTGTTCGTGATCGCGATCGGGGTCGACAGCTGCCCCGACTCGCGGACCCACTCCAGGCCGGTGAGCTCCCCGTTGCCGTTCAGCCGGTGGCAGCCCGCGAACACGGCCTCGGTGCCGATCGCCTCGTGGGGAACGATGACGGTCACGCCGGTTCGAACGGGGCCGTGCCCGACGCGCAGCGCTCCGTCGCCCTCGATCAGCGTGGTCATCCCAACGCGGACGCCGGCGACGTCGGTGATCGCGTTCAGCGGGCCGACCGGAAGCGTCCCGATCGACAGGCCGAGGTCGCGGAGCCGGGCCATCGCGCGTAATCCAACCACGCTCGCGGCGCGTCCGGCCAGGGCTCAGACGACCCGGGCGAGCGCGGTGACGGCGGCCGCGATCCCGACCGCGAGGAGCACCGGCGCGCGCCGCCACACGGCGAGGGCCGCGGCCGCCACGCCGACGGCGCGAGCGTCGAGCACGAGCCGGGTGCCGCTCGCGAGCGTCGTCGTCGCCACGAGCGCGGCGAGCAGCGCCGGTCCGAGCAGCGCCACGAACCGCGCGACCGGGTCGGGCAGGGGGCGCCCGCCGAGCAGCACCGGGCCCGCGGCCTTCAGGGCCAGGGTGACGATCCCGGTGACGACGACCACGGTCCAGGCCGTGCTCATCGAGGCGTCTCCGATCGCCCGGAGCGCAGCCCGACGAGCGCCGCCGCCGTCGCAGCGACGATCGGGACGCCCGGGGCGCTGAGCGGCACGAGCGCGAGGGCGATCGTCGCCCCGAGCGCGGCCGCCAGGCGAGCGCCGGCGCTGCGCAGCTGGGGAGCGAGCAGGGCCACGAACAGCGCGGGGAACGCGGCGTCGAGGCCGAAGCGGGTCGGGTCCCCCAGGAGGTCGCCGGAGGCCACGCCGATCGCGGTGCCGCCGACCCAGGCGGCGAGCACGCTCGTTCCCGCACCCACCAGGACGCGGGGGTTCCATCGGCCCGGACCGTCGGCCGCGATCGCCCAGGACTCGTCGACGATCAGG
Organism: Actinomycetota bacterium; assembly: GCA_026003015.1. GTDB lineage: Bacteria > Actinomycetota > UBA4738 > UBA4738 > HRBIN12 > BPGL01. Next base: position 793,217 of record BPGL01000001.1, on the reverse strand, counting down.
TGCGCGGTCAGCAGCCTGCGGAGGAGGGATCCCTCGAGCCACGGCGCCACGCTCACGCCGATCGGGAGGTACCGGACGTTCAACAAGGCGGCGGCGAGGACCGCCGTCGAGGCACCGCCGCCCGCCGCCAGGACGGATGCGGCCGCGAACTGGGCGCTGCCGGCGAGCGTCGTCGCGCTCATGAGGATCGCCGCGAGGGGGCCGATCCCCGCCTCGCGCGCGAGGACCCCGAAGGTGATGCCGAACGCGAGCACCGCGATCGCGACCGGGACCGCTCGGCGTGCCCCATCGCCGTAGCTCCGCGCGGGCCCGTGTGCGGCTCGCCTCACGACCAGTCGCCGGGTCGCCGGGAGTCCACGCCGCCCACCCACGCGGCCGCGCCGAGCCCGACCGCACCGAACACCACCGCCAGGCCGATCGAGCGTCCGACCGCGACCATCGCACCGATCATGGCGCCGATCGCGAGGAGCGCCACCGCCGCGCGGACCGTCGCCGGATGGGGCCCGGCGGAGCGCCGAGGGGTCGTCATCGTCGGCCTCCTCTCGGCGCGGGCCATCTCCCAGATTGGACTTGCTAAGGACCCGCGTCACCCGGCATAATGCGGGTCTCGACACCAAATGGCACGGGCCAATCGATCGAGATTGGCGCTTTCCGGCCCCGATGGTGCCGGGCCCAAGGAGGCGATGGGTGCGCGATCAGCTGGGCGTTGCCCTGGCCAGCTGGCAGGAAGGGGACGGCCCTCTGTATCGGCGCCTCGCGCGCGCCCTGCGGGCCGCGATCGCCGAGGGCGCGGTGCCGGCGGGGGGGCGCCTGCCGACCGAGCGCGCCCTCGCCGCGCGCCTGCACGTGAGTCGCTCGACCGTGGTCGCGGCCTACGACGAGCTCGAGGAGGGGGGCTGGGTCCACCGCCGCCAGGGGAGCGGCACCTGGGTGCGCCGGCGAAGCCCGGCCCGCGCCTTCGGAAAGGACCTCCCGGGAGCCCTCGGGCGAACGAGCGCGTCGTTCCGAGCGCTGATCGAGGGGCCTGGTGACGCGATCGAGTTCACGGTCGCGGCGGTGCCGGCGCCCGAGCTCCTGGAGCTCGAGGGGGTCGCCGAGGACGCCCTCAAGGAGCTCCAGCGAGCGACGCTCGATCCCGGGTACGTCACGGCCGGCTATCCGCCGCTGCGCTCTGCGCTCGCGGAGCACTTGAGCGCGTGGGGGTTGCCGACGACCGACCGTGAGGTCATCGTGACGACCGGCGCTCAGCAGGGCATCGCCCTCGTGCTCGAGCTCTACGTCCGCCGCGGGGACGTCGTGCTCGTCGAGGACCCGACCTACCTGACGACGCTCGACAAGCTCGAGGCCGCCGGGGCGCGCGTGGCGCCCGTCCCGGTCGGACCGGACGGCGTGCGGGCCGATGACGTGCGCGCCGCGGCCGTCGAGCACGAGCCCTGCCTCGCCTATCTGATCCCGACCTTCCACAACCCGACGGGCACGCTCGTCCCCGAGTCCGAGCGCCGGGCGATCGCGACCGTGGCGGCCGAGCTCCAGCTGCCGCTCGTCGACGACGTGACGCTCGCCGACGTGCCGCTCGCCGCTCCGCCGCCACCGCCGCTCGCCGCGTTCGTTCCGGACGCGCCGATCCTCACCGTCGGCTCGCTCAGCAAGCTGTTCTGGGGCGGGCTCCGGGTGGGGTTCGTCCGCGGTCCCGAGCCGGTGATCCGGCGCCTGGCTCGCCTGAAGCTGCTGGAAGACCACGGATCCTCGGTGGCGAGTCAGACCCTCGCCCTGGCCCTGCTCGCCCGGGCCGACGAGCAGCGATCGCGGCGCACCGCGCTGGCCCGCGAGCGCTGCGCGCACCTGTCGGCGCTGCTCGCGAGACACCTGCCCGAGTGGCGCTGGCGCGAGCCGGCGGGGGGCCTGTGCATGTGGGTCCGGCTGCCCGGCGCCGACGCTACCGCGTTCGCCGAGGTCGCCGCGCGCTACGGGGTGACGGTGGTCCCCGGCCCGATGTGCTCGCCCACGCGGGCGTTCGGTGAGTATCTCCGGCTGCCCTTCGTCCTGCCGCCGGACGTCCTCGACGAGGGGGTGGGGCGGCTCGCCGCGGCGTGGGACGCTTATCGGTCTCGGACCGACGACGAGCGTTCACGTCGGCTCCACGTCGTCGTCTGATCCGTCCCGTACCCTGTGCGACCGCCATGCGCGTTCGTTCCGAGATCGCGAGCCTCCCGGCGGAGCGGGTCCGCTGGGCGCTGTCGGGCCTGCCGCCGGCTCCGGGCTACCGGGTCGTGGTCCGACCGCTCCGGTACCGGTCCAGCCCGCACCTGGCCGGCTGGACCGACTTCGAGGAGCGCGTGATCGTCCTGCAGCTCCCGGAGCCGTTCTTCCCGTTCGGGGAGGTCATCCCCTACGCGGCCAAGCGCCGGGCCGGCAAGGGCCTCCGGTTCATCTGGCTCACCGAGGGCGTGACCTTCCGCACCCCCCGAGAGGTCCTGCGGTTCCTGTACCTGCACGAGTGGATGCACTGGTACCTCAAGGAGCGGCGGGGGACGAGCTCGCACGCCGAGACGGCGTGCGATCGCTTCGCGCTGTGGAACTACCGGCGGCGGCGGGTGCGCGAGGCCGACGCCGAGGCCGCGCTCGCCCGCGGGCCGCGACGCCGCTAGCCGACGCGCTCGCCCCGGGCGCCGATCGCGCTTTCGAGCAGGATCGCGAAGTGCTCCAGGCGGGCCCGCTGTCGGTCCGGCTGGTGGCGTAGTCGGTGGAACAGCCCCGGGTCGAGCTCCTCGGTGACGAGGGCGTCCTGCAGCGCGCCCGTCAGCCAATCGATCATCGAGGCGATCACCTCGACGTCGAGGTCGGTGCGGACCTCGCCGCGGGCCTGGCCCCACTCGACGAACTCGAGCGTTCCGTACGGGTCCTCCGAGACGATGAAGCGGTTGAGCTCGCGTTTGATCTCGAGGTCGGTGCCGTAGGCGCCGATCAGCGAGATCCGGTAGGGCACCCAGTCCTCGGCGACGAGGTGCTCGGTGCGCTCGAGCCAGTGGCGGAGGGTGGCGAAGAACCCTTGGGCGCGGACCTCCTCGGGGGCCGACAGCCACGAGGGCAGCGCGGCGACGGCCCGCTTGTACACCTCGATGAACAGCCCCGCCTTGGAGCCGAAGTGCTGGAAGATCGAGCCCTTGGCGATCTGCAGCTCCGAGGCGATGTCCTCGATCCTCGTGCCCTGGTAGCCCTGGTGGGCGAACCGACGCGTCGCACAGGCCAGGATCAGCTCGCGCTTGGCCTCCGCGCGGGGGCCTCTGGGTGACTTGCGGTCAGTCGCCATCGGTCCTCGGGCCGCCGGCGCGCCCCGCTGAAGAGCAGGGGGTCCGTCGCGGCGGGAGGGACAGCTTAGCTGACCTGAAGTCACCCCGCGAGCCGCCCCGCCGGCGCCCGGCCCTCAGGCCGCCCGCACGAGGGCGAGCTCCTCGGCGACGCGGGCGAGCCCGGCGAGCGTGTGGTCCATGTCGAACCCGTAGCCGAAGCGAAGGCCCCGCCCGGCCCCGGCCGGGTCGAGTCCGAACATGTCGCCCGGCACGAGCAGCACGCTGCGCTCGAGCCGGATCCGCTCGGCGAGCTCGCTCGGATCGATCGGAAGGTCGTAGGGCGCGTAGCAGATCGCCCCGGCCTCGGGCGCGACGAAGGTGAGCGAGGGGACCTCGCGCATCCACGCCTCCAGGCGGGGAAGGTTGGCGCGCACGATCCCGCGGGTGCGCGCGAGGATCCGCTCGCGGACCTCCGGCGTCATCGCGACCTGCGTGAGCCGGTCGGAGACGGCGCCGGGCGAGAGCGTCGTGTAGTCGTGGCGCTCCCAGACGCGCGCGATCACCTCGGGGGGCGCGACGACCCATCCGATCCGCAGGCCCGGCATCCCGAAGGCCTTCGACAGCCCGCTCGTGATCACGGCTCGGTCGGTGCGTCCCCAGAAGGTCGGGGTGGGCTCGTCGCCCGCGAGCTCCGCCCCGCGGTAGATCTCGTCGGCGACGAGCCACGCCCCGACCCGCTCGGCGGCTCCGATGAGGGCGTCCATCTCCTCGGAGGTGAGCACCGAGCCGGTCGGGTTGTTCGGGTTGCAGGACCATGATCACCTTCGTCGCCGGCCCGACGGCCCGCTCGAGCGCGTCGAGGTCCAGGCGCCACCGTCCGGCCTGCAGGACGAGCGGGACCGGGTCGACCGCCTCGCCGAAGACCGGGCCGAGGCCGGCGCCCTGCGCGTAGTTCGGCACCATGAACGCGAGCCGATCGCCCGGCTCCAGCAACGCCCAGAGCACGACGAGGTTCGCCTCGCTCCCGCCGTTGGTGACCGTGACGTCATCGGCGGTCGCCCCCGGGTACCAGGCGGCGATCGCCTCCCGGGTGGCCACGGAGCCCTCCGAGAGCGGGTAGCCGAGCCGGAGGCCGAGGACCTCCTCGGAGGCGGCCGAGCCGGCCAGCGACAGCAGCTCGGCGATCGACAGCGGCGTGACGCCGGATTCCGACAGGTCGTAGTCCACCCGGTGCCAGTACAGCGACTGGTAGCGCTCCATCCGGAAGGGCTCGATCGGCGCCATACGATGCCTCCTCGCGTCGTGCTCTGCGGCCGGGGTGGTCGGTGGGGCGAGTCCGACGCTAGCGCGGGGGCCGCGCGGGCGCCAAGGCCGCCGGGGTAGGCTGCGTGCGTGGCCGGGCCCGTGCGCGTGCTCCGGCGCGAGGAGGTGCTTCGCGCGCTCGACCTCGCGACCTGCATCGACGCGCTGGAGCCCGCCTTCGCGGCGTTCGCGACCGGCGCGGCCGAGACCCCGGGGGTGATCCACCTCGACGTCCCCGACGCCGGGGGCGAGGTGCACGTCAAGGCCGGGTACCTGCACGGTGAGCCCGTGTACGCGGTGAAGGTGGCCAGCGGGTTCGCGCGGGAGGGGGAGGTCGTGAGCGACGGGCTCGTCGTCGTCTTCGACGCCACCGACGGGCACCCCGCGGCGGTCCTGCTCGACGGCGGGGCGATCACGGACCTTCGCACCGCGGCGGCCGGCGGCCTGGCGGCCCGCCACCTCGCTGCGGAGACGGTCGACGCCGTGGCGGTGATCGGCACCGGGGTCCAGGCTCGGCTCCAGACCGAGGCGCTCGCGATCGTGCGTCCCGGCCTGCGGAGGGTCCGCGTGTGGGGACGGCGCCCCCACCGAGCACGGGCGCTGGCCGAGGCGCTCGAGGGTCGCCTGGGCGCCGGCGTGGAGGTCGACGTCGCGCCGAGCGTGCCCGCGGCCGTCGAGGGCGCCGACGTCGTGCTCACCTGCACCGCCGCCCGCGAACCCCTGGTGGAGGCCGCGTGGGTGCGCGAGGGAGCCCACGTCACGGCGGTCGGATCCGACGCCCCCGGCAAGCAGGAGCTCGACCCGGCGCTCCTGCGGCGCGCCGATCGGCTCGTGGTGGACTCCAGGGACCAGTGCCGTCGCCTCGGCGAGCTGCAGCACGCTCCCGACCAGGTGGAGCGGGCCGTGGAGCTCGGCGCGATCTGCGCCGGTCGGGAGCCGGGGCGCACCTTCGACCGTGAGCTCACCGTGTGCGACCTCACCGGCGTCGGGGTCCAAGACGTCGCGGCCGCCGCCGCGGTCCTCGCCCGGGCCGGGGACGCCGAGGGGATCTGGCTCAGCTGAGCGTCAGGCGCGCGAGCACCTCCTCGTGCAGCCGACCGTTGGTCGACAGGCACGAGGTGCGGTGGCCGACCGGCCCGCCGTCGAACGTCGTCACCAGACCTCCCGCCTCGCGCACGATCAGGCTCGGCGCGGCCACGTCCCACAGGTTGAGGTCCGGCTCGATCGCCACGTCCGCGGCTCCGCGCGCGACGAGCAGGTGCCCCCAGAAGTCGCCGAACCCCGCCGGCCGCCAGCAGTCGAGCACCAGGGCCTCGACGCGAGGCCGCAGCGGCCCGCCGAGCAGGGCCTCCATCTGGTGCAGCAGGACCTGGGCGTCGGCGATCGAGGCGACCTCCGAGACCGCGATCGGCTCCCCGTTCATCCGGGCGCCGCCGCCGCGGACGGCGCTGTAGCGCTCGCCGAGGGCCGGAGCGCTCACGACCCCGACGACCGGCTCGCCGTCCTCCAGGAGCGCGATCAGCGTTCCCCAGACCGGGATGCCGCGCGCGAAGTTGGCCGTCGCGTCGATCGGGTCGACCGCCCACAGGCGTCCGGCCGCCTCGAGCTCGCCCCCCTCCTCCTCGCCGAGGATCCGGTCGTCGGGGAAGGCGGCCGCGAGTTCCTCGCGGACGAACCGCTCGATCGCGAGGTCGGCCTCGGTGACGAGCGTCCGATCGGGCTTGCGGCGCACCCGAAGCCCCGTCGTTCGGAACAGCTGTGTGGAGATCCGATCGGCGCCGTCGGCCAGGCGCTCGGCCGCGGCGAGCTCGTCCTCGTACATGGACCGGAGCCTAGCGCGGGCCCGCTCGCGGGGATCGCCGCGATCTCCGGTAGCCTTGCCTCTCGGATGCCGATGCACACCTCCGTCGAACGCACCGCCGAGCACACCGTCAAGCTCACGATCGAGGTCGACGCCGAGGAGTTCCAGCGCGACCTGGATCGCACCTACCGGGAGATCGCCCGGGCGATCAAGGTGCCGGGGTTCCGCGCCGGCAAGGCGCCGAAGCCGGTGATCGACGCCAAGGTCGGTCGCGAGGCGGTGCTCGAGGAGTTCGTGAGCTCACGGGTCCCCGCGTATTTCCGCCGGGCCGTGAGCGACGAGGACCTCGCGCCGATCGGCGATCCCCAGGTCGACGTCGAGCAGCTCGAGCCCGGCAAGCCGTTCGTGTTCACGGCGACCGTCGACGTTCGCCCCCGCCTCACGTTCTCCGAGGAGGACTACACCGGCGTCCGGGTGACCCGGCCGCGGGTCGAGGTCACCGACGAGGAGGTCGAGGCCTGGATCGAGCGGCTGCGCCAGCGGTTCGCCGAGCTCGAGCCCGTCGACCGCCCCGCGCAGGAGGGCGACGTCGTCACGATCAACCTCTCCACGACCCTGGACGGCGAGCCGCTCGAGGAGGCGACCCGCGACGAGCACCTGTACCGCGTGGGCTCGGGGGAGTTCGGCGAGGCGCTCGATTCGCGGCTCGTCGGGGCCAAGCCCGGCGACATCCTCAGCTTCGAAGGCGCGCTGCCCGAGCGCTTCGGTCCCGACCGCGCGGGGCGGACGGTGTCGTTCCGCGTCCTCGTGAAGGACGTCAAGGGCCTCAGGCTCCCCGAGGCCGACGACGCCTTCGCGCAGACCGCGTCGGAGTTCGACACGATCGCCGAGCTCCGCGACGACGTGCGGGCTCGCCTGGCCGAGCTCAAGGAGCGCGAGGCCGACAGCGTCGTGCGCGACCGCGTGCTGCAGGCGATGATCGACCGCGTGGACGTCGAGCTGCCTCCGGCCCTCGTCGAGGAGGAGACCGAGCACCGCCTGCTCCACGCCCAGGAGCGGGCGGAGCGCGCCGGCCTCACGCTGGAGCAGCTGCTCGAGCTGCAGGGGTGGGACCGGGCGCGCCTGGCCGACGACTCCCGGGAGCACGCGGTGCGGGCGATCAAGGCCGACCTCGTGCTCGAAGGCGTTGCGCGGGCGGCCGGGATCGAGGTGACGGCCGAGGAGATCGGCCGTGAGATCGCCGCGCTGGCCAGGGCTTGGGGCCGCGATCCCAAGGAGCTCGCCCACCAGCTCGATCGCAGCGGCCAGATCGTGACGCTGGCCGGAGATATCATCCGTACGAAGGCCCTCGACCTGCTCGTCGAGCGTGCCGATATCCAGACCGAGACCACGGAGCCCGCGGACGGGGACGCGACCGAGCAGCCGACCCCGGAGCCGGCGGAGGCGACCGCCAAGGAGAGCTGATGGACGCCAAGAACTACCTCGTCCCCGTCGTGATCGAGCAGACGAGCCGCGGCGAGCGATCGTTCGACATCTACTCGCGGCTGCTCAAGGAGCGCATCATCTTCCTCGGCACGCCGATCGACGACGAGGTCGGCCAACCTGATCATGGCCCAGCTGCTGCACCTGGAGTCGAGGACCCGGACAAGGACATCAAGCTGTACATCAACTCGCCGGGCGGAGCATGACCGCGCTGCTCGCGATCTACGACACGATGCAGTACATCAAGCCGGACGTGTCCACGATCTGCATCGGGCATGGCGGCGTCGGCGGCCGCGGTGCTGCTGGCCGCGGGGACGAAGGGCAAGCGGCTCGCCCTGCCGCACTCCCGCATCCTGCTGCACCAGCCCTACGGCGGAGCGCCAGGGCCAGGCGGCGGACATCGAGCATCCAGGCCAAGGAGATCCTCCGCATGCGCAAGCTCCTGGACGAGATCCTGGCCCAGCACACCGGCCAGCCGCTCGAGCAAGATCGACGAGGACACCGACCGGGACTTCTATCATGGCGCAGGCAGGCCCGGGAGTACGGCATCATCGACGAGGTCATCACGTCCGCGTCGCGAGAGCTGGCGCGGTGGCCCGGTACATCGGCTCGGTAGCCCGTGCGACGCGAGCGGCCAGGGGTCGGAGGGCACCGGGAGGGACGCGGTGGCGAAGTTCGGAGACGGTGGCGAGCTGCTGAAGTGCTCCTTCTGCGGCAAGGCCAGAAGCAGGTCAAGAAGCTGATCGCCGGCCCCGGCGTCTACATCTGCGACGAGTGCATCGACCTGTGCAACGAGATCATCGAGGAGGAGCTGTCCGAGACCGCGGAGCTGCGCTCGACGAGCCTGCCCAAGCCCGCCGAGATCTACGAGTTCCTGACGAGTACGTCGTCGGTCAGGAGCGCGCCAAGAAGGTCCTGTCGGTCGCCGTCTACAACCACTACAAGCGCGATCCAGGTCGGAGCCAAGCCACTCACGAGGTCGAGCTGCCAGAAGTCGAACATCCTGCTCATCGGCCCCACCGGCTGCGGCAAGACCCTACCTCGCCCAGACCCTGGCCGCATGCTCAACGTGCCCTTCGCCATCGCCGACGCCACCGCGCTCACGGAGGCCGGCTACGTGGGCGAGGACGTCGAGAACATCCTGCTCAAGCTGATCCAGGCGGCCGACTACGACGTGAAGAAGGCCGAGACGGGGATCATCTACATCGACGAGATCGACAAGATCGCCCGCAAGTCCGAGAACCCGTCGATCACCCGCGACGTCTCGGGCGAGGGGGTCCAGCAGGCGCTGCTGAAGATCCTCGAGGGCACGACCGCGAGCGTCCCCCCACAGGGCGGGCGCAAGCACCCGCACCAGGAGTTCATCCAGATCGACACCACGAACATCCTGTTCATCTGCGGGGGCGCGTTCGCCGGACTCGACACCATCATCGAGCGGCGGATCGGCCGCAAGGGGGTCGGGTTCGGCGCCGAGATCGTGCGCCGCGAGGACAAGGACCTCGGCGAGCTGTTCGGGCAGGTGCTCCCCGAGGACCTCCTGCGCTTCGGCCTCATCCCGGAGTTCGTGGGGCGCCTGCCGGTGATCACCCACGTGAACAACCTCGACGAGGACGCCCTCGTCGACATCCTCACGAAGCCGCGCAACGCCCTCGTCAAGCAGTACCGCAAGTTCTTCGAGTTCGACGGCGTGGAGCTGGAGTTCACCGACGAGGCCCTGCGGGCGATCGCGGAGCAGGCGATCCTGCGCGGCACCGGCGCGCGCGGGCTCCGGGCGATCCTGGAGGAGGTGCTGCTCAACGTGATGTACGAGCTGCCCTCCCTGCAGGACGTCACGAAGTGCCTCGTCGACCGCGACGTCGTCCTGACGGGCGTGAACCCCACCCTGGTGCCGCGCGACGGCCGGGTCGCCAAGAAGCGCGAGCGCCAGGAGCGAACGGCCTAGCGGGTCCGGGCGCTCGCTCGGGAACCCGCCGCGACCCCCCGGCGTCCAACCGGTGTTCGCCCGGGACCGCCCCGGGCGCCGACACCCGGGAGGTGAGCCCATGCGTGGCCGTTCGATCCGGATCGAGCGTCCGGCCGTCGCGCTCGCGCTCGTCGCGGCCGTCGCGCTGGGAGCCTGCGCCGAGGCCCCACCGCCCGCAGCCCCCGGTGGGTTGGAGGGCACGACCTGGGTCGTTGACCGCGACTCCGTGCTGGGCGTGGATCCGTCGGCGCCGGCCGGCGCCCGCGCGACGATCCGGTTCGAGGGCGGTGAGGTCGGCGGCTCCGCCTTCTGTAACCACTACGGGGGCACGTACCGGCTCGAGGGGGATCGCCTGCAGATCCGCATCGAGATGATGACCGAGATCGCCTGCGACGAGCCCCTCATGGCGATGGACGCGACCTTCTTCGACCTGCTGGAGGCGGTCGAGACCTTCGAGCTGGGCGACGGCGCGCTCACGCTCATCGGTCCCGACCGCCGCCTGGGCTTCTCCGCCGAGCCGTCCGCGGAGCTCGTCGGGACCCGCTGGTCGGTCGAGGGGCTCGTCGACGGGGACGCGGTGTCCTCGACGGTGCCCGGGACGGCGGCGTTCATCCTGCTGGCGATCGACGGGACCGTGACGGGCGACGCGAGCTGCAACCGGTTCTCGGGGACCTACGAGCGCTCGGGGGAGCGGCTGACGTTCGGCGCGATCGCCGCCACGGAGATGGCCTGCACCGAGCCCGGCGTGATGGAGCAGGAGGCCGCGGTCCTCGACGCGCTCTCGCGGACGGCCGGCTTCGCGATCGAGGGTCCGACCCTCACGCTGCTCGATGCCGAGGGCAGGCCCACCCTCGTGCTCCGGGCCTCGGACGGCTGAAGCCGGACGATCCGCGGCGCATCGACGTCGCTACACTGGCGCGCCATGAGCGTGCCGGACAAGCCCTCGCTCGACGGGCTCGAGGCGAAGTGGGGCGAGCGGTGGGAGGCCGATGGCATCTACCGGTTCGACCGCTCGAAGCCTCGGGAGCGGATCTATGCGATCGACACCCCGCCCCCGACGGCGAGCGGCTCGCTCCACGTCGGCCACGTCATGTCCTACACGCACACCGATCTCGTGGCCCGCTACAAGCGGATGCGCGGCTTCGAGGTCTTCTACCCGATGGGGTGGGACGACAACGGGCTGCCGACCGAGCGCCGTGTGCAGAACTACTACGGGGTGCGCTGCGACCCCTCGCTCGCCTACGATCCCTCCATCGACGCGGCGCGGTTCGAGCCTCGGACGGCGGGGGAGCCGCTCGCGATCAGCCGCCCGAACTTCATCGAGCTGTGCTCCCGGCTGACCGCCGAGGACGAGAAGGCGTTCGAGGACCTCTTCCGTCGCCTGGGGCTGTCGGTCGACTGGACCCAGACCTACACGACGATCGGCGACGTGGCCCGACGGGTGTCCCAGCGCGCGTTCCTTCGCCTCGTGCGCCGCGGGCTCGCCTACAGCGCCGAGGCGCCCACGATGTGGGACGTCGATTTCCACACGGCGGTCGCCCAGGCCGAGATCGAGGACCGCGAGGTCGACGGGACCTACCACCGGGTCGCCTTCGACCTGGAGGGGGAAGATGGGCGGATCGAGGTCGAGACCTCGCGACCCGAGCTGATCCCCGCCTGCGTCGCCGTGGTCGTGCACCCCAGCGACGAGCGCTACGCGGCCCTCGTGGGGCGAACGGCGCTCACCCCGCTGTTCCGGGTGCCGGTCCCGATCGTGGCCCACGAGCTCGCCGACCCCGAGAAGGGGACCGGCGCCGCCCAGGTCTGCACGTTCGGCGACGTGACCGACGTTCAGTGGTGGCGTGAGCTCGGCCTGCCGACCCGGGTCGTCGTGCGCCGGGACGGGACCCTGGCGCCGGTACGGTTCGGCGTGCCCGGCTGGGAGTCGCGGGAGCCCGAGCGGGCGAACGCCGCCATCGACGAGCTCGCCGGCCTGCCGGCCGCCCGCGCGCGCCGGCGCGTGGCCGAGCTCCTCGCGCAGGGCGGGTGGCTGCTCGGCGAACCGACGCCGGTCCGCCACGTCGTGAAGTTCTTCGAGAAGGGAGACCGGCCGCTGGAGATCATCACGAGCCGGCAGTGGTTCGTGAAGACGCTCGAGTTCCGGGAGGAACTGCTCGAACGCGGGCGCGAGCTGCGGTGGCACCCCGCGTTCATGGGCGCCCGCTACGCCTCCTGGGTCGAGGGGCTGAACCAGGACTGGGCGATCAGCCGGCAGCGGTACTTCGGGGTGCCGTTCCCCGTGTGGTACCCGCTCGACGACGCGGGCGCTCCCCGCTACGACGACCCCATCCTGCCGGAGGAGTCGACGCTTCCGATCGACCCCTTGGACGACGTCCCGCCCGGATACCGGGCGGACCAGCGCGACGTGCCGGGGGGGTTCACCGGCGACCCGGACGTGATGGACACGTGGGCGACCTCGTCGCTCACCCCCCAGATCGCGGCGCGGTGGGAGGACGACCCCGACCTGTTCGGCCGGCTCTTCCCGATGGACCTGCGGCCCCAGGCGCACGAGATCATCCGCACGTGGTTGTTCTACACGGTGTTGCGCGCTCACCTCGAGCACGGGTCGCTGCCCTGGACCGATGCGGCGATCAGCGGGTTCGTGCTGGATCCCGAACGCAAGAAGATGTCGAAATCCAAGGGCAACGTCGTGACGCCGATCGAGATGTTCGAGCGGCACAGCGCCGACGCGGTCCGCTACTGGGCCGCCTCAGCCCGCCTCGGCTACGACGCCGCCTTCGACGAGCAGCAGATGCGGGTCGGGCGGCGGCTGGCGATCAAGATCCTCAACGCCTCGCGCTTCGTGCTGTCGATGCAGGCGCCGCCCGGGGAGGTCACCGAGCCGGTGGACCTCGCGCTGCTCGCGTCGCTCGCCGGGGTCGTCGCGCAGGCGACCGACGCCTTCGAGGACTACGAGCACGCCCGCGCCCTCGACCTCACCGAGCGGTTCTTCTGGGGCTTCACCGACGACTACCTCGAGCTCGTGAAGCAGCGGGCCTACGGCGTCCACGGCCCCCAGCGGGCCGGCTCGGCCGTCGCGACGCTGCGCTCGGCCCTGGACGTGCTCGTTCGGCTGTTCGCCCCGTTCCTGCCGTACGTGACCGAGGAGGTCTGGTCATGGTGGCGCCAGGGCTCGGTCCACCGCGCCGCCTGGCCGACGCCCGAGGAGCTCGTCGTGGCCCGAGGCGCCGATCCGGAGGTCTACGAGGTGGCCGCCGAGGTCCTCACGGCGATCCGCAAGCAGAAGGCGCTCGCGAAGGTCTCGCTGCGCGCGCCCGTGCTGCGCGTGACCGTTCGCGACACCCCCGAGCGGCTCGCGAAGCTCGCCGACGTCGAGGCCGACGTACGCGAGGCCGGGACGGTCGAGCGTTTGGAGACGAGCCCGGCCCCCGAGCCCTCGGTCGAGGTCGTGCTCGGCGAGCCGGCGCAGGCCTGAGGCCCCGTGCAGTTCGAGGACGCGGTCCGGGCGCTGGAGGCTCGTCAGCCGGAGCACATGCCGGGTCCGAGCCTGGACCGGATACGCGAGCTCGTCGCCTACCTCGACCACCCCGAGCGCACGTTCCCCACGGTGCACGTCACCGGTACGAACGGCAAGACGACGACCGCGCGCGTGACCACGACGATCGCGTGCGCGCACGGTCTGCGGGCGGGCCTGTACACCTCGCCGCACCTCACGTCGATCCGTGAGCGCTTCGCCGTGTGCGGAGAGGAGATCACGGAGGAGGAGTTCGCGGAGGAGTGGGCCCGTCTCGCCCCGGTCCTCGAGGTCGTCGACGGGCTCGGGCACGGCCCGGTGACCTACTTCGAGGCCGCGACGGCGCTCGCCTTCCTGTGGTTCGCGGATCGCCCCGTGGGCGTCGGCGTGATCGAGGTGGGGATGGGTGGAGCCTGGGATGCGACGAACGTCGTCGCCGGCGAGGTCGCCGTCGTGTGCCCGATCGGGATGGACCACGTGCAGCAGCTCGGTCCGGGGCTCGTCGACATCGCCCGGGAGAAGGCCGGGATCATCAAGCCGGGATCGGTCGCGATCGTGCGCTCGCAGGAGGACGCGGCCGCCGCGGTGCTCCGGGCGCGCGGCGAGGAGGTTGGGGCCACGCTCCGGTGGGAGGGGGAGGACTGGGCCGTCGCGGACCGCCGGATCGCGGTCGGCGGCCAGCTCGTCGCGGTCCGCACGCCCCTTGCGACCTACGACGAGCTGTTCCTGCCGCTGCACGGGGAGCACGCGGCCCGAAACGCCGCGGCGGGCGTCGCGGCGTTCGAGGCGCTCGTCGAACGGGCCCTCGACGAGGAGGCCCTGCGCTCGGCGCTGGCCGACGTCCGCACGCCCGGTCGGCTCGAGGTCGTCGGCCACGCCCCGCTCGTGATCCTCGACGGCGCGCACAACCCCGCCGGAGCCCAGGCCCTGCGTACGGCGCTCGGCGAGGCCTTCTTGTGGCAGCGGCTCCACGTCGTGCTCGCGGTCTCGGCGGACAAGGACCTCCCAGGGATCTGCGGAGCGATCGCGCCGATCGCCGACGCCGTGTGGGCGACCCGCAACGACACGGTTCGAAGCGCCGATCCCGACGAGGTGGCGGAGGTGTGCGCCTCGCTGGGCCTGGAGGTCCGCACCGCCCCGTCCGTGGGGGCCGCGCTGGAGGCCGCGCGGTCGGGCGCCGACGAGGGCGACGCGATCGTCGTGACCGGATCGCTGTTCACGGTCGCCGACGCTCGGCGCGCGCTCGGGCTCGCGTAGGGGCCGCTACACTGGGCCGACCTTCAGCGGCGGGGGAAGGAAGGGGGATGGCGATCGAGTCGACGCTGTTGATCGTGAAGCCCGACGGCGTGCGCCGGGGCCTGATCGGCGAGGTGCTGCGCCGCGTGGAGGCCAAGGGCCTGCGCGTCACCGCGCTGAGGATGATGACGATCGAGCGCGAGCTCGCGGAGCGGCACTACGCCGAGCACCGCGAGAAGCCGTTCTTCGAGGACCTCGTCGCGTTCATCACCTCGGGGCCGGTCGTCGTCGCGCGCCTGGAGGGCGAGCGGGCCGTCGAGGTCCTGCGCACGATGATGGGCCCCACCGACCCCGCGACCGCGCCCCCCGGGACGATCCGGGGGGACTTCGGCCTGGAGATCACCGAGAACCTCGTCCACGGCAGCGACTCGGCGGCCTCGGCCGAGCGGGAGCTCGCGCTGTTCTTCGGCTGAGCCGCGATGGCCGGACTCGACGAGGCCGTCCGGCGGATCGAGGCCTTCTGCGACCGGCACCTCGAGCGCTTCGACACGCCGGGCCTCGCGCTCGCGCTCACCGACCGCGATGCCACCATCGCCGTGCTGCACCGGGGCTTCGCGAACCTCGACGCCCGCGAGCCCGTCGGCGAGCGCCACCGCTTCCAGATCGGATCGATCTCCAAGGGTTTCACCGCGATGGCGCTCCTGCAGGAGCACGAGGCCGGCAGGCTCGCGCTCGACGCCCCGGTGACCGAGTACCTGCCCTGGTTCGCCGTGCGGGAACCGCTCGGGCCGATCACGGTGCACCACCTCCTCTCGCACACCGCCGGGATCGTCTGCGGCATGGACGCGACCGGCGAGGCGGCCCACGAGGTCTGGCTGCTGCGGGAGACGCCGGCGGGCTGGCCGCCGGGGGAGCGGTTCCGGTACTCGAACGTCGGGTACAAGGCGCTCGGGCTCGTGCTCGAGGCCGTGACCGGGCGGCGCTGGTGGGAGGTCGTGCGCGAACGGGTCATGGAGCCGATCGGGATGGGCGAGGCCGACGTGATCATCACCGACGCCGTCCGCGAGCGCCTGGCCGTCGGCTACACCTCGCCGTTCACCGACCGCCCCTGGCTGCCGCGGCACGGGTTCGTGCCGTCCCCCTGGTTCGAGAGCGCCACGGCCGACGGGACGATCTGCGCGACCGCCGACGAGCTCGCCCGCTACGCCCGGCTGCTGCTGCACGGCGGCCGCGGCGTGCTCAGCCCCGAGAGCTTCGAGCGCATGACGACCCCCGTCGCCGAGGACCCCGAGGCGCCCGGGGAGGTCTACGGCTACGGGGTCAAGTGGGTCCGCGGCGAGCGCGACCTGCTCGGCCACTCCGGCGGGATGATCGGCTTCACCGCGTACCTGCTCGTGGACCCGCGCGCCGGGGTCGGCGCCGTGGCGCTCATGAACTCGGGCTTCGGCAAGCGCCTCGAGCTCGTTCGGTTCGCCCTCTCGTGCCTGGCGGCCGCCCGCGAGGGCGAGCCGCTCCCGCCGGTGCCCGAGCCGGGGCCGCGCGAGGGCGTGCCGGAGGCCGAGGCGCTCGCCGGGCGCTCCGCCGACGAGCGGGGCGCGCTCGAGCTCTCCTCGCCCGAGCACCGCGCGCTCGCCGGCCGCTACCGCAGCTGGAACCCGTGGGCCCCGGGGTTCGAGGTCGTCGTCCGCGGCGACGGGCTGTGGCTCGAGATGCTCGGGAGCTCGGCCGACGTCGCCGACGTGCAGCCGCTCGTGCCGCTCCCGGACGGCTCCTTCGCCGTCGGTGCGCCGCCCACCCCCAGCCGGATCTCCTTCGACACCGAGATCGGCGGGCTGCCGACCCGGGCGTGGCTCGAGGGCGCCCCGTTCTACCGCTCGGACGTGCCGTAGGAGCTGCGGGCGTCCGAGGGCTCACAGCGCCCGGAAGGCCACGCAGGCGTTCTGGCCGCCGAACCCGAAGGAGTTCGACAGCGCGAGATCGACCCGCAGCTCGCGCGCCTCGTTCGGAACGACGTCGAGGTCGCAGTCCGGATCGGGCGTGCGGTAGTGGATCGTCGGAGGCACCCGGCCGTGGGCGATCGCGAGGGCGCAGGCCGCGCCCTCGACCGCCCCGGCAGCTCCGAGCATGTGGCCGGTCATCGACTTCGTCGAGGACACGGCGACCCGGCGCGAGCGCTCCTCGCCGAGGGCGGCCTTGATCGCCGCGGTCTCCGACGCGTCGTTCAGCGGGGTCGAGGTTCCGTGGGCGTTGATGTAGGAGACGTCCGCCGGCTCCGCGCCCGCGTCGCGCAGCGCCCAGCGCATCGCGAGCGCCGCGCCCGAGCCCTTGGGGTCGGGGGCGGTGATGTGGTGGGCGTCGTCGGAGGCCCCGTAGCCCGCGACTTCGCAGTAGATCCGTGCATCGCGCGCCCGCGCGTGATCCTCGGCCTCGAGGATGAGCGTCGCGGCACCCTCGGAGAGCACGAAACCATCCCGCTCGGCGTCGAAGGGCCTGGAGGCGCTCTCGGGGTCGGGGTTGCGCGTGAGGGCCGTCATCTGGGCGAACGCGGCCACGGTCAGGGGCACGGTGGCGGCCTCGGACCCGCCGGCCACGCACACGTCGAGGAGCCCCTCGCGGATGAGGCGCAGGGCCTCGCCGATCGCGTGGTTCGACGACGCGCACGCCGACAGCGTCGCGAGGTTGTGGCCGGTGAACCCGTAGCGCATCGCGATGTGGCCGGCTGCCGCGTTGGCCATCAGCATCGGGACCATGAAGGGGGAGACCCGCGCGGGCCCCTTCTCGAGCATCACCGTGTGCTGAGCCAGCAGCGTCTGGATCCCGCCGATCCCCGTCGCGTAGATCACGCCCGCCCGCTCGGAGGGCACCGCCGGCCGGCCGGCGTCCTCCCACGCGAGCTCCGTGGCCGCGAGCGCGTACTGGGTGAACGGGTCGGTGCGCCGGACCTCCTTGGGGTCGAGCCACGCGGCGGGGTCGAAGTCGGGCACCTCGCCGGCCACGTGGACGGGCAGGTCGTCGTGGTCGAAGCGGGTGATCGTTCGGATCCCGTTCCGCCCCGACGTGAGCCCGGCCCAGAAGTCCTCCACGCCGGTGCCGACCGGCGTGACGGGTCCGATCCCGGTGACGACGACACGACGTCGCTCGGCCACGGCGCCGCGTCAGGACACGCCGAGCTTGCTGGCCACCAGGTCGACGGCCTGCCCGACGGTCTTGACCGACTCCATCTCGTCCTCGGGGATCTCGATGCTCCATTCCTCCTCGAGGGCGAGCACCGCCTCCACGAGGTCCAGGGAGTCGGCGTTCAGGTCCTCGGCGAAGCGCGCGTCGGGTACGACCTGGGACTCGTCGACCGCGAGCTGCTCGGCGAGCACCTTCCTGACCCGGGTCTCGATCTCGGCTCGATCCGTCATCTCCTCCTCCTGGGTTCGCGTACCGGCTGGCATCCCGCCCGATCCGTTGCGCGGGCCGAACGAGCCTACGCGACTGACCGGCGCCTCGGCTAGGCGGTGAGCCCTCCGTCCACGGGGATCACGGCTCCGTTCACGTAGGACGCCTCCTCCGACATCAGGAACCGAACGACCGCCGCGACCTCCTCGAGGTGCGCGGGGCGCTGCAGCGGGGTCTGGTCGACGTAGTAGGCGCGAGCCTCCTCGGTCAGGTGCGACGTCATCTGCGTGTCGAGCAGGCCCGGGCACAGCGCGTTCACGGTGATCCCCTTGGCCCCGACCTCTCGCGCGAGCGAGCGGGTGAGCCCCACCAGCCCCGCCTTCGTGGCCGCGTAGACCGTCTGACCCGCGTTGCCGTGCAGGGCGACGGCGCTCGACATGTTGACGATCCGGCCCCATCGCTCGCGGAGCATGCCCCGCAGGGCGGCCCGGCAGCACAGGAACGCCCCCCGCAGGTTCGTCGCGAGCGTCGCGTCGAGGACCTCGACGGGATAGCGCAGCAGGAGGCCGTCGCGCGACATCCCCGCGTTGTTCACGAGCCCGGTCACCGGGCCGGCCTCCTCGCTCACGCGGCGGAACGCCTCCGCGACGCTCGCCTCGTCGCACACGTCGAGGGTGACCGCGATGCCCGGGGTGCCGGCCGCCTCGAGCGCGTCGAGCGTCTCCTTCGCGTCGTGCTCGCTCGTGCGATAGCCGACCGCGACGGTCCAGCCCGCCTCGGCGAGGGCGACCGCGCACGCGCGCCCGATCCCGCGAGAGCCGCCCGTCACGACCGCGACCTTGCTCGTCAACCGGCGACCTCCTCGGGGGCCGGCATCGTCCAGCGCATCGACGTCGCGCCCCAGGTGAGCCCGGCGCCGAACGAGGTGAACAGCACGAGGTCCCCGGGGCGGATCCGTCCCGCGCGCCAGGCGCGGTCCAGCGCGATCGGGATCGAGGCGGCGGAGGTGTTGCCGACCTCCGCCACGTCGAGGACGGCCCGCTCCTCGGGGATCCGCAGCCGCTCGGCGACCGCCCGCATGATCCGTTCGTTCGCCTGGTGGGGGATCAGGACGTCCACGTCCTCGGGCGCGTGGCCGTTCTTCTCGAGCACCTGGCGGCAGGCCGACGCCATCTCGGTGACGGCGCGCTTGAACACCTCGCGGCCGTTCGGCATGAAGATGCGATGGCGTCCGGCGGCCACGGTCGCGGGCGAGGCCGGCTCCCGCGAGCCGCCGCCGGGCATGATGAGGACCTCGGCCGCCGAGCCGTCGGCGCCCAGGACCGTCCCCTCGATCCCCGGCCGCTCGCTCGCTCGCACGATCGCCGCGCCGGCGCCGTCGCCGAACAGGACGCACGTCGAGCGATCCGTGAAGTCGAGGATCCGGCTGAACACCTCCGCCCCCAGCAGCAGGACGGTGTCGGCGATGCCCGCCTCGACCATCGCGCTCGCGGAGGCGAGCGCGTAGGAGAAGCCGGCGCACGCGGCGTTGACGTCGAACGCCGGACAGCTCAGGCCGAGCTTGCGCTGCACCCACACGGCGGTGGCCGGGAACGGCGTGTCGCCGGTGACGGTCGCGCACACGATCAGGTCGAGCTGCTCGGCCTCGATCCCGGCCGTCGCGAGGGCGCGGCGGGCCGCCTCCACCGCCAGATCCGAGGTGAGCACGCCGTCCTCGACGAAGTGGCGCGCGCGGATCCCGGTTCGTTCCCGGATCCAGGCGTCGGTCGTGTCGACCTTGTCCTCGAACCAGGCGTTCGGGACGAGCCGTGGCGGAAGGTACGAGCCGACGCCCGTGATCGTCGCGTGCCGGGTCATCCGCGGCAGGATATCCGACCGGCGCCCTGCCGGGCCTCACCCGGCCGCGACGAACGTCCGGGCCGCATCCGGGCTTGCGACCGCGACGGCCCGCACCCCCGGGTCGATCCGCTTCTGCAGGCGCGTGAGCACCCCGCCCGGGCCGGCCTCCACGATCGTCGTCGCGCCCGCTGCGACGAGGGCGCCCACGCAGTCCGCCCAGCGCACGGGGGAGACCACCTGGCGCACGAGCAGCTCGCGGAGCTCGCCGACGTCGGTGACGAGCCGGCCGACCACGTTCTCGGCGATCGGGAATCGCGGCGGACGCAGCGAGACGGGCTCCAGCGCGGCGCGGATCTCGGCGGCGGCGGGTTCCATGAGCGGGGAGTGGAACGCGCCGGCGACCTGGAGGCGCACGGCCCGCAGGCGGCGCGCCGCCGCGAGGCCCTCGAGGCGGTCGAGCGCCCGGAGCGAGCCGCTCACGACGACCTGGCCGGGGGAGTTCAGGTTCGCCACGACGAGGACCTCCCCGTCGCGCGCCTCGACGCACAGGGCCTCGGCCTCCTGGGCGTCGATGCCGAGCAGGGCCGCCATGCCGCCGGGCTGGGCCTCGCCGGCGCGCTGCATCGCCTCCCCGCGCACGCGCACCACCTCGAGCGCATCCTCGAACGAGAGGACGTCCGCGGCCACGAGCGCCGCGAACTCGCCGAGGGAGTGGCCGGCCGCGCCCGCCCACTCGGTCGCGCCCTCGTCCTCGAGCACGCGGAAGGCCGCCACCCCGCAGGCGAGCAGCGCCGGCTGCACGAAGGCCGTGGTTGCCAGCGCCCCCTCGTCGCGGCACCCGGCGACGACGTCGCGCCCGAGCACCTCGCTCGCCCGCTCGAGCACCGCCCTGGCGGCGGGGTGCTCGAGCCAGGCATCGGCCATCCCGACGGCCTGCGACCCCTGTCCGGGAAAGACGACCACACGATCCACCGACGAACCTCCCCGCGTCCGGACCCGCCCCCACGCTACCGCCGATGCTGGGCGCGGGTTGCCAGCGGCGGAGCTGCCTGGTTGGATGGCGCGGAGCCCATGGCCGAGAGGGTTCGAGCTGCATCTTCCCCCACACCCCGCAGCCCGGGGGCGGAGGGGGTTCTGGGGTTCCTTGGTCGCGATATGGCCGTCGACCTCGGGACGGCGAACACGCTCGTGTACGTGCGCGGGCGCGGGGTCGTCCTGAACGAGCCGTCGGTCGTCGCGATCAACACCCTCACCGGAGCGATCCTCGCGGTGGGCGCCGAGGCCAAGCGGATGATCGGTCGAACCCCCAGCCACATCCAGGCGGTCCGGCCCCTGAAGGACGGGGTGATCGCCGACTTCGACGTCACCGAGAAGATGCTCCGCTACTTCATCCAGCGGGTGCATCGACGCCGTCTGCTCGCGAAGCCACGCGTCGTGGTGTGCGTCCCCTCGGGCATCACCGGGGTTGAGCAACGCGCGGTCGAGGAGGCGACGATCGCCGCGGGGTCACGGCGCGCCTACATCATCGAGGAGCCGATGGCGGCGGCGATCGGGGCGGGGCTTCCGATCCACGAGCCGACGGGCAACATGGTCGTCGACATCGGCGGCGGCACGACGGAGGTCGCCGTGATCGCGCTCGGCGGGATCGTCACCTCGACGAGCATCCGGATCGGCGGCGACGAGCTCGACGAGGCGATCATCCAGCACGTGAAGAAGGAGTACTCCCTGCTCCTGGGCGAGCGCACGGCCGAGGCGATCAAGCTCGCGATCGCGTCGGTCTTCCCGATGCCTGAGGAGCTCGTCGCCGAGATCAAGGGGCGAGATCTCGTCTCGGGGTTGCCGAAGACGATCACGATCTCGGCCGAGGAGGTCCGTCGGGCGATCGAGGAGCCGGTGAACGCGATCATCGACGCGATCAAGACCACGCTCGACCGCACCCCGCCGGAGCTCGCCGCCGACATCATGGACCGGGGGATCGTCCTGACCGGGGGCGGGGCGCTCCTGCGCGGCCTGGACAAGCGCCTGCGCCACGAGACGGGCATGCCGGTGCGGATCTCCGACACGCCGCTGCAGGCGGTCGTGTTGGGCTCCGGCAAGTGCCTGGAGGAATTCG
This sequence comes from Actinomycetota bacterium, assembly GCA_026003015.1. GTDB lineage: Bacteria > Actinomycetota > UBA4738 > UBA4738 > HRBIN12 > BPGL01. The sequence goes on along the minus strand of BPGL01000001.1, from coordinate 771,293 downwards.
AGGTCCTTCAGCGGGTCTTGGTGAGCCCGAGCCGCCGGTAGCATGGCCTCCGTGGGGGCTCGACCGCGACCCCGCGCGACGCGTTTGCTCGTGGCGTCGCTCGTCTCGGCCTCCCTCGTGATCATCACGCTTGATTACCGGGGGGGCGAGGCGGGCCCGCTCGCTTCGCTCGGCCGGGCTGCCAAGGCCTCGATCGCGCCCCTGCAGGAGCTGGTGACCGACCTCGTGCGACCGGTCGCGACCGTGGTGTCGGGGATCGCGAACCTCCCCTCGTTGGCTGAGGAGAACCGGCGGCTGCGCGAGGAGCTCGCCACCGCGCTCACGGAGGTCCGGCAGACGAGGTTCCAGGCCGAGCAGCTGCGCGAGCTGGAGGATCTCCTGGGGCTGCGCGCCGAGCTCGATCCCCAGGGGGTCCCCGCGGTCGTCACGGCCAGCGGCGTGTCGAACTTCGAGTGGACGATCACGATCAACCGCGGCTCCAACGACGGGATCGCCGTCGACATGCCGGTCGTGGCCGGCTCGGCGGAGTCCCCTCGGCTCGTCGGCAAGGTGATCGAGGTCACCCCGATCTCGGCCGAGGTCGAGCTGATCCTCGACCGCGCCTCCGCGGTCGCCGCCGTCGTCGAGGGCTCGGGTGCGGTCGGGCTCGTGTGGGGGCAGGGCAACGAGGACCTGCTCATGGAGGGCGTCGACCCCGACGCGGACATCCGGGGCGACGAGAGCGTGTTCACGAAGGGCTACCGGGTCGACGGACAGCCCGGGCTCTACCCGCCGGGCATCCTGATCGGGCAGGTCTCCCGCGTCTCGCCGACCGGCAACAGCCTCGAGACGCCGCTGCGGATCCGCCCTGCGGTCGACTTCGCCACGCTGGACTTCGTGCTCGTGCTCACGACCCGCGCGCGGGAGGCGGCGTCGTGAGCCTCGAGGCGGTGCGGGGGAGGGCGTGATCCGCCGCGGCCTGGCGATCGCGTTGCTCATCATCACGGCGCTCCTGCTGCAGTCGACCGTGTTCGCCCAGCTCCGGTTGCTGGGCGTGCGGCCCGAGCTGCTGTACCTGGTCACGATCGTGGTCGCGTTCCAGGAGGGGCCCGCCGAGGGAAGCGTCGTCGGGTTCCTGAGCGGCCTCGCGCAGGACCTCCTGCTGAACGAGCCGAAGGGGATCTTGGCCCTCACGCTCACGCTGCTCGGCTACGCGGTCGGGATGCTGAGGCCGTTCATCGTCTCGCCCTCGCCGCTCGTCCCCACGATCCTGGCCGCCGCCGGCACGGTCGGCGGCGTCGTCTTCTACGTCGTCGTGTCGTTCCTCCTCGGGAACTTCAGCGCCGGCGCGAGGTTCGCGCTGCAGGTGGCGTTGCTCACCGGCGCGTACAACGCGGTGCTCACCCCCATCGCGTTCCCGCTGTTGCGCCGGGTCCTCGAGGGCTCCCGACCCCGACGGGTGGTGCGGTTCTGATGGACCGGATCGGCGTTCGCCTTCGGGTGCTGGCGCTGCTCGTCGTGCTGATGTTCGTCGCGCTCACGGCGCGCCTGTGGTACCTGCAGGTGCTCGCGACGACCCGGTTCGTGCAGCAGGCGCGTGAGAACAGCGTTCGGTTCGTGCCGACCGACGCGCTGCGCGGGCAGATCCTCGCGGCGGGCGGACAGGTGCTGGTCGGCAACCAGGAGAGCCTGGAGATCCGGATCGTCCCCGACGAGCTCCGTCGTTCCGGGCGGGCCGAGGAGGTCCTCTATCGACTCTCCGAGCTGCTCGACGTGTCGGTGCGCGAGCTCACGCGCCGTCTGGAGGACCCGCGCTACTACCCGTACCAGCCCAAGCCCGTCGCGGAGTTCGTCGACCCCCTGGTCTACTTCTACATCGCCGAGCACCCGGAGCAGTTCCCCGGCGTGTACGGCGAGCGCACGAGCGTGCGCAGCTACCCCGAGCAGACGCTCGCGGCCCACGTCCTGGGGACGCTCAACCAGATCACCGCCGAGGAGCTCGAGGACCCGCGGTTCAAGGGGTACGGGACGAGCGACCTGGTGGGGCGGTCGGGGCTCGAGCAGGTCTACGAGCGGTGGCTGCGAGGGACGAAGGGCGTGCAGAAGTTCATCGTGAACTCCGACGGGGAGACGATCCGCGCCCTGGCGGCGGTGCCGCCCGAACCGGGGCACGACCTCCTGCTCGAGCTCGACCTGGACGTTCAACGGATCGTCGAGCAGGAGCTGCGCGCCGGCATGGAACGGGCCCGGCAGCTGACCGACTCCAGCGGCGTGCCGCTGCGGGCGACCTCGGGCGTGGGCATCGTCCTCGATCCTGCGGACGGTGGTGTGGAGGCGATGGTCTCGCTGCCGTCGTACGATCCCGCCTGGTTCGTGCGGGGTCTCACGCGGGACCAACAGCGGTACGTGAGCAACGACCGTCTCGCGCCGCTGCTCAACCGGGCGACCCAGGGCGTGTTCTTCCCCGGCTCGACCTTCAAGGCGATCAGCGGGCTCGTCGCGGTCAAGGCGGGGATCGCTTCCCTGTCGGGCACCTACCCGTGCACGTCGACCTACGTGCACCCCGGCGACGAGTCGGGCGCGGTGTTCACGAACTGGGAACCGGCCAACACGTACATGAGCCTCGCGACGGCGCTTCGGACCTCCTGCGACACGGTGTTCTACCGGTGGGGGTCGCGCTTCTACGACCTGTGGAAGCAGGACCAGCTCGGCAAGGGCGGGGAGCTCATGCAGAAGCTGATCCGCGAGTGGGGCTTCGGCGCGCCGACGGGGGTCGACCTACCGGCGGAGGCAGGCGGCCTCGTGCCCGACGCCGCCTGGGCCGAGACCCGTCCCGATCTGTTCGAGGACGGCGTGTGGCTGCCCGGCGGCAACATCCTGACGATGATCGGCTCGACGTACCTGCGCGCGACGCCGCTGCAGGTGGCCCGCGCCTACATGGCGATCGCGAACCGCGGTCGCCTGTGCCGTCCCCACCTCGTAGATCGGATCATCGACGCGGACGGCACGGTCGTTCGCGAGGTGACCGGGCGCTGCGATCGGCGCCTGCCCGGCTACACCGAGACGCAGCTGCGGTACGTCCACCAGGCCCTCCTGCAGGTGACCCAGTCGGGCACCGCGGCCTGTGCCTTCGCCGGGTTCCCCCTGACCCAGATCCCCGTCGCCGGCAAGACCGGCACGGCGGAGTCACCGCCGCGCCAGGACACGTCGTGGTTCGCGGCGATCGTCGGGCCCGTGGAGAAGCCCGACCACGTGATCGTCGTCGCGGTGGAGCAGGGCGGCTTCGGATCCCAGACGGCGGCCCCGATCGTGCGGCGGATCGTCGAGCGGATCTACGGGCTCGAGGCGGGCCCGGTCGGCTGCTCGGCGGAGCGGGAGGACTGAGATGGACCTCGTCGCGGGGCGCGCGCTCGCGCAGGAGCGTCGGCCGATCCGACACCTCGATCCGGTGCTGCTGCTCACGGCGATCGCGTTGATCGGGGTCGGCCTCCTGCTGATCTACTCGGCCACGCACCAGACCCTCGAGGCCGACGGTCTCGATCCCTACGCCAGGGTGAAGAAGCAGCTCGTGTCCGCGGCGATCGGCGCGGTGCTCGTCGTGGTGATCTCGTCGATCGACTACCGCTTCTTCAAGGTCTACGCGGGGTTCATCTTCGGGGCGAGCCTCGTGCTGCTCGGACTGCTGCAGATCCCTGGGGTCGCGTCGTCGTCGGGACCCGGCGCGACGATCGATCTTCCCGGGGCCGACCTGCTGCAGATCAACCCGCCGGAGTTCGCGAAGATCGGTCTGATCGTGATCCTGGCGGCCAGCCTGTCTGAGCTTCGCTCGACGCCCGACGTCCGCGACGTCGTTCGGCTCGTCCTCGTGGCTGCGACGGCGATGCTGCTCGTGTTCATCAACATCGAGATCGGATCGGTGATCGTCCTCGTGGCGATCACGGTCGGCGAGCTCGTCGTGGCCGGAACCCGCCCCAGGCACCTCGCGGTGCTCGCCGCCACGGCCCTCGTGGCGCTCCTGCTCGCCTTCCAGACCGGGGCCATCCGCGACTACCAGTTCGATCGGATCCGTGCCTTCCTCGATCCGCAGAACGCGCCCGAGAGCGTCCGCTACAACCTGGATCAGTCCCTGATCGCGATCGGGTCGGGGGGGCTGACCGGCCGCGGATACCTCACCGGGACCCAGACGAACCTCGACTACGTGCCCGAGCAACACACCGACTTCATCTTCACCGTCGTCGGCGAGGAGTTCGGGTTCGTGGGGGCGGTCGTCGTGCTCGCCCTGTTCGGGGTACTGCTGTTCCGGGCGTTCCGGATCGCCTACCTGTCCCGCGATCCGTTCGGCAGCTACCTGGCGGCCGGCGTGGCCTCGATGTTCGCGATCCAGGTGTTCGTCAACGTCGGGATGACGATCGGCATCATGCCGATCACGGGGATCCCCCTGCCGTTCCTGTCCTTCGGGGGATCGGCGATGCTCGTGAACTGCATCGCCGTCGGGCTCCTCCTCAACGTGCACATGCGCCGGTTCACCTAGGCGTCGTCTCCGGAAGCGGCGTCGGCCTCGGGTCCGGACGACACGACCCAGACGAACGTCGACCCCTTCGGGCCCGTCGACTCCAGGCGTACGTCGCCCTCCATCGCTCGCGCGCTCAGCCTCGCGAGCGACAGGCCGAGGCCCGCACCTGGGTGGGTCCGTGTGTGGAGGTCCTCGACCTGCTCGAGCGGTTCGAAGATCCTGGCGATCGCGTCGGCGGGCACGCCGGGCCCGCGATCGATCACGCGGACCTCCGGACGCCCCTGGCGCAGCTCGACGCGGACGACGACGGGATCCTCGGGCCCGGAGAACGCGAGCGCGTTCTCGACGAGCTCCTCGAGGATCCGTCGAGCGGCGACCCGGTTCAGCGTCGCCATGACCGGCCCGGTCGGCACCTCGACCCGGATCCTGGGATCGAGCTCGCCGACGTCTCGGGCGACGCGCGCGACGTCGGCCCACTCGGTCAGCCCCGCCTCGAGCGCCGCCTCGAAGCGCTGCACGAGCCTGGCGAGCCCGTGGGCACGCTCGACGATCGTGTCGAGCGCCTCCTTGCGCTGCTCCGCCGGGACGGCGTCGCTGCGCAGGGACTGGGCGAGGCCGAGGATCACGGTGATGGGCGTGCGCAGTTCGTGGCCGAGCCGGGCGACGAGCTCCTGACGGCGCGCGGCGCGCTCCAGGAGCGCCTCCTGGGCGACCTCGAGCTGGCGGGCCCGACGGCGCTCGCGCTCGAGCGCCTCGGTGAGCTCCTCGATCACGGTCGGGGTCACGTCGGCCGACAGCAGCGCGCCGCCGTTCGCGGCTCGCCGGATCGCATGGAGGATCTCGTCGCCGTCGGAGTCCTTGAGGACGTAGCCGGAGGCGCCGGCGACGAGCATGTCGCGCACCGCCCGCTGGTCCTCAAGGCCGCTGAGCGCGACGATCCCGAGCGAGGGGCGGAGCCGCTTGAGCTGTCGGGTGGTCTCGACGCCGTCCATCTCGGGCATCCGCACGTCCATCAGGACCACGTCGGGCGCCCGCGTGCGGGCGAGCTCCAGGGCCTCGGCACCGCTCGAGGCCTCGCCGACGATCTCGAGGTCGGCGTCCTGCAGCAGCACGGCCAGCGACTCGCGGAAGCCCTCGTTGTCGTCGACGACGAGGATGCGGACCCGGTGCGACGTGGGGAGCGTCGCGCGCGTCATGCTCGCAAGCTTCAGCCGCCCTGCCGCGCGCCGGTATGGGCCGACCGCCGGTTTCTGCGCCGCGGAACCAACGGGCCCCATCGTGTCCGGACGGACTAGGCCGTCCGACGCATCCCGAGCCGCCGGCACGGCGGATGGGGGGACGCCTGCGGGGCGAGGCATCGGGGGCTGTTATGCTCGGCTCCAGACGTGCCCCGCGGGGGCTCACCCCGACGGGGATCCGCAGCAGGATCGAGGAGGCGCGCGGGCGCCGCGGCCGCAGGCCCCGGCCCGCAGCGCCGGACGGGACGTCATCGACGCGCGCCCACGGGCGCCCGGGCCCCGAGACCCGTCGGGGTGCCGACGGACCCGACGGCCGCCCTTCGGCGCCGCGCGGGCGGCCGAGCTCGTCCGCCCCGCCCCCCTCGCGAGGAGCGAAGGAGGACCTCACCATGGCGTCCGACCCGGACGGCCCGACGGCCGTCCCTGTCCCGGCCGCGTCCACCACCGGTGCGCCGCGCCGTCGGCGCCGTCGACGGGGAGGGCGGGGGCGTCGCGCGGCGAGCGCGGCGCCGTCGCCGGCCACCGCGATCGACGCCGACCCCGCCACCGCGATCGACGCCGACCCCGATCGCGAGCTCGGTCCCGAGGTCGAGGCCGGGCCCGCAGGCCGTCGTGGGGCCGTCCGCACCGACCGTCGTGCCGGTCGAGGCCGACGGCGAGCCCCGAACGCCGACCCGTCGCCGTCGCCGGCGCCGACGCGGCGCGAGCTCGGCCGGCTCGAGCTCGGCCCCGACGGCCTCCGCCGACGCGCCGGCGGCGCCCGCGCCGACCGCCGAGGAGGCCGAGCGTCCGATGACGGTCGAGGAGCAGGTGGAGGCCGGCGGCCCGACGCGGCGCCTGCGCAGCGCCCGCCGCCGCGACGGTCGGCGTCGACGGGAGCCCCTCGCCCCGCCCCCCCGGGTCCGCGACAAGCTCATGGTGATCACCGAGCACGCGGACCGAGACCAGATCGCCGTGCTCGAGGAGAACGTCCTCGTCCAGCACTACGTGACCCGCGCCGGGGCGACCTCGATGGTCGGCAACATCTACCTGGGTCGCGTCCAGAACGTCCTGCCGGGGATGGAGGCCGCGTTCGTCGACATCGGGCGCGGTCGCAACGGCGTGCTGTACGCGGGTGAGGTCGACTACCGACCCGAGGACCTCGAGGGGCCGGCGCCCAGGATCGAGCAGGTCCTCAAGCCCGGCCAGGACATCCTCGTGCAGGTGACGAAGGACCCGATGGGGGGCAAGGGGGCGAGGCTCACGGCGAACCTCAGCCTCGCCGGACGCTACCTCGTCCTCGCGCCCAACCAGGACCTCGCCGGGATCAGCCGCCGCCTCTCGGAGGAGGCCCGTCGGTCGCTCAAGCACATCCTGAAGACGGTCAAGCCGCCCGAGCACGGGGTGATCGTGCGCACCGCCGCCGAGGGAGCGTCCGAGGAGGCGATCGTCACGGACCTGCGGCGGCTCCTCGGGATCTGGGAGGAGATCCAGCGGCAGGCGAAGCGGCGCAAGGCGCCCGCGGTGCTGTACGAGGAGCCGGAGCTGACCGTGCGGGTCGTGCGGGACCTGTTCACCGACGAGGAGTTCCGGGAGCTCGTCACCGACTCGCCGCGGCTCTTCGAGCGGGTGACGGCCTACGTTCGGGAGGTCGCTCCGGACCTCGCCGACAAGGTCCGACTGCACACCGGCCCGCTGCCGGTGTTCGAGGAGTACCGCGTCGTCGAGCAGATCCGCAAGGCGCTCGACCGCAAGGTTTGGCTTCCCTCGGGGGGCTACATCGTGATCGAGCGCACCGAGGCGATGACGATCGTCGACGTGAACACCGGCAAGAGCGTCGGATCGACGAACCTGGAGGAGACCGTCCTCGCGACGAACCTCGAGGCCGCGCGCGAGGTCGCCCGGCAGCTCCGGCTGCGCGATATCGGCGGCATCATCGTGATCGACTTCATCGACATGCTCCTCGAGCAGAACAAGCGGCGCGTCGAGGACGCGATGCGTGAGGCGCTCGCGCTCGACAAGACCCGAAGCCAGGTCTACGAGATCGGCCCGCTGGGGCTGATGCAGGTCACGCGCAAGCGCGTGTCCTCCGGGCTCGTTGAGTCGTTCTCCGAGACGTGTCCGACCTGCGAGGGTCGCGGGATCCTCGTGACCTACGAGGTCGACTGAGCCACCCAGGAGGGAGCCATGTACGCCGTGATCAAGACGGGGGGCAAGCAGCTCAAGGTCGCCGCCGGCGACGTGATCGAGGTCGAGCGCCTCGTCACGGAGGGGGAGACCGTGTCGTTCACGCCCCTGCTCGTGGTGGAGGACGACGGGACCGTCCACGCGGGCTCCGGTGCGGCCAAGGCCGTCGTGACCGCTCGGCCCGTGGGCGAGAAGAAGGGGGAGAAGATCCGGGTCTTCACCTACCGACCGAAGACGGGCTACGCGCGGCGTCGGGGCCATCGCCAGATCCGCACCGTGCTGGAGGTGACCGAGATCGCTCTCGCGCCGGCGCCGAAGCGGCGCACGAGGGCTCCGGCCAAAGACGAAGCCCCGGCCGGCTAGCTGCTAGGCTCTGTGCCATGGCGCACAAGAAGGGCGGCGGCTCGTCCCGCAACGGCCGGGACTCGAACGCCAAGCGGCTCGGCGTGAAGGCCTTCGGCGGCCAGGTGGTCACCGCGGGCTCGATCATCGTGCGCCAGCGCGGCACCCGGATCCACCCCGGCGAGGGCGTCGGCCGCGGTGGCGACGACACCCTGTTCGCGCTGCGCGACGGCCGCATCCGGTTCCGGAGCTCGCGCGGTCGGACCTACGCGTCGGTCGAGGCCTGACCTTCGGCTCGGGCGATCCGCTCGCGCAGCTCCCGTACCCAGGCTCGTAGCACGGGCTTCGTCCTGCCGCCGTGCGCCGCGAGGTACCCGACGCTCGCCCGGCGGTGCCGCCGCCGCGATCCCGCCCGCAGCTGCCCCAGCGGGCCGAGGGCCCGCCCGCTCGGGGTGGTACGCGTCGAGGGGTCGGGGGGCTCGAGGGGCGGAGGCTTGGAGAAGTAGAAGGCCGTGCGCCGCGGAAGCTCGCCGTCGCGCCAGTCGACGAGGAGGACGGGGGAGCCGAGCACGCGGCGCACGCGTGCGATCCGCGCGAAGGGGAATCGGAGTTCGACCGGCTGACCGCCGTGCGCGAAGACGAGCGCCTCGGCGTCCAGGCTGAGCGTCCCCTCGACCTCGCTCACCGTCCCGCGTCCCAGATGAACCATCCAGACCGTCACCGGCTCGGGCATCGCCTCCCATCTTCGCGGGCCGTGGGGCCCCCGACCACCTAGGCTTGCCTGCACCGTGGGTTTCGTGGACGAGTGCATGCTCTTCGTTGAGGCCGGCCGCGGCGGCGACGGGGCCGCCACGTTCGTGCGCGAGCCCTACACGCCGCGCGGAGGCCCCGACGGTGGCGACGGGGGCGACGGCGGGTCGGTCGTGCTCGAGGTCGACCCGTCCGTGCGCGACCTCGCGTGGCTCGCCGACCACCCGCACCAGCGCGCGTCGGCCGGCGGGCCGGGGCGGTCGCGGCGACGCACCGGCGCGCGGGGTCGCGATCTCGTGCTGCGCGTGCCCGACGGGACCGTGGTCCTGGACGAGGAGGGACTGCTCGCCGACCTCGTCGGTGCGGGGGCGCGCGTCGTGGTCGCGCGGGGCGGGCGAGGCGGTCGGGGCAACGCCGCCCTCGTGACGCCGCGCCACCGGGCGCCCCGGGTAGCTGAGCCGGGCGAGTCGGGGGAGGTCAAGCGCCTCCGGCTCGAGCTGCGCACGGTCGCCGACGTCGGGCTCGTCGGGCTGCCGAACGCGGGGAAATCGACGTTGCTCGCCGCCCTGACCGCCGCCCGGCCCAGGATCGCGCCCTACCCGTTCACCACGCTCGAGCCGAACCTCGGGGTCGCCGACACGCCGGCCGGCCGCATCGTCGTCGCCGACGTCCCGGGTCTGGTCGAGGGCGCGAGTCACGGACGCGGCCTCGGTCATCGGTTCCTGCGCCACGTCACCCGCTGTCGGGCGCTCGTGCTCGTCGTCGACCTCGCGGCGGAGGATCCCGAGGCCGACCTGGCGGTGCTGCGCCGAGAGCTCGGGGCCTTCGATCCCGATCTGCTGGGGCGCCCCGCGCTCGTCGTCGGGACGAAGGCCGACCTCGCCCAGGACGCGGCGACGCGGGCGAGGCGTCTGGACCCCGACGCGATCGCGGTCTCCGCGCTGACCGGCACCGGTCTCGAGGAGCTCCGAGCGGCCCTCGAGCGGCTCGTGGCCGAGGCGCCCGCACCGCAGCGCCGACCCTACGTCGTGCTGCGGCCGGGTCGGCCGCGGTTCACGGTCGATCGCGACGCGTCGGGGCGCTGGCACGTGCGCGGCCGCGAGGTGGAGCGGTGGGTGCTCGAGACCGACCTGGAGGACGAGCGCTCCCTCGAGCGCCTGCATCGACGGCTGCGGGCCAGCGGGGTCGACGCACGGCTCGAGGCGCTCGGGGTCCGGGCGGGCGACGAGGTCGAGATCCGGGGGCGCATCTTCGAGTACGTCCCCGACGCCGAGGACGAGGGCGATGGGACCTGAGCGGCTGCTCGCCGACGAGGAGGCCGCGTGGGCGCGCCTGCGACGGATCGTCGCGGCGATCCCGCCGGAGCGGTTCGACGAGCTGACGGCGACCGAGGACGGGTGGTCTGCGAAGGACGAGCTCGCCCACCTGGCTGCCTGGCTCGAGCGCTGCGCGGTGGAGCTCGAGCGGATCGCCGCCGGCGAGGCGCCCGGCGAGGCGCCCGGCGGGATCGGGCGGTTCAACCGCGACCGGTACGACCGGGCGCGCGCGATGACCCTCTCGGAGGTCGAGGAGGATCTCGCGCGCGCCCGCGACCGGGCGCGCCGGGCCCTCGCGCGGCTGCCCGAGGTCGATGCACGGGCCTGGACGTGGTTCGAGGAGTCGGGCGCGCTGCACTACGCGACGCACGCCGAGCGCCTGCTCGCGTTCGTGGACCAGCCCGCTCCACCGGAGGGCCGAGGCCTGCCCGTAGGATGAGCGCGATGGGCCGACGGATCGGCGTGATGGGCGGCACCTTCGATCCGATCCACTACGGGCACCTCGTGACCGCCGAGGAGGCCCTCCACCAGTTCTCCCTGGACGAGGTCCTGTTCGTGCCGACCGGCCGACCGTGGATGAAGGAGCACGACGTGGTCTCGCCCGCCGAGGACCGCTACCTGATGACGGTGATCGCGACCGCCTCGAACCCGCGGTTCGCGGTGTCCCGGATGGAGGTGGACCGCGACGGGCCGACCTACACGGTGGAGACGCTGCGCAGCCTCAAGGCCGAGCTCGGCCCCGACACGCAGCTGTTCTTCATCACCGGCGCCGACGCCGTGCTCGAGATCGTCCAGTGGAAGGAGCCGGAGGAGCTGTTCGACCTCGCCCACTTCATCGCGGCGACCCGGCCGGGCTACGACCTCGCCTCCTTCGAGGCCCACGCCCCGCTCGCCCACCCGGGGATCACGGTGATGCACATCCCCGCGCTCGCGATCTCCTCGACCGACATCCGCGGGCGCGTGAGGCAGGGACGGCCGATCCGCTACCTCGTGCCCGAGGGCGTGAACAGCTACGTGCAGAAGGCGGGGCTGTACCGGTGAGCACGCGGGCGGCGCGGCTGCGTCGCCGGCGCCTCGTCGCGGGGGTCGTGGTCGTGGCCGCGCTCGGCGTCCTCGGCGCGGGCCTGGCCGCGTTTCCCGATCGCGATCGGCCGCGGGAGACCGGCGCGGGATCCGCGCCGCGATCCGAGCTCGTCGCGCTGGCGGTCACCGGCGCTCCCCACGCGCTCCTGGCCGTCGTCGGCTCCGGTCCGGCCGGCCCCGTCGCGCTCGTCTTGCCCCCGCGGACCACGGTCGTGGTGCCGGGGCAGGGGGAGACCGTCGCGGAGGCCGTGCAGGCGCTGCCCGGCGACAGCGTGCGGATCGCGCTCGGGAACCTGCTCGGGACCTGGATCGACGGCTACGCCGTGCTCGACCTCGATCGCCTCGCGGGCCTCGTCGACCGCGCCGGGGGACTCGAGCTCGAGCTCCCCGAACCCGTCGAGCTCCTCGGGCGCTCGCTGCCGGCGGGCCCGGCGCGCCTGTCGGGGGCCGAGGTCGCCGCCCTCCTGGGTCGTCGTGGCCCCGACGCGCTGCTGCGCGCCACGCTCGTGCTGGAGGCGTTCCTCGCGGACCCCCCGCCGGTCGAGGCCGCCGATCTGCTGGAGACCGACGGGGCCGCGCGGGTGGCCCGCGTCCTGCGGGCGGCCGGCGGCGCCCGGGTCGAGCCGCTGCCCACCGAGACGGTGGGCGCCCGTGTTCACGTGCTCGAACAGCCGGCCGCCGACGAGCTCGTCGGGCGACTGCTGGGGACGCGTCCGCCCCTCCGCCTCGAGGTGCTGAACGGCAGCGGCCGCCCGAACGTCGGGGAGGAGGTCGCGCGGCGGCTCCTGCCGCTCGGCGTGCGCGTGGTCCTGTCTCGGAACGCGGAGTCCTTCGACCACGAGCGCACCGAGATCCTCGCCACCGACCCGGCGTTCGCCGAGGAGGCCGAACGGGTGCGGCGGGCGCTGGGGGTCGGCGCGGTGTCGGTATCCCGGGTACCATCGGGGCTCGCGGACATCACGATCGTGGTCGGGAGGGATCTGGAGGCTTGACGACCGGCGCGGCGGGCGCGGCGGGGGCACCCGGCGGCGACGGGCTGCCGGCGCCCCGCGAGGTGGCCGTCGCGGCGGCACGGGCCGCTGCCGACAAGCACGCGACCGACGTCGTCGTCCTCGACGTGTCGAACCTGATCGTGATCACCGATGCGTTCGTGATCTGCACCGCCGCGACGGAGCGCCAGGTCCGCAGCGTGATCGAGTCGATCGAGGAGACCCTGCGCGGGATCGGCGCCAGGCCGGCGCGGCGGGAAGGGGAGCCGGGCGCGGGCTGGTGGCTGCTCGACTACGTCGACGTCGTGGTCCACGTGTTCGCGCCCGAGCAGCGGGCCTACTACGACCTCGAGCGCCTGTGGCGCGACGCGCCCGTCGTGGACTGGTCGCCCGCCTCGGGGGCGGCGTCGGGACGATAGACTGCCTCGGCGAGGGCCCATAGCTCAGCTGGTAGAGCGCTTGGCTGGCAGCCAAGAGGTCAGGGGTTCGAATCCCCTTGGGTCCACTTTCAACCGCTTATCCGAACTCGGCCGAGAGAACAGAGGCGCGAAGACCTCGGAGAACTCAGCCCGGGCGATCTTCCGGTCTTTCACGTAGACGGCCTCAAGGACAGCGTCGTTGAACCAGCGCCGGACCGACCGGCCCGCCCTCAGGTATGCGGTGTGGCAGTTGCCGGCGAGGTTGATGGCGGTGCGGAGGGGGTCCTGCCAGCCGGCAAGATCCTGCTCGCTGACGTCCAGCTCCGAACGCGCGGCCTGCTCCTCGCGGCTGACCCGGTCCTGCTCCGCCTTCAGGAGCTCGAGCGGGATGGCGTTCGCGTAGAGGGGCCGGAGGAGCTTTCGGCGTTCGTCGGCGAGGCGGGCAAGCTTCTTGGTGAGGACGACGCGGCTCTCCGACGCCTCGGCCTGCGGCTCGACGATCTCCTCCTCCAGCTCCTCGGTCAGCCGGATCACCCACGACGGCGGGAGCTGGATCCTCCGATACAGGTCATGGCGGACCCCGTGAGCCTCGACCCGGATCTGTCCGGCGCCAAGTACGACGAGATCGTCTCGCGTGTGACGACCGCGGCGTCGTCGGTGCGTGCGCTGTCGGTGGACGAGGAGCAGCAGCTACGGGAGGCGATCGGCTAGCGGTGGGAGACACACCGGTCGGGGTCCGTCATGGCAAGCGTCGGGAACCGACCGAGCTCCTGACCCCGCCGGTGGGTGAGGCTGCGAGCGCGTCGGAGCCGAGCGCCGCCGCGTAGGCGTGGAGCGTCGCCGCCGTGAGCCCGTCGACGCCGTTGGCGGCGGCCGTCGCGCGGGCCGCCCGCGCCATCGCTGCGGCACCCGCTCGGTCGAACAGGACGCGATCGATCGCCCCCGCGAGGGCGTCGGGGTCCCGCGGGGGCACGAGCAGGCCGTTCACCCCGTGCCGGACGGAGTCGGGGATCCCGCCCGTGGCTGTGGCGACGACCGTGGCGCCCGCGGCCATCGCCTCCAGGACCGCTCGCCCGCGTTCCTCGTACCAGGAGGGCAGAGCGGCGACGTCCGCGTGTTGGAGGAAGCCGGGCACCTCGTGGTGCGCCACGGCTCCCTCGAACGTCACGCGGTCCCCGAGCCCCTCGCGCTCCACGAGGTGCTGCAGGACGCGGCGATGGGGACCGTCGCCCACCACGACGAGTCGCGCCTCGGAGCACCTCAGGCGAGCGACGGCCTGGACGAGGTCCGCCACGCCCTTCTCCGGGACGAGTCGCCCCACGTAGACGATCCAGCGATGCGCGGGGTCCATCGACGCGGGACGCGGTGCCGGCCGAGCGAACCGGTCGAGGTCGACGCCGATCGGCGCGGGGAGGATCCGCTTCCTCGGGATGCCGGTTGCCAGGAGCGCGTCGGCGGTCGCGTCGCTCAGCACGAGGATCTGGGAGGCCGCGCCCAGCAGCCAGCCCTCGAGCGGAGCGCCGAGCGTCCTGAGCAGCGCGCTCCTGAGGTCATGGGCGGACACCGTGTGGCGCACGCTGCAGTGAAGCGTCACGACCAGCGGCGCCCCCGATCGCGCGGCCGCCCATCGAGCCAGCGGCGCGATCGCGAGGTCCTCTCCGAGGTGCGCGTGGACCAGGTCGGGGCGGACGCGACCGACCTCCGGGACGGCCGCCAGTCCGTAGAGCTGCCGGAGCCGTCGGATCGGCAGGCCGACGCGAACGACGGCGGAGCGTGTCCCGATCGTCTCGGTCCGCGGAGCGCCCGGTCGGAACGCGGTCACGACCGTCTGCGATACGCCGAGGGCGTCGAGCGCCCTCGCGAGCCGAGCCGTGTGGATCTGCATCCCACCGATCGGATCGAACCCGGTCGCCCGGAGCGCCGCCGCCGGGGCCTCGAAGACGGAGCACAGGCGCAGGACGTGCGGCGCGGAGGCTCGGCGCATGGGCGCAAGGATGGACGCCCTGGGCCGTCCGGCGATCGAGCGCTCGGCGAACGACGCGGGAACATGTCGCGTCGGCCGGGCATCCGTGTCGCCCGTCGCCCTCGGATCGACGCGTCGGTCGCCGGGCGAGGCCTCGACGGTCTGATCGGGGGCGACCGCCGTGCCCCATGATGACCAGGCCCGGCATGGGCTGGCGGTGCTCCCACCTCGGCGGCCAGGCGGCCGAGCTCGTCGGGCGGGGGTTCGTCTGGGGCGTGAGCGACGGGAACCGACGAGGCGCTGGCCCCACCGGTGGGTGACTAGCCCGTTCGGGCCGGTACACTGCGCGCCCATGAGGATCCTGGTGGTGGGTTCGGGTGGTGTCGGGGCCGCGTTCGCGCCGATCGCGGCCCGGCGGGACTTCTTCGAGCACGTCGTCTTCGCGGACTACGACGAGGCCAGGGCGCGTCGGGTCGTGGACCGCTACGGGGATGCGCGCTTCTCCTCGGCCCGGGTCGACGCAAGCGACCCGGAGGCGGTCGCGGAGCTCGCCCGCCGCGAACGCTGCGACGCGATCCTGAACGCCGTCGATCCCCGGTTCGTGATGAGCGTGTTCGAGGGGGCGTTCCAAGCCGGAGCGACCTACCTCGACATGGCGATGTCGCTCTCAGAACCGGACCCGGACGAGCCGTACGCGCGCCCGGGCAAGAAGCTCGGCGACGACCAGTTCGCCCAGCACGAGCGCTGGCGGGAGGCCGGGATGCTCGCCCTGGTCGGGTGCGGCGTGGAGCCGGGGCTGTCCGACGTGTTCGCCCGCTACGCCCGCGACCACCTGTTCTCTTCCATCGAAGCCTGTCGCGTGCGCGACGGCGCGAACCTCGTCGTGGAGGGCTACGACTTCGCGCCGGGGTTCTCGATCTGGACGACGATCGAGGAGTGCCTGAACCCGCCGCTGATCTGGGAGCGGGATCGGGGTTGGTACACGACCCCGCCGTTCAGCGAGCCGGAGGTCTTCACCTTCCCCGAGGGCATCGGGCCGGTGGAGTGCGTCAACGTCGAGCACGAGGAGGTCGTGCTGATCCCGCGGTGGATCGAGTGCGATCGGGTCGACTTCAAGTACGGGTTGGGGGAGGAGTTCATCGAGGTCCTTCGGACCCTCCACAAGCTGGGGCTGGACCGCACCGAGCCGGTGCGGGTCGGGGGCGTCGAGGTCTCCCCCCGAGACGTCGTGGCCGCGTGCCTGCCCGACCCCGCGACGCTGGGGGACAAGATGACCGGGCGGACCTGTGCCGGGACGTGGGTCACGGGAACCGGCCCCGACGGCGCCGCCCGGAGCGTGTACCTGTACCACGTGGCCGACAACGAGGAGACCTACCGGCGCGACGGTGCCCAGGCGGTCGTGTGGCAGACCGCGATCAACCCCGTGATCGCGTTCGAGCTCCTGGCGACGGGCGTGTGGTCGGGCGCCGGGGTCCTCGGGCCCGAGGCGTTCGACGCCGTCCCCTTCCTCGATCTGCTCCGCGACTACGGCTCCCCCTGGGGGATGCTCGAGCTCACGCCGTAGCCAGCGCCGTAGCCGGCCGGGCCGTCTCATCGCCGTGTACGCGACCACGCGCAGGGCGAGGACCCGCCGCTTCGCGCGTCCGGTCCCGTCCGACGAGGTTCCGGCCCTGGTGGGAGCCAGGATGGGCGTGGCGGGCCTCCGCCGGCCGTAGGGACGGAGCCCCCGCTGGTGGCGGGGGCGGGCGCGGCGGGCGCCTCGGTCGCTACCATGCTCGGCACGATGGTGCGCCGTTACGACCCGACCGAGCTCGAGCCCAGGTGGGTGGAGGTCTGGGAACGCGAGGGGCTGTACCGAGCCTCCGATGACCCCCACGATCCGCGCCCGCGCTTCTACGCGCTGGACATGTTCCCCTACCCCTCGGGCGACCTGCACATGGGCCACGCCGAGGCGTTCAGCGGCGGGGACGCCGTCGCGCGGTTCGCGGCGATGCGCGGCTACAACGTGCTGCACCCGATCGGTTGGGACGCGTTCGGGCTGCCGGCGGAGAACGCGGCGATCAAGCGCGGGATCCCTCCCGCGGAGTGGACCTACGCCAACATCGCTCAGCAGGAGGCGTCGTTCCGCCGCATGGGCATGTCCTTCGACTGGACGCGCCGACTCAACACGTGCGACCCCGACTACTACCGATGGACCCAGTGGCTGTTCCTCCGCTTCTTCGAGCGGGGACTCGCCTACCGGAAGGAGTCGCCGGTCAACTGGTGCCCGAAGGACCAGACGGTCCTGGCGAACGAGCAGGTTATCGGCGGGGTCTGCGAGCGGTGCGGCACGCCGGTCACGCGGCGCGACCTCACGCAGTGGTTCTTCCGGATCACCGAGTACGCGCAGCGCCTCCTCGACGACATGGACCAGCTCGAGGCTTGGCCCGAGCGGGTCCTCACGATGCAGCGCAACTGGATCGGCCGATCCGAGGGCGCCGAGGTGACCTTCACGATCGCCCAGACCGGCGAGGAGATCCCGATCTTCACGACCCGCCCCGACACGCTGTGGGGCGTCACGTTCTTCGTGTTCGCCGTCGAGCACCCGTCCGTCCCCAAGCTCGCGGAGCTCGGCGGCACCTGGGAGGCGGTGCGTCCCCTCGTCGAGCGCGCCCGGTCCCGATCCCTCGTCCAGCGGGAGGAGGCAGATCCGACCGAGGGCGTCGCGCTCGGCGTCGAGGCGGTCAACCCCGTGAACGGCGAGCGGGTGCCCTGCTTCGTCGCGCCGTACGTGCTGATGGAGTACGGGACCGGCGCGATCATGGCCGTGCCCGCCCACGACGAGCGCGATTTCGCGTTCGCGCGAGCCCATGGGCTTCCGGTCCGCGTCGTGATCCAGCCCGACGGGGAGGCGCTCGACGGCGCCACGATGACGGCGGCCCACACGGGCGAGGGGACGATGGTCGCCTCGGGTCCCTTCGACGGCCGACGCACCCCCGCCGCGATCGGCGAGGTCGTCGCGTGGCTCGAAGGAGAGGGGCGGGGGCGCCGCGCGGTGCACTACCGGCTGCGCGACTGGCTGATCTCCCGGCAGCGCTACTGGGGCGCGCCGATCCCGATCGTGCACTGCCCGGACTGCGGCGAGGTGCCCGTTCCCGACGACGAGCTGCCCGTGCTCCTGCCGTCCGACGTCGACTTCCAGCCGGGCGGCGAGTCGCCGCTGGACCGGCACCCGACGTGGAAGCACGTAGCCTGCCCGCGGTGCGGCGCCGACGCCCAGCGCGACACCGACACGATGGACACGTTCGTCGACTCCTCCTGGTACTTCTTCCGCTACTGCTCGCCCGGCTACGAACAGGGACCGTTCCGGCCCGAGGACGTCGAGCGCTGGATGCCCGTCGACCAGTACACCGGCGGCGTGGAGCACGCGATCCTGCATCTGCTCTACTCGCGCTTCTTCACCAAGGTCCTGCACGATCTGGGACTCGTCTCGTTCACCGAGCCGTTCCCGCGCCTGATGAACCAGGGACAGGTGATCTACGGCGGCGCCTCGATGTCGAAGTCGAAGGGCAACATCGTGGAGCCGATGCCGATCGTGGAGCGCTGGGGCGCCGACTCGCTGCGCTTGACGATGCTGTTCGCGGGGCCGTTCGAGGAGGACATCGACTGGCAGCTGATCGCGCCCGATCCCGACAAGCGGCCCGGGGTTCACGCCTGGATCGCGCGCGTGCTCACCGCGGTCGAGGAAGCCGCGGGGCGCGACGCGGCCGAGCCGGAGGAGCTCGTGCGGCTCACCCACCGGACGATCAAGGGCGTGACCGAGGATCTCGAGCGGTTCCGCTTCAACACGGCGATCTCCAAGCTCATGGTCCTCACGAACGCGATCCGCCGCGCCCTCGACGACGGGCACGGGGCGCTCGGTGCGGTGCGGGCGCTCGCGCAGCTCCTCGCGCCCTTCGCGCCGTTCGCGGCCGAGGAGGCCTGGCGTGCGATCCTGGGCGAGCCCGTCTCGGTGCACCGCTCGTCGTGGCCCTCCTACGACCCGGAGCTCGCGGCCGAGGAGACCGTGACGATGGTCGTCCAGGTCGACGGGAAGGTGCGCGACAAGGTCGAGGTCCCGGCCACGATCGACGACGACGGCGCCCTCGCGGCCGCGCGTGCGAGCGCCGGCGCCCGCCGGGCCCTGGACGGTCGCGAGGTCGTGCGGGAGATCGTCCGGGCCCCGCGCCTGGTGAACTTCGTGACGGCCCGCTGAGGGCGCTGCGGGCTACCTGCCTCCCCAGAAGGCGACGTCGGCGACGTTGATCACGCCGGCTTGGGTTCGGGAGAACGCCAGGGTGACCGACGTGATCGACGACCGGTCGACCCCGTCGAACGCCGACAGGGGGAACCGGACCTGGTTCATGATCACGTGTCCGCGTCCGCGCGGGGACACCGGGAACCGCAGCGCGTCGTTGCCGACGTCGGCGGCGGCGACCGCGGCCGTGTCCCCGTCGCCGTCCTCCACGATGACGACGAGATCCTGCAGCTCGATCCCGAGGTTCGCGTCGTAGGACGGGTTCGGCACGGCTCGGAACGAGAACCAGTCGTAGTCGCGGACGTCGACCCCGCCGGGGAGCTCGAACGTCACCGCGGCCTGACCCTCGGCAGCGGCCGACCAGCCGAACACGGCTTCCGCGAGCCCGCGATCGACCGCCCCGAACCAGGGCGCGGAGGCGTGGATGTCTTGATAGGTGTACGGCCACGGAACGCAGGGCATCGTGTACAGGTTCGAGCACCACCCGTAGAGCCCCATCGCGGCGGGGCGCACGGCACCCCCGAGGGCGTTGGTGCCGAGCCCGCCGGGGTCGGTGAAGCGCTCGACGTCGAGCCGGCGCGACGGGTCGTCGGGCGCCAGGTGGCTCACGAGCACCCACGAGGGGTCGATCCCGGCCGGGACGCGCTCGCCGGTCCAGATCTCGCCGGCTCGCGGCGTCCCGCCCACGTAGCGGCGGAAGAACGAGACGACGTAGCCGATCGCGACCCGGCGCTGCTGCGGCTCGCTCAGCCGCCGCCGGCAGATGCCGTCGTCGAAGGCGCCGGGCACCCGTGAGGAAGGGGACCACACGGTGTTGAAGAAGTTGTGGTTCGCGCCGACCACGGTGAGGGTCGCTTTGGGCGCCGGGTCGCCCGGCGACGCGTAGCGCGCATCGTCGAAGAAGCGGACGCCCTGGAGGTCCGAGACGTCGCCGTCGCAGGTGGGCAGGATCACCCCGAGCGGCACGTCGGTCAGGACCGCCCGGGTGAAGTCCACCGGCGCGATCGCGAGCACCGCGTCGATCCCGTAGGGGTCCGGCCGCTCGCGGTCGACGAGCGCCTGCCACACGGCTCCCTCGCCGCCCCGAGAGTGGCCCATCACGCCGATCCGGTCGAGGTCGACGGCGCCGACGAACCTGGCTCCGAAGGGGGCGCCGCCGGTGGTCGTCCAGGTCGACCACAGGTCGACGTGCTTCTCCAACAGCTCGCCGCGCTGGCGCATCCCGGTGTCCTCCAGGAGGCCCCCGTGGACGTTGACTCCGTTGCCGCTCACCGACGCGACGATGAACCCCCAGCTCGCGAGCCGCCGCGCGAGGTAGGCGTAGCCCTCGTGGTTCGGGATCGGGGTCCAGCCCTCTCGACACGGCCAGCGGTAGTCGACGCGCTCGCCGCGGTAGCAGGTCACGTGGTTGCCGTGGAGGAACAGCACCAAGGGGTAGGGCCCGGCCTCCAGGTCCGCCGGGTGGTACACGTCGGCGCGCAGCTCGACCCGCGCGCCGAGGCCGGGCGGCTGCCAGGCGCGGTCGCCGAAGTCGTAGGCGGTGTGGACGACCTCGTGGGAGCCGACGAGGAGCCCGGGCGCGGCGCCGGGACCGCTCGGCACGACGGCGGTGCCCGTCGGGGTCGGCGACGGCGCGGCGCCGGTCCGCGCGACCAGGGGCGCTGAGAGCACCGCGGGATCGGTCGTGACCGCGCGCAGCCCGCGACCGCTCGGCGTGGGGATCCCCCAGGCGACCGGTCGACCGCCGGCGAGCACGACGGAGCGCTCCGCGCGGGGTGGAAAGCGCCCGTCGATGCGGACCCGGTACACGGCGGAGCCGACGAGCGCGTCGAGGGCGGTCGGGAGGGGGATGGCCTCGACGCGGACGCCGGGCAGACGGCGCACCGTTCGTCCCTCGGCCGACAGCGCGTAGCGCACGACCGCCGTTGCGAGCGACGGGACGGAGCGACGGAGCGCCGGGGTGGGGTCGGACGCCCTCGCCGCGGGGAACGCCGTCGCGAGGCCTGCGGCGACAACCGCGAGCGAGCAGGCGATCGAGGCGGTGCGCAGGCGCGAACGGTGCATGGGTCCCCCCCTTGGCCAAGCCGGCCGGTGGCCGGCGTCTCCCTGCGTCGGTCCGACGCTCGAGCCCACCGTCCCGGTTCCCGGGTCGGTCGGACCCCCGAGCCCCGTGGGCGCCGAGCCGTCGGGTCGAGCGATCCACGGTCCTGGTGTGATCGCCGTCACGGAAGCCGGCGGTTCGGTCCGGCTAGCGTCGGGCCGTGGGGATCCGTGACCGCCTCGAGAGTCTCTCACGGGCCGAGCTCGCCGGCCTCGTCGCCGTCGTCGTCCTGACCCTGGCCGGCGCCGGCCTGTGGTACGCGCGCTCCTTGCCTCGCCCCGTCGCGCTCGCCGAGCTCCCGGGGCCGTCGGCCTCGCCAGGCGTCGCCGGCAGCCACGCCACCGCCGTCGGCTCACCGGCGCCCACGGCGGCCGGCACCGTGATCGTCGACGTGACCGGGGAGGTGCGCCGGCCGGGCGTGTACGCGTTCCCGTCGGGCGCGCGGGTGGTCGACGCGATCGAGCGCGCCGGCGGTCCGACGGGCCGCGCGTTCCTGCCGGCACTGAACCTCGCCGCAACGCTCGTCGACGGCCAGCAGGTGCTCGTGCCCCGCGAGGGCGATCAGGGCGCCCCCGGCGCGGGGCCCGCGGCGCCGGGGGCCCCCGGCGCCGCGGGCCCCCTCGTGAACGTCAATACCGCCGACGCCGCCGCGCTCGAGACCCTGCCGGGGATCGGCGAGGTGCTCGCGGGCGCGATCATCCAGTACCGCACCGAGCACGGGCCGTTCCGATCGGTCGACGAACTCGAGGACGTCAGCGGCATCGGGCCGGCCACCCTCGAGAAGCTTCGCCCCCTCGTCACGGTGTGAGCGCGTGGCTCCTGCCGGCCGCCGCCGCGGCCGTGTGGGCGGGTCTGCTCCTCGCGCCCCGGTGGCCGGAGGCGGCGGGACCGCCCGCAGCGCTGGCGCTGGGCGCCGCGGCGCTGGCCGCCGGCTGGCTGGCGGCACCGCCACCCGATGGGGGCGACCGGCTGGAGGAGCTCGGCCTCGTCGCTCCGGCGCCGCCGGTCGTGCGGGCGGTCGCGCCGGCGCGCCCGCGACGCGCGATCGCGTGGCCCGCCGCAGCCCTGGCGCTGGCCGGCCTGGTCCTCGTCGGGATCGGTCGGGGGGCGCTCGCGCAGGCGCGCCTCGAGACCTCGCCGCTCGCGCGGCTGGCGACCGCTCGCGTCGAGGTCGAGGCGGTCGTGCGCGACGACCCGCGCCCCACCGCCGTCGGCTGGTGGGCGCTGGTCACGGCGACCGGCGTTCGCGGCCAAGCGGGCGCCTTCGCCCTTCGGGAGCGGCTGTGGATCTCGGGAGACGACGCCGTTCCGGCGGTCCATCGCGGCGATCTCGTGCGGATCGAGGGGCGGTTGGACGTTCCGACGGACGAGGGGTTCCGCGCGGCGCTCGCGGCGCGGGGGGTGGCCGCGACGCTGCGCGTCGGCGAGCTCGTGCGTCTCGGGCCGTCGCCGAACCCGTTCGTGCGCGCGACCCAGGTCGTCCGCGCGCAGATCGCTCGGTCGATCCGCTCGGTGTTCCCGCCGCGCGAGGCGGGCCTGCTCCTCGGGCTCGCCCTCGGGGAGGAGCGCGGGCTCGATCCCGAGCTCGTGCGGGACTTCCGCGCCACCGGCCTCACGCACCTGCTCGTCGTCTCCGGCGGGAACGTCGCGATGCTCCTCGGCCCCCTGCTCGGGACCGCCGCCGCGCTCGGGCTCGGAACGCGCGGCCGCGGGCTCCTGGGCCTCGGCGGCGTGGCCTTCCTCGTCGTCCTGACCGGCGCCGAGCCGTCCGTCCTTCGCGCCGGCGGGATGGCGGCGATCACGCTGCTGGGCGCGCTCCTGGGGCGCCCCCGTTCGACCGGCGCGGCGCTCGGCGCCGCGGTGCTCGTCTGCTTGGTGTGGGACCCGACCCTCGCGCGCTCGATCGGCTTCCAGCTCTCGGCGGCGGCCACCGCCGGCCTCGTCGCGATGGCGGGACCGATCGAGGAGCGCCTCGTCGGTCTGCTCCCGCGCCCGGTGGCGATCGCGGCGGCCGCCACCTGCGCCGCGCAGCTCGGGGTGCTGCCCTTGCTGCTCGCCTACGTCGGCGAGGTCCCGGGGGTCACGCTCCCGGCCAACGTGCTGGCCGCGCCCACGGTGGCGCCCTCGCTCGTGGGCGGGCTCCTGGTCGCGCTCTGCGGCCTCGCGTGGCCCCCGCTCGGGCGCGTCCTCGCGCCCGTCGCGCTCGTCCCGATGCGCGCCCTCGAGCTCGTCGCCGACCTGGGCGCCCGGGCCCCGATCGCCCACCTCACCTCGCGCGGGGGCGTGGCCGCGATCGCCGCGGGCGGGGTCGTCGTCGCCGTGATCGCCCTGTGGCTCCGCGGTCTCTGGCGCCCCCCGCGGCGTGCCGTGGTGGTGGCGGTCGCCGCCCTGCCGCTCCTCGTGTGGGCCCAGGCCGTCTCCAGCGGACCGCCCGACTCGCTCACCGTCCGGTTCCTCGACGTCGGGCAGGGCGACGCGGCCCTGGTGACCTCCCCGGGCGGAGCGACCGTGCTGGTCGACGGCGGGCCCGATGAGGAGCTGGTCGCGCGCGAGCTCGCGGCCTTGGGCGTGAAGCGTCTGGACGTCGTCGTCGCGAGCCATCCCCACGCCGACCACATCGTCGGGCTCCCCGCCGTGCTCGCGCGCTTCCCGGTGGGGCTCGTGCTCCAGCCCGGCTGCCCCGACACCTCCGCGCTGCAGGCCGAGCTCGACCGGGCGATCGCCGAGGAGGGCGTGCCGGTGCGCACCCCCCGGGCGGGCGACCGGTTCCGCGCGCAGGACCTGTGGATCGACGTGCTCTCCCCGCACCGCTGCTGGACCGGGACCGAGTCCGACGCGAACAACGACGCGCTCGTGCTGCGCGTGCGCCGCGGCGACGACGTCGTGCTGTTCGCGACCGAGCCCGAGGAGCCGGCGCAGGAGTGGCTCCTTGCCTCGGGAACGGATCTGCGGGCCGACGTCCTCAAGGTGCCGCACCACGGCGCGGCGACGAGTGTCTCGGCCTTCTTCGACGCGGTGGCCGCCGAGGTCGCCGTCGTCTCCGTGGGAGAGAACCCCTACGGCCACCCGGTCCCCTCCACCCTCACCGCGATCGCGGCCTCGGGGGCGGCGGTGTGGCGGACCGACGAGCGGGGCACGATCACGGTGAGCTTCGCCGGGGGCGTGCCGGTCGTGCGCACCGAGCGGTGAGGCGCCCGGGGCGCCCGGGGCGGCTGCGGGCCGGGCGGCGGCCGCGTGCGGCGCCGCACGACGTCCCCGCCGACTAGCATCGGCGCGATGAGCGTCGCGCTGCTGTGGGGCGAGGACCCGTTCCTGCTCCGGGAAGCGGCCCTCGAGCTCGTCGGCGATGACCGCCCGATCGAGCTCGACGCGGCCGCCTGGCGGCGGGGTGAGCTCCGGAGCCTGGCGAGCCCATCGCTGTTCGGGGAGCCGCGCGTCCTGCTCCTCACCGGTCTGCGGGAGCTCGACCACGATCAGCTCGGCGAGCTCCGCGCGTACCTCGAGGCGCCCGACCCCGACGCGCGCGTCGTCCTGTGTTGGGAGGCCGCGTCCGCCCGGGGCCGGCCACCGGCCTGGCTCGTGCGCCTCGCGGAGGCGGGCGGGGAGGTGCGGCAGGTCGCGCTCGCGCGTCGCGACCTCGAGCCCTGGCTCACCCGGCGCGCCGCGGCCCGGGGCGCCCGCCTCACGGGCCCCGCCGCCCGGGCGCTCGTCGAGACGATCGGCGCCGACACCGCGCAGCTGGCCGCGGCGGTCGAGCAGCTCGCGGACGCCTACGGCGAGGCGACCGTCGGGCCGAGGGAGGTCCACGCGCAGTTCCGCGGCCTCGGGGAACAGAAGACCTGGGACCTGTGCGACCGCGCGTTCGCCCGGGACCTGCCGGGGGCGATGCGGGCCCTGCGCTCGATCGAGGAGACGGGGGCCGATCCGCTCCTCGTCCTCGGCGGGATCGCGAGCCGTCTGCGGGAGCTGATCCGCGTCCGGTCGCTGCCCGACCGACTCCCGCCCCGCGAGCTCGCCGAGCGTGCGGGGCTGCGCTTCGAGTGGCAGGCCAGGCGCCTCGCGCAGGAGGCACGGGGCTACGCGCTCGAGGACCTGGTCCGGCTGCACGCGCGCGTCGTCGAGGCCGATCGCGCGCTGAAATCCGGTGGGTCGGCCGAGGTGGTGCTCCCGCTGCTCGTGGTCGCGATCGCGACCGAGGGGCGGGCCGCCTGAGGGGCGCCCGCGCGGGGCGGCCGCTCGCGCGGGGCGGCCGGACGCTGCGGAGCGAGGGGCCGCGGACCTATGCGGACCTAGGAGGAGGCGGCGTTCACCGCGCGGGCGAGGCGGCTCTTGCGCCGCGCCGCGGTGCGCGGGTGCAGCACGCCCTTGCTGGCGGCCTTGTCGAGCTTGCGCGCGGCGAGGCGGAGCCGCTCGGCGGCGGCCGCGGCGTCGCCCTCGGCGACGGCGGCCCGAACCTTCTTCGCGTAAGTCTTGAGCTCGCTCTTGACCGCCTTGTTCCGCAGCCGGCGGCGCTCGTTCTGGCGGTTCCGTTTGATCTGGGAGCGGATGTTGGCCATCGGAGCGCCGAGTCTACCAGCGCCGGCGACGGCCCCCGACGTCGGTGGCCCGGTCGGGGTCGCGCCGACGGGGGCGTTCCGTCGCCGGGGTCGGTCGGCAGGCCCGTACGATGAGGGCACCGTGGCGATCCCCACCTCCCGGATCCGGAACTTCTGCATCGTGGCCCACATCGACCACGGCAAGTCGACGCTCGCCGATCGGCTCCTGGAGCTCACTCACACGGTCGAGGCGCGGGCGATGCGCGCGCAGTACCTCGACCGCATGGAGCTCGAGCGCGAGCGCGGGATCACGATCAAGGCCCAGGCCGTGCGCCTCCTGCACGACGGATACGAGCTGAACCTGATCGACACGCCGGGCCACGTCGACTTCACCTACGAGGTGTCGCGCTCCCTCGCCGCCTGCGAGGGGGCCATCCTGCTGGTGGACGCGGCGCAGGGACTCGAAGCGCAGACCCTCGCGAACTACCACCTCGCCCGCGACGCGGGCCTCGTGATCATCCCGGTGCTCAACAAGATCGACCTGCCGGCCGCCGAGCCGGCCCGGCGGCGTGAGGAGCTCGCCGCCCTCGTCGGCGAGCCCCCTGAGCGGGTGCTCGCGGTGTCGGCCAAGACGGGGGAGGGCGTGGAGGAGCTCGTGCGCGCGGTGATCGACCGCATCCCCGCGCCGGAGGGTCACGCCGACGCACCGTTGCGCGCGCTGATCTTCGACTCGGCGTTCGATCCGTACCGCGGCGTGATCACCTACCTGCGGGTGCGCGAGGGGACGCTCCCGTCGTACGCGCGGATCCGGATGCTCGCCACGGGGGTCGCCTCCGACGCCGAGGAGGTCGGGGTCATGGCCCCGGAGGCCACGCCGGTCGAGGCCCTCGGACCGGGCGAGGTCGGCTATCTCGTGACCGGCTTGAAGGACGTCCACCTCGCGAAGGTCGGCGACACGATCACCCTCGACGGGTCCACGGTCGAGCCGCTCCCGGGCTACCGGGAGCCCAAGCCCATGGTCTGGTGCGGGCTGTTCCCGGCCGAGGGCGGCGACTACCCGGCGCTGCGCGAGGCGCTCGACCGGCTGCGCCTGTCCGACGCGGCGCTCGTCTACGAGCCTGAGGTCTCGCAGGCCCTCGGGTTCGGGTTCCGGGTGGGCTTCCTTGGGCTGCTGCACATGGAGATCGTCCGAGAACGCCTCGAGCGGGAGTTCGGCCTCGAGCTCATCGCGACCGCCCCGAACGTGGAGTTCCACGTCGAGCGGGCCGGGCGCGCGATCGTGGTCCGAAACCCCGCGGAGTTCCCCCCGGGCGGGGACCACGGCCGCGTCGAGGAGCCCGTCGTGTTCGCGACGATCATCACGCCCTCGACGTTCCTCGGCGCGGTGCTCGACCTGTGCCAGGAGCGCCGGGGGGAGCTCGTCGACATGACGTACCTCACGCCCGAGCGCGTCGAGGTCCACTACGTGCTGCCGCTCGCCGAGATCGTCTTCGACTTCTTCGACCAGCTGAAGTCCCGCACGCGCGGGTACGCCAGCCTGGACTACGAGCCGTGGGGCTACCAGGAGGCCGACCTCGTGCGCGTCGACGTGCTCCTCCACGGCGAGCCCGTCGACGCGTTCTCGAGCGTCGTGCACCGGGAGCGCGCCTACCGGTACGGCAGGCAGATGACCGAGCGCCTGAAGGAGCTGATCCCCCGCCAGCTGTTCGACGTCGCCGTGCAGGCGGCGATCGGATCGCGGATCATCGCTCGCGAGACGATCAAGGCCAAGCGCAAGGACGTCCTCGCGAAGTGCTACGGGGGGGACATCACGCGCAAGCGCAAGCTCCTGGAGACCCAGAAGCGAGGCAAGGAGCGCCTGCGCCGCGTCGGGAAGGTCGACGTGCCGCAGGAGGCCTTCATCGAGGCGCTGCGCGTCGATCGGAAGGGCCGTCCCGCATGATCGCGGTCGGGCTCTACGTCCACGTCCCGTTCTGTCGGACCCGGTGCGGGTACTGCGACTTCAACGCCTACGCCGGGCTCGACGACCTGGCGCCTCGCTACGTGCGGGCGCTGGCGGCGGAGGCGTCGCTCGTCGCCCCCGCCTGGGGCGACGCCCGGTTCACGACCGTGTTCGTCGGCGGCGGGACCCCCACGACGCTGCCGCCGACCTCGCTCGAGCGGCTGCTCGCCGAGCTCAGGGCGATCCTGCCGATCGACGATGACGCCGAGGTCACGATCGAGGCGAACCCCGAGACGGTCGACGAAGGATCGCTCGGTCGTCTTCGCGCGGCCGGCTACCGGCGCCTCTCGCTCGGCGCCCAGTCCTTCGACCGCGTCGTGCTCGCGCGGCTGGAGCGCGGCCACGATCCGGACGCCGTCGGCCGCGCCGTCCGTGCCGCGCGCCGTGCGGGGTTCGACAACGTGAACCTCGACCTCATCTACGGCGTCGACGGGGAGGGCCTCGCGTCCTGGCGCGAAACGCTGCGGGCGACGATCGCGCTCGGCCCCGAGCACGTGAGCGCCTACGCTCTCACCATCGAGCCGGCCACGCCGCTCGGTCGTCAGGTGGCCGACGGCCTGCGTCCGGCGCCCGACCCCGACGTGCAAGCCGACATGTACGAGCAGGCGTGCGAGCTGCTCGGGGCCGCCGGCTACCGCCACTACGAGGTCTCGAACTGGGCGCGGCCCGGGTTCGAGTGTCGCCACAACCTCGGGTACTGGCGCCGGCACCCCTACCTCGGACTGGGCGCCGGGGCGCACTCGGCGCGTGGGCCCGCGCGCTGGTGGAACCTGCGGCCTCCCCGCGCCTACCTGGCCTCCGTCGAGGCGGGCTCGCCGCCGGTCGGCGGGGCCGAGGAGCTCACGTCCGAGCAGATCGAGCTCGAGGAGCGGTTCCTGCGGCTGCGGACCCGCGAGGGCGTCGCTCCCGACGGGCTCGACCCGGCCGTCGTCGACGGGCTCGTCGACGCCGGCCTCCTGGAGCGCGCGCCCGCGGGTCTGATCCCGACCGAACGCGGGCTCCTGCTCGTGAACGAGCTGGTCCTCGCGCTCGTGCCGCAGCGCCCGCGGGCGCCGGCTACAGCGGGTTGAACCGGACGCCGCACGGGGCGTCGGGCGCGGTGATCGGCAGCGGCGCCGAGGCGGGACGGGTCGTGCGCTCCGAGCTGATCACGTGCATCAGGCCGTCGGCCTCCAGGCGCAGGCGGGTGACGGTGGCCTCGACCGGCCCCGCGCCGTCGACCGGCTGCTCGGCCCGCGCGACGACGAGGACCGGCGCGCTCGGGTAGGCCTCGCAGGCGATCGCGCCGGTGAACCCCTCGTCCCCGCCCGACCACAGCTCGACCGGCTTGCCCGCCGGGAACCCCGCCTCGCGGGCGCCGGGCTCGGCCACGAGGATCGGGGTCACGGCGGGGCCGCCCGCGCTCGACGGCACGAGGCGGTAGATCCCGAAGTTCGGCGTCGAGGAGAACTGCAGGAGCACGACGAGCTCCTCGACCCCGTCGGCGTCGAGGTCGGTCGCGCCCCACGGCTCGCAGCCCGTGCACACCGTGAGTCGGTGCCAGGCGTCGGCGGCGCCGTCCCCGTCGAGGTCGACCGCGACGATGCCGGGATCGTCGAGCTCGTCCGGGCATCGGCCGTCGCGCACGCGGATCGCCGTCCACGCCTTGGCGCGCACGTCGCCGACCCGGATCTGGCCGAGCGAGCTGACGCTGCACACGCGGAACCCCAGACCGATGTCGCGGCCGACCTCGGGAGTTGCAGAGGGCTCCGGCGCCGGGCTCGCCGTCGGGGTCAGCGGGGGAGCCGGGGACGGCGGGCTGGGGGAGACCGCCGGGCTCGAGCCCTCGGGTCCCTCGAAGGCCCGCCCGAGCATGAGCACCCCGGCGGCGCTCGCCGCGAGCACCATGCCGGCGAGGGCCGTGCGACCGGCAGTGCGACGGATCGTCCGCCGCCGCTTGCGCCGCACGAGCTGCTCGCGGACATCCAGCGGGTCGCGCGTGGGCGTCGCGGCCCGCAGCTGGCGATCGAGCAGGTCGTCAAGCGTCGGCATGGTCGGGCTCCACTTCGGGTTCGGGATCGACGGCCAGCGCCGCGGCTAGGGCCGCGCGCGCCTTCGCAAGCTGGCTCTTGACGGTGCCCTCGGTCGTCCCCATCGCACGGGCGATCTCGTCGACGCGGAGCTCGAGGAAGCTACGGAGCACCACCGCCTCGCGTTGGCGAGCCGGCAGACCCGCGAGCGCGCGCTGCAGATCCAGCCGCTCCGCGGTCAGCTCGGGGCTCGCAACGGGCCCGGGGGCCATGCGGGCCCGGGCGCGGCGCTCGGCGAGCGCGCGGCGCAGGCCGCTGCGGGAGAGGTTCAGGGCCACCGTCGCGACCCAGGGGGCGAGGGCGTCGATCTGCTGGCCGCGTTCCGAGCGCTCCCAGGCTCGCACGATCGCCTCCTGCACGGCGTCCTCGGCGGCCGGCTCGCTCCCGCAGGCCAGGGCGACCGCGCCGACGAGCCTGGGGTAGCCCTCGCGTAGGAACGCCCGGAGCTCGGCCTCGTCGACCACTCGCCCTCCTCCTCGGCCCGGCGGTCTGGTTCGGGTCAACCCTAGGACGCACCAGGGGCGCTCGGGGTTGCCGTCCGACGTGAAGATCGCTCGACCGACGACCCACGCCCGGCGGGGCTCGACGGCGCCCGGGCCGTCGGCGGCCTCGGGTAGGGTAAACCGATGGCCCAGGTGACCTGTCCTGCCTGCGGCACTCGCCAGCCGATCGAGGCCGCCGCCGCCGGGTACGCCTGCGGCGCGTGCGGCGTCGCCTGGGCGTTCGTCGCCTGCCGGTCGTGCCGGCGGCGGTTCCACGCGCGTCGCGGCGCCGGGTCCTGGCGCTGTCCCTCCTGCGGGGCGCAGAACACGCCGGCGCCCTCGACGCCCACCACCGCACCGCGCCCCCGGATCCGGTCCCCCCGACGCTCCCCGGCGGTGGACCTTCGACGGGCCGCGGTCGCGGCCGGCGCCGTCGTCCTGATCGTCGTCGTCGCCTTCGCCCTTGTGCGGCGTGGCGACGAGCCGACGCCGGCCACGACGGGGACGGCCTCGCCCTCGGTCGATCCGGCGCAGGCGCTGTGCGCCCACCTCGGCGACATCCAGGCCCTCCGGTTCGACGCCCTCGGCCGTGCGGCCAAGACCCTGAAGGCCGACGCGGAGACGATCGAAGCCAGCGGTGACCCGGAGCTCGCCCGCGACGTGCGGCGGCTCGTCCGGGCGGTGCGCGCGTTGCGGGCGGCCCAGGCCACGCCGGAGATCGACGACGATCAGGAGGCCACGGCCGCCGTCCTGGAGGCCCTCGAGCCGCTGCCCTGCTGAACGACCCGTCGGTGCGGCTCGTCCTGAGCCCGGGTGGTCGCGAGTACCATCGATCGTATGGAGCGTCCGCAGCACCCGGAGCTCGGCGCGCGCAAGTCCGCCGTCCTTCGCGCGGTCGTGGAGGAGTACGTGCGCACCGGCGAGCCCGTCGGCTCGGAGACGATCGCGGAGCGAAGCGGGCTCGGCGTGTCGAGCGCCACGATCCGCAACGAGATGGCGGCCCTCGAGGAGATGGGGTACCTCACCCAGCCGCACACGTCGGCCGGGCGGATCCCGACCGACCTCGGCTACCGCCACTACGTCGACTCCCTGCCCCCGGCCGGCCGGCTCCGGGAGGCGCAGCGGCGCGCGATCGCCGGGTACTTCGCCGAGGCGATCCTCGATCTCGAAGAGGTCCTGAAGGGCTCGGTGCAGCTGCTGTCGCGTCTCACCCAGTACGCGGGGCTGGCGGTGCCGCCCTCGGCGAGCGACGAGCGGCTCGTGCGACTGGAGCTCGTGGACATGGGGCCGACGCTGATGGTGCTCGCGATCGGCCAGCACGGCCGGGTCGACAAGCACGTGATCGATCGCCCCGAAGGGCTCGACGCCACCGACGTCGAGCGCGCCGAGCGCCTGCTCCGCCGCGCCTCGGGGCGCACCTACGTGGAGGCCCAGGCCGAGCTGCTCAAGCTCGCGGTCGGCACGCCGCCGGCGGTCCACGACCTCGTGCTGATCGCCGCCGACACGCTCCGTGCCGCGACCGCCGGCGACCGCGCCACCCACATCGTCGTGGGCGGGGTCGCGAACCTCGCCGACGACGCCCAGGCGTGGCGTCGCCAGACCCTGCGGCGGCTGTTCGAGACCCTCGAGCGCGAGCAGGAGATGCTGCGGGTCTTGAAGGACGTGAGCGGCGGCGCCGACGACGTCACGGTGACCATCGGTACCGAGCATCCGACGACCGGGGAGTGGGAGGCCTCCCTCGTCACGGCGCCGTTCCGCAGCGGCGAGGCCACGCTCGGGACGATCGGCGTCGTCGGTCCGACCCGCATGGACTACCTGTCCGCGATGGCCTCGGTGCGGGCGGTCGCGAAGCGGCTGTCGGAGCTCGCGACCGAACTCGAAGCCCACGGTCAGGAGGGGTGATGCGCGCGTGAGCGCGACGCGGGACCTCTACGAGCTCCTCGGCGTCCCCCGCGACGCCAGCCAGGACGAGATCCGTAGGGCCTACCGTCGGCTCGCCCGAGAGCTTCACCCCGACGTCAACGGCGATCCGCGCGCGGAGGCGCGGTTCAAGGAGATCACCGGCGCCTACGAGATCCTCTCGGACCCCGACAAGCGGGCCCGCTACGACGCGTACGGGCGGGGCGGGGCGGAGGGGTCGCCGTTCGGCGACATCCAGGACATCTTCGACCTCTTCTTCGGCCAGGGCGGCCTCGGTGGTTTCGGATCGGTCGGCGCGCGCCGACGCGCCTCCCGGTCGGTCGCGCGCCGCGGCGAGGACATCGCGGTGGGGGCGCGCCTGTCGTTCCGCGAGGCGGTGTTCGGGGCGCGTCGCGAGTTCGAGATCGAGCGGCTGCTCACGTGCGAGCGCTGCGCAGGCGTGGGCGCGGAGCCGGGCACGGCGCCGATCGCCTGCCGGACCTGCGGCGGCACGGGCGAGGTGCGGTCCGTGCGCCGGAGCGTCTTCGGTGCGCTCGTCACGACGACGACGTGTCGCACCTGCGAGGGATCGGGGACCGAGATCCCCGATCGGTGTGAGCGCTGCAGGGGTCGCGGGCGGGTCCGCGTCCCCTCGACGGTTGCGGTCGATATCCCCGCCGGCGTCGCCGACGGGATGGAGCTCCGCGTGGCCGGCAGCGGGCACGCCGGGGTGCGCGGCGGGGGACCGGGCGACCTGTTCGTGCGGATCGAGGTCGAGCCCTCGATCGCGTTCGAGCGGCGGGGCCAGGATCTGTTCGCGGTGCTCGACATCTCGATCACGCGCGCGACGCTCGGCGGCGAGGTCGAGGTGGAGGGGCTCGACGGACCCGAGCGGATCCGGATCGAGCCCGGCACCGAGTCGGGTACCGTCGTGCGCCTGAAGGGCCGCGGGGTGCCGAACCTGAACCGCCCCGGCCGCGGCGACCTGTTCGTGACCCTGCACGTCGTCACGCCCCGGGATCTCAGCCCGCAGGAGCGGGAGCTGCTCACGCGGCTCGCCGAGCTCCGCGGCGAGGGCGCGGGGCCGGGCCGGGGAGAGCTCCGCCGCCCGGAGTACTGAGGGTCCGGCGACGCGTGACCACCCCCCGTCGACGGCGGTAGGCTCGCCCCGGCATGACCGACTGCCTGTTCTGTCGGATCGTCGCGGGGGAACTGCCCGCCGAGATCGTTCGGGAGGCCGAGCACACCGTCGCCTTCCGCGACATCGCGCCCCAGGCGCCGGTGCACGTTCTGATCGTTCCCCGCGAGCACCTGGGCTCGGCGGCCGAGATCGAGGAGCGCCACGGTCCGATGCTCGCCGAGACGGCGCGCGTGGCCACGGAGCTCGCGCAGGCTGAGGGGATCGCCGAGCGCGGCTGGCGACTCATCACGAACGTCGGTCCCGACGCGGGGCAGGCGGTCTTCCACCTGCACTTCCACCTGCTCGGTGGCCGCCCGCTCGGGCGCCTCGTGCAGGGATCGCCCGAGGGTGTGCGGTAGCATGGACCCCGCCGTACGCGGCGACGCCGCGCGTTGAGCAGGAGGGAACGGGGCACAGGTCCCGGATCGAGCGACCACGTGGCCGACGCCACCGTCCAGGTGAAGATCCTCGTCCCTGGCCACCAGCCGATGGTGGCGCTCCTGGGCCAGCGCGACGCCTTCCTGAAGCTGATCGAGTCGTCGTTCGGCGCCGACGTGCTCGTGCGTGGCAACGAGATCACGATCAGTGGCCCGAGCGAGGAGGCCGAGCGCGTCAGCCGCATCTTCGAAGAGCTCCTCGAGCTGCTCGAGCGGGGACACGAGCTGTCGGAGGACTCCGTCGGCCGCGCCATCCGGATGGTCCGAGGCGACGTCGGCGCGGAGGGCATCCGCCCGAGCGAGGTGCTCGGCGACCAGCTGCTGTCGGCGCGCGGCAAGCGGATCGCGCCGAAGACCGTCGGCCAGAAGCGCTACGTCGATGCGATCCGCGCCAACACGGTCACGTTCGCCATCGGGCCGGCGGGCACCGGCAAGACCTACCTCGCCGTCGCGGTGGCCGTCCGCGCGTTGCAGGACCGGCAGGTGTCCCGGCTGATCCTCACCCGCCCGGCGGTGGAGGCGGGCGAGCGCCTGGGCTTCCTCCCCGGCTCGCTGTACGAGAAGATCGACCCGTACATGCGTCCCCTCTACGATGCCCTCTACGAGATGACGGGGCCCGACGCGCTGCCGCGACTGATGGAGCGTGGCGTCGTCGAGGTCGCGCCCCTCGCGTACATGCGCGGGCGCAGCCTGAACGACGCGTTCGTGATCCTCGACGAGGCGCAGAACACGACCCCCGAGCAGATGAAGATGTTCCTCACGCGGCTCGGCTTCGGCTCCAAGGCCGTCGTGAACGGCGACGCGACCCAGGTGGACCTGCCCGCCGGACAGGACAGCGGTCTGGCCGTCGTCGAGGAGATCTTGGGCGGGATCGACGGGATCGCGTTCGTCCACCTGGACGGGCGCGACGTCGTGCGCCACGAGATCGTCCAGCAGATCGTGGAGGCCTACGGGCGCTACGGCGGCCAACGGTCGCCGGTCGGGGACGACCGGAGATGAGCGACGCGGACCCGAGCGATCCGGCGGTCCTCGTCTCCGACCGGCAGACAGAGCCGATCGACATCGAGGACCTCGTCGAGCTCGCGCGCACGACGCTTCGCGGCGAAGGCGTCGACCGCGCGGAGCTGTCGCTCAGCTTCGTCGAGGAGGCGGAGATCGCGGCGTTGCACGAACGCTTCCTCGGTGAGCCCGGGCCGACCGACGTCCTGTCCTTCCCCTTGGATCCGGACGACGTGGATGAACGCGGCGTTCGGGTGCTCGGCGACGTCGTGGTGGCGCCGTCGGTCGCGGCGCGCAACCGGCCCGACGATCCGCACGCGGAGCTGCGCCTGCTCGTGGTACACGGGATCTTGCACCTGCTCGGCCACGACCACGACGACGACGCGAAGCGCGCCGAGATGTGGGCGCGCCAGGAGCGCTACAGCGGGGTGCGCTCGCCGTGACGTGGCTGTGGGTCGTCGCCGGCGTGCTCGTCGTGGTCGGGTCGCTGCTCGCGCTTGCCGAGGCCGCCCTCACGCGCACGAACCGCGTGCACGCGCTGGCGCTCGAGGAGGAGGGTCGCCGCCACGCGTCGACGCTGGTTCGGCTCGCGAGCGACCCGCCCCGCTATCTCAACTCGATCTACCTCGGGGCGCTGCTCGTGCAGAACGGCTCGGCGATCCTCGTCGCGATCCTCGCCGAGCGCACGTTCGGAGGCTTGGGGGTCGCCGCGGCGTCGCTCGTGTTCACGCTCCTGTACTTCGTCGTCGTGGAGGCGATGTCGAAGACGTTCGCGGTCCTGCACAGCGACGCGGTCGCCCTCGCCCTCGCGCCGTTCGTCCTGTGGCTGGGACGGCTGCTCGCTTGGCCGACGCGGGCGCTGATCGGCCTGGCGAACGTCCTGCTGCCCGGGAAGGGCCTGAAGCAGGGGCCGTTCGTCTCGGAGCTCGAGATCCGTTCGATGGCCGAGCTCGGCTCCGAAGAGGGCTCGATCGAGGAGGAGGAAAAGGAGCTGATCCACTCGATCTTCGAGTTCGGAGACACGATCGTGCGCGAGGTGATGGTGCCCCGGCCGGACGTCGTGGCGATCGAGGACGACAAGACCCTCCGCGACGTGCAGGCGCTCGTCCTCACCCACGGCTACTCGCGGATCCCCGTGTACCACGAGACGCTCGACGACGTCCTCGGGTTCGTCTTCGCCAAGGACGTGCTGAAGGCCCTGCACCAGGGCAAGGTCGACATGCCGTTGCGCGAGCTGGTGCGCGAGGCTCACGTCGTGCCGGAGTCCAAGAAGGTGGCCGACCTGCTCCGCGAGATGCAGCGCGAGCACTTCCACATCGCGCTCGTGACCGACGAGTACGGGTCGGTAACCGGGATCGTGTCGATCGAGGATCTCCTCGAGGAGCTCGTCGGCGAGATCACGGACGAGTACGACCGAGCGGAGCCGTCGATCGCCCAGGTGGGCGAGGGCGCGTACCGCGTG
Organism: Actinomycetota bacterium; assembly: GCA_026003015.1. GTDB lineage: Bacteria > Actinomycetota > UBA4738 > UBA4738 > HRBIN12 > BPGL01. The sequence goes on along the minus strand of BPGL01000001.1, from coordinate 735,093 downwards.
TCCGGCAAGACCCCGATCGACGACGTGAACGAGCTGCTGGGCACCGATCTTCCCGATGAGGAATGGGACACCGTGGCCGGGCTTGTCCTCGATCTGTTCGGCAAGATCCCCGAGGAGGGGGAGGAGACGACGTTCCAGGGGCTGCGGTTCCGGGCCGAGCAGGTGAACGGGCGACGGGTGGTCACCGTGCTGATCACCCGCCTGCCGAAGGAACCGGACGAGGCCGACGCCGAGGTCGCCGAGGTCGCCGATGAGTGACCCGGCCGTCGACGGCGTCGAGCCGCTCCTGTCGGCGGCGCGTCTGGCGATCGAGCGAGCGTACGCCCCCTACTCGGGGTTCCGCGTCGGGGCGGCGCTCCTCGCCGACGGGCGCCTCGTGACCGGCGTGAACGTCGAGAACGCGAGCTACCCGCTGTCGATGTGCGCGGAGCGGGTCGCGCTCGGAGCGATGGTCGACGCCGGCCTGCGTCGCCTCGAGGCGGTCGCCATCGTCACGGCGGCGGCGCGCCCGACCCCGCCCTGCGGCGCCTGCCGGCAGGCCCTCTGGGAGTTCGGCGAGCAGGCGATCGTCGTGTCGGAGACCACGGCGGGCCTGCGGCGGACCTGGACGCTCGCCGAGCTCCTGCCCGACGCGTTCGGGCCCGGCGATCTCGATCGCTGAAGGGCGATGCGCTCGGGGATCGTCGCGGTCGTGGGGCGCCCGAACGTCGGCAAGTCGACGCTCGTCAACGCCCTCGTCGGCAGCAAGGTCGCCATCGTCTCGGACAAGCCCCAGACGACGCGCAGGCGCATCCGCGGGGTGTGGACCGGCGAGGACGCGCAGATCGTGTTCACCGACACCCCGGGCTTCCACAAGCCGCGCACCCCGCTCGGCAGCCGGCTGAACGCGCTCGTGGGGGAGGCGCTCGAGGGGGTCGACCTCGTCTTGCACGTCGTCGACGCGGCCGCGGGGATCGGCCGCGGAGACGCCTTCGTGTACGAGCGCCAGGTCGCTCCGGTCGGCGCCCCGGCGCTGTGCGCGGTGAACAAGATCGACCTGCTGCGTCGGCACGAGGAGGTCCCCCAGCTCGCGGCCGCGGCCGAGCTCGGCGCCTACGAGGAGATCGTGCCGGTTTCGGCCCGAACCGGCCGGGGGGTGGAGCTGCTGCGCGAGCTGATCGCGGCGCGGCTCCCGGAGGGGCCGCCCCTGTTCCCCCCGGGCGAGGTGACGGACCTGCCCCTCGAGGTCCGGATCGCCGAGATCGTCCGGGAAAAGGCGCTGGCCCTCACCCGCGACGAGCTGCCGCACTCGATCGCGGTCGTGGTCGAGGAGCTGGAGCGAAGCGAGGATCTCGTCCGCGTCCACGCGACGATCGCCGTGGAGCGTGACTCCCAGAAGGGGATCGTGATCGGCCGCGGCGGCTCGATGCTTCGCGAGATCGGAACGCGCGCCCGCGAGGAGCTCGAGGTCCTGCTCGGCTCGCGGGTCTACCTCGAGCTCCGCGTGAAGGTCGTGAGGGACTGGCAGCGCGATCCGAGCGCGATCGAGCGCCTCGGCCTGTGATCGACCTCAGGCCACCCGCAGGGCGGCGACCATCTGCGGGTGGTAGGTGCAGATCACCTCGTAGGTTCCCGGCGCGATCCCGGACAGGTCGACCCGCTCGGACTGGCCGGCCGCGACGTTGGCGTCCACGTCGGTGCCCACGACGGTGAACGTGTGGGGGGCCTGTCCGTCGTTGCGCACCGACAACGTCGTGCCCGGCCGGGCCTCGACGCAGGTCGGCGCGTAGGCGAAGTCGACCATCTGGACCTCCGTCGCCGGAACCGGGTTCGGGCAGAGGTCCTGTGCAGAGCGCTCCTGTCCGGAGCCGCAGGCGGCGGCGAGCAGGGCCAGCGAGGCGATGAACACGCGGACGGTGGGGCGCACGGTGTCGGGTCCTTTCCGAGCGAGCCGGGACGACGCCAGGCTACGATGCCCGACGACGTGTCCACCACCCCGACGCTCCCCCTCGCGGAGGCGCTCCGCATCGCCGCTCGAGCCGGACCGATCGACGGGGTCGAGCTGGAGCGACGCGCGACCGAGCTCGCCGGGCGCGCGATCGGGTCGTCGGCCCGAGCCTGGGCGCTCGATCTGGCGATCCGCTGCACCGACCTCACCTCGCTCGAGGGCTCCGACACGCCCGAGCGGATCGCCGAGCTGTGCGCGACCGCCCGCCATCCCGATCCCGACGACCCCCAGGTGCCGCCGGTGGCCGCGGTCTGCGTGTACCCCCAGCTCGTGCCCACGGCGCTCGAGCACCTGCGGGGAACGCCGGTGCGGGTGGCGAGCGTCGCCGGGGGGTTCCCGGCCGGGCTCACCCCGCTCGAGGCGCGGCTGACGGAGATCCGCGCGGTGGTCGCGATGGGGGTCGACGAGATCGACGTCGTCCTCAACCGCTCGTTGGTCCTGCAGGGCCGCGACGCCGAGGCGTTCGAGGAGCTCGTCGCGGCTCGGAAGGCGGCGGGCGACCGACGCCTCAAGGTGATCGTGGAGGTCGGCGAGCTCGGCGCCTACGAGCGGATCCGTCGGGCGTCGATGCTCGCGATCGCCGCCGGCGCGGACTTCGTGAAGACGAGCACCGGGAAGGTCGCCGTCGGCGCGACCCCGCCGGCGGCGCTGTGCGTGATGGAGGCGGTGCGCGACGCCGCCGAGGCCGCAGGGGCTCGAGGTCGGGGTGAAGGTGGCAGGCGGGGTGCGCACGGCCGAGCAGGCGATCGGCTACCTCGTCCTGGCGCAGGAGACGCTCGGTCCCCGGTGGTTGGATCCACAGCGGTTCCGGTTCGGCGCGTCGAGCCTGCTCGCCGACCTCGTGCGGCGGCTCGCGGAGGGCCGGACGGGCCCCTACCGGCGCCCCGAGCCGGTCCGGCTCGCGTGAGCCCGCCGCCACCGAATCGCCACACGTCGGAGCGTTCCCGCCGGCCGGGGGTAGGGGTACCATCCTCGCCATGCCCCCCTACAAGGAGCAGGGCGTCGTCCTGCGATCGATCAAGCTCGGCGAGGCCGACAAGATCGTGACGATCATGACCCAGGGCTCGGGGAAGGTGCGCGCCGTCGCGAAGGGGATCCGGCGGACCACCTCCCGGTTCGGGGCGCGCCTGGAGCCGTTCACCCACGTCAACCTCATGCTCTACCGGGGCCGCGGTGCCCTCGACACCGTGACCCAGGCCGAGATCCTCGCCCCCCACCGCGCGATCCGCGAGGACCTCGCGCTGTTCGCCGCCGGCGAGACGATGCTCGAGGCCGTCGACCGGGTCGCCGAGGAGCACGAGCGCAACGTCCGCCTCGTCGTGCTCCTCCTCGCGGGCCTCCGTGCGCTGGAGGCCCGTCCGAACGACCCGGCCGCCGTCGCCGAGTCGTTCGTGCTGAAACTCCTGTCGCTCGCGGGGTTCCACCCGAGCCTCGGCGCCTGTGCCGTCTGCGGCGCTCCCGGCGCCCCGCTGTGGTCGGCCGGTCACGGCGGCGCGGTCTGCCGGGCGGACGCGGACCGCGGTGCCGCCCCCGTCGATCCGCAGGTTCTGACGGTGCTGGCGGAGCTCGCGACGGCCGACCTCGCCGCGGCCGGGCGGGGCCTCGCGGCCGATCCGCGCGTGCGTCGGGCGGCCCGTGCGCTGCTGTTCGGGTTCGCCGAGTACCACCTCGAGCGGCGGATGCGCTCGGTCCCGCTGCTCGCGAGCACGGCCCCATGAGCAGCTACCTGCAAGACATCGACCGCTCCCGCGTGCCGGCGCACGTCGCGATCGTGATGGACGGCAACGGGCGATGGGCGACGCAGCGCGGGCTCCCCAGGACCGAGGGCCACGCCGCTGGCGAGGAAGCGCTGTGGGACACGGTCGGGGGGGCGATCGACATCGGCGTTCGGTGGCTCACGGTGTTCGCGTTCTCCACGGAGAACTGGGCGCGGCCGCCGAGCGAGGTCCGCTACCTCATGAACTTCAACCGCGACCTGCTCCGCCGTCGGCGCGACGAGCTCCACGCGCGCGGCGTTCGGATCCGATTCATGGGTCGGCGCAACTGGCGGATCCCTCGAAGCGTCCTGCAGGAGATCCGTCGCGCCGAGGAGCTGACGCGCGACAACGCGGGGATGACGCTGACGATCGCGTTCAACTACGGCGGGCGGGCCGAGATCGTCGACGCCGTTCGGGCGATCGCTCGGGACGTCCGCGAGGGACGCCTGCGTCCCTCGCAGATCGACGACGAAGAGATCGCCGCCCGGCTGTACCGGCCGGACATGCCGCCGCCCGACCTATGGATCCGAACGAGCGGCGAGGAGCGGATCTCGAACTTCCTGCTGTGGCAGTCGGCCTACTCCGAGCTGTGGTTCACCCCGGTCCTGTGGCCGGACTTCACGCGCGAGACCCTCTACGAGGCGATCCGCGACTACCAGAAGCGCGAGCGCCGGTTCGGCGGGATCGCCGAGGACTGAGCGCCCGGCGCTTCGGCTCGTAGCTCGTAGGATAGGCGCCACGCCAGCGGCGGCCGCCAGCCGCCGGGAAAGGAGCCACGGCCGATGGCCGACCTCATGGAGGAGATCACCTCCCTCGCCAAACGCCGAGGGATCGCGTTCCAGTCCTCGGAGATCTACGGAGGGCTTCGCTCGTCGTGGGACTACGGCCCGTTGGGCGTGGAGCTGCGCCGCAACGTTCGCGAGCAGTGGTGGCGCTCGATCGTGCAGCCTACGCGACGACGTCGTCGGCCTGGAGGCCGCGATCATCATGTCGCCGCGGGTGTGGGAGGCCAGCGGCCACCTCGAGGCGTTCACCGACCCGCTCGTGGAGTGCCTGAACTGCCACCAGCGGTTCCGAGCCGACCACCTGCCGGGGTTCCACGCTCCCCAGTCCGGCCACGACGGGACCGAGACGGTCGACATGCAGGCGGCTCCCACCTGCCCGAACTGCGGCCAGGACCGGTTCACCGAGCCGCGGAACTTCCACCTGATGTTCAAGACCTTCATGGGGCCGGTGGAGGACGACGCGAGCGTCGTGTATCTGCGCCCGGAGACGGCCCAGGCGATGTTCGTGGACTTCCCGACGGTCCAGCAGACGAGCCGCAAGAAGCTCCCGTTCGGGATCGCGCAGATCGGACGGTCGTTCCGCAACGAGATCACGCCGGGGAACTTCATCTTCCGACTGCGGGAGTTCGAGCAGATGGAGATGGAGTACTTCGTCGTGCCGGGCACGGACGAGGAGTGGCACGAGTACTGGATCGCCGAGCGCCTGCGCTGGTACACGGACCTGGGGATCCGCGAGGAGAACCTGCGCCTGCGCGAGCACGGCCCCGACGAGCTCGCGCACTACGCGAAGCGAAGCGTCGACATCGAGTACCGGTTCCCCTTCCTCGGGTGGGGGGAGCTCGAAGGGATCGCGAACCGCACCGACTACGACCTGCGCCGCCACGAGGCGGCCTCGGGGGTCGACCTCACGTACTTCGACCAGGAGCGGGGCAAGCGCTACCACCCGTACGTCATCGAGCCGGCGGTCGGGGTCGACCGAGCCATGCTGGCCTTCTTGATCGACGCCTATCGGGTGGAGGAGGCGCCGTCGGCCAAGGGTGGGACGGAGAAGCGGACCGTGCTCGCGCTCGACCGTCGGCTCGCCCCGACGAAGGTCGCGGTGCTCCCGCTGTCGCGCAACGAGCAGCTCGTACCGACGGCCCGCGAGGTGTTCGACCTGCTGAAACCCCACTGGATGTGCGACTACGACGACGCGGGCTCGATCGGGCGCCGCTACCGCCGCCAGGACGAGGTGGGAACGCCCCTGTGCGTCACCGTGGACTTCGACACGGCGACCGACCGGGCCGTGACGGTGCGCGATCGGGACACGATGGCCCAGGAGCGGGTCCCGATCGAGCGGCTCGTGGAGCACCTGCGGGAACGGCTGTGAGGGGCGGGGGCCGAGGGTCGTTCCTGCTGTTCGGCCTGGCCTTCGCCGCCCTGGTCGGCGCGGCGGCGGCCGTGGCCGTGGCCTCGGCGGGGTTCCTGGCGAGCCTCGCGACGCTTCGGCTGTCGGTCGGCCTGTCGGCCCTGGCCGCCGTCCTCGCGATCGCGAGCCTTCTCCTGCCCCGGCGCTAGGCGTGGCGACCTGCCGCCCCCCGTGCCGACGCCTCCTAGACTGGGGCGAGCGAGATCCCGGAGCGTTCGATCGGAGGCCTGCGCGGTGACCTACGTCTACGACTTCTCCGAAGGCAACAAGGACATGAAGGACCTGCTCGGCGGGAAGGGCGCCAATCTCGCCGAGATGACGAACATGGGGCTCCCCGTCCCCCCGGGGTTCACGATCACGACCGAGGCCTGCCTAGCCTACCTCGCCCGCGGGGGGTTCCCCGACGGCCTGATCGAGGAGGTCGACGAGCATCTGCGCCGCCTCGAGGACGCGATGGGCAAGCGCCTGGGCGACCCCGACGACCCGCTTCTCGTGTCGGTGCGCAGCGGCGCGAAGTTCTCGATGCCGGGGATGATGGACACGGTCTTGAACCTCGGTCTGAACGAGCGGTCGACGCAGGGGCTCGCGGCCCAGACCGGGGACCTGCGCTTCGCCCGGGACGCCTACCGGCGGTTCATCCAGATGTTCGGCAAGATCGTGATGGACGTGCCCGGCGATGCGTTCGAGCACGCCCTGGACCGCGCGAAGGAGCGCAAGGGGCCGGACGCCCAGGACACGGACCTCGACGCCGACGATCTCGGCCGGGTGATCGAGGAGTTCCTCGCGATCTACCGCGAGCACACGGGGCAGGACTTCCCCGAGGACCCCATCGTGCAGCTCCGCCTGGCGATCGAGGCGGTGTTCCGAAGCTGGAACGGCAAGCGCGCCCGCGACTACCGCCGGCAGAACAAGATCCCCGACGACCTGGGGACCGCGGTCAACGTCGTCGCGATGGTCTTCGGCAACCGCGGCGAGGACTCCGGAACCGGGGTGGCGTTCACACGGGACCCCTCGACGGGCGAGAAGGTCCCCTACGGCGACTACCTGCCCAACGCCCAGGGGGAGGACGTCGTCGCGGGGATCCGCAACACCCTGCCGCTGGCCGAGCTCGAGCGGCTGGACCCCACCTCGTACCGGCAGCTCCTCGAGGTGATGCAGACGCTCGAGCGCCACTACCGCGACATGTGCGACATCGAGTTCACGATCGAGCGCGGGAAGCTGTGGATCCTGCAGACCCGCGTCGGCAAGCGAACGGCCTTGGCCGAGTGGGTCATGGCGCACGACATGCTCGCCGAGGGCCTGATCGACGAGGACACCGCGCTCCTGCGCGTCGACGCGAACCGCCTGGAGGAGCTCTTCAAGCGGCGCGTGGCGGCCCGAGGCGTCGAGCCGATCGCGCGCGGCCTGAACGCCTCACCGGGGGCGGCCACCGGCCAGGTCGTGTTCACGGCCGACGAGGCGGAGGCGCGAGCCGGTGAGGGCGCGCGCGTGATCCTCGTGCGGCGCGAGACGACCCCCGACGACTACCACGGGATGATCGCGTCGCAGGGGATCCTGACCAGCGCGGGCGGCACGAACTCCCACGCGGCGGTGGTCGCCCGCGGGGAGGGGATCCCGGCGGTGTGCGGGGCCGATCAGGTGAAGATCGACCTCGCCGCCCGCTCCTTCAACGCGAACGGCACGACCGTGGCCGAGGGGGACGTGATCACGATCGATGGGTTCACCGGCGCGGTCTACGTGGGGGAGCTGCCGCTCGAGGAGTCGGTGCTCGAGCGGGCCCGGGCAGGCGATGCCGAGGCGCGCGAGCAGCCGATCTGGCAGGCGTTCGAGCGGATCATGCGGATCGCCGACGAGCGGCGGCGCCTGCGCGTGCGGGCGAACGCCGACACCCCCGAACAGGCGGCGAACGCGCGCGAGCGCGGTGCCGAGGGGATCGGGCTGTGCCGAACCGAGCACATGTTCCTCGGCGAGGAGCGGGTCGAGGCCGTTCGGGAGATGATCTTCGCCGAGACCCCCGAGCAGGAGCAGGCCGCCTATGATCGCCTGCTCCCCCTCCAGCGGGGCGACTTCGTCGGGATCTTCCGCGCGATGGACGGGCTGCCGGTCACGATCCGCCTCCTCGACCCGCCGCTGCACGAGTTCCTCCCGAACCTCGAGGAGCTCATCGAGGCGGTGGCCCGGGCCGAGGAGCGCGGCGCCGACGAGGTCCTCGTGCGGGGGGAGCGGGTCGGGATCGAGGAGGCCCGCGCCACGCTGCGGAAGGTCCGCGAGCTCCACGAGGCCAACCCGATGCTCGGCCTGCGCGGCGTGCGCCTGGGGATCGTCAAGCCCGGGCTGTACGCGATGCAGGTCCGCGCGATCTGCGAGGCCGCCTGCGAGGTGCGCAAGACCGGCGGCGACCCGAAGGTCGAGATCATGATCCCGCTCGTCGCCACGAGGGCCGAGCTCGAGCAGATGCGGGCCGAGCTCGAGCCGGTGGCGCTCGCGGTGCTCGAGGCCACGGGGGTCGAGCTCGAGCACCTGGAGTGGGGCACGATGATCGAGGTCCCCCGCGCGGCGCTGACCGCCGCCGAGATCGCCGAGGTCGCCGACTTCTTCTCGTTCGGCACGAACGACCTCACCCAGATGGGCTTCGGGTTCAGCCGAGACGACATCGGGAAGTTCGTCGGGATGTACGAGGAGCGCAAGCTCGTTGCGGCCAACCCCTTCGTCACGATCGACCGAGACGGCGTGGGTCGGCTGATGCGCATCGCCTCGGAGGAGGGCCGCGCGGCGAACCCCGCCCTGCACCTAGGGATCTGCGGCGAGCACGGCGGGGACCCCGCGAGCGTCGCGTTCTGCCACGAGCTCGGGCTGGACTACGTGAGCTGCTCGCCGTTCCGCGTCGAGACCGCGCGCCTGGCCGCCGGCCAGGCCGCCGTCGGCGAGGCGGAGGTCGCCTCGAAGTAGCCCGGCCTCGCGGCTGCACGCGGTGGGCCGGTGGCCGGCGCGCAGCGCCTCAGCTCGGCACGGCCTCCACGACCAGGACGGCGCTGTGGACGCGCACGGCGAAGGGGAACGTCATCCGGTCGGGGTCGAAGGCCCACTGCAGCGTGTAGTCGCCGGGCTGGACGTTGCGGTCGACCCACGTCAGGGTGGTCGTCTCGGGGCCGCCGCGGCGGAGCGCGAGGAGACCGGGCGCGAGCCGGGTCCAGGCGCCGTCGCGGATCTTCATCGACACGAGCGGGGTGTCGTCGGCGGTCGCACGGTACTCGATCGTGAGGGTCACGGTGAGGTCGGCCGGCCCGAGCTCGGCGGGCAGCGAGATCGCGAACGGCGCGGCCGGGTCTCCGCCGCACACGTCGCTGAGGCAGGTCGCGGACGCGGCCGCGTCGCGATCGAAGACCCGCTGGAACCGGAGCACGTCGGGCTCGGGGTCCTGGGAGATCGCCGCAGGGCTCGCCAACCCGACGGTCACGAGCCCGATCGCGATGCCGGTCAGCGTCGACATGATCTGGCGCATCGGCCTCTCCTTCCTGCTCGGCGCTCCGCTCGATCGCCGCCCCAGCCACCTCGCTTCATCCGCCTACCTCCCGATCGCCTCTTGGCGGAGGTGTCAACACGCAACGACATGGGGTTGTCAAGCCAGACATCTGTGCCGGTTGTGGGCGCGCGGCACCGCGGACCGGTCCGGCCCGCGGCCGGGCCGTTCTCGTGACCGCCATCACGGCGCGGGCCGCCGCCGCCGCGTAGCGTCGGCGTTCCTCCCCGCTCCCCCTACGAGTCGAGTGGAGGTGGATCGGCATGGACGCAGCGGATCGGCTGAGCCGTCGGGCCTTCGTGCGCGGCGCGGCGCTCGGCACCGTCGCGGCGTTGGCGGCCCGACCGTGGACGGGCGGAGTCGCCCGGGCCGGCGGGCCGACGGGCGCCTTCCCGGCGCTCGCGGTCGGCGACCCGGTGGTGGGGATCGCGCCGTTCGGCGGCGGGCTGCTCGCGGTGGGCGGTCGCGTCGGCTCGGCGCGGGCGTGGGCCGCCGCGCCGGGCGCCGTCGCCTGGCGGCCGACGGCGGGCGCGGAGGCGTTCGGTGTGGGAACGACGCTCACGGCGGTCGGCGGGCGCGGCCCCGGCGCGGTCGCCGTCGGGTGGGCCGAGACGGGGGCCGGGCCCCGGATGGCCGGCTTCGCGACCGACGACGGGCGCGGATGGCGCGCCCTCGACCTGCCGCAGGACGGTCCGGGGATCGCCTGCGCCGTCGCGTCGCTGGACGGCCAGACGCTCGTCGTCGGCGCGACCTTCGATGAGCCGGGGGTGCGGGAGCCGGTGCGCGCGGTGGGGTTCGCCTCGGACGACGGGGTGCGCTGGAGGCCCGTCGAGGGGCTGCCCCCCCTGCGGCACGGGAGCCCGACCCTGCTCGCCGCGGTGGACGCGGGCCTCCTGCTCGGGATCTCGGGGGTCGCGGGCGTCGGGCTCTACCTCGCCGAGACCGTGGCCGGGCCGTGGCGCGCCGTGGCCGCGCCCGGGCTCGACCGACCGCTCGCGCTGCTCGCCGCCGCCCAGCTCGGCGACGGCGTGCTCCTCGCGGGCCTCGACGGGCTCGATCGCGCCCGCTACTGGATCGGCGGGCCCGAGGGCTGGCGGGCCACGGCAGCGCCCCCGCCGCTGGGGCGAGCCGATCGGGTCGCCGGCCTCGCCGCACGCCGTGGGGCGGTCGTGGCCGCCGGGTGGATGACGAGCGGCTCGTTCGTCGAGGAGGTGTCGGTCCGATGAGCTGCAGCGGGAGCACCACCTGCGGCATGGTCAACCCGAAGTCGTTCGACGCGATCGACGGGACGCCGATCAAGTACGGTTCCCCTGAGGACTACGTCCGCAAGACGATCAAGGCGGAGCGGAGCTTCTACGCGAAGCTCGTCGACTGGATCCGGACGCTCCGGACGTTCTCCGGGACCTACGGCCCGACGACGCTGCGCGAGCTCCGCTGGATCGGCCACGTCGGGGCCTACGTGTGCAAGGACGGGTGCCACGGTCGGGGCCGCGCCTTCGACATCAACCGGATCCAGTGGATCGGCGAGGCCGTCGACATGTACTCGGGCGATCACGCGTCCTCCGATCGCACCCGCCGGCGTCGGTACCTGGCCGTCGACGCGTGCTGCCGCCGGTACTTCAAGTACACGCTCGACGGTTGGTACAACGCGCAGCACACGAACCACATCCACGTCGACGACCACACCGTCCCGATCCTGGATCGCGGGAGCGTCTCGGACACCGCCTTCGTGCAGGCCGTGTGCAACAACTTCAACGGGGCCGGTCTCAGGGTCGACGGGGTGTGGGGCACCGCGACCCAGGAGGCCTTCCAGGAGCTGAACCGCACCTGGGGCTATGGAGGCTGCGACCCGTTCTCCAGCGAGGTCGCCTACGCGGAATGGTGCAACTTCGTGATGGCCCACGGGTTCGCCGACAGGTCGGCGTCCGACGTCGGCTACCGCTCGGGCGTGTGCTGGAGGTGGTCGTGATGCTCGGGCGGATGCTTCGCCCATGCATCGCGTGGGTCGTGCTCGTCGCGTGCGGGGGCGCTCCGAGCGGTGGGGGCGTGGGCTCGGTCGGGCCCACGCCCCTTGCCCACCCGCCGGCCTCGGCCGCTGCCTCCCCGGCGGTCGGGCCGGCGGCCAACGGCGCGATCGCCTTCGTCCGGGTGCGACCCGCGGGGGCCGATGGCGAGCCGGTGAGGGCGTCGCTGTGGGTCCTCGAGCCGGACGGCGGGGCGCGGCGCTTGGCGGGCGACGTCGCGGCGCTGCCTCCCTCGTGGTCGCCCGACGGCGCCTACCTCGCGGCGCGCACCGAGCGGGGGATCGAGGTGTTCGACGCCTCCGGGGCCACGCGTCGCCTCGTCGCCGGATGCGCCGCGCCGCGCTGCCTGGGGCTCGGGCCCCCGTCGTGGTCCCCCGACGGGGACCGGATCGCCTTCGCGGGCGACCTCGACGGCGCCGACGGGGTCTGGACGGTCCCGGCGGACGGCGGGGGAGGGCCGCGCCTGCTCGCGGAGCGTTCGATCCGAGGCGCCCCGGCGTGGTCGCCTGACGGGGCCACCGTCGCGGTGATCACCGACGAGGTGGAGCTGCTCGACGCCGCCACGGGTGCATGGGTCGCGACCGCGCCGCTGCCCGGCCGGGTGCTCGCAGACGCGGTCGCGTGGACCCCCGATGGGCGCCTGCTCGTCACGATCCGGGTCGAGGGCGATGACGCCCTCGTCCTCGTGACCCCCGACGGAGCGGTCACCGCCGTGGGCGGCTGCCCCGGGCGCTCGTGTGAGGACGTGGGCGCGGTCGTCGCCCCCGACGGGGGATCGGCGCTGTTCACCCGGGCCCGCTGCGACGTGGCCGGCGGCGACTGCTCGACCGGTGAGCTGCTCGTGGCTCGCCTCGCCGGTGGTCGCCCGCGGGTCGTGGCGACCGACGGAGGCCGGCTGTGCTGCGCCGCCTGGCAACCCCTGCGCTGAGGGGTCCGACGGGGCCGGCGGTAGCCTGGCGATCGTGCGTCTGCTCCGCCGGCACCCCGTCATGGTCGCGGTCGCGGCGCTGGCCGGCCTCGTGCTCGGCGCGGCCACGTGGTCGGCCGTCGCGGTCTGGCGCGCCGCCCACCACGACGAGGCGAGCGAGATCGCCCACGCCGACGCGATCGTCGTGCTCGGCGCGGCCCAGTACGACGGCCGGCCGTCCCCCGTGTTCCGCGGACGGCTCGATCACGCCGTGCGTCTGTGGCAGCAGGGCCGCGCCGAGCGCGTGCTCACCCTGGGGGGGAACCGGCCCGGCGACCGCACCACCGAGGCTGAGGCGGGTCGGCGCTACCTGCTGGACCGCGGCGTGCCGGCCGAGGCCGTGGTGGCGATCCCGGTCGGTGCGACGACCGTCGAGAGCCTCGAGGCGGCGGCCCGCTGGCTCCACGAGCACGGCCTCCGCAGCGCCTTCCTCGTGTCGGACCCCTGGCACAACGCGCGGATCCGGGCCATCTCGGACGACCTCGGGATCGAGGGGCATGCCTCGGCGACCTGGACGTCCGCGGCCCGCAGCGCTCCGATCCGGGCTCGCGGCTACCTGCGCGAGTCCCTCGCGTACCTCTGGTACCTCCTGGCGGGGAGGTGAGGGGCCGGGGCGGGGAGGTGGGGGCCTCGGGCCCGCTCGTGGAGCGCGGAACGGAAGACGCCGGGGCGGTCGCCCCGGCGTCTTGTCCTACGACGTTCGTGATGTCGCGTCGATCAGCTCTCCAGGTCGCCGACCATCAGGGTCTCGGGATCCTCGTCGGTGTGGATCTGGATGTTGCCGCGCTGGATCTTGCCTCGATCCACGAGCTCGACGTTGGGATCGCTGCACGCGTCGTCCCACCACGCCTCGTCGGTGCTGACGCAGATCCGAGCCTTGTCGTTGAACCCGGGCTCGCCCGCGTCGACGAAGTAGGCCTCGAAGTAGACGGTGCGCGTGTCCTGACCGTGCCCGTCCGTGCAGATCGCCTGGACGTTCGTCCGCAGGTACCCCTTGGGGGTGTTCCGCAGACGACGGTAGCCGGTGATCTCCTTGCAGTCCAGATCCATGGACTCGCCGAGCCGGGTCCGGTTGTAGTTGATGTGGCCGCTGAGGTCGGCCTTCGCGTTGAACCCGAGGGCCGCCCCCTGGTTCGTCAGGCCGGTCCCGGTCGTCGCCTCGAGCGCAAGGGCGACGGTGACCCCGGACACGACGACGGCGACCGCGGCGATGGCGGCGAAGATCGTCCGTCTCATGAAACCCTCCTCCTCGATCGTGCCCCGGTGGTCGTTGGCCCCGGTGGCCGAGCCGTTCCGCAGGCGGGGTAGGACGACGGTCCTACCGTGTCGTTCGCAACCCTATCTGCGCGGGGGATCGCCGACAAGCGTCGAACGGCCGACGCGAGCGTCGAGGGACCTAGGGCGAACGGCCGCCGCCGCGACGGGTCAGCCGACCTTGAGGGTGGCCGTCATGCCCCTCGCCTCGTGGAACCGACAGATCACCTCGTAGGTGCCAGGATCGAGGTCGAGGGTCACCGAGACCTGCTCGCCGGCCGCGATCTCGACGTCGACGTCGGTCCCTACCACCGTGAACGTGTGCGGGGCCTGGTCCTCGTTCGCGATCGCGAGCGTCTGGCCGCTCGTCGCCTGGATCGGGTCGGGCGAGAAGGCGAAGTCGGCGAGGGTCACGTCGGCGGCCGCCGGTTCGCCAGGCGGGGAGGTGGTCGCGGTACCCGCGTCACCGTCGCCCGAGGAGCAGGCGGCCGCGGCGAGAGGGAGCAGGAGCACGAGTGCGAACGCGCGGAGCCTCCGCATGAGGATCCTCCCTTCGTGGTCGGGGTCGCACGAGGGTACGCACGGCCCCGTGGCGAGGTTCACGGGCCCGCGTCCCCGGGCCCGACTACGATGGCCGGCGTGAGGACGCCGACCCCCCGCGAGCGCACCGAGCGGATCGAGGCCGAGACCCTGTCGTCGTTCGCGGTGCTCGCCGCCGGCTCGAAGGGGCGGGAGCGACCCGAGCCCCAGGACCCGATCCGCACGGTGTTCCAGCGTGACCGCGACCGCATCGTCCATGCCAAGGCCTTCCGCCGGCTCAAGCACAAGACCCAGGTCTTCCTCGCCCCCGAGGGCGACCACTACCGGGTGCGTCTCACCCACACGCTCGACGTGAGCCAGATCGCGCGCACCGTGGCCCGGGCCCTACGGCTCAACGAGGACCTCACCGAGGCGATCGCGCTCGGCCACGACCTCGGGCACACCCCGTTCGGGCACCTGGGCGAGCAAGCGTTGACGCCGTTCCTCGGACGGCCGTTCCGCCACTCCGAGCAGTCCCTGCGGGTCGTGGACGTCCTGGAGGGCGACGGGCGGGGGCTGAACCTCACCTGGGAGGTGCGCGACGGGATCGTGAACCATCCGTGGTCGATGCCCCCGCCAGCCACCCTGGAGGCCCAGGTCGTTCGCTTCGCCGATCGGATCGCCTACCTGAACCACGACCTCGACGACGCCGTGCGAGCCGGCGTGCTGCGGCCCGAGGAGCTTCCCCGGGAACCGATCGAGGTGCTCGGGCGCACCCATTCCGAGCGGATCGGCACGCTGGTCACCGATCTCGTCGAGCAGAGCTGGGACCAGCCCGAGGTCCGGCTGTCCGAACGGGTGTTCCGGGCGCTCGACCAGCTCCGTGACTTCCTGTTCGAACGGGTCTACCTGCGGGAAGGGGCGCGCGAGGAGCACGAGAAGGCCGTCCGGCTGCTCCAGGATCTCATGGGGTACTTCCTCGAGCATCCCGACCGGCTCCCCGAGGAGTACCATCGCGCGCCGGGGGACCTACCGACCCGGGTGGCCGACTACGTCTCGGGCATGACCGATCGGTACGCCCTTCGGACCTACGAGCGGCTCTTCCTTCCCCGGGGCTGGCTCCGGTAGCCGCGAGGGGAGCGCGTGGCGAGGATCCGGCGCGAGGACATCGAGGCCGTCAAGGAGCGGACGAACCTCGTCGAGGTCGTCTCGGAGTTCCTGACGCTCAAGCGCTCCGGCGCCGACTCGATGACCGGCCTGTGTCCCTTCCACGAGGAGAGGACGCCCTCGTTCAGCGTGTCGCCGTCGAAGGGCGTCTTCTACTGCTTCGGGTGCGGCAAGGGGGGCGACGCGATCACGTTCCTGCGGGAGCTCGAGGGCCTCACGTACGTGGAGGCGGTGGAGCGCCTGGCGCAGCGCACGGGGGTCGTCCTTCGTTGGGAGGGCGACTCCGAGGCCGAGCGAGCCGGTGCGCGGCGCCGTCAGGCCCTGCACCGGGCCAACGAGGAAGCCGCGGCCCTGTACCGGCAGATCCTGCTCGAGGCGGCCGAGGGGGAGCCGGCCCGCGCCTACCTCGAGCAGCGGGGGATCGACCGCGCCGCCGTCGAGCGCTTCGCGATCGGCTACGCGCCGGGCCCGCCCGACTTCCTGCTGCGGCGTCTGGCCGGACGGCGAGATCTCTCCTCGGAGGTCCTGCTCGACGCCGGGCTGGTCACGCGCGGTCGCGACGGGTCGCTGCGCGATCGATTCCGAGCGCGGATCACCTTCCCCATCCACGACCTCCAGGGCCGCGCGATCGGATTCGGCGCTCGGATCCTGCCGTCCGATCCGCGGGCGCACGAGCAGGCGAAGTACCTGAACACGGCCGAGACCGCCATCTACCGCAAGCACGAGGTGCTCTACAACCTGCATCGGGCCCGCGCGGCGATCGCGCGTACGGGCGAGGCCATCGTCGTCGAGGGTTACACCGACGTGATCGCGATGGACCGTGCTGGGATCGAGAACGTCGTGGCGACGTGCGGGACGGCTCTGGGCGACAAGCATCTCGAGCTGCTGTCGCGTTTCGCCGCTCGTGCGGTGCTCGCCTTCGACTCCGACGAGGCCGGCGCCCGCGCGGCCGAGCGCGCCTTCGACCTGCTCGAGCGGTTCCCGATCCAGGCGTTCGTGATGATCATGCCCGACGGGCTGGATCCGGCCGACGCGGTCCGACGCCAGGGCGCCGACGCGGTGCGCGAGCTCGTGCGAGGGTCTCGTCCGCTGATCGACTTCATGCTCCGGCGGATGGTGCTTCGCCATCCGATCGCCTCGCCGGAGGGGCGCAGCGCCGCGATCCGGGACGGGGTCGACCTGATCGCCCGGATCCGCTCCCCGGAGAAGCGCGCCGAGTACGCGGGCCAGCTCGTGGGGATGACGAACGCGGAGCCCACCCAGGTCTTCACCCTGATCGAGCGGGCCCGCCGCGGGCGCCCGGTCGAGCCCGCCCAGGCCGCGCCGCCTCGGCGCAGCGCCCGGGAGCGCGTGGAGCGTGAGATGTTGAAGCTGCTCGCCCGCGATGCCGATATCTCCCGGGGGTTCATGGGGCGACTCGGGGAGGAGCACTTCACCACCGCCGCCCATCGGCGTGCCTTCGAGGCGCTCCGTGAGGCGCAGGGCGACATCTCCTCGCTCGTCGCCGGGGCCGACGAACGGCTGGCAGCGACGATCGCGCAGCTCGCCGTCGAGCCCCTCGAGGGGGAGCCGACGATGGAGTACGCCGAGCGCGTCTGGGCACGCCTGCAGGAGTTCTTGCTCAAGTCCCGGAGCGAGGCGCTGCGCCTGCGCCTGCAGAAGCTCAACCCGACGACCGACCCGAACTACGAGGAGCTGTTCCGCGAGCTCGTCGCCGTCGACGGCGATCTGCGGCGGCTCCGCGAGGGCGTCCGCGACGTGGTGTGAGCCGTCGCCGAGCGCTCCCACCGGCCCCGCGTGCCGGTCCGCGGCCGCTCCCGTTCGGTACCCTGTGCGAACCGTGCGGAACGACTGCCAGGGGGTGACCCGGTGAGCGCGCCCGCCCATCGGACCGACCGGGGGTCGGCCGACCCACCCCATCCCGAACCGACGTCGATCGACGACGTCAAGGAGCAGCTCGCGGCCCGCGGTCGGGAGCGCGGCTTCGTCACGTCCGAGGACCTGCTCGACGCCGTCCCCGTTGAGGATTTCACCGCCGAGCAGCTCGAGGAGTTCCTGACGAGCCTGCAGGAGCACCTGAGCGCGGAGGGGATCGAGATCATCGAGGTCCCTGGCGACGAGGCCGACGCGGCCACCCAGGCGCGGATCGACGTCGACCTGCTCCGGGCCCCCACGAACGACCCGGTCCGCATGTACCTGAAGGAGATCGGGAAGGTCCCGCTCCTCACGGCCGCTCAGGAGATCGACCTGGCGCGGCGGATCGAGGCCGGGGAGCTGTCCACCGCGTTGCAGCGTCGGCTGGCCGACGAGGGGAAAGCCGATCCGCGGGAGCTGCGCCACCTCGTCCAGAAGGTCTGGGAGATCCGCCAGCACCAGCTGGCGGCCTTCGGGGCGGTCGAGGGGATCGCCCGCGATCGGATCGCCAAGAGCTACCGGCCGAAGACCGAGGAGGAGCTGCGGGACTTCTGCTACCGGGTTGAGCGCGACGGCCAGCTCGCCAAGCGGAAGCTGATCGAGGCCAACCTGCGCCTCGTCGTGTCGATCGCCAAGCGCTACGTAGGGCGAGGGATGCTGTTCCTCGACCTGATCCAGGAGGGCAACCTCGGGCTTATCCGCGCCGTCGAGAAGTTCGACTACGCCAAGGGGTTCAAGTTCTCGACCTACGCGACGTGGTGGATCCGCCAGGCGATCACCCGTGCGATCGCCGACCAGGCTCGGACGATCCGGATCCCCGTCCACATGGTCGAGACGATCAACAAGCTCGTGCGCGTGCAGCGCCAGCTCCTCCAGGACCTCGGGCGTGAGCCGACCCCCGAGGAGATCGGCCGCGTGATGGGGATCGCGCCGGAGAAGGTTCGCGAGATCCAGAAGGTCTCGCAGGAGCCCGTCTCGCTGCACACCCCCATCGGGGAGGAGGAGGACTCGCAGCTCGGGGACTTCATCGAGGACGCGGACGCCGTCGTGCCGGTCGACGCCGCGAGCTTCATCCTGCTGCAGGAGCAGCTCGAGAGCGTCCTGCACACGCTGTCCGAGCGCGAGAAGAAGGTCATCCAGCTGCGGTTCGGCCTCGTCGACGGGCACCCGCGTACGCTCGAGGAGGTGGGCCGCGAGTTCGGCGTGACGCGCGAGCGGATCCGCCAGATCGAGTCGAAGACGCTCTCGAAGCTCCGTCACCCCTCGCGTTCCCAGAAGCTCCGGGACTACCTGGAGTAGAGGCCCCGGCGTCGGGTTACGACCTCGGTCCTACCGCCGACCGGGCATCAAGGCGACGAGGTGACGCGCCGATGGTTCGGATGGGCCATCGTTGCGAACGACGTCGCGGTCGATGGACCGAAGAGGTGACCATGCGGGCTCGGATCGCGCGGGTGCGACGGGACGAGGGCTTCACGGTCGTGGAGCTCATGGTCGTCGTGCTGATCATCGGGATGCTCGTCGCGATCGCGCTCCCGACGTTCCTCGGCGCGCGGCAGCGGGCGGCCGACACGGCGGCGAAGTCCACCCTGCGCACCGGCCACACCGCTGGGCGGATCGTCTACGCGATCTCCCGCGACTACACGGCGGCCACGACGGCCATGCTCGAGTCGACCGAGAACAGCATCGACTGGCGGGACGGCTCCACGCCGAGCGGCGGACCCACCGAGGTGAGCAGCGACGCCGTGGATCCGGACACGCTGGTCCTGGCCGCCTACTCGACGACCGGCACCTGCTTCTTCGTGCGCGACGAAGCGCCGGTGAACACGGAATACGGAGCGCTCACGGGCGTCGGCCCGGCCGATTGCTACGCCCAGAACACGGCGGGCGTGACCTTCGGCCCGGGCTGGTGAGGCCGCGTGCGACGGGCGATCGGAGCCCCCGTGCCCGTCAGCGGCACGCGATCCGGAACCGCTTGAGGGACAGGCGCTTGCGCAGGAAGTTGAAGTTCATCGCGTTCGCCTGGGGACAGAACTCGTCGGTCGCGAGGTGGTACTCGACCCCGAACACCGCCTTGCCCTCCTCGACGAAGCGGCGGAGCCGACCGCACTCGTCGTACTGGAAGCACTGCTCGTTCAGCGCGTAGTCGAAGTAGCGCACGAGCCTCGGGATCTGGGCGAGATCGTTCTTCAGCGCGGCCGACAGGCCGTGGCGGTGCGCCTGGTTCGCCAGCCAGATGTTGTAGCGGAGCTGGTCCTGCGCGCCGATAGGGAAGCCGGTCCGGTTCGCGTAGCCGTCGACGAGGTCGAACTCGATCCCGTCGAAGCCCTTGCGGGCGCACATCTCGATCCGGTCGCGCATGATCGGGGCGAGGATGCGGAGCTGGCGGATGTCGAGCCAGCGCTCGCCCGGCCAGCCGTTCGACCGACCGAGGACCTCCTGCGGGAACCGATCGGCATCCGGGCGCCACCTCTCCCAGGCGCCGGCGTTCACGTAGCAGACGGCGGCGGCCCCTCGATCGTGGATCCGACGCACGAGGCTCCTGGTGGCCTCGAAGCCGTCGACGTCGTACATCTCGACGCCGAGCGATAGGTCGACCCGACCCTGGAGCTGCCACTGCCAGCTCGTCTCCAGCTCGGGCTGCCAGCAGCCGCGGCAGCGAACCGGCCCGGGGAGGGCCTCGGCCTTCGGCGCCGCGCCGGTCAGGAGCCCGGCCAGCACGATGACCAGGCCCACGAGGCCGACGAGCAGGGGCGGGCGCCGCATCCCTCGAGGTGTCGGCAGCAAGGGGTCGCCCGCTTGAGCGCGTCGCCGGCGTCCCGCGGGGCCGGCGGGTGGCCTCAGGCGACCTCGTCGACGCCGCCGCTGGCCTCGAGGTCACCGAGGCGTTCGCGGATCGCGCCGCGGGCTCGACGGATCACGGCGAGGCTCGCAGCCGACGCGGCCTCCGCCAGGCGCTCGGCGCGGTCGGCGACGATCCGCATCGGGGCCGAACCCGTGGACGCCTGGGCTGCGAGCGGTCCCCGGACGATCTCCGGATCGTCCGCGAAGAGCCGCCGGGCGAGCACAACGCCGGCCGCCACCCCGGCCCCGAACACCGCGATCGTGCGGAGCTTCATCGCGTCCTCCCTCTGCCGATGGGTGGGCGAGCCTACCGCGTTGCCAGGCTGCGAGCACCCCCGTTGGTAGACTCGCGGACGCGCGTTCCGGGGTAGCTCAACTGGCAGAGCGGCGGACTGTTAATCCGTAGGTTGTGGGTTCGAGTCCCACCCCCGGAGCTCGGCAGACCGGCATCGGGAGGCCGATCGTGCGAAGAAGCGGCTGATGACGGCGAACGCCTATGACGCCATCGTCGTCGGCGGGGGCCACAACGGACTCGTCGCCGCTGCCTACCTCGCGAAGCTCGGCGCCCGCGTGGTCGTCCTGGAGGCGCGCGAGAAGACCGGCGGCGCGGCCGACACCAGCGCGCCGTTCCCCGACCACCCCGAGGTGCGGGTCTCCACGCTCTCCTACGTGATGAGCCTGATGCCGCCCACGATCGTCCGCGATCTCCGCCTCGAGTCGTTCGGCTACAAGGTCTTCCCGATGGGACCGCTCTACGCGCCGCAGCCGGGGAACGGGGCGCTCCGCCTCCTCGACGACCCCCACGAGCTGCGGGAGCGGCTCGCCCGGTTCTCCAAGCGCGACGCCGACGCCTACGGCGAATGGAGGGCGTGGATCGAGCGCAGCGCGGCGCTGCTGGGGCCGATCCTCATGGACACGCCACCGAAGGTCGGCTCCACATCCTTCGGCGATGTGCTCGACCAGGTCCGGTTCCTCCTGCGGTACCGACGGGGCATGAGCGTTCGCCAGGCCGCCGACATCACGAAGCTGTTCACGATGTCGGCCGCCGATCTGCTCTCGGAGTGGTTCGAGTCCGAGGAGGTCATCGGCGCGCTCTCCACCGACGGGATCATCGGGACCTGGGCGGGGCCGGAGGAGCCCGGCACGGCCTACGTCCTGATGCACCACGCGGTCGGCGATCTCGGTGACGGGCAGATCTCCGCGTGGGGCTACCCGGAAGGAGGGATGGGGGCCGTTGCGCTCGCCATCCGGCGCTCGGCGGAGTCCTTCGGAGCCGAGGTTCGCGTGAACGCGCCCGTCGAGCGAGTCCTCGTCCGCGACGGCCGGGTGGAGGGCGCGGTGATCCGGGGCGGCGAGGAGGTCCGCGCGCCGTTGGTGGTGACGGCGTGCCACCCGCGGATCGCCTTCCTCGAGCACCTCGGCCGCCATGAGCTCCCGCAGGACTTCGTGCGCGACATCGAGAACTGGAAGACGCGCAGCGGCACGGTGAAGATCAACCTGGCTCTCTCGCGCCTCCCGGACTTCCGAGACGATCCGGGCCGGGACCCGGAGATCCTGGGCGCCTCGATCATGATCGCGCCCTCGCTCCGCTACCTCGAGCGCGCCTTCGAGGAAGCGAGGAACGGGCGCGCCGCGACGGCACCGTTCTCGGAGACCTGCGTGCCGAGCGTGTTCGACCGGACCCTCGCGCCCGAGGGCATGCACGTGATGTCGATGTTCACGCAGTGGGTGCCCCACGAGTGGGCGAACGAGCGCCGCCAGGAGGACCTGGAGGCCTACGCCGATCGCGTGATCGACATCCACGAGGACTTCATCCCCGGCCTCAAGGACTCGATCGTCGGACGACAGGTGATCGGTCCCTGGCAGATGGAGCACGAGTGGGGGTTGGTGGGCGGCAACATCTTCCACGGGGAGCTCGCCCCGAACCAGCTGTTCCACATGCGGCCCGCGCCGGGCTACGCGGACTACCGGACGCCGATCCGGGGGCTGTACCAGGCGTCAAGCGCGACGCACGCCGGCGGCGGGGTGACCGGTCTGCCCGGCCACCACGCCGTCCGTGAGATCGTGCGGGACCGCAAGCGGCGGCGAGCCTAGGTTCCTGGAGGACGCCTGCATGGCCACGGTGAAGGAGACGCGGATCCCCGGTCTCGGGGTCCGGTTCGAGTTCGAGGCGAAGGACGGCACGCGCATCGGCGTGCTCCACCGCGCGGGGGGTCGGCACGACCTCGTGATCTACGAGCGGGACGACCCCGACAGCCCCGCGGCCTCCGTGTCGCTCGACGAAGACGACAGCCGGACCCTGGGGGAGCTGCTCGGTACGCCGCAGGTGAGCGAGGAGCTCGCCCGCCTCCAACAGCGGGTCGAGGGGCTGGCGATCGATTGGCTGACCCTCCCCGAAGGGGGCCCCTACAGCTCGGGCACGATCGGGGACACGCAGGCCAGGACCCGTACGGGCGTGTCGATCGTGGCGGTCGTCCGCGGGGACGAGCCGATCCCGGCGCCCGGTCCGGCGCAGGAGCTCGCCGAAGGCGACACGCTCGTGGTGGTCGGGACGCCGCGCGGCATCGAGCGGCTGGCCGAGATCCTGCGCACGGGCTAGCCGGCGTGGTCGAACCCGCGCTCCTACTCGAGCTGGGCGGGGTGATCGCGGCGCTGGCCGTGTTGGCGAGGCTCGCCGCGCGCTGGCGTCTGCCATCGGCCCCGCTGTTCCTCATCGCGGGTCTTGCGTTCGGCGAGGGCGGGCTCGTCCCGCTGATCACCGCGAAGGAGATCATCGAGTTCGGCGCCGAGCTCGGGGTGATCCTGCTGCTGTTCATGCTCGGGCTCGAGTACTCCGCTCGGGAGCTCACGCAGGAGCTCCGCCGCCACGCGCCCGCGGGCCTCGTGGATCTGCTCCTCAACTTCACGCCTGGCTTCGCCGCCGCCCTCCTGTTGGGATGGGGGTTCGTCGCAGCCGTGTTCCTCGGCGGCATCACGTACATCTCCTCATCGGGCATCGTGGCGAAGCTGCTGAACGACCTGCGGTGGACGGCCAACCGGGAGACCGGGGTGGTGGTCGCGATCCTGGTCATCGAGGACCTCGTCATGGCCGGGTACCTGGCCACGATCGCGGTGCTCGTGAGCGGTGCGGGGTTCGCCGACGGCGCGCTGACGCTCGGGCTCGCCCTCGTCGGTGTGGTGCTGCTGCTCTCGGTCGCGACCCGTTGGGGCGACCGTTTGAGCGCGCTGCTGTTCTCTCGCTCCGACGAGACCCTGGTGCTCACCGTGTTCGGGATCACGCTCACGGTCGCCGGGCTCACGGAGGTCATCGGGCTCTCGGCCGCCGTCGGTGCCTTCCTCGTCGGCCTGATGCTCTCGGGCCCCTCCGCCGAGCGGGCGCACGCCCTCGTGAGCCCGATGCGGGACCTGTTCGCCGGCGTGTTCTTCGCCTTCTTCGGTCTGTCGGTGTCGCCGGCGGCCCTGGTCCCCGTGCTCGGGGTCGCCATGGGTCTGGCCCTAGTGACCGCGGGCACGAAGATGGCGACCGGCTGGTGGAGCGCGAGACGCGAAGGGGTCGGCACGCGAGGACGCTTCCGGGCGGGAGCCGCCCTGATCGCCCGCGGTGAGTTCTCGATCGCCATCGCCGGCATCGGCTTGGCGGGTGGTGTCCACGCCGACCTCCCCTCGCTCGCCGCCGCCTACGTGCTCCTGCTCGCCGTGCTCGGGCCGTTCGTCGCGCACGTGATCGACCCGATCGTGCGGCGCTGGCTCGCGCGTCGGGTCGCTCGGGGGCCACGAGCCGTCGTCGGCTAGGGGGGTGCGGACGCCGCCGGGGCGGTCAGGCCTCGCCCCGGCGCACGACCACGCGGTCGTCCCGCAGCTCCAGGCCAAGATCGACGACGGCCCCGCTCGGCCCCGTCGGGACCTCCTCGCCGTTCACCGTCAACAGGACGCCGCCGGCGTTGCCGAGTCGTAGCGCGACGACCCGCGCTGCGCGCAGCCGAAGGGTCTCGCCCGCCTCGAAGGTCCGGGCGACGACCGGCCGGCCGTCCCGGGTGGCCTCGACCCAACACCGCTCGTCGAAGCGGAGCCGGGCGACGATCGCGTCCACGGCCGGCGCCCGTGTGGGCGCCGGCGAGGTGGCGGGCGCGGGGGAGGGCGGCGCCGGAGCGGCCGGGCGCGGCGGGGTCACCGAGGAGGCGGGCACGGGGCCGCCGCGCCCGGTGGCGCCGATCGCGACGACGCCCACGAGCGAGGCGACGACGAGCGCGACCTGAAGCGCGCGGCCGCGTCGCGGCCGGTCGAGGAGGGATTCGGTCGTGGCGGCGAGCCGGCCGAGGTCGACCGTGTCGGCCCCGCGGCCGGTCTCGATCGGGATCGGGTCGGGCTCGGGCTCGTCGAGGGCGCGCGGATCGCGTCCGTCCAGCAGCATCCCGCAGAAGGCGCACGCGTCGCCGGCCGGCGTCGGCTCGACGTGGGCCGGCCGCAGCAGCGAACCGCAGGTCGGGCAGGCGGCGACCGCCAGCTCCGACCCGTCGTCGGGCATCGGATCGTGGGCGTGGATCCGCATCCCCATCGCCCCTCTCGGCCGTCTCCGATGCTACCCACTCGGACGGAGCGCCCGCATCCAGGCAGGTGGCGGGCCCGCTCGGCCCTCGCTCAGCCGCGCCCGGCGGCCTGCCGGACGCCGCGGCGGGCGAGCAGGCGGATGAGGCGCTCGGCGTCGCGGACCGCCGCCCCGCCGGGGTCGTTGTTGAAGTACGCGTAGACCTCGCGGACCGGCAGGTCCACGATCGTCCCGGCCCAGCGGCGGAGCACCGCCGGCGCGTAGTCGAACCGGTCGGGACGACCACGGTGGAAGCGCAGGTAGCTCCATCCGCCGGTCACGTGCGCGGTGACCGGTGCGCCGGCGTGGTCGGCGAGCACCCACGCCGCGCCGGCCCGGTCGAGCGCTTCGAGCACCGGGTCGGTTGCCCAGGAGGGGTCGCGGAACTCGAACGCGGCCTGCATGGGCCTCGGGAGCACGGCGAGGAGCTCGCGCAGGAGGCCGAGGTCGACGCGGAACCGCGGCGGCAGCTGGAACAAGACGGGCCCGAGGGCGTCGCCGAGGCCGGCGGCGCGCTCCCAGAAGCGCGCGAGGGGCTCCGCCGGCTCGCGCAGACGGCGGACGTGCGTGACGAAGCGGCTCATCTTGACGGCGAACCGGAAGCCGGGGGGAACCTCGCTCGCCCACCGCTCGAAGGTCGATCGCTCGGGCAGTCGGTAGAACGACGCGTTGATCTCGACCGTCGGGAATCGGCGGGCGAGCGCCGCGAGCCACCGGCGCTGGGGGAGGTCCTGCGGGTAGACGACCCCACGCCAGTCCGGGTAGACCCAACCGCTCGTGCCGACCCGGACGACGGGGCCCGACCGAGGGTGGACCATCGGCGCATCGTAGCCTGCCCGCTAGGCTTGGGCGGTCGATGCCTCGGCTCGTGACCTGGAACGTGAACTCGCTCCGGCAGCGGTTGCCGCGGCTGCTCGCGCTCCTCGAGCGTCACGCCCCCGACGTCGTGTGCCTGCAGGAGACGAAGGTCGTCGACGAGGAGTTCCCGGCGACCGTCCTGGCCGATGCGGGCTACCGATCGGTGAGCTTCGGGCAACGCCCCTTCAACGGCGTGGCGATCCTCGCGCGCGAAGAGCCCACGGAGGTCCTCCGGGGCTTTCCGCGCGACCCGGCCCCGGACTCGGCGCGGGTCCTGTCGGCCCGCGTCGCGGACCTCCGGGTCGTGAGCGTGTACGCGGTGAACGGCAAGCGGGTCGGGGACCCCGCGTACGAGCTGAAGCTCGCGTGGCTGGACGCCCTCGCCGACTGGATCGGCTCGGCGTTCGATCCGGACGAGCCGCTGATCGTCGCGGGCGACTTCAACGTCGCCCCCGACGACCGCGACGTGCACGACCCGGAGCTGTGGCGAGGCCAGAACCTCGCGAGCGAGCCGGAACGGGAGCGGATCCGACGCCTGCTCGCGGCGGGGCTCGTCGATCTCGGGCGGCGGGCGGCCGGCGACACGACCGGCCCGTTCACCTGGTGGGACTACCGCATGGGGGCCTTCCACCGTGGATGGGGGTTGCGGATCGACCTCGCGCTCGCAACCCGCCCGATCGCCGATCGCCTGGTGTCGGTCGAGGTCGACCGCAACGAACGCAAGCCGACCTCCGGGGAGGGCAAGCCGAGCGATCACGCGCCGGTCGTCGTCACGTGGTCCTGACGCCCCACCGTCAGGGGGACGGCGCAGGGATCGCCGACGGCGGGCCCGTTGGGACGGCGATGGGCCGCGCGGGCGTCGGCGCGGGCGTCGCGTCGGGCCCGCGGTGGGCGTGGGGGCTCGCTCGGCGTCCCCTCCGCCGGCCTGCGGAGGCCGCCCGGGTCCAACGCTCGGCGCTTCGGCCTCCGGTGCGGCGCCGGCGCCCGCCGGTGCGCCGGGCGGGATCGACGCCGGCGGACCGTGGCGCTCGACCGCGTCGAGCGCGCGGGCGAGCCCGGGGCGAGCCGGGTCGGGCGCCGTCGCGAGGAGCTCCGTCAGGATCTCGGCCTGTCGTGCGAACGAGATCGCGGCCCGCGCGAACAGGGGGTCGTCGTCGGGCAGATCCGAGGCCGCCAGCTCGAACGCGGCGAGCGCCTGGGCGTGGCGCGCGAGAGCGTCCGCCTCGGCGCTGGCGTTGGCGAGCGCCTGGGCCCGTCGGGCCTCCTCGAGGCGGTGCTCGGCCCAGGCGAGGTAGACGCTCGCGTCGGCCGCGGGTCCGAACGCGAGGGCGAGCTGGGCCCGCTCGACCGCGAGCTTGAGCGGGTACAAGGGCTCTCCCGGGATCGAACGGCTCGCCGTCGGCCAGGTCGCGGCGAGCGCGGTCGAGGGGAGGAGGAGCACGGCGGCGGCGGCGAGCAGGGCTCGACGCAGCCTGGGGCGGCGCCGGGCGCGCACCCGGGTCCGCGCGACGGCCGACGCGCGGTCGGCCGCGAACGCCTCCAGGGCTGCGGTGCGCGCTCGGCGGTCGGCCTCGGCCCCGGGCTCGACCGCGAAGGCCGAGCGGAGCCGGTCCTCGATCGGGGGCTCGCTCATCGATCGGCCTCCAGCAGCCGTCGGAGCCGGGCCAGGGCGCGGTGCTGGCGCGCCTTGACGGCGCCGACCGTCGTTCCGAGGGCCGCCGCCACCTCCTCGAGGGAGCGCTCGGCGACGAAGCGCATCAGCACCACCTCCCGCTGCTCCTCGTTGAGGCGTGCGAGGGCGGCGTGCAGCCGTGGCGCCTCCCGGTGCTCGAGGTCGACCCGATGGGCGACGTCGTCCGCGTGGTCGGGGGCGAGCTCGGGCTCGGGGGGATCGGGCACCGGTTCCACGGCTCGGCGGCGGTGACCTCGGCGAAGGTCGGCGACGTCGTGGCGGGCGATCGCGAAGACCCAGCCGACGAAGGCGCCCGGGCCGCCGACGAAGCGGCGGACCCCTCGGGCGACCTCGACGAAGACGTCGGCGAGCAGGTCCTCGGCCGCGCTCCGGTCCCCGGTCGCGGCCACGAGGTAGCGGAACACCGGCGTCCGGAGCTCCTCGTAGAGCGAGGCGAGGCCGTTGGGGTCGCCGCGTCGAGCCGCCTCCAGGGCCTCACCGATCGTCTCCACCCGTCCATCGAAGCAGGTCCGAACGGTCGAGGCGGTGGGACCGGGTGCCCGGTTCCCACCGCCGGTCGACCGCCCAGGGTCAGCTCCGCCCCGCCGCTGGGACCTCGGGGACCGGAACCGGGGGGATCGTCGAGGGCGGTCCCGCCGGCGCGTCCTCGGGCGGCCCCGCAGCCCGCCCGCCGCGGTCCGCGTCCCCGTCGTCGGCGGGGATCCCGAACTCGCTCGGGTGCGGGTTCGGCCCGCAGGGGTCGTGGGGATCGAACGTCGGGTCGTCCGCGCTGGCGGCGGCGGCCTCGGCCGCGCAGGCGGCCCAGGCTCGAGCGGCCTCCACGAAGGCGGCGGCGCGCGCGACGTGCTCGGCCGCGACGTCGGTGCCGACCCGGCTCGGGTCGGGGAGGCCCCGGGTGCCGCCCTGCCCCGCGTCGTCGGGCGCCTCTTCGTCCGGCGCCTCCCCGTCGGTCGGGGTCTGCGCCGCCGGGAGCTCGGTTGCGGCACCGCCGTCGGTCTCCTCGGCCTGCTGGCCGAGCACGGCCACCGACAGACCGGCGGTGGCGAGCACGAGCCCCCCGGCCGTTACCAGCGCGATCACGAGTTTCGTCCGGTGACGCATCCTCCGCGCTCCTTCCTCGGTCGTCCTCACTTCGGAAAGCGCCGGCAAGGCCACGGGGATACGGGCCGGGCGGACCGGTGGACCGGTCGTGGGCCGCTCAGACCATCGTTTCGGGGCGGACCACCTCGTCGAACTCCTCGGCCGTGAGGTAGCCGAGCGCGAGCGCGGCCTCCCGCAGGGTCGTCCCCTCGTGGTGGGCCTTCTTGGCGATCTCGGCGGCACGGTCGTAGCCGATCTTCGGCGCGAGGGCCGTGACGAGCATCAGCGAGCGCCCGACGAGCTCGCCGATCCGCTCTCGGTCGGGCTCGAGCCCTTCGACGCAGAACTCGCGGAACGACCGGGACGCGTCGGCGAGCAGGCGTACCGAGTGCAGGAGGTTGCGGATCAGGACGGGCTTGAAGACGTTCAGCTCGAAGTTGCCCTGGGAGCCCGCGACGGTGATGGCGGCGTCGTTGCCGAACACCTGGCAGCACACCATCGTCATGGCCTCGGACTGGGTCGGGTTGACCTTCCCCGGCATGATCGATGACCCCGGCTCGTTCTCGGGCAGGCGGAGCTCGCCGATCCCGGCCCGCGGCCCCGATCCGAGCCAGCGGATGTCGTTCGCGATCTTCATCAGCGAGACGGCGAGCGTCGTCAGAGCCCCGCTCGCGAACACGATGGCGTCGTGGGCGGCGAGCGCCGCGAACTTGTTCGGCGCCGTCCGGAACGGCAGCCCGGTCAGCTCGGCGATCTGGGCGGCGACGGCCTCGGCGAACCCTTCCGGCGCGTTCAGGCCGGTGCCGACGGCCGTCCCGCCCGCCGCGAGCTCGTAGAGGCCGTCGAGCGCCTGCTCGATCCGGACGATGTCGGCGTCGAGCTGGGCCACGTACCCGCCGAACTCCTGGCCGAGCGTGAGCGGCACCGCGTCCTGGAGGTGGGTGCGCCCGATCTTCACGATCCCCTCGAACTCGCGGGCGCGGCGCTCGAGGGCGTCGCGGAGCTCGCGCAGCCGTGGGAGGAGGTCCTCGACGATCGCTCGCGCCGCGGCGATGTGCATCGCGGTTGGGAACGTGTCGTTGGAGGACTGCGACATGTTCACGTGGTCGTTCGGGTGGACGGGGTCCTTCGATCCGAGCGTGCCGCCCAGCAGCTCGATGGCGCGGTTCGCGATGACCTCGTTCACGTTCATGTTCGTCTGGGTCCCCGAGCCCGTCTGCCACACGTACAAAGGGAAGTGGTCGTCGAGGCGCCCCTCGATCACCTCGTCGGCGGCCCGCACGATCGCCTCGGCCAGGCGAGGGTCCAGGCGTCCCGCGTCGCGGTTCACGATCGCTGCGGCCTTCTTGAGGATCGCCTGGGCCCGCACGACCTCGATCGGCATGCGGTCGGCCTCGGGCCAGCCGATCGAGAAGTGGTGCAGGGATCGCTGGGTCTGGGCGCCCCAGTACCGGTCGGCGGGGACCTCGATCGGGCCCATCGAATCCGTCTCGATGCGGTGCGCCGGTTCCATGGTGCCCCGATTGTGCCAGGCCGTGACGGCCGCAGACCCTCAGCACGGCGCATCGGCCGTCGGTCCTAGGACCCCGGTCGCTTGTGGGGCTCGGGCGATGCTCCGTATGCTGTCGGTCATCGGAGGGACCGTCCGGGTCCCGGGAGGTCCGATGATCACGATCGCCTGCGGTCTTCGTCGCGTCCTGGTTGTCGGCATCACGGTCCTCGCCGCCGTGGCTGCTCCGCTGGGCTCGGCGCGCGCCGTGTCGACGAGCGTCGACCCCTCGTGGATGACGAACGGCAAGCTCTACGCGATGGCGGAGGCGAACGGCGTGCTGTACCTGGGCGGCCAGTTCAAGCAGATGCGCGAGACCCCGATCGGGGTCGCCGGGACGAGGTTCAGGGTGGACAACCTGGGGGCGATCGACCTCGCGACCGGGGTGGGGATCAAGACCTTCAAGCCCGCGGTGACGCATTCGAGCCAAGCCGCATTCGTGCGCGCGCTCGCGGTGGCTCCCGACGGCAGCGCGCTGTACGTCGGTGGGCGGTTCGACGCGATCGCCGGCGTGCCGGTGCGCAACCTCGCGAAGATCGATCTCGCGACGGGGCAGGTGGACCCGAGCTTCGCACCGCTCGTCGGGCGGCCGACGACCGACGCCGTCTACACCATCCTCGTCTCCGACGACGGCTCGAAGCTCTACGTCGGGGGGAACTTCAAGGCGGTGAACGGTGAGCGTCGGCGCTTCCTCGCTGCGTTCGGCGCCGACGGGTCGCTCGATCCGGCGTGGACACCGAGCGCGAACAGCAACGTCCGTTCGCTCGCCTTCTCCACCGATCGCCTCACCGTGTTCGCGGCCGGCAACTTCGATCAGATGAACGGCGTGTCCCGCCAGTCGGTGGCCCGCCTCGACGCGGTGACCGGCGCGCTGCACCCCTGGGCTGTGCCGGGCGGAGAGATCCCGAGCCCGATGACGTGCTGGAGCCTGACCGCGACCTCCACGCGGCTGTTCGTCGGCTGCGGCCTGGGCCCGAACTTCGTGGAGGCGTTCCGGCTCGACAACGGGACCACCGGTTCGCGCGCGTGGAAGTTCTCGACGGTCGGCAACGTCCAGAAGGTCGAGCTCGGGACCGAGGGGCTGTTCGTCGGAGGCCACTTCGGCACCGGCCGCCTCCAGCAGAAGGTGTGCGGCAACCAGCAGCTCCGCGGGCTCATGCTCATGAACCCCGCCACCGGTGCGATCGACTGCTCATGGATCCCGCAGCTGGAGCCCTACGGCGACAACTACCAGGGCGTGTGGGACATCGACCTGACCTCGACGCACGTGTGGTTCGCGGGGAGCTTCACGCACGTGAACGGAACGGCGCAGCAGAACGTCGCCCGGATGCTGCGCTGAGCAGACCTGCCGTTCGCGGGTAGGCTGGGGCGCTCATGGACATCGCGCGCGGGATCGACGGCGTTTTCGAGCGTGGCGACTCCGAGCGGTTCACCGGCGAGGTGTGGCTGCGGAGTACCGTCGCCGCTCCCGACGGGACGAACCTCGGCGTCGTCCACTTCGCGCCGGGAGCCCGAACGCACTGGCACCGCCATCCGGGCGGGCAGTTCCTCTACGGCATCGCCGGTCGCGGCCGGGTCCGGTCGCGGGGCGACGCCGGCCACGTGCTCGAGCCGGGCGACGTCGTGTGGGTGGCTCCGGGGGAGTGGCACTTCCACGGCGGCGCCCCCGACGCGCCGCTCGTCCACCTCGCCGTCAACGGGGGCGGCCCCCCCGAGTGGGGCGAGCTGGTCACCGACGAGGAGTACGGGGAGGGGTTCCCTGCGTAGGATGCCTGCCGAGGGGCGGTAGCTCAGTCGGTCAGAGCAGCGGACTCATAATCCGCCGGTCGCAGGTTCGAGTCCTGCCCGCCCCACGGAGGTGTAGGGTCGGCCGTAGGCGAGGCGCACCTCGGGGGTGAGGAACGATGCAGAGGGACGAACCGCGCTATGCCGTCCGCTTCTCGGTGGAGTACCCGGACCGGCCGCTCGACCGCTTCTCCACGTTCTTCCGGCTCGTCGCGGCGATCCCGATCCTGATCGTCCTCGGGGCGGTCTCCGGGGGAACCTTGAGCTGGAGCACCGAGGCCGGTACCGGCACGGCCGGCGGAGCGGGAGGCCTGTTGATCGTTGCGCCCCTGCTCATGATCCTCTTCCGCCGGAAGTACCCGCGGTGGTGGTTCGATTGGAACGTTGAGCTCCTGCGGTTCACCAACCGGGTCGCCGTCTACCTGGCGCTGATGGACGACCGCTACCCCTCGACCCACGAGGTGCAGAGCGTGCACCTCGACGTCGACTATCCGGACGTCCGGAGGGACCTGAACCGGTGGCTACCACTGGTGAAGTGGTTGCTGGCGATCCCGCACTACGTGGTGCTGCTCTTCCTCTGGATCGGCGCGGTGGTCGCGGTGATCGTCGCCTGGTTCGCGATCCTGTTCACCGGCCGGTACCCGCGCGGCCTCTTCGGCTTCGTGGAGGGGGTGCTCCGGTGGCAGAACCGGGTGGTGGGCTACGCGTTCGTCCTGGCCACCGACCGGTACCCACGGTTCAGCTTGGCCGCATGAACGAGCGTCCCTGCCTCCTCCGCGCTCACGCGCTCTGGGGGCCACGCAACCCCGGAGAATCCGGCGCTCGGAGGTTCGAGTCCTCCCCGCCCCACGAGCGAAAGGCTCGGGCACGGGCGATGATGGGCCAGAACGCCGTCGTCCACCTCGTCGCCCGGGACACCGAGAGCGAGGAGGTCGCGGATGGCGCGTCGTGATGCGGCCGACGTCGTCGTGGTGGGCGGCGGTGCGATCGGCGGCTGGTCCGCGTACTTCGCACGGGAGCTCGGAGCGCGCACGGTGGTCGTGCTCGAACGGGAGGTCCTGGGCGCAGGCGCGAGCCCTCGGTCCTCCGGCGTCGTCCGGGCGCAGGCAGGGACCCCGGAGACGGTCGCGCTCGGGGTGTGGTCGGCGCTGTTCTACGCCTCCCAGCCCAAGAGGCTGCCCGTGGACTCCGGGTTCCGGCGGATGGGCTACCAGCTGCTCGCGGTCACCAGGGCGCAGGAGCGTGAGGCGCACGAGCGCATGGCGATGCAGCGACGCGTCGGGCTGCCCGTGCGCTGGCTCGATCCGAGCGAGGCCGTCGCCATGAACCCGACGCTGGACCCGGCGGCCTTCCGTGGGGCCACCTATACCGACGTCGAGGGGTGCATCGACCCGGTCAGGAACGTCCTCGCCTACACCGCTGCGCTGCGGGAGGCGGGCGTCGACGTGCGGGAGCGAACGGCGTTCCTCGGGGTGAGGCTCCGCGGTACGAGACGGCCGAGGGTCGTCGGGGTCGAGACGCCAGCAGGCGTCATCGCGACCGAGCGGGTCATCCTCACGGGGGGTCCCACGCTCCGGGCCGTCGGCGAGCTCATCGGGGTGCGGATCCCCGTCGGGGCGGCGCGTCACCAGGTGGTCGTGACCGAACCCCACCCCGCCTTCTCAGAGCAGCCGATCCCCATGGCCTTCGACGTCGGCGCGGGTCTGTACTGGCGGCCGGAGGACGGTGGGCTGCTGTGGGGGATGAGCAACCCGAAGGAACGCCCGGGACCGGCGCGAGAGGTCGACTGGGTGTACCTGCGCAGGATGCGGACCCGGCTCGCCCGGTTCGTCCCGGGTGCCAAAGAGCTCGGGATCCGGAAGGTGTGGGCGGCGACCATCGACTACACGCCCGATCACCTGCCGATCGTCGGCCCAGCGATCCGCCCCGACGGGTCGGTCCTGGAGGGCACCACGGTCGCCGCGGCGGCGGGACACGGCATGATGTGGGGCCCCGCCGTCGCGAAGATGGCAGCGGACCTCGCGCTCGAGGGGTCCACCGAGCTCACCGACGCATCGGGGTTCGGTCTGGATCGGTTCGACGAGCACGGTCGGAGTCGGGCGACCGCCGATCTGGTCGCGCTGCCGTTCCCGAGCCTCATCGAGGACGACGCTGGATGAGCCCGATGGCTCCCTTCGGCGGATCAGCGGACAGCTGCAGGCGGTAGGCTCGCTAGAGCTAGTCCAGGAGGCTCTCCGTCCCCACGATGGAGGCCTTGTAGATCGACTCGAGGTACGCGAGGCCGGCCTGGTGGTCCTCCTCCGAGATCGCCTCCACGGCGTCACGCGGGACGACGACCTCGTACCCGCGGAAGAAGGCGTCGGCGGTCGTGTGGCGCAGGCAGATGTTCGTGTGCTGTCCGGTCAGCACGAGCGTCCGGACCCCGAACTGTCGCAGCAGGTCGTCGAGGCCGGTCTCGTGGAACGACGAGTACGTGCGCTTGGGCAAGACGAAGTCGCCCTTGACGGAGGCCAGCTCTGGGATCACCTCGGCTCCCTCGGTCCCAGCCATGGCGTGCTCGCCCCAGACCTTCAGCTCGAAGTCGTTCGGCAGGTGTGCGTCGTTCGCGTAGACGACGAGCCATCGGTCCCGGTCCGCTCGTGCCCGGTCGAGTAACGCGCCGATCGTCGGGATGATGCGTTCCGCTCTGGGGTTGGCGATCTTGCCCGTCACGAAGTCGTTCAGCATGTCGATCACGACGAGCGCCTTCATCGTGAACTCACTCCTCTTCAGGGCCGAAGCTTGCGGACCGGGAGGATACCGACGGATCGACGCCGGCCGCGTGGCCACCAGGGCCGGGTGACCATCCGGAAGGACCGTCGCGTCCGTGCGCCGGTTGTTCCGCCTCTAGGATCATCCCGGCGCGGCGCCTGCGGAGCATCCGGCACTCGTTGGTGGTGATCCGGTGGAGCCAGCTCCGCTGGCTTGCCTCCCAGCGGATCCCCTCCAAGTGCTGGACGGCCTTGAGGAACGTGGGTTGCGCGACGTCCTCGGCGTCCTCGCGGTGGCGGCAGAGCTGCCGGGCCGGAGGCCGGACGTCGTCGCGGTAGCGCAGGACCTCCTTCCTCACCTTCTCCCCTGGGTCGAGGGAGCGCGCCGTCCGATCCACGGATCTGCCACGCCCAGGGTCGATGGACGGGATCGTGAGGTCGTAAGAACAGATCGCGCCGAGCGTGCGTCGGCTAGTTCGCCTGCGACCCCTCCCCGGGCCAGATCTCGTCGACCAGGATGTCCCGGGCCGACAGCATCCCCACCACGGCTCGGCCCTCGCCAACCGGCAGGTGCCTCGCCTCGAGCTTGAGCATCATCGCCGCCGCCTCCGAGAGCTCGGCGTCCGGTGAGATCATCGCCGGGTCCGGGGTCATGTGTTCGTCCACCTGAGCGGTCCAGGGGTCGGCGCCCTCA
Organism: Actinomycetota bacterium; assembly: GCA_026003015.1. GTDB lineage: Bacteria > Actinomycetota > UBA4738 > UBA4738 > HRBIN12 > BPGL01. The sequence goes on along the minus strand of BPGL01000001.1, from coordinate 699,956 downwards.
GCGATGGCGCGGACCAGGTCTCGCTCGGTGATGATGCCCTCGAAGGTCTCGCCATGGAACACGGTGAGCGCACCCACCTCCTGTTCCACCATCCGTTCGGCGGCCCGGGCGAGCGTCTCCCGGGGCTCCGCCGTGATCAGGTTGCGTGCGTAGACGGCTCGCACCTTCATGGGTCACCTCCTCTCGGTGCCTGGGCTGCCCCTCCCTGGCGGGGAACCCCGCTCTCAGACGACCCTGGCCGGCCCGGATGGTCCCGGGCCGGCCAGGCCCTCGACCTCCGGCTAGCCGGCGACCTTCACGGGGACCGTCTTCCGCTCCGGGAGTGCGGCGGCCTTGGGCACGACCACCTCCAGGATGCCGTCCCGGTAGGTCGCGGTGATGTCGTCGGGCTTCACCCCCTCAGGCAGCGAGATCGCGCGCTCGAACGTGCCGCGCGCCACCTCGCGGCGGAGGTAGTCCTCGCCCCGTTCCTCGTCCTCGAAGCGGCGCTCGCCCCGCACCAAGAGCATGCCGTCCTCCACCGCGATCTCGACCTCCTTCTCGGGGTCGACTCCGGGCAGCTCGAACCGGATCACCAGGTCCTCTCCGCGGGTGAGAACGTCGCACGCGGGGGCCCACTCCCGAGGCCGAGTCGGAAGCACCGGAGCCAGGCGCTGGAGCGACCCGAACGCCTCCCGGAACACCCGCTCGATCTGCCGCTCGACGCCGGCCAGCTCGTCCCAGGGGTCCCAACGCACCGGCGTGGTCATCGTGTCCTCACCTCCTCGCGCATCTCGACCGCCTCGAGTCAAGCGCACATGCAGGCGGCTCATGAGGGACGAGGGTCCCGCCGCTCGCGGGCAAGGCGGCCCCCCACGCGGCTACCGTCGGCGGGTATCGGTATCGGTCGCCGGCTCGAGGGGACTCCTGCCGCACCGAGCCGAGGAGGAGGTGGGGACCGTGCAGCGGGTCGTGATCTTGGGAGGCGGGACGGGCGGCGCCGTCGCCGCGCGACGGCTCGGCCAGTGGGCCCGGGATGGGGAGGTCGAGGTGGTGCTGGTCGACCGCAGCCCGTACCACGAGTACCGCCCGAGCTACCTGTGGCTGATGACGGGCAAGCGTGAGCCCGACGACGTGCGGCGACCGCTCGAGCTGCTCGGACCGCGGTACGGGACGCGCGTGGTGCGGGCCGAGGTCTCGCGGATCGACCCGGACGCCCGCCGGGTCGAGATCGGACCCGATGCCCTGGATTACGACTTCCTGATCGTGGCCCTGGGGGCGGCGCTCCGGGAGGACCCGACCTTCGCCGGGCTCGAGGCGCCCTGGGAGCTCGACCACGCGATGGCCCTGCGCGGGCGGCTGGCCGGGTTCTCGGGGGGTCGGGTTGCGGTGGGGCCCGTCTCCTGGCCGTACCGGTGCCCGCCGGCGCCCTTCGAGGTGGCGTTCATGCTGCGGTACTCTCGCGGAGCAGCGGCACGTCTCGGAGCGGACGCAGATCACCGTGTTCCACCCGTGGGACCGCCCGATGGAGACCTTCGGCCCGCTCATGGTCGAGGGCTTCACCCGCTTCCTCGAGGACTTCGGCGTGCGCTTCGAGGGCGGCTTCGAGCTCGCCTCCCACGACCGGGATGCTCGGGTGCTCCGGGCGGCCGACGGCCGCGAGCTCCCCTACGACCTTGGGATCGTGGTTCCCGCGCACGAAGCCCCAGCGCCCGTGCGGGGTTCGCCCCTCGCCGGACCGGAGGGCTACATGGACGTGGTGCTGCCCTCGATGGCCTCCCCACGCTATCCGGAGGTGTTCGGGATCGGGGACGTGGTCGCGCCATCCATCGGCTTGGGGATGGCTGGCGTCTTCGCTCATTTCCAAGCCGACCACGTGGTGAGCCAGATCCTCGACCGGATCCGGGGCGCGTTCATGGGGGAGCTGTACAACATGGTGGGGGTCTGCGTGATGGACACCGGCCACATGGGGGCCGCCGTGTGGTGCGACTTCTCCGACAAGCTGTTCGGTCGCGCGCCCTACCCCGACTGTCGCTTGCTCGGCGGGATGCGCCTGTTCCGGGCGGTCAAGGAGGGGTTCGAGCGCTTCTGGTTCGCCCACCTGTTCGGACGCTAGGAGGTCCTGCGATGCCCGACGCCCCCGTGTTCACCGAAGCCGACCGCGAGGTCCTGGATCGACTGCTCGCTCGCCTGGCACGCTCGGCCGACGCGGTCGAACAGGTCCTCGATCTCGTGGATCGGGTGGCCGACAGCGGCAACCTCGGCGCCCTGACCGGCGTGCTCGAGAGTTTCGACGAGAACTTCAGCGCGGCCACGAGGCCGGAGCTCATGACGATGGTCGCGAACCTCATGATGCTCGCAGGGCTCCTGGGGCAGGTTCGCTACGAGCCCCTCTTCCACGCGGCGATGCGGGTGCCGGCGACGCTCGACCAGGCCTACGAGCGCTTGCGGACCCGCACCCGGCCGATGGGGCTCGGCGAGATGCTCCGGCTGGTGCGGAGCCCCGAGATGGCCGGCGTCCTCGAGCTCGTCGTGGCCGTGGCCAGGGCCCTGCGCGCGGAGCCCAAGCGCCCGTCGTAGGGGACGGTCGCTGGGAGGAGGTGGCCGGTCCCGCCGGGAACCGGCTCACCGATGGCCCCGGCGGGCTGCCTTCCACAGCGCGTCGGCTCCCAGGACGGCGGCGATCGAGCCGGCGGCCACGGCCCAGCCCACGGCCGGGGGCGGCTCGTGGCCGAGGACTGCCGCGAGCGGCGGCGCGATGAGGGCGGCTGTGGCGACGAGCAGCTCGATCGAGACCGCCCCGACCAGCAGCCGGTTCGACCACCAGTCCAAGCGCCAGGGCGGCACGGCCGCGCTCCGGCAAGCGAAGGCGTTGGCGGTCTGTGCCAGGACCACCGTGGCGAAGGCGGCGCCGGACGCGGAGGGTGACCGTGGGCAGGAGGGCTTCCGGCACGAGGGCCACCGTGACGCCGATGCCGAAGACGAACCCGTCCGCAGGCGGCGTTCCCACGAGGAGCGCGGCCCCGAACGAGGCGGTCCCGACGCCGATGGCGATGAGGGAGATGGTCCGCACCACCCGTTGGAGCTCCGTCGTGAGGGGCGAACGGGGCCGGCGTCCGGCCTGGGCGAGGCGGGCGATCCCCGCGAGCCGGGTCCGGGAGCCGGTGGCGGTGACCTGGCCCACGCCTTCCCCCGCCATGACGAACGTCCCCGCGAAGGCGGTCCCGTCGGCACCGACGGGCGAGGGCTCGCTCTCCCCGGTGAACGTCGACGTGTCGATCAGCAGACCGTGGGCGACCAGGACCCTGAGATCGGCCGAGATCCGGTCGCCGGGAGCGAGGAGCACCACGTCCCCGACCACGAGCTCGGCGGCGTCGATCTCGACCGGGGCGCCGTCGCGCACGACGGTGGCGCGTCGCGGGAGCAGGGCCCGGAGCCGGCGCGCCGCCGTCTCGGCCCGGTGCTCCTGGGCGAAGGCGAACAGACCGTTCAGGACGATCACGACGAAGATCGCCACCCCGAGCTGGGGGAGCCCGGCGAGGAACGCGAGGCCGCCCGCGCCCCAGAGCATCAGGGCGAAGAAGTGGATGAGCTGCGCGAGGAGTCGCCGGAGGAGGGAGGGGCCGCGTCGCTCCGGAAGGAGGTTGGCTCCGTCTCTGGCCAGGCGCGCTCGAGCCTCCTCCCAGGAAAGGCCGGGGTGGGAACCGACCCGTGCCTCCCCGCCCGGTGCGGTGCGACGCGGCGTGGTCGGCTCCACAAGTCCCCTGCTCCGCCCTCCCCGGAGGACGCCCGAGCGCTACCTAAGCCACGCTACCTGAGGATCGGGTGCCGGCGCACGATCGGCAGCCGCTCCCAGGAGCCGCCGAGCCCCAGGTACCGGCCCGCGTCGATCGCCGCGAGCCCCGCCAGGACGATCGCGTACACGACGTGGTCGTCCACGAACGGGTTGAACTCCGGCCAGATCGACGTCGCCGTGTAGAAGATGGCCATCCAGACGATGCCGCCGAAGGCCGCGATCCGGGTCATGATGCCCGAGACGAGTCCGAGGCCGATCAGCAGCATCGACACCATGTAGACCCAGTCGACCCACGCCGGGGGGTTGGCGACCGGGCCCTGCGCCGTCATCGTCACGTTCCCGATCGCCTCGTAGAGGCTCGTGAACGGCCCCTTCAGCCCGTAGGCGAACACGCCCGCCGTCGGCGACCCGCCGTTGAGCCACGCCTGACCCTTGGCGAAGACGTCGATCGTCCCGTCCTCGAGTCTCCCCGTGGAGAACCCGAGCGCGAACGCCTTGTCGAGGAACGCCCAGAGGAACACCCACCCGATCGAGATCCGGGCGAGCCCCCACAGCAGGGCGCCCTTCACGCGGGCAGCGGCGTCCTGCGGCTCGACCGCAACGGGCGCGGACGCCCCGGCGGCTCCGCCGCGGGCGGGCTCCTGCACCTCGGCCCGTCCCATCGCTTCCACCTCCTTCGTTCCTTGCCTTCCTGCCTGCTCGGTCGCCGGTTCCGTTCGTCCTCAGCCTCCCCCCCGGCCCGTCGCCCGGCACCGGTCGCTCGTCCCTGGCTCGGCAGGACCCGTCCCCACGCCGGCGGGACCCCGACGGGACCCCCGGGCGGTGCGATACTCCGGCCGTGGTGCAGGTCGAGGCCTTCCTCGCCCGCTACCCGCCGTTCGACGCCCTGCCCCCGGAGGAGCTCCGGCGGGTGGCCCGTGCGGTCGAGATCGCCTTCTTTCCAGCGGGGTCCACGATCCTGCTCCGCGCCGGCGAGCCCGCGGGCTCCCTGTACGTCGTGCGGACCGGCGCGGTGGAGCTCGTGGAGGACGGGCGGGTTGTCGACCTGCTGCTCGAGGGGGAGGTGTTCGGGCACCCCTCCCTGCTCTCGGGGCTCGAGCCGGCGTTCTCGGTCCGAGCCCACGAGGACACCCTCTGCTACGTGATCGATCGGGAGGTCGCCGAGGCGGTGCTCGGCAGGCCCTCGGGCCTCGCGTTCCTCACGGCCAGCCTGCGGAAGCGGATGGAGCGGGCGGCCGAGGCGCGGGGACCCGCGGGGGCCGACGCACGGCTCCTCCCCGTGGGGAGGCTGGTGCGCCGCCCGCCGGTGACCTGCGGGCCGGGAACCACGGTGCGGGAGGCCGCGCAGCTCATGGCTCGCGAGCGGGTCTCCTCGCTCCTGGTCCAGGGCGGGTCGGGGCGCGGGATCGTGACCGACCGGGACCTGCGCTCGCGGGTGCTCGCCGCCGGGCGCGATCCGCACACGCCGGTGTCGGAGGTGATGTCCACGCCGCTCGTCACGGTTCCCGCCGAGGCCACGACCGAGGAGGTCTTGCTCACGATGCTCGAGCACGGCGTGCACCACCTCCCGGTCACCGACGCGACAGGCCGGATCGTGGGCGTGGTCTCCGACACCGATCTGATGGGTCTCGAGCGGACGGACCCCTTCGCGGTGCGCAGCGCGATCGAGCGGGCGCCCGACCGGGAACGGGTCGTCGCCGAGGCCGCCCGACTCCCGCTCGTGGTACGAGGGCTCGTCGAGGCCGACGTCGACCCGGTCCACGTGGGCCACGCGGTGGCGATCGCGATCGACACCCTCACCCGTCGCCTGCTGGAGCTCGCGATCGACGAGCTCGGCGATCCGCCGGGTCCCTGGGCCTGGCTCGCCTTCGGGAGCCAAGCCCGGCGCGAGCAGGCCCTGGCGACGGACCAGGACCACGGGCTGGCCTACGAGCCGACCGACGCCGATCCGGAGGATGCCGACCGGTACTTCGCCGCCCTCGCCGACCGCGTGACCGCCGGGCTCGAGGCGGCGGGGATCCCCCGCTGCCGCGGCGGCGTCATGGCGATCAACCCGGCGTGGCGGCGCACCGCGGCGGGGTGGGAGGCGGAGCTGCGGCGGTGGATGATCGACCCGGGGGTGCGGGGGCGCGTCTTCACGAGCATCGCCCTCGACTACCGGCGGGTGGCGGGACCCCTCGACGTCGCAAGCCGGCTGGACGAGGTGATCCGCGAGGCGCCGCGGCACCCCGGGTTCGTCCGTCGCCTGGCGCTGACCGCGGTCGAGCTGCGCCCGCCGACCGGGTTCTTCCGGGACGTCGTGGTCCAGCAGCGGGGGGCGCACGCCGGCACCTTCGCCGTGAAGGACACCGGGATCACCCCGGTCACGAACCTCGCGCGGTACGGGGCCGTGTCGGCCGGCGGCATCGCGAACCGGACGCTGCGTCGGCTCGAGGTGGCGGTCGCGTCGGGCCGGCTGGACGAGGAGCTCGGCACGGGTCTTCGGGAGGCGTTCCGCCTCCTGTGGCGGGTTCGGCTCGTGCACCACGTGCGCCGGGTCGGGGAGGGCGCGGAGCCGGACGACCACGTCGACCCGACCGAGCTCGACGCGATCGTCCGCCGAGGCCTCAAGGAGGCGTTCCGGACGATCGAGCGCGCCCAGCGCCTGCTCGCTCGCGAGATGGGGTTCCGGTTGCGGTGAGAGGGCCGGCGCGGCCACCGCGGGCGCTCCGGCGGGCGCCCTGGACCGCCGCGGCCCTCGCCGCGCTCGACTTCGAGACGACCGGGCTCGACCCGGCCCGCGACGCGGTCGTCTCGTTCGGGGTCGTGCCGGTGCTCGAGGGGCGCGTGGTCGTGGGCGAGGCCGTGTACCGCGAAGTGGCCCCGTCCGCGCCGCTCACGGCCACCTCGATCGTCGTGCACGGGCTCCGGCCGGCCGACCTGGCGGGGGCTCCGGGCCTCGAGGAGGCCCGGGTGGAGCTGGCGACCGCCCTGGCCGGGAGGTTCGTGCTGGCGTGGGCCGCGGGCGTCGAGGCGGGGTTCCTGGCGCGGATCTTCGGAGGGAGCACCAGAGCTTGGCGGCGGCGGATCATCGACGTGCTCCGGCTGGCCGAGGTGGCCGGCGAGGTGCCTGAGGACGGCCGGCCCTCGCTCGCGGCGGTCGCCGCCCGGCTCCGGGTACCGGTGGAGCGACCGCACCATGCCCTCGACGACGCCCTCACCACGGCGCAGGTGTTCCTCGTCCTCGCCTCGAGGCTCGCACCGCGCGGGTACGACACGCCGGGTCGCCTGCTCCGCGCGAGCCGCAGCGTGCCGGCCCCGCGAGGTCCCGGGAGGGTCGCCGCCGGCGCAGCGTGAGGCGCGGTGGACCGCCGGGATGGCTGGGCCGCCTGCCGCGCCGCGATCGAGGCCCGGGTCGAGCGTGGGAGTCCGAGGAGAGCAGCTGCCACCTGCCCGCCCTCGACGACGGCGGTCGGGGTCGAGGCTCCTATGCTGGTTCGCGCACGACGGGGGTGACGGCGATGCTCACGATCAGGCGGGACCGCGAGATCTACGAGGTCGAGGGCGGCTGGTTCCACGCCCGGTGGCACTTCTCGTTCGACCATTACCGGGACCCCGAGAACGATGGATTCGGGGCGATGCGGGTGTTCAACGACGACCGGCTCGTCCCCGGGGCGGTCTGGCCGCTCCACCCTCACCGAGACGTCGAGGGGCTCACCTACGTCGTGGAGGGCACGTTCCGCCATGAGGACTCGCTCGGGAACGACGGCGTCCTCCCGGCCGGCTCGGTGCAGCGGATGACGCTCGGGTCCGGCGCGCTGCACTCGGAGCAGAACGGGTCGGACACGGAACCCATGCGGTTCATCCAGATCTGGATCCTGCCCGACACGCCGTCGCTGCCCCCGAGCGTCGAGCAGCGGGTGTTCACGGTCGAGGACCGGACCGATCGGCTGCGCAAGGTGATCGGGCCGGAGGGCGGCGACGTCGTGAAGGTCCACCAGGACGCGGCCGTGTACGTCGCCCGACTGGGGCCGGGCGTGGAGGTCGAGCACCGGATCGGCGAGGGGCGCGGCGCGTACGCCTACCTGATCGAGGGACGGGCCGCCTTCGACGGCGAGCCGGTCTCCACCGGCGATGCGGCCAGGGTGACCGAGCAGCCGACCGTTCGGGTCCGTGCCGAGGAGCCGAGCGAGCTGATCGTGGTGGACGTCCCGATGGAGGTCACGCGCGTCGGTGTCTGGGCCGGGCGTCGCTGACCACCTCGAGCGACCATCGTCGTCCCGCCCACGCGCGGCCGAAACCACAGAAAGGCACACTGATGTCCTAGTTTCTCTGGACCACGCACTTCGTTTTCCTCTACAGTCGTGGGGCCATGGAGGCGTCGTATCGGATCGGGGAGGCGGCCGCCATCCTCGGGGTGCGCGTTGAGACCCTCCGTCGTTGGGAGCGCGAGGGCAAGCTCGCCGCCACTCGCACCGCCGGAGGGCAACGCCTGGTGCCAGCCACCGAGGTCGCGCGGCTCCTGGCTGAGCGGCGTGGCCACCCCCGCATCTCGACGGGCAGCGTGCGGAACCGCTTTCCCGGTGTGGTCACGAGGATCGAGCGCGACGGGGTGGCCGCCACGGTCGAGATCCTCGCCGGCCCCCATCGGATCCTCGCGCTGATCACGAGCGAGGCCGTCGACGAGATGGGCCTGACCCCGGGCATGCAGGCGGTCGCGACGGTCAAGGCGACGAACGTCATGGTCGAGGTGCCGGGGTGAGGCGGACGCTCTCGCTCGCCGTTGCCGGCGCGGTGCTGCTCGGCGCCTGCGGTGGCTCGACGGGGGAGGACGCTGGGCGGGACCGCGAGCTCGTGGTCTCGGCGGCGGCGTCGCTCGCCGACGCCTTTCCTGAGATCGGCCGCGCCTTCGAGGCGGCGAACCCGGGGGTCGCCGTCGCGTTCAACTTCGGGCCGTCCGACGGGCTCGCCGGGCAGATCGTCGAAGGAGCGCCGGTCGACGTGTTCGTCTCGGCGAGCCCTGCGTGGATGGACGCGGTGGCCGAGGGCCCGGGGGTCATCGGCCGGGCGGACGTTGCGCGGAACCGGCTCACCGTGATCGTGCCCGCCGAGAACCCGGGGCAGATCGAGCGGATCGAGGACCTCGCCCGCGACGGGGTCAAGCTCGTGCTCGCCGCCGAGGGCGTCCCTGCCGGGGACTACGCGCGCGAGATCCTGGCCAAGGCCGGGATCGCCGAGGCCGCCCTCGCCAACCTCGTGTCGAACGAGGACGACGTGCGCGGCGTCGTCGCGAAGGTCCTGGCCGGCGACGCCGACGCGGGGATCGTCTACGCGACCGACGCCACGCCCGACGCGGCGGCGGGGATCCGGGCGATCCCCATCCCCGACGATCTCAACGTCGTCGCCACGTACACGGCTGCGGTCGTCGGGGGCTCCGAGCAGGTCGACCTTGCGAAGCGCTTCGTCGACTTCGTCCTCGACGAGGGCCGAGAAACGCTCGCCGACCATGGGTTCCTCCCTGCGTAGGTGCCGAACGCCGCTCGGGTTCGGGCTGCTCGCGGCCGCGGGGATCCTGGTGATCGGGTTGCCCATCGTCGGGCTGGTCGCGCGCACCCCGTGGGGGCGCTTCGTGCCGATCCTTGCCGACGGGACGGCTCGCGAGGCCCTGCGTCTGTCGCTCGTCGTCGCGACGTCGGCCGGCGTGCTGTCGCTTGTGGCGGGCTTCCCGCTCGCCTGGGTGCTCGCTCGGGCGTCGTGGCCCGGCGCCTCGCTCGTTCGGGCGCTGGTCGTGCTCCCGCTCGTGATGCCGCCGGTCGTGGCCGGCGTCGGGCTCCTGGCGGCCTTCGGCCGCCGGGGGGTCGTGGGGTCGTGGCTGTACGAGGCGTTCGGGGTCCAGCTCACGTTCACGACGGGCGCCGCGGTGCTCGCGGCGTGGTTCGTGTCGTTCCCCCTCGCCGTGCTGGCGCTCGAAGCCGGGCTCCGGGGGATCGACGAGCGCCTGGAGGGCGCGGCCGCCGCGATGGGGGCCTCCCGCGGCTACGTCCTGCGGCGCGTGACGGTCCCGCTGCTTCGGTCGCAGATCGCCGCGGCGTTCGTGCTGGCGTGGGCGCGGGCCCTGGGGGAGTTCGGCGCGACGATCACGTTCGCCGGGAACCTGCAGGGGCGCACCCAGACGCTCCCGCTCGCCGTGTTCGAACGGCTCCAGACCGATCAGGACGCGGCGGTGGCGCTGTCGCTCGTGCTGATCGGTCTGGCCCTCGGGGTGATCCTCGCGCTGCGCGGGCGGTTCCTGCGGTGAGCGGGCTCGTCGTCGACGTCGTCGTGCGCCGCGGTGACTTCGAGGTCGCGGCGGCCTTCGAGGCCGACGTCGGGGAGACGCTAGCGCTCGTCGGCCCGAACGGATCGGGGAAGTCGACGCTCGTCGCCGCGCTCGCCGGGCTCGTGGCGCCGGTGCACGGCAGGATCGAGCTGGACGGCTGCGCGCTCGACGCCGACGACGTGCCGAGCGTGCCCCCCGAGCGTCGCCCGATCGGGGTGGTGTTCCAGGACCTGCTGCTGTTCCCGCACCTGTCGGCGCTGGAGAACGTCGCCTTCCCCCTGCGGGCCCGCGGCGTCGATCGATCGACGGCGCGGCGCCGGGCGCAGGAGCTCCTCGAGCGGCTCGGGGTCGGTCCGCGCGCCGGCGCCCGACCGAGCGAGCTGTCCGGCGGGGAGGCCCAGCGGGTGTCCCTGGCCCGGGCGCTCGTCGCGCGGCCAGCCCTGTTGCTCCTGGACGAGCCGTTGTCGTCGCTCGACGTCGGCGTGCGCGCGCGGATGCGGGAGCTGCTGTCGGAGGAGCTCGCGCGGTTCCCGGGCGTCCGCGTCTTCGTGACGCACGACCCGGTGGAGGCGACGTCGCTCGCCGACCGACTCGTCCTGCTGGAGGCCGGACGGGTCACGCAGATCGGCACGCCCGAGGAGATCCGCGCCATGCCGCGTTCGCGCTACGCGGCCGACCTCGTCGGCCTGAACGCCTTCCGTGGTCGCCTGGAGTCCGCTGGGGAGGGCGTCGGCCGGCTCGTGACCGACGAGGGCGAGCTCACGGTGGCCCTGCCGCCGACCTACGAGGGCGGCGAGGTGATCGGTCTCTTGCGACCGGTCGACGTGACGCTGTCCCTCGAGCCGCCGGCCGGGTCGGCCCGGAACGTACTCCGGGGCCGGGTGACCTCGATCGCGGTCGACGGCGAGCGGGCCCGCCTGCGGATCGCCTCAGCGCCCCCCCTCGTCGCGGAGGTGACGCTCGGCTCGCTCGAACGGCTCGGCCTGTGTGAGGGGGCCGCGGTGTGGGCGTCGTTCAAAGCCCTCGAGGTTCAGGTCCTCGTCGACTAGCTCCGGGAGGCGTCGGTCAGGCGCTCGACACGGGCGACGATCGCGGTGATCGGACGCGCCGATCGGCGGTCCGGATCGCGAACCCCGTGTCGCTCGCAGCGACCGCCGACACGCGCCGGCGCTCGAAGTCCACCGCTCGCGTCAGGGGGGGGGGGGGTCATCGGGTGGATGCACGAGCCGCTGTGCCGCTCTGGGAAGGGCCGCTACGCGCGCGGCGCCCCGGCCAGGCGCAGGAGCCGGTCGAGGGTCGCCGGCGCGCCCCGCCAGTGCTCGGCGACGACCGCGGGGTCGGTCGTGCGCACGAGGTGACGCAGGACCAGGGCCGCGACGATCGCGTCGTCGAGGGGCCCGGCCATGGGGATGAACTCCGGGATGAGGTCGATCGGGGAGGCGAGCCAGGCGACCGCGACGAGGAGCAGAAGCCGCGAGCTTCGCGGGACCCGCGGGTCGAGCAGCAGTCCTCGGAACAGGCGCAGGAGGTTCGGTAGGAGCGCGAGGAGCTCACGTCCCACGCGGCGCCCGGTGACGAGGACGACGACGACCATCGCCAGCCACACCACCGCGAGGATCCCGAGGACGATGAGCAACGAGGTCATGCTTCGAGGGCCGTTGGCCGGTCGCGCGAGACCGATGGACGTATCGTACCCGTGGTCAGCGTTGCACCCAGCCGCGGTCGATGCGGCCGGTCAGCCCTGGGGCGCGCGACTGCGTGGTGCTCGATCCGCCCGGCAACCTGATCCGGATCCAGCAGGTGGGCCGACGACAGGAGCTCCCGATGGCGACCACGAAGAAGAAGGCCGCAGCCGGCACGACGAGGACCGCCGGCACGACGAGGACCGCCGGCACGACGAGGACCGCCGGCACGACGAGGGCGCGGAGCGCCGAGCTCCCTGAGGGCTTCAGCGCGGAGGAGCGCGAGGCGATGCGCGAACGTGCCCGCGAGACGCGCGCCGCCCGTCGGGGCTCGGCCGCCGAGCGCGCCGAGCAGGAGCGGCGGGAGGTGCTCGACAAGATCCGGTCGATGCCCGAGCCCGACCGGTCGCGGGCGACGCGGATCCACGAGATCGTGACGACGACGGCGCCCGAGCTCGCGCCGCGGCTGTGGTACGGGATGCCCGCGTACGCCAAGGACGGCAAGGTCGTGTGCTTCTTCCAGGCGGCCTCGAAGTTCAAGACCCGCTACGCGACCCTCGGCTTCAACGACCCCGCCAGGCTCGACGACGGCCGGATGTGGCCGACGGCCTTCGCCGTGGTCGAGCTGACGAAGGCCGAGGAACGCCGGATCGCCGAGCTGGTGCGCCGCGCGGTCCGCTGATGTTCAGGCCTCGGGGGTGCCGACGAAGGCGAGCGGCTGGGCGCGGAATCGTTCCAGGCACGACGTCGAGCAGAAGTGGTAGGTCGTGCCCTGGAACTCGAACGAGCCAGCCGCGCTCGACGGATCGACCTGCATCCCGCACACGGGGTCGGTGACGGTCACCATCTCTACCTCCTGGTGGGGCTCGTGGACCTCGACCTCGACGCGGTCGAGGGGTGCGCCGATGGGAGCGAGGCCCAGGCGCTCGGGGGAGAAGCGCCGGAGCCGGTTCGCGTTCGTCACGACCGACAGGGAGCTGAGCGCCATCGCCGCCGCGGCCACCATGGGGGACAGGCGCCACCCCGTGAACGGTTGCAGGACGCCGGCGGCGATCGGGATCCCCACGACGTTGTACACGAAGGCGAACACGAGGTTCTGGCGGACGTTGCGCATCGTCGCGCGGCTGAGGTCGAGCGCGGTCACGACCCCGCGCAGATCCCCGGAGATGAGCGTCACGTCCGAGGCCTCGATCGCGACGTCGGTTCCCGTCCCGATCGCCACCCCGACGTCGGCCTCGGCCAGCGCCGGGGCGTCGTTGATGCCGTCCCCGACCATCGCGACGACGCGGCCCTCGCCGCGCAGCCGAGCCACCTCCGCCGCTTTGCGCTCGGGGAGCACCTCGGCAAGGGCTCGGCCGATCCCGACCTGCCGGGCGATCGCCTCGGCGGTGCGGCGGTTGTCGCCCGTGAGCAGGACGACCTGGGCGCCCCGGCGCCGGAGCGCCGCCACGGCCGCCGGGGCCTCCGGCTTGGCGGTGTCGGCGAGGGCGAGGATCCCGATCGGCCGTCCGTCGGCCGCGACCCGGACCACCGTGCGTCCCGCGGCCTCGAGCGCCGCGGCCGGCCCGTCGAGCGGTGCGGGATCGACCCCCTCGCCCTCGAGCAGGGATCGCGTGCCGACGAGCACGAGCCGCCCGTCGACCGTGGCCCTCACGCCCCTGCCGGTGATCGACGCGAAGTCCCGGGGCTCGTCGAGCGCGATCGCGTGCCGCGCCGCGCCGTCGACGACGGCTCGGGCCAGCGGGTGTTCCGAGCGTCGGTCGGCCGAGGCCGCGAGCCGCAGCAGCGTCTCCTCGGACATACCCGGCAGCGCCACGACGTCGGTGAGGGAGGGTTCCCCGCGGGTGAGGGTTCCGGTCTTGTCGAACACGACGGTGTCGACGCGCCGTGCGGTTTCCAGGGCCTCGGCGGATCGGATCAGCACGCCGTGCTCGGCCCCCTTGCCGGTCGCCACCATGATCGACAGCGGGGTCGCGAGCCCGAGGGCGCACGGGCACGCGATGATCAGGACCGACACGGCGTTGACCAGGCCGGTGGTGAGCCCGTCGGCCGAGCCGAGCGCGAACCAGACGACGAAGGTGGCGATCGCGATCGCGATCACCGCCGGGACGAACACGCCGGCGACGCGGTCGGCGAGCCGCTGGATCGGCGCCTTCGACGCCTGAGCCTCGCGGACGAGGCGGATCACCTGCGCGAGCACGGTGTCGGCCCCCACGGCGGTGGCGCGCAACCGGAAGGCCCCGGTCCGGTTCACGGTGGCGCCGATCACGACGTCCCCCGGCCCTCGGTCGACGGGGAGGGACTCCCCGGTGATCATCGACTCGTCCAGGGTCGAACGGCCCTCCACGATCACACCGTCGACCGGGACGCGCTCGCCGGGACGCACGAGCACCTCGTCGCCGACCCGGACCTGTTCGACGGGAACCTCGATCTCCTCGCCGCCTCGAACGATCCGGGCGCTGCGCGGTTGCAGGCCGAGGAGGGCTCGGATCGCCTGGCCTGTTCCCTCACGCGCCCGCGCCTCCAGGAGGCGGCCGAACAGCACCAGGGTGAGGATGACCCCGACGACCTCGAAGTACACGTGGCGGGCCCCCGCCGGCACCAGCCCCGGGGCGATCGTCACGACGGCGCTGTAGCCGAAGGCGGCCGCCGTGCCGATCGCGATGAGGGCGTTCATCTCCGCGCTTCGGTGGCGAAGGGCGCTCCATCCCACGGCGTGGATCGGCCGGCCCGTGAAGAGCATCACGGGGGTGATCAAGACGAGCTGGAGCCAGGGCTCGAGGAGGACGGCGGGCAGGTGGAGCCCCGCCGGTTCGGCCATGGCCGCGAGGAGGACCGGCGCGGTGAGCACCGCTCCGACGAGGACCCGGCGCCGGAGATCGCGGATCTCCGCCCGGCGGGCCTCGGCCTCCTCGTCCGCGAGGGTCGTGGGCGCGGCCTGGAGGGACTCGAGGGGGGCGGGGGCCTCCGTCTCGACGGCGGGCGCCTCGAGCGCCGGCGCTCCGACGACCCCGTCGTCGTCCGCACCGTCGACGATAAGCGTTCCGTGGACCATGTTCATCCCACAGGCGAAGCCGAACGTGCCGGCGCGCTCGGGGAGGAGCCGGACCTCGGTCCGCCGGAAGGCCGGGAGCGCTCGGCGCAGCCGGAAATCGGGGAAGACCACCTCGGAGGTGCACTCACCCCCCTCCCGGCGATCGAAGACGATCCGCAGGGGCACGCCGCGGCGAACGTGGATCCGGTTGGGCGCGTACCCCCCCTTCACGATCACCTCGATCTCCTGAACGCCGTCGCGCAGCGCTGCGCGGTCCGCGCGGCGCGGGCCGAAGAAGAACCATCCGAGCGCCCCGATCGCCGTGGCGCCAGCGAGGGCCACGGCGAGCTCGGTCATCGTCATCTCCGGCATCCCCTCCCGTCGGCGTGACTCCACCATACCCCCAGGGGGTATATGATGACCACCCGGCCGATGACGAGGGAGGTCCGATGGCGACGCGCGTTCGGGGGTACACGGCCTCGAAGCGGGAGCTCCTGGGGCGGCTCCGCCGCATCGAGGGGCAGGTCCGAGGGGTCGCCGCGATGGTCGAGCAGGATCGCTACTGCATCGACGTCGTGACGCAGATCAACGCGATCCGGGCCGCCCTGGACAAGGTGGCGCTCGGTCTCGTCGACGGCCACGTCCGCCACTGCCTCGTCGGCGGAGGTGGGGGACCCTCTGACCCTGGGGAGCAGGCCGACGAGCTGATGGGTGCGATCGGCCGGATGCTTTCGCGGTGAGGAAGGTGGGCGCGGTACGGTCCGGTGCTACCGTCGGGCGCGTGGATCAGGAGCGAGGGGCCGCGCCGCCGACGGGTCGCCCCCCCGCGGCGCGGTTCGATCTCGAGCGCGCCCGCCTCGCCCTCGCGATCCTCGGGATCGCGGGCGGGGCCGTGCTGTGGCTGGTGGAGGCCGCGCGCTGGGCGGAGCTCGTCTGGGCCGCGACGACGGTCGTCGGCCTCGTCCCGCTCGCCGTCGGCATCGTTCGGAAGGCGTGGCGGCGCGAGCCGGGCGTCGACCTGATCGCGCTGCTCGCCATGGCCGGCGCCCTCGCCCTGGGCGAGTACCTCGCCGGCGCGGTGATCGCGGTGATGCTCGCGACCGGCCAGACGCTCGAGGCCTTCGCCGAGGGCCGCGCGCACCGCGAGTTGTCGGCCCTGCTGGAACGGGCGCCCCGGACGGTGCAGCGCTACGAGGACGGTCGCCTCGTCGAGCGTCCGATCGGCGAGGTCGGCGTCGGCGACCGGTTGCTCGTACGGACCGGCGAGGTCGTGCCCGTCGACGGGGTCGCGCAGGGCCCGGCCGTCCTCGACGAGTCGATGCTCACCGGCGAGTCGCGACCCGTGGAGCGGGGGGCGGGGGAGCGCGTGCGCTCCGGCGCGGTCAACGCCGGGCCGTCGTTCGACCTGCGGGCGATCGCGACGGCGGCCGACAGCACCTACGCGGGGATCGTGCGGCTCGTCGAGGAGGCCGAGCGCGATCGCGCCCCGATCGTCAGGCTCGCCGACCGCTACGCGTTCGTGTTCATCCCGGTGACGCTCCTGCTCGCCGGCGCCGCGTGGGCGTTCTCCGGCGACCCGGTCCGTGCGCTCGCGGTCCTCGTCGTGGCCACGCCGTGCCCGATGATCCTCGCCGTGCCGATCGCGATCGTCGCGGGGACCTCGCGCGCGGCCCGCCGCGGGGTGATCGTCAAGGGCGGGGGGAGCGCTCGAGACCCTCGCCCGCGTGCGGGTCCTGCTGCTCGACAAGACCGGCACGATCACCGCCGGCCGGCCGGAGCTGACCGACGTCGTCGTGTTCGGCGAGCTCGATCCCGACGAGCTCCTGCGTCTGGCTGCCTCGCTCGACCAAGCCTCGCCGCACGTCCTGGCGGAGGCGATCGTGCGCGCCGCGCGCGCCCGGGGTCTCGAGCTCGCGTTCCCCGAGCAGGTCCGGGAGCGCTTCGGCGCGGGGATCGTCGGCACGGTCGAGGGTCGACGCGTGGCGGTCGGCAAGGCCTCCTTCGTGGCCGACGGGGCGCCGCTGCCGCGCGGCGTTCGCGACGTGCGGCGCCGCACGATGCTCGACGGATCGTCGGCGGCCTTCGTCGGCGTCGACGGGGCGGTGGCGGGGGGCGCTCGTGCTCGACGATCCGATCCGACCGGACGCCCCGCGGGTCATCCGGACCCTGCGGCGCCTCGGGATCCGGCGGGTCGTGATGCTCACGGGCGACCACCCCGACGTGGCGGAGGCGGTGGGGGCCGCGCTCGGGGTCGACCGGGTGCTCTCGGAGCGCTCGCCGGCCGAGAAGGTGGAGGCGGTCGAGGCCGAGGCCGCCGAGCAGCGGCCGGTGGCGATGGTCGGCGACGGGGTGAACGACGCTCCGGCGCTCGCGGTCGCCGACGTCGGGGGTGGCGATGGGCGCGAGGGGCGCGACGGCCTCCTCGGAGGCGGCCGACGTCGTGCTCGTCGAGGACCGTCTCGATCGGCTCGTCGACGCTCTGCGGATCGCCAAGCGCTCCCGGCGGGTCGCCGTCGAGAGCGTCGCGCTCGGCATGGGGCTGGCGTTCACCTTCATGGTCGCCGGCGCGGTCGGGCTGATCGGACCGGTGGCCGGGGCGGTCGTGCAGGAGGTGATCGACGTCGCGTCGATCCTCAGCGCCCTGCGCGCCCTCCGGGGCGGTGTGGAGCGGGCGCCCGCGGGGCTGCGGACCGACGTGGCCGAGCGGTTCCGCGCCGAGCACCGTGCCTTCGGCCCGGAGCTCGCTCGGATCCGAGCGACGGCCGATCGGCTCGAGGGGCTCGAGCCCGCGGCTCGCCGCGCGGCCCTCGAGGAGGTCCGCCGTTTCCTCGTCGAGCGTCTGCCCGAGCACGAGGAGGCGGAGGAGGCGGAGGTGTACCCCCTCGTCGCGCGCCTGGCCGGCGGAGAGGACCCGATGAGCAGCATGGCGCGAGCCCACGTCGAGATCGGCCACCTGACGCGGGTGTTCCGCACGCTCGTCGACGACCTCGCCGACGGCGAGCTCGCGCCGGAGGATCTGGTCGAGCTCCGACGCCTCCTGTACGGGCTCCACGCGATCCTGCGGCTGCACTTCGCCCAGGAGGAGGAGGCCTACGCCTGGCTCACGGCGGCCGAGCCGGTCGGGTGAAGCCCTCCGTCCGCGGGGAGCCGAGCGGATCAGAAGTCGGCGTCGCTCGGGCCGGGCTCGTTGAGGTTGGCCACGGTGCACGCGTTGCCCGCGCGGTCGGTGGCGCCCGCGTTCGTCGTCCACCGCATGGTGCCCGCGCCGACGGTGTTCGTCGTGCCGCTCGGGGTCCCGAGCGTGATCGTGACGGTCCCCCCCGAGATGGTCGCCGTCGACCCGGTGAACGAGACGGTCGAGGTCACGTAGGTGTTCGTGGACAAGCGAACCGTGCCGAACGCGGTGAGCTGCGTCGTGTTGGACGCGTCCCAGATCTGGACCCAGTCGCGGCCCCCGATGTTGTCCACGATCCGGACGGTCACGGTCGTCGACGCGCCCGTCCAGCCGGCGATGAACGATTCCGGCTCCATCGGCTCGCCGTAGGTGAGCGTGAGGACGTCGCCGGCGTCCGGCCGGCCGGCGACGCCGACCCCGTTCACGGCCTGCACGTTGGTGCCGGAGGGCGCCGTGTTGTCCACCGTGACGGTGAAGCCCGTCGCGGTCGTCGAGTGCCCGGCACCGTCGGTCGCCGCGACCGAGAAGGCCTTCGGGCCCGCCGAAAGCGTGGCGTTCGCGGTGAGGAGCGCGCTTCGGTAGCCGTAGGTGACGCCGTCGACGACCCAGCTGCCCGCCGCCAGCGCCACGGCGCTCGCGCCGGTCGTGATCGTCGACACGTCGGCGGTCACGGACGCCACGCCGCTCGTCGCGTCCGACGCGTTCGCGTACACGCGGTAGGTGCCGCCCTGGCGGATCCAGCCGCCGATCCCGCCCGACCCCTTCTGGATCGTGGCGCCGGACACCGTCGGCGCGGTGGTGTCCACCGTGATCGCGGCCGAGGCGACCGACGCGCCGGAGGACCCGACCGCGTACACGGTGTGGGCGCCGTCGGTCACGCCGGGGGGGATGGTGACGCTCGCCGCCGCCGATCCCGATCCCGGGATCGAAGTGGGGGTGGTGCTGCCGACGAGGATCGGCCCCATGGAGGGATCGTCGAGCCGGAAGGTCACGACCTCGCCGGTCACGAAGTTCGTGAGGGTCCCGGTCCGCGTGGCGGGCAGCGACGAGATCGGGGCTGGGGAGTCCCAGGTGAACGTGGGCGCGCCGACGGTGACGGCGGTGCTGTGCGTCCCCTCGGGTCCCGTCCAGCTCCCCTGGACGGCGCGGATGCCGTAGCGCCAGGTCCCCGGCGGCACGGCCGTCTCCGTGCACGACAGGCCGGTGACGGTCCCGGAGCACGAGGCGCCGATCCCCTGCGGGGTGCCGGAGGTGTCGTAGCGCTCGACGAGGTAGCCGGCGACGGGGGTGCCGTCGCCGAAGGAGACGGCGGACCAGCTCAGGTGCACGTTGCGGCCGGTGACCGTCGCGGTCGGGGTCGGACCCGGGGGCAGAGCGTCCGCCCGTGCGAAGGCCGTCCCGGTGCCGATCGCCTGCCATGCGGCCCAGGCGAGCCCAGGGGCCCCGACGACGAGCGCCGTGGCGACGACGAGCGCGGGGAGCCGACGCCTCATGCCCGCACCGCCGTCGCTCGGAACCGCAGGGGGAAGCGGGCGCCCTGGCACGCCTCGGGCGCGGAGGGGCGCATCCGGACCCGGAGTCGCACGCGGACGGTGCGTCGTGGCCGAACGACCACGTTGGCCCGCGCCCGGCGCACCTGGAGGTTGGCCGCCGTGCACCCGGGTCGGGCCGCGCCGACGCTCGCGCGCAACCGGCGGATCCGGATCGGGAAGGCGTAGGGGTTGCGGACCTTCACGCGCATCGTCTTGAGGGCGCCGGGGTACAGGCCCCCGACCCGTCCCTGCACCCGGAACCGGGGCAGCGCCCCACGCACCTCGGCCCAGGGCTCGTGGTCGGCAGGCGCGGGGTGGAACGCGAGCGTCCCCACAGCGACGGCGAGGAGGAGCACGAGGACCCAGGTTCCTCGTCGCGCTCGGGCCGTCGCCATCGGATCATCCCCCGTGCGGTACGCGGGCGGGGGCGCCATCGCCCCCGCCCGATGGGTCGGTTCGCGGATCAGGCGTTGCTCTGCCCGCTCAGCTGGACCGGGATCGTGAACACGGCCCCCTGGCAGCTCGTGTGCGAGGCGTTCGACATCGAGACGGCGCCGGCGAGCGTGAAGGTCGCCGAGCCGCTCGCCGGGACCGCGAGCGACAGCCCCGTCTGGTCGGTCATCGTCACGCCGGTGGAGGCGTCGCAGGCGGCACCCTTGTCGGAGGTGATCGGGTCGCTCGTCCGGACGACGTCGGTGACGAGCACGGGGTAGGGGTTGGGGTTCACGATCTTGATCTTCACGTCCCCCGTGCCGCCCGGGTACAGGTCCGCGACGGTCGCGACCGTGTCGGTGCTGAGGTCGCTCGCCGTGATCGCGCGGGCGTAGCCCGATCCGGTGCCGGTGGCGAGCCAGGCCGCGAAGGCCACGCTGCCGGCGAGCATCGCGCCGAGCAGGAGCGTCGCGGTGAGGGTTCGCCGGATCCTGCGCTTGTCCATGCCGTCGTACCTCCTGGGAGCCGGCCCGCTCGAGGCGGGCGTGACCGTGTCGACGGCAGCTGCATCGGACCGTCCTGCGGCGCAGCACATACCCGAGGCCGAGGGACTTGCCGTACCCGGGGAGCCGGGTCGGTGACTACCCGGAAGCGGGCAGTGGGCTCACCCGCAGCTCGGACCGGTTCCCCCGGGCGTCCTACCCGAGATCGGGGAGCGACGCTCGCTCGTCGATCTCGACCGGATCGCCCACCCGCAGCGCCCCGGGGTCCAGGACCCGTGCGTACATGCCGAAGGGGAGGCCCCCTCCCCCCTCGATCCGGGTTCGGGTCCGGGCGATCACGGTGAGGGTCGGGAAGTCCTTCCGCCCGGTGTCGGGGTTCAGGGTCGTGACGACGCAGCGCGGGACCTGCGGTCCTACCAGGAGCCTCGCGCCGCCGACCCGAAGCACGCGCCCGGTCCAGCCGTCCTCCTCGTAGGGCGCGCAGCCGTCGAGCTCGAGGGTCATCCGGAACCGACGCGCGTCGAGGGCCTCGGCGCCGCCGTCGGCGCCGAGCCGTGCGACCGACGCGGAGGAAACGAGCGTGACCGGGTGCACGTCCACCGCCGAGCGGGTCGGCTCGCAGCGGGCGAGCCGCAGGGGCCGACCGACCGCGCTGCCGATCGCCTCGGCGAGGGTTCCCTCGACGATGCGTCCGGCAAGGGGGTGTCCCCACAGGTCGGTCACGAGCGGCGGGCCCAGGCGATCGACGGCGTCGGCCACCGACGACCCGTCGGGGAGCGTGAGCGCGAGCCGCTCGCGGGAGGCGTCGTAGCGTGGGCGGATCCGCAGCAGCTCGGGGGCGTCGGCCGCGGTCACGAGCGCCCCCGAGGGGTCGACGAGGAAGAAGCGACGGTCTCCCTCGATCCCGGCGATGCCGACCCTGGCCCGCTCGGGGTGGTGCAGGGCCATCGACTTCACCGGGGTCACGTTGATCCGCGCGAGGGTCGGCATCTCGCCCTACGGTACCCGTCGGGTCGACCGTCGTCCGGCGCCCGCCGTACGATGCGGGCTGGCGGGTGCACGGAGGGACCGCGCGATGGGTGACGAGCGCATCGACCACGCGCGCGTGGTGGCGGGACTGCTCGAGCTGCAGGCGCGTCTACGGGGTGAGGGGGAACGTCGTCCCGATCGGCTGGCGGTCGTCCACGGCGACCTCGCGGTCGAGGCGGAGGCCGCCATCGAGGCGACCGAGCGGATGCGGATCGAGGCCGAGCGACTGGCCGACGTCCTCGATCGGGTCCAGCGGCTCGAGCGGGAGATCGCCGAGGCGATCTCGCGGATCGACCGAACGGCGGACGGCCTGGCCAACGATCCGACGCAAGGGTAGGGGTTAGCCCTGGGCGTTGGCGCTCGACGGAAGCGCCACGCGGAACGAGGCGCCGCCGCCGGGGCGCTCCTCGACCCAGGCCCGCCCGCCGTGGAGCTCCGCGAACCGGCGCACGAGCGCCAGGCCGACGCCCGTGCCGGGCGCGGCCCCGGGTGCCTGGCGGAAGGGCTCGAAGATGCGCTCCCTCGCCTCGGGGGCGACGCCCGGCCCCTCGTCCTCGACGACGAGGAGGGCCCCCGTGTCGGTCGCGCCCGTCCGAACCCAGACCCGCGCTTGCGGCGGCGTGTGCTTGACGGCGTTGGCGAGCAGGTTCTCGACGATGCGCTCCAGCATCGCCGGGTCGGCCTCGACGACGACCGGCGCGAGCTCGGTGGCCACCTCGCGGTCGGCAAGGCCCTCGGTGCGTCCGAGCACGTCGCGCACCAGCCGGCCGAGATCGACCGGCTCCAGGGCGGGAACCGCCGCGCCCAGCTGGAGGCGCTCGAGGTCGAGCAGGTCGCCGACGAGCCGGTCGAGCCGGCGGGCGTTCGCCGCGATCCGGCCCGCGAGGTCGCGAGCCTCCTCCGGCGCGAGGTCCAGGTCGGCGCGCTCGAGCGTTCGGGCGAGCCCGAGGATGGCCGCGAGCGGCGTGCGCAGGTCGTGGGCGACGGCCTGCAGCACGGTCGAGCGCATCTCGTCCTCCGCGCGCAGGCGCTCGGCCTCCTCCCGCTCCCGGGCGAGGTCGTGCTCGAGCTGTTCGGCCCGGCGCTGCTCGGTCACGTCGACGAGCACCCCCTGCCAGTACCGCGGCGTGCCGTGCTCGTCGGTGATCAGCCGGGCCTGGTCGTGGACCCAGACCTCGCGCCCGTCTCGGGCGATCAGTCGGTACACCGCGGCGTGACGGCCGGGCTCGGCGGGCTGGGCCTCCAGGCGCGCCCGGTCCTCGGGATGGGCGATCTTCGACCACAGGTCCGGGTCGGCGTACCAGTCCTCCGGCGTGTAGCCGAGGATGGTCGTGGTCTGCGGGCTGATGTACAGCGTGGGGCGACCGGGCTCGATCGGATCGAGGTAGGTGATCGTCGGGTTCTGCTCGACGAGAGCCCGGTAGCGCGCCTCGGCCTCGGCGAGCGCGGCCTCCGCGTGCTTGCGGGCCGTGATGTCGATCATCACGCCCTGCCAGTACCGCGGCTCGCCCTGATCGTCACGAACCAAGACGGCCTCGTCGGCGAACCACAGCACGCGCCCGTCGCGCGCGATCATCCGGTACTCCGCGCGGAAGGGCTCGCCGGTCCGCTCCGTGCGGGCGTTCTCCGCGAGGACGGCCTCCCGATCGTCCGGGTGCATCAAGCGCTCCCAGACGGTCGGGTCGGCGATCCACTCCTCCGGGGTGACGCCGAGCAGGGCCTCGACCTGGCGGTTCACGAAGATCAGCTGGAGTCCCGACCCCCGGACGTCCTCGGAGTAGACGATCGCGGGGAGCTGATCGACGAGCATGCGGTAGAGCCCCTCGGTCTGCCGTGCGCGCTCTGCCGACTCGTGCTCGGCGCTGACGTCGAGCATCACGCCCTGCCAGCAGACCGGTTCCCCGCGCTCGTCGAGGACCGGGACGGCCTCGTCGCGGAACCAGCGCACCGCTCCCTCGCGCGTGTACATCCGGTACTCCGCACGGAACGGCTCGCGCGTGCGTCGCGCCCGCTCGAGCGCTCGGCGGTAGCTCGCGCGGTCGTCGGGGTGGAGCTGGCGCGCCCAGGCGACGGGGTCGGCGACCCATGCTTCGGGGCGGAACCCGAGCAGCGGCTCGACCTGTGGGCTCACGTACAGCAAGGTTCCCGGCACCGCCTCGTCCGCGGACGGAGCGAGCAGGTAGACGATGCCGGGCAGGCGCTCGACGAGGCGCCGGAACCGCTCTTCGGCCTCGAGGCGTTCGGCCTCGACGAGCTTGTGTTCGGTGATCTCCACGATGAGCCCCCGCACCGAGGCGGGTCGACCCTCGACGTCGGGGACCGCGTGGCCGATCGCCCGCACCCAGGCCCAGGGGCCGTCACGGGTCGCCAGGCGGAACTCCTCGTCCAGGCGCCCGCCCTCGGTCGCCACGCGGGCGACCTGGGCGAGGACCCGGTCGCGGTCCTCGGGGTGGAGCCGCTCGACCCAGAACGTCGGGTCCTCGAGCCAGTCCCTCGGGCTCCAGCCGAAGAGGGTCTCGAGTCCCTCGCTCACGAACCCGAAGGTGACCGAGGGCGCGTCGAGCTCCCACACGACCGCCTCCAGGTCCGCGATCAGGCTCCGCACCCGGCGGAGCTCGGCGCCGGGCGGCGTTTGGGGCGGGTTGGCGCTCATCGACCTCCTGAGGCGAGTCTCGCAGCGTGACGGGACGAGCGCGACTCACCCGGCGGCCGCCGACCCGTCCGCCCGGGGATCCGACGCGGCCAGGAACCGGCCCGCGCGGCGAACCACCACGTGCGCGTGACCCACGGCGCCGTCGCGCCTAGGCACGGTATCGACCCGAAAGCCGCCCGCCTCAAGCCGTTGCCGTGTCGCCCGTGGAACGTCGGCCTCCGCGACGATCCGTGGCTCGGCCCCGACGGGCTCGAGGCCGCCGACGAGCCAGCGCGGTGCGCCGACGGCATCGGCCGGGGCCTCGGCGAGGGCGAGCGCGCGGAGCACGAGCTGGGCGAGGATCTGCGGCTGCGCGTGGCCCCCCATGGTCCCGAGGACGGCGAGCAGCCCCCGGTCGTCGTGGACGAGCGCCGGGCAGAGGGTGTGGGCCGGCCGCTTGCCCGGCGCGAGCGCGTTGGGGTGTCCCGGCTCCAAGACGAAGCAGGCGCCGCGGTCGTGGGCGAGGATCCCGGTCGCCGGCTCGAGGATCCGGGCCCCGAGCGAGTCGAACAGGCTCTGGACCACCGACACGGCGTGACCGTCGGCGTCGGCGGCCACGAGCGCCACGGTGTCGCCGCCCCCGGTCACGCCGCTCGCCCTCGGTGGTTCGGCGCGACGGACCTCGTCGGCGAGCCCCGCGAGGTGCCCGTCGTCGAGCAGGGTCGACGCGTGCACGAGCATCGCGTCCGGGTCGGCCAGGTGGCGGTCGCGGTCGGCGCTCACGACCGCGGCGATGCGCGCGAGCCGCGGCGCGTCGGGGCCGAGCGGATCGGGATCGAGCCCCAGCCGCTCGACGAGCTCGAGGATCTGCAGGAGCGCGACGCCCTGGGTGTTCGGCGGCGGCGCGTCGACGTGCAGCCCGCGGAGGGCCCCGCGCAGCGGCGGCAGCAGGCTGACCTGGTGGTCCTCGAGGTCGTCGGCCCGAAGCGCGCACCCCGCCCGGGCCAGCCCCTCGGTCAGACGTCGGCCGACCTCGCCCCGGTACAGCGCGCCGGGCCCCTCCTCCGCGAGCCGTTCGAGGGTCGCTGCAAGCGCGGGCTGGCGAAGCGGCGTCCCGGTCGCCAGGGGGCGCCCGTCCGGATAGAAGACGGACCGCAGCCCCGGGTCCTCGGGGTCCTCGGCCGCCAGGGCCGCCGCGAGGTCCGGCGCCACGGGCACGCCCTCGTGCGCCAGCTCGATCGCCCTCGCGAACGCCTCGGGCCAGGGGCGCCGGGCCCCCCGCGCGTGGACGGCGTCCCAGCCCGCGACCGCGCCGGGCACCGTGATCGGGATGGGGCCGGTGAGGGGAACCCGGTCGAAGGAGCGCCGCACCGCCTCCACGTCGAGGCGGCGGGGGCTGCGGCCGCTGGAAGCGACGCAGACCACCTCGCCGTCGGGCTCCTCGACGAGCGCGAACAGGTCGCCCCCCACGCCGCACATGTGGGGGTAGACGACGGCGAGCGTGACGGCCGCGGCGAGCGCGGCGTCGATCGCGT
This sequence comes from Actinomycetota bacterium, assembly GCA_026003015.1. GTDB lineage: Bacteria > Actinomycetota > UBA4738 > UBA4738 > HRBIN12 > BPGL01. Next base: position 674,329 of record BPGL01000001.1, on the reverse strand, counting down.
TGCCCCCGCGCGCGAACGCCGCCGCCCCGGCCTCGGTCGCCGCGACGTGGGGTGTCGCGATCGCCCAGCCGGTGCCGGCGGCCGAGAGCTCCGAGCCGCTCACCGACCACCGCCCTGGCATCCCGGGCACCACCACACCGTCCGCGCCTGCTCACCGAGCCGTCGGGACGCGATCGGGTGGCCGCAGCGAGGGCAGGGCCTCCCGGTCCGCCGGTACACGGCGAGGCCCTCGGGCAGGGTCCGGCGTCGGCCGCCGCCGAGGTTGCGACCCAGCAGCGCGCTGGCGGTCGCGTAGAGCTCGCGGAGGTCGTGGGGGTCCACAGCGCCCAGCGGCGTGGTCGGGTCGACGCCGCAGACCCACAGGACCTCGGAGCGCCACACGTTCCCGATCCCGCACGCGGGGCGCTGGTCGAGGAGCACCACCCCGATCGGCGTGGCGGGATCGAGCAGCGCCCGCGCCCGCCGCTCGACGCGCTCCAGGTCGACCGACGGGGCGCACAGGTCGGGCCCGAGCTGGCGCAGCGTCGGGTGCCGGCGTCGCTCGCCGGGGCCGAGGAAGGCGACGATCCGCGCGCGCCGACACGTCGCGCCGGCCCGCTCGGTGGCGACGAGGGCGACCGTCCCGGGTCGCCCGAACGGGACGGGCTCCTCGGGGTCGCCGCCGATCCGCCAGGACCCGTGCATCCCGAGGTGGGTGTGGAGCCACCGGTCGCCGTCGAAGCCGATCAGCACGTGCTTGCCCTCGGCCCGCGCCCCCACGATCGTGGTCCCGGGCCGAGGGACCGGCCCGGCGGCCCCCGGCGCCTCGAGCCGCACCAGGCGCCCGCCGCGCAGCGCGGCGTCCAGCGCCGCGGCCGTGCGGTGGACCGTGTCGCCCTCCGGCACCCCGATCACCCCCGCAGGACGAGCCCCCGGTAGCCCTGAACGAACCCCGCCGCGCCGAGGGCCGCGGCCGCCGGGTGCTCGTGTACGGGGACCCCGTCGACTCGACGGACCTCGAGGCGCCGGAGCCGACCGTCCTTGACGAGCGCGGCGACGGCGTCGGCCCACAGGGTCGGCTCGGCGCCGGCGAACGTCGCGAGCGTCCCGCCCCCGCGCTCGACGAAGACGGCCGGCGCGCCGTCGACCAGCACGACGAACGCCCCCGCCGAGCGCGAGGGCCGGCCCGGGGTCGAGGGCCAGGAAAGGATCGCGCCGTACGGCTGGGCGGGGTCGGCGGCGGCGAGCGCGCACACCCGGGGGGCCTCGGACCTGGATCGATGGCTGCGGAGCCGATCCACCGCCCCCGGCAAGGCGAACTGCGCCGCGCCGAGCCCGGCGACGAAGGCGCCCCGACGGACCTCGCCGCGCTCCTCGAGCGCGCGCAGGACCGGGTACACGGCCGCGAAGCCCCCCGGGACCCCCTCGGCGAGCACGCCCTCGCGGGTGACCACGCCCTGGCGGTCCAGGAGCCGACGCGTCAGCGCGAGCCGGCGCTCGGCCTGCGGGACCGGCGGGTCCAGGAGGTCCTCGACGAGGGACCATCGGCCGGCCCCGGCCGGTGGCCCAGCGCGCCGGAGCGCGCCCGGACGGGGTCGGCGGGCGGCTCGCCGGGCGCGGGCGCCGACGACCGCGCGCAGCGGCGCGAGGGTGTCGTTCGTGACCTCGCCGGCCCACACGAGGTCCCACAGACAGGCGAGGAGCACGCGTTCGTCCGCCGCCCCAGCCGCCGCGACGAGATCGGGCCAGAACGAGGCGCCCCGACGGCGCAGCCGCTCGCGGATCGCGTCGTGCACCGGTCCTTCCGGGCGCTGGGTCTCGTCGGCGTCGAGCAGGGCCGGGGCGAGCTCGCGCAGCACCAGGCGCACCCGGCCGTCGGCCGGCCCGATCGGCCCGGCTCCGACCCACACGAGGTCGCCGGCGGCCACGAGGGCGTCGAGCTCGGTCGGCCGGTAGCCGAGGACCCGGGCTGGCAGCACGTCGGCCTCGAGGATCGAGGCCGGGATCGGGGCCCCCTGGAGCCGAGCGACGGCCTCCTCCAGCGCCCCGACCCCCGCGCGGGGGCGGTCCGCCCCCTGCCAGGCGGCGAGGAACCGAGCGAACACGTCCGGCTCGACCGGCTCGACCTCGGCGCGGAGCCGAGCCAGGGAGCTGCGGCGGATCCGTCGGAGCACCCCCGCGTCGCACCACTCGCGCTCGAGCCCGCCGGCGCGGAACCCCCCCGCGACCACGACGCCGGCGGCCGTGAGCCGCTCGAGGCTCGCGCGCACCGCCGGCGCGCCGACGCCCAGGCGCGCCGCGACCTCCCCGGGCGTGAAGGGACCCCGCGCGCGGGCCTCGCGGGCGACGAGGGCCTCGAGCGGTGCGTCGGCCGGCGCGGTGAGCGAGGACGGGAGCCCAGGCGGGAGCGCGACGCCGAGCGCGTCGCGCAGGAGCGCTGCGTCCTCGACGGCGGCCAGGCGCTCGACCCCCGCGACCCGCACGCGGATCGCGCGGCCCTCGGCCTCGAGTCGCCGCCCGAGCTCCCCGGCGGCGCTCGGCGGGTCGACCCGCGCGGCGAGCTCGTCGGCCGCCAGGGGGCCGAGGGCGCGCAGCAGGTCGTGGACCTCGTCGAGGGAGCGCGCCCGCCGTTCGGGGGCCAGCCGTTGCAGCTCGAGCTCGATCGCCTCGATCGTGGCCGGATCGAGCAGCTCGCGCAGGTCCTCCTCGCCGAGCAGCTCGCGCAGCAGCTCGCGGTCGAGCGCGAGGGCGGCCGCGCGCCGTTCCGCGAGGGGCGCGTCGCCCTCGTACATCGCGACGGCGATCCAGCGGAACAGCAGCGAGCGGGCGAACGGGGAGGCGCCGTCGGTGTCGACGACCGCCACGCGAACGCGCCGGGCCCGCAGGTCGCGCATCAGCTCCGCGAGGGCGGCCACGTCGAAGCGATCGCGGAGGACCTCGCGGGCGGCCTCGAGCAGGATCGGGAACCCGGGGTGGCGGGCCGCCTCGGCGAGCAGATCGCCCGCCCGCTGGCGTTGGACCCACAGCGGCGTGCGTCGACCGGGCCGCCGCCGGGGGAGCAGGAGCGCGCGGGCGGCGGCCTCGCGGAACGCGCCCGCGAACGCGGCCGTGGCCGGGACGAGCCCGGCGATCCGCTCCTCCAGCCCGTCGGGGTCCAGCAGGAGGTCGGCCGGATCGAGGTCGTCGGCGGCGTCGGGCAGACGCAGCACGATCCCGTCGTCGGCCCACAGCGCCCCGACGCCGGGGCTCGGTCCGTAGCGCTCGCGCAGTCGCTCCTCGATCGCGAGCGCCCACGGCGCGTGGACGCGGGCCCCGAGGGGGCTCAGGACGCACGCCCGCCGGTCGCCGAGCTCGTCTCGGAAGCGCTCGACGACGATCGTCCGGTCGTCCGGCACGGCCCCGGTCGCCGCCGCCTGCTCGTCGAGGTAGGCGACGAGGTTCTCCGCGGCCCACGCATCCAGGCCGACCTCCGCGCGCAGCCGTTCGAGCGCCTCGTCGCGACGCCGGCCGCGCAGCTCGCGGGTGAACCGACCGATCGCCCGTCCGAGCTCGACCGGGCGGCCGGGACCCGGCGCCTTCCAGAAGGGGAGCTTGCCCGGCTCGCCCGGCGCGGGCGACACGAGGACGCGGTCGCGGGTGATCTCCTCGATCCGCCACGACGAGGCGCCCAGCACGATCACCTCGCCGGCGCGGGACTCGAACACCATCTCCTCGTCGAGCTCGCCGACGCGGCCGCCCTCGAGCGTGAAGACCCCGTACAGGCCCCGGTCGGGGATCGTGCCGCCGGAGGTCACCGCGAGCATCCGGGCCCCGTCGCGACCGCGAACGGTGGCGGCCGCCCGGTCCCACACCAGGCGCGGGCGGAGCTCGGCGAAGCGATCGCTCGGGTAGGCGCCGGCGAGGAGCTCCAGCGTGGCGAGGAACAGGTCCTCGGCGAGGTCCTCGTAGCAGGCCGCGCGCCGCACGAGCCCGAGCAGATCGTCGACCGCGCGTTCCTCGATCGTGCAGATCGCGACGAGCTGCTGGGCCAGCACGTCGAGGGGGTTGCGCAGGTAGCGCGTCGCCTCGATCTCCCCCCGGAGCATGCGATCGGCGATCACCGCGGTCTCGAGCAGGTCGCCCCGCCATCTCGGGATCATCGTGGCGACGCTCGGCTCGCCGACGTGGTGACCGGCGCGGCCGACCCGCTGCAGCCCGCTCGTCACCGACGGCGGCGCGCCGATCTGGATGACGAGGTCGACCGCCCCCATGTCGATCCCGAGCTCCAGGGAGGAGGTCGCGACGAGCCCGCGCAGCGCTCCGGCCTTCAGGGCATCCTCTACGGCGAGCCGCTGCTCGCGGGCGAGGGACCCGTGGTGGGCGCGGACCAGCTCCTCGCCGGCGAGCTCGTTCAGCCGCGCCGCGAGGCGCTCCGCGCTCCGACGGTCGTTCACGAACACGATCGTGGAGCGGTGCGCGCGGATCGCCTCCAACACGACCGGATGCACCGCCGGCCAGATCGAGGCCCGGGGGGCGGGGCCCGCGGCAGCCGACGCCACGTCGGTGGGGACCTCGAGGGGGCGACCCAGCCCCGCCATGTCCTCGACCGGCACGACCACCGACAGCTGGAGCGCCGGGGGCGCGCCCGCGTCGACCACCGTGACCTCGCGGGGCTCGCCCGGGCGTCTCGAGCCGCCGAGGAAGCGCGCGACCTCGTCCAGGGGCCGCTGGGTCGCCGACAGGCCGATCCGCTGGACCTCGCGGCCGGCGAGCTCCTCGAGCCGCTCCAGCGACAGCGCGAGGTGCGCCCCGCGCTTGGTCGGGACGAGCGCGTGGATCTCGTCGACGATCACCGTCTCGACGTCGCGGAGGGTCTCGCGCGCCGCCGACGTGAGGAGCAGGTAGAGGGACTCCGGGGTCGTGATCAAGACGTCGGGCGGGTCGCGTCGCAGCCGCCGCCGCTCGGCGGCGTCGGTGTCGCCGGTGCGCACGCCGACCCGGGGTCGGTGCGCTAGCGGTGCGCCCAGGCGCTCGGCCGCGCGCTCGATCCCGACGAGCGGGGCGCGCAGGTTCCGCTCGACGTCGGCGGCGAGGGCGCGCAGGGGGGAGACGTAGACCACGCGGGTGCCGAGGCGCTCCGGTCGCGCTGAGCTCGCGAGCCGGTCGATCGCCCACAGGAACGCGGCGAGGGTCTTGCCCGAGCCGGTGGGGGCGAGCACGAGGGTGTGCTCGCCGCGGGCGATCGGCGGCCACCCCTTCGTCTGCGCCGGCGTGGGGGTCCCGAAGGACGCCTCGAACCACGAGCGGACGGCGGGGGAGAAGGGCAGCTCACCCACCCCTCCACGCTACCGCGCGGGAATGACGGGGCGCCCCGGCGGCGTTGGGTGAGGATGATCCGCATCGACCATCACGCAACGAGAGGAGCGATAAGGAGGAGAAGCGATGGACGTCGTGTTCCTCGTCGGCCGCGTGCTCTTCGGCATCCTGTTCCTGTCCTCCGGGATCATGGGGCACCTCGTCGGGCGCGCGCAGATGGTGCCCCTACGCGACGGCGCGCGGCGCACCCCGCGCCCCAGGTGACGGTCCCGCTCACCGGCGTGCAGATCGTCGCCGGCGCGCTGTCGGTGATCCTCGGCGTGTGGGTAGATCTGGGCGCGCTCCTGCTCGCGATCTTCACCGTGTCTGTGGCCGTGCTGATGCACGCCTTCTGGCGGGAGAGCGATCCGATGGCGCGGATCAACGAGCAGGTGCAGTTCCTCAAGGACCTCGCGCTCGCGGGCGCCTCGCTCGTGCTGTTCGCCGCGGCGGCGACGGGTGGGCAGGTCGGGCCGACGATCACCGGCCCGCTGTTCGACCTGTGAGCTGCGCCCCCTGAGCCGCGTCGGGGGCTGCGCGACGGGCCGGAAGCGGGTGGGTGCGCGGGTAGGATGCGCCGGACATGGCGCGTCGCGCGTCGCTGCTCGCATCGATCGTGCTCGTCTCGGCGTGGGCCGCGGGAACGGCGTTCGCCCAGACGACGGAGGTGCCGCGCGCCGCGGCCCGAGACCACGTCGTCGTCGTCGGTGACCTCATCGTGCCGCGGGAACGCGCGGCGGGGGAGGTCGTCGTCTTCCGCGGGACCGCGACGGTGCTCGGGGTCGTCCGCGGCGACGTCGTCGTCCTCGAGGGCTCCGCGGCGATCGCGGGCCGGGTCGACGGCGACGTGGTCGTCGTCGACGGGCCGGTGCGGCTGCGCGGCTCGGCCGTCGTGGGGGGGTCCGTCCTCGCAGGAGGAGAGGTCGAGCGCGACGTCGGCGCGCGCGTGGAGGGCACCGTTCGGGAACACCTGCGCTTCACCCTCGGGCGCCCCCTGCGCGCCCTCGGGTCGCTCCTGGCGCCGGTCGCGATGACGGCGTCGCTGCTGCTGGTCCTGCTCGTGCTCCTCGGTCTTGCCCCCTGGGGCCTGGAACGGGCGGCCGACGCGCTGCGCACGGCCCCCTTGCCCTCGATCGCGTGGGGGCTCCTCATCGCCGTCGTCTGGCCGGCCGCGGCGCTCGCGCTGGCCGCCTCGGTCCTCGCGCTCCCGCTCGGGATCGCGCTGCTGTTCGGGATCGGGCTCGCGTCGGCCGTCGGCCTGGCCGTCGGAGCGTTCGCCCTCGGGCGTCTGGTCGTTCCAGCTCCCAGGGGGCGCGGCTGGGCGCTGCTCGTCGGCTGGGCCATCACCGGCGCTCTCGGCCTCGTGCCGGGCCTCAACGTGCTCGCCTGGGTCGTGCTGGCGACGATCGGGCTCGGCGCCTGCGTGGTCGCGAGCCATCGAGCGGGCAGGCATCGGCGAAGCGCGGAGCCCGATCGAGCGCACGAGCCGGGGTCGGTATCCTGACACCGGTCGGCTCCCCGACCGCACGGGCGCTTAGCTCAGGTGGAAGAGCGTCGCCCTTACAAGGCGAAGGTCGGAGGTTCGAGCCCTCCAGCGCCCACCGTCGGGCCCGTCGTCAGCCGGCGGGCACGAGCGTCACAGGGATCCGCACCGCGTGGAGGGGGTCTCCGCCCTCCGCGTCGTCGTCGTAGACGAGGACCGTTCCGGGCTGGGTGTCGGTCACGGCGAACCGCACGTCGACGGAAAACGTGCCGCGGCAACCGTTCCCGCAGGTCGCGGTCGTGAAGGTCCGCGCCAGTCGCTCGCCCGATGCGTCGAGGATCTCCACGATGACCGTGCCCTCGTAGACGTCGGCGGTGCCGGCGATCGTCACCGGAGAGCTCACCACATCACCGGGAACCGGTGTTTCGACCACGATCGCCACGAACGGCGTCGGACTCGGCCTTCCCGACGGCGTTCCCGTCGGGGTGACCGGCGCCGGCGACCCCCCGGCCCCCGGGGACGATCCCCCCGCCGGCGCCCTCACCGGGGCGCCGCCGAGGTTGCCGAGGCCGATCGCCACCGCCCCGGCGAACGTCGCGAAGGCCACGACACCGGCGGCCACGCGCCGACCGCGGGCGGGCCGCTCGAGCTCGTGATCGGGCAGCCGTGGGTGGTGCGAGCGCGCCCGATCCCACACGTCGGGTGCCTCGATCCGGTCCAGGGCGCGCAGCCGGCGGTCCTGCTCAGGCATCGGTGGCCTCCAGGAATCGTCGAAGCCGCCGACGCCCCTGGCTCAGATGCACGTGGACCGTAGCCCGCGCGCAGCCGAGCGTGGCCGCCACCTCGGCGGTGGGGCGGTCGGCGTCGTCGTGGAGCAGGATCGCCATGCGCTGCTTGGGCGAGAGGCGTCGCAGCGCCGTGACGAGTTCCGGTACCGGGTCGGGGAGCTCGTAGGTCGCGGGTCCCGACGGCGGGACCGGACGCCGCCGGCGCCGGAGCTCGGCGGCCGCGACGCGGAACGCCACGCGCCAGGTCCAGGCGGCGAGGTCGTCGATCCGAGCCTCGTCCCGCAACGCCCGCGCGACCGCCTCGGCGAGCGCGTCGCTCGCGATCTCGGGGTCGCTGCTGAACGCGTACAAGGCGCGCCAGATCCGCGCGTGCTCCCTGCGGTAGAGGTCCTCGACCCGGCCCGCCCGCTCGTCCACGATCTGATCCTGCATCACCCGTCCAGAGCTCGGGCGGGCCCGGAACCTGTAGGGAGGATCAGCGCAGCGTGGGGTTCAACGTGTAGGTGGGAACGATCGTCGCCTCGTCGAGCACGTGCCCCTCGATCGCGTGCCGGAACGCCTCGAGGTCGAACCCGGGCTCGAGCCCGAGCGAGTCGACGTCGAGCGCGTAGACCGTGACCCGATAGCGGTGCACGCGCTCGTCGTTCCACGGCGGGAACGGCCCGTCCCACCCCCCGTAGGTGCCCTCGAGCTCCGGGTTGCCCTCGAACAGCTCACCGTAGCCGTTCCGACCGCTGATCCCGCCGATCGGCAGCGGGCCCGGGGGCTTGCCGTGCGGCACGAAGCCGTCCCCGTCGGCGCCCTCGGGGATCTCGTGGACGTCGGCCGGGATGTCGACGACGAGCCAGTGGGCGAACTCGACCCGCGGCTCGTCCTCGCCCAGCGCAAGCCCCTCGACGCCCATCCGGTTCCGGTCGGCCGGCACGTCGGGGTCGACGACCAAGATCGCGAAGGAGCGCGTCTGCGGCGGCTCCCCCGACCAGCGCAGGTGGGGGCTGCGGTCGCCGCCGGCGAGCTCGGAGCGTCCGTCGGGGGTCGGCGTGGCGACCGCGCAGCGCTCCGGGATCGGCATGCCGTCGGCCAGGGTGTCGCTCTCGATCCGCATCGGTCTGGCTCGTCCGGGCGCCGGTGCGCCGCGCCATCCCTCGGCGCCGACCGCGTTCGGACCTCGGTGTCCCGCCCGGGGTGGCCAGTCTACCCGCCGGCGTGCCCGTAGACTCGCGACCGTGGCCGAAGCCCGGACCGTGTACGACGTGGTCGGCGGGATGGCGTTCTTCGAGGCGCTCGTCGACCGCTTCTACGAGGGCGTGGCCTCCGACCCCCCGCTGCTCGCCCTGTACCCGACGCCCGAGGACCTCACGGACGCGCGCCGGCGCCTGACGCTGTTCCTCGCGCAGTACTGGGGTGGGCCGACGCGCTACGAGCAGGAGCGCGGACACCCGCGGCTGCGTCTTCGTCACGCGCCGTTCCCGATCGACGCCGACGCCCGCGATCGATGGCTCCGGCACATGCGCGACGCCCTGGACGCGCTGGACCCGCCGGCCGACGTCCGCCGGGCCTTCGACGCCTACTTCGCCCAGGCGGCCGAGGCGATGCGCAACCGCGAGGACCGACCCGGGCTCGCCGCCGGGTAGGATGGCCGCCGCGAGGAGGTGATCGAGGTGCTCGACCCATCGCTGGAGACCGCGCTGAACGAGCAGCTCCATCGGGAGCTCGAGTCCGAGTACCTGTACCTGTCGATCGCCGGCGCGATGGAGCACGCCGGGTTCCCGGGGTTCGCGCGGTGGATGCGGGGACAGGCCGCGGAAGAGCACGGTCACGCGATGCGGTTCTTCGACTTCATCTGCGACCGGGGCGGACGGGTTCGCCTCGGCGCGCTCGCAGAGCCGCCGTCGGAGTTCGGTCAGCCGCTGGCCGCGTTCGAGCGCGCCCTCGAGCACGAGCGCTCGATCACGGCGGCGATCGTGGACCTCTACGAGCGGGCCGACCGCCCCACCCGAGCGTTCCTCGACTGGTTCCTCACCGAACAGGTCGAGGAGGAGAAGAGCGTCGGCCAGATCGTGGACGCGCTCCGGTTGGCCGGCGACTCGGGCCCGGCGCTGCTCCTGCTCGACCGGGAGCTCGGCGCACGCTCGCCCGTCGAGGGCGCCGACGAGGGCTGAGGCGGTGCCCACCGCGGATCTCGTCGTCCGCGGCGGGCGGGTCCACACGGTCACCGCGGGCTCCGCGGAGGCCGTGGCCGTGGTCGGCGAGCGGATCGCCGCCGTCGGCGACGACCGGAGCGTGGCCGAGCTCGTCGGCCCGCACACCGAGGTCGTCGACGCGAGCGGCGGGGGCCGTGCTGCCCGGCTTCGTCGACGCGCACAACCACGTCCGACTCGGTTCGAACCCCGACGCGGTCGAGCTCGCCGGCGCCGCCTCGGTGGACGAGATCCTCGAGCGGATCCGCGACCACCTCCGTCGTCGTCCCGAGCTCGCCTGGGTGCAGGGGGAGGGGTGGAACTACCGGGCGATCCCGGGCGGGCGCCCGACCGCGCGGCTGCTCGAGGGGGCGACCGGCGGCCGACCGGCGATCCTGTTCTCCTACGACGCCCACACGGCGTGGGTGAACCGGGAGGCGATGGAGCCGCTCGGCCTCGCTGCGGGGGTCGCCCGTCTCGCCTGGGGCATCCCGGAGCTCGACCCCGTGACGCAGGAGCCCACCGGGTTCGTGACGGAGGTCGCCACGCTGGGGATCAGCGAGGAGGGGGAGCGCGCCCTGGCCGCCGCCGGCGTGCCGGGCTACGCGGACGACGCCCGGTACCGGCGGCTCGTCCGCAGCCTCGACGCGGCGATCGCGTACGGGATCACGACGGTGGTCGAGCCGCAGAACGGGCTGGACGACCTGCCGCTGTTCGAGCGGGCCCGGCGCGAGGGGGCGCTGCGCTCGCGGCTGGTCGCGGCGTTGCTGTGTCTGCCGGGGACCGACGCCTCGCGCCTGGACGCCCTGGAGGAGGCCCGCCGGGCCTACGACGACGATCGCCTGCGGGTTGCGCCGATCAAGCTGTACATCGACGACGTCGTGGAGCCGCACACCGCCGCCCTGCTCGAACCCTACGCCGACCGACCCGACACCGCCGGGGAGACCTTCTGGGAGCCGGAGGAGTTCACCGCGTTCCTGCTCGAGCTCGAGCGCCGCGGCTTCCAGGCCTACACCCACGCGACCGGTGACCGCGGCGTCCGGACGGTGCTGGATGCCGTGCAGCGCTGCCGCGAGATCCACGGCCCACGCGACGTCCGCCACCAGATCGTTCACGCGGAACTGGTGCACCCGGAGGACCTCCCGCGCTTCGCGGCGCTCGGCGTGGTCGCCTGCGTGCAGCCGCGTCACTGCGCACCCGACCTCGCGGGGGAATGGCGGCGCGCCGTCGGTCCCCGGCGGGAGCGGTGGGCGTGGCCGCTGCGCAGCCTCGCGGCCCACGGCGCGACGCTCGCGTTCTCCAGCGACTGGAACGTCGCGGAGATGGACCCGATGACCTGGCTGTACACGGCGGTGACCCGAGCCGACCTCCAGGGGCACGACGCGTGGAACCTCGATGAGACGGTCGATCTGGCCACGGCGGTGCGCGCCGCGACCCTCGGCAGCGCCACCGCGATCCACGCCGAGCACGAGCGGGGCTCGATCCGTACCGGCGCGCTTGCCGACCTCGTCGTGCTGTCGGCCGATCCGTTCGCGGTCGACGACCCCCTCGAGCTGCTCTCGATCCGCGCGACCGCGACGGTCGTCGGCGGCCGCGTCGTCCACCGCGCGGGCTGAGCGGGGTCGCACCGCCCTGTTGCCCGAACGACGCCCCGGGGCTACCGTCGAAGCGTGGACGCCCCCCGGCGCCTGGTGGCGACGCTCGTCGTCCTGGCGATCGTCGGCGTCGCCTGCACGTCGGGCGGCTCGACGCCGACGAGCGAACCGTTGCCCTCGCCGCCCGAGCCGGGGCCGGCGGTCCCCGGGTGGGCCTCCGAACTGCCCGGGCGCCTGCTGATCCGCGGCACCGACGGCTCGCTCGCGACCGTGCGTCCGGACGGCTCGGACGGGCGCGTGCTGGTCGCCGCCCGCGGGCAGGAGCTCCGCGTGATCCAGGCGGCCTGGGCGCCCGACGGCAGCCGGGTGGCCTGGTCCCAGGTCGACGCGCGGGAGGGCGCGCTGCAGGCGCGGCTCGTGACGGCCACGGCGACCGGAGAGGACGTCGTCGAGACGCCGATGCCGGTCGTGCCCTTCTACCTGTCGTGGGACCCGACCTCCTCGCGCGTCGGCTACCTCGGCGCCGAGGACCCGGAGCGCCTCGTGATGGGTGTCGTCGACGGGGCGAGCGCCCCCTCGCGCGTGCGCTACCTGGCTCGCGGCAGCCCCCTCTACTTCTCGTGGGGGCCCGATGGGGATCGGCTGCTCGTGCACCTCGGGGACGATCGGCTCGCGGAGCTCGACCTCAAGGGCCGACTCGCGTCGTTGGGCGCCGCACCGGGGCTGTTCCAGGCCCCGGTGTGGTCGGGGGGCCTGCAGCTGTGGGCGGAACGGATCGGGAGGCGCGAACGACAGCGGATCGTCGGTCGTGACGTCGCGAGCGATGAGCGTCGGGTCCTGGCGACGGTCGACGGCGCCGCCTCGATCGTCGCGAGCCCGAGCGGAGACCGGCTGGCCCTGCAGGGACTGAACACGGGCGAGCGGGACCTGTTCGATCGCTCGGTCGCGACGCGGGCGACCGATGTGGGCGTGACGATCGTGGACGTGGCCACCGGTCGTGGCGAGCGGGTGACGACGCGTCCCGCCGTCGCGTTCTCCTGGAGCCCCGGCGGCGAGCGGCTCGCGATCCTCGAGCCCGTCTACCGCGTGACCGGACCGATCCGGTTCCGTTGGGTGATCTGGGACGGGTCCGACACGATCGAGACGGAGCCGTTCATCGCCGGGATCGCGCTGCTCACCGAGATCGTCCCGTTCTTCAGCCAGTACGCGCAGAGCGCGTCGATGTGGTCGCCCGACGGGCGCGCGTTCGCCTACCCGGTCGACGCGCCGCCCCTGGGAACGACGATCTGGATCCAGCCCGTCGACGGCTCGCCGCCGTTCCGCCTCGGCCCGGGCGCGTTCGTCGCGTGGGCGCCGTCGGCCTAGCCCGCGTCCCGGCGGGCGAGCAGGACCGACCCCACGAGCGCGATCGCGGCGAACAGGAACCACTGGATCGCGTAGGACCGATGGGGTCCCTCGGTGAGCTCGGGCAGGGGGGCGGGGACCGGCTCGTCGACCGCCGGTCGCTGGGAGGCGAGCAGGAGGTAGACGCCGTCGATGAGGTCCGAGGGGATCTGGGCGTCCAGCAGCGCGACGTCGACGGAGCGCACGACGCGCACCGGGGAGCTCGCCGGGGCGCCGCCGCCGTCGGCGGGCAGGAGGGTTCCGGTCACCTCGACCTCGACGCCGACGGCGGCGGCGCCGCCGCCCACCGGCCCCGCGTCGATCTCGGCCGGGACCCATCCCCGATCCACGAGCACCGCCCGGCCGTCGCCGAGGACCAGCGGCGTGAGCACGTGGTTGCCCGGGCGGCCCTCGAGCGGGCGGCCGTAGAGGATCACCTCGTGGGCGGGATCCCACCGTCCGCGCGCCGTCGCTCGCCGGAAGGCGAGGTCCTCGCCTGAAGCGGCCGCGTCCAGGCGCAGCGGTGGCGCGGCGAGCCCGTGGAGGATCCGCGCGTTCGCCGCCCGCCGCTGCTCGAGCCGATCGAGCTGCCAGACGCCGAGCCGGATGCACACCGCCGCGGCGAGCAGCCCGAAGGCGACGATCCGCGCCGCCCGGAGCCGCCGCGCGCCCGCCGTTGCGCGGTCTGGGTCGTTGGGTGGCACACTGGGAGGCTAGCCGAGCGTTCAAGTTCCGAACGCCTCGATGCCGACACCTCAGGCAGGTGGCGGCGTCCGGCCGGGCTCGGGGCCGGGCGACGCCGAGGACCAGGGGGTGACGGATGGAACGCGCGGGCAGGGTCCTGCGGGCCCGGTGGGCGGGCCTGGCGGAGGAACGGGGGGCGACGGCGATCGAGTACGCGCTGATGCTCGCCCTGATCGCGATGGTGATCGTCGCGGCGGTCGCCTACCTCGGCCAGTCGACGAACGACGTCTTCGCGAACTTCTCCTTCGAGCCCGCCCCGTAGGCGCGGTGCGGGCCCGAGCGCCTATCGGGGCCTGAGGAGGTCGACGCCATCGGCTAGGCTTCGCCTGCGATGCGCGTGGATCCCAGGCTGCTCGATCTGCAGGAGCAGGACTCGGCGATCGACCGCCTGGAGGCGCGTCGGGCCGCGCTGGAGCGCGGCGAGCCGGTCATGGAGGCCAGGCGCGCGGCGGACGAGGCGGAGCGTGCGCTCGGCGAGCTCCGCCTCGGGCTCGACGAGCTCGATCGTGAGGCGTCGCGCCTGGAGCACGAGATCGACTCGATCGGGCGAAAGGCCGCCGACGAGGAAGCGCGGCTGTACGACGGATCCGTGGCCAACGCCCGCGAGCTCGATGCGATCCGCCGGGAGGTCGAGAACCTCCGTGGCCGGGCAGCGGCGCGCGAGGACGAGCTCCTCGCCGTGATGGAGCGCCGCGAGGCGATCGAGCGCGACGCGCTGGCCGCCGAGGCCCGTGCCGCCGAGCTGCGCGGCGAGGTCGACCGCGTGCGCGGCGACGCCGAACGGGAGCTGGCGGCGGTCCTCGAGGAGCTGCGCGCTCGGACCCGGGCGCGCGAAGCGCTGGCGGAGGCGATCGACGCCGAGCTGCTCGATCTGTACGAGCGCCTCCGGCGCCAGAAGAAGGGCGTCGGCGCGGCCGCCCTCGTCGACGGGGTGTGCCAGGGCTGCCACGAGCAGCTCTCCGCCGTGGAGCTCGACCGGCTCAAGCGCGGCGACGGGATCCCGCGCTGCGAGCACTGCCGACGGATCCTCGTGCCGTGAGGGTCACGGTCCACACCGACGGAGCGGCCCGCGGCAACCCCGGTCCCGCAGGAGCGGGGGCGGTCGTCTACGACGAGCGGGGTCGGGTCCTCGCCGAGGTCGCACGCGGCCTGGGAGAGGCCACGAACAACGTGGCCGAGTACACGGCGGTGATCTTGGGGCTGGAGCGGGCCCGAGCGCTCGGCGCGCGCGAGGTCGTCGTGCGGACGGACTCGCAGCTGCTCGTGCAGCAGCTCCGCGGCCGCTACCGCGTCCGATCCGCCCGGCTGCGGCCGCTGCACGCCCGCGTGGAGGAGCTCGCGCGCGCCTTCGACGAGGTGCGGTTCGAACACGTGCCCCGCGATCGCAACGTCACCGCCGACCGCCTGGCGAACCGCGGCGTCGACGCCTGGCTCGAGCGGCGCTCGGGCGCCGGCGCGGGCTGACGGCCGCCCGTCGCGCCCCGCCGATCAGGCCGCAGGAAGCGGGCGGATCAGGCCCTCGAGCGGGATCGCGAGCGGTGGGATCCGCGGTCGGAAGCGCAGCACGAGCGCGACGCCCTCCGCCGAGGGGAGCGCGGGGAACGTCACGATCGCCGGGGTTCGCCGGCCCGGTCGCAGCGGCGCGAGCGAGCCCGAGACGACGTCGGCGCGAGCGAGCACGTCGCCGCCCGCGGAGACGAGGCGAGCATCACGCGGCCGAAGGCGCACGGCGGGCCGGCCGCGCAGGCCGCACCTGCAGGTGGAACTGCCACACCGGCGTCGCGACGAAGGAATCGGGGACGACGACGAGTCGATCGTCGGCGCGGAACACCACGCGGGGTCGGATCACCTGGAACGCCTGGCTGAGCGGAACGCCGTCGCGCACGGCGTCGGTCACGAGCCAGTCCCCGTCCCGCGTGCGGACGAGCAGCATCGGTCCTCGGAACGATCGCGTGACCTCGAAGGGCTCGTCCGCCTCGGGCCGGAGGTGGAACGTCACGCTCGCCTCGACGGGCACCCGGCGAACCTCCACGTCGGGCTCCTCGAGGAACGGCACGACGACGCTCGGCCCGATCGATCCGACGTGGAGCTCCCCGCGCTGCTGCCCGTCGAACGCGCGGCGCTGCACGTCGAGCCACCGGACCCACCGCAGCATCCAGGCGGACCCGGCGCGCCGGGCCAGCGCGCGCGGGCCGGCCGTCGGCAGGTCGGCGTAGCCCCGGAGGAACGACAGCACCGCGAGGCGGACGGCGGCCTCGCGGCCCGCATCGGCCGCCGGGAGGGCCGGGTCCACCGGACGAACCGAGGGAGCTGCGCAGGACCCGGTCAGGAGCGTGGCCGAGACCGCGGCGGCTGCGAGGCGTCGCATCGACGGCGGCCCAGTCTACGGGGTACCGTGAAGGACGGAGGAGCGGGCCGGGCGGCCGCGGTCCGCGCGGCCTCGAGCCGCGCGGGTCGAGGAAAGTCCGGACTCCGCAGGGCAGGACGCTGGCGAGAGCCAGGCGGGGGCGACCTCGCGAAGGGGCAACAGAGAGCAGACCGCCGACGCGGCCTCGGGCCGCGGGCAAGGGTGCAACGGTGGGGTAAGAGCCCACCAGCGCGTCGGGCGACCGGCGCGGCTCGGCAACCCCCGTCCGGAGCAAGGCCGAGCAGGGAGCGCTCGAGGGTGGCCCGCCCGAGCTCCCGGGTAGGCCGCACCGGCCCGGCGAACGGGCCGGCGGCGCCGGAAGGCGCCGAGATCGATGGCCGCCGGCGGCCCCGTACGGGCCGCGCACAGGATCCGGCTTACAGGCCCGCTCCTCCGCGACGCGCCCCGCCCGCGGGCTTCAGGCCGTCGCGAGCCGCCCTCGCTCGACGGCGCGGCGGAACTGCCGTCCCGCGTGGTAGCTGGAGCGGACGAGGGGCCCCGCCTCCACGTGGCCGATCCCCAGCGCCTCCCCGGTGCGGGCGTGCTCGGCGAACTCCTCCGGATGCACCCAGCGATCGACCGGCAGGTGGTAGGGCGTGGGCCGCAGGTACTGCCCGATCGTGACGATGTCCACGCCCGCCGCCGCGAGGTCGGCGAGCGCCTCGCCGACCTCCTCCGGGCGCTCGCCCATGCCGAGGATGAGGTTCGACTTCGTGACCTGACCGGGGCGCAGCCGCTTGGCCATCCGGAGCACCTCCAGGGATCGGTCGTAGCCGAACGCGGGGCGGATCCGTCCGTGGAGGCGGCGGATCGTCTCGAGGTTGTGCGCGAAGACGTCGGGCGCGGCCGCCAGGACGGTCGCGAGGTCGCGCCGGCCGCCCTTGAGGTCGGAGGGGAGCACCTCGACGCGAGCCCCGGGCACGGCCGCGCGGATCGCACGGATCGTCGCGGCCCAGATCCGCGCGCCGCCGTCGGGCAGGTCGTCTCGGGCGACGCCGGTCACGACGACGTAGCGAAGGCCCATCGCCCGCGCGGCATCGGCCACCCGCTCGGGCTCGTCCTCGTCGACCGGGTCGGGGCGAGCCGTCATGACGTCGCAGAAGCCGCAGCGCCGGGTGCACTTCGCCCCGAGGATCAGGAAGGTCGCCTCGCGCTCCTCCCAGCACTCGTGGATGTTCGGGCACATCGCTTCCTCGCAGACCGTGTGCAGGCCGCGCTCGCGCACGATCGTGCGCAGGGCCGCGTGGTTCGGTCCCCCACCCAGCCGAACCTTGAGCCAGGGAGGTTTGGGGCCGCTCGTGCCCAGGCCGGTCACCCCGACGATCGGCAGATGGAGGCGGCGCCGGCGGGGGTTGTGGTCGGGCTCGGGCATCCGCTGCGAGTGTACGCTCGCCCGGTGCCTGGGGCTCGATCCGCCGTCGCGATCGCCCTGGCGGTGACGTTCGGCCTCGGCGGGTGCGCGGGCGATCCCGGGGCGGCCCGCCGCGAGGCCTGTCGCGACCTCGGCCACCTCGCGCCGACGATCCGGCTCGTGCTGGCCCCGCCGCCGGCGACCACGGTGGGGGAGCTGCGGGACGCCTTCGAGAAGGCGGCGCCGACGATCCGGTCGGCCGGCTCGCTCCCGGGCGTGCCCCACGAGGTCGCCCTCGCCCTCGAGGAGGCCACCGACGAGATCGCCGATGGTCTCGACGGGATCGGCGACGACGAGTCGGCCGACCGGGTCGCGGACCGGCTCGCCGAGCCGCGACGCAGGCTGGCCGCCGCGCTCGCCGAGGCCCGCTCGGCCCTCGCCTGCGCGGCCGGCGGGTCGGGGTGAAGTAGGCTGGGCCCGGTGACGCAGGCCGCCGATGTCCGCCCCGGTGAGGGGGAGGCGCAGGAGCCGGCGGAGGTCGAGTTCCGCCTACCCGGCTGGCGTTGGATCTGGCGCCTGTTCGCGATCTTCTGGCTGTCCGCGGGCCTCGCGTGGCTCACGTGGTCGCTGCTTCGGGGCCTGCGCGGCCTCCTGCTCCTGCTGGTCGCCTCGCTGTTCGTCTCGTTCGCGCTCGAACCCGCGGTGTCCTACCTCGCGAAGCGAGGGTGGCGCCGCGGCCTGGCGACGCTCGCCTGCCTGGGCGCGATCGCGCTCGTCGGGATCGCGCTGCTCGTGCTCATGGTCCCGGTGCTCGTGGAGCAGTTCCTGGCGCTCGTGGACGCCGCGCCTGAGATCGTCGAGCGGGTCATCGGTTGGCTGAACTCGTGGTTCGGACTCGACCTGTCGGCCGCCGATCTCGTGGCGCAGCTTCGGGAGGCGAGCACGAACCTCGCCAACGTCGCGGGGAACATCGCCGGCAACGTGTTCCTCATCACCGCCGCCGTCGTCGGCACGGTGTTCAAGCTCCTGACGATCGCCCTGTTCACCTTCTACCTCGTGGCGGACGGGCCGCGGTTCCGCCGCGCCGTGTGCTCGCTGCTGCCCCCGGCACAGCAGCGGATCGTGCTGGACACCTGGGAGGTGGCGATCGACAAGACGGGGGCCTACCTGTACTCGCGGGTCGTGCTCGCGGTCGTGTCGGGCGCCGGGGCCTACGTCGTGATGCGCCTGCTCGGGGTGGGGTTCGCCCTCCCCCTGGCCGTCTGGACCGGCCTCGTGTCGCAGTTCATCCCGACGATCGGCACCTACATCGCGATGGCGTTGCCGCTGCTCGTCGCGACGGTCTCGAGCCCGCTGGACGGCGCGATCCTGCTGGGCTACTTCACCGGATACCAGCAGCTGGAGAACTACGTTCTCAGCCCGAAGGTCACGGCCCAGACGATGCAGGTCCACCCCGCCCTGGCCTTCGGCTCGGTGATCGCCGGCGCGAGTATCGGCGGAGCGATCGGGGCGCTGCTCGCGCTCCCGGCCGCGGCGATCGCGCAGGCCGTCGGGTCGAGCTACGTTCGACGTCACGAGGTGATCGTCGACGAGCTCACGGCCGAGGAGCGGCCGCCTCCGCCGCGCCGCTCGCGGTGGCGGGCGTTCGGGCGTCGGGGCTGAGCCCGTCCGGGCGCGACGTGGCCGGGCCGCCGGCCGTCGGGGTCCGTCGCGGGAGCCACACCCGGAACGACGCTCCGCCGCCCTCACGTTCCTCGACCCACGCCCGGCCCCCGTGGAGCTCCGCGAACCGAGCGACGAGCGCGAGCCCGATGCCCGTTCCCGGTGCGTGGGCCGGTCGCGAAGGTCCCTGGCGGAACGGTTCGAAGATCGCCCGCCGGAGCGGCTCGGGGATCCCGGGCCCGTCGTCCTCCACGACGATCAGCACGCCGTCGTCGTGCGCCCCCACGCGCAGCCAGATACGGTGGTCGGGCCCGGTGTGGCGCGCGGCGTTCGTGAGCAGGTTCTCCACGATCCGCTCGACCTTCGCGGGATCGATCTCGGCGCTCGTGGGGTCGCACCGCAGGATGACCTGCCGGCCGGCCAGGGCGTCGACCTGCTCGCAGGTCTGGCGGGCCAGGCGGCCGACGTCGACCAGGCGACGCTGGGGCTCGACGATCCCGCGGTTCAGCCGATCGATGTCGAGCAGGTCCCTGAGCAGACGGTCCAGCTTGCGGGCGCTGCCGGCCAGGCGGCGCAGCAGCTCCTCCGACTCGGAGGCCGGCAGGTCGGGGGCCCGCTCGAGGGTGAGGGCGAGGCCGAGGATCGAGGTGAGTGGGCTGCGCAGCTCGTGCGAGACGGCCGCGAGGAACGTGTTCTTCATCTCGTCGAGGGCGCGCAGCCGGTCGGCCGCCTCGCGCTCGCGGCGCTCGGAGTCCCGCAGGGCCTGCTCCGCGAGCTTGCGCTCGGTGATGTCGAACAGCACGCCCTGGATCAGGTCCCCTCCGCCGTCGCTCGAGCGCAGGAACGTCGTCTCGTCGTGGACCCAGACCGTGCGACCGTCGGGGGTACGCACCCGGTAGTCGTCGCGCCAGGCCTCCTTGCGCCGGATCGCCTCGAGGTAGCCGTGCACGACCCGCTCGCGGTCGGCCGGGTGGACCGCGCGGACCCAGATATCGGGTTCGGCGACCCACGCCTCGGGCGTGATCCCCGTGATCGCCTCGATCTGGGGGCTCACGTACAGGGTCTGCATCGAGTCGTCGCCCCGGTCGAGGTAGACCGCCGCGGGGATGTGCTCGACGATCCCACGGAAGCGCTCCTCGGCCTCGCGCACCCGGGCCTCCACTTCGGCTCGCGCGATCGCGGCTCCGAGGGCGTTCGCGCCGATCTCGAGGCCCTCGATCTCCGGCTCCTGCCACAGGCGGTCGTCACCGCAGCGATCGAGCCCGACGTAGCCCCACCAGCGTCCCGCCACGAAGATCGGCACGCACAGCACGACGTCGATCGGCAGCGGTCCCGCCGCCAGGAGCGCTCGCTCGCTCGGCGGGAACGCGGCGACGCGCCCGTGGACGACCCGCCCCGACCCGAGCTCCTCGGCCCAGCGAGCGAACCCGCCGCCGGACCAGGAGAAGGCCGTCGTGAGGGACCGATCCACCTCGGGCCAGTCGATCCCCGGCGCGTGCCACGCGCGCACGAGCGTCGTCACGAGATCGTCGTCGGTCCGACCGTTGCGCCACAGCGTCGCGCGCGAGGCCTCGGCCGCGGTCCCCAGGCGTTCGAGGACCTCGTCGAGCGCGGCGCTCCAGTCCTCCGCCGACAGCAGGCGCTCGGCGGCGAACGCCGTGGCGTGGAGGATCCGATCGCGTCGGGCGAGCGAGAGGGCGGCCTCATACCGGTCGGTGATGTCGATGAGCACGCCCTGCCACACGCGCCGACCGTCGGCGTCGGTGACGAGGTAGGCGCGGTCGCGGACCCACACGACGCGGCCGTCGGCGGTGACGATCCGGTACTCCATGTCGAAGGGCTCGCCCGTCTCGTTCGTCCGCCGAGACTCCGCGATGACCCGCTCGCGATCTTCGGGGTGGAGCATCCGCAGCCACAGATCCGGTTGGCGCAGGCGCTCCTCGGGCGAGTAGCCGGTGAGCTCCTGGTAGCGGGGGCCGACGTACAGGGCGGTGCTGAGCTCGTCGACGGCGTCGACGTAGACGACGACCGGAAGGTCCTCGAGGAGCCGACGGAGACGCTCCTCGGTGCGGGCCAGTCGCTCCTCGCTCGCCTTGCGTTCGGTGATGTCGGTGACGATCCCCTGCCACCAACGCGGCTCGCCGCGCTCGTCGCGGACGAGGACGGCCTCGTTGTGCAGCCACACGGTCCGCCCGTCGCGGGCGAGCATCCGGTAGTCGATGCTCCAGACGTCCCCCTCATCGGCGGCGTCGGAGGCCACCACGCGGTCCCGATCGTCGGGATGGAGGCGGTCGGTCCACAGGGTGGGGGAGGCGAGCCACTCGTCGGGGGTGAAGCCGAGCACGGTCTCGATCTGGGGGCTGACGTAGGTCGTGCGCCTCGTGCGGGCGTCCTCGATGTAGGCGATGGCCGGCAGGTTCTCGAGCAGCGACCGGAGCTGAAGCTCGGCCTCCCGACGCAGCCGCTCGGCTCGGGCGGCCAGCCGCGAGCGCCGGAGCGCGACCCCGACCCAGGCGAGCGACGAGAGCACCGCGAGCGCGAGGAGCTCGTCCATGTGCGGCCAGGCACGCAGCGGCTCCTCGAGCCGGTCCCAGGCGTTCAGGAGGGCGCCCGCCGCGTAGACGCCGGCGACCGCCCCGCCGGCGAGGAGCAGGTCGAGCGCGCCGGTGCGCCGGCTCGGATCGGATCGATCGGTCACGACCTAGGCGTTATCGTCGGCCGCGCCGGGGCCCTGAACCCGCACCTCAGGCGGTGGCGAGCGCCAGCATCGCCCGGTAGATGTGGTCCGGCTCGGGCTCGAGGAAGGCGTGCTCCAGGGGTGCCGCGAAGGGCATCGCCGGCACGTCCGGGCCGCCGATCCGCACGAGCGGTGCGTCGAGGTCCCAGAAGGCCTCCTGGGCGATCACCGCGGCGATCTCCGCTCCCGCGCCGTAGCTCCGGTGGTCCTCGTGCACGATCAGGGCTCGCGAGGTCCTCGTCACCGAGTCGAGGATCGTTCGGACGTCCAGCGGGGCAAGGGTCCGGACGTCGACGACCTCCGCGTGGATCCCTTCGTCGGCCGCGAGGCGCTCCGCCGCCTCCAGGCAGCGGTGGAGCTCGTACCCGTAGGTCACCACCGTGAGGTCGGTGCCCGGGCGCTTGACCTCGGCGACGCCGATCGGCGTGGTGAACGCCGTGTCGGGCACCTCGCCCCGCACGGCGCGATAGGCCCGCTTGTGCTCGAGGAACAGCACCGGATCGGGGTCGCGCAGGGCCGAGCGCAGCAGGCCGGCGGCATCGGCCGGGGTGGCCGGCATGACGACCTTGATCCCCGGGACGTGGGCGTAGGTCGCCTCGATCGACTGCGAGTGGTACAGGGCGCCGTGCACCCCGCCCCCGCAGGGCGCGCGGATCACGAGCGGACAGCCGAAGTCCCCGTTGGATCGGTAGCGGATCCGCGCCGCCTCCGAGACGATCTGGTCGTGGGCCGGGTGGATGAAGTCGGCGAACTGGATCTCGGCGACGGGGAGGAGCCCGTGCAGCGCCATGCCGATCGCCACGCCGACGATCGCCGATTCGGCGAGCGGCATGTCGATCACACGGCGCTCCCCGAACTCCTCCATCCAGCCCTCCGACAAGCGGAACACCCCGCCTCGGGCTCCAACGTCCTCGCCGAGCACGACGATGCGCTCGTCGGCGACCATCTCGTCGTGGAGGGCGTCGCGGATCGCCGTGAGGAGGTTCTTCTCGGTCACCGACCGCGACCCGGCTCGTGGAACACGTGCAGCCCCAGCGTGGCGGGGTCGGCCTCCGGCGCCTCCCATGCTGCGGCGATCGCGCGCTCGATCTCGGCACGGACCTCCGCGCGCAAGCGATCCTCCGCTTCGGGCCCGAGCACCGCGTGCTCCCGAAGGTACGCGCCGAACACCGCGACCGGGTCGTGGCCGCGCGCCCGCTCCACCTCCTCGGGCGATCGATAGGTCCGATCGTCGTCGTCGGAGGTGTGAGGCAGGAAGCGATCGGTCTTGCACTCGATGAGCGTCGGGCCCTCGCCGCGTCTGGCCCGCTCGTGCGCCTCGCGCATGGCGGCGTAACAGGCGAGCACGTCGGCGCCGTCGACGACCACGCCCGGCATCCCGTAGCCCGCCGCTCGATCGGCCACGTCGCGGACCGCCATCTGCTTGTGCTGGGGGACGCTGATCGCGTAGCGGTTGTTCTCACACACGAACACCACGGGCAGGTGGTGGATCGCCGCGAAGTTCAGGCCCTCGTGCCAGTCGCCCTCGCTCGTGGCACCGTCGCCGAACCAGCAGCCGACGACCGTGTCCTCGCCCCGGTAGCGCGCGGCGTAGGCGATGCCCGCCGCGTGGGGGATCTGCGTCGCGATGGGGGAGGATCCGCTGATGATCCCCAGCCGGCGGGATCCCCAGTGCGAGGGCATCTGACGGCCGCCCGAGCAGGGGTCGTCGGCCTTCGCGAAGATCCCGAGGAAGATCTCGTAGGGGGTGAGGCCGGCGACGAGCACGACCCCGACGTCGCGGTAGTACGGGACCCAGATATCGATCCCGCGCCGCATCGCCCACGCCGTCCCGACTTGGCAGCCCTCGTGACCGGCCGCCGGTACCACGAAGGGCGCGCGTCCCATCCGGTTCTGACGCAGCGCCGCCTCGTCGAGCGTCCGGGCCACGAGGAGCGTGCGGTACATTGCCAGCAGCTCGTCGTCGGACAGCCCGAGCGCCCCGTGGGGGGTGTCGGTCAGCGGCGCGGCCACCGGAAGCCTCCCACCGCCCGGAGTCTACCCCTCCCGCACCCTCCGGGGGTCCGGCCCGCGGTCGCGCGCGACGCGGGTACGCTGGAGAGGTCGCGGATCGTCCGATTGGCGGGCCGACGAGGAGACGCCGAGCGTGGGTACCAACGTCGTTGAGGTGACCGACGAGACCTTCGAGCAGGTCGTGCTCGAGGGCTCCAAGACGCGCCCGGTCGTCGTCGACCTGTGGGCGGCGTGGTGCGGCCCGTGCCGCGTGATCGGTCCGATCCTGGAGAAGATCGCCGAGGAGCGCGCCGGCGCGTTCCTCCTCGCGAAGGTCAACGTCGACACCGAGCAGGTCGGGCCGTCCCTGCTGCAGGCCGTGCGCAGCCAGGGGATCCCGACGGTGGTGGCGTTCCGGGACGGACGCCCCGTGAGCATGTTCATCGGGGCCTACCCGGAGGAGCAGGTCAACGCCTTCATCGACCAGCTCCTGCCGACGGAGGCCGACCTCGAGGCCGCCGAGGCCGAGCAGGAGGCCGAGGCCGGCGACCTCGAGGCCGCCGAGCGGGGGTTCCGGGAGGCGCTCGCGAAGGACCCCGACAGCCGCGAGGCGGCGCTCGGCCTCGCCCGCGTGCTCCTAGCGCGCGGCGAGCTGGACCCGGCGCGGGAGCTCGTGGCCAAGCACCTGCCCGACCCGGAGGCCGAGCGCCTGCAGGCCGCGATCGAGGTCGCGACGTGGGCCTCGGAGCCCGCCGACGGCACGCTCGCGGCCGCCAAGCGCCTGGCCGCCGAAGGACGGTGGCGCGAGGCGTTCGAGGGGATGCTCAGCGCCCTCGGCGAGGATCGGGACGCCGCTCGCCGGGCGATGGTCACGGCCTTCACGGCGCTCGGCGACGACCACGAGCTGGTCCCCGAGTACCGGCGCCGCCTGACCGCCGCGCTCTTCTGATGAGCGACCTGTACGAGCGGGTCCGCGCGTGGTGGGACGAGGACGCGCGGACCTACGACGGGTCGCCCTCCCACGCGATCTCCGATCCCGTGGAGGCCGCGGCCTGGCGGGCCGTCCTGCGAGCCGTGCTTCCCGACGCGCCCGCGCGCGTGCTCGACGTCGGCGCCGGCACCGGCGCGCTGTCGCTCCTGGCTGCGGAGCTCGGCCACCGGGTCACCGCGCTGGACCTGTCCGAGCGGATGCTCGCTGAGGCCGCGCGCAAGGCGAAGGAGCGCGGCGTCGAGCTCGACCTCGTCGTCGGACCCGCCGACGAGCCGCCCGACGGCCCGTTCGACGCGGTGATCGAGCGGCACGTGCTCTGGACCCTCCCCGATCCGGTTCGGGCCCTGCGCGCCTGGCGCGCCGCGGCGGCGCCCGGCGCCCGCCTGGCCGTCTTCGAGGGGAGCTGGGGCCGCGACGGAGCCCTCGAGCGCGCGCGCAGGCTCGCCGTCGAGCTCGCGCGCCGCGCGCTCGGCGTCGGCGACGACCACCACGGCCCCTACCCGCAGGACGTGCTCGCCAGGCTGCCGCTCGCGGGGCGCTCGGGCCCCGGACCGATCGTCGAGGCCGTTCGCGACGCGGGCTGGCGAGCGCTTCGGATCGCGAGGCTGCGTGACGTCGAGTGGGCCCAGCTGCAGCGCGGCCCCAGGGCGCTCGCGCTGCTCGAGCACCGCGCCCGGTTCGTCGTGCTCGCCGACGCCTGAGGTCGACTCAGGCGACGCCGGCCGCGCGTAGCGGCTCGAGGAGCCCGGCGGGGGGGTCGGCCGGCTCGAGCTCGAAGACCTCGAGCAGGTGCCGCTGGACGTAAGGCAGCACCTCGGCGACGGTGATCTGACGGCCGGCCAGCCGGGACAACGAGGTCACGCCACGCCCCGGTAGGCCGCAGGCCACGATGCCCCGGAACCACGACAGATCGGTGTCGCAGTTCAGGGCGAAGCCGTGGAGGGTGACCCGTGCGCGCAGCAGCCGGACGCCGATCGCACAGACCTTGTCGTCGCCGGCCCACACGCCCGTCTGGACGTCGTCGCGTCGCTCGAGCCTCACCCCGAGGTCGGCGGCCGCTCGGATCACGACCTCCTCGAGCGCGCGCAGGTACCCCGCCGCGTCGGGCCGGGCTCCGAGGTCGAGGATCGGGTAGCCGACGAGCTGCCCGGGCCCGTGGAACGTGAAGGCCCCGCCGCGGTCGATCCGCCGCACGGCGCCGCCGCGGGCCTCGACCTCGCGCTCGTCCCACAGCAGTTCCTCGGGCCGGGCCCGCCGCCCCGCGGTGAACACCGGCGGGTGCTCGAGCAGCAGCACGACGTCGCAGATCTCCTGGGCCAGGCGGCGCTCGGCGAGCCGGTGCATGAGCTCGTTGGCGGCGTCGTAGCCGACGAGCCCGGCGCGGACGACCCAGGCGGGTCGAGCCATCAGCGGTCCAGCCCCAGGTCCTCGGCGAAATCCCAGGTCTCGAGGTTCTCCTTGACCCGGGCCAGGAACCGGGTGGCGATCTCCCCGTCGATCAAGCGGTGGTCCCACGACATCGACACGTAGACCATGTGGCGGACGGCGATCGCGTCGTCATCGACCACGACGGGTCGCTTCTGGATCGCGTCGAGCGAGAGGATCCCGGTGTTCGGCTGGTTGATGATGGGCAGGCTCACGAGCGACCCGTAGGGTCCGGGGTTCGTGATCGTGAACGTCGCGCCCTGCACCTCGTCGGGCCTGAGCTCGTGCGCGCGCGCCCTCGACGCGAGGTCCGCGATCGCGCGAGCGATCCCCACGGTGTTCATCCCGTCGACGCCCTTGATCACCGGCACGATCAGCCCGGCGTCGTAGCTCACCGCGATCCCCATGTTCACGTAGTCGTGCAGGACCACGTTGTCGCCGTCGAGCCGGGCGTTGACGAAGGGGTGTGCGCGGAGGGCATCGACCGTCGCGCGCACGACGAAGGGGAGGTAGGTGAGCTTCACACCGTAGCGTTCGCGGAACGCCTCCTTCGTCCGCTCACGGAGGCGGACGAGGTGCTCGACGTTCACCTCGACGAGCGTCCACGCCCGCGCCGTCTCGTTGACCGACGCGAGCATGTGCTTGGCGATCGCCTTGCGGATATGGCTGAGGGGCCGGACCTCCGTGCCCGTGCCCGCGCCCTCGGTCGGCGCGGGCGCCGGAGCGGGCCCGGGACGTGCGGCCGGAACGCCCGCGGCCGCCCTCGCTTCGATCGCCGCCTCGACGTCGGCGCGCGTGATCCGGCCGCCGCTGCCCGTTCCCTCGACCGTGGACAGATCGAGCCCGTGTTCGGCCGCGAGGCGTCGGACGACGGGGGACAGGACCCGGGAGCGCGGGCCCCGGGCGGGCGGAGCCTCGGGGGCCCGCGGCGCCGAAGCGGCGGCCGTGGCCGTCGCGGGCGACGGCTCGCGCCGCGACGGGGCGGATCGACTCGGCGCCTGGGCGGGCGCCTGGCTCGGCGCTGGGGTGGCCTGGGCGGGCGCCTGGCTCGGCGCTGGGGTGGCCTGGGCGGGCGCCGCGTCGCCCTGGGCGTCGGCGGCCTCGATCTCGGCGAGCTGGGTGCCGACCGGCACGGTCTGCCCCTCGGGCACGAGGATCCGCACGAGGCGCCCGGTGACCGGGGAGGGCACTTCGGTGTCGACCTTGTCGGTGCTGATCTCGAACAGCGGCTCGTCGCGGGCGACCTCGTCGCCCTCGCGCTTGAGCCACCGGATGATCGTGCCCTCGACGATCGTCTCGCCGAGCTGGGGCATCTGGACCGACGTCATGCGCGCTTCCTCCTCACCAGGCCGACAGGCGCTCGATCGCCGTTCGGATGTCGGCGACCTGCGGCAGGAAGGCGTCCTCCAGCGTAGGGGAGAACGGCACCGGCAGGTTCGGCGGGGACAGCCGCGCGACGGGCGCGTCGAGGTGCTCGAAGGCCTTCTCCGCGATCGTCGCGGCGACCTCCGCACCGATCCCGACGAACCGGTAGGACTCCGAGACGACGAGCGCCCGCGAGGTCTTCTCGATCGAGCGCAGCACGGTCTCCTCGTCGAGCGGGTAGACCGTGCGCAGGTCGACGACCTCCGCCGAGATCCCCGCCCGCTCGAGCTCCTCCGCCGCCTCGAGCGCCTTGTGGACCATCGCGCCGTAGGTGATGACGGACACGTCGCGGCCCTCGCGGCGGACGCGGGCGACGGAGATCGGCTCGAGGGCGTCGGGGTCGTCGGGCACCGGCTCCTTGATCCGTCGGTAGATCCACTTGTGCTCGAGGAACATGACCGGGTTGTCGTCGCGGATCGCGCTCTTCAGCAGGCCCTTGGCGTCGGCCGGAAAGGCGGGGCAGATCACCTTGATCCCTCCGGCGTGCGCGAACCACGGCTCGGGGTTGATCGAGTGGAACGACGAGGCGCGGACACCGCCGCCCGAGGGCCCGCGGAGCACGACCGGAAGCGGGACCCCGCTGCGGTAGTGGTAGCGCGCGAGCACCGTCGTGATCTCGTCGAAACCGCTCGACATGAAGTCGGCGTACTGGAACTCCGCGACGGGACGGAACCCTTCCATGGCCGAGCCGACCGCCATCCCCACGATCGTCTCCTCCGCGATCGGCGTGTCGATCACGCGGTCGGGGCCGAAGCGGTCGAGGAACCCCTCCGTCACCTTGAAGGCGCCGCCGTAGACGCCGATGTCCTCCCCGAGGAGGTAGACGCGGTCGTCGCGTTCCATCTCCTCCCACAGCGCTTCGGCGATCGCGACGAGGTAGGTCGCCTGACCGTCTTCGGTCCGCTTGCCGCGGGGTTCGGCGCCGTGACCGGCGGCGCCCGCCTCCACCGTCGCGGTGGTCATCAGCCCGCCTCCGTCCCGCCGCCGCGACCGGGCTCGCTTCGCCAGTAGCCGTCCTCGACCCACAGCCCCTTCGTGACGTCCCCCGGCTCGGGGAACGGCGAGGCGAGCGCGAACTCGTGACCCTCCTCGAACTCCCGCTCGATCCGCGCCTGCAGCTCGGCGACGTCCTCCTTCGTCACGACGCCCCAGGCGAGGAGCTGTTCCTCGTAGGTGCGGACCGGATCGCGCTCGGCCATGTAGCGCTCGAGCAGATCCTTCGGGACGTAGGTCGCCGGGTCGTGTCCGGCGTGACCGCGCCAACGCAGCGAAACCGACTCGATCAGGCTCGGACCGCCGCCCTGTCGGGCGCGCTCCACGGCCTCCTTGGCGGCCTCGTAGACCTCCAGCACGTACGTCCCGTCGACGCGAACCCCCGGCATGCCGTAGGCGGCGGCTCGCTCGGCGATCGTGGGGACGGGGAACTCCCGTTCGTTCGGCGTCGAGTACGCGTATTGGTTGTTGTTCACGACCCACACGACGGGCAGCTGGAACACCGCCGACCAGTTGAGGGCCTCGTGCCATCGGCCGTTCGAGGTGGCCCCGTCGCCGCAGATCGCCATCGCGACGTGGGGCTCGCCGCGGCGCTTGTAAGCCCACGCCGCGCCGACGGCGACGGGGTAGGCGATCGGCAGGTGCGACATCACGGTGAACGTCTTCGCGCCGTACCAGTCACCGATGTGGCTGTTGCCGTCGCGCCCCCGGGTGTAGCCGTCGATCCGTCCCCAGAACTGGGCCATCACCCGCTTGAGGTCCAGGCCCTTCGTGAGCTGAGCGGTGAGGTCGCGGTGCGTGGGGAACAGCGAGTCGCCGGGCTCGAGCGCGTACGCGACGCCGACGTGGGTGCCCTCCTGCCCACGCCCCGAGTAGATCGCGCCGGGGAGCCGGCCCTGCCGGTACAGCGCCTCCATCCGCTCGTCGAAGTAGCGGGCGAGCTTCAGGAAGTAGAGGATCTCCTTCAGCCGCTCATCGGGCAGGGGTCGCGCGTCGGCCTTGGCTGCGCGATGGACCTTCGTCGCCACGGGTCTCCTCTCTAGGGGACGTGGAGGGGCTTGCCGGCGAGCTTGAGGAACGCCTCGCCGACCCCCTCCGACAGGGTCGGGTGTGGGTGGTGCATCCGGGCGACGTCCTCGGCGGTCGCCTCCCACGCCGTGATCAACATCGCCTCGGCGACGAGGTCGGTCACGTGGGGTCCGATCATGTGGACGCCCAGGGTCCGGCCGCCGCCGGCCTCGGCGACGACCTTCACGAAGCCCCCCTCGCCCACGATGTTCGCCTTGCCGATCGCTCGCAGATCGACCGTCGACACCTCGACCGCCGCACCGGTCTGTCGCGCCTGCGCCTCCGTCAGTCCGACGCTCGCGAGCTCGGGCGTGCAGTAGGTCACCCGAGGTACGAGGGCGTAGTCGATCGGCGCGACGTCGAGCCCGGCGATCCGCTCGGCCACGGCGTACCCCTCGTCGAAGGACACGTGCGCCAGCTGCAGGGGCGTGGACGCTGCGTCCCCGATCGCCCAGACGCGCTCGACCGTCGTGCGGAGCCGCTCGTCGACCGAGATCGTGCCGGCGTCGGTGCGGCGGACCCCGGCCTCCTCCAGGCCGAGCCCGTCGGTCACCGGCTCGCGACCGATCGCGACCAGGCAGATCTCGGCCGTCGCGGTCCGGGCCTCGCCCCCGGCCTCGTAATCCACCTCGACGAGTTCGTCGGTCTGGCGCACCGCCGTGACCGAGGCGCCGGCCACGGCGGTGATCCCGCGCTTGCGGAACGCCCGTGCGAGCGCCTTGGACACGTCCTCGTCCTCCAGGGGGGCGAGACGCGGGAGCGCCTCGAGGAGGGTCACATCGGCTCCGAACGAGCGGTACATCGATGCGAACTCGCACCCGACCGCCCCGGCGCCGATGACGACGACGGAGGCCGGGATCCGGTCGAGCTCGAGCGCCTCGTCGCTCGTGAGGACCCGACCGCCGATCCCGACGCCCCGCAGGGGCCGCGGTCGCGAACCGGTCGCGAGCACGATGTGCTCGGCCTCCAGGCGGGTACCGTCGACCTCGACCGCGGGGCCGGCGACGAGCCGCGCGGTCCCGTGGATCACGTCGACCCCGCGCGAGCGGACGAGCCCGGTGAGCCCCTGAACGTTCTTGTCGACGATCCGGTCCTGGAAGGCGCGCACCGCGCTCCAGTCGGCCTCGCCGCTCGCCTTCACGCCCCACTCGCCGGCCCGGTTCAGGGTGTCGACCACCTCGGCCGAGCGCAGCAGCGCCTTCGTGGGGATGCAGCCGCGTAGCAGGCAGGTGCCGCCGAGGCGGTCGTCCCGCTCGATCAGCGCGACGCGTCGGTCGAGCTGCGCGGCGCGCAGCGCGGCCGAGTAGCCGCCGGTCCCCGCACCGACGACGACGACGTCGTAGGCACCCGCCATCCCGTGACCGGCAGTCTACCGCCCGCGGTGGGTAGGCTTCGGGCGGTGGAGCCGATCCTTCGTCGCACCCCGCTCGAGGACGAGCACGTCGCGCTCGGTGCCAAGCTCGGCCCGTTCGCGGGCTGGTCGATGCCCATCGAGTACGCGGGGGTCCTCGCCGAGCACCGGGCTGTCCGCGAGCGGGTCGGGCTGTTCGACCTCACCCACCTCGGCAAGGTCGAGGTCGTCGGGCCGGGGGCCCTGGAGCTCCTGCAGGGGGTCGTGACGAACGACGTGGCTCGGATCGACGTCGGCCAGGCCCAGTACAACCTCGTCCTGAACGAGGGCGGTGGCGTGATCGAGGATCTGATCGTGTATCGGCTCGGCCCGGAACGCTTCTTCGTCGTCCCGAACGCCGCGAACGCCG
Source organism: Actinomycetota bacterium (assembly GCA_026003015.1). GTDB lineage: Bacteria > Actinomycetota > UBA4738 > UBA4738 > HRBIN12 > BPGL01. The sequence continues at coordinate 643,032 of BPGL01000001.1, read as the reverse complement.
AGCGGGTCCTGCAGATCCTCGCCGAGGCGCCCGCGGAGCGCCTCGTCCATCTGATGTACCACCAGGACTGGTGCTTCCTCGCGGTCCAGGGTCCCCGGTCCACCGCGATCGTCGTCGAGGTCTTCCCAGAGGCCGCAGGGCTCGCGTTCATGCGCTGCGCCGAATCGGAGTTCCGTCGCCGCCCGGTGATCGTGACGCGCTCGGGCTACACCGGGGAGGTCGGGTTCGAGCTGTTCACCTACCAAGACGTTGCCGTGGAGCTCTGGCGGACGCTCCTGGAGGCGGTGCGGGCGTCCGACGGCGATCCGTGCGGTCTGGCGGCGCGCGACATCCTGCGGCTGGAGATGGGCTACCCCTTGTACGGACAGGATCTGTTCGAGTCCTCGACCGCGCTCGAGGCGGGTCTGGGGTGGGCGGTGGATCTGGACAAGGGGGAGTTCCGCGGACGGGCGGCGCTGCTCCGCCAGCTCGAGGAGGGGCTGCCGAGCCGTCTTCGGGGTCTGCGGATGCACGAGCGCCGTCACATCCCCCGCGCTCACTACCCCGTCTTCCTCGGTGACCAACTGATCGGAGAGGTGACGAGCGGTACCTTCTCGCCGCTGCTGCACACCGGGATCGCCCTGGCCTACCTGTGGCCGGCCGACGTCGTCGACGTGGGGGATGAGGTGGAGGTCGACATCCGGGGGCGCCGGGGCAAGGCCACGGTGGTGCGCACGCCCTTCGTCGACCGGAGCCCGCGCTAGGCGGTGCGGCCCTGGGCGCGGAGGGTGCGCACGAGGTCGGCGACGCTCGCGTCCCCGAACGTCGTGTGCTCGACGAGGTGGTGGACGAGCCGGCGCGCTCCACGGCCCGTGGGAGCCATCGCGACGACGAGGTACAGGCCCGACGCGGGGATCCCGACCTCGCGGGCGGGACCGAACCCCGGTGCGGCGACGAAGTAGGCCCAGCGCGTGCGCACGCCGCCGGGCGCTCGGCACACCCCCCACCCGCTCGCCGCGTAGTCGCCGGGGGAGCGGTCGCCGCCCGCAACGAACCGCGGCGCGCGATCGACCCACACGTGGCGATCGAGCGTGCGGCAGGTCTCGGAGCCGAGCAGCCCGGCGAGCACCGGGCCGGTCGCGGCCAGGTAGTAGTAGTCGCTCGGCAGGTGGAGGCGGGTCGCGTCGACCCAGGTGGCCGACAGCCCCGCCACCCCCCGCTCCTCCCCGAAGGCTCGCGGACGGGGCGAGGCGACGAAGCCGTGGCCGGCCTCCGTCTCCGCCGGAAGCGCTCGCCAGCCCGTCGGGACGAGGGCGTTCACGGACCCGACGCCGACGCGCGCGAAGCCGTCCACCGCGGTGGCGACCGAGGGAGCCGGTCCCGCCGGCGGCACCTCGGATGCGGGGAAGGCGCAGGAGCCCAGCGTGACGGCGATCAGCACCAATCCGAGGGCCGCGTGACCCACGTGCCGTTCCTCCCACAGGTCGGGGGCGAACCCTGGCGGGAGGATAGCCCCCGGCGCGGCGTCGTGCGAGTCGGCCTCAGGCTGCCCCGAGCGGGGGAGCGGTGAGGCGCTCGCCCTCGTGGCTCGGGATGCAGAACGAGACCCGCGTACCACCGCCGGGGAGCGGGTCGGACCACATCACGCCGCCGTGCTCGACGACGACCTGGCGGGCCAGATGCAGTCCGACCCCGATCCCGGCCTTCTCCTTGCGCAGGACCCCCTCGCCCGTCGAGAACGGCTGCTCGAACGCCTGCGCGGCCACGGCGCGATCGAGTCCCTCCCCGTGGTCGGTGACCTGGACCACCACCCCCTCCTCGAGACCGCGGGCGACGATCTCCACCGGCCTTCCCGGCGGCGAGTAGCGGCAGGCGTTGTCGAGCAGCTCCCGCACGACGGCCCCCATCCGGGAACCGTCGGCGATCGCGACGAGGGCGTCGGGGACCTGCGTCTCGATCGGCTGCTGGGGGTACTGACGGGAGACCTCGTCGACCGCGTGGCGGATCAGGGGGGCGAGGTCCGTGCGGGTGAGCTCGAGGGTGAACGTCCCGCGCTCGAGCTCGGCCACGGTGATGATCTCGTCGACGATGGCCATGAGCTTGTCGAGCGAGGCCTGGAGCTGATCGAGGAACTGCTGGCGTTCGTCCTCGGGCACGGCCGGGTTGCGCAGCACGTAGGCGATCCCTTTCGCGACCGTCACCGGCGTGCGCAGCTCGTGGGAGATGTTGGCGAGGAAGTCGGCCTTGGCCGAGGCGCCCGCCGACACGTCCTCCCGCAGCGTCGCGAGCTCCGCCTCGACCTCGCGCAGGTGCCCCGTCAGCTGGGCGAGCTCGTCGCCCAGGATGGCGGCCGCGACCGGCGAGAGGACGACGGCGCCCGAGGCGACCGATCGGATCGCGGCGATCACCTCCTGGGGGGTTTCGGTCTTCGTGAGGAAGGCCGCCGCCCCGGCGCCGAGCGCGGCCGCGACGAGCGCGGCGTCGGCGACGAGGCTGCGCGCGACGATCTTCACGTGCGGGCTCGAGGCCCGCAGGCGCCGGATGAGCTCGCCGTCGGCCAGGCCGTCGAGCTGCGGATCGCACACGACCACGTCGGGCCGGACGCGCAGCGCGGTGTCGACGGCGTGGACGGGATCGGTCGTCGCCTCGACGAGCAGGTCCGGGGCCTCCCGGAGGAAGTGGTACTGCAGCAGGGCGACCTCGTCGGGCGTGTCGCAGACCAGGACGGTCGTGGCCATCTCACCCCCGATATCGGCCCGCACCTCGGCCGGTTGAGGGGGAGCGTCGCCGGTGGGGGTCAGTGGACGATGCCGGTGCGGATCGCGATCGCGACCGCCTGGGCGCGGTCGTTGGCCCCGAGCTTCTCGAAGATCCGCTCCAGGTGGGTCTTGACCGTGTGCGGCGAGATCCCGAGCTCGTTGGCGACCTGGCGCGTCGTCGCGCCGTCGGCCACCTTCTGGAGGATCTCGCGCTCCCGCCGCGACAGCGCCGGGGCCTGCTGCCCACCGGCCTCCGAGCCGCTGGCCTCCTCGATGAAGGTCTTCGTGAGCTGCGGATGGATCACCGCGTTGCCCTCGACGGCGTTGCGGGCGGCGTCGACGAGGGCGTCGGGGGAGGCGTCCTTCAGCAGGTAGCCGGACACGCCGGCCTGGATCGCTTCGGAGATCGCCCGCCGGGATTCGTCGATCGTGATCAAGATGACCTTCGCGTTCGGCGCCGCCTCCCGGATCCTGCGGGTGGCCTCGATCCCGTCCATCCCGGGCATCCGCACGTCCATGAACACGACGTCGGGGGCGAGTTCGCGGGCCCGCTCGACCGCCTCCTCGCCGGTCGCCGCCTCGCCGACCACGACGACGGCGTCGTCGGACAGCTCGAGCGCGGTGCGAAGCCCCTCGCGCGTGACGGGGTGGTCGTCGACGATCAGCGCCCGGATCGGCGGCATGGGCTCCCTTCCCGTTCGTCTCGGCCCGTTCGTCTCGGCCCGTTCGTGTCCGCGGAGGTTCCCGCTCCCGCGGTACCGTATACAGCATAGGCCGAGCGAGGAGCGGAACCGCGATGGAGGGGTCGAACGCACCGGTGGCGCGCGAGGGCGCAACCGCCGACGTCCTGGACCGCGTGTGGGAGGCGCTCAAGCAGGTCGTCGACCCCGAGCTCGGGCTCAACATCGTCGATCTGGGGTTGGTCTACGACGTGCAGGTCGACGACGCGGGGCGGCGTCGACGTCCGATACACCCTCACGACGATGGGGTGCCCCATCGGCCCGCTCATCGAGGACCAGATCCGGGCGTTCCTCGCGGCCGTCCCCGGCGTCGGGGAGGTGCGGCCCGAGTTCGTCATCCGTCCGCCGTGGACCCCGGAGATGATGTCCGACGAGGCCAAGGCCGCGCTCGGGATCTTCTGACGCCTCGACGCGCCGCGCGCCTTGACGCGCCGCGCGCGTTGCAGGTACATAGTGCACCTGCGAACCCGACGGGAGGGCTGGGATCTCAGGTGATCCGGACGCGGTGCCGTGGGCTGGTCGGCGCGATGATCCCCTGCCGTCTGTGCTGTCGATGCGCGGCGTGAGCTGAACCCGGCCCGCGCCGCACGTCCCCCGAGCCTCCGCGCCGCCCGCGGAGCGCGCCCCCGACCGGCTTCGACGCGAACAGGAGGATCACGATGGCCTACGAGGAAGTGCTGGTCACAACCGACTGGCTCGAGGAGCACCTCGACGACCCGACCGTGCGGGTGATCGAGGTCGATGAGGACACGAGCGCCTACGACAAGGGCCACATCCGGGGCGCCGTCGGTTGGAACTGGGCGACCGACCTGCACGCGAAGGTCGGGCGCGACTACGTCTCGCGCGAGGAGCTGTCGGAGCTCCTGTCCAGCGCGGGCGTCGGGCCGGACACGACGGTCGTGCTCTACGGCGGCAACAACAACTGGTTCGCGGCCTACGCGTACTGGATCTTGAAGCTGCGGGGCTTCGATCGGGTGAAGCTGCTCGACGGCGGCCGAAAGAAGTGGGAGCTCGAGAGCCGGGAGCTCGTCCAGGAGGTCCCGGCCTACGAGCCGACCGGCTACCGGATCGAAGGGCCGGAGCGACCGGAGCTGCGCGCCCTCCGCGACGAGGTCCTGGCGAAGGTGGGCACCGGGATCGGTCTGGTCGACGTGCGCTCTCCGGAGGAGTTCCGGGGCGAGAAGCTCGCCCCCGACCACCTGCCGCAGGAGCAGTCGCAGGTGCCCGGCCACATCCCCGGCGCCGCGAACATCCCGTGGGCCAAGGCCGTGAACGACGACGGCACGTTCCGCTCGCCCGAGGAGCTGCGCGCGCTCTACGAGGGCGAGGGGATCACGCCTGACCGTGAGGTGATCGCGTACTGCCGGATCGGCGAGCGCTCCAGCCACACGTGGTTCGCCCTGCGTGAGCTGCTCGGGTATCCGAACGTCAAGAACTACGACGGGTCCTGGACCGAGTACGGGTCGCTCGTCGGCGCGCCCGTGGCGCTCGGGGACGAGCGGGCCTGAGCACCCGCCATCAGTGCACGAGGCGGGCGAGGAAGAGGTAGACGGGCAGCCCGATCGTGAGGTTGAACGGGAAGGTCACCCCGAGCACGGGCGTGAGGTACCGTGCGGGATCGACCTGGGGTAGCGCGAGCCGCACGGCCGCGGGTGCGGCGATGTAGGAGGCGCTTGCGCCGAGCACCCCCAGGAGCATGGTGCCGGCGATCGACAGCCCGGCCGCCTTCCCGAGGAGCACGCCGAGCCCGCCGTTCACCAGGGGCGCGACGAGCGCGAACCCGAGGAGCACCGGCCCGACGGTCCGCGCACGCCGCAGGTGCCGTCCGGCCAAGACGCCCATCTCGAGCAGGAACACGGTGAGGAGGGTGAGGAAGACCGTGTTGAAGCCCGGCGGCGTCGCGGAGCCGCCGAGCGGTCCGGCTGCCAGGCCGACCGCGATCCCCGAGCCGAGTGCGAGGAAGGAGGGGCCGGAGGCCACGTCGAGCGCGGCCTGGCGCAGCGACAGCCGTCCGGCGCCTCTGGCCAGCAGGAGCGCGACGAGGATCCCCGGAGCCTCGAGGAGGGCGAGCAGGGTCGGCATGAAGCCTTCGTACGGCAGTCCAGCGAGGCGGACGAAGGCCAGGCCTGCCGTGAAGGTCACGACCGAGACCGAGCCGTAGTGGGCGGACACGGCCGCCGCGTCCTCGCGAGGCAGGCGCGCCAGCCGGCGCAGGGCGGTGAAGGCAAGCACGGGGGTGGTGCAGCCGAGGGTGAGCGCGGCGACCGAGGGGAGCCAGAGCTCACGGAGGTGGCTCTCCGCGAGCGCCATCCCTCCCTTGAGGCCGATCGTCCCCAGCAGCGAGAGCGACAGCGCCTTGGACAGCCACGTCGGCAGCTGCACGTGGGCCACGGGCCGGAGTCCGCTCGCCGCCGCCAGGAGGCCGATCCCGAAGGCCAGGATCGGTGGGGACAGGAGGTTCTCGCGCAGGATGTGCGTCATGGCGCGAGGCCCGGCCGGGATGCTGAGCGCCGTGGGTCAGAGATAGCAGATATACGATACGTGTTATGCATGTCGTATATAGTACCACCTACCATCGGCTGCGCGCCGGAGCGGCCGGCCGGAGCGGTTGGCCGGAGCGCCGGCGAGAAGGGTCGGCGAGCACAGATGAGCGAGGCAGCCACGGGGGAGGGGACGCGGCGCTGGACGTTCCTCACGAACCACGCGCACGTCCTGCTCGCGATCGCCCGTGACCCGGGGATCCGCCTCCGGGAGATCGCCGAGCGGGTGGGGATCACCGAGCGGGCCGCTCAGCGGATCGTCGCGGAGCTGGAGCGAGAGGGCTACCTCACCCGGCGGCGCTCAGGACGCCGCAACGTGTACGAGCTGCACACGGAGCTGCCGCTGCGACACCCGCTCGAGGAGCGCCACGCGGTCGGCGAGCTGCTCGACCTGCTTCGACCCGTGGACGGGGCCGCGCCGAGACGTCGCCCGAGTCGCCGCTAGGGGCCGCGACGCCCTCGCGCGGCCGCGGTGGAAATCCGACCTTCAGGATGGACTTTGGCGGCGCGGGTGGCTATCGTGACATCAGGGATGTCGAACCCCGTCGAATCGATAGGGTCGAACCCGTAACGGAGTGGGAGGAGCCGACACCGTGGCCGTCACCCAGGAAGAGCACCTCCGAGAGCTGAGCAAGGGGTACCGCTTCGGCTGGAGCGATCCGGCCCACTACGTGTTCACCCCGAAGAAGGGCCTGTCGCGCGAGGTCGTCGAGGAGATCTCGTGGCTCAAGAGCGAGCCCGAGTGGATGCGGCGCTTCCGCCTGAAGGCGCTCGAGCACTTCGAGCGCCGACCGATGCCTTGGTGGGGCGCGGACCTTTCGGGGATCGACTTCCAGGACATCTACTACTTCATCCGCTCGACGGAGAAGCAGGCGCGCAGCTGGGAGGAGCTTCCTGAGGACATCCGCGCGACCTGGGACCGGCTCGGGATCCCCGAGGCCGAGAAGCGCTACCTCGGTGGGGTGAGCGCGCAGTACGAGTCCGAGGTCGTCTACCACAAGATCAAGGACGATCTGGACCGCCAAGGCGTGCTGTTCACCGACATGGACTCGGCCGTGCGCGAGCACCCCGACCTCGTCCGCGAGTACTTCGGCACGATCATCCCCCCGAACGACAACAAGTTCGCGGCGTTGAACTCCGCCGTGTGGTCGGGGGGGTCGTTCATCTACGTCCCGCCGGGGGTCCACGTGGACATCCCGCTGCAGGCGTATTTCCGGATCAACGCGCAGAACATGGGCCAGTTCGAACGGACGCTCATCATCGCCGACGAGGGCAGCTACGTGCACTACGTCGAGGGGTGCTCCGCGCCGATCTACACGAGCGACTCGCTGCACTCCGCGGTCGTCGAGATCATCGCCAAGCGCGGTGCGCGGGTCCGCTACACGACGATCCAGAACTGGTCGACGAACGTGTACAACCTCGTGACGAAGCGCGCGGCCGCCTACGAGGACGCCGTGATGGAGTGGGTCGACGGCAACATCGGCTCCAAGGTCACGATGAAGTACCCGTCGATCTACCTGCTCGGCCAAGGGGCTCGCGGCGAGGTCCTGTCGGTCGCCTTCGCCGGACGGGGCCAGCACCAGGACGCCGGAGGCAAGGCGATCCACGCCGCCCCCTACACCTCGAGCCTGATCACCTCGAAGTCCGTGTCCAAGGACGGGGGGCGCACCGGGTACCGGGGCCTCGTGCGGGTCGAGGAGGGCGCCCACCACGCCAAGTCCATGGTCCGCTGCGACGCCCTGATCCTCGACCCCGACTCGCGCTCCGACACCTACCCGTACGTCGAGGTCGAGGAGGAGACCGCCGAGCTCGGGCACGAGGCGACGGTCGCCCGGATCGGCGAGGATCAGCTGTTCTACCTGATGAGCCGTGGACTCACCGAGGCCGAGGCATCGGCGATGATCGTGAACGGGTTCATCGAGCCGATCACGCGGGAGCTCCCGATGGAGTACGCGGTCGAGCTGAACCGGCTGATCGAGCTCCAGATGGAGGGCGCGATCGGCTGACCCGGCCGTCGCGGCCCGGCGCGGCGCCGGGCCGGGGCGGACGCCGCGAGCGGCGAATCCGACCCCGTTGATAGGATTCCGGTCGTGAGCGCGTCCACGCCGACGACGACCTTCGACGAGCGCGTCCTGGCGGCGCTGCCCGAGGCCCCCGCGTTCGTGGCTGCGATCCGCGGGCGAGCCTTCGAGGCGTTCCGAACCCTGCCGCTGCCCTCCCAGCAGACCGAGGAGTGGCGCTACACCGACGTCTCGGGCTTCGTCTTCGACCAGGTGCCGGCGGGTGCCGAGTCGAGCAGCGCGCCGGAGGTGCTCGATGGGGTCGCCGCCGACCTCGGGGAGCGTGCCGGCCTGCGTCTGCAGTACGGCCGCGCCACGATCGAGCGGCGGCTCGACCCGGCGCTCGAGGCGCGCGGGGTGCTCCTGCTCGACCTCGATCGGGCCGCCGCCGAGCACCCCGAGCTCGTCGAGCCGCACCTGCACGACCTCGTCCCGGTCGAACGAAGCGTCTTCACCGCCCTGCACGGAGCCTTCCGCGTCGGCGGCACCTTCCTGTACGTGCCGCCCGATGTGCAGGTCGAGCTGCCCATCGAGACGGTCACGGGCCTGGGGGAAGATCGCGCCGCGGTGTTCCCGCACACGCTCCTCGTCGCCGACCGCGGTAGCGAGGTCACCCTGATCGACCGCTACGTCTCGCCGCCGCTCGCCGGGGCGTTGTCCGACGCCGTGGTCGAGCTCGTCGTCGGCGAGGGCGCGCACGTGCGCTACGTGTCCCTGCAGGAGTGGGGCTCGGGCGTCACGCACCTCGCGGTGCAGCGAGCGGTCGTCGGTCGCGATGCGCAGCTGCGGACGCTCGGGGTCGCCCTCGGCGCCTCGCTCGCCCGCGCGGAGGTCGAGGTGGAGCTGGCGGGCGACGGCTCATCCACCGAGTTGCTCGGGGTCTACTTCGGCGACGGGCAGCAGCACATCGACCACCGGTCGATCCAGCTGCACCGCGGATCGCGCAGCGCGAGCGACCTGCTCTACAAGGGAGCGTTGAAGGACGCTGCGAGCGCGATCTACACGGGCACCGTCATCGTCGACCACGACGCCCATCGGTGCGACGCGTACCAGACGAACCGCAACATCCTGCTGTCGGATCGGGCGCGCGCGATGTCGGTCCCGAACCTCGAGATCCTGACCAACGATCCGACGCGCTGCGGGCACGCAGCCAGCGTCGGGCCGGTGAGCGAGGACGTGCTCTTCTACCTGCAGAGCCGAGGGATCTCCCGTGAGGAGGCCGAACGGCTCGTCGTGTTCGGGTTCTTCAACGAGGTCCTGGATCGCATCGATCTTGCGGACATCCGCACGAGCCTGGAGCGGGCGATCGCCGACGAGCTCAGGGGAGGCAGCTGAGGTGGCGCTCGTGCGCGCGTGTTCGGTCGGGGAGGTCCCCGTGGGGGGTGCGCTCCGCGTGCGCGTTCACGATCGCGAGATCGCGATCGTGAACCTCGGCGAGCAAGGGTTCCGAGCGGTGGACGCGGTGTGCTCCCACGCGCACGCCTATCTGGACGAGGGGGAGGTCGATCTCGACGAGGGGGCGATCGAGTGTCCGAAGCACGGATCGACCTTCGACCTCGACACGGGCCGCCCGCTCACGCTGCCGGCAACGCGGCCGGTGCGGGTGTTCGAGGTGAAGGTGGACGACGACGACGTGCTGATCGAGGTGAACGAGGGATGAGCGAGCCGGCCGTGCTGGAGGTGCGGGGCCTTCGGGCCTCGGTGGAGGGCAAGGAGATCTTGCGCGGGATCGACCTCGTGGTCCGTCAGGGCGAGGTCCACGCGGTGATGGGCCCGAACGGGTCGGGCAAGTCGACCTTGGCGAGCGTGATCATGGGGCGCCCGGGCTACGAGGTCACCGAGGGCGCGGTGCTGTTCGAGGGCGAGGACATCACCGGGCTGCCCCCGGATGAGCGGGCACGACGCGGTCTGTTCCTCGCGCTGCAGTACCCGGTCGAGGTGCCCGGGGTCTCGGTCGTGAACTTCCTGCGCACCGCCTACCGCAGCGTCAAGGGCGAGGAGGTCTCGGCGCTCGCGTTCCGCAAGCACATGAAGGAGAAGATGGAGGCCCTCGGGATCGACGACCAGATCGTCCAGCGCTACGTGAACCAGGGCTTCAGCGGCGGGGAGAAGAAGAAGGTCGAGGTCCTCCAGCTCGCGGTGCTCGAGCCGAAGATCGCGGTCCTGGACGAGACCGACTCCGGCCTGGACATCGACTCGCTGCGCGCGGTGGCGACGGGCATCGACCGGCTGATCGGCCCCCACCTCGGGGTGCTGCTGATCACGCACTACCAGCGGATCCTCACCTACATCCGACCGACCTTCGTTCACGTGATGATGGCAGGTCGTATCGTGAAGGACGGCGGAGCCGAGCTCGCCCACGAGCTCGAGGCCAAGGGCTACGAGGGGATCCGCAGGGAGCTCGGCCTCGAGGAGACCGTCGGCGCGCCGGCGGAGTAGGGTCCGGGAGGCGATCCGAGATGGCGGTGACCGAGGGAGCGGCGGCCGAGACCCTGGACGTGGAGCGCGTGCGCGCCGACTTCCCGATCCTCGCCCGCGAGGTGAACGGTCGCCCGCTCGTCTACCTGGACAGCGCGGCGACGAGCCACAAGCCGCAGCGCGTGATCGACGCGGTCGCCGACTTCTACGCCCGCCACAACGCGAACGCCCACCGCGGCATCCACACCCTCGGTGAGGAGGCCACCGAGCTGTACGAGGATGCACGAGCCAGGCTCGCCCGGTTCTTCGGCGCTCCGGCGCCCGAGACGATCGTCTTCACGCGGGGGACGACCGAGTCGATCAACCTCGTGGCGCAGGGCTGGGGCAGGACGGTGCTCCGAGAGGGCGACGAGATCCTGCTCACCGAGATGGAGCACCACTCCAACATCGTGCCGTGGCAGATGACGGTTGAGGTGACCGGCGCCCGACTGCGCTACATCCCCCTCACCGACGACGGGCTGCTGGACCTGTCCGGGCTCGACGCGCTCCTCACCGAGCGCACGAAGGTCCTGGGGGTCACGGGGATGTCCAACGCTTTGGGCACGATCACGCCGCTCGCCGAGCTGATCGCGGCCGCCCATGCCGTCGGCGCGGTGGTCGTGGTCGACGCCGCGCAGCTCGCGCCCCACCACGCGATCGACGTGGCGGCCCTCGACGTCGACTTCCTCGCCTTCAGCGGACACAAGATGTTGGGGCCGACCTCCTCGGGAGGGCTCTACGGCAAGGCGGAGCTGCTCGAGCGGATGGCGCCGATGCTCGGCGGCGGCGAGATGATCTCCGAGGTCTTCCACGACCACGCCACGTACAAGTCCCCGCCGTACCGGTTCGAGGCGGGCACGATGGAGGTCGCCGAGCAGGTCGGGCTCGGCGCGGCGGTCGCCTACCTCCAGGAGCTGGGCATGGACGCGGTGCGCGCGCACGAGCGGGCGATCACCGCCTACGCCCTCGAGCGCCTCGCGGAGGCGGGCGCGACGATCTACGGGCCGACGGATCCCGCGATCCGCGGGGGGGCCGTGAGCTTCTGGTACAAGGATGTGCATCCGCACGACCTCGCCCAGATCCTGAACGAGGAGGGCGTCGCCATCCGCGCCGGCCACCACTGCGCCCAGCTCGTGATGCGACGGTACGGGACGCCGGCGACCGCGCGCGCCTCGTTCTACGTCTACACGACGACCCAGGAGATCGACGCCCTGATCGCGGCCCTGGCCACGGCCGAGGCGATCTTCGCGTGAGGAGGACCGGGTGGCGCTGGACGACATCTACAAGGAAGTGATCCTCGATCACTACAAGAACCCCCGGAACAAGCGGCCGCTCGAGCGTGCGACCGTCTCGTGCACGCGGAACAACCCCCTGTGCGGTGACGAGATCACCGTGCTCGCCAACGTCGAAGACGGCACCCTCCGCGAGGTCGCGTTCCAGGGGGCGGGGTGCTCGATCAGCCAGGCGAGCGCCTCGATGATGACCGAGGCGGTCGCCGGCAGGCCCGTCGAGGAGGCCCTCGACCTCGCGGCGGCGTTCCGCGGGATGATGGCCGGCGAGGTCGAGCCGACCGAGGAGCGCTTCGGGGACCTCGTCGCCCTCAAGGGCGTCGTGCGCTACCCGATCCGGATCAAGTGCGCCGTGCTGGCCTGGGACGTCCTGCAGGAGTCGCTCGCCGGCGACGGCGAGGCCACCGCCACCTCGATCCACTGACGCATCGCCGCCGGTAGGCTCTGGCCGTGCGACGGCTCGTGTTGATCTGCGGCGTGGGGATCGTCCTCGGGTTGGCCACCGCCCCCGCGGCGCTCGCGCTCGAGTCGATCCACGCCTACGAGGTCGCCCTGCGGATCGAGCCCTCGGGCGATCTGCTCGTCACCGAGCGGCTCGTCTACGAGTTCCCGGCCGGCGCCGAGCGGCACGGGATCTTCCGGGACGTCCCGACGCGGCTTCGCTACGACGAGCGCTCCGATCGTCTCTACCCCGCTCGAGGTCGTCTCGGTTTCGTCGTCGACGGCTCCCGACGGCTACGTCGTGGAGGACGCCGGCGATGGACGGACGCGGATCCGGATCGGGGATCCCGACCTCACCGTGTCGGGAACCCACACCTACGAGATCGTCTACCGGGTGCAGGGGGCGCTGAACCGATTCGCCGACCACGACGAGCTGTACTGGAACGCGATCGGAGGGGACTGGGACGCACCGATCCTGGCGGCGACGGCCACGGTCGAGGCTCCGGCGCCAATCCTGCAGGCGGTCTGTTTCGCCGGCCCGGTCGGATCGAGCCTGCCGTGCGCCCGAGCCCGCGTGCGGGGGCGAACCGCGACCTTCGTCCAGGAGGCGATGACGCCCCACGAGGCGCTCACGGTCGTCGTCGCCCTCCCGCGGGGGACCGTCGAGCGCGTCGGGCCCATCCTGGAGGAACGCCTGACCCCGCTCGCGGCGCTCGGGATCTCGCCGGGCACGGTGGCCGGCGCGGTCGGGCTGGGGGTCCTGCTCGTCGGCGGGGTCGGGTACCTGCTGTGGTCGCAGGGCCGCGACGTCGTGTACCGGGGGTCCCCCGTGGACCAGACGATGGGCGGGACGCCCGGGCTCGAGCAGCGGGTCCCGCTCGGCGACGCCGACGCTGAGGCGCCCGTCGAGTTCGCGCCCCCCGAGGGGCTCCGGCCCGGGCAGATCGGGACCCTCGTCGACGAGCGGGTGAACACGCTCGACGTCACCGCGACGATCATCGACCTGGCGGTCCGCGGTCACCTACGGATCGAGGAGGTTCCCAAGACGTGGTTGTTCGGCAAGCCGGACTGGCGGTTCGTCCGGCTCGAGGCGCCCGAGCGCGACCTGCTCGACTACGAGCGACGTCTGCTCGAGGCCCTGTTCGCCTCGGGGAACGAGGTGCAGCTCTCGGCGCTTCGGAACCGCTTCATCGATGACCTGCAGGCGGTGCGCTCCGCCCTGTACGAAGACGTCGTGCGTCGGGGATGGTTCCGCGGCCGTCCCGACCGCGTCCGGACCCGGTGGCGGGCGGTCGGCTCGATCGCGGTGCTCGGCGCGGGGGCCCTGACCTACGCCCTGGCCGTGGGGCCCCGGCTGGCCCTGCTCGGGGTGCCGGCCGTGGTGGCGGCGCTGATGCTGTTCCTCGGCGCCGGCCGGATGCCGGCGCGCACGGCCGCGGGCACGGCGATGCTTCGACGGGTCCGCGGGTTCCGCACGGTGATCGAGAAGGCCGAGACCCACCTGGCGCGCTGGGCAGAGGAGGCGGGCGTCTTCACGCGGTACCTGCCGTACGCGATCGTGTTCGGCTGCACCGAGCGCTGGGCCAAGGCCTTCGAGACCCTCGGGGCCGGGCAGCCCGACACCTCCTGGTACGTGGCCAGTCGGCCGTTCGACTACCGGGGCTTCGCCTCGACGATGGAGGGGTTCACCGTGGCGACCTCCGGCACGCTCACCTCGACGCCTTCGGGCTCGGGCGCATCCGGCTTCGGCGGCGGCGGCGCGTCGGGGGGCGGCGGAGGCGGCGGCGGCGGCGGATCGTGGTGAAGGTCCGGCTGAGCGAAGACCCGCGGGACTTCCTCCGGCGGGATTGGAGCGCGCTCGTGCGCCTGGACCCCGCGGGGACGTTCTTCCACCTCCCGGGTTACCTGAAGCTGTACTGGGAGGAGTTCGGGCAGTCCTCCGACCACCTGCTGCTCGCGTTCGTCGAGGAGGGCGAGGGCGAGCCCGTCGGCGTCTGCGCCTTCGAGCGGATCGGGGAGACGCTGCGGTTCCTCGGCGGCACGGAGGTCACGGACTACCTGGGCCCGGTCGCGCGTCCGGAGCGGGCGCAGGCGGTGGCCGAGGCGCTGTGGGACGCGCTGCTCGGGATGGACGCCTGGCGCCACGCCGACCTCCGGGGGCTGCCGGAGGACCGAGCCTGGTTGCGCCTCCTTCGCGAGGGGGCTCGCGCCCGAGGGCTCCTCGTGTTGGAGGACGACGATCCCAACGGCGCGGCCCCGTACGTGGCGCTGCCCGGAAGCTGGGACGCCTACCTCGCGGCGCTGCCGGCGAAGCATCGGCACGAGATCCGCCGCAAGGCGAACAAGCTCCGGGCCGAGGCCGGCGACTACCGCGTCGTCGCGGCCGACGAGGGGACGCTCGGGCCGATGCTCGACCGCTTCGTCGAGCTCCACCGCCAAAGCGAAGGGCCCAAGGGCGTCTTCATGGTGCCGGGGATGGAGATCTTCTTCCGGCGCCTCGGCGAGGCCTTCTGCGCCGAGGGCCGGTTCCGCCTGACGTTCCTCGAGCTGCAGGGGTCGCTGGTCGCCGGGACGATCGGCTTCGCCTTCGCCGGGACGACGTACCTGTACAACTCCGCCTACGACCGGTCCTGGGCCCACCTCGCGCCGGGCATGGTGCTCGTGGCCGAGGACATCCGCCTCGCGATCGAGGACGGCTGCCGGGGGTTCGACCTGCTCAAGGGCGACTACGCGTACAAGTACCGGTTCGGCGCGGTGCGCCGGCGGATCCGGCGCCTGACGGTCTCGCGCGGAGGCTAGGACCGGACCTCAGGGGTAGGCGCGGATCGTCCGCAAGACGAGCTCCGCGAGCTCGGCGTCGCCGCCCAGGACGAGGAATCCGGCGTCGAGCACGTCGTCGACCGACAGGCGCTGCCCGGCGACGAGTGCGAGCTGCGGCGCCCGGCCGACGATGAGCGCGTCGGGCTTGTCGTCGGGCAGGGGCACCTCCCCGGCGCCCAGGCCCCAGTGCCACGACCCCTCGCCGGGTCCCTCGACGTCGATCTGCACGCTCATCCCCGACAGGTCGAGCCCGCGCTGCCCGAGGGCCCAGGGGAGCATCCGCACGGCCAGGTCGATCGTCACCCACACCGGCCAGTGCTGCCAGCCGACCTGCCAGCCGTCGGCGACCCCGTTCGTGGCTCGCATGTCCTGCCCGTGCAGGAACCACTCGACCACCCTCGACTGCACGAGGTAGCGCGGCGCGATCGGTCCCGCGATCCAGGACAGGCGGCGCGTCCGCCAGGCGTCGTCGTCGAGGAGGCCGGCGTGGGCCAGGAGGGCGTCGGCGGCTCGGCCCCACGTGCGACAGAGGTCGCGGATCGGCTGCTCGGCGCGCCGGGACACCGTCCAGGCGTTCCAGCCGTCGACCGTGAACGGCTCGTCGCCGAGCTTGCGGCGGTACTCCTCCAGCTCCCGGGCGGGCTCGTGCGCGAGGAGCTGGGCCGCCGCGGTGTCCGCCGCGGCGAGGTGCGCCATGACGTCGCGGTTCCACCACCCCGCGGCGGCGCTCGGGCGCTCCCACGAGGCCGGGTCGGCGTACTGGATCATGCGTCCCAGTCGCTGGCGCTCGGCCTGGGCGATGCCCAGCATCGTCGGTCGATCGACACCCATCGGGACTGTTCCTCCTCGGGGAGCCGCGCTTCGGCGCCGCCACGCCCGCCCGGATCGCCGGGCTCGCGCAGCGGCCGCGCGCAGCGGGATTGTACCCTCGGCGTCGTGCGGATCCTGATCGCCCCGGACAGCTTCAAGGGCACGATCGACGCGCGGCCGGCGGCCGAGGCGATCGCCCGCGGATGGCGGCGCCGGCGCCCCGACGACGACCTCGAGGTCGTGCCCCTCGCCGACGGCGGCGAGGGAACCTTGGAGGCGCTCGCTCCCGCCGAGCGCGTGCGCCTGCGGGCCAGCGGCCCGCTCGGGGACCCGGTCGAGGTGGAGGTCGGGCTGGCGGGCGGGACCGGCGTCGTCGAGACGGCCCGGGTCCTCGGTCTCGGCCTGCTCGCCCGCTCCCGACGGGATCCGCGCCGGACCACCTCGCGAGGGGCCGGCGAGCTCATCCGGGAGCTCGTCGCGCGCGGCGCCGAGCGCCTGTTCGTCGCCTTGGGGGGCAGCGCGACGAACGACGGGGGCGTCGGGATGGCCCAGGCGCTCGGCGCGCGGTTCCTCGACGGGGCCGGTCGCGACCTGCCCGTCGGCGGCCTCGCCCTCCTCGGGCTCGCGAGGATCGACCTGTCCGGGCTCGACCCTGGCCTGGCCCGTACGCGGATCGTCGGGCTCGTGGACGTGGACAACCCGCTCACCGGCCCGACGGGGGCGAGCCTGGTGTACGGCCCCCAGAAGGGCGCGGGTCCCCAGGACGCGGTGCTGCTCGACCGCGCCCTCGGCCACCTCGCGGCGGTGGTCCATCGCGACCTGGGGATCGACCTGGCGGGGGAGCCGGGGGCCGGGGCGGCCGGAGGGCTCGGCTTCGGCCTCCTCGCCTTCTGCGGAGCGCGCCTGCGGCCGGGCGCCGAGGTCGTCATGGACGCCCTCGGGATCGACGGCCGGCTGGAGCGCGCCGACCTCGTCATCACCGGAGAGGGGTCCTTGGACGCCCAGACCCTTCGGGGCAAGCTCGTGCACCGGCTCCTGGGCCGCGCCGCGCTCGCGGGGGTGCCGGCCGTGGTCGTCTGCGGCCGTGCCGAGGTCGCGCTGCCGGGCGTGCAGGTGCGCTCCCTCGTCGAGCGGGTGGGAAGCGACCGCGCGCGTTCCGACCCGCGGGGGGCGCTCGAGCGCGTGGGCGAGGAGCTCGCGGTCGAGGCCGTGGGGATGGTGCGGGCGTGAGCGGGGCGGTGGAGCGGTTCGTCGGGGCCGCCCGCGCGCTCGGGATCGAGCCCGAGGTGCACCGGTTCCCTCAGGGGACGAAGACCGCGGAGGACGCCGCCCGTGCGGTCGGTTGCGACGTCGCCCAGATCGTCAAGTCGCTCGTGTTCCTGGCCGACGGGCACCCCGTGCTCGCGCTGACCTCCGGGGCGAACCGCGTCGACGTCCGCAAGCTCGCGGCCCTCGCTGGGGCGCGGGAGGCGCGCCGCGCGAGCCCGGAGGAAGCCCGCGCCGCGACGGGCTACGCCGTCGGGGGCACGCCGCCGATCGGACACCCGACGCGCCTGCGGACCTGGATCGATCGGGACCTCGTCGCCTTCGACCGCGTGTGGGCCGCGGCCGGCGCGCCCGACGCGGTGTTCCCGGTCGATCCCCGAGAGCTCCTACGCCTGGGGGCCGTCGAGGCCGACCTCCGCACCGACGGCGGTGCCGGCCGGTAGAATCGAACCAGAGCGACGACCGACCGACGAGCGACGAACGAGGACGGACCGGATGCAGCTCACCGAAGCCGCTGCCGTGAAGGTGAAGGAGCTCCTCGCCGAAGAGGGGCGCGACGACATCGCCCTGCGCGTGGCGGTGCAGCCGGGCGGATGTGCAGGTCTGCGCTACGCGATGTACCTGGACGACCAGGTGTCCGAGCGCGACCAGACCCAGGAGCAGCACGGCGTGAGGATCGTCATCGACCGCATGAGCGCCCCCTACCTGACCCAGGCGACGATCGACTTCGTGGACACGCTCGAGCAGACGGGGTTCACGATCGACAATCCCGCCGCGCAGGGCAGCTGTGCCTGCGGCCACAGCTTCCACTGAGTCGTAGGTCCGGCGTCAGTCCGGGTCGTAGGCGAGGTTGGGGCGCAGCCACCGCTCGGCCTCGCTGAGGCTCTCACCGAGCCGGCGTGCGTAGTCCTCGACCTGGTCGCGTCCGATCGGTCCGACGTTGAAGTACCGGGCCTCCGGGTGGTGGAGGTACAGGCCGCTCACGGAGGCCGCGGGCAGCATCGCGCAGTGCTCGGTCAGGGTGATGCCGACCCGCTCGGCGCCCAGGAGCTCGAAGAGCCGGCGCTTGAGCGAGTGGTCGGGACAGGCCGGGTAGCCGAACGCCGGACGGATCCCTCGATACCGCTCCGCGATCAGGTCCTCCTTCGAGCGGCGCTCGGTCTCGTAGCCCCAGTCGAAGCGCGCTCGCTCGTGCAGGGATTCGGCGAAGGCCTCGGCGAGCCGATCGGCCAGGGCCTTCGTCATGATGGCGCGGTAGTCGTCGTGGGCGGCCTCGAAGCGCGCGACGAGCTCGTCGACGCCGATCCCGCCGGTCACCGCGAACGCCCCGATGTGGTCGCGGATCTCGGCCTCGGCGGGGGCGACGAAGTCGGCCAGGGAGCGCATCGGGTGGTCGGGCCCGCGGTCGCTCTGCTGGCGCAGCATCGGGAAGACCGTTCCCTCCTCCAGCACGATGTCGTCGCCCTCCGCGCGCGCCGGCCAGAACCCGTAGACGCCCCGAGGCCGGATCGAGCCCTCGGCCTCGATCTCGTCGAGCAGCCGCTCGGCATCGGCGAACAGCTCCCGAGCCTGGGCGCCGTAGCGCGGGTGGTCGAGGATCTGGGGGAAGGTGCCTTTGAGCTCCCAGGCGGCGAAGAAGAAGGTCCAATCGATGTAGGGGCGGAGCTCGGCCACGCTCGGCTCGACGATCTTCGTGCCGACGAACGACGGCGTGGGCACGTCCTCGGGGCGCCAGCGAAGGCGCGGGCGACGCTCGAAGGCGATCCGGTAGGGGACGAGCGGCGATCGCTCCCGCTCGGCGTGCTGAGCGCGCAGCCGCTCCTGCAGCTCTCGGTTCTCCCGGACCAGGGCTTCCCGCCGCTCGGGGTCGAGCAGGGCACCCACGACGCCGACGACGCGGGAGGCGTCGGCGACGTGCACGACGGGCTGCGGGTACTCGGTGGCGATCCGCACCGCGGTGTGGGCGCGCGAGGTGGTCGCTCCGCCGATGAGCAGCGGCAGCTCGAGCTCGCGGCGGGCCATCTCGCGGGCGACCCCGACCATCTCGTCGAGCGAGGGTGTGATGAGCCCCGAGCAACCGACGATGTCGGCGCCCTCCCGCTCGGCGACGTCGAGGAGCACGTCGGCCGGCACCATCACGCCGAGGTCGACGACCTCGTAGTTGTTGCAGCCGAGCACGACGCCGACGATCCCCTTGCCGATGTCGTGGACGTCGCCCTTGACCGTGCACAGCACGACCTTGCCCTGCGGGCGCGTGCTCCCGCCGGCGGCCCGGACGCGGCGCCGTTCCTCCTCCATGAACGGCTCGAGGTAGGCGACGGCCTTCTTCATGGCCCGGGCGCTCTTCACGACCTGCGGGAGGAACATCTTGCCCGCGCCGAACAGGTCGCCGACGATCTGCATCCCCTTCATAAGCGGCCCCTCGATCACCTCCAGGGGCGTCGCGTAGCGCCGCCGGGCCTCCTCGGTGTCCTCCTCGATCCACCGGTCGATCCCGTGCACGAGGGCGTGGGCGAGGCGCTCTTCGACCGGGGCGTCGCGCCAGGCGAGGTCCTCCTCGGCCTCGATCGCCCCGCCCTGGACCGTTTCGGCGTAGGCGACCATCCGCTCGGTCGCGTCGGGCCGACGGTCGAAGATCAGGTCCTCGACGTGCTCGAGGAGCTCGGGGTCGATGTCTTCGTACACGTCGAGCTGCCCGGCGTTCACGATCGCCATGTCGAGGCCCGCGGCGATCGCGTGGTACAGGAAGGCGGAGTGGATCGCCCGGCGGACGCGCTCGTTGCCGCGGAACGAGAAGCTTAGGTTCGACACGCCACCGGAGACCTTCACGCCCGGGCACCGGAGCTTGATCTCGCGGGTCGCCTCGATGAAGGCCTTGGCGAAGCGGTTGTGCTCCTCGATCCCCGTTGCGATCGCGAGGATGTTCGGGTCGATGATGATGTCGGTGGGGTCGTAGCCCGCCTCCTCGACGAGCAGACGGTAGGAGCGCTCGGCGATCTCGACCTTGCGCTCGACCGTCTCGGCCTGACCCTGTTCGTCGAAGCACATCACGACGACGGCCGCGCCGTAGCGGCGGATCGCACGGGCCTTCGCGAGGAAGTCCTCCTCGCCCTCCTTGAGCGAGATCGAGTTGACGACGCCCTTGCCCTGGAGGCACTTGAGGCCGGCCTCCAGGATCTCCGCACCGCGAGGAGTCGATCATCACGGGGACCCGGGCGATGTCGGGCTCGGTCGCGATCAGGTTCAGGAACGTCGTCATGCGCTCGGACGCCGTCGATGAGGTCGGCGTCCATGTTCACGTCGATGAGGTTGGCGCCGTTCGCCACCTGGTCGCGCGCCACCTCGACCGCGGCCTGGAAGTCCCCGGAGGTGATCAACCGACGGAAGGCCGCGGACCCGGTGATGTTCGTGCGCTCGCCGATCATCACGAACCCCGTGTCCGGCGTGATCCGGAACGGCTCGAGGCCGCTCAGGGACGTGACCCGCTCGAGCTCGGGGACCCGACGCGGCTCGACCCCCCCGGACCGCCTCGGCGATCATCCGGATGTGCTCGGGGCCGGTGCCGCAGCAGCCGCCCAGCACGTTCACGAGCCCGGCCTGAGCGAACTCCCCGAGCAGGGAGCTCGTGATCTCCGGGGTCTCGTCGAACCCGCCGAAGGCGTTCGGCAGGCCGGCGTTCGGGTAGGCGGCGACCGGGACCGGGGCCACGCGGGCGAGGGCCTCGACCGAGGAGCGCATCTCGCGGGCGCCGAGCGAGCAGTTCACGCCGACGATCAGCGGCTCGGCGTGCTCGACGGAGAACCAGAAGGCCTCGATCGTCTGGCCCGAGAGCGTTCGGCCGCTCTTGTCGACGATCGTGACCGACAGCCACAGGGGGAGGTCCGGTGCGACGTCCTTGGCCGCCGCGATCGCGGCCTTGGCGTTCAGCGTGTCGAAGATGGTCTCGATGAGCAGCAGGTCGACCCGCCCCGGCGGCGAGCGCTCGGATCTGCTGCGCGTAGGCCTCGTACACGGCGTCGAAGGTGATCGCGCGTTTCGAGGGGTCTTCGACGTCCGCGGACAGCGACAGCGTCACGTTCAGGGGGCCCACCGAGCCCGCCACGAACCGACCCCCCGCCGCGTCGGCGGCCTCACGGGCCAGGCGCGCCCCCGCCAGGTTGATGTCCTCCACCGCGTCGGCCAGGCCGTAGTCGGCCTGCCCGATCGAGGTGGCGGTGAACGTGTTCGTGGTCGTGATGTCGGCCCCCGCGGCGAGGTAGGCGTCGTGGATCTCGCGCACGATGGCCGGCTGGGTGAGGTTCAAGACGTCGGGGTTGCCCTTGAGCTCGCGGTCGTGATCGCGGAAGCGCTCCCCGCGGAACGCCTCCTCGGACAGGCCGCGCCCCTGCAGGAGCACGCCCCAGGAGCCGTCGAGCACCGCGATGCGCTCGGCGAGGATGGAGCTCAGCCGCCGGCGTGCGTCCATGTCGACACAGCCTACCGGCGGCGCGGTTGCCCGCCGCCCGGGTGCGCGTTCGCGTGTTCCCGCCGGGGGCCGCGGGGTAGGCTACGGGCCGCCATGAGCCAGCCCCAGGCGTACGTCCCGCCGCCGAGAGGGGGGCGGCGCACACCCCCGCGCGTCCCCGAGCAGCCGCCGCGCCGGCGCCACCGACGCAGCGCGGCCGCGATCGGCGCCGTTCCGCTGTTCGCGGGCCTGCCGACGCGCTGGCTGGAGCGCGTGGCGCGGGAGGCCGACGAGCTCACCTTCTCGCCGGGGGAGCGGATCGTCGAGGAGGGCATGCTCGGGGAAACCCTGTTCGTCGTGCTCGAGGGCCAGGGGCGGGTCCTTCGGGGCGGGCGGCGGGTGGGGGAGGTCGTGCCCGGGGACTTCTTCGGCGAGCTCTCGGTGATCGACGGCGGTCCCCGCTCGGCCACGGTCGTCGCCGAGACGCCGATGCGGGTCCTGCGCCTGTACCGCCGCGCCCTCCTCGCCCTCTGGCGGTCCGAGCCCCGCGCGGCCCTGCGGGTCCTCGACGGGATCGTCCGCCGCCTGCGGGAGGTGGAGCGCTCCCACGCGGGTTGAGGCGGACGGGCGTCGAGACGGGGTGCACGCAGTAGGCTAGGGGGGAAGCGCCGTCCGAGCCCTACTGAGGAGGTCGCGGCCGCCCCCCGATGCGAAAGACGATCGAGGAACGCGAGCGGGTCGTCGTCCGGTTCGCCGGGGATTCCGGGGACGGGATGCAGCTCACCGGCGACCGCTTCACGAGCGCGACGGCGGTCCTCGGCAACGACCTCGCGACCCTTCCGGATTTCCCGGCGGAGATCCGCGCGCCGGCCGGCACGGTCCACGGCGTGTCGGCGTTCCAGATCCAGTTCGCCTCGACGGACATCACGACCCCCGGCGACCACGCCGACGTGCTCGTGGCGATGAACCCGGCCGCGCTGAAGGCGGACCTCGACAAGGTCGTCCGTGGCGGAACGATCATCGTGAACGAGGACGCCTTCACGCAACGGAACCTCGAGAAGGTCGGGCTACGCGACCGATCCCACTCACCGACGGCACCCTCGCCGGCTACCGGGTCTATCGGGTGCCGATGACCTCGATGACCTTGCGGGCCACCGAAGAGGTGGGGCTGGGCAAGAAGGAGGCCGAGCGGGCGAAGAACATGTTCGCCCTCGGGCTTGTTGAGCTGGATGTACGGCCGGCCCGATCGACACGACGCTCGACTGGCTCGACCGGAAGTTCCACGAGGGCACCGCGGATGCACGAGGCCAACGTGGCCGCGTTCAAGGCCGGCTATCACTTCGGCGAGACGACGGAGCTGTTCGCCCACGCCTACCGCGTTCGTCCGGCACCGGCGGCGCCGGGCACGTACCGCAACGTCGCCGGGGCGCAGGCGCTCGCCTGGGGGCTCATCGCCGCCAGCGAGCGCAGCGGGCTTCCCTTGTTCTACGCGAGCTACCCGATCACGCCGGCCTCCGAGCTGCTGCACGAGCTGTCGCGCCACAAGCAGTTCGGCGTCGTCACGATCCAGGCGGAGGACGAGATCGCGGCGATCAACATGGCCCTGGGCGCGGCCTTCGCGGGCCAGCTCGGGGTCACCGGGACGAGCGGTCCGGGGATGGACCTCAAGGCCGAGACGCTGGGCCTCGCGGCCATCGTCGAGCTTCCGTTGATCGTGATCGACGTGATGCGGGCCGGGCCCTCGACGGGGATGCCTACGAAGACGGAGCAGGGCGATCTGCTCCTGGCGATGTTCGGCCGTCACGGGGAGTCGCCGCTGCCGATCGTGGCGGCCGCCTCGCCGGCGGACTGCTTCGAGGTCGCCCTCGAGGCGGCGCGCGTGGCGATCCGCTACCGGACGCCCGTGGTGCTGCTGTCGGACACGTTCCTGCAGAACTCGTCGGAGCCCTGGCGGCTGCCCGACGTCGATGCCCTGCCGAGGATCGATCCCGGCTTCGCCCGTCCGAACGGCGAGGGCTTCCTCCCCTACGCGCGCAACGAGCACCTCGCCCGCCCGTGGGCGATCCCGGGCACGCCGGGGCTCGAGCACCGCATCGGAGGGCTGGAACGCGAGGACGGTACGGGGAACATCAGCTACGACCCCGACAACCACGAGCGGATGACGCGCCTGCGACGGGACAAGGTCGCCGGGATCGCCGAGGAACTGCCGCCGGTGGAGGTCGACGATCCCGACGGCGGCGCGGACCTCCTCGTCCTGGGATGGGGCTCGACGCTCGGCACGATCCGCGCCGCCGCCGAGCGGGTGCGGGCGGCCGGACACCGGATCGCCACCGCCCACCTGCGGTGGTTGAACCCGTTCCCGTTGAACCTCGGCGAGGTGCTCGGCGCCTACCGGACGGTGTTGATCCCCGAGATGAACCTCGGCCAGTTGGCGCTCCTCGTGCGGGCGCGCTTCCTCGTCGACGCGCGGACCTACTCGAAGGTGCAGGGGCTCCCGATCCTCGCCGAGGAGCTCGAGCGCGAGATCGTGAGGATCCTCGATGGCTGAGCCGCGGACCGAGACGACCCGCGACGGCGTGGCAACCCTGACGAAGCGGGACTTCACCTCCGATCAGGAGGTGCGCTGGTGCCCGGGCTGCGGCGACTACGCGATCCTGGCCGCCGTCCAGAGCTTCATGCCCGAGCTCGGCGTGGAGCCACATCGGACCGTCTTCGTCTCCGGGATCGGATGCAGCGGCCGGTTCACGTACTACATGGACACCTACGGGTTCCACGGGATCCACGGGCGGGCGCCGGCTCTGGCCACGGGGATCGCCGTGGCGAACCCGGATCTGTCGGTGTGGGTGGTTACCGGCGACGGCGACGCGCTGTCGATCGGGGGCAACCACCTGATCCACGCCCTGCGGCGCAACGTGAACATGCGGATCCTGCTGTTCAACAACCAGATCTACGGGCTGACGAAGGGCCAGTACTCGCCGACCTCGGAGGAGGGGAAGGTCACGAAGTCGACCCCCTTCGGTTCGGTCGATCACCCGTTCAACCCCGTCGCGCTCGCGCTCGGCGCCGAGGCGACCTTCGTAGCGCGAACGATCGACAACGACCGCCAGCACCTGACGGGCGTGCTTCGGGAGGCGGCCGCCCACCGCGGCACGGCCTTCGTCGAGATCTACCAGAACTGCAACGTCTTCAACGACGGGGCCTTCGATCTGCTACGGGAGAAGTCCCAGGGGGTCCACAACCAGATCCGGCTCGTCGATGGCGAGCCGATCGTCTTCGACGAGGGGCGTCGTTGCGTGATCGTCGGCGACAACGGACGACCGACGATCGCCAACACCGACGAGGTCGACCCCGAGCAGATCATCGTCCACGACGTCGACGGCCGCCCGTCCCTGCCCTTCTCCCTGGCGCACCTGTCCTCGGGACCCACCGAGCCCACCTGCATCGGGGTGTTCCGCAAGTTCGAGCGCCCCGTGTACGGCGAGGCGGTGCGCGATCAGCTCCGGCGGGCCGAGGAGCGACTGGGCAAGGGGGACCTCCGAGCGCTGCTGCACGGGGGCGACACCTGGACCGTGGCCTAGGTGTTCTATGCCGCGAGGTTGGTGACACCCGGGCAGCGGCTGATCGGGGGTTTGCCTCCCAGCGCCGTATGGGGTCGACGATAGTTGTAGCGCTCGAGGAACGCACGCAAGGCCGAGCCTCGGTGCTCGTTGCTGTCCCAGGCCCGGACGTAGGCCCACTCCCTGGCCAGGGTGCGGTGGAAGCGCTCGACCTTGCCGTTGGTCTGGGGCTGGTAGGGCCGAGTGCGCTTGTGGCGGGTGCGGGTGGCCAGCAGGGCCGCGGCGAAGGCCGCCGAGCGGTAGCACGAGCCGTTGTCGGTGAGCACCCGGCGGATCCTGCCGATCCCATGGCGGCGGAAGAACTTCACCGCCCGGGCCCAAAACGCCGCCGCGGTGGCTCCGCGCTCGTCACCGAGCTCCTCGGAGTAAGCAAGGCGCGAGTGATCGTCGATCGCGGTGTGGACGAAGATGTAGCCAGCCTTGGCCCCCCTGCCCTTGGCCCGCTGGGCCGCCCGGTGCTGTCCGGAGGCCCGCCCGTGGATGCGGTGGCCGCCGCCTGCGGGGATGCGCCCGAGCTTCTTGACGTCGACGTGGACCATGTCCCCGGGCCTGGCCCACTCGTAGCGCACCCCCGGCTCGCGCAGGTCCGCACCCGAGATGTCCAGGTCGCGAAGCCTCGAGATCCCGCGGCGCACCAGGATCCGCCAGACGGTGCAGACCGCAAGGCAGATCCCCTCCTCGGCGAGCCGGGCAGCGAGCTGGACCGGGCCGAACCTTGAGCTCGCGGCGAAGCGCCTCGACCGGTCCTCGATGTGGGCCGGGGTCCGGCTCGGGCAGCGCAGCGGGCGGCTGGAGCGGTCCAGGAGCCCGTCGTAGCCCTCGCTGACCCAGCGCGCGTACCAGCGGCCGAGCGTTTGGCGGGCGATGCCCGCCTGCGCCGCCACGTGGGAGATCGGGCGACCTCCATCGACGCGCTCGCACAGGCGCCGACGTCCCTCGGGGGTGAGCGGGGCGTTACTGTGGACCACGAGAGCCTCCTTCTCGTCCGGGTGCGGTTCTGACGCCACACATCTTCGGACGCGGGGAGGCTCTCCTAGGTCAACGCCCCGCCTGTCGTGTCACCAACCTCATCGAGCAGAACACCTAGGCGATGGGTGAACCGCCCCGGGTTGCTTGGAGGCTCCGACCTGTGAGTGGAGGATGGAGCCATGGACGGATCAGGGAGGTATCCACGGGAGCTGCGGGAGCGGGCGGTCCGGATGGTGTTCGAGCACCAGGAGGAACACCCCTCGCAGTGGGCCGCGATCTGTTCGATCGCGCAGAAGTTCGGCATCTCGCACGAGACGCTCCGCAAGTGGGTGCGCCGGGCCGAGGTCGACGGCGGGCTCCGGCCCGGGCTCACCACCGACGAGCGTGAGCGGCTGAAGAGCCTCGAGCGGGAGAACAAGGAGCTCCGCCGGGCGAACGAAATCCTCAGGTCCGCGGCGGCTTTCTTCGGGGCGGAGCTCGACCGCCGACCGACCAGATGATCGCCTACATCGACGAGAACAGGGAGCGGTTCGGGGTCGAGCCGATCTGCGAGCAGCTGCAGGTCGCCCCGTCCACCTACTACGGCGCGAAGAGGCGCCTGCCTTCGGCAAGGGCCCTGCGGGACGAGGAGCTGAAGCGGGAGATCGCCCAGGTCCACGAGGAGAGCTCCGGTCTCTACGGCGCCCGCAAGGTCTGGCGCCAGCTGCTCCGCGAGGGTCACCGGGTGGCCCGCTGCACGGTGGAGCGCCTGATGGCCGAGCTCGGCCTGGAGGGCGTCAGGCGCGGCAGGAAGCGTCGCACGACGATCCCGGACACCTCGGCGGTACGGGCCGCGGACCTGGTCGACCGGGATTTCTCGGCGACCCGCCCCGACCAGCTGTGGGTGGCGGACATCACCTACGTGGCCACCTGGTCGGGCTTCGTCTACGTCGCGTTCGTGATCGACGCCTTCAGCCGGTTCATCGTGGGCTGGCAGGTCTCCCGGTCGCTGCGGACCGATCTCGCCCTGGACGCCCTGGAGATGGCGATCTGGCGCCGGAAGCAGGCCGTCAACGGGATCGTTCACCACTCCGATCGCGGCACGCAGTACCTGTCGATCCGCTACACCTGCCGCCTGGCCGAGGTCGGCATCGTTCCCTCGGTCGGATCTGTCGGGGACTCGTACGACAACGCCCTGGGAGACGACCATCGGCCTCTACAAGACCGAGGTGATCCGCCGGCGCGGGCCGTGGCGGGGGATCGACGACGTCGAGTACGGCACGCTCGAGTGGGTGGACTGGTTCAACCACCGCCGGCTGCTCGGGCCGATCGGCCATGTCCCGCCGGCGGAGTTCGAGGCCGCCTATCATCGGAAGGAGGGGTCAGGGGGAAGCGTGGGACTCAACGAACCGAGCCTCCGGTAAACCCGGGGCGGTTCACCACTTGGCAGCGAACTCTCGAGACGCATGACAGCCATACATTGTCGAACGCGTATCCGGCCCCGTAGGCCCGCAAGGTCGCCCTTGTTGGCCTGCCTCACGAGGCGAGTCTGGGGAGGGGACCCAACGTACACATCGCTGTCACCCTCAACGCTTAGGTCAGCAACCGCAGGAGGCGCGAGATGAGACGTGTGAGCCTCGCCGCTGCGCTGGCGCTAGTGACCGCGCTCGGCTTCTCTGTTGCGATAGCGGGTTCCACGACCACGGAGACGACCGGTGTGGTCCGAGTCGAGAGGGCAGTCGTGGATGCGTGGCACTTCGGTTGCCACGGTGACGCCTGTCAGGGAGGACCCTCCCCGTTCGAGGCGATCTCGGTCACCAGCCCATCTTCGGAGACGAGCGTGGACGTCGTCGTCACCGTGACGATGGACTACCAAACGACCCCAGGCGACTTCGGTGTCGTCCGGATGCGCCTCAAGCCCGTCGGCTCACCGGCCGTCGACATGAGGCCGGGGGACTTCACACTTGACTCCTCGGGAGCGCTCACCACTTCGACCTTGAGCTGGATCGCCAGGGACGTCCCGGCTTCGGGGACGGTCTACGAGTTCCGGCTCTTGGTGCTCCCACGCCGCGACTCGGGAGATGCCCATTTCCACGTCCGCGGACGCCGCTTCACGGTCGTCATCGAGATGTGGTCCGCGGGTTGATCCCCAGAAGGTGCTCTCGTCGCAGGATGAACCGGCCGAGCCCCTCGAACCCCCGGAATCCGACCCGCGAGGAATCCGGCTCCTCTGCTTCATCCGTGGGTGAGTGACGCCCGCCCGGGCAGCGGTGGGCAGTACCCGCCGAGCTTGAGCATCGCGAGCCCGATGAGGGCTTCCGGGCTGCGGAAGCCGAAGGCGAGACGGGTAAGCAGCCGGATGCGTGTGTCGACCGATCCGACGAGCGCGTTGGACAGGCCGTGGATGAGCGTGGCCTCGATCTGTCCCCGGTGCTTCGCGATGCGGCGGGCGAGCTCGATGAACGAGGGGGTGCGGCACCGCCTGGCCCAGGAGAGCCACGCCTGCAGGAGCAGGAGGGCCGGGCGGCCGCGGTGGCGGAAGACCTCGCGCAGCTGCTCGGCCAGCAGGTAGGCGCGGTAGAGGGTGCGGTTGGTGCGCTGGATCTGTGCGAGGTGGCCCCGCTGGCGGGCCGTGAGGTTCTCCGGTGCCTTCCACAGCGCGTAGCGGGCCCGCTTGAGCTGCCGGGCGTGCCGGACTTGGCCGGAGCAGCGCGCCGCGTTCCAGGTCTGGCGCCGGACATCGTCCAGGGCGTCGGTGGCCCAGCGCACGACGTGGAAGGGGTTGGAGTTCCCCCGCTTTCGTGGACGGTTGAACTCTACGCGACGTCGGTCTGGTCTTGAGCCCACCTCCTTTCGAACTCCGCCGGCGACAGCATGCCGATCGAGGAGTGGCGCCGGCGGGGGTTGTAGAAGGCCTCGATGTACTCGAACACGGCCATCCGGGCCTTCCTCCGGTTGCGGAACGTGCTCCGGCCGATCAGCTCGCACTCGAGCGTGGCGAAGAAGCTCTCCGCCACGGCGTTGTCCAACGCGTCTCCGACCGACCCCATGGAGGGGAGGATGCCGGCCTCCTTGCACCGGCGGCCGAACACGTAGCTCGTGTACCGACACCCCCTGTCCGAGTGGAAGATCAGCCCCGCGCCGGGGCGGCGGTTCGCGATCGCCATCTCCAGGGCGTCCAGGACGAGCCGCGTGGACAGATCCTCCCGCATGCACCAGCCGACCACCCGGCGGGAGAAGCAGTCCAGGACCACCGCCAGGTAGAGGAACCCGGCCCAGGTCGGGACGTAGGTGGCCTCCGCGACCCACTTCTGGTCGGGGCAGGCCGCGCCGAAGTCCCGCTCGAGCAGGTCCGGGGCGGGGGCGGCGGCCTTCTCCGGGCGGGTCGTGCGGCCCGTCGCCGCCGGGAGCAGCCCTGGATGCCGGCCCGCCGCATGAGGCGGGCCACCCGTTTCTGGGAGCAGGAGACCCCGTAGTCATGGCGCAGCTCGGCCCGGATCCTCGGCGCCCCATAGGTCCCGCGGCTCTCGCGGTGGATCGTCCTGGTCATCTCGGTGAGCACCGCATCGGCAAGCGACCTCGGTGAGGCCAGCCGGCGCCGCCACGCGTAGTACCCGCTGGTGGAGACCCCCAGCACGCGGCAGGCCGTGGCCACCGGGTAGTTCGCCCTCTCCCGCTCCACGAACCGGAACACGCTTGCGGGGTCCGGCTGGTCTCCCGAGCGAAGAAGGCGGCCGCTTTTACCAGGATCTCCCGCTCCTGCTCGAGGACGCGGTTCCGTCGGCGGAGCCGCGTGAGCTCCTCACGCTCCTCGGTGGAAAGCCCCTCGCGGCGGCCCTCATCGATCTCGGCCTGCCGCACCCAGGTGCGGAGCGCCTCGCTCGAGCAGCCGAGATCCCGGGCGACCCCGGAGATCGAGCCGCCGGCGCGCACGAGACGGACCGCTTCGGCCCGGAACTCGGCCGGATACGGCGGATGGGTTCTCCCTCGCAGGCGTGGACTCCTTCCCGGGGCCGTGGCCCCAAGCCTATCGGTGTCCACCGAAGCGGGGTAACTCCAGTCCGGAGGCCCGCCCGTGGATGCGGTGGCCGCCGCCTGCGGGGATGCGCCCGAGCTTCTTGACGTCGACGTGGACCATGTCCCCGGGCCTGGCCCACTCGTAGCGCACCCCCGGCTCGCGCAGGTCCGCACCCGAGATGTCCAGGTCGCGAAGCCTCGAGATCCCGCGGCGCACCAGGATCCGCCAGACGGTGCAGACCGCAAGGCAGATCCCCTCCTCGGCGAGCCGGGCAGCGAGCTGGACCGGGCCGAACCTTGAGCTCGCGGCGAAGCGCCTCGACCGGTCCTCGATGTGGGCCGGGGTCCGGCTCGGGCAGCGCAGCGGGCGGCTGGAGCGGTCCAGGAGCCCGTCGTAGCCCTCGCTGACCCAGCGCGCGTACCAGCGGCCGAGCGTTTGGCGGGCGATGCCCGCCTGCGCCGCCACGTGGGAGATCGGGCGACCTCCATCGACGCGCTCGCACAGGCGCCGACGTCCCTCGGGGGTGAGCGGGGCGTTACTGTGGACCACGAGAGCCTCCTTCTCGTCCGGGTGCGGTTCTGACGCCACACATCTTCGGACGCGGGGAGGCTCTCCTAGGTCAACGCCCCGCCTGTC
Organism: Actinomycetota bacterium; assembly: GCA_026003015.1. Classification (GTDB taxonomy): domain Bacteria; phylum Actinomycetota; class UBA4738; order UBA4738; family HRBIN12; genus BPGL01. The sequence goes on along the minus strand of BPGL01000001.1, from coordinate 612,208 downwards.
GTGTCACCAACCTCATCGAGCAGAACACCTAGGCGCCGTCGCCGGCCGCCGGTTCGCCGTCCACGCGCCGCAGGTCCGCCACGAGCGCGGCGAGCTCCCCGGCGAAGGCCCGCACCTCGGCCTCGGTCGTCGTCGGTCCCAGCCCGACGCGGAAGCCCGGTGTCCCCGGGTGCCCGATCCGTTCGAGCACCGGGGAGGGATCCTCGGGCCGCCCCGTGCAGGGGGAGCCGGAGCCGATCTGGAAACCCCGGTCGTCGAGCGAGATGGCCAGGGTCACCGGGTCGATCCCGGCGATCGAGAAGCCGACGAGGTGAGGAACCCGCTGCGTCGGGTGGCCGAAGACCCGCGCGCCCTCGATCGCCTCGATCGCGCCGCGGAGCTCGGCGGTGATCGCCCACAGGCGGGCGGCCTCGTCGGCCATCGTCCCGATCGCCGCCCGCAACGCGGCGGCCATCGCGACGATCGCCGGACCGTTCTCCATGCCGGCGCGCCGACGACGCTCTCGCTCGTCCCCGCAGGGCCAGGCGGCGACCTCCACGCCCCGTCGGACGTACAGCGCTCCGGAGCCGGCCGGCCCTCCGAGCTTGTGCCCTGAGAGCGAGAGCAGGTCGACCTCCAGATCGTCGACGCGGACCGGGAGGCGGCCGACCGTCTGCCCGGCGTCGGTGTGGAACGCCACCCCGGCCTCGTGGGCGACCCGCGCGGCCTCCGCGACCTGTTGGATCGTCCCGATCTCGTGGTTCGCGTGCTGCAGGCTCGCCAGGACCGTCCCCGGGCGACGGACCGCCTCGGCGAACCGGTCGAGGTCGACGCGGCCGTCGCGGTCGGCCGGCACGATCTCGGTGGAGAAGCCCTCGGCCTCGAGCACCCGGCAGGCGCCCCCCACGCTCGGATGCTCGAGCGCGCCGACCACCACCCGGTCGCCACGGTGGCGGCGGGCGCGCGCCGCCCCCCAGATCCCGAGGCAGACCGACTCCGTGCCGCTGGAGGTGAACACCACCTCGTCGGGGTGGGCGCCGAGCGCCTCGGCGACGAGCGTGCGCGCTTCGTCGAGCGCCCGCCTGGCGGCCCGGCCGGGCTCGTGGAGCTGGGTCGGATCGCCGAACAGGTCCAGGGCCCCCAGGAGCGCTTCTCGGGCCGCGGGCGCGAGGGGCATCGAGGACGCAGCGTCGAGGTAGACCACGCCTGGCAGCCTACCGGGCCGGCGGCGTCCGACCCCGTAGTAGCATGCCGCCCGCATGGACGTCCTGCTCGTCTCGCCGGACCCGGTCTCGCGCGAGCTCATGGCCCTCACGGTGCGCTCGATCGAGCGCCGCCTGGCCGAGCCGCTGCGGTTCCGGATCGCCGAGGACGGCGAGACCGGGATCCGCGTCGCGCTGCGGGAACGACCGGACGTCATCGTCGCCGACGAGATCGCCTCGCGGGCCGGAGCCTTCGCGCTCGCCCGCGAGCTACGCGACGATCCCGACCCCTACACGGGTGTGATCGTCGTGCTGCTCGAGCGCAAGCACGACGCGTGGCTCGCGCGCTGGTCGGGCGCCGACGCCTGGTTCGTCAAGCCGGTCGACCCGTTCGACGTCGCCGACCGTCTGCTGGACCTCGTGACCGAGAAGGAGAGCGCGTGAAGATCAGCGGTACCTGCAAGCGCGACGGCCGCCCGTTCCTGGTCGAACAGGTGATCGGGGGCGGCGGGGCCTGCCCCTGGGACGGGGAGCCGTTCAGCAGCGACTACGCGGCCGTCCTCGTCGAGTCGCTCCGTGCCGCCGAGGTGGCGGGCACCGAGCTCGAGCGGGCGCTGGCGGCGATCGCGGATCTGGCGCCGGCGTTCGAGCTGGACGAGGACAGCGTCCTCGGGGAGCTGCGCGAGCACCTGGCGAGGCTGCGCGGCCGGGTCGTCGAGCGAGCGTGACGATGGGGTTCAACGCGATGCGGCCGGGGCGGGTTCGGATCGGGGACGTGCTGATGCTGCTCGCCGCGATCGTGATCGTCGCCGGACTGGTCGTTTGGGCGTCGTCCTGAGCCCTCAGCCGACCCGCTCGAGCACCACGGCCAGCCCCTGCCCTCCGCTGATGCACAGCGTCGCGAGGCCGAGCGTCGCATCCCGATCGCGTAGCTCGTAGGCGAGCGACAGGACGATCCTGGCCCCGCTCATCCCGATCGGGTGCCCGAGGGAGATCCCGCCGCCGCGCGGGTTCAGCCGGTCGCGGTCGAACTTGAGCTCTCGCTCGCAGGCGATCACCTGCGCCGCGAACGCCTCGTTGATCTCGATCACGTCGATGTCCGACAGGGACAGGCCGGTACGCTCCAGCACCCGCTGGGTCGCGGGCACCGGCCCGATCCCCATGATCTCGGGGGGGACCCCTGCCCACGACCAGCCGACGATCCTCGCCAGCGGGGTGCGTCCCTCGGCCCGCGCCAGGGATTCCCGCATCAGCACCAGGGCGCACGCGCCGTCGGTGATCCCGCTCGAGTTGCCGGCTGTGACGGACCCGTCCTCGCGGAACACGGGCGGGAGCGCGGCGAGCTGCTCGAGCGTCGTGTCCGGCCTGGGGTGCTCGTCCGCCGCGACCCTGATCGGGCGACCGTCGAGGGTCGTGTCGACGGGGACGATCTCCCGTGCCCGCCGATCGGCGCCCTCGGCCGCCTTCCGCTGGGACTCGAGCGCGAACAGGTCCTGCTCCTCGCGTGAGATCCCGTAGAGGTCGACGAGGTTCTCGGCGGTCTCGCCCATCACGAGCCCGCACAGCGGGTCGAGCAGGCCGTCCCGGTACATCGCGTCCACCGCCTCGCTGTTACCCAGGCGACGGCCCCGCCGCAGCTCCGGGAGCAGGAACGGCACGCGGGTCATGTTCTCGATCCCGCCGGCGAGCACGACGTCGCTGTCGCCGAGCGCGATCTGCTGGGCCGCGAGCTGCACCGCCTTCATCCCCGAGCCGCACGCGATGTTGACGTTGAAGGCGCTGACCTCCTTGGGGACCCCCGCGCGCACGCTCACCTGCCGCCCGGTGTTCGGGCCGTTGCCCGCCTGGCGCGCATGGCCGATGATCGTCTGCTCGATCCGCTCGGGGGGGACCTCGGCTCGGCGCATCGCCTCGCGGGCGGCCACGACCCCGAGGTCGACGGCGGGGGTATCGGCGAACGAGCCGAGGAACCGCCCGATGGGGGTCCGGGCCCCGTCGAGGATCACGGCGGTCTCCACGCGGCCAGTCTAGCCGCGGCTCGGAGCCAGCCGGTCCCTCAGGCGACGCGACGCTGGAGGCGGCGGCGCTGCTGTTCGGTGAGGCCGCCCCACACGCCGTAGCGCTCGCCGTTGCGCAGGGCCCAGGCGAGGCACTCCTCGCGGATCCGACAGACCGCACAGAAGGCGAGCGCCGGGGCGGCGTCCTCCTCGGAGACGGGGAAGAAGACGTTCGGGTCGACGCCGAAGCACGCGGCGCGATCCTGCCAGCGGTCGGGGGGTCGAGGGTCGGTCGGCAGTCGGTCCAGGTCGACGTCCGGGTACCGCTCGATCCTCACCGATCCCCCCTCGCGCGGTCGGATCCTGTTGGCCACGATTCATAGCAGAGCGCCCGGACCCGGTGGAAGGGGTCAGAAGCACGCATCCCCCCGTAGCCCGTCGGTGGGATACGGGTGGTCCGAACGGGCTAGGGGCGGCGCTCGGGGACCTGGCGAGCCCCGCAGCCGGGGGGCGGTACGCTCCCGCCATGGCGGGCGCGGGCTCGGATCGATCGTCGGAGCCGCGGTGCCCACGTTGCGGGGCGCTCGTCGCGGCCGACGCCGCCTGGTGCGGTCAGTGCTACGAGCCGCTGGGGGCATCCGAGCCCCCTTCCCCCCCGCCCGACGCAGGGCCGTCCGAGCCCGCACCGGTCGAGCGTCGGGAGCCCGCCTGGCCCTGTCCGGTCTGCGGTGGGGCCAACGCGATCGAGCTCGAGGCGTGCGCGACCTGCGGCACGCCGTTCGCCCGCGCGATGCAGACCGGGGCCGAGCCGACCGCCGTGGCGCCGCGGCAGGCGCTCACCTGGTCCCTCGTGTTCCCCGGGCTCGGCCACCGGCTCGTCGGCCGCCCCCTCGACGGGCTCGCTCGGGGCGTGCTGTTCGCGGTGACCTTCGGGATGGCGCTCGTTCTCGGCGTCGGCGGCGCCCGCGCCGGGCCGACCGGCGCGGTGTTCGTCCTGTTCCTGCTCACGAGCCTCGTGGTCTACGCCGGCTCGGCGATCGAGGCGCACCGCCTCGCGTCGGGTGGCGAGCTCCTCGTGTCGTCGCGCGTGCTGCTGTGGGTGCTCGCGGCGGTGATCATGGGCTCGGTCATCGCGTTCGCGTTCGCGGCCGTGAGCGCCGGTCGTGGGGCGACCTCGAGCCCCCAGGCGGTCGCGGTCGGCGGCTAGGATGCCGATCCATGGACCACGCCGAAGGCTCGATCGAGATCGAGGCGCCGCTCGTCGACGTGATGGAGGTGATCGAGGACGTCGAGTCCTACCCCGAGTGGGCCGACGTCCGGCGCGTGGAGGTGCGCGAACGGGGCGTCGGGGGGCGCGCCACCGAGGTCGCGTTCGAGGTCGACGTCCCCGTGCTCGGGACCGCCAGCTACACGCTCCGCTACCAGTACGCACCGGGCGACACCGCGGTGTCGTGGGTCTCGACCGAGGCGCGGGGCGCGATCCGTGAGATCCGGGGCGAGTACCTGCTCGACGAGCTCGACGAACGCCGGACCAAGGTCACGTACCGGCTCGGCGTTGACCTCGGCCCGCTCGTGCCCGCGTTCGTGCGGACGGAGGGAGCTCGGCGCGTGATCGAGAACGCGCTGGAACGACTGAAGCGCCGCGTCGAGCGAGGCTGAGCCCCGCTCCCGTAGGCTGGTGGGGTGCGGGTCATCCTGTTCACCGGCAAGGGGGGCGTCGGCAAGACGACCGTGGCCGCGGCCACGGCGGTCCGCGGCGCCCGGGTCGGCCGGCGGACCCTCGTGATGTCGACCGACCCCGCGCACTCCCTCGCCGATTCCTTCGAGGTGCCGATCGGCTCGGGCCCGACCGAGATCGCGCCGAACCTGTGGGCCCAGCAGATCGACGCTCAGGAGCGGCTTGAGGAGAACTGGCGTGAGATCCAGGACTACTTCGTCCAGGTGATGAACTGGGCGGGGACCGAGACGATCCAGGCGGAGGAGCTCACGGTGATCCCCGGCCTGGACGAGATCTTCGCGCTGATCGATGTCAAGCACCACGTCGAGAGCGGCCGCTACGACCTGCTCGTGGTCGACTGCGCGCCGACCGCGGAGACCCTACGGCTGCTGTCGCTCCCTGAGATCATGAACTGGTACATCGATCGGATCTTCCCGGTGCAGCGTCGCGCCGTGCGTGCGGTGCGGCCGATCCTGACCCGCACCACGACCCTCCCGATCGCGGGGGACGCGGTGTTCGCGGCGGTCGAACGGCTCCACCGCAACCTCGAGGCGGTGAAGGCGATCCTCACCGACGAGCGCACGTCGAGCGTGCGGCTCGTCGTGAACCCCGAGAAGATGGTGATCGCGGAAGCCCGCCGGACCTACACCTACCTCGGGCTCTTCGGCTACCGCGTCGACGCGGTGATCGTGAACCGGATCATCCCCCCCGACGTGACGGACCCGTACTTCGGCAAGTGGAAGGACATCCAGGCCGAGCACCTCGCCACGGTCCACGAGTCGTTCGAGCCCGTGCCGATCCTGCAGGCGCGACTGTTCGATCGCGAGATGGTCGGCGTGCGGCTCCTCGAGGAGATGGCGGACGAGATCTACGGGTCGCGCGACGCGACGGCCGTCCTGTACCGCGACGATCCGATCCGGGTGCGTCGACGGGCGGGCGGCTACGTGCTCATGATGCGGCTGCCCTTCGTCTCGCGCGACGAGATCAACGTGCACCGCCGGGCCGACGAGCTCTACGTGCGGATCGGGCCGTACAAGCGGAACCTGATCCTGCCGCAGACCCTCAAGCGCCTGGCCGTGCTCGGAGCCACGGTCGAGCAGGATCGTCTCGAGATCTCCTTCGGGCAGCGACCCTGACCCACGACCTTCGACAGGAGGAGGAACCGTGTCCGACGCCGCGAAGCGACGCGCCCGCACCGAACCCGCGACCGAGCCGCCGCCCGCCGAGCGCGTCTCGGAAGGCCTCGAGGTGCCGAGCGGCTGTCCGGTCGCCTGGTGCCCCGTGTGCCTGGCCGTCTCGGCGCTCCAGCCGATCCGCCCGGAGGCCGTCGAGCACCTGCTGCGGGCCGGCTCGGAGCTGTTCCTCGCCCTGCGCGCCGTCGTCGACGCTCGGGCCGACGAGGTCAAGGGCGCCAAGCGCGGCTCCCGCGGCGGTCTCGAGAAGATCGAGGTGGGATGAGCCCCACGGCGATCGGGATCGACGTCGGGGGCACGAAGACCGCGGCGCTACGGGTCGACGCCTCCGGACGGGTGCTCGCGCGCGACGTGCGGCCGACGCCGGCCGCCGACGAGGACGCGATCGTCCGCGAGATGGTCGCGGCCGCCCGCGCCGTGTACGAGGAGCGCGTCGCCGCGGTGGGGATCTCGGCCGCGGGCATGGTGGAGCATCCGAGCGGGACGCTCCGGTTCGCGCCCAACCTGGCCTGGCGCGATGCGGCCCTCGTCGAGCCGGTCCGCTCGGCGCTGGGGTTGCCGACGCTCGCTGAGAACGACAACACGGCCGCGGTCTGGGGGGAGTACCGGGTGGGAGCCGCGAGGGGGTATCGCTACGTCCTGCACGTCGGCGTCGGCACGGGGATCGGCGGCGGGCTCGTGCTCGACGGCCGCCTGTACCGCGGCGCGCACGGGTTCGCCGCCGAGGTCGGCCACGTGATCGTCGAGCCGGGCGGACCACGTTGCGGGTGCGGCAACCGGGGGTGCTGGGAGCAGGTCGCGAGCGGCGCGGCCATCGCGCGCGCCGGTCGAGCCGCCGTGCGCCGCCACCCGCACTCGCTGCTCGTCGAGCTCGCGGGTGGCGACCCCGACCGGGTGACCGGCGAGCTCGTGACCGAGGCCGCCCGCCGCGGGGACGCCGCCGCGCAGGGGATCTTGGTGGAGGTCGGCCACCGCCTGGGCGAGGGGATCGCCGGTCTCGTGAACGTCATGGACGTCGAGGTCGTGACGATCGGGGGGCGGTGCGTCGGAGGCCGGGGATCTGCTGCTCGCCCCGGCGCGCGCGGCCTTCCGACGCGCCCTCGAGGCGGTCGACCGGCGCCCCGAGGTGCCGCTCGTCGCCTCCGACCTCGGGACCGACGCCTCCGCCGTCGGCGCGGCGATCCTCGCGCTCGACGAGCTCCTCTAAGGCGCGATCTGAAGGACGAGCTTGCCCCGCACGAGGCGCTCCAGGATCCGTCGGTGCGCCTCGGGGGCCGCCTCGAGCGGCAGGACCTCGTCGATCGGCACCCGGAGCCGGCCCGCGGCGACCTCGTCGAGCGCGGCGCGCGTCGCCTCGACCAGGCGGTCCGCGGGGGCCGTGGTGCCGCTGTAGGTGAGGATCGAGATCGACCCCCGGTAGAGCCTGCGCAGGTCGAGCTCCTGGGTCGCCCCGGCCGAGACGCCGTACAGGACGAGCCGACCGCCCGGCTCGAGCACCTCGATCGCCGCCTTCGTGAAGCCGTCGCCCAGCGCGTCGAACACGACGGTCGGCTGCAGCTCCCGCGCGGCGGCCGCGAGCTCGCCCGGACCGGCGAGCACGACGCGCTCGGCGCCCTGGGCTTCCACGAAGGCGACCTTGGCCGGGTTGCCGGTCTGTCCCCACGCGGTGGCTCCCCGGGCGCGCAGGAGCTGGAGGAGCAGCGTGCCGACGCCACCGCTCGCCCCGAGCACGAGCGCCCGGTCCTGCGGGGTGATCTGGGCGACCCGATGGACGAGCGCCCATGCCGTCCCCCCCGCGACCGGGACGACCGCCGCCTGCTGGGGGTCGACGCCCTCCGGGAGGTCGAGGAGCGCGGCGCGGGGCACGGCGACGCGCTCGGCGTAGGTCCCGTCGCGCATGACCCCGAGCCCGGCGCCGCGCAGGACGACCAGGCGACCGTCGATCCGTCCGACCCCCTCGCTCCCGGGGACGAACGGCAGCGGCTGGGAGCCGCCCGCGACGGTGCCCTGCGTCACCCACACGTCGAGGGGATTCACGCCGGCGGCGAGCACCTCGACCACGACCTCGTCCTCGGCGGGGGTCGGCTCGGGCGCCTCCTCGACGACGACGCCGTTCCCGAAGCGGTGGACGCGCGCGGCCCGCACGTCGCGCAGTATCCCAAGCGGGGGCTGCCCGCTGCTAGGCTCCGGCGGCCGGGGTCGGGGACGGATCGCCGGGCGACAGGGAGACGCGGTGAAGCTCGGGCTCGTGCTCGCGGTGTTCACGAACGACGTCGAGCGGCCGCTCGACGCGGCCGCGCGGGCCGCGCGGGCCGGCTACGACGCCGTCGTCTGCTCCGACCACCTGCACCCGCCCGATCGCCCGGACCGTCCGTCGATCGATGCGTTCACGCTGCTCGCCGCCGTGGCGGCCGCCAACCCGGGCCTCGGCGTCGGTCCCCTCGTCACGCGGGCGAGCCTGCGGCCGGTGGGACTGCTCGCGAAGCAGGCGGCCGCGCTGGACGAGATGTCCGGTGGTCGCGCGATCCTCGGGCTCGGCGCCGGGGACCGACGGTCCCGCCTCGAGCACGAGACGTTCGGGCTGCCGTTCCCGCCGGCAGGGGCGGGGATCGCAGCGCTCGAGGAAACCGCCCTGGCGGTGCGGGCGCTGTTCGCCGGGCGGCCCTGGCCGGGCGGGGAGCACGTCGGGCCGCTCGCCGGGCCGCTCGCGCCGCCCGGGTCCCCCGAGGTCTGGATCGGAGGTCGCTCCGACGGCGTCGTGCGGGCCGCGGCGCGAGCCGCTGACGCGTGGAACGGCTGGGGGCTCGATCTGGACGCGTTCGCCGAGCGCGTCGGCCGCCTGCGCAGGCTCTGCGCCGAGGCGGGGCGCGATCCCGACGAGGTGCCGCCGACCTGGGCGGGGATCTGCCTCGTGGGCGAGGACCGCGCCGACCTCGCCGCGCTCGAGCGGGCGCGTGCGGAGCAGGGGCTGCCCGGCGACCTGTGGCGGGGGACGAGCGCCGAGCTGGCGGGGCTCCTCGAGCGGCTGGCCGAGCTCGGCACGAGCTGGTTCCTCGCCCTGGCGGCCGGGCCGCCTGATCGGGTCGAGTTGATCGCCGAAGCGGCGCGGGGGGTCCGATCGTGACGGGAGCGGACGACCTCGGCGCGGCCAAGCGAGCGCTCCGCCGCGCGGTGCTCGAGCGCCGCGACGCGATCCCGCCGAGCGAGCGCGCCCGTGCCGCGGCGGCGATCGTCCGGGCGTTCCTCGATCTGCCGGAGCTGGAGGGAGCACGGCGGGTGATGGCGTTCGTCTCCTTCGGCTCGGAGGTACCGACCGGCGGGCTCCTCGAGGCGCTGCGCGAGCGGGGGGCGGAGCCCCTCGTGCCGCGCCTGGCGGGCGGGGAGATCGAGGCCGTGCCCTGGAGTCCCGCCGGGCCGATGCGCCGGACCGCGTTCGGGGCCCTCGAGCCGATCGGCGTCGAGCCGGTGGATCCGGGCACGATCGACGCGGTCGCGGTTCCCGGCGTGGCCTTCGACCCGCGCGGAGGTCGCGTCGGCTACGGCGGGGGGTACTACGACCGGTTCACGCGGCGCCTCCGGGTCGGGGTGCCACGGATCGCCCTGGCGTTCGACCTGCAGGTCGTCGAGACGGTCCCCGAGGGCCCCGACGACGGCCGCGTGGACCTGATCGTGACGGAGCGCCGGGTGCTCCGCTGCGCCCTCTCGACGGGTTGAACGCCGGTTCAAGGATGCGGTACAACCCGGGGGCGGACGGCGTCGTCCGCGCGACCGACCCGCGAACCCGGGAGGGGGAGCCGTGACGAGCAGGCACACCGCGTTCCACCCGATCACCTCGACGAAAGCCGCCGGCTTCATGGAGGAGGCCGGCTGGTGGTGGGCGACGAACTTCGGCGACGTGGAGGCGGAGTACCGCGCGATCCGCGAGGGCGTCGGGATGTGGGACCTGTCCCCGCTCAACAAGTGGGAGTTCCGCGGGGCCGACGCCCTCGAGGCCGCACAGCGCGTGCACACGAACGACGTCCTCGGGATGCGCGACGGGCAGGTCCGCTACGGCGGATTCGTGGACGAACGAGGGATGCTCGTCGACGACGGCACGGTCTTCCGCCATGCGGCCGACCATCTGTGGGTATGCACGAACGGCAACGATCGGCTCGAGTACTTCCTCGAGGCCGCGAAGGGGCTCGACGTCCAGATCGCCTACATCGCGCCGGAGCTGCCGAGCATGCAGATCCAGGGGCCGCGGAGCCGAGAGCTCGTTCGTTCGCTCACCGACGCGCCGGTCGAGGAACTCCGATACTTCACGTTCTTCCCCGAACCGATCAGCTTCGGCGGCGCTCCGGTGTGGCTCTCGCGCACGGGGTTCAGCGGCGAACTCGGCTACGAGGTGTTCCTGCGGCCCGAGCATGCCCTCACCGTGTGGGAGGCCGTCGAGGCCGCCGGCGCAACGCCGTACGGCGTCGACGTGATCGAGCCGATCCGGGTCGAGGCGGGCATGATCGTCACCGACTACGACTACGAGCCGCATCAGCGCTCGCCTTACGACGTCGGCCTGGACGGCGTCGTCAAGCTCGACGCCGCGGGAGAGTTCATGGGGAAGGAGGCGCTGCGCGAGATCGCGCAGGACCCGCCGAATCGCCTCAAGACGCTGCGGCTCCCCGAGGGGGATCTGCCCGAGTACGGCGCGGCCGTCACCCGCGAGGGCGAGCCGGTTGGCGTGCTGACCTCGCCCGCCGTGAGCCCGCGGTACGGCCCGATCGGCCTCGCGATCCTGCGTACCGACGTGGCGCGCGACGGCGAGGCGGTCGAGGTCGCGTTGGGGGAGCGCACGGTGCAGGCGACCGTCGACGTGCTCGCGATCGACGACCCCGCCAAGCGGAAGGTGCGCAGTTGAACGACGCGAAGGAAGGAGCGAAGCCGATGACCGACCGACGCTCGCCGCTGCACCAGCGGCACGAGGCGATGGGGGCCGAGATCATCTGGGAGGACGGCTACCCCTGGACGATGCACCAAGGGGGCGACCCGATCGCCGAATACGAGGCCATCCGTACGGCGACCGGGATCTGGGACCTGTTCTCGACCTGCAAGTACGAGGTGACCGGGCCCGACGCCGCCCGATTGATCCAGCGTCGGTTCACGAACACCCTGGCCGGGATCGCCCCCGGGGGTGTGCGCTACGGGGCCTTCGTCGACCCCAACGGCACGATGGTCGACGATGGCAACGTCTACGCGTTCGGCCCCGATCGCTTCTGGGTGATGATCAACACCCCCGGGCTCGAGGACTGGTTCCTCGAGACGGGGCAGGGGCTCGACGCGTCGATCGTTCACCGCACCGACGAGCTCGCGATGATCGCGGTGCAGGGCCCGACCTCGCAGGAGACGCTCCAGCCGCTCACGGAGCGGGACCTGGGGCAGCTCCGCTACTTCCGGTTCTGGCCGGAGCCCACCCGCGTGGCCGGCGTGTCCGCCTGGGTGCTCCGCACTGGGTTCAGCGGCGAGAAGGGCTACGAGGTCGTGACCGCCTACGACGATGCCCCGGCGGTGTGGGACGCCCTCGTAGCCGCGGGCGGGGTGCCGTTCGGCCTATCGGCGATCGACGTCGCGCGGATCGAGGCAGGCCTGATCATCATCGCGGTGGACTACCAGCCGGGGGAGCGGTCGCCGTGGGACCTGTCGTTGGATCGGTTCATCCGCACGGACACCGAGAACGTGGCGGCCGAGGCGCTCGCGGCCTACGGGGAGGCGCCCCCGAAGCGCTTCAAGACCCTGAGGATCGAGGGAGACGCCGTTCCGGAGGCGGGCGCGGAGGTCCGCGCCGACGGGCGGTCGGTCGGCGTCGCCACCTCGCCGACGGCCAGCCCGCGACTGGGCGTGCTCGGCCTGGCGATCCTGGACCGGGAGGTGGCCGAGGACGGCACGAAGGTCGAGGTCGCGACGCCCGAAGGCAGCGCCGCCGCTGTGGTCGACGTGCTGTCGGTGATCGATCCGGACAAGCGCCGGCCTCGCAGCTGAGGGAGGCGTCGCGGCCCTTGGACGCCGGTCCGTCGGCGCCGCCCCCCGGCGCCGAGCCGGCATCGTAGGCTGGCGCGGTGGACGCCGTGGTCGCCGCCGTGCCGAACCTGAGCGAGGGCCGACGGGCGTCCGTGATCGAGGCGATCGTCTCGGCGCTGCGCGGCCCCGGCGTGCGCGTCGTCGGGGTGCACGCGGATCCCGACCACAACCGGCTCGACGCGACCGTCCTCGGCGCTCCCGACGAGGTCGCCGAGGCCGTGTTCGCCGGAGCGGCCGTGGCCGTGGAGCTGATCGACATGGAGGCCCACCGCGGCGCGCACCCGAGGATCGGCGCTGTGGACGTCGTGCCGTTCGTCCCGATCCGCGCGATCCAGATGGAGGACGTCATCGGGCTCGCGCGCGGGTTCGGCGAGCGCCTGGCCGCCGAGCTCGATCTGCCCGTCTACCTCTACGAGCGTGCGGCGTTGCGGGAGGATCGTCGCTCGCTCGCGGCGGTGCGCGCGGGGCAGTTCGAGGGGCTCCGGGCGGCGGTGGCCCGCGGCGAGCGGCTGCCCGACCTCGGCCCGCCGGTGATCGGCCGGGCCGGCGCGGTCGCCGTCGGCGCACGGCCGCCCCTCGTCGCGTTCAACGTCTACCTCGACGACCCTGACGATGCGGTCGCCCGCGGGATCGCCGCCGCCGTCCGGACGGCCACGGGCGGCCTGCCGGCCGTGCGCGCGATCGGCTTCGTCGCGAACGCCCGCGGGATCGCGACGGTGTCGATGAACCTCCTCGACATCGGGCAGACGAGCGTGCGGTCGGCGTTCGACGAGGTGACCCGCCTCGCCTCCGAGCGCGGGGTCGAGGTGATCGACAGCGAGATCGTCGGACTCGTCCCCGCCGCCGCGCTCGCCCCGGGCGATGCGGAGCACGTCCGTCTCGTCGGCTTCGACCCGGACCGACAGGTGATCGAGCGCCTGCTCGACCGACCGTCCGACGGCGGCTGAACGACCCGGAAGGAACGGACCCATGCGCGCACCGTCGACCGCAGAACGAACGATCGGGGACTGGCTGGAGATCCTCGCCAGCGACGCGCCCACCCCGGGCGGGGGAGGTGCTTCGGCCCTGCTCGCCGCGACCGGCGCGGGGCTGCTCGCGATGGTGGGTCGCCTCACGCTGGGGCGCAATCGTTTCGCCGACGTCGAGGACCGCATGCGGTCGCTTCTCGACGCGGCCGATCGCGCGAGGGCCGAGTTCCTGCGGTTGGCCGACCGCGACGCGGAGGCGTTCGACCGCGTGATGACGGCCTATCGACTGCCGCGTGACCAGGGTGATGCCCGCGACCTGGCGATCCAGCAGGCGCTCGGGGAGGCGGCCTCGGTCCCGCTCGAGCTCGCGCAACGGGCTGCGCAGACGCTCGCGCTCGCGGAGGACGCGACGGCGCTCGGGAACCCTCAGGCGGCCTCTGATGGCTACTGCGCCGCGGTCGCGCTCCACGGAGCGGTTCTCGGGGCGCTCGCGAACGTGAGGATCAACGCGGTCGCCCTCCGGGACGAGGACCGGCGCCGAGAGCTCCTGCTGGCGATCGAGGAGGTCCGGGAGCGGGCGGACCGGCTCCTCGAGAGCGCGAGCGCCGCGTTCGATCGGAGGCTCGGCCCTTCGGGGCCCTGACGCCTTCGGACGTCCTTCGGCTCCCGGACACGATCCGCCCGCGCTCCTCGCCTCAGTCGTCGTCCCGGTCGTCGTCCCGGTCGTCGTCCCGGTCGTGCCCGTGGTCGTCCCAGGCGTCGTCGTCCCGGTCGTCGTCCCGGTCGTCGTCCCGGTCGTCGTCCCGGTCGTCGTCCCGGTCGTCGTCCCGGTCGTGCCCGTGGTCGTCCCAGGCGTCGTCGTCCCGGTCGTGCCCGTGGTCGTCCCAGGCGTCGTCGTCGGGCGTCGGGGTGGGGCTCGGGGTGTCCGTAGGGCTGGGGACGCCGCCCTCGGGCGTCGGCGTTGGCGTGGGTGTTGCCGTGATCGTGGTCAGCTCGAACTCGGGGCTCGGAGCGGTCGGCCCCCCGGCGAGGGCGAGCGCGCCGCCACCCAGGAGCCCGGTGAGTCCGAGGGCCCCGAGGAGCAGCAACGTGCGTCGTGTCATCGTCGGCCTCCTTCGTACCGTGTTGCGCCCACGGTAGGCGAGGCCCGGTGAGGAGCCGGCAAGAACGATCCTAAGGATCGGTAAAGGCTGGTCGGAGGCGCCGTCGATCGGGTGATCCGCGTCTACGTCGCGTCGTTCGTGGCGCCCGCCGGTGGATCGGTAGGGGGGCGGGGGGCGACGGTAGAGCCGGTGACGGGCGCTCAGAACAGACCGACGGTTTGCCCTTGGTCGTCGATGTCGACGTGGACGAAGTTGGGCTGCCGGCCGAGCCCCGGCATCCGCTGCATATCGCCGCACAGGGCGACGACGAACCCCGCGCCGGCGCTCGGGACGAGCCCCCGGATCGGCAGGCGGAACCCGGACGGACGGTTGACGAGCGTCGGGTCGTGGCTGAGCGACAGGTGCGTCTTGGCCATGCACACGGGGAGGGTTCCGAAGCCCAGGGCGTGCATCCGCTCGAGGTCGCGGACGGCCTGGGGCAGGTAGTCGACGCCGTCGGCGCCGTAGAGCTGGGTCGCGATCGCCGCGATCTGCTCCTCGAGGGGTGCGCCGTCGGGAGTGAGCTGGCGGAAGTCGTTCGGCTCCTCGCAGGCCGCAAGGACCGCCTCGGCGAGCTCGACCGCGCCGGCGCCGCCTTCGGCGAACCCCCGGTTCACGACCACGGTGCTCGCGCCGGCCGCGGCGGCGAGCTCCCGCGCCAGATCGAGCTCCGACGGGGTGTCGGTAGGGAAGGCGTTGATCGACACCACGCAGGGGAGCCCGTAGCGCCGGACGATCCCGACGTGCGCGGCGAGGTTCTCCGCGCCGCGTCGCAGCGCCTCGAGATCTTCGCGCCCGAGGTCCTCGAAGGCAACGCCGCCGTGGGACTTCGTGGCCCGAACGGTCGTCACGAGCACGGCGGCGCTCGGACGGAACCCGCCGAGCCGACACACGATGTCGCAGAACTTCTGGAACCCGAGGTCGCTCGCGAACCCCGCCTCGGTCACGACGATGTCGGCGAGCTTCAGCGCGATCCGGTCCTCGATGATCGAGTTGTTCGCGTGCGCGATGTTCCCGAACGGCCCGGCGTGCAGCAGCACCGGCTGCCCCTCGAGCGTCTGGACGAGGTTCGGCTTCACCGCGTCGCGCATGATCACCGTCATCGCGCCGGCGACCCGGAGGTCCTCCGCGGTGACGGGCGACCCGTCGTGGGTCGAGGCGACGACGATCCGGCCCAGGCGCGCCCGGAGATCGTGCAGGTCGTCGGCCAGGGCCAGGATCGCCATGATCTCCGAGGCCGCGACGATCACGAACTCGTTCTCGCGCGGCACCCCGTGGACCTTGCCACCGAGGCCGATCACGGTGTGGCGCAGCGCCCGGTCGTTGACGTCGAGCGTGCGCGGCCACGACACCGTCTGCGGGTCGATCCCGAGCGGGTTGCCGTGGAAGATCGAGGCGTCGATTGCGGCGGCGAGGAGGTTGTGCGCCGCGGCGACCGCGTGGAAGTCGCCGTTCAGGTGCAGGTTGATCTCTTCCATCGGAACGATCTGGGCGCGCCCCCCGCCGGTGCCCCCGCCCTTGATGCCGAACACCGGACCCATGCTCGGCTCACGCAGGCACAGCATCACCCGGCGTCCGAGACGGCCCAGTCCCTGAGCCAGCGAGATCGAGGTCGTCGTCTTGCCCTCGCCCGCCTTCGTCGGCGTGATCGCCGTGGTGATCACGAGCTTGCCGTCGGGGCGGTCGGCCAGCCGATCGAGGATCGCGAGGTCGACCTTGGCCCGGTACCGCCCGTAGGGCTCCAGCTCATCCGGGTCGATCCCGGCCTGGGCCGCTACCTGGGTGATGGGTCGCATCGCCGACCGACGATACCGGAGTGGGGCGAGCGTCGGGTAGGGCGCGGACAACTCCGGGTCAGAACGGGGGCGGGTGGCTGTTCCCGCCGGGCTGCGTCGCGGCACGTGACCGCCGCCCGGCCAGGGTCGATACTGGACGGGTGGCCGTCCACGAGCCCCTGCGCACGAACGTCGCCCGGGCACGGGTGGAGGCGTTCCGCGACGGCCGTCGACGTGAGCGCACCGACACCGTAGCCGTGGAGGAGCCGCTGGAGATCCGCGTGCGCGGCGAGGGCGACCCCGAGGCGGTGCAGGTCGCGGTCACGATGCGCACCCCCGGCGGGGACTTCGAGCTGGCGGTGGGGTTCCTGTTCACCGAAGGGCTGATCCGACCCGGCGACGTCCGTCGCGTCGCCTACTGCGACGATCTGCCCGGTCCGGAGCAGCGCTACAACGTCGTGTCCGTCGAGCTCGCCCGACCGTTCGACCGCTCGCTCCTGCGACGGAACTTCACGACGACCTCCTCGTGCGGGGTGTGCGGCAAGGCGGCGCTCGACGATGTCGAGGTGCGCTGCGCACCCGTGCCCGACGGCCCCGAGGTCCCGGCGTCGGTGCTGTGCGGGCTCCCCGAGCGGCTGCGATCCCACCAGCGGGTGTTCGAGCGCACCGGCGGCCTGCACGCGGCCGGGCTGTTCACGCCGGCGGGCGCCCTCGAGCTCGTCCGGGAGGACGTCGGGCGGCACAACGCCGTCGACAAGGTGATCGGCGAGATGGTGCTCGCCGGCCGCCTGCCGCTGGCCGATCGGATCCTCCAGGTGAGCGGCCGTCTGTCCTTCGAGATCGTGCAGAAGGCGGCCGTGGCGGGGATCCCGATCGTGACCGCGGTCGGCGCGCCGTCCTCCCTCGCGATCGAGGCCGCGCAGCGGCTCGGGGTCACCCTCGCGGGCTTCGTCCGCGCCGATCGGCTGAACGTGTACTCGCGGCCCGAGCGGATCGAGGAGTCCTAGGGGTCTACGCGGTCTCGATCGCCGGCCGGTCCTCGGGGTCCACGAGGACGACGAGCTCGTCACCGGGCTCGATCCGCAGGTCGGGTTCGGGGGCTCGGAGCAGCTCGGGCCCCGGCGTAGCAGCACCGGCACCGCGTCGCCCGAGACCTCTTGCAGCGTTCGACCGACGAGGCGAGAACGCTCGTCGACCACGATCTCGTCGAGGCGCAGACGGTGCCCCTCGGCCCCGAAGACCTCCATCGAGTCGACGACGTTGCGCCGGAGCGCGAGCAGGGCCATGTGGTGCCCGCTCGAGACGTACGGGGAGACGATGCGATCGGCGCCGGCCTTGCGCAGACGATCCGGCGTCTCCGGCTCGCGGGCGCGAGCGACGATGAAGATCCGCGGGTTCAGCGAGCGAGCCGACAGCGTGATGTAGACGTTCGTCGAGTCGGAGTCCATCGCGCAGATGAGGGCCTCGGCCCGCTCGACCCCCGCCTTGCGGAGCAGCGCCTCCGACGTCGGGTCGCCCACCATGTGGAGGACCCCGTCGCGGCGGAGCTTGTCCTCGAGCGCCTCGTTCGGCTCGAGCACCACGAAGGGGACGCCCTGCTCGCTGAGATCACGCGCCACGGTCCGCCCGACCCGTCCATAGGCGCAGATGATCACGTGATCGCGGAGCTCCTCGATCCGTCGTTCCATGCGTCGTCTCCTGGCCGCGGAGCCGAGCTGAGCGTCGGTCACCGCGCTGGTCACGATCGCCAGGACGACGACGAACGCGGTGACGCCGAGCACCGCGATGGTAACCGTGAACAGGCGGGCCGCGTCGGACAGCTCGCCCGCGGGGTTGAACCCCGCGGTCGTGAGCGCGAGCGCCGTCATGAACAGGGCTCCCACGAGGTCGAACCCGAGCAGCAGGTACCCGACGATCCCGTAGGCGAGGATCAGGACGATCGCGAGCAGCGCCCAGCCCAGGCGCCGCCCGAGGGCCGAGGTCGCGGTGACCGCCATCGCGCCCAGCCTATCCGGCCGCCGAGCCGAACCCGGCGGGAGTCTCCGGTCCCCCGGTCGCCCCTACAGGCCGCTCGCCCGACGGCCCTACAATCGGAGGAGCACCGCGAGGACGCGGTGGGAAGGAGCGAGGTTCGATGTCGAACGGGCTCGTGCGGCTGACCGAGCCGATGGTTCGCGAACGCGGCTCGCTGCGGACGGCCACCTGGGACGAGGCTCTCGACCGAGCCGCCCAGGGGCTGCAGCGCGCCGTCGAGCGCAACCCCGGCTGGGGGGCCGGCCTGTTCTCGTGCTCGAAGGCGACGAACGAGATGAACTTCCTCGCCGGGAAGTTCGCTCGCCAGGTCCTGGGCACGAACAACATCGATAGCTGCAACCGCACCTGACACGCGCCGAGCGTGGTCGGTCTGGCCACGGTCTTCGGTGCCGGGGGCGGCACCAGCTCATACGAGGAGGTCGAGCACACCGACCTGATCCTGCTGTGGGGGTCGAACGCGCGCGCCGCGCACCCGATCTTCTTCCACCACGTCTTGAAGGGGATCCGCGCGGGGGCGCGCCTGATCGTCGTGGACCCCCGCCGCACGGAGTCCGCGGCGTTCGCCGACCTGTGGCTGGGGATCGACGTAGGAACCGACGTCGCCCTGTCGAACACCATCGCGCGGGAGATCATCCACGCGGATCTGCACGACACGACCTTCATCGCACGGGCGACGGATGGCTTCGACGCCTACGCCGCTTCGGTCGAGCCCTGGACGCTGGACCGCGGCGCCGCCGTGACGGGGGTGCCGGCGTCGGTGATCCGCGAGGTCGCGCACGCCTACGCGAAGGCCGACCGCGCGATGATCTGCTGGACCCTCGGGATCACCGAGCACCACAACGCCGTGGACAACGTGCTCGCGCTGATCAACCTCGGGCTGCTCACCGGCCACGTGGGACGCTACGGCTCCGGGCTGAATCCGCTTCGAGGCCAGAACAACGTGCAGGGGGGCGGGGACATGGGCGCGATCCCCAACAAGCTCACGGGGTTCCAGGACATCGAGCGCGACCACGAGGCCCGGGCGCGTTTCGAACGGGCGTGGGGGCGGCCGATCATGCCGCGCTACGGCTGGCACCTGACCGCGATGTTCGAGGCGATGGAGCGGGGTGAGCTCACGGCGGTGTACTGCATCGGTGAGAACCCGGTGAGCTCGGAGGCCGACGCCACCCGCGCGCGCAAGCTCCTCGAGAACCTCGACACCCTGATCGTGCAGGACATCTTCATGACGAAGACGGCCGAGATCGCCGACGTGGTGCTCCCGGCGGCGAACAGCGCTTTCGAATCCGAGGGGACGGTGACGAACTCCGAGCGGCGGGTGCAGCGGGTCCGCAAGGCGCTCGACCCGCCGGGCAACGCGCGCGACGACATCTGGATCCTGGCCCAGCTCGCACGCCGGCTCGGGTGGGACTGGGGCGACGTCACCGCCTACGACGCCTGGGAGGAGGTGCGCTCCCTGTCGCCGATGCACCGCGGGATGTCGTGGCGGCGCCTCGAGGAGCTCGGCGGGATCCAGTGGCCCTGCCCCGACGAGGACCACCCCGGGACGCAGTTCCTGCACGCCCGCCTGTGGGCCGAGGACCCCGCCGAGCGCGGGCCCCGGGCCCCGTTCAGCGTGGTCGTGGACGAGCCCCCGGTCGACGAGCTCACCGAGGAGTACCCGATCCGGCTCACGACCGGGCGCCGGCTCGACTCCTACAACACCGGCGTGCAGACCGGCGCCTACACGTCCCCCTTGCGCCGCCCCGAGGCGATCGAGCTGTCCCCGCACGACGCGGCGGAGCTCGGGGTCGTCGAGGGCGAGCGGGTTCTCGTGTCCTCCCGCCGCGGCGAGGTCGTGGCGCCCGTGCACATCTCTGCGGCCCTGCGGCCGGGCCTCGCGTTCATGACGATGCACTTCCCCGACGAGGTCGAGACGAACCGGCTCACGATCGACGCGACGGACCCGAAGTCGGGCACGGCCGAGTTCAAGGCGACGGCGATCCGGATCGACCGGCTCGAGACGGCTCCGGGCGACGGGCTCGCCCGGGCCGGTCGGTGAGGCGGTCGCGGTGGAGCTGCATCTGAGCGACGCGGCGGCGAGCCCTGAGGAGCGGGCGGCGCTGGACGAGCTCCTCGGGCCGGCCGTGCCGCCGGCGCTGCCCGACGCGCGGGTGCGGTTCCTCGAAGGGCGGGTGGCGCGCGGCGGGCACGAGCTCGCCTCGCGCCGGACCCTGCTGCTCCCGGCGCTGCACGCCCTGCAGTCGCGGGTCGGCTGGATCAGCGAGGGCGGTCTGAACGAGGTCTGCGCCCGGCTCGACGTCCCTCCGGCTGAGGCCTACGGCGTCGCGTCGTTCTACGCCCTGTTCCGCCTGGAGCCGTCGCCGCCGACGGTCGTGCACGTCTGCGACGACCTGGCCTGCCGCCTGCGGGGCGCCCGCGAGCTCGTGGAAGCGCTCGAAGCCGAGGCGCCCGAGGACGCGGACGCCGGCGGGTGGACCTGGGTCCGCAGTCCCTGCCTCGGCATGTGCGACCAGGCCCCGGCCTTCCTCGCCCAGCGCGCGGGGCGGCCCGACGTCTCGCTCGGGGGCGCCTCGCTCGCCGCGATCCGAGCCGCCGTCGCGCCCGAGGCGACCGTCACGTGCGCGGGCGCGGTGTCCGCTCCTCAGGCGTGGGACCCGGCGGCGCGCTCGGGGCTCCGGCTCTTGCGGCGGGTGGGACGGGTCGACCCGACCTCCCTCGACGACTACCGGGCCCACGGCGGGTACGAGGCGCTGCGCCGGGCGATCGAGCTCGGCCCGGCCGGGGTGATCCGCGAGGTCACCGACGCGAAGCTCCTGGGCCGAGGCGGGGCGGCCTTCCCGACGGGGGTGAAGTGGCGCGCGGTCGCCGAACAGCCGGTCCGTCCGCACTACGTGATCGCGAACGCCGACGAGTCCGAGCCCGGTACCTTCAAGGATCGGCTCCTCATGGAGCTCGACCCGTTCGCGCTCGTGGAGTCGCTCACGATCGCCGGCTTCGCGACGGGCGCCGAGCGCGGGTTCATCTACATCCGCGGCGAGTACCCGCTCGCGACCGAGCGGCTCGAGCTCGCGATCGAGCAGGCGCGGCGGCGCGGGTTCCTGGGGCCCGACGTCATGGGGGAGAACTTCGCCTTCGACATCGAGCTCCGGCGGGGTGCGGGCGCCTACGTGTGCGGCGAGGAGACCGCGCTGTTCGAGTCGATCGAGGGCAAGCGAGGGGAGCCTCGGAACAAGCCTCCGTTCCCCGTGACCCACGGTCTGTTCGGACGTCCCACGGTGATCAACAACGTCGAGACGCTCGTGAACGTGCCGCTCGTGCTCGAGCTCGGCGGTCCCGGCTACGCGGCCATCGGGACCGAGGGCTCGACCGGCCCGCGGCTGTTCTGCCTCTCGGGCCACGTCGAGCGCCCGGGTGTCTACGAGGTCGAGCACGGGGCGCGCCTGGGCGACCTCCTCGATCTCGCCGGCGGTGTCGCGGGCGGGCGGCGCCTGCAAGCCGTGCTGCTCGGGGGGGCGGCGGGCGGGTTCGTCCGGCCCGACGAGCTCGACCTGCCCCTGTCCTTCGAGGGCGCCCGCGCCGCGGGCGCGACGTTGGGATCGGGGGTCGTGCTGGTGATCGACGAGACGGCCGATCTGGGCGACCTGTGCCTGCGGATCGCGCGGTTCTTCCGCGACGAGTCCTGCGGGCAGTGCGTTCCCTGTCGGGTCGGCACGGTCCGCCAGGAGGAGGCGCTGCTCCGGCTCGTCCGCGGTCGGACCCTGGGCACCCGCGCGGACGAGCACGCGCGACTCGACGAGCTCGCGCGCGTCATGCGCGACGCGTCGATCTGCGGGCTCGGCCAGGCCGCCGCGCAGGCGATCGGCTCGGCGGTCGCGAAGTTCGACGCCTTCGATCGGACGGGGGGCTCTGCGTGAGCGTGCCGGTCCCGCTCGCGCCGCCGCGGCGACTCGTCGAGGTGACCGTCGACGGCCGGCCGGTCCGGGTGCCGGAGGGCTCCACGATCCTCGACGCCTGCCGAGCCCTCGCGATCGACACGCCGACGCTGTGCTACGCGCCGAACCTCACGCCGGTGAACGCTTGCCGCGTGTGCGTGGTGGAGATCACGGGCGCGCGGACGCTCGTGCCCGCCTGCTCCCGTCCTGTGGAAGCGGGGATGGAGATCGCCACCGATACCGAGCGCGTGCGGCATTCCCGGCGGCTCGTGATGGAGCTCCTGGGCTCGAGCGTGGATCTGTCGCTGGCCGGCGAGGACTGGGAGCGCTGGACGCGCGCCTACGGCGCCGACCCGGAGCGGTTCGGCGCCCGGATGGACCCGTTGCCCGCGGGGGAGCGCGACCGTCGACGGGCCGGCCACCATCACGAGCCCGAGGACCCGACGGTCGCCGAGTCGGTCGCCCAGCCGGTCACGATCGACAACGAGCTGTACGTGCGCGACTACGCGCGATGCGTCTTGTGCTACCGCTGTGTCGAGGCCTGTGGGGAGGACGCCCAGCACACGTTCGCGATCGCCGTCGCGGGGCGCGGGTTCGACGCCCGGATCTCCACCGAGTTCGCCGTCCCGCTCGACGAGAGCGCGTGCGTGTACTGCGGCAACTGCATCGGGGTGTGTCCGACCGGGGCGCTGATGGCCAAGCGCGAGCACGACCTGCGCCGAGAAGGCAGCTGGGACGAGTCGCGCCAGCGGATCACGACGACGATCTGTCCCTACTGCGGCGTCGGCTGCGAGCTCGAGGTTCACGTGCAAGACGACGAGATCGTGAAGGTCACCTCGCCGGCCGACCACGACATCACCCGCGGCCACCTGTGCATCAAGGGCCGGTTCGGCTTCGCCTACGTCGGGCGTCGCGACGAACGGTCCGCGTCCCGCCGCGACCGGGCCGACCCGGCGCCGTAGGGAGCGCGACGTGTCCGACCGCGCCGCGGCGATCGTCCTGGCCGGCGGCGCCTCCCGGCGGTTCGGCCGCGACAAGCTCCGCGCGCCCTACCGGGGCGCGACCGTGCTCGCGCACACGCTCGAGCGCGTCCGCGCGGTGCTCGACGAGGTCTGGGTCGTGCTCGCGCCCGACGACCCCGGAGCCGACCTCCCGCCCGCCGTGCACCGGGTGCGCGACGTCGAGGCGAGCCGGGGACCGCTCGCGGGGCTGGCGGCGGGTCTCGGCGCCGTCCGGGCCGACGTCGTGCTCGTCGTCGGAGGCGACATGCCGAGGGTCGAGCCCGCGGTCCTGCGGTTGCTGCTCGACCGCCTCGCGGACGACGCGGAGGCGACGGCCCTCGACACGTCCGAGGGGCCTCGGCCGCTCCCGATCGCGCTGCGCCGGGAGCCCGGCCTGCGGGCGCTCGCTGGGCTCCAGGCATCCGGCCGGTGGCGCCTGCGGGACCTCCTCGAGGTGGTCGCGACGCGCGCCGTGGCCGAGGCGACCTGGGTGGGCCTGGATCCCGAGCGGGCGAGCCTGCACGATGTCGACGTGCCGAGCGACCTCGATCCCGACCCCCTCCACGCCGGGGCGGTGCGCGCCGGCGGCGTCGAGGTCATCGCGTTGTGCGACGGCTGGGCCCCCCTGCCCCTCGCCGAGGAGTGTCCGGGTCGCCGGGTCGACTGGGACGCCGAGCGCGAGCGGTTCCGCTGGGCCTTCGCCGGGCCCGCGAGCTGGGCCTGGCACGTCCACGCGTTCCTCGTGCGCACCCCCGCGGGCGAGGTCCTCGTCGATTGCGGGATCGGGCACCTCGGTCGTGCTCCGTACGACGTCGTGGGTCGGATCGAGACGTCCCTCGAGCGGGTCGGCACCCCGGCCGCGGCGATCCGACACGTGGTCCATACCCACCTGCACGCCGACCACGTCGGCGGCGCGGTGCGATCCGATGGTCTGCCGCGGTTCCCGAACGCTCGGCACCACCTCCACGCGGCGGAGCGAGCGTTCTTCGCCTCCGGTGAGGAGGACGGGGGCGCGGCCGAGGCGCTTGCGCGCGCGGGGATGTTGGCGGTGACCGCGGACGACGTCGAGATCGTTGCGGGCCTCAGCGTCCACCACGCGCCGGGACACACCCCCGGGCACCGGGTCGTGGTCGTGGAAGCGGGACGGGAGGGCCTCGTGCTCGCCGGGGACCTGCTCCACCTGCCGATCCAGGTCGCGCACCCCGAGTGGCCGTCGAGCCACGACGTCGACCCCGCGCTCGGCGCGGCGTCGCGCCGACGCGTGCTCGACCTCGCGCGCGCCCGCGGCTGGCGGGTCGGGGTGTCTCACTTCGCGGCGCCCTTCGGGCGGGTCGGTGAGCGAGGCTGGGAGCCGATCGACGATGCCTCGGGGGGGCCCGATCCGGTCGCGATGGAGTAGGCTCCCCCCGAAGAGCGGGAGCGGTCGGGCCCCCGGCGCCTCGCGCCTCCCGCGCATCACACCGACGAACCCGCCGCCGGCGCGCAGCCCGCCGGGATCGGACCGACCGAAAGGACGGTGCAGCCATGCCGAAGCGACGCGTCCTCATCATGGGGGCCGCCGGCCGTGACTTCCACAACTTCAACGTGGTGTACCGGGACGACCCCGAGGTCGAGGTCGTCGGCTTCACCGCGACGCAGATCCCCTTCATCGAGGACCGGACCTACCCGGCGGCGCTCGCGGGACCCCGCTACCCGAACGGGATCGCGATCTACGACGAGGAGGGGCTCGCCGACCTCGTGCGGCGCCACGACGTCGACGAGGTCGTGTTCAGCTACTCCGATGTGTCGCACGAGTACGTGATGCACCGCGCCTCGATCGCCCTGGCCGCCGGCGCGAGCTTCCTGCTGCTCGGACCCGACGCGACGATGCTCGAGGCCGAGGTGCCCGTGGTGGCGATCACGGCCGTTCGCACGGGCGTGGGCAAGTCCCAGACGACGCGGGCGATCGCGGGGTTCCTGCGCGAGCGAGGCAAGCGCGTCGTCGCGGTGCGCCACCCGATGCCCTACGGCGACCTCGCCGCCCAGCGGGTCCAGCGCTTCGCCGAGCTGGCCGACCTCGACCGCTACCGCACGACCATCGAGGAGCGCGAGGAGTACGAGCCGCACCTGATCTCCAGCACGGTGATCTACGCGGGCGTCGACTACGAGGCGATCCTGGCGGAGGCCCAGGCCGAGTGCGACGTCCTGCTGTGGGACGGCGGCAACAACGACCTCCCGTTCTTCCGTCCGACGGTCCACGTCGTGCTCGTCGATCCGCTCCGACCCGGCCACGAGGTCCGCTACCACCCGGGGGAGGCGAACCTGCGGATGGCCGACGTGGTCCTGATCAACAAGGTCGACTCCGCCACACCGGAGCAGCTCGCCCAGCTCGAGGCGACGATCGCGCAGACGAACGCGACGGCTACGGTGGTGCGGGCCAACTCGCGCGTCACGGTCGACGACGAGGCCGCGATCCGCGGCAAGCGGGTGCTCGTCGTCGAGGACGGCCCGACGCTGACCCACGGTGAGATGAAGATCGGGGCGGGGGTGGTGGCCGCACGCCGCGCCGGCGCGGCCGAGATCGTCGACCCGAGGCCCTGGGCGGTGGGGACGATCGCCGAGACCCTCGAGCGCTACGACGTCGGCGCCGTCTTGCCCGCGATGGGCTACAGCGAGGCTCAGCTCATCGAGATGCAGAAGACGATCGCCGCCGCCGAGGTCGATCTCGTCGTCGTCGGAACGCCGATCGACCTGCGGCGGGTGATCGACCTTCCGAAGCCGGCCGTGCGCGTCCGATACGACCTCGAGATCCTGCCGGACTCGCCGCAGCTCGACGAGGTCCTTCGGCCCGTCCTGTAGGAGGGCGCGTGCGGCGGGTCGTCGTCGCCCTCGGTGGCAACGCCCTGCTTCGTCGAGGGGCGCCCGATACCTACGAGGAGGCCTACCGAGCCGCGCGCGCGGCGGCGGAGCGCGTGGCCGACATCGCCGCGGACGGCTGGGAGGTCGTCGTCACCCACGGCAACGGCCCGCAGGTCGGCCGGATCTTGATCCAGCAGGAAGCGGCCTCGGGCCAGGTCCATCCGATGCCCCTGGACGTCTGTGGCGCAGAGAGTCAGGGCCAGATCGGCTACCTGCTGCAGGTGACGATCGGCGACGTGTTCTACGAGCGGGGGATGGAGCGTCCGGTGGCGACCGTCCTCACGCTCACGCGGGTCCGGCCCGACGACCCGGCCTTCGAGGATCCGACGAAGTTCATCGGTCCCTACTTCACCGCCGAGCAGGCCGAGCGTCTCACCGCCGAGCGTGGGTGGGTGATGCGTCCCGACCCGCACGGCGGCTATCGCCGCGTCGTGCCCTCCCCCCGGCCCTACTCGGTCGTCGAGACCCCGGTGATCGAGCGGCTCGTCGCCGACGGGGTCGTCGTGATCGCCGCCGGGGGCGGCGGCGTGCCGGTGATCGAGGAGGGCCCCCGGCTGATCGGTCGCGAGGGGGTCGTCGACAAGGACCTCGCGGCGGCGATCCTCGCCCACGAGGTGCGTGCCTCGGCGCTGCTGATCCTGACCGACGTGGAACAGGTCCAGATCGACTTCGGCACGCCGGCGGCCCGGGGGATCGACCGGATGAGCGCGAGCCGCGCCCGGGAGCTCCTCGCCGCGGGGGCGTTCGGCGCCGGCTCGATGGCGCCGAAGATCGAGGCCGCGATCGGATTCCTCGCCAGCGGCGGCCGACGGGTGCACATCGGCGAGCTCGATCACGCGCCGGCCGTCCTTCGCGGCGATGGAGGCACGACGATCCTGCCCGACGACGCGATGGCGGAGGAGCCGGACGGCCGCTAGCGCGAGGGGCGGGGCGGGCGGCCCGGGTTGCGGAACTGCTGAACGACGAGGAACACGGCGAAGGCCCCGACGAGCCCGGTGAGGCCCACGATGAGCGCGACGAACACCAGCGGCAGCAGGCCGTCGATCTCGGGCAACAGGGCGGCGACCGGCGTCACGGACGTCATCCTACCCGACCCTGCCCTCGGGGAGGGCCCTGCCCGGCCGCCGCGCCACGACGGTGTAGCGTGGGGGTCGTGCGGATCGGGATCCTGACCGGAGGCGGCGACTGCCCGGGTCTCAACGCGGTCATCCGCGCGATCGTCCGCAAGGGCGTCGGGGTCTACGGCCATTCGTTCGTCGGGTTCCGGGACGGCTGGCGCGGGGTCCTGGAGGACGACGCCGTCGAGCTGGACCTACCCAGCGTGCGCGGCATCCTGCACCGAGGCGGGACGATCCTCGGCAGCTCCGGTACCGATCCCCGTCGCGCCGACGGCGGAGTGGACCGGATCGTCCGGACGCTCCAGACGCACGGGATCGACGGGCTGATCGTGATCGGCGGCGAGGGAACGCTCGGCGCCGGGGCGGAGATCGCCGAGCGTGGGGTTCCGATCGTCGGGGTGCCGAAGACGATCGACAACGATCTTCCGGGGACCGACATCACGGTCGGGTTCCACACGGCCGTGCAGGTCGCGACCGACGCGGTCGATCGACTGCACTCCACCGCCGAGAGCCACGATCGCGTGATGGTCGTCGAGGTGATGGGGCGCCACTCGGGCTGGATCGCGCTGTACGCTGCGGTCGCCGGCGGCGCCGACATGCTGCTGATCCCCGAGCATCCGTTCGACATCGAGGAGGTCTGTCGGCACCTGCGGCACCGGCACATGGCGACGAGCTCGTTCTCGATCGTCGTCGTCGCCGAGGGCGCGATGCCGGTTCCGGGCACGATGGAGGAGCCTCGATACGAGCTCGATGAGAACGGGTTCCCGCGCCTCGGCGGGATCTCCTACCTCGTGGCTCCCGAGATCGAGAAACGCACCGGCTACGGGTGCCGGGTGACGGTGCTCGGTCACGTCCAGCGGGGCGGCTCACCGGTGGCCTTCGACCGCGTGCTCGGAACCCGGTTCGGGCTGGCCGCGGTCGACCTCGCCACCGCCGGCGGGTGGGGACGCATGGTGTCGCGCAGGGGACAGGACGTCCGCGACGTCCCGCTGACCGAGGCGCTCGGTCCGCGCAAGGACGTGCCCCTGGACCTCTACCGCGAGGCCGAGGTGTTCTTCGGATGAGCCCGTTCCGGGTGGACCTTCGGTCCGACACGGTGACGACGCCCTCCCCGGCGATGCGGGATGCGATGGCGAAGGCCGAGGTCGGCGACGCCTGGTACGGGGACGATCCCACGGTGAACCGCCTGCAGGAGCGAGCCGCCGAGGTCACGGGAACGGAGGCGGCGCTGTTCGTCGCGACCGGCACGATGGCCAACCAGATCGGTCTGGCGCTGCACGCGCGCGGGGCGGGCCACCTCGTCGCGTGCGAGGCGGGCGCCCACGTGGCGACGACCGAGGTCGCGTCCTCGGCGGTGCTGTCGGGCATCGCCTACCGAACGGGGAGCAGCGCGGAGCGGGGGTGGATGACGGCGGAGCTCGCGCGCCGCCTGCTCGAGCCCGACGATGCGTTCGACGTCGAGGTCGTCGATCTGCTGGCGGTCGAGAACACGGTGGGCAGCCACGCGGGCAGCGTCATGCCGGCCGAGGAGCTCCGGGCGGTGCGGAAGGTGGCTGAGGAGGCGGGCGTGCCGATCCACCTCGACGGGGCGCGGATCTTCAACGCGGCGGCCGCGACCGGTCTGGACGTGCGCGAATGGACGTCACAGGTCGACACGATGATGTTCTGCCTGTCCAAGGGCCTCGGCGCGCCGATCGGGTCCGTGCTGTGCGGCCCGGCGGAGCTGATCCGGGAGGCCCGTCGGATCTGGATCCTGTTCGGGGGTGGCTGGCGCCAGGCAGGGGTGCTCGCGGCGGCGGGCCTGGTCGCGCTCGAAGAGGGCCCCGGGCGCCTCGCGGAGGACCACGCCCGAGCCCGACGGCTCGCCGAGGCGATCGCCGAGATCTCCCCAGGTGCCGTCGATCCGCGCACGGTCGAGACGAACATGGTGTTCGTGGACACCGAGGCGACGGGGCTGTCGGTCGCGACCGCGATCGAGCGTCTGGGCGTCGAGGGCGTCGGCGCCGTGCCGGTGGCGGGCCGTCTCCGCATGGTCACGCATCGCGACGTCGACGACGCGGGCATCGCGTACGCGATCGACGCGTGGCGACGCGTCGCAGGTATGGGCCTCCGGGGGTCGTGATGGGGCTGATCGGCCGAGGCTACCCCGACGAGATCGCACGCCGGATCCCGCCGGGCCAGCGTCTCGTCAAGACCTGGCCGGTCCTGCACGTCGGGCCGATCCCACGGTTCGACGGCGAGCGGTGGGATCTCGAGGTCTCGGGGCTCGTCGAGGAGCCGACGGTGATCGCCTACGCCGATCTGCGCTCGATGCCGACGGTGCTCGTCGGCGCCGACATGCACTGCGTCACCGGGTGGACGACCCTGGACAACGCCTGGGAGGGGGTCCCGTTCCGCGCGATCGCCGAGCGCGTGCGGCCGTTGCCGGAGGCGCGGTGGGTGATCGCGCACGGCGCGGCCGGGTATTCGGCGAACCTCTCGCTCGCGGCGATGCTGGACGACGACGTGCTCCTCGCGTGGCGGAACCACGGGGAGGACCTCACGCCCGAACACGGGTGGCCGCTGCGGCTGGTCGTCCCGAAACGCTATGCGTGGAAGAGCGTGAAGTGGCTCACCGGCCTGGAGTTCTCGGCAGAGAACCGCCGCGGGTTCTGGGAGATCCGGGGCTACCACGTGCACGCCGATCCCTTCGCCGAGGAGCGCTACGCCTACCAAGAGCGCGGCGGCGCGGAGCGGGAGCCCTGAGGCCTCAGGCGACGAACAGGGTGATCGTGTCGCCGTAGGACACCGTGGTCCCCGCCGCCGGCGTCTGGCTGATCACGATCGTCTGGGGCGTGTTCGGCACGTAGAAGTAGTCGACCTTGAGGCCGAACTCGTCCGCCCGAGCCCGGGCCCGGGCGGGGGACAGGCCGGTGAGCGTCGGCGCCGGAAAGCGCTCGGGGCCGAGCGAGACGGTGAGCTGCACCTGCGAGCCGTAGGGCTGCGTCGTGCCCGGCTCGGGGCTGACGGCGATGACGTGTCCCCGCTCGACCTTCTTGGAGAACCCGGTGATCACGCTCACCTCGAAGCCCGCGGCCTCCAGGGCCTTCGTGGCCCGCGCCTCGGGCGCGCCGATCACGTCCGGCACGTCGACCGGGGCGTGGCCGCGGCTGACGACGACCTCCACCGCCGAGCCCTCGGGCAGCGTCGAGGTGGCCGTCGGGGACTGACGGACGACGCGGCCCTCGGGCACCCGGTCGTGCCAGACGCGCCGCACCTCGGCCTCCAGGCCGGCGCGCGCGAGCTCGGCCCGTGCCTCCTCCAGCGTCAGGCCCGCCAGGTCGGGGACGGGCACCGGCGGCGGCCCCTGCGAGGGGATGAGCACGACCGTCGCGCCGCGCTCGAGCTCGGTTCCCGGCGCGGGACGCTGCGCGAGCACCGTGCCCGCAGGGCGGTCGTCGTAGCGGCCCGGGGCGATGCGCACCGCCAGGTCGAGCTCCGCGAGGGTCCGGCGGGCCTGGTCGATCGACGAGCCGACGAGCGGCGGCACGCTCACCGACCGTGGCAGCAGGTAGGCCCAGGCTCCCCAGCCGGCCGTGCCGACGGCCGCGAGGACGAGGAGCCAGAGCAGCGCCCGCCGCAGGCGCCGGCGTCGTCCCCGCCCGGTCCGAGGGAGCTCGGCCGTCTCGAGCCGCTCGACGATCTCGGTGGGTTCGGTCGAGCCGAGCACCGTCGGCAGGTCCTGCACGCAGGCGGCGAGCGGACGGCTCACCGGCAGGCGCTCGGCGATCGACTCGAGGTCCCGGCGCATCACGCGGGCCGACTCCGGCCGCAGCTCGCGGTCGCGGTCGGTCGCGCTCGCCACGAAGCCGTCGAGCTCCGGGCCGACCTCGGGCACGAGGGACGAGGGCCGCGGGACGCGACCCGACAGGTGCTGGTAGGCGATCGCCATCGGGGTTTCGCCGGTGAACGGCAGCCGCCCCGTCAGCAGCTCGAAGGTGAGGATGCCCAAGGAGTACAGGTCGCTTCGCGGGTCGGCGGGCTCACCACGGATCTGCTCGGGGGCCAGGTACTGGACCGTGCCGCTCACGACGCCGGCGCGGGTCGTCCGCCCGTCGGCGAACGCGCGGGCGAGCCCGAGGTCGGTGAGCTTCACGAGCCCCTCGGGGGTCACCAGGATGTTCTCGGGCTTGAGGTCCCGGTGCACGATCCCGCGCGCGTGCGCGTGCTCGAGCGCGAGGAGCGCCTGGCGAACGATCTCGGCGGCTTGAGCCGGAGCGAGACGCCCGGTGGCGTTCAGCAGCTCGCGGACGGAGCGCCCGTGCACGTACTCCATCACCATGAAGTAGATCCCGTCGACGGCCCCCCAGTCGTAGACCGCGACGACGTTCGGATGGTTCAGGGTCGCGGCCGCCCGGGCCTCTCGGCGGAACCGCTCGACGAAGGCCTGGTCGGAAGCCAGCGATCGGTGCAGGACCTTGATCGCGACCTCGCGGGACAGCACCGCGTCGCGGGCCCGGAACACCTCGCCCATCCCTCCCGCGGCGATCCGCTCCACGATGTGGTACCGGCCGTCCAGGGTCGTGAGGACGTGGCCGTCGCTGCGGGCGGTGGCGGAGGTCTGTGTCATGCTGGTGGACGTGGTCTCCTCCCTCGGGGGAAGCGCTCGGAAGGCGCGTCCGGGGGGATTCTAGGGCGGGAAAGGGATCGGGGCGTGGAGCCGCGCGAAGGCAGATCGGCCGAGGACGTCGGGGCGGCGCTGGAGCGGATCGAAGCCGAGGTTGACGCCGGTTCGACGGATCTGCGGGCGCTCGGTTTCTGGCGCCTGGTCGAGCGGGTCAAGCGCGACCCGGGCCTCGTGGCCCTCCACGCGGACCGGATCGGGCGGATCGATCGAGCGGCGTTCCTGGCCTGGGTCGGGCGCCGCCGCATCTCGGCCGGCGTCGGCACAGGGGTCTTGGCGCTCGGGGCCCTCGGCGGGCTTGCGGCCGCGGTCGCCGCGACGGCCGTGCGCAGCCCGACCTGGTCGGGCCTGCTGCTCGTCGGCGCCGGGGCCAGCTGGAGCGTCACCCTGCACGCCCCGACGCACCACCTCGTCGGACGCCTCGTCGGGATCCGGTTCACCGACTACTTCCTGGGAGGCCCGCCCCCACCGCGCCCCGGGATCAAGACCGACTACGCGACCTACCTGCGCGCCGACCCCGTGGCGCGAGCGTGGATGCACGCGAGCGGGGCGATCGCGACGAAGCTCGCGCCGTTCGCCGCGCTCTCGTTCTATCCCGCCTCCGCTGCGCCGGCCTGGGCTGCGGTGGCGCTCGTCGTCCTCGGGGTCGCCCAGATCGTCACCGACGCGGTGTTCAGCGTGCGCTCGAGCGACTGGAAGAAGGTCCGCCGTGAGCTCCGCGTCGCGCGGGAGCGCCGCCCATGAGCCCCCGCGGCCGGGGACGATCTCTCGCGGTCGCTCAGCGGAGCCAGGTCTTCGCGATCGCCTTGGAGAAGTTCCAGGCGTAGCGCAGCGACTTCGGCTTCTTCGACTCGCCCCCGCGACGGGTGAGGAACGTGACCGGCACCTCCGTGACGCGTGCGCGCTGTCGGAGCGCCTCGATCGTCACCTCTGAGGCCCAGAACTGGTCCTGCTCCAGGATCAGGCGCCGGAGGGTCTCGGCCCGCGTCGCCCGGTAGCCGCTCGAGATGTCGGTGACGCGTTGACCGGTGAGCACCGTGACGACCCACGAGAAGAAGTGGACGCCGACGTGGCGGATCAGCGGGCCGCCCTCGAAGTCCCCGAGCATGCGGGAGCCGTTCACGTGGTCGGCCTGGCCCTCGAGGATCGGCTTGAGGAGGATCGGGAGCTCTTCGGGCAGGTGCTGGCCGTCGGCGTCGAGCGTGACGACGATGTCGGCCCCGAGCGCGAGCGCGATCTCGTAGCCGACCCGGATCGCGAGGCCGCCGCCCCGGCGGATCGGCAGGCGCGCGACGAGGGCGCCGGCCTCGCGCGCGACGCGGGCCGTGTCGTCCTCCGAGCAGTCGTCGACGACGATCGGCAGCACGCGGAACCCATCCACCTCCTCGGGCATCGCGTGGATCACCGCCCCGACGTTCTCGGCCTCGTTGTAGGCGGGGGAGATCGTGACGAGCAGCGGGCCCTCGCCGCGACGCCGGCGGGCCTCCTCCCAGTCGAAGCGCTCGACGCCGAGCGCCTCGACGAGACGGCGGATGCTCCAGCGGACCTCCTCGGCGGTCGCCTGGGCTCGGAACCACAGCAGGAACAGCAGCGCCGTTGCCGCGAGCAGCAGCGCGATGAGCCGCCCGTTGTTGCCGGGTTGGAAGTTGAACGTCTCGAAGAGGGGATCGAACGCGTGCGGCGCCGCGGCGATCGCGAGCACGCCCAGGGTGACGAAGCTCGCGATGATGAGCGTGAGCCGGCTCACCTGCCGGCGGGCGTAGCGCCGGGCGACGAACGCGAAGAAGCCGAGGGCGGCGAGGCTCCCGAGGATCCTCAGGGTGCTCATCGGTCCGGCGGGCGCCAGCGATCGCGCGGCAGGATGTGCGCCACGTCGACCCGGTCACGGTAGCGTTCGATCGTCTCGAACATCGAGCCGATCAGCGTCTCCGACAGCAGGTGCGGACGCAGCCCCAGGTCGAGCAGCTTCGTGTGCCGCGCGTTGTAGTAGTGCTCTTCGAGCTCGACCCGAGGGTTCTCGACCGAGCGGACCTCGACCTCGAGGCCCACCTGGGCGCCGGCCTTCTGGACGAGCTCGGCGAGCTCCAACACGGAGAACTGCTCGGTGAACTGGTTGAAGACCCGGAACTCCCCGGGCTCGGCGGGGTGGTTCACAGCGAGCTCGACGCACTGGAGGGTATCGACGATGTTGAGGTAGCCGCGCGTCTGGCCCCCCTTGCCGTAGACCGTGAGGGGATGGCCGATCACCGCCTGCAGGCAGAACCGGTTCAGCGCGGTGCCGAACACGTCGTCGTAGTCGAAGCGGGTGAGGAGCCGCTCGTCGAGCTGGGTCTCGTCGGTGTGGATCCCGTAGACGACCCCCTGGTTCAGGTCGGTGGCGCGAAGACCCCACACGCGGCAGGCGAAGTGGATGTTGTGGGAGTCGTGAACCTTCGACAGGTGGTACATCGAGCCCGGCACCTTCGGGAACGGCAGCACGTCGGTCCTGCCGTTGTGGTGGATCTCGAGGTAGCCCTCCTCGATATCGATGTTCGGCGTGCCGTACTCGCCCATGGTTCCGAGCTTCACGAGGTGAGCGTCGGGCGCGAGGTCCCGCATGGCCCACAGCACGTTCAGGGTGCCGACGACGTTGTTCGTCTGGGTGAACACGGCGTGGTCGCGGTCCCGCATCGAGTACGGCGCGCTCGGCATCTCCCCGTAGTGGACGATCGCCTCGGGCCGGAACGACGCGAACACCCCCCGCACCACCTCCCAGTCGGTGAGGTCGCCCTCGGTGACCCCGATCTCGCGGCCCGTCACCTCGCGCCAGGCGCGTACCCGTGCGCCGAGGTCCTCGGCGATCGGGGTGAGCGAGTCCGTCCCGGCCTCCTCGTGGGCCCGTCGGCGCAGGTAGTTGTCGACGACGTGGACGTCGTGGCCGCGGCTCGAGAAGCGCATGGCGGTCGGCCAGCCGAGGTAGCCGTCGCCGCCGAGGATCAAGATGCGCATATCGAACGTCCTTGGGAGCGGGTGGGGTCGGCCGGGATTCTACCGACGCCCGAGCCCGCCGGGCGGCTCGGTCACAGGCTCAGCTCGGTCCGCAGTCGATCCGCCGTGAGCGTGCCCGCCCGGGCCCGCAGGTCGAGGTACAGCGTCGCCGTCACGAGCGCGACGAACGGCGCGGTGATGATCTGCCCGATCGCGGAGAACACCCAGCCCAGGAACCAGTTGCCGCCACCGAGCGCCGAGATCACCCCGCCGACGATCCCGGCGATCAGGGTCGCGACGACCACCGTGGCGAGGACGTGCCAGAAATGCCCGCCCACGAGGTCCCAGGACCGGCGCAGCGCCTCGGCTCCGCGGGCGTTCTCCACGACGAGGGCCGGCACGCTGACCGACAGCCTCGTGCCCGCGAACACCGCCCAGACCACCGCGGCGAGCACGAAGATCACGACGAGCGGGCCGAGCAGGGCCCCGATCAGCCCGAGCACGATCGCGCCGCCGCCGACGACGAGACCGACGAGGACCGAGACGAGGATCACGCTCCCGACCCTGCGGTAGCCGAAGCGGAGGCTCTCGCTCGCATCGACCGGGTCCCCCAGGGTCGACTGCGCGGCCGCCCGCAGGATCGCGGCCTGGAGCATCGCGGTGATCACGATGCTCACGAGCACCCCGATGAGGGCCACGACGATCGCGACCCCGGTGCTTCGAACGACGACCTCGGTGGGCTCGCCGGTGATCGGGTTGACGCCGAGCGTGGTCTCGGGGGCGAACACCACGTTGGCGATCAGGGCGTTGAGGAGCGTCAGGGGGACGACGACGATCGCCACGATCTGCAGGAGCTTCGGCGCGTACCTGCGGTAGACCTCGAACGAGGAGGACAGGATCTGCCCGACCCCGCGTGGGGCGAACGCCCCGGCCTGATCGCTCGGCTCGTTGCCCGGGGGCGGCGGGGGAGGGGGAGGTGCGCCGCCGATCCCACCCTGGTCTGCCATGATCTGCCTCCTCCTGAGCCCGACCTTGTAGCTCGCACGCATCCTATGTCAGGCGACCGGGGCGCGCGAGCCTCAGGGGAGGGAGGCTTCGGGGGGGAGCTCGGGCGGCGCCCAACGCGGGTCGGGGCGCCATCCCCGCCAGTCGCGGTCGAACGGCGGCTCGCGCAGCACGACGTGCTCGACGGCCCGCTCCCCCCAGCGACGCAGCCGGGTCGCGGCCTCCTCGTCGAGCAGGCCTCGAGCGATCGCCTCGGCGAGCTCGTCCTCGTCCTTCCACCGCCACCGACCGTCGGGGTCGATCCGCACGTCCAAGACGAGGTCGGTGGTGTCGAAGCCCGCGGGACTCGGGACGAGCGGCCGCTGGAGGTTCACGTACCACCCTCGGAAGCTCCCGTCCGGAGCCCAGATCGCGAGGACCGCGTAGGGCGTGTCGGGGAACGCGAAGGACAGGACGCGGGTGGGGCTGCGCGGGACGCGGCGCAGCCGCCAGCCCTCGGACGGGGGCAGGCGCAGCGGGAGGCCGTCGGCGCCGACGGCCTCGAGGACGAGGACGCGCGGGGGCACGTGGAACATCCGCAGGGCCGGTTCGTCGACGACGACGTGGGCCGGCCGAGCGGCCCAGACCCGACCGCGCCAGAGCTCTCGGAGGACGACCACGTCTCCGGGCGCGTGCGGCGCGGCGGACGGCCCGTCGGTGCGGGTCGCGCCCATCGTGGCGCAGCGTAGCCGCCCGCCCCTTGACGGGCTTCCACGCAGGGCCGTACAGTGGCGCTCCTGCTCGAACACACGTTCGATTGGACCGAGGTGGGGCGGTGACGAAACGGTTCGACGAGGAGGTCCGGGTCGAGCGGGACGCCGGGATGCCGGCCGCCTTCGAGTGGCGCGGGCGGCGCTACGAGGTCGTCGACGTGATCGGTCGGTGGCGGATCGAGGGCCGCTGGTGGGCCGACGGCCGCGACCGCGAGTACTGGCGGGTGGAGGCCCGCGGCGGCGCGGTCTGGGACCTGTACCTCGACCGCCAGCGCGGCCGCTGGCACGTGGAACGGCTGTGGGACTGACGACTCCGGGTTCGCCGGACCTCACGCCGATCGCCGTGAGCAGGATGATCAGGAGGAAAGATCCTGATGCGAGTCGGGGGGATGCATCGGGGTCCTTCGTCCACCTCGACGTCCGCTCCTTCTTCTCCTTGAAGGAGGGTGCGTTCTCGCCGGAGGCGCTCGCGCGCCGGACCGCCGAGCTCGGGATGCCGGCGGTCGCGCTCACCGACCGCGACGGCCTCTACGGCGCCGTCCGTTTCGTCGCGGCCTGCGAGCGGGAAGGGGTTCGCCCGATCCTGGGCGCGACCCTCACGGTCCGCGCGTCGGCCCCGCCGCCCGTGGACGCCCACGTGACGGCGCTCGCGCTCGACGATCGGGGGTACGCGAACCTGTGCCGGCTCGTCACCGACGCCCACCTCCTCGGTGCGCGGGGCGATCCCTGGATCGCGACCGAGCAGCTCTGCGCGCACGCCGAGGGCCTGCTCGTCCTGCTCGGTCCGCGCTCGCATCCCGGGCGCCTCGCGATCGGCGGACGAGTCGACGCGGCGGCGCGCCGGGCGGCGCCGATCCGCGAGGCGTTCGGTCGCGAGCGGCTCCGCATCGCGGTCGAGCACCGCCTCGAGGAGCGTTCGGGCGCCGAGATCCGCCAGATGCTCCGCCTGGCCGACCGGCTCGACGTCCCGGCGGTGGCGACGAACCCGGTCCGCTACCTCGTGCCCGAGGACGCCTTCCTCGCCGACGCGCTCGCGTGCATGCGCGAGCTCGTCCCGATCGCCGCCCACCACGTCGGGCGCCGCAACGCCGAGGGCTGGCTGAAGCCGCCCGCCGCGATGTGGGCGTTGTTCGCCGAGCGCCCCGAGCTCGTCGAGGAGACGCTGCGGATCGCCGAACGGTGCTCGTTCGACCTCGGGCTCGGTCGGATGCACCTGCCGGCGTTCCCGACCCCGACGGGCCGTAGCGCCGACGCCGTGCTCGCCGAGCGGTGCTGGCGAGGGGTCCGCGAGCGTGGGTTGCAAGAGACCGAGCGTGTGCGGGCGCGCTTGGCCCACGAGCTGGCGATGATCCGGCGGCTCGGCTACGCGGCGTACTTCCTCACGGTTGCCGAGATCGTCGCGGACGTGCGGTCGATGGGCATCGCCGTGGCCTGCCGGGGGTCGGCGGCCAGCTCGCTCGTGTGCTACCTCACCGGGATCTCCGACGTCGACCCCCTCGCCCACGACCTCGTGTTCGAACGGTTCCTGAACCCCCTGCGCGAGGAGCTCCCCGACATCGACATCGACGTCGAGTCCGCGCGGCGCGAGGACGTCTACGACCTGATCCTCGCCCGCCACGGTGATGCCCGGGCGGCCTGCGTCGCGATGATCGACACGTTCCGAGCGCGCTCGGCGATCCGCGAGGTCGGCAAGGCGCTCGGCCTGCCCGAGGCGGAGGTCGGCGCGATCGCGACGGCCTTCCCGCACATCTCCGCCCGGCGCCTGCGCGAGGGGCTCGAGCGCCTGCCGGAGCTGCGGGGGGTCCGGTTGCCGATGCCCCAGCTCGAGCTGCTGTTCCGCGTGGCCGAGCGCTTGGACGGCTTCCCCCGCCACGTTGCGCTCCACCCGTGCGGGATCGTGCTGGCTGCCCACGACCTCGTGGAGCGGGTGCCGCTCGAGCGCAGCGCCGACGGCCACCGGATGGTCCAGGCCGACAAGGACGACGTGGAGCGCCTCGGCTACCTGAAGCTCGACGTGCTCGGGGTGCGGATGCTCTCGGCGATGCGCCACGCCCTGGACGAGATCGCCCGAACGACAGGGGAGAAGGTGGACCTCGCGCGGATCCCGCTCGACGACCCGGCGACCTTCGAGCTGATCCGCGCCTCCGACACCCTGGGGTGCTTCCAGATCGAGTCTCCCGGCCAGCGAGAGCTCCTGCAGAAGCTCCAGCCGACCCGGTTCGAGGACCTGATCGTGGACATCTCGCTGTTCCGACCCGGCCCGGTGAAGTCGGACATGATCCGCCCCTACCTCGAGCGCCGAGCGGGCCGGGAGCGCCCCGTCTACGCCCACCCCGACCTGCGGCCGGTGCTGCGGGAGACCTTCGGGGTGATCGTCTACCACGAGCAGGTGATGCGGGCGCTGGCGACGCTCGCCGGCTACGACCTGTCGACCGCCGATCGCGTGCGACGCCACTTGGGCCGCGACGACCTGCGTCCCGCGCTGCGGTCGGACTTCCTGCGTCGGGCGGTCGCGCGAGGGGTGGATCGGACGGCGGCCGAGCGGACGTGGGAAGCCGTGGAGCGGTTCGCCTCGTTCGGCTTCTGCAAGGCGCACGCGGCGGCCTTCGCCGTTCCGACCTACCGCTCCGCGTGGCTCAAGACCCACTTCCGCGCGCACTTCATCGCGGGCGTGCTCACCCACGATCCCGGGATGTACCCCAAGCGGTTGCTCCTCGACGACGCCCGGCGCGCCGGTATCCGGATCCTGCCTTTGGACGTGAACCGCAGCGAGCGCGACTACGTCGTCGAGGAGGTCGACGGTGCCCTCGGGATCCGGCTCGCCCTGGCCGACGTCGCGGGGATCTCACAGGCCGAGATCCGCTCGATCCTCGTCGCTCGGGCCGACCGGCCGTTCTCGAGCGTGGGGGACCTGCTGCGTCGCGCGGAGGTCTCGCGTCCGGTCGTCGAGGCCCTGGCGGACGCCGGCGCCTTCGACGGGCTCGGGGGGGCGAACCGACGCACCCACCTGTACGAGGCGATCGTCGCGTCCGCGCCGCGGGCGGGGGGCCAGCTCGCGTTCGACCTGGCCGCGAGCCCGCCCCATCGGTTCGCGGACCACACCGACGCGGAGATCGTCCGCGCCGAGCTCCGGGTGCTCGGACTGGACGCGACCCGGCACCTCGTGAGCTTCTTCGGTCCCCTGCTGCGCGACCTCGGGGTGACGCGGGCGCACGAGCTCCCGCGACGCCGGAGCGGCGATCGGGTGACGGTCGCGGGGGTGAAGGTGGCCACGCAGACCCCGGCGGTGCGCAGCGGTCAGCGGATCATCTTCCTGTCCCTGGACGACGGGACCGGACCGGTGGAGGTGACGGTGTTCGAATCGGTACAGCCCCGGGTCGCCCGCACCGTGTTCCACGCCTCGCTCCTGGCGGTCCGCGGCGAGCTGCGTCGCACCGGGGTACGAGGCGTGAGCGTCGTCGCCGAGGAGGTCTGGGACCTTACGGCGCTGCATCGGGCACGGGGGTGCGGTCGCCTGCACGAGGCGCTCGCCGGTCGACCGGACCCGAGCCAGGCGGAGGTCGGGGGGCTCGAACGGCTCGCCCGGCTTCGGCACGCGAGCGGAGGCTCGGCCGGATGAACCGTCCGGCCGAGCCGATCCTGCACGTCGACCTCGACGCGTTCTACGCGAGCGTTGAGGTCGTGAAGGATCCCTCGCTCGCCGGGCGGCCCGTGATCGTCGGGGGCACCGGCCCGCGCGGGGTCGTCGCGAGCGCCTCCTACGAGGCGCGCCGGTTCGGCGTGCGCTCCGCGATGCCGACCGTGCGCGCTCGGCGCCTGTGCCCCGATGGGGTGTTCCTGCCCCCCGACCCCGAGACCTACCGCGCGTACGCGAACCGGTTCCGCGAGATCCTGCAGCAGGTCACCCCATCGGTGGAGCCGATCGCGCTCGACGAGGCGTTCCTCGACGTGGGCGGAGCGACCCGCCTGTTCGGGCCCCCGACGGCGGTCGCGGCCGCGATCCGCTCGCGGGTCCTGCAGGAGCTGGGTTTGACGTGCTCCGTCGGCGTGGCCGCCACGAAGCTCGTCGCGAAGCTCGCATCGGAGGCGTGCAAGCCCGACGGACTCCTCCTCGTGCCGGTCGACCGGACCCGAGCGTTCCTCGGTCCGCTGCCGGTGCGGCGTCTGTGGGGGGTGGGAGAGCGCACGGCGGAGCTGCTCACGCGTTTGGGGATCCGCACCGTCGCCGACCTCGCGCGGACGCCGATCCCGATCCTCGAGCGCCTCTTGGGGGAGGCACAGGCTCGGCAGCTCGCGACGCTTTCCCAAGGGATCGACGATCGGCCGGTCGTGCCGTTCGAGCCGCCGCGGTCGATCGGGCACGAGCAGACCTTCGAGCGCGACGTCGACGACGCAGACGAGATCGCGCGGGAGCTCCTGCACCTCAGCCACCGCGTCGCCGCGCGTCTGCGCTCGGAGGGCTACCGCGCGCGGACCGTGACCCTGAAGGCCCGTCTGCCGACCTTCGTGACCCTGACGCGCTCGCGCACCCTGACCACTCCGACCGACGTGGGCTCCGAGCTGTACGCGGTGGTCCGCGAGCTCGCCGCCTCACTCCCGGGGGCTCGACGCCGGTACCGGCTCCTCGGGGTTCAGGCTGGCGGTCTGCAGCCCGCCGGGGCCGAACAGCTCGCCCTGCTGCGCGGACGCCGCTGGGCGGAGCTCGAGCGGGCGGTCGACCGCGTCCAGCGGCGCTTCGGGGAGGGGCTCGCGCAGCCCGCGACCCTCCTCGAGCGCCCGCGGGACCCGTAGGGTTCCGACGTAGCGGGGGGCGTTCCTATAATCGAGGCAGCACCCCGAAAGCCGACGAGCAGGCGGATCCGATGCCCCTCAGCGAGCACGAGCAGCGCATCCTCGAGGAGATCGAACGACGCCTGGCCGAGGAGGACCCCAAGCTCGTCGAGCAGGTCGGCCGCACCGATCTGTACTCGCACCTCGCGAGGCGCATCCGTCTGGCGGCCCTCGCGTTCGTCCTGGGGTTCGTCATGATCCTGCTGTTCGTGGTCTCGGTGTGGATCGCGACGGCGGGCTTCGTCGTGATGGTCCTGTCGGCCCTGTTGATCTACCGGTACCTGGGCCGCCTCGGGCGCGATCAGGTGCGGGCGATGCAGTCCTCGGGGACGCTCACGCTCACCGGTCTGCTCGGTCGCATCGCCGCGCGGTTCCGCCGCCCCTGACGAAGGCCGCGCGAACGTCGCGCAGATCGCGTGCCGCGACCTGCGCGCTTGCCAGCGCTCGGCGAGCTGATGTACAACGAGCGCCGCTTCCCCCGAGCGCGGCGACGTCGGACCGGAGCCATCCCGTGGTCCACGGACGGGTCGCTCGCCAGCGACGGGTCGGGTCGGTCGGAGGTCGAGGGAAGGGCGCGCGGTCGGCGATGGAGGGCTTCACCGCTCATCAAGCCTGCAAGTTCACCGGTTGCACGCCGCGGCAGCTCCGCTACTGGGACCAGATCGGTCTCGTCCGCCCCTCGGTGCAGGGCACGGGGGGGCGCCCGGGGGTGCCGCGGCTGTACTCGTTCCGCGATCTGGTCGCGTTGCGCGTGGTCAAATCGCTGTTGGACGGCGGGATGTCGCTGCAGCGGGTCCGGCGCTCCTGGGAGTTCCTCACGAAGACCGCCGCGCTCGACAAGCACCTGTCCGAGGTCCGGCTCGTGACCGACGGGCAGAGCATCTTCCGGATCGCGCGGCGCGACGGCGAGGTCCTCGACGCGCTGAAGGAGGGTCAGATGGCGTTCTTCGTGGCGATCGACGACATCGCCACGAGCGTCGAGACCGACGTGCGACAGTTCCGGGAGGACCGCGACCGGTTCATCCGAGCCCTTCGACGCGCCGCCGCGAGCACCGCAACGGGGTCCTGACCCCGACGGCTGCCTACCGCGGTACGTAGGGACCCACGAGTCGGCGCAGCCTCGGGGTCGCCCGCCGGAGCGCTCGGAGGGCCTCGTCGGCGTCGGCGCGTGCGTCGAGCGCCTCCTCGGACGTCGGCGGGGCCGGGGCGAACGCGGCGCGCTCGACGAGCGTCGTCAGGCGCAGGAGCCGCTCGGCCTCCAGCGGCACCGTGGCCTCGATCCGACGCCGGTACTCGAGGGGGGTCTCCCCGGGCCGGCGCCCGGCGCCGAGGTCGGCGGCGGCCTCCGCGAACCCCTCGTAGGTGGCGAGCACCAACCGACGGGGGTCACGGCCGGCGCGGCGGAGCCGACGGCGTCTGGCGAGGGCCCGCCGCGCGGGCGCGAGGGCCGCCGCGAGCGCCAAGGCGAGGGCGAGGGCCAGGGCGAACAGGACCGAACGACGGGCTCCCGCGACCGGCAGCGCGGTTCCCAGGCCGCGCTCGCGCGCGGCCACGT
Source organism: Actinomycetota bacterium (assembly GCA_026003015.1). Taxonomy (GTDB): domain Bacteria; phylum Actinomycetota; class UBA4738; order UBA4738; family HRBIN12; genus BPGL01. The sequence continues at coordinate 569,432 of BPGL01000001.1, read as the reverse complement.
CGGCGCGCGGCCCGCTGCGCGCCGCGAGGTCCTCCCGACCCGCCGTGCCGCGCCGGCCGGGGTCGGTGCAGATCGAACGAGGCCCGCACGTGCGCCCGTCGATCGAGGGGGCCTGCCATGCAGCGCCGGGGTTGGTTCGCCCCGGCGTCGGCTCGAACGCGAGCCACCCGTAGGCCGGGAAGGGGACCTCGACCCAGCTGTGCAGGTCGTCGGTCGTCACGGTGTAGGTGTCAGGCTCCTCGGCGGCTCGTCCGGGCCCGAACCCGACGGCGACCCGGGCCGGGATCCCGAGCGTGCGCAGCATCACGGCCATCGCGCTCGCGAACTGCTGACAGAAGCCCGTGCGGGTCTCGGTCAGGAACCGCACGAGGCTCGCGGCGTCGTCGCGCCACGCGACGTCGGTGCTGTAGGTGAAGCCGCGCAACCGCTGCTGGATCGCCATCACCTGCTCGAACGGCGTGCGCGCGCCGGCCTCCCGGACCCAGGCGCGCGCGATCTCGGCGATCTCCTCGGGAAGGTCCGGCGGCAGTCGCAGGTAGCGCGGGTCGGCGCCGACGCTCGCCGCAGCCAGCTGCTCGACGTCGGGGGCGACGATCGATGACGTCGCGCGGTACACCTGGCCCTCCTCGAGCGGTTGCTCGACCGCGATGGTCGCCGAGACGGGATCCCAGGTGCCGTCCCGATCGATGCGGACGAACAGCGGCTCGGGCGCGACGGCGAGCCACGGGTAGCCGAGATCGTTCGTGATGCGGAACGTCTGCTCGATCCTGGCGGCGTCGGGGATCGCGATCAGCGGAGCGCCGGGGACGAGTGGGGAGGGCCCGACCTGCTCGCTCTGGCGCCACGTGACGCCGTCGAACGCGTCGAGGGTGAGCATCCTCCAGTACGACGGGGCGGTCGTGCGCACCCGGAAGACTTCGAGCGGCTCGCTGCGGTTGAGCTCGGCGGCGACGCTCACGAGCGGGTCGACGCTCAGTCGATCCGAGGCCGCGATCCGCGAGACGTCGACGAGGCCGGCGGAGCCGAACCCGGGCACGACCGTCGGCGCGAGCACGGCGGTCGCGATCGCCGCCAGCCCCAGGCCGCGCGCGCCGCGGACGACCGCGGGGCCGAGGCGGCCCTCGCGCCCACCCCCACCGCCCCACGTCGGCCCCCAGCCGCGCAGCCGGTGCCAGCCGTCGGCGAGCACGATGGCGAGGACGCCGGGCAGCATGGCGATCCCGAACCCCGGCCGCAGCTCCTCCTCGAGCACCGTGTCGGGGAACGCGAGCAGGCACAGCGGCGGGATGAGGGCGAGCAGCGGGCTCGACGAGCGCGCGAACAGCGCGTGGCAGCTGAACGTCGCCGCCCACACAGCGATCAGGGTGGCGACGACGAGGGCGTCGACCGGAGGAGCCGGCGCGGCCTGGGCGCGCGCCTGCTCGCCGACCGCCCCGACCGCTCGAGCGAGCGAGCGGAGGGTCTCGGCCGTCGGGAGCCCGTAGGCGGTGGTCTCGTGCGCGGAGGCCAGGCCGGCGACGACGACGAGACCGGCGGCGGAGGCGAGCCCCGCGACCAGGAGCCCTCGACGTTCGAGCGCCCAGGCGATCCCGGCGGAGGCCAGCGCCGCGACCAGGAGCCATCGGGTCGTGGCGGCGCCCGCGATGACCCGTCCGAGCGCCAGCGCGGCGCCGACGCCCACGAGGCCGACGGCCCCGAGGGAGCTCAGGCGTTCGAGGCGAGCAAGACCGGATGCGGGGCGTGCCATCGTTGCGACAGTCGTGTCGACGGGGTGAGGACGATGCAGTCCCAGCCGGCCCGGGTGAACGCGAGGCGGGCCTGGGCGGCCCGCCCCTCGACCTGCGCCATCCGGTCCGGGGGGAGCGCGGCGGGCTCCACGGGGTGGACGAGGACCGCCATGCGTGCTCCGAACCCCGACCCTGCGCGGAGGATCGCGGCGAGCTCCGAGGGCGGCGGCGGCGCGGCGACGAACACGAGCGCGGCGTCGGCGGCCCCCCGCTGGCGCAGGCTCGTCAGGCGTGGGGTGATCGAACGCGCCCGGCTGTCGGTCGCGCCGGCGAGCAGCTCGAGGAGGTCGTTGGCCCCAACCATCGTGGCGGCAAGCTCCGGCGTCGCGTACCGCAGGCGGAAGCCCTCGCGCGCCAGCAGCACGCCGAGGCTTGCGACGACCGAGACCGCGCGCTCGAACCCCGGCGTGCGCGCCTGGCCGAGCGCCGAGCGTCGGTCGTCCAGGAACAGGACGGCGCTCGCGCGCCGCGTCGCCTCCTCCTGTCGGATCATGAGCTCGCCCGTGCGAGCGACCGAGCGCCAGTGGATGCGGCGCAGGTCGTCGCCGATCTGGTAGGGGCGCATCCCCGAGTACTCGTGGCTTCCCCGCAGCAGGTGTCGGGCGCGGGCCCGCCCGAAGCTCGTCGTCACCGTCGGCTCCGGCGTCGCGCCTGGGAGGTGCTCGACCTCGGGGGTGACGACGAGGTGGTCGACGACCGGCACGGCCACCCGCCGTCGCGTGAGGCCGAAGGGGTCGACGAGATCGCTGCGGACCGGGCCGATCGGGTAGCGCCCCCGCGCCTGCGGCAGCAGCGTGTAGCCGACCCGGGTCGGGCGACGGGGGCGCACGTCGACGAGGCCGAGCCGAGCCCCGCGCCCCAGGCCCGCCGGCACGACGTCCTCCAGGAGCAGCAGCGGCAGGCGGGTCGCCCCGACGTTCGTCACCTCGAGCTCGACCCCCACCCGGGTGCCGGGCTCGACGTGAGCCGCCGAGAGGCGGCGGCGAACCGTGAGGGCCGGGCGGCCGAGGCGGGAGCGTAGGAGCGCTCCGGCCACGAGGGCGAGCAGTCCCAGCCCGACCACCTCGAGCCCCGGCGAGCCGACGACCCGGGCCGCGAGCCACATCGCGAGGCCCGCCAGCGCGACGGTCGCCCCGCGCGGGGTGAGCATCAGGGGCTCTCCTCGAGCGGGACCGGGACGTCGCTCAGGAGCTCCTCGACGATCCCAGCGGGGGAGCGGCCCGTCATCGACGCGTCGGCCGACGCGATGATCCGGTGGACGAGCACCGCCGGTGCGAGCGCCTTCACGTCGTCGGGGGTCACGTAGTCGCGCTCGCTCGCCGCGGCCCAGGCGCGCGCGGCCCGCACGAGCATGATCGAGGCCCGGGGACTCGCGCCGAGGTAGACGTCGGGGTGGGAGCGCGTCGCCTCGACCAGGTCGACGATGTAGCGGCGGATCGCGGGCGCGACGTGCACCTGGCGCGCCTGGAGGATCATCTGCGCGACCGTTCGGGCGTCGGCGACCGGGTCGAGCTCCTCCAGCGGCTGGGTCGCACCGTGGCTCGCCAGGATCTCCGCCTCCACCTCCGGGCTCGGGTAGCCGAGCGACAGCCGCACCATGAAGCGGTCGAGCTGGGCCTCGGGCAGGGGGTAGGTGCCCTCGTGCTCGATCGGGTTCTGCGTCGCGATCACCATGAAGGGGGTGCCGAGGGCGTGGGTCTCGGCGTCGATCGTGACCTGGCGCTCCTCCATGCACTCGAGCAGGGCCGACTGCGTCTTCGGGGACGCGCGGTTGATCTCGTCGCCGAGGACGATGTTCGCGAAGATCGCGCCCGGCTTGAACTCGAAATCGCCCTGCTCCTGATTGAAGACGTTGACGCCGGTGATGTCGGTCGGAAGCAGGTCCGGGGTGAACTGGATCCGGCGGAACGAGCAGTCGATCGACCGGGCGATCGCCTTGGCGAGCATCGTCTTGCCGACGCCGGGGACGTCCTCGATGAGCAGGTGGCCCTCGCCGATCAGGGCGACGAGGGCGAGGCGGATCTCGCGGCGCTTGCCCCGGACGACGCGCTCGACGTTGGCCTCGATGTCGTGGAACCGCGCGGCGAAGCGCGACCAGTCCGGCGATGGATCCCGAACCTCCACGGGCGGCCTTTCGGTCGGCGTTGGACCATCTTACGCCGCTCACGGACATCGGGTTCGCTCAGGAGCATCGTGGGGGCGGCGACGTGCGTGGCGCCCCCGCCGGACGGCGTCGCGGGCGGGGGGACGAGGGTCGGCCCGATCCGCCGACACCCCGCGCGGCCCCTGTCGCACACCAGGCGTCCACGCCGGGCCGACCCTCCCGCGGCTGAGATTACATGGATGTGATCTTCGCGACCACCGCGGTCGACGACCGAGCCCTCCGGAGGCGGGCGGCGCGAGGCTACACTCGATCCGATGGGCCGAGCCCTCGTCCTCAACGTGACGGACGCGCCGCTGGCCGTCGTGTCGGCCAGGCGCGCGGTCGTCCTCGTCCTCAACGAGAAGGCCGAGGTGGTCCGCACGAACGGCGCGATGTTCCGCTCCGAGCGGCTCGCGCTCGAAGCGCCGTCGGTCGTGCGCCTCCGGCGTTTCGTCCACGTTCCCTTCCGTCCCCACGCGCCGCTCACGCGGCGGGCCGTGTTCGCGCGGGATGAGGGTCGCTGCCAGTACTGCGGTGGGGTCGCGGAGAACCTCGACCACGTCGTGCCCCGCTCCCGCGGCGGCCTTCACGTGTGGGAGAACGTCGTGGCCGCCTGCCGGCGCTGCAACGCGAAGAAGATGGACCGCACGCCGGAGGAGGCCGGGTTCCGTCTGATCCGGCGCCCCTTCGCGCCGTCCGACGGCTTCCGGCTCACGCTCGGGCGCGTCGAGCCCGAGTGGGACGAGTACCTCCTGTAGGGTCGAGCGCCTAGGGTCGAACGCGGCCTCGCCGGAGGGGAGGGCCCCGTCGTCGCGGCGGGGACGGCCCCGGCCCGTCCGCCCGGCTCTGAGGACCGGCCGCGCGCGTCGCCGGCCGACCCTCACCGCGTCGGGACCGATCCCACGGCGTCCGGACCGACCCTCGAGCCCGTATCGAACACCAGTTCACGCCCCGGTTGCGTTGACGATGTGGAGCGCAAGTGGCATAAACGTGGAGCTTCGTGGAGGAAAGGGGAGGAGGCGTGGCCGAACTGCTCGGCACGCACGGCTACCAGCTCGACCCGAAGGGGCGCATCTCGCTGCCGGCGAAGTTCCGCGAAGCCTTCGCCGACGGCTGCTGGCTGACGATCGGCCAGGACGGCTGCCTCTTCGCCTTCCCCAGGGCCGAGTGGCAGCGCCGGGCCGCCGAGGTCGCGTCGCCTCCCCTCTCCGACGCCGACGCGCGCGCGTACCAGCGCCTGTTCTTCGGCTCGTCCGAGGAGGCCGCGCTCGACGCGCAGGGGCGCCTGACGATCCCCGCGCGCCTGCGCGACGCCGTGGGGCTCGGGCGCGAGGTCGTGGTGGTCGGCGTCTACGACCGGATGGAGATCTGGGACCGACGGTCGTTCGAGCGGTACGAGCGGACCTACGCGGGCGCGTACACCGCCGGGACGCTCGCGCCGGCGTCGGGTTCCCTCGTCGGTGGGAGGGTCGTTCGGTGATCGACGATCGACGTCGGCTGGGCGCCGAGCTCCGCCAGAGCCTGTCGCTGTTGGGGCTCACGGCGCTCACGCTCCTGGCCTCGATCGCGTTCGGGCTCCTCGTGGGCCAGCTGAGGTGAACGGAGGGCACGAGCCGGTCATGGTCGCCGAGGTCGTCGAGCTGCTGGGGGGCCGCCGGACGGTGGTCGACCTCACGGTCGGGGGCGGCGGCCACGCCGAGGCGCTGCTGGAGGCGGGGGTCGCTCGCGTCGTGGGGTTCGACCGAGACCCGCGGGCCGTCGAGCTGGCGCGGGCGCGCCTGGCTCGCTTCGGCGCGCGGGCGCGCGTCGAGCCGGGGCTGGCCTCGACGCTGTCGGCGGCGGCCGTCGACGGCGACGTCGACGGCGTCCTGCTCGACCTCGGGGTCTCCTCGATGCAGCTGGACGTCCCCGAGCGTGGGTTCTCCTTCCGCCGCGATGCGCCGTTGGACATGCGCATGGGCGAGGGGGAGGGATCGCTCGGGCCGTCCGCGGCCGAGCTCGTCAACCGGTTGCGCGAAGAGGAGCTCGCCGACCTGCTGTTCCGCTTCGGACAGGAACGGCGATCCCGTCGGATCGCGGCGGCGATCGTGCGCGCCCGCCCGATCCGCACGACGCAGGAGCTCGCGGGCGTCGTCGTGAGCGCCGTCGGGCGTCGGCCGGGGGGGCCCCACCCCGCCCGGCGCACGTTTCAGGCGCTCCGGATCGCGGTCAACCGGGAGCTCGAGGAGCTCGCCGCCTCCCTGCCTCGGGCGGTCGGGCTCCTCGGCCCCGGTGGCCGCGTCGTCGTGATCAGCTACCACTCCCTCGAGGACGGGATCGTGAAGCGGGCGTTCCGCGAGGACCCACGGCTCGTCGTGCTGACCCGTCGCCCGCTCGTCCCGACCGCCGAGGAGATCGCGCGCAACCCTCGGGCGCGCAGCGCCAAGCTCCGCGCGGCCGAGCGTCGAAAGGCCGCTTGATGGCCGTCCCGGCGGAGGTCCTGCCGTCCCGACGGCCGGTTCCCGGCCGCGTCCCACCCCGGCGCGGCCCCGCGGGACCCGCGGCGCGGCCGCGGACCCCTTCCCCTCCCCACCCGCTCCGGCGGGCGCGCCGCGGGTCCCACCTCGCCTTCTGGCTGCTGGCCGCTGTGGTGGTCACGGGCCTGGTCGTCTCGATCGTGTCGGTCTCCGCGTTCGTCGTGCAGACGGGGTTCCGGATCGATGCGACCGAGCGACGGATCGCGGAGCTCAGCGACCGCAGGGAAGCGCTGCGCCGCCAGGTGGCGCAGCTGTCCGCCCCGAACCGGATCGCCCGCTGGGCCCGCTCGGCGGGCTTCGTGGTGCCGGAGGAGGTGGTGGTGCTGCCGGTCCCCTCGCCGGGGGCGGGGGGGATGAGCGCCGCCTCGGCCCCGAGGCTCGTCGCGCTCGCCGCGGCGTTCCTGCTGGCCCTCGTCGGCGTCGTCGGGCGCCTGGCGCTCCTGCAGGTCCGCGAGGCGGGCGAGTTCGTCGAGCTCGGGTGGGAGCAGCGCGTGCGCACGGTGTCGCTGCCGGCGACCCGTGGCTCGATCCTCGATCGCAACGGGGCCCCGTTGGCCCTGTCCGTGGAGGCGCGCGACGTGTACGCCGACCCCCGCTACGTGATCGATCCCGCGGGGCAGGCCCGGCGGATCGCCGGGATCCTTGGGCTCGATCGCGCGCAGGAGCGCGAGCTCGCCGACCGCCTCCGCGCCGACGGCTCGTTCGTCTACGTCGCACGGCGGGTCGAGCGCGAGCTCGCCGACCGCCTCGAGGCCGCGAACCTCCCGGGGCTCGGGTTCCTGCCCGCCTCGGCCCGGTTCTACCCCGCGGGCTCCGTGGCCTCCCAGGTGCTCGGCTTCACCGACGTCGACGGCGTCGGGATCGCCGGTTTGGAGAAGCAGTACGACGGGCTGCTCGCCGGCACCCCGGGCCGCCGGACCTCGGAGCTGTCCCCCTTGGGGCAGGTGATCGCCGGCGGGCTCGACGTCGTCCAGGCGCCGGTCGACGGCGCCGACCTCGTGCTCACGATCGACCGAGAGATCCAGTTCCAAGCGGAGCGGTTCCTGCGGCGCGCCGTGCGCGCGAACCGAGCGCGGGGGGGGACCGTGATCGTCATGGACCGCGTCCGGGGGGACGTCCTGGCGATGGCCAACGACCCGGGGTTCGATCCCAACCGCTTCGTCGACGCCGACCCTGCGACCTTCCGTAACCGCGCGGTCACCGACATGTGGGAGCCGGGTTCGGTCAACAAGGTGATCACCGCCGCGGCCGCCCTCGAGACCGGCGCGGTGGGGCCGGCGGAGGTCTTCCGCGTCCCGGCGACGCGTCGGATCGGAACCGCGACCATCCACGACGCCCACCCCGCACCCGACCACGAGGATGACCCTCGCCGACATCGTGGCGACCTCGAGCAACATCGGCGCGAGCCTCGTCGCCGACCGGGTGGGGACGAGGCGGATGGCCGCGTTCCTCGAGCGGTTCGGCTTCGGCCGTCCGACCGGGATCGGCTTCCCCGGGGAGCAGGGCGGCCTCGTGCCGGAGGCCGCGACGTGGACCGACCTCACGCGCGCGACGATCTCGTTCGGCTCCGGCATCGCGGTCACGCCGCTGCAGATGGTCGCGGTGTACGCGACGATCGCCAACGGCGGCGTCTGGGTCCAGCCGCGCCTCGTGCTCGGCACACGTGAGGACGGACGGCTCCGTCCGGCGCCCGAGCCCGAGACGCGCCGGGTGCTGCGCGCGAGCACGGCCGCCCAGCTCACCCGGATGCTCACCTACGCGGTCGAGCACGGGACCGGCGAGGCCGCGATGATCCCCGGCTACCAGGTGGCCGGGAAGACGGGGACCGCGAAGAAGCTCGAGGACGGCCGCTACGTCCACCGCTACGTCGCCTCGTTCATCGGGTTCCTGCCGGCGGCCGATCCCCGGATCGTGATCGCGGTGATCCTCGACGAGCCGGCGACCGTCTACGGCGGGGTGGCGGCGGCGCCGCTGTTCCGCGACGTCGCCCGCGCTGCGATCCACCGTCTGGGGATCGCGCCGGCACCCGAGGTGCCGCTCCCCGACGAAGCCCTCCTCCTCCCATGAGCGCGCCGGTGCGGCGTGTAGGCTCCGGCCTGGTGGTCCGGTCCTTCCCCCCCGTGCCGCTCGCGGCGGTCGCCGAGGCCGTCCGGGCCGAGGTGCGCGGCGATCCCACCGCCCTCCTGGAGGAGGTCGCCCTCGACCCCGAGGAGGTCGTCGAGGGCACCCTGTTCTGCTGCGTGCGGGGAGCCCGCGTCGATGGGCACGATCTGGCTCGGATCGCCGTGCAGCGGGGCGCGCGGGCGTTGCTCGTCGAGCGGTGGCTCGCGATCGAGGTGCCCCAGCTCCTCGTGCCGTCCGTGCGGGCGGCGATCGGCCCGGCGGCGGCCACCGTGTACGGGCGACCCGCGGAGGACCTCACCGTCGTGGCCGTCACCGGCACGAACGGGAAGACGACCGTGACCTACCTGCTCGAGTCGATCTTCGCCGGCGCGGGCCTGCGCCCCGGGTTGATCGGAACGACCGGGGCGCGGGTGGACGGCGAGCCGGTCGCCACGGCGCTCACGACGCCGGAGGCCCCCGGGCTCCACCGGCTCCTCGCGCGGATGCGGGACGCGGGCGTGCGCGCCGTCGCGATGGAGGTCACCTCGCATGCGCTCGTCCAGGGCCGGGTGGATGGGATCGTCGCCGACGTCGCCGTGTTCACGAACCTCTCCCAGGACCACCTCGACTTCCACCGCACGATGGAGGCCTACTTCGAGGCCAAGGCGAGCCTGTTCGCCCCCGAGCGCGCCCGACGGGGGGGTGGTGAACCTCGGGGATCCCTGGGGCGCCCGGCTGGCCGGGATCGCCCGCGTGCCGGTCTCGACGTTCGCCCTGGCGGCGCCGGCCGACCTGACGGCCTCCGACGTCGAGGTTCGGACCGACGGCAGCCGGTTCCGGGTCGAGGGCGTGGAGGTGCGCACCGCCCTGCGCGGGCGGTTCAACGTGGAGAACTGCCTGGCGGCCCTCGCCGCGGCTCGGGTCCTCGGGCTCGATCTCGCGCAGGCCGCGGCGGCGATCGCGGGGGCGCCGGGCGTGCCGGGCCGCATGGAGCCGGTCGATGCCGGTCAGGATTTCCTCGTCCTCGTCGACTACGCCCACACGCCCGCCGGGCTCGCGACGGCGATCGCGGAGGCGCGAGCGCTGGCGACGGGTCGGGTGATCGTCGTGTTCGGCTGCGGTGGGGATCGCGACCGCACGAAGCGTCGGGCGATGGGTCTGGCCGCGACGAGCGGCGCGGACCTTTCGATCCTGACGAGCGACAACCCGCGCTCGGAGGACCCCCTCGCGATCATCGCCCAGGTCGAGGAGGGAGCCCGCGCGGGCTCGGGCGCCTTCGAGGTGGAGCCGGATCGCCGCGCGGCGATCGCGGCCGCGCTGCGGGCCGCCCGACGGGGCGACGTCGTGCTGATCGCCGGCAAGGGCCACGAGGCGGTCCAGGCCTTCGCCGACCGCACCGTGCCGTTCGACGATCGAGCGGTGGCCCACGAGGAGCTGCGCGCCGTGCTGGAGGGCGCGTGAGGCCGCGGCGGATGTCGGAGGTGGCCGAGGCGGTCGGGGGGCGCCTCGAAGGCGCCGACGCGCTCGTCGACCACGTGACGATCGACTCACGGCAGGTCCGGCCGCGCGCGCTGTTCGTCGCCCTCGCCGGGGAGCGAACCGATGGGGCTCGGTTCGTCGACGACGCGTTCGCCCGCGGGGCCGCCGGGGCGCTCGTTCCCGAGCGAGCGCCGGCCACGGCGTCGGGGCCCTGCGTGCGCGTGGCCTCGACCGGGGAGGCGCTCCTTCGCCTCGCGGCCGACGAGCGCGCGCGAAGCGAGGCGGTGGTCGTGGGCATCACGGGCGCGAACGGGAAGACGTCGACGAAGGACCTCGCCGCCGCCGTCAGCTCGCGGCGCTTCGCGACCCACGCGAGCCCGGCCTCGTTCAACAACGAGATCGGCGTCCCGCTCACGCTGCTCGGGGCCCCACCCGCGACCGAGGTGATCGTCGCCGAGCTCGGAGCGCGCCACGTCGGCGATGCGGCGCTGCTGTGCACCGTCGCTCGCCCTCGGATCGTGGTCGTCACGAACGTCGGCGTGGCGCACCTGGAGGTCTTCGGGTCCTGGGAGGCGATCGTCGAGGCCTCCGCGGAGCCGGTCGAGGCGCTCGGACCCGACGGCGTGGCGGTGCTGAACGCCGACGATCCCGTCGTGATCGGCTACGCCTCGCGCACCCGAGGGCGTGTCCGAACCTTCGGCCGCTCGGCCGAGGCCGATGTCCGCGGCCAGGACGTGGTGCTCGACGATCAGGGGGTGGCCTCTTTCGAGCTTCTCGCGTGCGGTGAGCGGACCCGCGTCCGCCTCGCCGTGCCCGGCGAGCACATGGTCGCGAACGCGCTGGCCGCCGCCGCCGTCGGCGTCGAGCTCGGCGTGCCCCTGGCGTCGATCGCGGACGCACTCGCCGTCGCGCGGATCGCCCGCTGGCGCATGGAGGTCTTCACGACCGCCCAAGGCCTGCGCGTGCTGAACGACGCCTACAACGCCAACCCCGAGTCGGTGGCCGCGGCCCTCCGGACCGCCCGCTGGATCGCGCGCGACGGCCGCCTGATCGCGGTCCTGGGCCGGATGGCGGAGCTCGGGCCGATCAGCGACGAGGCCCACGAGGACGTGGGAGCGCTCGCGGCACGCCTCGGCGTCGAGACGCTCGTCGTCGTGGGGGAGGACGCCCGAGCGATCGCAGCGGCGGCCGAGCGGGAGGGCCTTGGGCCCGACGACGTGGTGCTCGTCAACGACGTGGAGACGGCGGCTCGGGTCGTGCGCGACCGGGCTCGGCCCGGGGACGTGGTGCTGTGCAAGGCCTCGCGGGTCGTGGGCCTCGAGCGCGTCGCGGAGGCGCTGAGGTGATCTCGATCCTCATCGCCGCGGGCCTCGCCGGCATCGTGACGCTCCTGGGGACACCCCTCGCGATCCGCGCGTTCCGTGCCTGGGGGTGGGGTCAGCGGATCCGCGAGGACGGACCGCGCACGCACCTGGAGAAGACGGGAACGCCGACGATGGGCGGGGTCGTGATGATCGTCGGACTGCTCGTCGGGTTCCTCGGCTCGCGCGTCACGACGCAGCGGCTGACCGAGACCGGCCTGGCGCTGCTGCTCGCCGCGATCGGGTTCGGCGTCGTCGGGTTCCTCGACGACATCACGAAGGTTCGCCACCGCAGATCGCTGGGCCTTTCGAAGCTCCAGAAGTTCGCGGGGACCGCCGTGGTCTCGGTCCTGTTCGCCCTGCTGGTGAGCTCGTTCGCCGGCGAGTCGGGCACCTCGACGAACCTGTCGTTCATCCGGGAGACGAGCATCCGGCTCGGCGTGCTGTTCGTGGTCTGGGCGTTCCTGATCCTCACGGCGTCGTCGAACGCCGTGAACCTCACCGACGGCTTGGACGGCTTGGCCGCCGGCTCCTCGACCCTCGTGCTGTCCTCGTTCGTGTTCATCGCCTTCTGGCAGTTCCGCCACACGTGCGAGCTCCTCGGCGGGGCGAGCGGCTGCTACGCGGTCGACGGGGCGCACATGCAGGACGCGGCGATCGTGGCCGCCGCCATGCTCGGCGCGGCCGTCGGGTTCCTGTGGTGGAACGCGGCTCCGGCGCAGATCTTCATGGGCGATACGGGCTCGCTCGCGCTCGGCGGCCTGATGGGGGCGCTCGCGATCGTCACGAACACGCAGTTGCTCCTCGTGATCCTCGGTGGGCTGTACGTGATCGAGACGGCATCGGTGATCATCCAGGTGATCGCGTTCCGCGGGTTCGGACGGCGGGTCTTTCGGATGTCGCCGATCCACCACCACTTCGAGCTGGTCGGCTGGCCGGAGTTCACCGTGATCGTGCGCTTCTGGATGCTCGCCGGGATCTGCGCGTCGGTGGGTCTCGGCCTGTACTACGCGGACTTCATCGCCCGGGGAGGTCTCGGGTGAGCGGGGCGTTCGCGGGGGAGCGGGTCCTGGTCGTCGGGTTCGGCGTGGCCGGACGCGCCGCCGCCGAGGTGCTCGCGCTCGAGGGCGCCCACGTGATCGTGTCCGAGGCGCGACCGGCGCACGCGCTCGAGCCGCTCGGCGAGCATCTCCGGCGTCTCGGCGTCGAGCTCCGAGCGGGCGGGCACCGACCCGAGGATCTCGACGGGATCGATCGGGTGGTGGTGAGCCCGGGCGTTCCACCCTCGACCCCGCTGATCGTCCGGGCACGGGCCCGCGGCCTTCCGGTCGATGGGGAGCTCGAGCTCGGAGCGCGGCTCGCGTCCGCGCCGATCCTCGCGGTGACGGGGACGAACGGGAAGACGACGACCACGGAGATGCTCGCGTCCGCGCTGCGCGCCGACGGCCTGGACGCCGTGGTCTGCGGGAACATCGGGCACCCGTTCCCGGTCGCGGCCCGGGCCGGGCACGACGTCCTCGTCGTCGAGTGTTCCTCGTTCCAGCTCGCGCAGCAGACGTCGTTCCACCCTCGCGTGTCGGTCCTGCTCAACCTCGCCCCCGACCACCTCGACTGGCATGGGTCGTTCGAGGCGTACGCGCGCGCGAAGGCCGCGATCGCGGCCCGGCAGGAGGGGGAGGACGTCCACGTCGGCAACCGGGACGACCCCGAGGCGGCGGCGATCTCACGGCGCGCGCGCTGTCGGACGATCTGGTTCACCCTCGAGGCGCCGGGTCCCGGCGAGGTCGGCTACGTGCAGGACCGGCTCGTCGCTCGGATCGACGAGGAGCGCGAGCTCGCGTCGATCGCCGACGCTCGCCCCGGCCTGCGAGCCGACGCCGCCGCGGCGGCCGCCGCGGCGCTCGCCTTCGGTGCCTCGTCGGAGGCGATCGCGTCCGCGCTGGCGTCGTACCGTCCTCGTCCGCACCGCGGCGAGGTCGTCGCCGTCGTGGAGGGGGTGCGCTTCGTCGACGACTCGAAGGCCACGAACGTGCACGCGTCGCTGGCCGCGATCGACGCGTGGCCCGGGGCGGTGCTGATCGCCGGCGGTCACGCGAAGGGCGTCGACCTGGCGCCGCTTGCGAGCCGAGCCGGCGGGCTGCGCGCGGTGATCGCCGTGGGAGCGGCGGCCGACGAGATCGAAGCCGTGTTCGCAGGGCGCCTCCAGGTGCGTCGGGCGACCTCGATCGAGGAAGCGGCGCGCCTCGGCTTCGAGCTCGCGTCGCCTGAGGGCGTCGTGCTGTTGGCGCCTGCCTGCGCGAGCTGGGATCAGTTCACGGACTACGCCGAGCGCGGCGAGCGCTTCGCCGAGGCGGCTCGCGGCCTCGACGCGGAGGTCCGCGCCGGTGGGTGAACCACAGGGACGCGCTCGGCCCCGTGCTGCGGCGACGGCCCGCTCGGCGGGCTCCGTCTCGGTCGGGCGCTCGGCGACCCTGCGGCTCGTGCGGACCCCAACGCCCGCCCGCCCCCGTCGGTCGCCGGCGCAGCGCGCGCGCGCCGATCTCGCGCTGCTGCTCGTCTCGGCGTGGTTCCTCACGGCGTTCGGACTCGTGATGGTGCTGTCGGCCGGATCGGTCTCGGCCGCGCAGGGTTACGGCGGCAACAGCTTCTGGTACTTCCAGCGTCAGGTGCTCTACGCGCTCGCCGGGTTGGCCGTCGCGGCGCTCGTCGCGCGGATCCCCTACCGGACGTGGCGGACGCTGTCGCTGCCCGTGCTGGCCGGCGCGGCGGTCCTGATGTTCATCGCCGCCCACCCCGCGGCCGGCACGTCGGTGTACGGCGCGTCCCGCTGGATCGACCTCGGCGTCGTGACGATCCAGCCCTCGGAGTTCGCGAAGCTGGGGCTCGTGGCGTTCGCCGCAACCGTGCTCGCCGCGAAGGGGCGTCGGATCGAGCAGCCGGGGCACCTGTGCCTGCCGCTGGTACCCGTCGTCGGGGCGATCGCGGTCCTCGGCATCCTGCAGCGCGACCTCGGCACGACGGTGATCCTCTGCGGCGCCGTCTACCTGATGCTGTTCGTTGCCGGAGCGCGCGCGCGCCACCTCGCGACCGTGGGGCTCGCGGGTCTCCTCGGCGTGCTCGCGCTGATCGTCGGGGAGGAGTACCGTTCGACCCGGTTCTTCGAGGCCTGGCTCGATCCGCGATCCGATCCGTCCGGAGCGGGCTACCAGCTGATCCAGGGGCTGATCGCGATCGGCTCGGGCGGCTGGACCGGGCTGGGCTTGGGGTCGAGCCGGGCGAAGTGGGACTTCCTGCCGAACGCCCACTCGGACTTCATCTTCGCGGTGATCGCCGAGGAGCTCGGCCTCCTGGGCGCCATCGTGGTGCTGATCGCGTTCGGCGTCCTGCTGTTGGCGGGCGTGCGCATCGCCCTGCACGCGCCCGACGGGTTCGGTCGGCTCCTGGCCGCCGGGATCGTCGCGTGGATCGGCCTGCAGACGGTCATCAACCTCGGCGCGGTCACCGGGCTGCTTCCGATCACGGGCGTCCCCCTGCCGCTCGTGTCGTTCGGCGGGACGGCGCTCGTCGTGACCCTCGCGGGGGTCGGGGTGCTCGCGAGCGTCGCCCGGGCTCGGGCGCACGAGGGCCGGTCGCGATCGAGCGCGGGAGCCGGTCGGGGGTGAGGGTCGTGGTCGCGGGCGGCGGGACGGCCGGGCACGTCGCGCCCGGGCTCGCCCTCGCGGCGCGCCTGCGCGAGCGCGGCGCCGACGTCCTGTTCGTGGGGTCGCGCTCGGGCTTCGAGGCCGAGCTCGTGCCGGCCGCGGGCGTCCCGTTCGCGGGGATCGAGGCCGAGCCGTTCGTCCGAGGGCTCACGTGGCGCGCGCTCCGCGGCCCGGTGGTCGCCCTCGCGACGTCGCGTCGCGTGGGGCCGCTCCTCGACGGCGCCGACGTCGTCGTCGGGCTCGGGGGGTACGTGAGCGTGCCGGCGGGGCTCGCGGCGCGCCGTCGGCGGGTGCCGTTCGTCGTCCACGAGCAGAACGCGGTCCCGAGCCTTGCGAACCGCGTGCTCGCCCGCTGGGCGGCGGCGGTCGGGATCTCGTTCGCCGATGCGGCCGAGCGCTTCCCCGCCAGGGCCCGTGTCGAGCGCACGGGGAACCCCGTGCGGCCCCAGGTGCTCGAGGTCCAGGGCCGGCGCGACGCGATCGCCCAGGAGGCCCGCCGCGCGCTCGGGCTCGTCGACGGCCTTCCCACGGTGCTCGTGATGGGCGGCAGCCAGGGGGCGCTCAGCCTCGATCGCGCGGTCGCCGGCGCCCTTCCCAGCCTCGTCGGTGCGGACGTGCAGCTGCTCGTCCTGACCGGACGCGATCACGTCGAGGTGGTGCGCGGACCCGCGGGCGCCGGACCGGCGCCGCCGACGGTGGTCGTCGGCTTCCTCGAACGCATCGAGCTCGCGTACGCGGTGGCCGAGTTCGCCGTCGCCCGCGCGGGGGCGAGCGCGATCGCGGAGCTCGCCGTGTGCGGGATCCCCGCCGTGCTCGTCCCGTACCCATACGCGACAGACGATCACCAGGCGGCCAACGCCCGGGAGCTCGTGCGGGCGGGTGCCGCGGAGGTGATCCCCGACGCCGAGCTGTCGCCGTCGCGGCTCGCACGGTGCATCCTCGACCTCATGCGCGACCGAGACCGCCGTTCGGCGATGGCCGCCGCGATGCGCGCCTGGGCGATCCCAGACGCGGACGCTCGTCTGGCCGAGCTGGTCCTCGAGGTGGCGGGTCGACGATGACCACGGCCGTGGGGTACACGCCGCCGCCGGGGTCGATCCCGACGCTTCCCATCCCGACGCTGGAGGGCGTCGGCAGCGTGCACCTGGTCGGCATCGGTGGAGCGGGCATGCGCAACCTCGCTCGGCTCCTGCTCGCGCGCGGTCTGCGCGTCCGCGGCTCGGATCTCAAGGACTCCGCCGGCCTGCGCGACCTCGAAGCCCGAGGCGCCGAGGTGTACGTCGGCCACGATGCGGGACGGCTCGGCGAGCCCGACGCGCTCGTGATCTCGAGCGCGATCCCCGACCGCAACCCCGAGCTGCGTGCGGCGCTCGAACGGGGGATCCCGGTATGGCGTCGCCAGCAGGTGGTCGCGGCGCTCGCTGCGGGGCGTCGGGCGGTGGCGGTCGCCGGCACCCACGGGAAAACGACGACGACCTCGCTCGTCGCCCGCGCCCTCGAGCGCACCGGCGTCGACCCAACCTACCTGATCGGGGGCGACCTGAACGAGAGCGGCTCCGGCGCCCGCCACGGCGAGGGGGACGTGTTCGTGTTCGAGGCCGACGAGAGCGACGGCTCGTTCCTGCTGGCGGAGCCGGAGATCGGGGTCGTCACGAACATCGAGGTCGACCACGTCGACTTCTATCCCGGTGGGCTCGAGCAGATCGTGGCGGCCTTCGCGGCGTTCGTCGGCCGGTGCCGGCGGGTGGTGGCCTTCGGGGACGACCCGAACGTGCGCCGCGCGCTCGAGCTCGCGGGGGTCGAGGCGATCACCTACGGGTACACGGGCGACGTCGCCCTCACCGTCGAGGCGCTCGGGCCGCAGGGGGCACGCGGACGGGTTCGGATCGCCGGGGAGGAGGTGGCCGTGGCGCTCGGCGTCGACGGGGAGCACAACCTGCTCAACGCCGCCGCGGCGATCGCGGTGGCGGCGCTGGTCGGCGTGCCGCCGCGGGCGGCGGCGCGCGCGATCGCGGGGTTCGACGGGGTGCACCGCCGGTTCGAGCTCCGCGGACGCGCCCGCGGCGCATGGTTCTTCGACGACTACGGCCACAACCCGACCGAGATGGCCGTCACGATCGCGACCGCGCGTCGCCGGGCCCCTCGACGCCTGATCGCGGTCGTGCAGCCGCACCGCTACGCACGGGTGCAGGCGCTGTGGCGCGAGCTCGGCGCGAGCGTCGCTGGGGCCGATGTCGTCGTCGTCACCGAGGTGTACGGGGCCGGCCAGCCGCCGATCCCCGGGGTGAGCGGCAAGCTCGTCGTCGACGGCGTTCAGCTCGCCTCGCCGGGCACGCGGACCGTGTGGCTTCCCCACCGACGTGACGTCGTCGCCTTCCTCGATCGCGAGGTAGGCGAGGGCGATCTCGTCGTGACCATGGGCTGCGGCGACGTGTGGATGATCGCCGACGCGGCGCTGGAGCGGATCGGGGGGTCGACCGATGGCGACTGAGGAGGCCCTCGCCGTCGCCGAGCGGGTGCTGCGCGCGGCCTGCGGGGATCGGGTGCGCGTGGGCTTCCCCCTCGCCCCGCTCACGACCTTCCGCCTCGGGGGACCGGCGGCCCTGTACCTGGAGGCCGAGGGGGAGGATGACCTCGACGCCGCGGCCCTGGCGATCGCCGAGGCCGAGATCCCCTGGCTCGTCTTGGGCAAGGGCTCGAACGTGCTCGTGGCCGACGAGGGGTTCCCCGGCCTCGTGCTCCGGCTCGGACGCTCCTTCCGGTGGGCCGGTCGTGCGGGGGAGCGGCTGGCCGCCGGCGGCGCGATGCCGCTGCCGGCGCTCGCCGGGATCGCGCTCCGCCACGGCCTCGCCGGTCTGGAGTTCGGGGTCGCGATCCCCGGGAGCCTCGGCGGCGCGGTCCGGATGAACGCCGGGGCCCACGGCACCGAGATCGCGGCGGTGCTCACCGAGGTGCGGGTCGTCCGGCTCGTCGCGAGGCAGCGCCGCGCGATCGCCGCCCGGGACATCGACTTCGGGTACCGGCGCGCCGGGCTCGCGCCCGACGCCGTGGTGACCGAGGCGACGGTGCGACTGGAGCCGGGAGACCCCGCCGTGATCCGGGAGCGGATGGAAGCGGCCAGGTCCTGGCGCCGACGTACCCAGCCGCTCGCCGAGCCGAACTGCGGCTCGGTCTTCACGAACCCCCCCGGGGCGCACGCCGCCCGCCTGATTGAGGAGGCGGGGGCCAAGGGGCTCGCCGAAGGTGGGGCGCGGGTGTCGGACAAGCACGCGAACTTCATCGTCGCCGGACCCGGGGCGCGGGCACGCGACGTCGCGCGGCTGATCGAGCGGGTGCGATCGCTCGTCCGCGACCGCACGGGGGTCGAGCTCGTCCCGGAGGTGCGTCTCGTCGGGAGGTTCGGCGATGGGCCCTGAGTGGCTGCGCACGCGCGGAGGGCGGCGGGCCCTCGTGCTTGCCGCGGCGGTCGCGCTCACGGGCGCGGCGGTCGGATCCACGTACACCCCGCTGTTCGGGGCTCGCGAGATCCGGGTCGTCGGCGCTCGACGCGTGTCCGAGGATCGGATCCGCCAGCTCGGCGGGCTGACCCTCGGCACGAACGTGTTCCACCTCGATCTCGATCGCACCGCGAGCGCGATCACCGCCGACCCGTGGATCGCCGAGGCGCGTCTGGAACGGCACCTCCCCGGCCGGATCGTGGTCCGGGTGCGCGAGCGGGTCCCCGTCGCCTGGGCGCTCGTGGACGGCGCCCGCCGGCTCGTGGGGGAGGACGGGGCGCTGCTCCCCGGTCGGATCGGACCGAGTGTGCCCGAGCTGCGCTCCGTCGGGGGCGTCCTCGACCCGGCCGAGCGGGCCGCGGTGGCCGGGGCGCTCGCGGCCATGAGCGGGCGGACCCGTCGCGCGGTCGACACGGCCTTCGTCGAGCCCGACGGGGAGCTCGTGTTCACGATGGCCGACGGGGCGACGGTCCGCTACGGGCTGCCGACCGAGGTCGAGGCGAAGGGTCGGGCCCTGGAGGCGATCCGACGCTGGGCGGCGCAGCGGGGGACGGCGCTCCAGGCGATCGACGTCGCGGTGCCGTCGGCGCCGACGGTCCGGCCGGCCGACTAGCGGCTCGGTGTCAACCCACCCGGCAGGGGGCGCGGTACCGGAGCTTGACGGACCTGCGGATCCCTAGTAGTGTCCCGGACTCGATGTAAGGTAGAACTAACAATAAGGCTCAACTTGACGGTAAGGGTTGGTCGCCCAGAGCGGTCCCCAGCAGGGCGAACGACGGGTCCGGAGGCAGGGTCGGATGGACGCTCCCCAGAACTACCTCGCGGTGATCAAGGTGCTCGGGATCGGTGGGGGCGGCGTGAACGCCGTGAACCGGATGATCGAGGCAGGCCTCCGGGGCGTGGAGTTCATCGCCGTCAACACCGACGCCCAGACGCTGTTGATGTCCGATGCCGAGGTGAAGCTGGACATCGGGCGCGAGACGACGCGCGGGCTGGGCGCGGGGTCCGACCCGGAGATCGGGCGGACCGCAGCGTCGGAGCACGCCGACGAGATCGAGGAGATCCTCAAGGGGCGCCGACATGGTCTTCATCACCGCGGGCGAGGGTGGCGGCACGGGGACCGGCGGCGCCCCGATCGTGGCGGAGATCGCGAGGAACCTGGGCGCGCTCACGATCGGGGGTCGTGACCCGGCCCTTCGGCTTCGAGGGGCGCAAGCGAGCGATGCAGGCCGACGCCGGCATCACGGAGCTCAAGAAGGCGGTCGACACGCTGATCGTCGTTCCGAACGACCGGCTGCTGCAGGTGGCCGACCCGTCGATGCCGATGGTCGAGGCCTTCCGGATGGCCGACCAGGTCCTGTATCAGGGGCGTCGACGGGATCACGTCGCTGATCACCACGCCGGGCCTCATCAACCTCGACTTCGCCGACGTGCGAAGCGTCATGGCCGGGGCCGGGTCGGCCCTGATGGGGATCGGAACCGGCACCGGGTCGGACCGCGCCACCGAGGGCCGCGCGCAACGCGATCAGCTCGCCGCTGCTCGAGTCCTCCATCGACGGCGCCAAGGGGGTGCTGCTGTCGATCACGGGGCCGACCGACCTGACCCTGCACGAGGTTGAACGCAGCGGCCGACGCGATCACCCCGCGTCGCCCCACCCCGATGCGAACATCATCTTCGGCGCGGTCGTCGACGACGCCGTGGGCGACGAGGTGCGGGTGACGGTCGTCGCCGCCGGGTTCGACCGCGTGGGTCCGCCCGAGCAGAGCCGTTTCGAAAGCCGGCTGTCGCGGCTGCTCGAAGAGCCGGCCCGGCCTGACACGGCGCCCGAGCCCGAAGGGCTCCCCTCGATCCTGGCCGAGGACACCGCCGAGGACGACGTCTTCGTCGCGGAGGAGCCCGAGCCCGTCAGCGTGTCGTTCGACGCCGAGGAGGACCTCGACATCCCGGACTTCCTCAAGAGCTGAGCCCCACCCGGCCCCGCGCGGCCCCGCGCGGGGCGGGGGAGGATCCAGCCGGAGGCGCCCCTTCCCCCCGCCTCGTGGCCGAGAGGAACCTCCCCGCCCCCGCACCTTCGCCGATGACGACCCGACCGCCAGCTCCCGACGTCGTCCAGGAGCGGCTGGCCGATGTGCGGGCCGCGATCGCCCGCGCGGCCGAGCGCGCCGGGCGCGACCCGGCGGCGGTCACGATCGTGGCGGCGGCCAAAGCGGTCCCGCACGAGCTCGTGCGGGCGGCCATCGCCGGGGGGGTCACGGCGGTCGGGCACAACTACGTGCAGGAGCTCCGCGCCGCTCGAGCCGCGATCCGCGAGCCCGTCCGGTGGCACTACATCGGCACGTTGCGCTCCGGCGGAGCCGCGCAGGTCGCCGACCACGCCGACGTCGTCGAGGACGCTCGCGGGGGAGCGTGCGATCCGCCGGCTCGCCGGTCGTGCCGAGCGCGCCGGCCGAGTCCTCGACGCGCTCATCGAGATCGACTTCACGCGCGAGCGCGGCGGGGTCGTGCCGGAAGAGGCCGAGCGCGTGGTCGACCTCGTGGCCCGGCTCCCGTCGCTGCGCCTGCGCGGCCTGATGACCATCCCGCCGATCGGACGCGGCGCCGAGGGACGCGCGACCCCTGGTTCCGACGGCTGCGGGAGCTTCGCGATCGGCTGCGGATACGGACGCCGCAGGTGCTGGACCTGTCGATGGGGATGTCGTTGGATTACGAGGTCGCGGTCGAGGAAGGCGCTACGATGGTCCGCATCGGAACAGCGCTGTTCGGCCCGCGGCCCGTCCGCGGCTGACCGCAGCGTCGGGGCCGCGACGGGACCGGAACGTCACAGGCAGCAGGCGACGGCCGGAGGAGCGAGAGGCCGGAGGAGGGAGGACCGACGATGGCCGGCGTGGTGGAAGAAGACCCTCAACTACCTCGGACTCGTGGAGGACGAGGAGGAGTTCGTCGAGCCGGTCGCGGAGGGTCGAGCCGGCCCCCGTGCGCAGGATGCGCCCCCAGGCGTTGCGGGAGATCCCCGCCGATACCGAGGGGGTCGTTCGCACCATCGCCTCTCCCAGGCCCGTCTCGGCGGCGACGGCGATCCACAAGTCCGAGCCGAAGCGCTTCAACGAGGCACGCGAGGTGGCCGACCGGTTCAAGGAGGGAACGGCCGTCATCATGAACCTCCAGTCGACGGAGGACTCGATCGCCCGGCGCCTCGTGGACTTCGCCAGCGGCCTCGTCTACGGGCTCGACGGCAAGATCGAGCTCGTGGCCAACCGCGTGTACCTGCTGACGCCCGCCGACGTCGAGGTCTCGGCGAGGAGCGCGAACGGATCGCCGGCGGCGCCTTCTACAACCAGTTCTAGCGCGTGCGGCCGTCGCCGGCCCCGCGAACCCCTCGGCCTGCGGTGGAGGAGCCCGGAGGTTCGACGCCCGTGCGCCGCTGCTAGCCTTGCCGCCCGGTGGAAGGTCTCGTCTGCCTCGCGCTATCGATCTTCTGGCTCTTGCTCCTGGCGCGCGTCGTCCTGTCCTGGCTCGAGCTCGCCGGCCTGCGGCGCCCGGTGGACGGGCCGATGCGCTCGGCCTACGACCTGCTCATGGGGGCGACGGAGCCGGTCCTGCGCCCGCTGCGGCGGATCGTCCCGCCCGCCGGGATGTTCGATCTGTCGATCGTCGTCGCCTTCGTGATCATCTTCGTTCTGCAGCTGGCCATCTGCTGAGGGGGGCGCCATGAGCAAGGAGGAGCGTCGGCCGGAGGCGCGACCGTCGACGGCGGCGGCGAAGATCGTCACGCCGTTGGAGATCCAGCAGAAGGAGTTCCGGGTCTCACGGTTCGGCGGCTACAAGATGCGGGAGGTCGACGAGTTCCTCGACGAGTTGACCGAGTCCGTCGGTGCGCTGATCGCCGAGAACGAGCGGCTCCGGCGTCGGCTGGCTGAGGGGCCCCACGGAGCGCCGGACCTGCAGGAGGTCTCGCGCCAGGCCGACGAGATGATCCGTCGGGCCCGCGAGGAGGCCTCGCGCATCGTGAACGAGGCGAGCGAACGCGCGGCGGCGATCGCGGCCGGCTCGTCGTCTGCCGACCCCACGGTCGCGGGCGCCGATCCGTCGGCGGTCGACGCGTTCCTCGCACAGGAGCGGCGATTCCTCCAGGGGCTCGCGGCGCTCGTGCAGGAGCACGCGCAGACGGTCAAGGCGATGGCCCGCGAGGCTCGACGCGCTCGGGCGAGCGGATCCGCCGAACAGCCCCCGCCGCCGGAGCCGGCCGCCGAGGACGCCCCGGACGCGCCCGAGCCGACGGTCGCGATGGACGAGCCGATCGTCGTCGAGGAGCCGGAGCCGGAGCCGAGCCGCGCCCGCGGGGAGCGCCGCGAGCGCGACGGCGACCCGACGCTTCGGGAGCTGTTCTGGGGCGAGGGGTCCTGAGGACGAGCCGGTCCGAGCGCGCCGAGCCCGACCGGCGCCCTCAGGCGCGCCGCAGCGCGACGACGACCCGCTCGCCGTCGATCCGGGCCTCCTGACGCACGAGCGCATCGTCGAGGTTCCCCACCACGAGCTCGCGCGCCAGGGTCTCCCCGGCGATCGCGGACCGGTGGGCCTCGACCGCGTCGCGAACGCCCGGGCCCCCCTCGAGGGCGAGAACGATCCGGTCGCCGACCTCCAGACCGGCGCTGCGCCGGACGTCCTGCACGACCCGGATCAGCTCCCGCGCCCGCCCCTCACGCTCGAGGGTCTCGTCGATCTCGAGGTCGAGCGCCACGGCGAGGTCGTCCTCGCTCGCCACACCCCCAGCCGACGCCGACCTCCCGCGTGAGCTCGACATCGCTCGGCGCAAGCTCGACGGCGCCGTCGCCGACCGTCACCGCGACCGTCTCACCGGCCGCCAGGCGCCCGGCGATCGACCCGTCGTCGTCGGCCAGCGCGCGGGCGAGGGCCTGGACGCGTGCGCCCAGGCGCGGCCCGAGCGCGCGGTAGTTCGGCTTGGCGCGCCAGCGACCGATCGAAGCCCGGTCGGCGAAGCGCACGGCCTTGACGTTCAGCTCCTCGGCGATCAGGTCGACGAGCGCCGCGAGGCCCGCCGAGCCCGCCGGTCGATCGACGACCGCGGCGCGAAGCGGCTGGCGGGTGCGGATCCGCGTCTCGACCCGTACGCGGCGCCCGAGCTCGACGATCCGGCGAACCTCCGCCATCGCCGTTCCGAGCGCCGGGTCGATGGCGGCCGGATCGGGCTCGGGGTAGTCCGCGAGGTGGACGGAGTCGGGATGGCCGCTGCGCCCCGCCGCGAGGTTGCGCCACAGCTCCTCGGCGATGAAGGGCGTGAACGGCGCGAGCAGCGCGGCCACGGTGACCAGGCACCCGTGCAGGGTGTGGAACGCGGCCAGCGCGTCGGGGCTCGGCTCGCCGCCGGGGTTCCAGAACCGCCGTCGGCTCCTGCGCACGTACCAGTTCGACAGGTCGTCGACGAAGCGCTCGATGCGTCGACCGGCCGCCGTCGCGTCGTAGGCCTCGAGGCGCTCGCGGGCCTCCGCGACCGTTAGCTGGAGCTCGGACCAGATCCACCGATCGAGCACGGGTCGCTCCTCGAGCGGTGGCGGGGGGGTGGCCTCGGGGTCGAACCCGTCGGCGATCGCGTAGGTCACGAAGAACGCGTAGACGTTCCACAGCGTGAGCAGGAACCGGCGCACGATCTCGTCGAAGACCTCGAGCGAGACGCGGCGCGAGGACCAGGGCGACCCGCTCGTGAGCAGGAACCACCGCAACGCATCCGCGCCCTGCCGGTCCAACACGTCGAAGGGGTCGATCACGTTGCCCAGCGACTTCGACATCTTCCGGCCGTCGCGGTCGACGATGTGACCGAGGCACACGACGTTGCGGTAGGCGGTCGAGTCGAAGTGGAGGACGCCCTCCGCCATCAGGGTGTAGAACCACCCCCGCGTCTGGTCGATCGCCTCGGAGATGAAATCCGCCGGGAAGGAGCGCTCGAACTCCTCGATCCCTCGGCCGAGCTCGGGGTGGTAACCCCACTGGGCGAAGGGCATCGCGCCGGAGTCGTACCAGGCGTCGATCACGGGGGGCAGGCGCGATGCCTCGGCGCCACACCCCTCGAAGGGGCAGCGGATCCGCACCTCGTCGATGGCGGGGCGATGCGGGTCGAGGTCGCCGAGGTCGCGGCCGGCCAGCTCGCCCAGTTCGCGAAGCGACCCAACCGCGGTGTCGTGGCCGGCGGGGCAGCGCCAGATCGGCAGCGGCGTTCCCCAGTAGCGGTCGCGCGACAGCGCCCAGTCGACGTTGTTCTCGAGCCAGTTCCCGTAGCGCCCGTGCTTGATGTGCTCGGGATACCAGTTGACCTCCTCGTTGACCTCGAGGAGCCGGTCCTTGATCCTCGTCGTGAGGACGTACCAGGACGTTCGCGCGTAGTAGAGCAGGGGCGTGGCGCAGCGCCAGCAGAACGGGTAGCTGTGCTCGTAGGCCTCGGCGCGGACCAGTCGACCTCGCTTTCGGAGGTCGTCCACGATCTTGGGGTCGGCGTCCTTCACGAACAACCCTCGGACGAACGGCGGGCCCTCCTCGGTGAAGGCGCCGTCGTCGCCGACCGGCTTGACGACCGGCCACCCTTCCCGACGACCCACCTCGAGGTCGAGCGCCCCGAACGCGGGCGCGAGGTGCACGAGGCCCGTGCCCTCCTCCATCGAGACGAAATCGGCCGCCACCACCCGGTGCGCGCCCTCGACGTTGGCGTACGGGGGCTCGTACCGGGTGCCGACGATCGCGGATCCGGGCAGCGTGCGCTCGATCGTCCAGCCTTCGCCGAGGGTCTGCTGCAGGCGCGATCGCGCCAGGACCAGCGCCTCGTGTGCGCGGCGCACCTGCACGTACGGCTCGTCGGGGGCCACGGCCACCCCGGTGTTGGCCGGCAGGGTCCATGGCGTCGTGGTCCACACGAGGAGCGAGCCGCCCACGAGCGAAGGGTCGGGCGACTCGACGATCGGGAACCGCACGTAGACGCTCGGGTCTTCGACGACCCGATACCCGAGGGCCACCTCCGCGTCGGACAGCGCCGTGCCGCAACGCGGGCAGTAGGCGGTGACCTTGTCGGCCTCCACGAGGAGCCCTCGCTGGTGCAGGCGCTTGAGCGACCACCACACGGACTCGATGTAGTCGGTCGACATCGTCCAGTACGCCTCGGACAGGTCGATCCAGAACCCGATCCGCTCGGTCAGGCGCTCGAAGTCGCCGACGTACCGCTGCACGGACTCGCGACACCGCGCGTTGAACGCGGCGATCCCGAACGCCTCGATGTCGCGCTTGCCGCTCGTGCCGATCTCCTTCTCGATCTCGAGCTCGACGGGGAGGCCGTGGCAGTCCCATCCGGCCTTGCGGCGGACGAGGTGCCCGGTCATCGTCTTGAACCGGGGGTAGACGTCTTTGAAGGTCCGGGGCTCGACGTGGTGGATCCCCGGCTTGCCGTTGGCCGTCGGCGGGCCCTCGTAGAAGACCCACTCGGGAGCCCCGGCTCGAAGCTCCAGCGAACGGCGGAAGACGTCCGCCTCCCGCCAGAACGCGAGGATCCGCGCCTCCAGCTCGGGGAAGCGCACGCGTGGCTCGACCCGTTCGAAGGTGCTCACGTCGCGTCCTCGCAGGTTCCCGTGTCCGACGCGGGCTCGGTGGCCGGCCGCGCCCCCGCCCGCGCGACAGGGCATGCTACCGGAGCCGGGGCGACCCCCCGAGCTCCGAGGTCCCGGGATGCGCTCTTCTGCTACCCTGCCTGCTCCATGGCCGCCGCGAAGCTCACGAAGAAGGAGCAGGACGACCTGCGCGCCAGGCTCCTGGAGGAGCAGCAGGAGTTGCGCGAGCAGCTCGCCTCGATCGAGGAGGACAGCTTCGCCGCGACCCAGTCGGAGATGATCGGCGACGTCGGGCTCGACGACGAGATCGCCGATGCGGGGACGATCACCTTCGAGCGCGAGAAGGACCTGTCGATCGAGCAGAACGTCCGCGATCTGCTCGGCAAGATCGACCGTGCGCTGCGACGGATGGAGGACGGCAGCTACGGCGTGTGTTCGGCGTGCGGCAAGCCGATCGAGAAGGCGCGCCTCAAGGCGCTCCCGTACGCGGACCTGTGCATCAAGGACGCCCAGGCTCGGGCGCGACGTTAAGGGTGGGCCGCGCCGGCTCGCGCGGCGCGGCGGTGCTCGCCGCGGTGGCCGTCGCGGTGTGGGTCCTCGATCGGGCAACGAAGCTCTGGGCCGAGCGAACCCTGCCGGGGGCGCCGATCGAGCTCGTTCCCGGGGCGCTCACGCTGCGGTACACGACGAACTCCGGGGGCGCGTTCGGGATCGGTCGCTCGGCGCCGTGGCTGTTCGTCGGCGCCTCCCTCGTCGTCGTCGTCGCGATCGTGCTCACCGCCTTCCGACCGCGCAGCGCGCCGAGCGCGGCTGGTCTCGGCCTCATCCTCGGGGGGGCGCTGGGCAACCTCACCGACCGGGCGGTGCGTGCGCCCGGGTTCGCCGGGGAGGTCGTGGACTTCATCGACCTGCACGTGTGGCCCGTGTTCAACCTCGCCGACGCCTCGATCGTCGTCGGCGCCCTGGTGCTCGTCGTGACCTCGGCGGCCCAGGACCGGCGTCGGGACGGTGCCTGAGCGGCTCGTCGCGCGGCCGGGACGGCTCGACGCCGTGCTCGCGTCGCTCGCCGGGATCCCCCGGACCGAGGCGCAGCGGGCCATCGAGGAGGGCCGCGTACGGGTCGACGGAGTCCCCCGGCGCCGCTCCCACCGGCTCGCGGGCGGCGAGCGCATCGAGTTCGACCCGGCCCCGGCGGCGGGCCTCGTTCCCGAGGGTCCACCGGTCCCCGTCCGTTTCGAGGACGAGCACCTGATCGTCGTCGCCAAGCCGGCCGGGGTGCTCACCCACCCGACCCCCACGCGGCGGCGGGGGGCGCTCGTGAACCGGCTCCTCGCGATGGGCCGGCCGCTCGCGCCGGCCGGGGGCGCGCTGCGCCCCGGGGTCGTCCACCGGCTCGACGTCGGCACGAGCGGCCTCGTCGTGCTGGCCAAGACCGACGAGGCGCACCGGGCGCTGGCGGCGCTGATGCGGCGGCACGAGGCCGACCGGCGCTACCTCGCGCTCGTGCGGGGCCGCGTCGGCCCCGAGGCCTTCGCGATCGACGCGCCGCTCGGCCGCCGCGCGGCGCGCGTCGTCGTCGACCGCGTCGGCGGGCGCGCGGCGGCGACCGAGGTCCGCGTCGTCGAGCGCCTGCCCCGCGCGACGCTGCTGGAGGCGGCCCCCCGAACCGGCCGCACCCACCAGATCCGGGTCCACCTCGCGGCGATCGGGCACCCGGTGCTCGGGGACCGGGCCTACGGCGGCGGCGGGGATGAGGCGCGTCGGGTCGGGCTCGATCGGCCGTTCCTGCACGCCTGGCGCCTGGGCTTCCGCCACCCGATCACGGGCGCGCGCGTCGAGCTGGAGGAGCCCCTGCCCGACGAGCTCGCGTCGGCGCTCGAGCGCGCGCGGGACGACCAGCGGCCTTGACGGCCGAGGGCGGGCGGCGTACCGTGGCGGCCCCCGGGAATGACAGCCGTGTAGTTCCCTTCGGCGACCCCCCGGGGCCCCGAGCGATGCGGCGAGGAGGCCCGACCGAACGGTGACGCGCGACGGCTTCGTGCACCTGCACGCGCACTCGGAGTTCTCCTTGCTCGACGGCGCGGCCAGGATCGAGCCGCCGGAGTCGAACCCCTCGGTCCCCACGCTGTTCAGCGAGGCCGAGCGCCTGGGGATGAAGGCGCTCGCGCTCACCGATCACGGCGTGATGTTCGGCGCCCTGCGCTTCTACGAGCGGGCCCGCGCGGCCGGCATCACGCCGATCCTGGGGGTGGAGGCCTACGTCGCACCCGGGTCGCGGTTCGATCGGAACCCGAGCGACCGGGAGGAGCGGTACTTCCACCTGACGCTGCTGGCCGAGGACGAGGTCGGCTACGGCAACCTGCTCAAGCTCGTCTCCCTCGCGCACCTCGAGGGCTTCTACCACCGGCCCCGGGTGGACCGCGAGCTCCTCGCCGAGCACGCGGCCGGTCTCGTGTGCCTGTCGGGCTGCCTGTCCTCCGAGCTCGCCGTCCACCTGCTCGCCGGGCGGCGCGACCGGGCGCTCGAGACCGCGGCGACCTACCGGGACCTGTTCGGGCCCGACCGCTACCGGATCGAGCTGCAGGACCACGGCCTGCCCGATCAACGCCGGATCCTGCCGGAGCAGATCGCGATCGCACGGGAGCTCGGGGTCCCGGTCGTGGCCACGAACGACCTGCACTACACGACCCGGGCCGACGCGAAGCCCCACGACGTCCTGCTGTGCATCCAGCAGCAGAAGCTGCAGGCCGATCCCCGGCGGCTGCGCTTCGACGCCGAGGAGTTCTACCTGAAGAGCCCCGAGGAGATGCGTCGGGTGTTCCGGGAGCTGCCCGAGGCCTGCGACGAGACGCTCGCGATCGCGGAGCGCGTGCGCCCGATCCCCGAGCTCGAGCGCGCGCTCGTCGAGCGCGAGACCCGCTATCGGCTCCCGAGGTTCGAGGCGCCCGACGACGAGCCGCTGCCCGCCTACCTTCGACGGCTCGTCGAGCGCGGCGCCGTCGAGCGGTACGGCGAGCCCGTGCCCGCCGAGGTCCGCGAGCGGATCGAACACGAGCTCGCGGTGATCGAGCAGATGGGGTTCTCCGGCTACTTCCTGATCGTGTGGGACCTCATCCGCTTCGCCCGCGAGCGCGGGATCCGCGTCGGTCCCGGCCGCGGCTCGGCGGCCGGGTCGGTCGTGTCGTACTGCCTGCGGATCACCGACCTCGACCCCCTGCGCTACGGGCTCGTGTTCGAGCGGTTCCTCAACCCCGAGCGGATCCAGATGCCCGACATCGACATGGACTTCGACGAGCGTCGTCGCGACGAGGTGATCCGCTACGCGACGGAGCGCTACGGCTCGGACCACGTGGCGCAGATCGTCACCTTCCAGACGATCAAGGGCAAGCAGGGGATCCGCGACGCGGCGCGCGTGCTCGGGTTCCCGCCGGTCGTCGGGGATCGGCTCTGCAAGATGTACCCGCCCTCGGTCATGGGCCGGGACGAGCCGATCGACCGTGCCCTCGAGGTGAGCCCGGAGCTACGCGAGGCCTACGAGAAGGAGCCAGAGGCTCGCGAGATCATCGACACCGCCCGGGCGCTGGAGGGGCTGCGGCGCGAGGACTCCGTGCACGCCGCCGGCGTCGTGATCGGCGACGCGCCGCTGGTTCGCTACCTCCCGCTCAAGCTCACGAAGGACTCCCGCGACGACGCCAAGAAGATCGTCACGCAGTTCGACATGGTCGGGGTGGAGAAGCTCGGCCTGCTCAAGATGGACTTCCTCGGCCTGCGGAACCTCTCGGTGATCGAGGACACCCTTCGGCACCTGCGGGACCGCGGCGTAGACCTCGACATCGACCACGTCCCGCTGGACGACCCCGAGACCTACGCGATGCTCAAGCGGGGCGAGACGACCGGCGTGTTCCAGATGGAGTCGCCGGGGATGCGCAGCCTGATCAAGCTCCTGCAGCCCGACCGCTTCGAGGACCTGATGGCCCTCGTCGCCCTGTACCGCCCGGGACCGCTGAACAACGGCCTGCACACCGAGTACGCGGAGCGCAAACACGGGCGCAAGCCCGTCGTGTACCCGCACCCGGACCTCGAGCCGGTGTTGCGCGACACCTACGGCGTCCTCGTCTACCAGGAGCAGGTGATGCAGACGGCGGTCGTCATCGCCGGGTTCTCCATGGGCGAGGCGGACACCCTGCGCAAGGCCATGGGCAAGAAGCAGCTGCAGGTGCTGATGCCCTTCAAGGAGCGGTTCGTGCAGGGCGCCACGGCGAAGGGCTACGACGCGCGACTGGCGGCCGATCTGTTCGAGATGATCGTCCCGTTCGCCGACTACGGGTTCAACGCGTCGCATGCCTGCGCGTACGCGTACGTCGCCTACCAGACCGCCTACCTGATGGCGCACCACCCGGTCGAGTACATGGCGGCGATCCTCACCTCGGTCAAGGACGACAAGGACCGCAAGCCGTACTACCTGTACGCGTGCCGTGCGCTCGGGATCGAGGTGTTGCCGCCCGACGTGAACGAGTCGCTGGCCGACTTCGCCCCAGCGCCGGGGGAGCGCCGGGCGATCCGCTACGGGTTGTCGGCGGTGCGCAACGTGGGCGACGGCGTGGTCGAGGCGATCCTCGCCGCCCGGCGCGCCGGGGGCCCGTTCACGTCGTTCGCCGACTTCTGCCGTCGCGTCGACCCCGGCGTCCTTACGAAGCGGGTGTTCGAGTCGCTGATCCTCGCGGGCTCGTTCGACTCGCTCGGCTACACGCGCGGCGGCCTGATCGGAACCCGCCCGCCGGCCGACGCGGGCGGGGAGCCCGCCCCGTGGGAGAAGGTGGCCGCGCCGATCCTCGCGGAGCGCAAGGCCGAGGCGGCGGGGCAGTTCTCGCTGTTCGCTCCGGCCGACGGCGGCCTCGGCGAGGTCGACGAGTCGATCCTCGCCGGTCCCGAGCTCGACCGCCGGCAGCTCCTGTCGCGGGAGAAGGAGATGCTCGGGCAGTTCGTGACGGACCACCCGCTCCTGGAGGTCCAGGACGCCCTGCAGGCCCGGTGCACGCACGACATCGCCGAGCTCGAGCTGGCGCCCGACGGCGAGCTCGTCGTGATCGGCGGGATCATCGGGTCGCTTTCCCGGCGGTACACGCGCCGGGGCGAGCCGTACGCGCAGTTCCGGCTCGAGGGGCTCGCCGGCGGCGTCGAGGTCGTTGCGTTCCCGAGCGTCTACGAGGCGGCCCCCGAGATCCTCGAGGTCGACGAGATCGTGGTCGTCACCGGGCGCGTCGATCGACGCGGCCGCGAGCTCCAGATCCGGGCGACGACCGTCGAGCCCGCCCCCGCGCGGGGCGCCCGCGAGCCCGACGGGGGGGTGCTCGTCGTCGACCTGCCGCCGTCGGCGTGCACGCCGACCGTCCTGGGCCGCCTGCGCTCGCTGCTCGAGGCCGCCGAGGGTCCGACCCCGGTGCGGGCGCGGTTCCTGTCGGCGGCCGGACCCCGGCCCCTGGAGATCGGCGAGCTCCGGGTCGACCTGCGCGGGTCGCTGCTCGACGAGCTGCGAACGCTGCTCGGCCCCGGCGGCGTGCGCCTGGAGCGCGCGGGGCGCGGCGGCCGCTGAGGTCACGCCGCCGTCGACCACGATCCGTCGGCCGCTATCGTCGGCGCGTGACGTTCACGGTGCTGCCGGCCCTCGACGTCGCGGCCGGCCGCCTCGCGACCTGGACCCGTGCCGGGGCGCGCCCGCAGGCGGCCGCCGGCGGCGATCCGCTCGAGGCGGCCCGACGAGCGATCGCGGCGGGGGCGCGGTGGCTGCACCTGGTCGACCTCGACCGGGCGGGGGGCGGGCGGCCGTCCACGCTCGCGCTCGTCGGCGAGACGGCGGCCCTGGGCGTGAAGGTCCAGGCGAGCGGTGGGGTGGTGGGCGCGGCGGAGGTCGACGAGGTCCTCGGGGCCGGGGCCGCCCGCGCGGTGCTCGCCTCGGCCGCCCTGGGCGACGAGGCCGCGGTCGCGAGCCTCGCGGCCGCCTGCGGCGAGCGGCTCCTCGTCGGCCTCGAGGTCGTGGGCGGCCGGATCGTCGGCCGCGGGCCGAAGGCGACCGACCTCGACCTGGACCTTGCCTCGACGCTCGGGTGGCTCGCGGCCGCCGGCGCCGCCGGGTTCGTCGTGACCGCCCTCGATCGGGTGGGCGCCCTCGAGGGGCCCGACGCCGGGCTCGTGCGCCGGGTGGCTCGAGCCGGTCGGCCCGTGATCGCTGCGGGGGGGATCCGCTCGCTGGACGACCTTCGGCGGGTGCGCGAGGCCGGCGCCGTGGGGGCGATCGTCGGGCGCGCCTGGCTCGAGGGGCCGCTCGACCTCGAGGCGGCCCTCGCCTGGGCGTCGACGGCCTGATCCCAAGCCGGCCCCGGTCGGGCTCGGGGGTCGAACGGGCCTGCTGGATCCCGGCCCAGGCCGAGGGCGTGCCGCCGACGCCGGTAGACTCGTCGCCCCGTGGGCTTCCTGACCGAGGTCGTGGCCGAGCGCAGGGCGGCGCTCGCCGAGCGTCCGCTCGACGCTGCGGCGCTCGCGCGCGCGGCCGCCGAGCGGGGTCCGACCCGCGACCTCGCAGGGGCGCTGCGGGCCCGCCGGCCGGCCCTCATCGCGGAGGTCAAGCGGGCGTCGCCCTCCGCCGGCGCGATCGCGCCGGGCGACGACCCCGTGGCGCGGGCGCGGGCCTACGAGGTCGGCGGCGCCGCTGCCGTCTCCGTCCTGACCGAGGAGCGGTACTTCGGTGGCTCCCTCGAGGACCTGCGCGCGGTCGCCGAGGCCGTGGGGCTTCCGGTCCTGCGCAAGGACGTGCTCGTCGATCCGACCGAGGTGCTCGAGGCCCGGGCGGCCGGCGCGGACGCGGTGCTCGTGATCGCCGCCGCGGTCGACGACGCTCGGCTGGCGGACCTGCTCGCGGCGGCGGACGAGCAGGAGCTCGGGGTCCTCCTCGAGGCGCACGGCGACGAGGACCTCGACCGAGCCCTCGCGACGCCCGCGCGCGTGATCGGCGTCAACGCCCGGGATCTGGAGACGCTCGAGGTCGACCTCGCCGCGGCGCTGGCTCGGCTCCGGCGGATCCCCGCCGACCGGATCGGGGTGCTCGAGAGCGGGGTCCGGGATCGCTCCGACGTCCAGGCCGCGCTCGAGGCCGGCGCCGCCGCCCTGCTCGTCGGCGAGGCCCTCATGCGCGCGCCGGATCCTGCCGCGGCGGTGCGGAGGCTCCTGGGAGCGGGGGTCGGGGCGTGACCGGCTCGACGGCGCCCGCGCGCCCCGACGAGCGGGGGCGCTTCGGCCGCTACGGCGGCCGCTACGCGCCCGAGGTCCTGATCCCGGCGCTCGAGGAGCTCGAAGCCGCCTGGCGGGAGCTGCGCGACGACGCGTCGTTCCGGCGCGAGCTCGACGAGCTCGCGCGCGACTTCGTCGGCCGGCCGACCCCGATCACGCACGCGCGTCGGCTCTCCGAGGAGCTCGGGTACGACGTGTGGCTGAAGCGCGAGGACCTCGCCCACACGGGGGCCCACAAGATCAACAACGCGCTCGGCCAGGTGCTGCTCGCCCGGCGCCTCGGCAAGGAGCGGATCATCGCCGAGACGGGCGCCGGCCAGCACGGCGTCGCCACGGCCACGGCCTCGGCGCTGCTCGGGCTCCCCTGCGTCGTCTACATGGGAGAGGAGGACACCCGCCGCCAGGCGCCGAACGTGGCGCGGATGCGCCTGCTCGGGGCGGAGGTCGTCCCGGTCACCGCGGGCACCCGGACCCTCAAGGAGGCGGTGAACGAGGCGCTGCGGGACTGGGCGGCCTCGGTGGCCACGACCCACTACGTGATCGGGTCGGTCGTCGGCCCGCATCCGTTCCCGATGCTCGTTCGCGACCTCCAGCGGGTGATCGGCGACGAGGCGCGAGCCCAGTACCGCGAGCGAACGGGCGCCGACCCCGAGGTCGTCGCCGCCTGCGTCGGTGGGGGCTCGAACGCGATCGGGATGTTCACCGCCTTCGTCGGCGCCGAGGGCGTGCGGCTCATCGGCGTCGAGGCGGGCGGGCGCGGGACGCGTCTGGGCGAGCACTGCGCCTCGCTCACGCTCGGGGAGCCGGGCGTGCTGCACGGGGCCCTCAGCTACCTGCTGCAGGACCCCGACGGCCAGGTCGTCGAGACCCACTCGATCTCGGCGGGCCTGGACTACCCGGGGGTGGGCCCCGAGCACGCCTTCCTCAAGGACGCGGGCCTCGCGAGCTACGTGTCGGCCAGCGACGCGGACGCGCTCGCCGGGTTCCGCCTGCTCGCCCGTACCGAGGGGATCCTCCCGGCTCTGGAGCCCGCGCACGTGATCGGCTGGCTCGCGCACCGGCCGCTGCCGGACGGCACGCGGGTGCTCGTGTGTCTGTCGGGTCGGGGGGACAAGGACCTCGACACGGTGCTGCGCGCGGAGGGGGGCGGTGCCTGATGGGGCTGCTCGAGGAGCGGCTCCGCGCCGTGCGGGACGGGGGGGCCAAGGCGTTCGTCCCCTACGTGACCGGCGGCGCGCCAGGGGTCGACGCGGCGCTGCTCCGCGCCCTGGCAGAGGCGGGCGCGGACGCGATCGAGGTCGGGATCCCGCACTCGGACCCGATCATGGACGGCGGCGTGATCCAGGACGCCTCCCGGCTCGCGCTGGAGGCCGGCACGCGCACGGACGACGTGCTCGCCACCGTGGCGGCCGCCGGCCTCGAGGTCCCGGTGGCAGCGATGACGTACGCGAACCCGGTCCTGCGCCGAGGGGTGGACCGCTTCGTCGCCGACCTCGCCGCGGCCGGCGTCGCCGGCCTGATCGTGCCGGACCTTCCCCCCGAGGAGTCCGAAGAGCTCCGCGGCGCTGCGGCCGAGCGCGGGATCGACGTCGTGCTGCTCGCGGCTCCGGGCGCTGCGCCCGAGCGCTACCGGGCGATCGCGCGCGAGGCCCGCGGGTTCGTCTACTGCGTCGCGACCTACGGCGTCACCGGCGCGCGCGACCGCCTGGCGGAGACCGCCCGGGCCGTCGTGGAGGGGCTCCGGGGGCTCACGGACCTGCCGCTGCTCGTCGGCGTCGGGATCTCGACGCCGGAGCAGGCCGCGTCGGCCTGCGCGTTCGCCGACGGCGTGATCGTGGGGTCGGCGCTCGTGGCTCCCCTCGTCGGGGGCGACCGCGCCGGGGCCCTGGCGCTCGCGGAGGCCTTCCGCGCGGCGATCGCATGAGCGGGGGCATCCCCGCGGTTCCGCCCCGACGTATCCCAGGGCGAACGGGTGCGCCCGGGCCGAGGCGCGGATTCGCCTCGGCCCGGCGGATGTGGTAGGCAACATCCGTCCCACCGGGGACGCACCAGGGGGAAAGGGGGGCTGCATGCTCGAAGGACGCTCGGTGGTACGCGCGCTCGCGTTGCTCGCCGTGCTCTCGCTGGTCGCCGCCAGCTGCGCGGGCGGCGACGGAGGCGACGCGGGCGGCGGGGGCGGAGACGGCGCGATCGACTGCGCCACGGTGGAGTTCGGCTGCGTCGAGGTCGGTCCCGACGACCCGATCAACATCGGGACGTTGCTCGTGATCAGCGGCGCCGACGCGACGCTCGGCCAGGACAGCCAGAACGGGGTCCGGCTCGCGGTCGACTACCTCGACGGCGCGTTCGACGGGCAGGACGGCACGCTGCTCGACCATCCCGTCAAGCTGACGAACGAGGACGACCTGTGCTCGGCGGAGGGCGGACAGGCCGGGGCGACGGCCCTCGCCGCCGACCCGACGATCGTCGCCGTGATCGGCACCAGCTGCTCGAGCGCCGCGCTCGGGGTGGCCGACACGATCCTGTCGGAGAAGGGGATCCTGCTCTTCTCGCCGTCGAACACGAACCCGGCGCTCACGGCCGAGGGGACGCACCAGCCCTTCTACGCGCGCACGGCGCACAACGACCGGATCCAGGGCGCGATCGTGGCGGAGTTCGCGTTGAACGAGCTGGGAGGCAAGAGCGCGGCGACGATCGCCGACGAGAGCCCCTACACGCAGGGCCTCACGGCGGCCTTCGAGGTGAACTTCGAGGCCGGTGGCGGAACGATCACGGGATCGGAGCAGATCAACTCCGAGGACACCGACTTCACGTCCGTGCTCGAGTCGCTGAAGGCGGGCGATCCCGACGTCCTGTACTTCCCCGTCTTCGTTGCGGCCTGCTCGCTCATCATCAAGCAGGCGCGGGACATCATGCCCGACGTGGAGCTCGTGACCTCCGACGGGTGCCTGTCGAGCGACACCTTGAAGAACGCCGGCGACGCCGTGAACGGCGTCTTCGCCTCGTCGCCGGACATCTCCGTCTTCCAAGGCGATCCGTTCTACGCGGATGAGTTCGTGCCGGCGTACAAGGAGGCGTTCGGCACGGCGCCGATCTCGGTCTTCCACGCGCACGCCTTCGACGCCGCCAACGTCCTGTTCGACGCGATCGAGCAGGTCGCGATCCGGAACGACGACGGGTCGCTGTCGATCCCTCGGCAGGCGCTGCGCGACGCGGTGTTCGCGACCGAGGGCTACGACGGGGTCACCGGCACGATCACCTGCACGGAGCTCGGTGACTGCGCGACCGACGTCACGATCGGCATCTTCGAGGCGCCGGGGTGGCCGGTCGAGGGCGGCACCGACGAACCGGCCGTGTACAGCGATACGAAGTCGTTGGACGAGGTCCTCTAGGGGGACGGCCGAGCTCGGTGTTGGGGGCCGTGGGCGGGTTCGCCCACGGCCCCCACGCAGAGGAAGGCGAGCCGAGGAGCGCGGCGGTGACGACGACGCGGGTCCTGGCGGTCCGGCTGCGCTGGTACGAGCGCGTCCCATGGCGACGGGTCGTCCTCGTCGTCTTGGGGGTGGCGATCGTCGCCGTGGTCGTCGTCGGGACGATGAAGACCCTGGGCCTTCCCGAGGCCCAGCGCTACACGGGTCAGAACTGGATCAACTTCGTTGCCCGTGGGATCTCCCAAGGGGCGATCCTCGCGATGATCGCGATCGGCTACAGCCTCGTGTACGGCATCTTGAAGATGATCAACTTCGCCCACGGCGAGGTGTTCATGGCCGGCGCGTTCTCCTCGCTCTTCTTCGCCGACGCGTACGCGCGCAGCGGCTTCCTCGACCGGCATCCGGTGGCCGCGACCCTGATCTGCGTGGCGGTGGCAGTGGCCGCCTCGGTGCTCACCGCGATCCTGCTCGAGCGCCTCGCCTACCGGCCGTTGCGATCGGCGCCGCGGCTCGTCCCGCTGATCGCGGCGGTGGGGGCTTCCCTGTTCCTCCAGAACGCCTTCCGAGGGTTCTTCGGACCCCAGCCGCGGGGCTACCCGCGCCCGCAGGTACTCGGGGGGCAGCTGTCGATCCTCGGGGTCCCGTTCCAGCGGATGCAGGTGCTCGTTTTCGTGGTCGCCGCCCTGTCGATCGTCGCCCTCACGTTCCTCGTCACGCGGACGAAGACCGGCCGCTCGATGCGGGCCGTGGCCGAGGACCGGGAGATCGCGAGCCTCATGGGTATCGACGTCGATCGGACGATCGTCGTCACGTTCGCGATCGGCGGCGTGTTCGCCGGGATCGCCGGCGTGCTGTACGCGATGACGTTCGAGCAGGTGCAGTTCACGATGGGGTTCCGACCCGGGATCGCGGCGTTCACGGCGGCGGTGCTCGGGGGGATCGGAAGCATCTCGGGGGCGGCCCTCGGCGGGCTGCTGATCGGGCTGCTGCTCAACGTCGGCCCCGCGCTGTTCCTCACCGGATTCGGGATCCCGAGCCCGTTCTCGTTGCGCGACGCCTTCGTGTTCCTCGTGCTCGTGCTCGTGCTCGTGTTCCGCCCCGGCGGTCTGCTCGGGACCGGAGAGCCGGAGAAGGTGTGACGGGGCAGCCGATGTCCTCGTGGATCCGAGCCGGCCTCGCGGCGGCGGCGACCTCGATCTTCCTGGCCGCGGTCGGGCTCATCGAGCGCTTCCGCGACCTGAACCTCGTGGGCGAGGAGGTGACGTTCGCGGGGCTCGTGATGGCCGTCGTTCCCTTCGGGGTCGGCTACGTGCTGGCCCGACCCCGGATCGAGCGAGGCGAGCGGCGGGAGGTGCCGCTGCCGCGCGCGGCGCTCGTGGGCGCCGTGGCGGGGATCGCGGCGGGGTTGGGGTTCGGCGCCGCGGCCGTCGCCGTCGATGCCTTCGGCGTCGACCGGGTGCGGGCGGTGTTCCTCAACGTCACTGAGGGGCTCATCGAGCTCGTGACCTTCGGCTTGCCCCCGGTCGCCGGCGCGGGCGTGCTCGCCG
The DNA here is from genome assembly GCA_026003015.1 of Actinomycetota bacterium. Taxonomy (GTDB): domain Bacteria; phylum Actinomycetota; class UBA4738; order UBA4738; family HRBIN12; genus BPGL01. The sequence goes on along the minus strand of BPGL01000001.1, from coordinate 530,978 downwards.
TCATGTCGGGGGCGCTCGGCGCCCTCGGCGGCGCCTACCGGCGTTCGCCGGAGCGGTGGCGTCGCCCGCTCGGGACCGCCGTCGTCGCCGTGCTCGTGCTCGGCTTCCTCCAGCGGATCGTGCCGATCGCCCTGGATCAGCTGAACCTCGAGCGGGACTGGCTGTACTCGCGGCGCACCGGCGGGCTCACGTGGCCGGGGGCCGCCCTCGCGGCGGTCGTCGCCGTGCTGGCCTCGGTCGTCAAGGCACGGTTGGCCGAGCGGTGGCGTGACCTCGCCGATCGCGGCGGGTCCGAGGGGGCGGAGCCGTTCGGGGGACTGCGGCTGCGTACGGCGCTGTTCGTCGCGGGCCTGATCGGCGTCGCGGCGTTGCCTCAGGTCGTGGGGTCGGTCGTCTCCGAGGTGCTCGGGACCGTGATGGTGTTCGCGCTCCTCGGGCTCGGACTCAATATCGTCGTCGGCTACGCGGGCCTGCTCGACCTCGGGTACGTCTTCTTCTTCGCGACCGGCGCGTACACGCTGGCGCTGTTGACCGGCGCGACGCTCAACACGTTCACGGGCCAGGCGGAGCCCGCGCTGTCGGCCGAGCTGGGCTTCTACCTCGCGATCCCGATCGTGATCGCGCTCGCGGCGGCCACCGGCCTGCTGATCGGCGCGCCGGTGCTGCGCCTGCGCGGGGACTACCTGGCCCTGGTCACCCTCGGGCTCGGCGAGATGGTGACGGTGCTCGTCAAGAGCCCGTGGCTGACCCCCCTCGTCGGGGGGCCGAACGGGATGCGCAACGTCACCGACGCCGCCCTGTTCGGGTTCGGCTTCCGATCGCCCCAGCACTTCTACTACCTCGGGCTCGCCTTCGTGCTCCTCGCGCTCGTGGTGTCGCACCGGCTCGCTGCCTCGCGGATCGGACGGGCGTGGACCGCGATGCGCGAGGACGAGCAGATCGCCGACGCGATGGGCGTGAACGTCGTGCGCTACAAGCTGCTGGCGTTCGCGATGGGGGGCGCGATCGGCTCGCTCGGAGGCGCCCTGTTCGCCGTGAAGATCGGCTCGCTCACGCCGGCGAGCTTCGAGGTGATCGTCTCGATCCAGGTGCTCGGGCTCGTGATCCTCGGGGGCCTCGGGAGCCTGCCCGGCGTCGTCGTCGGGGCGCTCGTCCTCGTCGGTCTGCCGGGCCTGCTGCGGGAGTTCGAGGAGTACCGGTTCCTCGCCTACGGCGCAGCCCTCGTGGGGATCATGGCCCTGCGACCCCAAGGCCTCGTGCCGAACGTCCGGCGGATGCGGGAGCTGCGGGAGGAGGAGCGGGCGCAGGACGCCTGGGCCCGCGCCTCGATCGCCCAGGAGCGCGAGGACGAGGAGGAGTACGAGGAGCCGCCGGTGGAGCCGGCCGGAGGGGAGCTGCGCCCGTGAGCGAGGACCGGATCGCGCTGGAGGTCGTCGGGTTGACGAAGACCTTCGGCGGCCTCGCCGCGCTCAACGGCCTGGACCTCAGGGTACGCGAGAGGGAGATCGTGAGCGTCATCGGCCCGAACGGCGCGGGCAAGAGCACGCTGTTCAACGTGATCACGGGGCTGTACGAGCCCGACGAGGGAGACGTGCGGCTGGCCGGTCGTTCGATCGTCGGGCTGAAGCCCCACCAGATCGTCCGGCTCGGGATCGCGCGCACGTTCCAGAGCGTGAAGCTGTTCCCGAACATGACGATCCTGGAGAACGCGATGGTCGGCCAGCACTGCCGCAGCCGCGCCGGGGTCCTCGGCGCGATCGTGCGGACGCCGGCCGTTCGCCGCGAGGAGGCCCGGATCCGCGAGCGCGCCCGGGCGGCCCTGGCGTTCTTCGGGCCGCGGCTCGTCGGCTACCGCGAGGAGCAGCCGGCGTTCGTCCTGTCCTACGCCAACCGCCGTCGCCTCGAGATGGCCCGCGCGCTCGCCACGGAGCCGTCGGTGCTGCTCCTGGACGAGCCGACGGCCGGCATGAACCCCCGCGAGACCCTCGAGATGCGCGACAACATCGTCCGCATGCGCGACGAGCTCGGACTCACGGTGCTCGTGATCGAGCACGACATGCGCGTCGTCAAGGGCGTGTCGGACCGGGTGGTGGCCTGCGACTACGGCCGCAAGATCGCCGAGGGCAGCTACGAGGAGGTCGCTCACGACGAGCAGGTGATCGAGGCCTACCTCGGCAGGAGGGCCGTCGGGTGAGCGTGCCGCTCGACGCCGCGGCGCCAGCTGCGACGGCGGACCGGCGCCCTGTCCTGGAGCTGCGCGGGGTCAGCACCCACTACGGGCTGGTGTCGGTCCTGCGCGACGTGGACATGGAGATCTTCCCCGGCGAGATGGTGTGCCTGCTGGGCGGGAACGCCAGCGGCAAGACGACGACCCTTCGCACGATCCTCGGCTACGTCCAGCCGAGCGAGGGGCAGGTCCTGCTCGACGGCGAGGTGATCTCGGGCCTGCCCACGGTCGAGATCGTGCGACGGGGGGTCTCGATGGTCCCGGAGAACCGCCGTCTGTTCGGGAGCATGACGGTTCGGGAGAACCTGCTCCTTGGCGCGTACCTTCGGACCGACCGGGCCGCGGTCGAGGCCGACCTCGAGCGGGTTCTGGAGACGTTCCCCCGGGTCCGCGAGCGTCTCGGTCAGAAGGCGGGGACCCTGTCGGGCGGCGAGCAGCAGATGGTGGCGATGGGCAGGGCGCTCATGGCCGACCCGAAGGTCCTGTTGATGGACGAGCCGTCGATGGGGCTCGCACCGGTGCTCGTGGAGCAGGTGTTCGAGATCATCCGGTCGATCCGCGCGCTCGGACGCACGATCTTCATCGTGGAGCAGAACGCTAACATGGCGCTGTCGATCGCCGACCGCGGGTACGTGATCCAGACCGGCCAGGTCGTGCTCGCGGACACGGCGGAGAACCTGCTGCGCAACCCGCTGATGCGCGAGGCCTACCTGGGGGAGCTCTAGCCGCCGGCGATGCGGTGGATCGACGCCGAGGAGCTCGCCCGGCGTGTGCCGATCGCCGCGGCGATCGAGGCGCTCGAGCGGGCGTTCGGAACCGCAGGCGCCACGGCGCCGCTGCGCACCTCGGTGTCGACCCCGGCGGGGACCCTCCTGCTCATGCCGGCGGCGGGGTCCGGCGGGGTGGGTGTGAAGCTCGTGACCCTGACCCCCGACAACCCGGCCCGCGGTCGCCCGCTCGTGCAGGCGGTCTACGCGCTGTTCGATCCGACGACCCAGGAGCCTCGCGCCCTGGTCGACGGCACGGCTCTCACGGCGCTTCGGACCTCGGCGGTGAGCGCGCTCGCGACCCGGCTCCTCGCTCGGCCCGACGCCGAGCGGCTCGTCCTGTTCGGCGCGGGGGTCCAGGCGACGGCGCACCTCGCGTCGATGTGCGCGGTCCGGCCGATCCGCGAGGTCGTCGTGGTCTCACGGGGATCGCAACGGGCCCGCGAGCTCGTCGAGCGGGCGCGTGATCGAGGACTGCGGGCGCGCCCGGGCACCGCACACGACGTGGCCGAGGCCGACATCGTCTGCACCTGCACGACCGCCCGCACGCCGCTGTTCGACGGGCGCCTGTTGCCGCCCGGCAGCCACGTGAACGCGATCGGCGCCTACGAGCCCGACGCGCGCGAGGTGGATACCGAGACCGTCCGTCGGGCCCGGGTGGTCGTCGAGACCCGCGAGGTCGCGATGGCCGAGGCGGGCGACCTGGCGCTCGCGGTCGCGGAGGGCGCGATCGGATGGGACCACGTCGTGGCCGACCTCGGGGAGCTCGTGCGCGGGGCCGTCGTTCGCCAAGGCCCCGAGGACCGAACGCTCTTCGTCTCGGTCGGCCTCGCGGTGGAGGACCTCGCCGTCGCGGCCGCCGCGGTCGAGTGATCGCCCCGTCCGGTGCCGGGAGAGGGGATCGAACCCTCACGGGCCGAAGCCCACGGGAGTTTGAGTCCCGCGCGTCTGCCGATTCCGCCATCCCGGCTGCGCCTAGACTCTAGCGACCCGACGTCGACCGACCGAGCGATGCGCCGATCCTTGCCCGTGCCGCTGCTCGCCGCAGCCCTCGCCCTCGGCGCCTGTGGCGGGCGCGGCGAGGTCGAGGCGGAGCCGCCGATCCGGGTCGTCGTGCTCCAGGACGGGCGGGTCCCCGACGCGCTCGAGCTGGTCTCGCCGGTCGTGCTGTCGGTCGAGCTCGCGCTGGACGAAGGGGTCGCGCTGGGTCGGCTCCCGGCCGGCTCCGGGATCCGGGTGATCGACGTCGCCGACCCCGCGCGCTCGGTCGGGGAGGCGGCCGCGGCCGCCGCCGACCCGTCGGTGGTCGCGGCCGTCGTGGCGCCGTTCGTCGACGCCCCTTGGGCGGTCGAGGAGCTGCTGGGCGCCGGCGTGCCGGTCGTGAGCCTCTCGGGACGGGGCCCCGCGCCGCGCGACGGGCCGTGGCGACGCCTCGTGCCGACCGACGACGAGGTCGAGGCCGGTCGGGCGTCGCTCGCGGGCCCGCATGCGTGTTCCGCGGACGAGGTGACGGTTCTCCCGACGATCGCCGCCTGCACCGGGGTCCTCGCCGACGCCGACGCCGACGAGGCGATCGCGCTGCGCACGACGCTCGACCGCGTCGGCGCGACGCGGGTGCCGCTCGTCGTCGGTCCGCTCGCCCGGGTTGCGCGCCTGGCGCGTGCGTACCCGACGATGGTCGGGACCCTGGCAGCCGGGCCCTGCCGTGGGATCGACACGTCGGCGGCTCCGGCCGCACAGCGGTTCGTCCACGCGTTCCAGGCCGCCCACGGGCTGCCGGTCGGCCCCTGCGCCGCGGAGGCCTACGGGTTCGGGCGCTGGCTCGTCGACCGCCTCGCGGCCGGGGCCGCCGCCCGGACCGACGTCGCGCGGGCGCTCGAGACCCTGACGCGGCTGCCCACGCCCGCCGGGCCGATCACCTTCGACGCGATGGGCGAGCGCGAGGCCCCCGGCGTGGCGTTCGAGGAGGTCGTCGGCGTCCGATGGCTGCCGGTCGTCGCCGGCTGAGGCCGCACGGCCGGGCGCGCCCCACTGCGTTGCCCGCTGGGGCGGCGGGACCTATAGTCGCGCGAGGACCGGAGGGCGCCCGGTGGGGGTCGCCGGAAGGAGGACGAGTCTGGATGCGGAAGCTTCGGTTGCGGGGGTTGTTCGCGGCCCTCGCGGTCTTCGCGCTCGTGGCGGCCGCCTGCGGCGAAGAGCCCGAGGCCGGGGGCGGCGGGACCGGGACGGCGACGCAGAGCCCGGCCGAGAACGACCTGCTCGCCAGGATCCTCGAGGAGGGCGTGATCCGGGTCTCGACGGACCCGGCCTACCCGCCGCAGTCCTCGCTGAACGAGGAGACGGGTGAGTACGAGGGGTTCGACATCGACGTCGCCACGGAGATCGCGAACCGGCTGGGGGTCGAGGTGCAGTGGGAGACGCCGGCCTGGGAGCTCATCACGGCCGGCGGCTGGAACGATCGCTGGGACATGAGCGTCGGCTCGATGACCGTCACCCCGGACCGGGCGGAGGTCCTGTACTTCACGCCCGCCTACTACTACACGCCGGCGAGCGTGGCGGTGCACGAGGACAACACCACGGTCCAGGACCTCGAGACGGACCTCGACGGCAAGAAGATCGGGGTCTGCGGCGGGTGCACGTACGACCTGTACCTGCAGAAGACGCTCGAGATCCCCGGGTACACGTTCGACTTCGTCATCGACGACGCGAAGATCGTGACCTACGACACCGACACGACGGCGATCCAGGACCTCGCCCTCGGCGACGGCGTCCGTCTCGACGCCGTGATCTCGGCCAAGCCAACGCTCGAGGGCGCCATCGACAAGGGCCGTCCGATCAAGATCGTGGGCGACCCGGTGTTCTACGAGCCGCTCGCCGTCGCGTTCGACAAGAGCGCGCCGCTCGACCCCACGCGGCTGGTCGAGGAGGTCAGCCGGATCATCGAGGAGATGCACGCGGACGGGACGCTGTCGAACCTGTCGATGAAGTGGTACGGGGAGGACCTGACCGTCGCGACGTGACCTGGACGTGACCTGAGGGGTCGCGCGACGTGAAGGGTCCTCTTTCCGCAGGAGGGGAGCGGTGAGGGCCGACGCAGCGGCGGCCGGGGCCGAGGTGGCCCCGGCCGCCTACGACGCGGAGATCCCCCGCGGGAGCCTGGGCCTGCTGCTCGCCGCCTGGCTGCTGCTCGTCGAGGGCGCGCTCGGCCTGATCTTCCTGCCGATCATCGTCATCACGGCCGACGCGCGGATCCCGCCGGGCGACATCGCGGCGTTCGCGGCGCTGTCGGTGGCCACGGCCGTCGGGGGCGGCCTGCTGTACTCCCGCTGGCCCGTGTCGTGGTGGCTCGCGCTCACCGCGGGCCTCGGATCGGTGGCCTGGCTGGTCGTCGACCGGGGGCTGACGTCGTGGAACGAGGTCGTGATCGCCGGATCGTTCACGGTCGCAGCGGTGGTCCTGCTCGTCGTCGGCCGGCGCGCGGCCGGAAGGCCCGAGGCGATGGCCCTGGCGAGCGCGCAGATCCCGTTCCGCGTGAAGCTCGCCCTCGTGTGGGTGGGGATCGTGTTCGTGCTGTCGCTGTTCTTCGCCCTGGCCGGCTTCGACACGCAGTTCATGCGCGACCGGTTCGGCTACATCGCCTCGGGGCTGCCCTTCACGATCGCGATCGCGGTGGGAGCGATCCTGCTTGCGATGGTCCTGGCCCTCCTGGGGGCGCTCGGGCGGCTGTCCTCGAACCCGATCGCCTTCGGCGTCTCCGGGTTCTACACCTCGTTCTTCCGCGGGACGCCGCTCATCGTGCAGCTGTTCCTGATCTACCTCGCCCTGCCGCAGATCGGATCGAACCTGGGGAGCCGGAACCTGACGGAGCTGCTGACGCTCACCGCGTTCCAGGCCGGGATCCTCGGACTCGGGCTGAACTACGGCGCGTACATGACCGAGATCTTCCGCGCGGGGATCCAGTCGGTCGGCCACGGCCAGTCCGAGGCGGCCGACGCCCTCGCGATGAGCTACGCCCAGAAGATGCGACGGGTGGTCCTTCCGCAGGCCGTTCGGGTGATCATCCCGCCCACCGGCAACGAGTTCATCGCGATGATGAAGGACACCGCGCTCGTGAGCTTCCTCGGGGTCGCCGCGGCCCAGGCGGAGCTGTTCCGCCGGGCGCAGCTCGCCGGGAAGGCGAGCTTCCGCAACCTCGAGGCCTTCCTCGTCGCCGCCGCGCTGTACTGGGGGCTCACGACCATCTTCTCGTTCTTCCAGGGACGCCTGGAGCGCCGCCTGAGCCGGGGCTACGTGCGGGCGGCCGCCGCGCCGGGCCGCCGTCGCGGGCGGCTCCTGCCGGGCGGGCGGCCGGCGGGCCCGGCGAACGGCGCGGGCGGTACCGAGGTGCCGGCGCACGGGCACTGAAGGGGCGCGGGATGGGCGCGATCGACGGTCAGCCGGTGGTCCGGGTGGAGCGCCTCCGCAAGCGGTTCGGCCCCCTCGAGGTGCTCAAGGGGATCGACCTGGAGGTGCGCCGCGGCGAGGTCGTCGTCGTGTTCGGCCGGTCGGGATCGGGGAAGAGCACGCTGCTGCGCTGCATCAACTTCCTCGAGGACCCCACCGAGGGCGTGGTCGAGGTGGCGGGGATCCGGCTCGAGGGAGGGCACCGGACGCGCGGCAAGCGGGAGGCGATCCGTCAGCTCCGACTCCACGCGGGCATGGTGTTCCAGCAGTTCAACCTCTTCCCGCACATGACGGCGCTCGGCAACGTGATCGAGGGGCCCGTCACGGTCAAGGGGGTGTCCCCCGAGGAGGCGCGGGCGCGGGGCCTCGAGCTGCTGGCCAAGGTGGGACTGGCCGACAAGGCGGACGAGTACCCGATCCGGCTGTCCGGCGGGCAGCAGCAGCGGGTCGCCATCGCGCGGGCGCTGGCGATGGAGCCCGACGTGATGCTCTTCGACGAGCCGACCTCCGCCCTGGACCCGGAGCTCATCGGCGAGGTGCTCGCGGTCATGAGGTCGCTCGCGACCGACCTGCACATGACGATGATCGTCGTCACGCACGAGATGGGCTTCGCCCGCGAGGTCGCCCATCGGATGTGCTTCTTCCACGAGGGCGTGATCCTCGAGGAAGGGACGCCTCAGGAGATCTTCGAGCACACGCGCTTCCCGGAGACGCGCAAGTTCCTCGACGCGGTCCTGTGAGGACGTGCGACGGGCCGCGGCTCCCCTCGGGGCCGCTCGCGCCTTCCCCATACGCGAGCGTCCCCTGTCGAGCGCCACGGCCCGTCGTCGGGTCCTGGGATCGTGCGATCACCGGGACCTCGGCGAACGATAGACATGAGGTTGAGGGTTGTCAACCGGGCCGCGCCGCCGACGGCCCTCGAGCAGGGGTCCACGGCCCGGTCGCGGGGGCGGCTCGCGTCGGGCGGGGCGCTCGACCTCGAGACCCGGTCGAGGGCCGCTTCAGGCGCGCGCCGGCAGGGGCACGGCGGGCCCGACGAGCTCGATGCGCACCCGCGCGCCGGGGCCCAGCTCCGGGTGGGGGCCCGCCAGGCGCACCTCGAGCGTGGCGCCGTCGATCGCGCACCGCAGGAGCTGGTCGTGACCGTAGAAGGCGACGTCGTCCACCCGCGCCTCGCCGTCGGCGTCGGGCGTGGCGCGCAGGGCCTCTGGCCGGACGAGCACCTCGCACGGCCCGTCCGGCAGCGATCCCTCGACCTCGCCGAGCGCGAACCGGACCCGGCCGCCGCGCGCGCGACCGGGCAGGAGGTTGGCCTCCCCGAGGAGGCGGGCGACCCGGCCGTCCGCGGGGGCGGCGTAGACCTCGAAGGGGGTGCCGACCTGCACGACGCGACCCTCGAGCATCACCGCGACGCGGTCGGGGACCGACAGGGCCTCCTCTCGGTCGTGGGTGACGAGCACGGCGGTCGTCCCCGTGGCCCGCAGGAGCTCGCGGATCTCGGTCCGCACGGCGGCGCGGAGCTGCGCGTCGAGGTTCGAGAACGGCTCGTCGAGCAGCAGCAGGTCGGGCTGCGGGGCGAGGGCCCGCGCGACGGCGACCCGCTGCTGCTGCCCGCCGGACAGCTCGTGGGGCATCCGGTCGGCCAGGCCGTCGAGGTGGACCAGCTCGAGGAGCTCCTCGACGCGGCCGCGCCGGTCGCCGTCGAGCCCGAACGCGACGTTGGCGCGAACGTCCAGGTGCGGGAACAGCGCCCAGTCCTGGAAGACGAGCCCCACCCGGCGGGCCTCGGGCGGGACCCATGCGCCGGGCCCGGCCACGACGCGGTCCCGGATCCGCACGAGGCCCTCGTCGGGCCGCTCGAGCCCTGCGACGAGGCGCAGGGCCGTCGTCTTGCCGCACCCGCTCGGGCCGAGCAGGGCGCAGGTCTCGCCCTCCCGCACCACGAGGTCGAACCCCTCGACGGCGCGGACCGAGCCGAAGCGCTTGCCGAGCCCTCGGGCTTCCAGGACGTTCACCCGCCCTCCCGAACGCCCAGGCGGCCGGCGAGCGCCCACAGCGGGACGCAGGCGACGACCACGAGGAGGAGGGCCGGCACGGCGGCACGCGAGTACAGGCCGGCCGACGCCGAGGTCCACACGCGCGTGGCCAGCGTCTCGAAGCCGGTGGGGCGCAGGAGCATCGTGGCCGGCAGCTCCTTCATGGCCGTCAGGCACACGAGCGCCGCCCCGGCGAGGGCGGGCCGCAGGACCGCCGGCACGACGACCCGCCGCAGGACCTGCCCCCGCGTGCGCCCGAGCGTCCGCCCCGCCTCCTCGAGGCGGGGGTCGAGCCGCAGGAGGGCTCCGCGCAGCGGCTCGACGGCCTGGGGCAGGAACAGGACGACGTAGGCCGCGACCACGAGCGGCAGGGATTGGTACAGCGGCGGGAGGCGAGCCGTGAGGAAGACGAACGCCAAGGCGACGACGAGACCGGGGAGCGCGTAGCCGAGCCAGGCCACCCCGTCGGCCATCCGGGCGAGCCGCGGCCCGCCCCGCACGGCGACGACGGCGACCGGCAGGGCGGCGAGCACGGTCGCAACGGCTCCGAGCGACGCGACGAGCGCCGAGCCGCCGACGGCGCCGAGCGTGAGGTTCAGCGGCACGCCCTCGGCCAGGCCGCGCAGGAGCAGGTGCACGAGCATCCCGGCGGGCAGGGCGAGGGCGAGCGCGACGAGCGCGCCCGAGGCGGCGAGCGCGGGCCATCGCCACCGGCCGAGGAGCACGAGCCGCGGGGGGCGGTCGGTCCCGCGTCCCGCCCGGTGGTACCGGGCGCGTCGGCCTCGGGCGCGGCGCTCCGCGACGACCACGAGCACCGCCATCGCGAGCAGCAGCAGCGACAGGACCGCGGCCGCAGCGCGGTCGATCGTGCCGCGGTAGGCGAGGAAGATCGCCTGGGTGAACGTCGGGTAGCGCAGGAGGGAGACCGCGCCGAAATCGTGCAGGACGTAGAGGGCGACGAGCAGCGCGCCGCCGCTCACCGACGGCCGGAGCAACGGGAGGGTGACCCGTCGGAAGGTCTCCCAGCGCCCCCGCCCGAGGGTGCGGGCCGCCTCCTCCCAGCTCGGGTCGAGGCCTCGGAGGCCGGCTGCGGCGACGAGGTAGACGTAGGGGTAGGTGAACAGCGTGAGGACGAGGGCGGCTCCGGGGAGGCTCGCGAGGTCGGGGAGGCGCTCGACCCCCAGCGGCTCGAGCCAGCGTTGGAGGATCCCGCGGGGGCCGGCGAAGGCCAGGATCGCGAAGGTCCCCACGTAGCTCGGGAACACGAGGGGTAGGGCGAACAGGGTCGCCCAGAGGCGTCGCGCCGGAAGGTCGGTCCGAACCGCGAGCCAGGCCGCGGCGAGCCCGAGCACCGTCGCCCCCGCGGTCACGACCGCGGCCAGGGCGAGCGTGTTCCACGCGAGGTCGAGGCTCCGCCGCCGGAGCACCAGATCCCAGCGCTCGGGGTCGAGCGCGAGCCCCCTGATGACGAGGTAGACCGGGGGCAGCGCCACGAGCCCGAGGACGAGGAGGGCGGCCACGGCGACGCCCACCGGCACCGCTGGGTGCCGGTGGGCGTCGGCACGCCGCGCGACGTCGAGGGCGACGCTCACACCATGCCGACCTCCGCGAGGAGACGCTGGGCCTCCTCGAGCCGAGCCCCGAGCCTCGACAGGTCCACGTCGGGCCCGCGGAACTCCGACAGCGGGAGCACGTCCACCGAGGGCTCGTAGCCCGCTACCACCGGGTACTCCCAGCTCTCCTCGGCGACCCAGGTCTGTCCGGGGTCGCCGGTCACCCAGTCGACGAAGGCCGCGGCCTCCTCGGGGTGGGCCGCCGAGGCGAGGATGCCGACGCCCGCGGTATTGACGAACGAGCCCGGATCGCCTGGGTCGACGTAGTGGTTCGCGATCGGCAGGCTCCCGTCCTCGGCCTGCACCTCGAACAGGTAGTAGTGGTTCACGAGGCCGACGTCGATCTCGCCGGCGGCCACCGCCCGGGTCGTCGCGGCGTTGTCCTCGTAGAAGCGGGGCTCGTTCGCCATGATCCCCTCGAGCCATGACCGGGTCCAGGCCTCGCCCTCGGTCTCGAGCATCGCGGCCACGTGGGCCTGGAACGAGGAGTTCGTGGGGGGCAGCCCGATCCGCCCTCGCCACGCCGGGTCCGTGAGCCCCTCGATCCCGGCCGGCAGGTCGTCGGGGCTCAGCCGCTCGGTGTTGTAGACGAGGACGCGGCCGCGGCCCGAGGTGCCGACCCACAGCCCGTCGTCGGAGCGGAACCGCGGAAGCACGCGCTCCAGGATCGCCTCGTCCAGCGGCGCGAACAGCCCCGCTTCGGCGACGACCCCGAGCGAGCCCGCGTCCTGGGAGAAGAAGACGTCGGCCGGCGACGCCTCCCCCTCCTCGAGGATCGTCGCGGCGAGCTCCGCGGAGTCGCCGTAGCGCACCTCGATCTCGATCCCCGTGTCCTCGGTGAAGCGCTCGAACAGCGGGGCGACGAACTCCTCGCTGCGGCCGCTGTAGATCGTGAGGCGTCCGGGCTCCTCGCCGCCCTCGCCGGTGCCGCTCTGGCCCCCAGGCGAACAGGCGGCCAGGACGAGGGCGACGGCGACGAGCAGGGAGCGGGCGCGGGTCGTGGACATCACGGCTCCTTTCGCGAACGGCCGAGCATCAGTATTCGGTGTCCCGAACGATCTGCCTAGAGCGCCCGAAATCCTATCCATGAGGTCGGGTTCACGTCAACGGAGGGCCAGGGCGACGCCGCCGGTCGGCGTCGTGCGACGTCGGGCTACGATACGCGGCGTGACCGCCACCTCCGGGGCCGCGCGCCGGCGGCTCTTCCTGCTCGACGGGCACTCCCTCGCGTACCGCGCGTTCTTCGCCCTTCCGGAGACGCTCGCGACCTCGAGCGGCACGGTCACGAACGCCGTGTACGGGTTCACCGCGATGCTGATCAAGCTCCTCGCCGAGGAGCGGCCCGAGCTGATCGCGGTCGCGTTCGACGCCGGCGCGCCGACCGCGCGCCTCGCGATGGACGCGGGGTACAAGGCGGGGCGTCCGGAGACCCCCGAGGGGTTCCGCGCCCAGCTGGGCCTCATCGAGGAGGTCCTCGAGGTGCTGCGGATCCCCGTGATCAAGGTCGAGGGGCACGAGGCGGACGACGCGATCGGGACGCTCGCGACGCGTGCCTCGGAGCGCGGCATCGACGTCGTGATCGTCACGGCGGACCGCGACTTCTTCCAGCTCGTGCGTCCGCGACAGGACGGCCGCGGGGAGATCGGCGTGCTGTTCAACCGCCGGGGGATCTCCGAGATCCAGTACATGGACCGCGACGCGGTGCTCGAGCGCTTCGGCATCGAGCCGTCGCGCTACCTGGATTTCGTCGCGCTCAAGGGGGACCCGTCCGACAACATCCCCGGGGTGCCCGGCGTCGGCGACAAGACGGCCGCCAAGCTCGTGCAGGCCTACGGGTCGGTCGAGGAGCTGCTCGCGCGCGTGGACGAGCTCAAGGGCAAGCAACGCGAGCAGATCGCGGCGGCCGCCGATCGGTTGGCGCTGAACAAGGACCTGGCGCGCATCGTCGTCGACGTCGACCCCGGGATCGACCCCGAGGACTGCGTGATGGGAGAGCCCGATCCGGAGGAGGTCCGACGGCTGTTCACCGCGCTGGAGTTCCGCTCGCTCCTGGAGCGGCTCGGCGAGCTTACCGGCAAGGCCAGGGTCGAGGTCGCCGAGCTGGACCTGCGCGAGGTTGACCCGGAGGAGCTCGCCGCCCTGGCCGACCGGGGGACCCCCGTCGGGGTACGCCTGCTCGTCGCCGACGAACGCGTCCGGGGAGCGGCGCTGTCGCTCGGAGGTGCGCAGGCCGCCTTCGCCGCCCTCGACGGGCTCGGCCCGCTGGGTCCGCTGCTCGGCGCGGCGGACCGACCGAAGTGGACGCACGACGCCAAGGCCCTCGAGCGCGCCGTGGCCCGCGAGGGGGGCACGGTCGCCGGGGTCGTCTTCGACACGATGCTCGCCGGCTACCTGCTCGACCCCGCGGCGTCGACCTACCCCCTGCCCGGTCTCGCGCAGCGCTACCTGGGGCAGGACGTGATCGGGGCGGACGGGGAGGCCGAACGGGACCTGTTCGCCGACGCGGTCTGGCGCACGGTCGCGGCCGAGGCCGCTGCGATCGCGCTGCTGGCCCCCGTGCTCGCCGAGGAGATCGACCGCCGCGGGCTCCGCAAGCTCCTCGACGAGGTCGAGCTCCCGCTGTCCTCGGTCCTGGCGCGGATGGAGGCACGGGGTGTGCGCCTGGACGTGGTGGAGCTCGAGGCGATGGCCGCGTCGGCGCGCGAGCGGATGGCCGCCCTGCAGGCGGAGGTGTTCCGCCTGGCCGGGCGGGAGTTCAACCTCAACTCCCCGCCGCAGCTGCGGGAGGTGCTCTACGGCGAGCTCGGGCTGCACCCCGGCAAGCGCACGCCGAAGGGCGAGCTGTCGACGGACGCGAGCGTCCTGGAGAAGCTGCGCGACGCGCACCCGATCGTGGAGGCCATCCTGTCGTGGCGCGAGCTCGACAAGCTGCATTCGACCTACTTGGACGCCCTGCCGCGCCTCGTCGACCCACGCGACGGCCGGATCCACACGACCTTCCATCAGACCGTTGCCGCGACCGGGCGCCTGTCCTCGTCGAACCCGAACCTGCAGAACATCCCGATCCGTTCGGAGCTGGGTCGGGAGATCCGCCGAGCCTTCGTCCCCGGGGAGCCCGGCTGGGTGCTGATGGTCGCCGACTACTCCCAGATCGAGCTGCGGGTGCTCGCGCACCTGTCGGGCGACGAGGGCCTGCGCGAGGCGTTCGCTTCGGGCGTCGACGTCCACGCGGCCACCGCGGCGAGGGTGTTCGGCCTGCCGATCGAGCAGGTCGACCCCGAGCTGCGCCGCCGCGCGAAGGCCGTGAACTACGGACTGGCTTACGGGATGAACGCCTGGGGCCTCGCCCAGCGCCTTCAGATCACCCCCGACGAGGCCCAGGAGATCATCGAGGGGTACTTCGCGAGCTTCCCGCGGATCCGCGAGTACCTGCGGGCCCAGGTCGATCGGGCTCGGGTGGACGGCTTCACCGAGACGATCCTCGGGCGTCGCCGCTACATCCCGGAGCTTGCGAGCGGGAACCGACGCCTGCAGGCGCTCGGTGAGCGGCAGGCCCTGAACGCCCCGATCCAGGGCAGCGCCAGCGACGTGTTCAAGGTCGCGATGATCGAGGTCGATCGAGCGCTCGCGGAGCGGGCGGACCTCGACTGCCACATGCTCCTCACCGTCCACGACGAGCTGGTCTTCGAGGTGCCCCAGACGGCGGTCGAGCGCGCCGCGGCGATCGTGCGCGATCGGATGGAGCACGCGGTCGCGCTCGACGTTCCCCTCCGCGCCGACGTCGGATGGGGGCCGAACTGGGCCGAGGCGGCGCCCGAGGGCCACTGAGCCCCGATTGACGGCGTTTCCACGGGGCGCCTACGATGCCGCCCTGGCCCGCGGGGGCTCTGCACCGCTGCGCCGTGGCGAATCCCGCACCGTCCGCCGCCGCGCGTGCCCGCCGCGTGGCGGAAGGAGACCGAACGGATGACCGACACCGAGACCACCGCACCGACGAGCGATGGGGCCGCCGAGCCCGACGACCGTCCCGATCTGACCCCGGACGAGCTGCGCCTCGCGATCGAGGAGAGCCTGCGGGACTTCAAGGAGGGCGACATCGTCGAGGGCGAGGTCGTGCGGATCGATCGCGACGAGGTGCTCCTCGACATCGGCTATAAGTCCGAAGGCGTGATCCCCGCCAAAGAGCTGTCGATCCGCAACGACGTCGATCCGCACGACGTCGTCAAGGTCGGCGACCGGATCGAGGCGCTCGTCCTGCAGAAGGAGGACAAGGAGGGGCGCCTCATCTTGTCGAAGAAGCGCGCGCAGTACGAGCGCGCGTGGGGCCGGATCGAGGAGATCATGCGCTCCGGCAAGCCGATCAAGGGGCCGGTGATCGAGGTCGTCAAGGGCGGCCTGATCCTCGACATCGGGCTGCGGGGGTTCCTTCCGGCCTCGCTCGTCGATCTGCGACGGGTTCGCGACCTCCACCCCTTCGTCGGGCAGGAGCTGGAGGCGAAGATCATCGAGCTCGACCGCAACCGCAACAACGTGGTGCTCTCCCGTCGTGCCTTCCTCGAGGAATCGCAGTCCGAGGGGCGCCGGAAGTTCCTCGAGAGCCTCCGCAAGGGCGAGCGCCGCAAGGGGACGGTCAGCTCGATCGTGAACTTCGGCGCGTTCGTGGACCTCGGCGGCGTCGACGGTCTCGTGCACGTCTCGGAGCTGTCGTGGAAGCACGTCGATCACCCGAGCGAGGTCGTGAGCGTCGGGCAGGAGGTGGAGGTCGAGGTCCTCGATGTAGAGCTCGAGCGCGAGCGCGTGTCGCTGTCGCTCAAGGCGACGCAGGAAGATCCCTGGAAGGAGTTCGAGCGAACGTCGCGTGCGGGGACGGTGATCACCGGCACCGTGACCAAGCTCGTCCCGTTCGGCGCGTTCGTGCGCGTGGCGCCCGGGATCGAGGGGCTCGTCCACATCTCCGAGATCTCCAACGAACACGTCGACACACCGGAGTCGGTCCTGTCGGTCGGCGACGAGGTCGAGGTCAAGGTGATCGACGTCGACGTGAACCGACGGCGCGTGAGCCTCTCGATGCGCCAGGTGGGCGCCTCCGGGCGTGAGCGGGCAAGCGAGATCGAGGCCGAGCCGTCGGCGGAGCCCGCCGCGGAGATGTCGACGGCGATCGAGGTCCCCCAGGAGATCCTCGACGCGGTGGCCGCGGCCGAGACGGGTCCCGCGACGGCGCCGACCCCCGAGGCCGCCACCGAGGAGCCGGCGCCTGCCCAGGCCGAGACCGCGACCGATGCCCAGGTCGAGGACGTGTCCCTCGAGGAGATCCTCGAAGACCTGAAGCGCCGCGAGGGGCGTACGGGGTGATGCCCCGCGCGCGGGCGCGGGCGCTTGGGGTGGTCGGGTGCTGCTGGTCGGCCTGACCGGGGGCATCGGCGCCGGCAAGTCGACGGTGGCGCGGATGCTCGCCGAGCGCGGCGCGGTGATCCTCGACGCCGACGCGTTCGCCCGCGACGCGGTCCGGGCGGGGACGCCCGGGTTCGAGCGCGTCGTCGCCCGCTTCGGTCGCGAGGTCGTGGGACCGGACGGCGAGCTCGACCGCGCGAAGCTCGCGTCGATCGTCTTCCGCGACCCCGAGGCCCTGCGGGACCTCGAGGCGATCGTCCACCCCGAGGTGCGGCGGATGATCGACGAGGGCGTCGTCGCCAACGCCGGCACCGACCGGATCGTCGTCCTCGTGAACCCGCTCCTGATCGAGATGGGAACGCACCGCGACTGCGACGTCGTCGTGGTCGTGGCGGCCTCGGCCGCGACCCAGGAGGAGCGATCGGTCGCCCGCGGGATGGATCGCGACGACGTGCGAGCGCGGATGGCCGTCCAGATGCCGCTCGAGGAGCGGGCCCGCCGCGCCGACGTGATCATCGACAACGACGGGTCGCTCGACGAGCTCGAGCCGCAGGTCGAGCGCCTGTGGAGCGAGCTGCGTGCCCGCGCGTCCGAGGCCGGCGTTCCCGAGGACCGGTCCTGAAGCGCCCGGACGCCGAGCCGGGGTCGCCCGGCGGCGTCGGCATCCGGGGCGGCTATCCTCGAGGCGATGCGCGTACGAGCCGTGTTCTTCGACGTCGGGGAGACGCTCGTGCACCCGGCCCCCTCGTTCGCCGAGCGGTTCGCCGCGGTCCTGGCTCGTGAAGGCGTGGCTCGGCCCCTGGACGCGGTCGTCGCGGCCTCGGCGGTCGTGGGGGACCGCTTCCTCGAGGCGGCCCGGGCCGAGGAGCGCTGGACGACGAGCCCGGAGCGCTCGGCCCGCTTCTGGCTGGACGTCTACGCGCGCATGCTCGAGCGTCTCGGGCTGCCGAGCAGCGACGGCCTACGCGACCTCCTCTACCGGGAGTTCACCGATCCGGCGAGCTACGAGCTCTTCGAGGACGTGGTGCCGACGCTCGACGCGCTCGGCGACCGGGGTGCCCTCCTCGGCATCGTGTCGAACTTCGAGGCGTGGCTCGAGGACCTGCTCGAGCGCCTGGGGGTGCGCGAGCGGTTCCCGGTGCGGGTGATCTCGGGGATCGAGGGGGTGGAGAAGCCCGACCCGGCGCTGTGGCGACGGGCGCTGGAGCGCGCGGGGATCGAACCGGAGGCCGCGGCGTTCGTCGGGGACAGCCCCGCGCTCGACGTCGAGCCGGCGGCGGCGCTCGGCATGCGGGCGGTGCTGATCGACCGGCGGGGGCGTTTCCCGGACCACGCGGGGCTCAGCGTCACCGATCTTCGCGAGCTCCCCGCGCTCCTCGAGGCGTGAGCCGTAGGGATGGGCGGGACCGAGGAGCACGGGTCGTCGGGCGCACCTGAGCCGGAGCGTCGCTTCACGCTCGAGGAGGCCACGGAGTTGCTGGGCGAGCTGCGGCGGCGTCTTCCCCGGGTCCGCTCCGCGCGACAGGCGTTGCTCGCCTCGGCCCGCCGGGTGGCGGCCTCCGCCGCAACGGACGGAGGTGGCGGGGCCGGCGCCGCGTGGTTCTCGGCGGCTCGGGAGCTCCGCGAGCAGGTCGAGTGGCTCGCCGCCCAGGGGGTCCTGCTGCGCGACGCCGAGACGGGGCTGGTCGACTTCCCCTCGGAGCGGGACGGCGAGCCGATCTACCTGTGCTGGCGCCTCGGCGAGCCGACCATCGCGTGGTACCACGACCGGACCAGTGGGCTGCGGGGTCGACGGCCGCTGTGATGGCCGACGAGGGTGCGGGAAAGGGGCGTCCGTGGGCTCGCGCGTGATCGAGGTGCGTGGGCTGCGCAAGCGCTACGGCGAGCTCGAGGCGCTCCGAGGGATCGACCTGCACGTGGACCGGGGGGAGGTCTTCGCGCTGCTCGGCCCGAACGGCGCCGGCAAGACGACGACGACCGAGGTGCTCGAGGGGTACCGAGCCCGGACCGACGGCGAGGTGCGCGTGCTCGGGCACGATCCCGCGACCGGCGGGCGGGCGTTTCGGGAGCGGATCGGGATCGTCCTGCAGTCCACCGGCGTCGAGCCCTTCCTCACGGTGCGGGAGACCGTGGCGATGTACGCGGGGTACTACCCGCGGCCGCGCGACGTGGACGAGGTGATCGAGGTCGTGGGCCTGCTCGAGAAGCGGGACGAGCGGGTGAACCGGCTGTCGGGCGGCCAGCGACGGCGGCTGGACGTGGCCGTCGCGCTCGTGGGCGATCCGGAGCTGCTCTTCCTCGACGAGCCGACGACCGGGTTCGACCCGCGGGCCCGGCGCGCCGCGTGGGGCCTCGTACGGGGGCTCGTGTCGCTCGGCAAGACCGTCTTCCTCACCACCCATTCCATGGACGAGGCGCAGGCGCTCGCCGATCGGATCGCCGTGATCGCCCGGGGGCGGATCGTCGCCGAGGGGACGCCGAACGCGATCGCTGGACGGGACCGGATGCGAACGCGCATCCGCTTCCGCCTGCCGGCGGACGGGCCGAGCCCGCCCCCCAGCGCCGAGCGGGGCCCCGATGGGTCGTTCGAGCTGCGGACCGACGACCCGACGCGGGAGCTCCACGAGCTCACCGCGTGGGCCCTCGAGCAGGGCGTCGCGCTCGAGGGGCTGGAGGTGGCGCCGCCGAGCCTGGAGGAGGTCTACCTCGAGCTCACCGGCGCCGAGGAGGGTGCGTCGTGAGCGACCTGCGCCTGCTGGCCCGACAGGTCCGCTTCACGAACCGCGCCTTCTGGCGCAACCCGGCGTCGGCCTTCTTCACCTTCGCCTTCCCGCTGCTGTTCCTCGTGATCTTCACGACGCTCCTGGGGGGCGGCCAGACCCGGCGCGGCGGGATCGCCTACGACAACGACACCTACTACGTCGTCTCGATGGCGGCCTTCGGCCTGATCCAGGCGTGCTACACGAACATCGCGATGTCGGTGGTGTTCGCCCGAGAGGAGGGGGTCCTGAAGCGCTTGCGCGCAACACCGTTCCCCGTGTGGGCCTACCTCGGGGCGCGGGTGGTGCACGCGGTGCTGGTGGCCTTCGCCCTCGTGGCGATCACGGTCGGGTTCGGCGAGGTGGTCTACGGGGTGGGGCTTCCGGGCGGAGCCGACCTGTTCCGGTTCCTCACGACCCTGGTGGTGGGCGCGTCCTGCTTCACCGCGATCGGGCTCGCGGTGAGCGGCTTCGTGCCCAACGCCGAGGCGGCCCCGCCGATCGTCAACGTCGTGATGCTCCCGCTGCTGTTCCTCGGGCTGTTCATCCCCATCGGCGACGACGCCCCGGCGTGGATCGCCCGGCTGGCAGACGTCTTCCCGGTGAAGCACTTCTTCGACGCGGCGTTCACGTCCTTCCTCGGCGCCCCCGGCTTCGAGTGGCTCGACGTCTCGATCCTCGGGCTGTGGCTCGCCGGCGCGCTCGTCGTCGGGGTCCGGCGGTTCCGCTGGGAGCCGAGCCGCTAGCCGACCCGTGCTAGGCTCGGTGGCCGCGGCTGGGAGCCGCAGGGCCGCCGGTCCGGCTGCGGCGGGAACCGAGGGGGGATCGAGGATGCGCAGGGTGCTGGTCGGACTCGTGATCGTGGCCTCCGCGGCGGTCGGTTGCGCGCCCGAGGAGCAGGCGGCCTCGCCCGGCGCGACGGGCTCACCGGCGAGCGAGGCCTGCGCCAAGGAGAGCCTGCCCCTCAAGAACCCGGGCCGGCTGACCGTCGGCACGGGCAACCCCGCGTACCCCCCGTGGTGGGAGGGCGGTGAGACGGACGAGCACCCGGAGTGGGAGCTGAACGACCCTTACCTCCTGCAGGGGTTCGAGGGCGCCGTCGTCGGCGCGCTCGCCGAGGAGCTCGGCTTCGGGCTCGACGAGATCGAGTTCGTACCGGTCCCGTTCAACAAGTCGTTCGCGCCCGGCCCGAAGGACTTCGACTTCGTCCTGCAGCAGATCTCCTACAAGGACAAGCGCGCGGAGGCGGTGGACTTCAGCGACAGCTACTACGACGTCAACCAGGCGCTCGTCTCGGTGGAGGGGTCGCCGATCGCCGGCGCAACGACCGTCGAGGACCTGAAGGACGCAACGCTCGGGGCGCCGATCGGCACGACGAGCCTCGACTACATCGAGCAGACGATCCAGCCGAACGTGGAGCCCCGCGTGTACGACGATCTGACCGGCGCGATCCAGGACCTGAAGAGCGGGGCGATCGACGGGATCGTCGTGGACCTGCCGACCGCGTTCTTCATCACCGCGGTGCAGATCAAGAACGGCGTGATCGTCGGGCAGTTCCCCAGCGTCGGCCAGCAGGAGTACTTCGCCCTCGCCTTCGAGAAGGGCAGCGGCCTCGTCGAGTGCGTGAACCAGGCGCTCGATCGACTCAAGGCCGACGGGACGCTCGCCGCGATCCAGCAGGAGTGGCTCGCCGACAAGGCCTCCGCCCCCGTGATCGAGGTCTGACCCGAGGGGGGTCGTGGACCGCGGGCCCGGCGCGGAGCCGCGCAGCGCCGTGACGGGTCGGGCGGCGGGCGAGGGGCCGGCGGCCCTCGCGGGCGACCGGCGGTCCCGGATCGTCGGGGGCGGCGAGGGCCGCAGCGTCTGGGTCGCGGTCGCGAGCACGGCGGTCTTCTTCACCGTCGCCGGGGTGCTGGTCGTGACGTCCCCCGGATGGCCGGCCATCCGCGACGCGTTCTTCGACGGGGCGGTCTTCCGCGATGCCTTTCCGAAGATCCTGGCCCGGTTCGGTCGCAACGTCGCGATCTTCGGGATCGCGGAGGTGCTCGTGCTCGTGCTGGCCCTCCTCATCGCGGTGATGAAGAGCCTCCCGGGACCCGTCTTCGCGCCGCTGCGGTTGCTCGCCGCCGCCTACACCGATCTGTTCCGGGGCGTCCCGACGATCCTCGTGGTGGCGCTCCTCGGCTTCGGGATGCCGGCCCTCGGTCTGCGCGGCGTTCCACGGTCCGACGTCGTGTGGGCGATCGTGGCGCTCACGCTGGTCTACGCCGCCTACGTCGCCGAGGTCTACCGAGCGGGGATCGAGTCGATCCACCCCAGCCAGATGGCCGCCGCGCGCTCGCTGGGGCTGTCGAGGGGGCAGGCGATGCGCCACGTGATCCTGCCGCAGGCGGTCCGCCGGGTCATCCCACCGCTGTTGAACGACTTCATCGGGCTGCAGAAGGACTCGGCGCTCGTCGCCTTCCTCGGCTACACGGAGGCGCTCCGCCAGGCCCAGATCGTGTCGGCGGCCGATTTCGACTTCACCCCGTTCGTGGCCCTCGCGCTCATCTACGTGGTGATCACGATCCCCCAGGCGCGTCTGGTCGACTGGCTCATCGCCCGCGACCAGCGTCGCCGCGCGGGCGGGGGGACGACATGAGCGAGGCGATCCGGCTCGAGGGCGTGCGCAAGTCGTTCGGCCGGCTCGAGGTCCTGCGCGACATCACCCTGACGATCGCCGAGCACGAGGTCGTGTGCCTGATCGGTGCCTCCGGGTCGGGGAAGTCGACGCTGCTTCGCTGCATCAACCTGCTGGAGCCGATCGACGCCGGCCGGATCGTGATCCACGGTGTCGAGGTCACGGGCCGCGGGGTCGACGTCGATGTGGTCCGCCGGAGGGTCGGGATCGTCTTCCAGTCGTTCAACCTGTTCCCGCACATGCGCGTGCTGGACAACCTCACGCTCGGACCCCGCAAGGCGCTCGGCGTGCCCCGCGAGCGGGCCGAGGAGGAGGCCCGAGCGCTGCTCGAGCGGTTCGGGCTCGCCGACAAGGTGGAGGAGTACCCCGACCGCCTGTCCGGGGGCCAGCAGCAGCGGGTCGCGATCACCCGCGCCCTGGCGATGAACCCGGACGTCCTGCTGTTGGACGAGATCACGAGCGCGCTGGACCCGGAGCTCATCGCCGAGGTGCTCGACGTGATCCGGGAGCTCGCTGCGGGGGGCATGACGATGCTGATCGCGACCCACGAGATGGGGTTCGCTCGCGACGTCGCCCACCGGGTGTGCTTCCTGGACGAGGGCCGGATCCTCGAGCAGGGACCGCCGGGACGGATCTTCACCGAGCCCCGGGAGGAGCGGACCCGCCGGTTCCTCGACCGGATCATCGCGGCCGGGCGGATGTGATGACCGCCCCCTAGGATGGAGGCGTGGCCCGGTTCCAGCTCCGCACCGACCTGCGGCCGGCCGGGGACCAGCCGGCCGCGATCGAGGCCCTCGTCCGCGCGATCGAGGCGGGGGAGCCGCACGTCACGCTGCTCGGGGCGACCGGCACCGGGAAGACCTTCACGATCGCCCACGTCGTCGAGCGCGTGCAGCGCCCGACCCTCGTGATCGCCCCGAACAAGTCGCTGGCGGCCCAGCTCGCGAACGAGTTCCGCGAGCTGTTCCCCGACAACGCGGTGGAGTACTTCGTCAGCTACTACGACTACTACCAACCCGAGGCCTACATCCCACAGACCGACACGTACATCGAGAAGGACTCGTCGATCAACGCCGAGATCGAGCGACTGCGGCACGCTGCGACCGCCGCGCTGCTCAGCCGCCGCGACGTCTTGATCGTGGCGAGCGTCTCGTGCATCTACGGGCTCGGCTCGCCCGAGGAGTACGAGGGGCAGCTCCTGCGGCTGTACCGCGGAACCGACGTACCGCTCGACGTCGCGATCCAGCGCCTCGTCGACATCCAGTACCAACGCAACCAGGTCAGCCGAGCCCGAGGGACGTTCCGCGTGCAGGGCGACACGATCGAGGTCTTCCCGCCCTACGAGCAGGCCGGGTACCGGATCGAGTGGTGGGGGGACACGGTCGAGCGGATCTCGATGTTCGATCCGACGACGGGCGAGGTCGTCGACGACGGGATCGTCGACCAGACGATCTTCCCCGCGACCCACTACGTCGCGTCCGAGGAGCGCATGGCGAGGGCGATCGAGACGATCGAGGAGGAGCTGCGCGATCGGCTGGCCGAGCTCGAGCGGCAGGGGAAGCTCCTGGAGGCCGAGCGCCTGCGCATGCGCACCGCCTACGACCTCGAGATGCTTCGTGAGGTCGGGTTCTGCAGCGGTATCGAGAACTACTCGCGCCACATCGACGGCAGGGCCCCGGGGAGCGCTCCCTACACCCTCCTGGACTACTTCCCCGAGGACTTCCTGTGCGTCATCGACGAGTCCCACGTGACGGTCCCCCAGCTCCACGGGATGTACGAGGGCGACGTCTCGCGCAAGACGACCCTGGTGGAGCACGGGTTCCGGCTGCCGAGCGCCATCGACAACCGGCCCCTGCGCTTCGACGAGTTCGCCGCACGGGTGAACCAGGTCGTCTACATGAGCGCCACGCCCGGTCCCTACGAGCTGCGCGTGACGCCGCCGGCCCGCGTCGTGGAGCAGATCGTCCGGCCGACGGGGCTCGTCGATCCCGAGGTGGAGGTGCGCCCGACGGCCGGCCAGGTGGACGACCTGATCGAGGAGATCCGGCGCCGGGCCGAGCGCGACCAGCGGGTCCTCGTCACCACGCTCACGAAGAAGATGGCCGAGGACCTCACCGACTACCTCGTCGAGATGGGGGTGCGCGTGCGCTACCTGCACTCGGAGGTCGACACGATCCAGCGGATCGAGATCGTGCGGGATCTGCGGCTGGGGGAGTTCGACGTGCTCGTCGGCATCAACCTGCTGCGCGAGGGCCTGGACCTGCCCGAGGTCTCGCTCGTCGCGATCCTCGATGCCGACAAGGAGGGGTTCCTGCGCTCGGAGACGTCGTTGATCCAAACGATCGGACGAGCGGCGCGCAACGTCGACGGCACCGTCCTGATGTACGCCGACGAGGTGACCGACTCGATGCGGGCGGCGATCGCCGAGACCCAGCGACGGCGCCGGATCCAGCTCGCCTACAACGCCGAGCACGGGATCGATCCGCAGACGATCCGCAAGCGGGTGACCGACATCTTGCTGACGCTCCGTGGGGAGGAAGCCCCGACGGCGCCCACGCGCCGGCGCCTGCGGCGCGCCGTCCCCGAGGAGCTGCCTCCCTCCGAGCTCGAGCGGCTGATCGCCACGCTCGAGGAGGAGATGCACGACGCCGCCGCGGAGCTGCGGTTCGAGGTGGCGGCGCGCCTGCGCGACGAGATCCGCGAGCTACGCCGCGAGCTCCGCCAGCTCCGCGAGGCGGGCATCGGGGCGTGAGGTCGGGCCGACGCCGGTGAGCCCCGGGGTATCGTCGCGGACGTGACGCGGCGAGCGATCCGAGCGACGCGGGGTTGGTTGGGGTCCGCGGACGCGGTCCTCGACGACGTGCTCGTCGCGTGGGAGGGCGGCGCGGTCGTCGAGGCGGGGCCGTTCCGACCCGCGACCGGGGCGGACGAGGTGCTGGAGGTCGATGGGTTCCTGCTCCCGGCCGCGGCCGACCGCCACGTCCACATCGAGCTCGCCGACCCCGCCGCGGTGCTGCGTGGCGGGGTAACGGCCGTGCGGGACCTCGCGTGGCCTCCGGAGCGGATCTTCCCCCTGGCCGACCTGTCCGAGGTCCCGAGCTTCGACGGCCCCCTGATCCGCGCCGCCGGCCCGATGCTGACGGCGGCCGGCGGGTACCCGAGCGTCGCGCCGTGTGCGCCGCCCGGGACCGCCCGCGCCGTCGACGGCCCCGAGGAGGCGGCCGCGGCGGTCCGGGAGCTCCACGCGTCGGGCGCCGCGGCGATCAAGGTCTCGCTGAACGCGGACGAGGGGCCGACGCCCGGCGACGCGGAGCTGGCGGCGATCTGCGACGAGGCGCACGAGCTCGGCCTCCCGGTGGTCGCGCACGCCCAGGGTCGGGGACAGGTCGACCGGGCGCTCGGGGCCGGCGTCGACGAGCTCGCCCACACCCCCTGGACGGAGCGCCTGTCCGACGACACGGTGCGGCGGGCCGCGGCGACCCTTCGGATCGTGTCGACCCTCGACGTCCTCGGCCACGGCCGGCCGACCCCCGAGCTCGCGACCGCCCTGGACAACCTGCGTCGGTTCCGAGCTGCCGGCGGGCGGGTCGCGTACGGCACCGACCTCGGCAACGGCCCGATGCCGCCCGGGATCCACCTGCGCGAGCTCGCGTTGCTCCTAGAGGGCGGCCTCGAGATCTCCGAGGTCCTCGCCGCGCTCGTCCGGGCGCCGCTTCAGCCCGGCGCGCCGGCGGACCTGCTCGTCGTCGGCGGGGACCCCTTCGAGCGGCTCGCGGCGCTCGGCGACGTTCGGCTCGTCGTGCGCGGTGGGCGGCTCGTCGACGCGGTGGCCTGAGCCCGGCGGCGCTCAGGCGACGGCCTTCGGTCCCCGGTGGACGTACTCGAGCTTCAGGCGGTCGGGGTCCTCGAAGAAGACCGCGTAGTTCTCCTCGAGCTCGTCGCCCATGTCCATCGGGCCCCCGTAGAGCACGTGGAACCCGCGGGAGACGAGCCAGGCGTGCAGGTCGTCGACCGACGCCCGGTCGGGCGCCGCGAAGGCCAGGTGGTTCACGCCGATCCCCTTGCGGTGGAAGCCGAGCCCGACGAACCGCTCGTCGGTCTGCACGAGCGTGAGGTACCAGCCGTCGGGGTGGACGAACGTGCACCAGTCGACGTCGTCCTCCCCCGGGACGTAGCCGAGCCGCCCCAGCAGCTCCCCGTAGAAGGCCCGGGCGCGCTCGAGGTCCGAGACGTTGAGGTCGACGTGGTGCGGCGCTCCGGGGCGCACCGGGCTCCTACCCGTGCTCCTGGAGGTAGTCGAGGTACAGCGGGCGGAGCGCCTCGCCCAGCGCTCCCTCGTCGGCGTCGAAGAAGTCGTTGATCAGGGCCAGCGGGCGGAGGATGTCGATCTTGCTGCGCTCCTCGTCGCCGATCGCGGCCTCGGCGACGGGGAGGGCCTTGAGCAGCTTCCACAGGAAGCCCGCGTCGCCGCGATCGCGCGCGAGCGCGAGGGCCCGGTCGTGGAGCTCCTTCGTCGAGAGCCGCTCGAGCTCCTCCCGCATGGGCATCGACCACAGCCTAGCGCGCCGCTCCTCTGGGGCGGAAGGGGCGGCCTCTGGGGCTCGCGGGCGAGGGCCCGTCGGGGTCCGGACCCGTGTGCTCGACCGCCCCCGCTAGACTCCTCGGCCGTGGGCACCGACGCGCTGATCATCCACGGCGCCCGTGAGCACAACCTGAAGAACATCACCCTGGAGCTGCCGCGGGATCGCCTGATCGTGTTCACGGGGCTGTCCGGCTCGGGCAAGTCCTCGCTCGCCTTCGACACGATCTACGCCGAAGGGCAACGACGCTACGTCGAGTCGCTGTCGGCCTACGCCCGCCAGTTCCTGGGGCAGATGGAGAAGCCCGACGTCGACTTCATCGAAGGGCTCTCGCCCGCGATCTCGATCGACCAGAAGTCGACGTCGCGCAACCCCCGCTCCACCGTCGGCACGATCACCGAGATCTACGACTACCTCCGGGTCCTGTACGCCCGCGTCGGGCACCCGCACTGCCCGACCTGCCGCCGCCCCATCGGGCGCCAGACACCCGA
Organism: Actinomycetota bacterium; assembly: GCA_026003015.1. GTDB lineage: Bacteria > Actinomycetota > UBA4738 > UBA4738 > HRBIN12 > BPGL01. Next base: position 503,991 of record BPGL01000001.1, on the reverse strand, counting down.
CCAGATCGTCGACCAGGTGCTCCAGCTCCCGGAGGGCACCCGGTTCCAGGTCCTGGCGCCGATCGTCCGCGGACGCAAGGGTGAGTACACGAAGCTCCTGGACGAGCTCGCGCGCAAGGGGTTCGCGCGGGCGAGGATCGACGGGCAGGTCCGAGAGCTCGGCGAGCCGATCCGGTTGCCGAAGACCTACAAGCACACGATCGAGGTCGTCGTGGACCGGCTCGTCGCCAGGCCCGGGATCCGTCGCCGCCTCGCGGACTCGATCGAGACGGCCTTGGAGCTGGCCGAGGGGATCGCGGCGATCGCCGTGGTGACCCACGAGGGCCACGAGGAGGTGCAGAGCTTCTCCGAGAAGCTCGCGTGCACGCACTGCGGGATCTCCTTCGACGAGCTCGCGCCCCGGAACTTCTCCTTCAACTCGCCCTACGGGGCGTGCCCGACCTGCGACGGCCTCGGCACGCGCCTGGAGGTCGACCCCGACCTCGTCGTCCCCGATCCGGACCTCACGGTCCGGGAGGGGGCGATCGCCCCCTGGTCCAGCTCCGGGCTCGAGTACTGGTACCGGGTGCTCGAGGCCGTCGCCGACGCCCACGGCTTCTCCCTGGACGTTCCGTGGCGCAGGCTCCCGAAGCGGGCCCGCGACGTCTTGCTCCACGGTTCCGACGAGCAGATCTACGTCCGGTACCGGAACCGCTACGGACGCCAGCGCGCGTACTGGACGACGTTCGAGGGGGTCCTGCCGAACCTCGAGCGCCGTCACGCCGAAACCGACTCCGACGCCGCCCGCGAGCGGCTCGAGCAGTTCATGCGCGAGATCCCCTGCCGGACCTGCAAGGGCGCCCGGCTGCGGGCGGAGTCGCTCGCGGTGACGGTGGGCGGCCTGTCGATCGCGGAGCTCACCGAGCGCTCGATCCGCGACGTCTTGGCCTTCGTCGACGGGGTGGAGCTCTCGGAGCGGGAGCGGATGATCGCCGAGCGGCTCCTCAAGGAGATCCGCGCGCGCCTCGGGTTCCTCGTCGACGTCGGTCTGGACTACCTCACCCTGGCGCGGCCCGCCGGAACCCTCGCGGGTGGGGAGGCGCAGCGGATCCGCCTCGCGACGCAGATCGGCAGCGGTCTCGTCGGGGTCCTGTACATCCTCGACGAGCCCTCGATCGGGCTGCACCAGCGGGACAACCGCCGGCTCCTCGACACGCTCGTGCGGTTGCGGGACCTGGGCAACACGCTGATCGTCGTCGAGCACGACGAGGCGACGATCCTCGAGGCGGACCACATCGTCGACATCGGACCCGGGGCCGGGGAGCACGGTGGCGAGATCGTCTACGCGGGGGACCTCGAGGGGTTGCTCGCCTGCGAGCGGTCCGTGACCGGCGCCTTCCTCTCGGGCCGACGGACGATACCCATCCCGACCACGCGCCGCCCGCCGGAGCAGGGGTGGGTTCGGGTCGTCGGAGCGCGCGAGCACAACCTGCAGGACATCACGGTCGAGTTCCCCCTCGGGCTGTTCGTGTGCGTGACCGGGGTGAGCGGCTCGGGCAAGTCGACGCTGGTCCAGGACGTGCTGCTGCGGGCTCTTGCTCAGAAGGTCAACCGCTCGCGGGTCCTGCCCGGGGCGCACCGCAAGCTCGTCGGGTGGGAGCGGATCGACAAGGTGATCGACATCGACCAGTCGCCGATCGGACGCACGCCGAGGTCGAACCCGGCGACCTACACGGGCGTGTTCGACCACATCCGCAAGCTCTTCGCGCAGGTGCCCGAGGCGCGGCTGCGCGGCTACCAACCGGGGCGGTTCTCGTTCAACGTGCGCGGCGGTCGGTGCGAGAACTGCGCGGGGGACGGGCAGATCAAGATCGAGATGCACTTCCTCCCCGACGTCTACGTGACGTGCGAGGTCTGCAAGGGGCGGCGGTACAACCGCGAGACGCTGGAGGTCCGCTACAAGCACCGCACGATCAGCGACGTGCTCGACATGTCGGTCGACGAGGCCCTCGCGTTCTTCGAGCCGATCCCGCCGATCCGCCGACACCTGCAGACGCTCTCCGACGTCGGGCTGGGCTACATCAAGCTGGGACAGCCGGCCCCCACGCTGTCCGGCGGCGAGGCGCAGCGGATCAAGCTCGCCTCGGAGCTCCACAAGCGGGCGACCGGGAACACGTTCTACGTGCTCGACGAGCCGACCACCGGGCTGCACTTCGAGGACGTGCGGAAGCTGCTGCAGGTGCTCCAGCGCCTCGTCGATGCCGGCAACACCGTCGTGGTGATCGAGCACAACCTCGACGTGATCAAGACGGCCGACTGGATCATCGACCTGGGCCCCGAAGGTGGCGACGCGGGGGGACGCGTCGTCGTCGCGGGCACGCCGGAGGAGGTGGCCGCCGAGCCCGCGTCGCACACGGGGCGGTTCCTCGCGGAGGTCCTGGGCGCGGGCCTCGCCGCCGCGGTGGGCGGCGCATGAGCCGCCGCTCGGGGCCCCGGGGAACGACTCGACGCCTTGCTAGTATCCGCCCCGACGTGACCAGCCCGATCCGCCCTCGGCTCGCGCTCCTCGCGGTCCTGGCCTTCCTCGCGGTGGCCTGCACCGCCCTTCCGCAGGCCGAGGTCCGCTACGGGACCGGCGTGACGTTCGTCCCGATGGTGGCCGATGCGATCGACGACGTCGGGCTCGGGGTCGACGTCGCGGTCGACGCGCAGGGACAGCCCTTCACGACGTACTTCGGCCTGCCGGCGCCCGAGGGGGCCATCGCGGTGACCCGGCCGGTCAACACGGCGTTCCTGCCGGCGGTGCAGCTCACGACGGTCGCCGACGGCATCTTCGTTCGCGGCGCCGTGGCCCAGGTGCAAGATCCCCCGGCCCCGCAGTACGTGGTGCCCTTCGGGCCGCAGACCGTCCCCTCGCTGGAGGGCCTGACCCGCGAGAGCGCCGGGGCGACCGCGATCGCGATCGCCGGCGACGGCACGAAGCACGTCGCCTGGACCGGCAACGACGGCGTCTGGTACGCGAGCGGGACGGACCGATTCACCGCTGAGCCGGTCGAGGCGCCCGGGCGCCCGATCCGCCAGGCCGGGCCGATCGGACCCCCCTCGATCGTCGTCGGTCCCGACGGGGATCCGTGGATCGCCTACCAGGTCGTCACGCCGCGCGGCGTCGAGGTGCGGGCGGCGTCCCGGTCCGGCGAGCGATGGGACGTCGAGGTCGTCGCCCGTCTCCCGCTGTGCCCGGGTTGCCCGCCGCCCGGGCCCGCCCCGATCGCCGTCGTCGACCAGACCCCGACCGTGGTCTTCGCCGACCCCGCGAGCGACGCGATCGGGGTGGCCCGCCTCGAGGGGTCGACCTGGGCCGTCGACGGAGCCGTGGTGTCGGCCACCGACGCGCTCGGCCTCTCGGTCGCGGCGCACGAGAGCGACGCCTGGGCGGCCTACTACGCCGAGGGGGCGGTCTGGGTCGCGCCGCTCGCGGGCGGGTCGCCGATCGAGGGGCCCGTGGTGGAGCTCGGCGCGGCCGCGACGTCGACCGGGGCGCTCGCCCCGCGGACCGACCTCGCGACCGACGGTGAGGGCAACGTCGTCGTGGCCTGGCAAGACGTCGAGGGCGTGCACCTCGCCGCGGTCGGGCGCTCGGGGCTCGAGCCGATCGAGACGATCGGTACCGAGAGCGGCGTGACGCCCGCGGTGGCCGTCGCGCCGGATGGCTCGACCGTGTACCTGGCCTGGTACGAGCCGGGCAGCGGGGACCTGTTCCTCGGGATGCGCGGGAAGGCCGAGGGGGTGGCGCTGGCCGTGCCGAGCCCGATCCCGCCGCCCACCGCGGCAGGGCCGGTGGCCGGGCCGTGTGGGGAGGACGGCAAGCCGATCCTCGAGATCGTCTCCTCGGGCACGACGTTCACCTCGAGCTGCCTCGTCGCCCCCGCCGACGAGCCGTTCACGATCACCTACGAGAACCCGGAGCCGATCCTGCACAACATCGCCGTCTACGTCGAGCAGGGCGGTGACCTCATCGCGGGCACGGAGCCGCAGACGGGTCCGGTGACCCAGGAGCTGGACGTCCCGGCGCTCGAGGCGGGTGAGTACTTCTTCCAGTGCGACGTCCACCCGACGACGATGCTCGGGACCCTCGCCGTCGTCGGTAAGGGGGGCGGGGGCAAGGGCGGCGGCGGGTCCTGAGGTCGTCGCAACGGGCCGCGGACCGTCCGGCGGCGGCGGCGAGCTAGCATGAACGCGTGAGCTTCGCCCGGCCGGCGCCGTCGAGCATCCCCGACGCGCCGGGCGCCTACCTGTTCCGCGACGCCGACGGACGGGTGATCTACGTCGGCAAGGCGCGGTCGCTGCGCAAGCGGCTCGCGACGTACTGGTCTCGGCCGCTGCACCCCAGGACCGAGGCGATGGTCGAGGCGGCGACCGCGGTCGAGTGGATCGTGGCGTCCGGCGAGGTCGACGCGCTCCTGCTCGAGTACAACCTGATCCAGCAGCACCGTCCGCGGTTCAACGTCCGCTACCGCGACGACAAGTCCTACCCCTTCCTCGCGATCACGGTGGGGGAGCGCTGGCCCCGGGCCCAGGTCCTGCGCGGAGCGAAGCGGAAGGGGGTGCGCTACTTCGGGCCCTACGGTCACGCCTGGGCGATCCGCGACACCCTCGACGCCCTCACCCGGGTGTTCCCCGTGCGGACGTGCTCGAACCGCTTCTTCGAGCAGCGGGCGCGGGCCCGCCGCCCCTGCCTGTACTACGACATCGGGCGCTGCGCGGGGCCGTGCGTGCCCGATGCGACCGGGATCGACGAGGCGGCCTACCGGGCCCACGTCGAGGCGATGGCGGACTTCCTCGCGGGTAACGCCGCACCGGTGCTGCGCCGGCTCGAGGCGGAGATGCGGGCGGCGGCCGAGCGCCAGGAGTTCGAGCAGGCGGCGAAGGTCCGCGATCAGCTGTTCGCCGCCCGTCGCGCGCTCGAGTCGCAGGAGATGGTGCTCGCCCAACCCGAAGACCTCGACGTGATCGGGATGGCCGAGGACGAGCTCGAGGCGGCCTTCCAGGTGTTCTTCGTTCGCGGGGGCCGCGTCCTCGGTCGCCGGGGTTGGGTGGTCGACCGGGTCGAGGATCTCGACCGCGGCGCCCTCGTGGGCTCCTTCGTCCAACAGCTGTACATGGATCGCCCCGAGGTGCCGCCGCTGGTGGTGGTCCCCGAGCGCCCATGCGAGGTCGACGTCCTGGAGGCGTGGCTGTCGGAGCGACGGGGCGCTCGCGTGCGGATCGCGGAGGCCCGGCGGGGTCCGAAGCGTCGGTTGGCGCAGGTGGTGGAGCGCAACGCCGCGGAGGCCTTCCAGCGGCACAAGCTCCGCCGGGCGTCGGACTTCGGCGCGCGCTCCCGAGCCCTCGCCGAGCTCGCCGAGCACCTGGGCCTCGAGCAGGCGCCGCTCCGGATCGAGGGCTACGACGTGTCCACCCTGGGACCCAGCGACACGGTCGGGTCGATGGTCGTGTTCGAGGACGGCCTGCCCAAGCGCGCCGACTACCGCCGCTTCGAGATCAAGGGGGTGCCCGGACAGGACGACTACGCCTCCATGGACGAGATGCTCCGGCGCCGCTTCACGAGGCTCCTGAAGGAGCGCGCGGAGCCTCCGAGGGCGGGCCGCCGCTTCTCCTACCCACCGAGCCTCGTCGTGGTCGACGGAGGCCGGGGGCAGCTCCAGGTCGCGAGCCGGGTCCTGGCCGACCTCGGCCTGTCGATCCCGCACGTCGGCCTCGCCAAGCGTCTCGAGGAGGTCTACCTGCCGGGAGCGCCCGACCCCCTCGTGATCCCCCGGGGCTCCCAGGCGTTGTTCGTGCTCCAGCACCTGCGCGACGAGGCACACCGGTTCGCGATCACCTACCACCGAGCCAAACGGGAGCGGCGCGCGCTCCGGTCCCCGCTCGACGAGATCCCCGGGGTGGGTCCCACCCGCAAGCGCGCGCTCCTGCGCCGATTCGGCTCGTTGGCCCGGATCCGCCAGGCGGGCGTGGACGAGATCGCGGCCGTGCCCGGGATCGGGCCGGCGCTGGCCCGCACGATCCACGACCAGCTCCATCGCCCGCCCGAGGTCGCCCGCGCGGGGGGCGCTCGATGACCGCCGCGGACCGTCCGACCGAGCGCCCGACGGCTCCGGGGTTCACGATCATCACCGGGATGTCGGGGGCGGGGCGCTCCGAGACCGCCCACAGCCTCGAGGACCTCGGGTACTTCGTCGTGGACAACCTGCCGCCCGCCCTGTTGGGGAAGATGGCCGAGCTCGCCGCTCGTCCCGGCGGGCCGGAGCGCGTCGCGATCGTCGTCGACGCCCGCGGCGGGGTCTTCTTCGAGGAGCTCGAGCAGGCCCTCGAGGAGCTCCGGCGCATGCGCATCGAGGCTCGGGTCGTGTTCCTCGACGCCTCCGACGACGACCTGGTGAACCGCTACGAGGCCACCCGGCGACGGCACCCCCTCGCCCCCGCCGAGCGCGTCGTCGAAGGGATCCGCAAGGAGCGACAGATGATGGCCGCGCTGCGGGGCGCCGCCGATCTCGTGATCGACACGAGCGGGCTCACCCCCCACGATCTGCGGGACCGGATCCGAGAGGCCTTCGCCGATCGCGCGCCGCGTGAGGGCATGCAGGTCTCGGTGATGTCGTTCGGGTTCAAACACGGGTCTCCGCGCGACGCCGACCTCGTGCTCGACGTCCGGTTCCTGCCGAACCCGCACTGGGTGGACAAGCTCCGGCCGCTGCCGGGCACCGACCCCGCCGTGCGGGCCTACGTCACCGAGCAGCCCGCCTATCGGGCGTTCCTCGAGCGGCTCGAGGGCCTCTTGGACGTCGCCGTCCCCGGCTACCTCCGCGAGGGCAAGAGCTACCTGACGATCGCGATCGGCTGTACGGGGGGACGACACCGCTCCGTCGTGGCCGCCGAGGACGTCGGGGAGTACCTGCGGGCCAAGGGCCTGCCGGTGCTCGTCGTCCACCGCGACGTCGAGCGCGGCTGAGGGGCGCGCCGCCGACCCGATAGCATGGGTCGGCGACATCCATCGCCCGGGGAGGGATCACGATGAGCGTGAAGGTGGGGATCAACGGCTTCGGCCGGATCGGTCGGAACTTCTTCCGCGCGGCCAAGCGTCAGGGCAAGGACTGGGATTTCGTGGCGGTGAACGACATCACCGACGCTCGGACGCTCGCCCATCTCCTCAAGTACGACTCGGTCCTCGGAACCTACCCGGGGGAGGTGCGCGCCGCCGGGGACGGGATCGAGGTCGACGGGGATGCCCTTCGGGTGCTCGCCGAGCGGGACCCAGCGAACCTGCCCTGGAAGGAGCTCGGGGCCGAGATCGTGGTCGAGTCCACCGGGCTGTTCACGGCCCGGGAGCAGGCGGAGAAGCACCTGGCCGCCGGCGCCGAGAAGGTGATCATCAGCGCGCCGGCCACGGGCGAGGACCTGACCGTGGTCCTCGGTGTGAACGACGACGCCTACGACCCGGCGGTCCACCACGTGATCTCGAACGCCTCGTGCACGACGAACTGCGTGGTACCGATGGCGAAGGTCCTCGACGACGCGTTCGGGATCGAGCAGGGCTTCATGACGACGATCCACGCCTACACGAACGACCAGCAGATCCTCGATCTCCCGCACAAGGACCTCCGCCGGGCGCGGGCGGCCGCGATCAACATCATCCCGACGTCGACCGGGGCGGCCAAGGCGACGGGGCTCGTCCTCACCCACCTCAAGGGCCGGCTCGACGGGATCTCGATGCGGGTGCCCGTCCCCGACGGATCGGTCACCGATCTCGTCGTCACGGTCCGTGAGGACGTCACGATCGAGCGGGTGAACGAGGCGTTCCGCGCCGCCGCCGAGTCGGGACCGCTCGCCGGCAAGCTCGTCTACACCGAGGACCCGATCGTGTCCAGCGACATCGTCGGGTCGCCGGCCTCCTGCACGTTCGACGCGCAGTCCACGATGGTGATGGGCCGCATGGTGAAGGTCGTCGGGTGGTACGACAACGAGTGGGGGTACTCGAACCGGCTCGTGGACCTCGTGGACCTCGTCGCGTCCCGCCGCTGACGGCGACGTGGGCCTGCGAACCCTCGACGACCTCGGTCGCGTCGCCGACCGGACGGTCTTCGTGCGAGCCGACCTGAACGTGCCGCTGGAGTCCGGTCGCGTCGCCGACGACGCGCGGATCCGCGCGACGCTCCCGACGCTTGGCGAGCTGCTGGGGCGCGGGGCGCGCCTCGTCGTCGCTTCGCACCTCGGCCGTCCGAAGGGCGCCGTCCGCGACGACCTGCGGATGGCGCCGGTCGTGGTACGCCTGGCGGAGCTGCTCGGGGCGCCCGTGCGTGCGCTCGGGCTGCCGCGCGAGCCGTCGACGCGCGCGGGCGTGGAGGGCCTCGCGTCCGGCGAGGTCGCGGTGCTGGAGAACCTCCGGTTCGACCCCGGCGAGGAGGCGAACGACCCGACCTTCGCCGGGGCCCTCGCCGAGCTGGCCGACGCCTACGTCGACGACGCGTTCGGCGCGGCCCACCGGGCGCACGCGAGCGTCCGCGCCCTGCCGGAGCTGATGCTCGCGAGCGGCCGGTCGGCCGTCGCGGGCCGGTTGATGCAGCGCGAGGTGGAGGTCCTGTCGCGGCTGCGGCGCGACCCCGCGCGGCCCTACGTCGCGGTGCTCGGAGGGGCAAAGGTCAGCGACAAGCTGGGGGTGATCCGCGCGCTCGCCGAGCGCGTGGACGCGTTGCTCGTCGGCGGCGCGATGGCCTTCACGCTGCTCGCCGCCGAGGGGGCCCGCGTCGGTCGCTCGCTCGTCGAGCTCGACCGACTGGGCGACGCGCGGGAGGCGGTGGCGGCCGCTCGGGCCCGAGGGGTTCGTGTGGACCTCCCGGTCGACGTCGTCGCCGCGCCCGAGGTCGCCGCCGACGTGCCGACGGCGGTCGTCGACGCGCGGGCGATCCCCGAGGAGCTGATGGGCCTCGACATCGGTCCGCGAACCGCCGAGGCGTTCGGTCGGGCCCTCGCCGGCGCGCGAACGGTGTTCTGGAACGGCCCGATGGGCGTCTTCGAGCTGGAGCCGTTCGCGGTCGGCACCCGGTCGATCGCCCTGGCGATCGCGGCGACGGACGCGTTCTGCGTGGTCGGGGGCGGGGACTCGCTCCTCGCGGTCCGACAGGCGGGGCTCGAGGAGGCCTACGATCACCTCTCGACCGGCGGCGGGGCCTCCCTCGAGTTCCTCGAGGGGCGCGAGCTCCCCGGCATCTCGATCCTGGAGGAGGCGAGCTGAGCACGACGACGCGACGTCCGCTGATCGCGGCGAACTGGAAGATGCACAAGACCCACCTGGAGGCGATCCAGGCGGTCCAGAAGCTGAGCTACCTGCTCGATCGCGAGGACTCGGAGCGGGTGGAGATCGTGATCTGCCCGCCGTTCACGGCGCTGCGCTCGGTGCAGACGCTCCTGGACGCGGACCGACTGCCGTACGGGCTCGGCGCGCAGAACGTCCACCCCGAGGAGCAGGGCGCGTTCACCGGCGAGGTCTCGGCGCCGATGTTGGCGGCGCTGGGGGTCGGCTACGTGATCGTGGGGCACTCCGAGCGGCGACAGCTGTTCGGCGAGGACGACGTCCTCGTCCAGCGGAAGGTCCGCTCGGTCCTGGCCCACGGGATGCGACCGATCCTGTGCGTGGGGGAGACCCTGGCCGAGCGCGAGGCCGGGGGCACCGCCTCCAAGGTCGCCCAGCAGGTGCGACGGGCCCTCGACGGGCTGGACGCCGAGCGCGCTCGGGAGGTGGTGATCGCCTACGAGCCGATCTGGGCGATCGGAACCGGCCGCAACGCCGAGCCGACGGACGCGGGCCAGGTCGTCGCCGAGATCCGCCGGACGGTCGCCGAGCGGTTCGGCGAGGCCGTCGCCGCCGAGCTCCGGGTCCAGTACGGGGGGAGCGTCTCGCCCGGCAACGTCCGCGGCTTCATGGCCCACCCCGAGATCGACGGCGCCCTGGTCGGCGGCGCGAGCCTGGACCCGGAGTCGTTCGCCCTGATCGTGAAGGGGTCGTGACCCTCGCGGCGTCGCCCGAGGGCCGGCTTGAGCGGATCCGACCCCGGGGGGCAAGCGTCGCGGGCGCGGGAAACGTATAGTTCGGCGGAAGGTTCGACTGGCGGCAACGGCGGCGGCTGGGGACGAGGTCCCCGGAGGAGGTCGATGGAGCGACTCGAGGTCGAACGGGAAGCGCCTCCCTCGGCACCGGCCCCTCCCGGCGGCGCTCCCGAGATCGTCGGCCGTACCCCCTGGCAGCTGTTCTGGCGCCGGTTCCGCAAGGACCGATGGGCGCTGGGCGGCGGCGCCGCCGTGATCGTCGTCGTGGTGCTCGCCGTCGTGGGGGCGCCGATCGCCGAACGACTGACCGGCCACGAGCTCGACGAGACCTACATCTACAGCATGACCGACGAGTTCGGCCAACCCCGTGGTCCGACGCTGAGCGCCGAGCTCGTGCCGCCGGAGGACCAGCAGGGTGGCTCGGTGTTCGTCTTCGGTGCCGACGGCTTGGGTCGCGACGTGCTCGTGCGGATCCTCTACGGAGCCCGGACGTCGCTCGTGGTCGCCGTGTTCGCGACCGCGATCGAGATCGCGATCGGGATCGTGCTGGGGCTCATCTCCGGGTACTACCGAGGCAAGATCGACACCGTGATCTCCCGGATCACCGACGTCGTGCTGACGCTTCCGGTGCTCCTGCTGGCGATCGGCGTCGGGTTCGCCTGCGGATCGACGAAGGAAGGGTGCGTGGGCGGGCTGGTCCGCCCCGGGATCGTCCTCGTCTCTTTGATCATCGGGCTGTTCAGCTGGCCGTACCTGTCGCGGATCATCAGGGGACAGGTGCTGTCGCTCCGCGAGAAGGAGTTCACGGAGGCGGCGCGGTCCCTGGGCGCGAGCAACCGGCGGATCGTGTTCCGGGAGATCCTGCCGAACGTCATCGCGCCCATCATCGTGTACACGACGCTCATCATCCCCACGAACATCCTGTTCGAGGCGGGACTCACGTTCCTCGGCGTCGGGGTTCCCCCGGAGATCCCATCCTGGGGACGGATGCTCGACGAGGCGAGCGAGAACTTCGATACGCAGTGGTGGCTGATGGTCTTCCCGGGCATCTTCCTGTTCGTGACGACGCTCGGGTTCAACCTGTTCGGGGACGGGCTGCGTGACGCCCTCGACCCCCGATCGGACCGTTCCACGCAGTAGGGGGCAGTCGAAGGGAAGGAGGGGGCGCTACGGCACACGTGGTCATCTGGGATCCATCCCTCACAAGGAGGTTCAGGTGAACGGATACGTACGGCACCTCGTCGGGGCGCTCGTGCTGCTCGCCCTCGTGGCGGCGGCCTGCGGTACCGGCGAGCCCGCCCCGTCGAGCCCGACGCCGACGGGCGGGGAGATCCCGACCGGCGGGACCCTGCGGCTGGTCGCGCTCGACGACATCGACGGGATCGGGACGATGGACCCGCAGAAGTCCTACTACTCGGTCGCCTTCGAGTTCCACCGGTGTTGCATCAACCGAACCTTGCTGTCGTACAACGGGAAGCCCACCCAGGAGGGCGGGACGCAGCTGTTCCCCGACCTCGCCGCCGCGGAGCCGCAGGTGAACGAGGACGCCACGGTGTGGACCTTCACGATCAAGCAGGGCATCCGCTACGCGCCGCCGCTGGACGAGGTGGAGGTCACGGCCCAGGACTTCGTCCGGGCGATCGAGCGGGTCGCGGACCCCGAGGCCTCGACCGGCGGGTATCCCTTCTACTACTCGCCGATCGAGGGCTTCGACGACTTCTCGAACGGGGACGCCGACAGCATCTCGGGCCTGCGGGTCGTGGACGACTACACCCTCGAGGTGACGTTCAACCGCCCCGCCGGTGAGGGCGGCTACCTGTTCGCGCTGCCGGCGTCGGCGCCGATCCCGCCGAACCCCAACGACCCCGACGCCCGGCTCGGCATCGCCGAGGGCCACACGAAGGACTACGGGCGTTTCCAGGTCGGCACCGGCCCCTACATGTTCCAGGGGACCGACGAGCTGGACTTCTCGGTCCCGGCCAAGGAGCAGGAGCCGGTGGCCGGGTACGTGCCCGGCCGGTCGGTGGTCCTCGTCCGCAACCCCTCCTGGGACCCGGACACCGACGACCTTCGGTCCGCCTACGTCGATGAGATCGAGGTCGTGATCGGCGGGGCCGAGAAGGAGCTCGCGAACAAGGTCGACAACGACGAGGCCGACATCGCGATCGACCTCGGGGCCACCCCCGAGCAGATCTCGCGGTACACGACCGACCCGGCGCTGCAGGGCCGGTACTTCAACTACCAGGACGACGCTTTGGCCTACAGCTCGATGAACACCCTCGTGCCGCCGTTCGACGACGTGCACGTGCGCAAGGCGGTCCAGTGGGTCGTCAACAAGGACGCGCTGCGCCGGATCGCCGGCGGCCCGGAGACCGGTGATATCGCCGGCCATGTGTTCGTCGACGGCGTCATCGGCGGCGTGTTGGGCGACTACGACGCCTATCCGACCGAGGGCGGCCGCGGGGACCTCGAGAAGGCCAAGGAGGAGATGGCGCAGTCGAAGTACGACACCAACGGCGACGGGGTCTGCGACGCCCCCGAGTGCAAGGGCGTCCTGACCGTCTCGGAGGAGTCGGAGACGAGCCAGAAGGCCGTCCAGGTGTGGAAGGACAGCCTCGAGCAGATCGGGATCACGCTCGACAACAAGGCGCTCGCCCTGGGCGCGATGTACTCGCGCTGCCAGGATCCGAAGGCGCAGGTCGGGTTCTGCCCGACGGTCGGATGGGGCAAGGACTTCCCGGACGGCATCACCTTCGGCCCGCCGCTGTTCGGCAGCGAAGGGATCCTGCCGGGCTGCTGCAACTACTCCTTCAACGGGGCCACGGCCGAGCAGATCAAGGAGTGGGGCTACCCGGCCGGCACGCCGGTCCCCGAGAGCCTCGACGAACGGCTGGAGGCGTGCACGGGTCTCGTTGGGGATGAGCGGAACCAGTGCTGGGCCGACTTCGACCGCTACCAGATGGAGAACGTGGCGGCGATCGTCCCGCGCCGGTTCACGAAGTCGTCCTACGTCGTGAGCACGCGGGTCGTGAACTTCAGCTTCGACCAGTTCGCTGGGGTCCCGGCCCTCGACCAGATCGCCCTGGCGGGCGGAGGCGCGTAGGAGGAAAGGACGGATCGGATCGGGGGCGGCTCGTCCGCCCCCGATCCCGACCCCAAGGACGCGAGGATGCTCCGATACCTCGTCCGGCGGACCCTGTTCATGATCCTCGTCCTGTGGATCGTGTCCGTCCTCACGTTCGTGATCTTCTTCAAGCTGCCGGTCCGCGACCCCGCGCAGCAGATCGCCGGCAAGGGGGCGACCGCCGAGGTGATCGCGAACGTCCGCCACCAGCTCGGGCTCGACCAGCCGCTGCTCGAGCAGTACCGACGCTTCGCGAAGGGCCTCATCCCGCTGCCGGGCTTCTGGCTGAACGAGCAGGTCTACTACAACTGGACGAACCGCGTCGCGGTCTGGGAGGAGATGCGCCGGGACTTCCCCTACACCGCGGTGCTGACGTTCGGTGCGGCCGTGCTGTGGCTCGCGATCGGGATCCCGCTCGGCATCATCTCGGCGATCCGCCGAGGAAGCGTCTGGGACCGCGCGGGCATGGTCTTCGCGCTGATCGGGGTGTCGGCCCCGACGTTTTGGCTGGGGTTCCTGTTCCTGTGGGTCTTCCACTACGGCCTCGAGATGTTCCCCGGCAGCGGCATCCCGCCGCAGGAGTCCCTGTGGGGGTCGGTGCTGCAAGGGCGGTTCTTCCTTCCCTGGCTCACCCTCGCGATCACCTCGGCCGCGTTCTACACGCGCATGGTCCGGGGCAACCTCCTCGAGACCATGTCCGAGGACTACATCCGCACCGCGCGCGCGAAGGGGCTCTCGGAGCGGGCCGTCACGTACCGGCATGGGCTGCGCGCCGCGCTGACGCCGGTCGTCACGATGTTCGGTCTGGACGTCGGGATCCTGCTCGGGGGCGCGGTGATCACCGAGACGGTGTTCAACATCCCCGGGATCGGCAGCTACGCGATCCGATCCATCTTCCAGTTCAACTTCCCCGGGACGATGGGCGTGACGGTGTTCGCGGCGTTCTTCATCGTGGTCGCGAACCTCGTCGTCGATGTGCTGTACGCCTACCTCGACCCGCGGGTCCGCTACGAGTGAAGGGGCTGACGGTGGCCGAGCCGGTCCTGGAGATCCGCGATCTGGTCGTCCACTTCCCGACCGACGACGGCATCGTGCGGGCCGTGGACGGTGTGAGCGTCGCCGTGCGGGCCGGGGAGACCCTCGGGGTCGTCGGGGAGTCCGGGTCGGGCAAGAGCGTCACCTTCCTGACCGTGATGGGGCTCGTGACGTCCCGGCAGGCGAGGATCTCAGGCCAGGTGCTCTACCGAGGCCAGGACCTGCTCGCGCTGCCTCCCGGCGAGCTGCGGGACGTGCGGGGGCGACGGATCAGCATGATCTTCCAGGACCCGATGACCTCCCTGCATCCCTTCTACCGGGTCGGTGCCCAGATCGCCGAGGCGATCCGGGCCCACGATCGGGTCCCGAAGGAGGAGGCGAACCGGCGGGCGGTGGAGATGCTCGAGCGCGTGGGGATCCCGCGGCCGAGGGAGCGCGCGCGGCAGTACCCGCACGAGTTCTCCGGCGGCATGCGCCAGCGTGCGATGATCGCGATGGCGCTCGCGTTGAACCCCGACGTGCTGATCGCCGACGAGCCGACGACGGCGCTCGACGTGACCGTCCAGGCGCAGATCCTCGATCTCATCAACGAGCTCAAGCACGAGTTCAACACCTCGGTCGTGTTGATCACGCACGATCTCGGCGTCGTCGCCGAGCACTGCGACGACATCATGGTCATGTACGCGGGCAAGGCGGTGGAGATCGGCCGCGCCGAGGACATCTACTACCGGCCGCACCACCCCTACACGTGGGGGCTGCTGTCCTCGATCGCTCGGCTCGACCAGGCGCGTGAGCGGCTCGAGCCGATCCCCGGGCTTCCGCCCTCGCTGATCAACGTCCCGAGCGGATGCGCGTTCCATCCGCGGTGTCGCTACGCGTTCGACCGGTGCCGCACCGAGGTACCAGCGCTGCTACCCGCCGACGGCTTCCACGCGTCGGCGTGCCACCTCCCGCTCGAGGAGAAGGAGCGGATCGCCCGCGAGGAGGTGGTCGCGCGGGGGATGAGCACGAGCGTGGAGCCGACCGTCACGCCCCCCGCCGAGCAGGCGACGCAGCCGCTCGTGCGCCTGCGGGGCATCAAGAAGTACTTCCCGATCCGCAGGGGGATCATCTTCCAACGCCACGTCGGAGACGTTCGGGCCGTCGACGGCGTCGATCTCGACGTGTTCCCCGGCGAGACGGTCGGGCTCGTCGGGGAGACCGGGTGCGGCAAGTCGACCCTCGCCAGGGTGATCACGCGTCTGCACGACGTCACCGAGGGGACCGTCGAGTTCGAGGGGCGCGACATCACGCGCCTCAAGGGTGAGGAGCTGCGTCTCATCCGGCGGGACATGCAGATGGTGTTCCAGGACCCCTACGCGTCGCTGAACCCCCGCAAGACCGTCGGGTCGATCATCGCCGAGCCCTTCCGACTGCACCGCACCGTGCCCAAGCACCGGATCGCCGACGAGGTCAAGCAGCTCATGGAGCTCGTCGGCCTCAACCCCGAGCACTACAACCGCTACCCGTACGAGTTCTCGGGCGGCCAGCGGCAGCGGATCGGCGTCGCGCGGGCGCTGGCGCTGCGCCCGAAGCTCATCGTGTGCGACGAGCCGGTCTCGGCGCTCGACGTCTCGATCCAGGCGCAGATCTTGAACCTCCTGGAGGATCTCCAGCAGGAGTTCAACCTCACCTACGTGTTCATCGCGCACGACCTGTCGGTGGTCAAGCACGTCTCCGACCGTGTGGCGGTGATGTACCTGGGCAAGATCGTGGAGCTCGCCGAGGGCGGCGCGCTGTACGAGCATCCCCGCCACCCGTACACCGGCGCGCTGCTGTCCGCCGTGCCCATCCCCGACCCGCATCTGGCGGCCACGAAGCGGCGGATCCTGCTCGAGGGCGACGTGCCGTCGCCGATCGATCCGCCGGCGGGGTGCCGCTTCCATCCTCGCTGCCCGCGGTCGCGGGCGCTCGCCAGGGAGCAGGGGCTCGAGACCGACCACGTGCCCCTGTGCTCGCAGACCGAGCCCGAGCTGGTGCCGCAGGGGCCCAGTCAGCTGGCCGCGTGCCACTTCCCGCTCGAGGACCGTAGGATCGTGGGCGAGTCGGAGGCCTAGGAGACATGCTGAACGCCATCGTGATCGTGATCCAGGTGCTCGCCGCGCTGTTCCTCATCGCGACGATCCTGCTGCATTCGGGGCGGGGGAGCGGGCTGTCGGACATGTTCGGCGGCACCTCGACGCTGGCCGGGGGGACCGGGCTGGAGCGCCGGCTCGACAAGATCACGGTCGTGACGGCGGTGGTCTTCGGCCTCGCGACCTTCTGGCTGGCCTGGCGCTGGGACGGCTGAGCCGTCCGCGGCGCCTTGCTAGCATGAGGCCTGCCCTTCGTCGGAGTGGCGGAACTTGGTAGACGCGCTAGGTTGAGGGCCTAGTGCCCCTCGCGGGGCGTGGGGGTTCAAATCCCCCCTCCGACACGATCTCTGCACATGGCCAGATCGGCCTCCACCGTGACCCGCCGCGCGTTGGGGTCGTAGGTCAAGGCGAGGCCGAGACCCCCGTACAGCTCCGCCTTCTTCGCAGGATCGGCCGTGCGCAGGACGCCGACGAGGTCTCCCAGGGCCTCGACGAGCGCCCGCAGCTCCTCTCGGCCCCACAGCGGGGCGGGAGCTGCGAGGTGCACCTCCCGCTCGGTGCGTCGCCTGATCTCGGTGACCTCTCGGATCCAAGCGGCCACCACCGCCGGGTCGGTCCCGGCCTCCAGAGCCCTGCGGTACCGGTCGAGCTGGCCGCCGGGGGGCGGGTGGGCGGCCGTTAGGTGGTCGCGGCCGATAGCTCCCTGGGCACGAGCTCCGGTCGTGATTTCCGGGTCAGAGGGGGTATCCACTTTGCTCCTCCAGCACAAGATGTGGGGTCAGCGTCGGCGAGCGATGACGTCGTAGGGCACGGGGTCGGTGACCACGGCCTGCTCGAGGAGCCGGTAGAAGAGCATCCCCCGAGAGCGCGAGGTCCGGCGGTTGAACCGGAAGGTGAACTCGTCGAGGTAGTAGTCGAGCTGCTCGGGTCGGACCGCGCCCTGGTGGGTTCCGAGGAGCCACCGCTTCAGCAGGCTGGCCACGCGGTGGACCGCCGGCATGGAGACGTGGGCCGGGTCGCCGGTGGCCGAGAGCACGGTTCGCTTCCGCATGTACCCGCGGCTGGGAAGCGCGTCGTAGGAGCGCCAGCCGTCGGTGTGGACCACCGACCCCGGCTCCACGGCCTCGGCCACGAACCCCACCAGGCTGTCCGCCGACACATCGGGGACCCGGCGCAGCCGGGCCCGCCCGAACCGCCGGGGGCCCGGGATCTCCACAGCGATCGCCACGATGGCCTTCCTGCGGGTCTCTCGGCCGCGAACGCCCTGCTCATGGCCCCCGACGTAGGTCTCGTCCACCTCCACGTCCCCGGCGAGGCGGTCCCTCCCGGGGCGGACCATCGCCCGGCGCAGCTTGTGCAGCATGGTCCAGGCCGTCTGGTAGCTCCCCAGCCCGAGCACCCGCTTCAGACCCAGGCGCTGGTGCCGTACTTCTGGTTGGTCACGTACCAGACGGCGGCGAACCAGGTCGCGAGCGGCGTGCGGGTCTTGTCGAAGATCGTGCCCGCCGTCGCCGTGGTCTGGTGACGGCAGGCCGAGCAGGTCAGCCTTCCGCGGGTCTGACGCCACGGCTCGCCCCGCGCGCCACACCGCGGGCAGACGAACCCGTCCGGCCACCGCAGCCTCTCGAGGTAGTCGAGGCATGCGGGCGTCGTCGGGGAACCAGGCCCGGAGCTCGTCCCAGCCCCGGGGGTAGTCCCGCCCCGCCACCGGTCGACGCTCGTTCCCGTCCACCCCAACATCTGTGTACTAGGAGGAGCTAGATGGATACCCCCCCTCTCTGAGTAAAAGTTACTCAAGGTCTCGGCATCATGTACGTTACTCAAGGTCTCGGCATCATGTACGAAGCCGGCTCACGGAACGAGGGCGGCCCGATCAGAGGCCGCTCAGCGAGCTCCGGCTTTCCCCGGCCGCGCACACGATCTCGTGGACGACCCCGCATCGCGTGAATACACTACTACACCGATCCGTGTAACTCCGCCCCCCCTACTACCAGCAGGTCTGTCGAAGAAGTTCGTGCGGTACCATTCGCGCATGTCTCTTCGGCCCGGGTCTTCTCGCCCCGGTCGCGCGCTCATCGGTCTGGCGGCGGGCGGCGTGATCATCGGGCACCTGCTCGGGTACCTGCTCGCGTTCCCGAACGGGATGGAGCGGCACGAACACTTGGCCGCCGTCGGCCACGGCTCCTTCCGCCTGGTCGGGCTCCTGGCTCTGGCCATGGGCGGCGTGTCCCTGGTTGCCCTGGGCGCCCGAACTCTCCGTAACGACAGCGCCGTTCCGCTGAGGGGCGCGGCCCTGAGGCTAGGTTGGTTTCAGGTCCCCGGCTTCCTCCTGCTCGAACTCGTGGAGCGTCACCTCGACCTCGCCGCCACTCTCGCCGATCTCGGGGTCCTGATGGGGCTCCTGATGCAGGTCGTGGTGGCGCTGGCCATCGCGTTCCTCCTCCGTGCCTTCGTCCGGGCCGTCCAGGTGGTGGCGGCGTTGCTCCGGCGAGGCCGGCCGCGCGGTCCGCTCATCCGGCCCCACGCGCCGACGGACATCCTCCGCGCCGAAGCCGACCTCTTCGTCGGCACCAGACGGCGCGCCCCTCCCGCTCCGCTCCCCTCCTGAGTCGACCGGTCGCGGGTACGCGGCCATGAGCGGAAGCGAGATCACTCGTGAGGTCGAACGTTCGTTGGATCATCCTGGCTGCGGGGGTGGGGGCCGCCGTCGGCCTCTTCCTTTGGCTGCGGCCGGACACATCTCCGAGCGTCGGGGCAGCTCCCGCGTCACCCGCGGCGGCATCGGGGACACCGTCGCCCTCCGCGACGAGCCCACCCAGCGAGGAACCGGAGCCGACACCGAGCCCCGCCGCGGGGGAACCGTGATCGAGGTGACGGTGCGCGACGGCGAGGTCGCCGGACCGTCCGAACCCGAGGTGCAGCAGGGCGAGCGGGTCCGCATCGTCGTGGACGCCGACGTCGCCGATGAGATCCACCTGCACGGCTACGACCTCACGGCCGCGGTCGTGCCCGGCCGGCCCGCCGAGCTCGACTTCAGGGCGACCGCTCCCGGTGTGTTCGAGGTTGAGCTCGAGGAGGCGGGCCTGCTGCTGTTCCAGCTCAAGGTGGTCCCGTGAGGCGCAAGGTCGCAACCCTCGTCGCCCTCACCGGCCTGTGGTCCGTGGTCACGGCGGGACCGGCCCTTGCGCACGGGCTCGGGGGGAGGGTGGACCTTCCAGTCCCCCGGTGGCTCTTCGTGTTCGGGGCCGGTACTGCGCTGATCATCTCGTTCCTGGCGCTGTCCGCCCTGTGGACCGAACCGAAGTTCGAGGATCGGGATCCAGACCCCGCGACATGGACCTGGCTCCAGGGGATCCTCACGAACCGATACCTCGAGTGGGGCGTCCGGCTGCTCGCGCTGGGTGCCCTTGTTCGTGGTCATCGGGGCGTCCACGCGACGGGTCGGGCTCACGGAGACCATCGGACCGGTGTTCGTGTTCGTGTGGTTCTGGGTCGGCCTCACCTTCGCCCAGGCGATCTTCGGCAACCTGTGGGCCACGCTCTCGCCGTTCGATACCCTCGGGAGGCTCCTGTTCCTCGACTACCGGTACGAGTCGCCCCCGCGCCGGTATCCGAAGGCCTGGGGGAAGTGGCCTGCCGCCATCCTCCTCTTCGGGTTCGCGTGGATCGAGCTGGTCGACCCGTTCCGCGATTCCCCCGGCAGCCTGGGGATCCTGATCCTCGTCTACACCCTGGTCGCCATCGCCGGGATGTTCACGTTCGGCCGGCAGGCGTGGATCGAGAACGGGGAAGCTTTCGCCGTGTACCTCGGCCTCATCGCTCGCCTCTCCCCGTTCGCCCGTGACGGGGAGGGGCGGGTCATCGTGCGGCCGCCGCTGGCCGGCCTGGCCGAGGTGCAACCTCGTCCCGGCCTCCTCGCCCTCATCATGGTCGCCCTTGGGTCCACGACCTTCGACGGGCTGTCGCGGACGAACCTCTGGGTCTCGCGCACGGCAGCCCTGGGCGGGTTCGCACGGGTCGGCGCGCTCACGGCCGGCCTCCTCGCCGTGATCGGGCTCGTCGCCCTCGCATACACCCTGGCCATGATCGCCGCCTCGCGGGTGGTCGGGGGGAGATGGCACGCGCTGGCGGTCCGGTTCGCCCCGAGCCTCGTGCCGATCGTCCTCGCCTACGCCGTGGCCCACTACTTCTCGTTCCTCGTGATCGAGGGCCAGCTGGGGCTGGCGAAGCTCTCCGATCCCTTCGGCTGGGGGTGGGACCTGTTCGGCACGGCCCGGTGGACCGTCAACCTCGCCCTGCTCTCCGCCACCCTGATCTGGTACGTGCAGGTCGCAGCGATCGTCGTCGGGCACATCGGTGGAGTCGTGCTCGCCCATGACCGGGCGATCGCCCTGTTCGACCGCGGAGCGGCGATCCAGACCCAGTACGCCTTGCTGGCGGTGATGGTGCTGTTCACCGCCACCGGGCTGCTGATCCTGTCGGGGTGAGCGGCGTGCTGGCGCATCAGGGCGGGTGGGACGAGATCCTGCTCCCGGCCCTGTTCGTGCTTGCGCTGATCGCGCTTCCCGCGCTCCGCGATCGCCGGAGGGGAACGCCGGCCTCGCGCCCGGCGGCCCATGTGCGGGAGTGCGCCTACTGCGGTGAACGGGTGATGCCGACCGATGCCCGATGCGCGAGGTGCGGGTTCCGAACCGGGAACGGCGCGAGGGCACCTCGGGGGGATCCGATCCGTGGCAGCGCGGACTCTCGGCCGCTGTTCAGGCCGGCCAAGCGGTGCTGCCCGTACTGCGGGAGGGTGAACCCGATCGACCTCGCCCGATGCCCGGCATGCCTGAGAGAGATCCCGCCCTGGGAGGGATGGAGGGTGATCCACGTGGGAACGAGAGCCATCCGGCGACTGATGGGGGCGGTCCTTGGTGCCGCCGTCCTGGCGTCGGCCTGCACGGGCTCCGGAAACGCCGGGGGGCCGTCGCCGACGAGGACGGGGCATGCGCCGGTCCAGGTGATCGTGGCGAACTACGAGATCGTGGCGGGCGAGTCCAGCCGGCTCCTCGTCGGCCTCATCACCGAAGACGGCCGGACGGTGGCGAACGGCACCGTGCAGATGCGCTTCGCGCAGGACACCGGAGGTGCGGCACAGGCGACGCAGGCCGTGGTCGGCACGTACCTGCCGGTCTATGGGACCAAGCCGGCCGATCCCGATGCGAAGCCGACCGCGATCCGGCCCTCGACGGCGCGAGGCGTCTACGCCGTGTACGGCGTGCGGTTCCTCGAGCCGGGTCCCTACATCATCGAGGTCGCCGCGGACGTCGAAGGCGTCGGCATCGTCCAGGGGGCCGCTCGGTTCGAGGTGATCCCGGAACCCGAGGCGCCCGGTGTGGGGGAGAAGGCGCCGAGGACGGCGAACCTCACGCTGGACTCGAAAGGCGTGCCGCAGGCGGCGATCGACTCGCGCGCCTCCACCGGCGGCATCCCCGATCCCGAGCTCCACCGAACGACGATCGCCGAGGCGATCCGCCGGGGCCGGCCGGCGCTCGTCGTGTTCTCGACCCCGGTGTTCTGCGTGAGCCGCTTCTGCGGGCCGGTGACCGATCTCGTCCAGGACCTCGCCGCCGAGTACGGAGAGCGGGCCGAGTTCATCCACGTGGAGATCTGGCGTGACTTCCAGGACAACGTCGTGAACAAGGCGGCGGCCGACTGGCTGTACCGGGGCGACGAGCTGACCGAGCCGTGGGCGTTCCTCATCGGTCCCGACGGCAGGATCGCGGCCCGGTGGGACAACCTGTTCACCGAGGGCGAGCTCCGGCCAGCCCTCGATGAGCTGCTGGGGAAGGCGTGAGCGTCCGGGCCTTCTCGCTGTTCTTCGCGCTCCTCACGGTGGGCGCCGATGCCTTCGTTCTCCTCGCGCTTGTCCTGGCGGTCGCCTCGCGGTTCTCCGAGCGCCCGGCGGCTGCGCTGCGATGGATCCGCGACATCGTCGGCGGTTCCTCGCTCGTGCTGGCGTGGATCGTGGCCCTCGTGGCGACGCTCGGCAGCCTCTACTACTCGGAGGTCGCCCACTTCCCGCCGTGCAAGCTGTGCTGGTACCAGCGGATCGCGATGTACCCGCTCGCCGTGATCCTCGGGATCGCCGCGCTCCGCTCGGATCACGGGATCCGAAGGTACGTCCTGCCCGTCGTGGCCATCGGCGCCGCGATCTCGATCTACCACTACCAGCTCGAGCGGTTCCCCGCGCAGGCGTCGCTGGCCTGCTCCGTCGAGGTCCCGTGCACGACCGTATGGGTGTGGCAGTTCCACTACATCTCGATCCCGTTCATGGCCCTGAGCGCCTTCGCCCTGATCGCCACCTTGCTGCTCCTCGGACCCCTGCCAGAGGAGGATCTCCTCGAGGCGGAGGCTGAGGGTACGGAGAAGGAGGTATCGCGATGACTCGTCGGAAGGTGACTCACACACGGCCGGGTGCGGGTGGGCGAAAGTCCGACCGCCGTGGCCGCGGTCGGTCGCGGACCGGTCCCGGGCTGTTCGGCCTACTCGGGGCGCTGGTGGTCGCCGCCATCATCGCGTTCGTCGCGGCCGGCGGGGGCGACGGCCGGGAGTCGTCGGCCCCCGGCCGGGTCACCGTGACCGGCCAGTCGCTCCCGGCCCTCCCGGAGGGGAGCGATCCCGCCGTCGGCCTTCCGGCGCCGACGCTCGAGGGCCGGGACTTCGAGGGCCGGCCCGTGCGCATCGAGGACGACGGGCGGCCCAAGGCCATCATCTTCCTGGCCCACTGGTGCCCGCACTGCCAGCGGGAGGTGCCGCTCGTGCAGGACTGGCTGGACCGGGAGGGGATGCCCGCGGGCGTCGATCTCTACTCCGTGGCCACGGCCATCGATCCCGCCCAGCCGAACTACCCGCCCGACGAGTGGCTGCGCCGAGAGGGCTGGACACCACCGGTCCTCGTCGACGATGCGAAGGAGAGCGCGGCCAGCGCGTACGGACTAACCGGATTCCCCTTCTGGGTCTTCGTGGACGCCGACGGGAACGTGACATCCAGGTTCGCGGGCGAGCTCACGATCGACCAGCTGCAGGGCTACCTCGCAACGATCTCGACGCAGCCTGGCGCCCCGTGATCACAAGTCGCGGTGAGAGAAGGCCGATGACGAGTCGCGCCGCCCGCGTCCGGACATCCGTCCTCCTCGGTGCTCTGCTGCTCGCCGCGTGCTCGCCCGGCCCGTCCACCGGCGCCAGGGAGCGGACGATCCAGGTCAACGGGCAACCGGTTCCCGTGAGTTCCCTCCGGGAGGCGGTCACGGGGCTCTGCGCGGCGCTGGAGCGCCTGCCGACGGACCCGATGGCCGCGCGGGATGCCTTCTACGCGCTCTCCCACGACCGCCTGCACACGATCGCGGCGGCGGTCCAGGAGGTCGACCGGGCCGTGGCCGCATCGCTCCTGCAGTCCAAGGCCGTCGTGGAGGAGGACCTTGCTCGGTTCCCCTTCCCTGCCTCGCTCGCCGCCGATCTCGACCGGCTGACGGCAGCGACGAGGGCGGCGCTCGGGGCGCTCTCCATCCGAACGGAGCCGTGCTGATGCGCCTGTTCCTCACCGCGATGCTTGGCTCGATGATCGCCGGGTACGCGGTCGGAGGGAGACTCGGGAACCTCGAGCGGCTCCGCCTGCGCTGGTGGGGGCTGGCTCCCATCGGTCTTGCCATGCAGCTCGTTCCGCTCCCCTGGTCGGGTGAAGGCGCCCGGGCCGTAGCGCTGGGTCTGTTGGTCGCCTCGTATCCCATGCTCATCGCCTTCGCGGTGAGGCACCCCCGCCTCGCAGGGCCCGGGGACGTTCTCATGCCGGTCGCGGACGTAATCCCCGTCGGACCCCCGATCAACCAGGTGATGAGCGCCGGCGACGTCGTGGCCTACGGCGGCATCATCTGGCTCATCGTGAGCACACAAGGGCTGGCTTTTGACAGGTAGCAGTCTTTGACCTATTTTCGCCCTCGATGACGCCACGAGGGTTCGCACGATGAGGCCCAACCAGATGTGGCGAGGGCCCCGGTGTCGGTGGCCGGTCGGACCGGGGCATTGGGGCGTTCGGGCCCGGGTCGAGAGGTTCGTCGAGCCGTGCCTGTTGCTCCTGCTCAGGGAGCGTCCGATGCACGGCTACGACCTTCTGGAGAACTGCCCCGAGCTCGCGGCGGGAGAAGGCAGGGTCGACCTCGGCAACCTGTACCGCATCCTCCGTGGCCTGGAGGAAGAGGGGATCGTCACCTCCGAGTGGCTGGCCGACGTCCCCGGGCCGGCCAAGCGCGTGTACCAGCTCACCGACTCGGGGCGCCGGCTGCTCGACCGGTGGGCCGAGGCCCTGCGGGAGACCCAAGGAGTGATCGACGCGTTCGTGAAGCGATACGAGCGGGGCGAAGGGAGGTGAGACCATGTCCAGGATCTACATGCGCGGCCACTGCGGTCCCTGGTGGGCGCCCGTCGGCGCATACCCCGGGTACGGGTACGTGAGTCGCGAGGACCACATCCGCTTCCTCGAGGAGCACCAGCGGGACCTCGAGCAGGAGCTCGCTGACGTTCCGTCGGAGATCCGGCGGCTGAAGGAGAACCAGTCTCCCGAGTCAGCCCGCGGCTAGCAGGGCCCGGGAACCCTCGAGCTCACCGGCGCAGGTACCGAAGCCACTCCATCTCGCCGGTGAGCTCCAGGCGCCGCCACGGCCGGGGGTGCTGAGTGCCTTCCCAGGTCCGCCAAGGCAAGGGAGGTCGATCGAGATGGTGGTCTGCGTTCCAGTAACTGCCGATGGCCTGATCGACCCGCGCTGGGGTCGCGCGGATCGGGTGGCGATCGCGGAGGTAACGGGGAGTGGAATAGCGAACTGGCAAGAGTTTGACGTTGGCTGGAGCACCCTCCACGACGCGGGAACCGAGGGTTCCCATCACGCTCGTGTGGCCCGGTTCCTCCAAGACCACCACGTCGAGGCCGTCGTCGCGAACCACATGGGCATGCCGATGGTTCACATGCTCGAGCGCATGGGACTCAAGATTTGCCTCGGGGCGACGGGCGATGCCCGGGAGGCCGCGATGGCGGCGATCGATAACGAACCGAACTGAGTTTTCTTTCCCTGCCTCACCGGCGCAGGTACCGCAGCCACTCCACCTCGCCGGTGAGCTCGAGGCGCCGCCACGGCACGGGTGTGTTGAGCGCCTGGCTGCCGTGGCACTCCATGGCCCTCCGCTGTCGAGCTCGGTCCACCCGGATCGCGACATCCACCTCCTCCTCCGAGCGGCCGACGAAGGTGGCGCCGAACTCGGCGTTGAGCGCCCGCGCGACCCGATCCGGGATCGCCCACGCGAGTACCCGGCCGCCGATGGCGTCGGCCGCCGCAAGGGCCGCCTCCGTCGCGCGGAGGTGATCGGGGTGGCCGGTGATGCCCCCCTCGTCGAAGACGAGGAACATGCGCGACCCGACCTCTGCGGCGACCCGCACCGCGTGGGCCGTCAGGTCCTCGAGGGGCTGCTCGGCGAGGCCGCCGTCCGGGTGGTCGAGGAGCTCCACCGCCGAGACCCCGAGGACCTCGGCCGCCTCCGCCAGCTCCCGCGGTCGGATCTCGGCGAGGTCGCCCCCGTCCGCCCCCAGGGTCGACGCCTCCCCGCTCGTGAAGCAGAGGACCGAACAACGTGTCCCCGCGTCGGCGAAGGCCCCGAGGATGCCTCCCAGCCCAAAGGACTCATCGTCGGGGTGTGCGCAGACGGCGAGCAGGCTCGGGACAGGCGGGAGAGACTCCTTCATGTTCCCCCTCCCCGCGTTGCTGCCAGGCACACGAAGCCGGCCTCGGGATGGACTCCCTCGACCAGCTCCTCCACCTCGTAGCTCGACGCCGCGAGGACCCACGGCAGTCTTCGGCGCTTCACTACGTGTGCCGAGCGGATGCGTGAGACGGCCGGGTGGCCTATGCGGAGTCGCCGCCACGCAGCAGCGAAGCGAGCGGTCATCGCGACCGCGCCCGGAGCCCGTTCAGCACCGCGATGATCTCCGCCACCTCGTGGGCCGTCACCGCCGCCGCGACGTTGATGACCCCCAGCACGGCCGACGGCACCAGGACGGCCAGGAGCAGGATCGAGAAGACGATGTTCTGGCGCCCGATCCTCCGGGCCACTCGTCCCAGCCGAACGGCGTAGGCGACGGCGCGCAAATCGTCTCCCATGAGCGCCACGTCGGCCGCCTCGATCGCCGCGTCGGTTCCCGCCGTCCCCATGGCGACCCCGACCGAAGCCGTCGCCAGGGCGGGCGCGTCGTTGATGCCGTCGCCCACCATCGCCGCCGGGCCGAAGGCCTCCTCGAGCTCCCGAACGGCTGTGCTCTTGTCCCCGGGCTTCAGGTCGGCCTTGACCTCGTCGATCCCGAGACCCCGGGCGATCGCCCGGCCGGTCCGGCCGTTGTCGCCGGTGAGCATGGCCACCTTGGGGATACCCTCCTCGTGGAGCGCCCTGATCGCCTCGGGCGCCTCGGGTCGGGCCTCGTCCCGCAGGGCCAGCAGCCCGACGACCCGCTCCCGTGTACCCACGAGGACGACCGTCTTGCCCTCCTCGAAGTACTCCTCGGCAAGGACCGCGGCCCTCCCGAGCGTGCTCCCGAGGTCCTCGAACAGCGACGGGCTCCCGACGTAGATCTCCTGCCCGTCGACCCGCGCCCTCGCCCCGGCGCCGGTCAGGGCCTCGAAGGAGACGGCCGGGACCCGTCCGACGGCCTCGGACTCGGCCAGGCTCACGATGGCCCGGGCCAGGGGATGCTCGGAGTACCCCTCGACGGAGGCCGCCAGGCGAAGCACCTCATCCCGACCCGTGGTGTCGAGCGCCACGACGTCGGTCACGACCGGCTCCCCCCTGGTGAGGGTGCCCGTCTTGTCGAAGGCGACGACGCGGACGCCGCCCAGGTTCTCCAGGTGCAGCCCTCCCTTGATCAGCACGCCCCGCCTGCCGGCCGAGCCGATGGCGGCGGCCACGGCCACGGGCGTGGACATCACCAGCGCGCAGGGGGCGCCGGCGACGGCCAGGGTGACGGCCCGGGTGGCCCACTCCCGGAAGTCCCCTCCGAGCAGCGGCGGGACGACCAGGAGCACGAGGGAGCCGAGGAGGATGGCTGGGCTGTACCGGTCCCCGAACCGGTCGATGAGCCGCTGGGCGCCGGTCTTCTGCTCCTGGGCCTCTTCGACCAGGTGGATGATGCGAGACAGCGTGTTGTCGTGGAAGGCTCGGGTCGCCTCGACCTCGATGGCCCCGGTCAGGTTCACGGTGCCGGCGAAGACCGCGTCGCCCTCGCCCTTCTCCACCGGGACCGACTCCCCGCTGATGGGCGCCTCGTTCAGGCTCGTGGCTCCGGCCCGGATGACGCCGTCCGTAGGGAGGCTCTCGCCGGGACGGACCAGGAACCGGTCGCCCTCGGCGAGCTCTTCCGCCGGCACGGTCACCTCGGCGTCGTCCCGGAGCAGATGCGCCTCCTTCGGGGCAAGGTCCAGGAGGGCCCGGATCGCTCCCCGGGTGCGGTCGTAGGTGAACTCCTCCAGGCCCTCGGCGCCCCCGTACAGGAAGGCCAGAAAGGCGGCCTCCTCCCACAGCCCGAGGACGGCGGCCCCGACGGTGGCCACGCCCATGAGGACGTCGATGTTCACCCGGAGGCGAAGCATGCTCTCTGCAGCCTCCGGTCCATAGTGCGAGGCGCCGAAGCCCGCGGCCACGACGTACAACCCGATCGCACCCCAGGACGGGATCAGGCCGATGCGCGAGAGGAGGAAGGTGACCCCCAGCAGGAAGCCGGAGACGAGGGCGTTCCGCATCGGGGGAAACCGCCACCACGCCCCCTCGTAGGGCTCCTCGTGCCCCTCCCCGGGCTCTTCCGCCTCGGGGTCGGCCACCCGAGCGGCGGGTTCAGGATCGCGATCGGGTCGAGCGGGCATCCGCGTTCAGGGGCGGGCGGGAGTCTTGCTACGGCCGCGCCTGGTCGCGGCACGGCTGGATCGGCCAGCCGGCCGTCGACCCTCCGGACCGTAGTTGGGGCAGAGCTCGATGGCGATCCCCGTCGCCGCCAGGACGCCTTCGGCCGCTCGAAGCACGTCGTACACCTCGGGGAGCGCGACCCGATAGAAGACCTGGCGACCCTCGGGCCGGTCGGCGACCAGACCGCAGTCCTTCAGACACGCGAGGTGCCCCGAGACGTTCGGCTGCGACGTATGCAGCTCTTGCACGAGATCGACGACCCGGCGCTCCCCCTGGCTCAGAGCCACGAGGATCGCCAGGCGCGTCGGGTCGGCGAATCCGCGGAACAGCTTCGCCGCGAGGGCCGGCGCCGCACCCTGTGTCTCGGTCCGTTCCTTCGTACCAATATCCATCGGTATCTCCCGATATCATCTCCTAGCACCGATGCTTCGTCACGGGAGCGCGCCTCCCGCGGTTCTTCTCGGAGAGGACCTCCCCCGACCTTCACGCGTGGCCGGCTCCCTCGAGGCGACGACGGTCGTGAGTCTCCAGCTGGAACGTGCTGTGCTCGATGTCGAAGTCGGAGGACAGGCACTCGCAGAGCCGATCGAGCACTCCGGCCGGATCGGTGGCTTCCTCCACCACCACGTGGGCGGAGACCACGTTGAGCCCGCTCGTGATGGTCCATGCATGGAGGTCGTGGACGTCTTCGACCCCCTCGATCTCCAGGATGTGGCGACGCACCTCGGAGAGGTCCACGTTCTTCGGTGTCCCCTCCAGCAGCACGTCGACCGCATCTCTCAGCAGCTTCCAGGTGCGCGGGACGATCATCAGGCCGATCAAGGCCGACGCGATGGGGTCGGCGGCGCGGAAACCGGTGAGCCCGATCACGAGCGCCGCGACGACGACCGCAGCCGAGCCCAGCAGGTCCCCGAGCACCTCCAGATAGGCGCCCCGCATGTTCAGGCTCTCCGCCTGCGCCCGGTGCAACAGGAGCAGAGAGACGGCGTTCGCCGCCATGCCGCCCATCGCGACGGCCAGCATCGGCCCACTGGAGATCTCGAGCGGCTCCCGGAGCCGGCGCCACGCCTCGATCAGCACGTAGATCGCGACGCCGAACAGGATCACGGCGTTGATCACGGCGGCGAGCACCTCGACCCGGTAGGAGCCGAAGGTCCGGTCCTCGCTCGCGGGCCTTGCGGCCAACCGGATGGCGAACAAGGCGAGCCCGATCCCTGCGACATCGGTCAGCATGTGACCGGCATCCGCGAGGAGCGCCAGGCTGTTCGTGAGCAGTCCTCCGACGACCTCGACGACGAGGAACGAGGAGGTGATCACGAACACGGCCCGCAGCCGGCCGCGGTGGGCCCCGGCGGCGCTCCGGAACCCCTCCATCAGCCGGCGCCTTGTGGGGCGGCCTCCCTGGCGTGCCGCAGCCCGTCGATGAGCACGTGCCGCACGTGATCGTCGGCGAGCCGGTAGTAGACCACCCGGCCCGCCTTCCGCCGCTCGACCGCCCGGTGGGCCCGGAGGAGCCGAAGCTGATGGCTCACGGCCGACTCGGTCATGCCGAGCAGCAGCGCAAGGTCGCAGACGCAGAGTTCGTCGGCCAGGCTCAGGGCGTGCAGGATCCTGGCCCTCGTAGGGTCGGCCAGCAGCGCGAACGTGTCGGCCACCCGATCCGCATCCTCGCGGCCGATGAGGCGGCCGATCAGCGGAGCGACCTGGTCCGGGTGCAGGCACTCCGCCTCGCACCGGTCGGGCGTGAGGTCGATTGAAAGATTGCTCATACGTAACAAAGTTTAGCCGACGATAGGGGTCTGCCAACGGCGCGGGGGCAAGGAACCGGGGTTGGGGGACGGCGGCTTGCCATGCGCTTCAAGCTGGTCGAGGCGGCCGAGTCCGCCAACGTGGTGTAAGTCCACAGCGTCATCCCTGATCTCCTAACCGGCTGCGACGAGCTCGCCCCTCACCTCCTCAGCCTCGCCGTCGATCACCTCGAGCCTCGCCTTGGCGAGCGACTCGACGCTCATGTAGCGCCGGGTGTCGGCCCACTCGTCGTGGGTCTCGGCGAGCACCGCGCCGACCAGGCGCAGCACCGAGGTCCGGTCGGGGAAGGTGCCCACGACGTCGGTGCGGCGGCGGATCTCCTTGTTGAGCCGCTCCTGGGGGTTGGTCGACCAGATCTGGCGCCAGTGGGCGCACTTGGGGAAGCGCGGTGAAGGCCAGGATGTCGGGGCCGGCCGCCTCGAGCCAGGTGCGCCTGCGGCGGCGGGGAAGCGCTCACGGCCAGCTGGTCGACGACCCGGTCGTGAACTGGGCGGCCAGACCTGCTTCGGCGTCGGGCTGGGCGAAGATCGAGCGCACCAACGTGGCGACGAAGGGCCGCAGCCGAGCGCGGCACCTTCGCGAGCAGGTTCCGGAGGAAATGGGTCCGGCACCGCTGCCAGGCGAAGCGCCGGCGACCAGCTGAGCGAGGCGAGCGCGTCGACGAGGCCGGGGTGGGCGTCGGACTGATCACCAGGCTGCACGCCGGAGAGGCCCCGGGCGACGAAGGCCGCGGCAGGAACGCTGGTCCAGCCGGCGCCGTCCTCTGCTCGTCGCGACGCTCGAGGCCGAGGACCTCCCGGCGGCCCGGCGGCGTTGACGCCGACGGCGACCATGCAGCAGACGCCCGCGCAGCTCTGCGATCCGGCCGTCGCGGCCGCGCACCATCAGGGCGAGGGCGTCGAGCCAGACGTAGGGGTAGGGGCCACCGTCAGAGCGGGCGGGCGCGGAAGGCCTCGACCGACCTCGTCGAGGCCACGGCGGCGATCTGCGAGACGCGCGAGCGCTTGGAGATCCGCTCGATGCCGAGCGGTCTTGCACCAGCCCGTCGACCCGGCGGGTGCTGATGCACGGCCACGGTAGCCAGCGCTCGGCGACCGCCGCGACGAGGGCGCGTCTCGGCGCGCCGGCGCGGGGCGAGGAGCCAGCCGGGGAAGTAGCTGCCGGAGCGCAGCTTGGGGATCTCCAGGTCGATCGTGCCGGCGCGGGTGTCCCAGCGGCGCGCTCTGGTAGCCGTTGCGTGAGTTCACCCGCTCCGGGCTGCGCTCGCCGTAGGGCGCGCCGCAGAGGGCGTCGGCCTCGGCGGACATCAGCTCGGCAACGGCGCGCTCCAGCATCGCGCGGGCGAGATCCGGGCACTCGTCGGTGAGCTGCTTGCGCAGCCAGGTGAGGGCATCCATCCTCGGGTCGACCATCGTCGTCTGTCTCCTCATGAGTGTCTTGGCGGACTTCATGAGGATGACGGCGGTGGTCTTCTCGTTCAACGACCGTCAGACCGTTGCTCGTACACCACGTCCGCGGACGTTACTGTCGAGGCGGCAGAAGCAGGCTGCAGGAGGGTCGCTGGCCCGGTCCACAGCTTTCCACGATTCCTCTGCTTCGTTACGCGAGCCTCTTTAGTGTCGATCGACGCCCCCCACCCGGGTAGCTTGGCGGGGTCGGGTACGGTGCCGCGTCCGTGCCGCAGAACGCGCACGAGCCCAGACAAAGCGATCAGATTCGAGCGAGCTGTGTGATGGCCCTGACCAGGAGGTGCGCCAGTTTCTGCAGGTAGTTGACCTCCGGGTCCGCGGATCCATGATCTGGCGTCAGGCTTGCAGGGCGAACCCCCCTCGCAGGACGGCCCGTGTGCTTACGGTTCGGATCCCCCCTCCGACACGATCTCGCTCCTCCGAGACGATCTCGGCACGCGACCCAGTGGGCGTGCACCGGGATGCATGTGCAGGTGCTTGCCCCGGGGGCCTCGGCCGGGTACCCTGCGCCGCAAGGATTCAGGACGTGGTCCTGCTGCGGGGCGAACGGTGCACGGCGGTACTCGGCTCGTGGCGGCCCTGGGTCTCGGGGCGGTGCTGGCGCTTCCCCCCCCTCGGCGCCGTCGACCCGGCGCTGGCCCAGGTGCCCCCTGCCCCGACCATCGAGAAGCGCCTGTCTCCCGACCCCGGGCGTCCCTTCGACGAGACCGACCGCGGTATCGTGTTCCGCATCAGCGTCTTCAATCCTCCCGCCGGCGCCGACCCGGTGCGGGTGCGCTTGACCGACCTGATGGACCCGAACGTCACGCTCGCCCCCCCGGCGGCGATCACCGGCGACGGCGGGGCCTGCGTGTACGACGGGCTCGATCAGTTCGGGCACGCCGTGACGTGCGATCTGATCGTCCCGGCCGGCCGCAGCGTCGACTTCGAGATCGAGTACCTGGTGCAGCCCAGCGCCTGCGCCACGGGCCGAGGGTGGAACAGGATCGAGTGGGAGTGGGAGTGGACGGACAAGCTCCCCCCGGAGGTCGGCGACCCCGTCGAGCTGGACTTCGAGTACGTGCCGCCCGAACCCTGCTCGATGCGGATCGAGAAGCGGGTGTCGCCGAGCCAGGCGCGACCCGGTGACACGGTGACCTACTCGATCGTCGTGACGAACACCGGTCGCGACTATCGGCTCTACACGGGACCTGAGCGCGGTTGGGCCACGACGGTGCTGTTCGACGTGTTGCCCCCGGAGCTCGAGGACGTCGAGGTGGCGTCGGCGACCCCTCCGTTCACCTGCCAGGTGGTTCCCGACAAGCCGCCCGGCGTCCCCGACCCGCCGAACGATTGGCTCCCCGCCGACCCGGGGACCCTGGTCTGGTGCTCGACGCCCCGATCGACGGTCGTCTTCGAACACCGACGGGGCGAGACGGTGGAGTTCGAGATGACCGCGCGACTCGCCCGTGGACTCGAGAGCTGCGGAGGGTTGAGCAACACGGCCGGGTACCTCTTCGGATCGACGAGCGACGTCTGGTGGACGCCCGGCCAGATCGTCGATGCCGACCCGGTCACGATCACCCCGATCGGAATCGACTGCCGACCGTCGCCGAGCCAGCAGCCCCCGCCCGACAGCGGCGGCCTCGGCGGTGAGCAGGAGGACCTTCCGCCGACCGGCGCCCCGATCGCTCCGATGACGGCGCTCGTGGTCGCCCTGGTGACGACGGGGGCCGCCGCCTGGGTCGGCGCGCGCCGAGCGTCCGGCCCAGCCGCGGACCCGCCTGGACGCTCCACACGCCGTCGGCCGGCTCGTCGGCGCCCGTAGGGCGAGACGGCAGCCCCCGGTCGAACCGAGCCCGCCTCGGTCCGAAGGTCCCGGTCAGCGTGGGACCTTCGGCGCTCCCGAGCGGGTCGCCGGCGCCCTAGCTTCGGACTCGTTAGGTCCGTTGCGGGGCGGGTCCCCACGGCCGAAGGGAGGAGCGATGTCCGCGAAGGGAGGGCCCACGATCACCCGGAGGACCGCGCTGGGGGCAGCCGCGGGGGCAGCCGCGGGGGTCGCCCTCGGCGCCGCCGGCGCTCGCCTCGGGTTCGGCGCCGCGGGGGGCGGTGACCTCGGAAGCGTCGCGGCGGCGCGAGGACTCACGCCCGAGGAGGCCGAGGCAGCGCTTCGGAGCTACGTCCCGGGCGGGGATCTGGACGAGTACCTCATCTTCGCCTCCGGCGGGCACTCCGGGCAGGTGCTCGTGATCGGAGTCCCGTCGATGCGCCTGCTGAAGGTCATCGGCGTGTTCACGCCGGAGCCCTGGCAGGGCTACGGCTTCGGCACCGATCAGGGCAACCGGGTGCTGGCCGAGGGGTCCGACCCCGCGAAGAGCCTGCCCCTGCGGTGGGGCGACACGCACCACCCGGCCCTGTCCGAGACCGAGGGCGACTACGACGGCCGGTTCCTGTACATCAACGACCGCGCCAACGGCCGGATCGCCATGATCGACCTCCGGGACTTCAAGACGAAGCAGATCCTCGACATCCCGAACCTGCAAACATCGCATGGAGGCTGCTTCGTCACGCCGAACACCGAGTACGTCCACATCTCGTCGATGACCCCGTGCCCGATCACCGAGTCGGGCTACGCGCCGCTCAGTCGGTACAAGGAGGATTTCCGCGGGTTCTCGACCTGGCTCGCGATCGATCCCGACACCGGCCGGTTCGTGCTCGACAAGAGCTTCCAGATCGAGCTCCCGCCGTACACGCAGGATCTGGCCGACGCGGGCAAGCTCGCGAGCTACGGGTTCGGGTTCATCAACTCCTACAACACCGAGATGGCGACGGGGGGCAACTTCCACGAGGGGCACGGGGACCCGGCCGCATCGCTCGAGTCCACGGCGACGAAGAACGACTACGACCTCCTCCACATCATCGACTGGAAGAAGGCTGAGGAGACGGTGGCCGCGGGCGGGGTGAAGGTCCTCCACGGGATGAAGGTGATCCCCCTGGAGGTCGCGGCGGATGAGGGCGTCCTCCACTTCGCGCCCGAGCCGAGGAACCCCCACGGGGTCGACGTGAACCCGACGGGCGACTACATCTGTGTCGGGGGGAAGCTCGACCCCAACGCGTCGGTGTACTCCATCGACAAGATCAAGGCCGCCATCGACGCGCAGGACTACGACGGGACCGACCCCTTCGGGGTTCCGATCCTCCGTCTGGACTCGGTGCTCGAGGCCCAGGTCGAGCTGGGGGCAGGGCCGCTCCACACGCAGTTCGACGACGAGGGCCACGCGTACACCTCGCTGTTCGTGGACAGCGCGATCGCGGAGTGGACCCTGGGACCCAAGGCGGGGATCTCCGAGGATCAGGCGTTCCGTCTCGTGGAGAAGATCCCCGTCCACTACAACATCGGCCACCTCGTGACGGCCCACGGGGACACGGTCGCGCCGCACGGGCGCTACATGGTGGCGCTCAACAAGTGGTCGATCGACCGGTTCGCTCCGGTGGGCACGCTCCACCCGCAGAACTTCCAGCTGATCGACCTGGACGCCGAGCCGCTGCGCGTCCTCGCCGACATGCCGATCGGGATCGGGGAACCTCACTACGTGCAGATGGTCGCGCTCGACCGTCTCGATCGGACCCTGCGTGTCTACGAGCCGGGGACGGATCCCGTGACGATGCGGCGGTCGCCGCACGCGGTCGCCGCCGGCGAGGAGCGGGTCGAGCGTCGGGGCCGCGAGGTCGACGTCTACATGACCGCGATGCGATCCCACTTCACGCCCGACGTGATCGAGACGCGCCAGGGCGACCTGCTCCGGCTCCACATCACGAACATCGAGCAGACCCCCGACGCGACGCACGGGTTCGCGATCCCTGCCTACGACGTGGAGGCGAGCATCGACCCCGGGGAGGCCGTCGCGATCGAGCTCGAGCTCTCCCGTCCGGGGAGCTTCGCGATGTACTGCACGGAGTTCTGCTCCGCGTTGCACCTGGAGATGCAGGGATGGCTGCTGGTCGCCCCGGCGTAGATCGACGGGGGCAGCCGACGATGAGGGAGGAAGGCATGACGACCAGGGTCAGAACGTTCACGATCGCGATCGCCGTCGGGGGCGCCCTTGCGCTCACCGCCTGCGGGGGCGGGGGAGACGCCGCCGGGGCCAACGGCAACGGCGGCAACGGCACCGAGGACGGCACGGCGACGGGCGCTGCGACGGTCGTGACGATCACCGCACCCCAGGGCTCCGCCAACACGGGGTTCGCGGAGACGTCCGTGAGCGCGCCCGCCGACACCCCGTTCACGATCCACTTCGTGAACGACGACCCTGGGATCCCCCACAACGTCCAGATCTTCGAGGGCGAGGACACGAGCGGGGAGCCCATCTGGGCGCCGGAGGGCGACGAGCTGATCACGGGCCCGGCAGAGGCGCACTACGAGATTCCCCCGCTGCCCGCCGGGACGTACACGTACAACTGCCTGGCCCACCCGACGACCATGGTCGGGACGCTCACGGTGGGCTAGGCGCAAGGCGGGGAGGACAGGATGGCCGTCGCGGCCGACACCGACACGGATCCCACCACGTCGCAGGCCCCCCTGCACGGTCGCGCCGGCGAGCGCGCCGCCCGGATCGGGATCGGCCTTGCGGCGGCCCTCCTCGTCCTCCTCGCGTACCGGATGCCCATCTGGGAGGCACGGCTGTCGGCCCCCCAGTACCCCGACGGGCTGCGCATCACGGCCTACGGAGACCGGGTGGAGGGGGACCTGCGGGAGATCAACCAGCTCAACCACTACGTCGGCATGGAGGCGTTCGATCCGTCCGACGTCCCGGAGACGCGCCTGTGGCCGCTGGCGATCGCCGCGGCCCTCGTCGGGGTGATCGTAGGCTCGGCGCTCGGGCGACACGTGCTCGCTCGGTTGGCGCGGCTGGGGCTTTGGCTCGTGCCCGTCGTGGCGCTCGCCGACATCCAGTTCCGCCTCTACCAGTACGGTCACTCCGTGGATCCCGAGGCTCCCATCAGGCTCGAGCCGTTCATCCCGTTCGCCGTCGGCCCCACGAAGGTCTTGAACTTCACCACGTGGGCCTACCCGGGCGCGGCGCTCAGGCTGCTCGTGGCCGCCGCGCTGCTCGTCGCGGTCGGTCCCGGCCTCGTCCTGCGCGCCCGGCGGTGGGTCGGCGCCGCGGGGGATCCACCGGGATGAGAGCCACGAGGGTGGCCGCCTCGATCGGGCTCGTCGCGCTCCTGACCGCGTGCAGCGGCTCCCCCGGCGCCCCCACCCAGGGGTTCGAGCTCGCCGAACGGCCGGCCTCCGACAT
The DNA here is from genome assembly GCA_026003015.1 of Actinomycetota bacterium. Classification (GTDB taxonomy): domain Bacteria; phylum Actinomycetota; class UBA4738; order UBA4738; family HRBIN12; genus BPGL01. The sequence goes on along the minus strand of BPGL01000001.1, from coordinate 467,105 downwards.
CCAAGCCATGATCGAGGCCGCGGCCCCCGGATCCACCGTCAGGGTTCCCGTGGCCCGCTACGTCGGAGCGGTCGTGATCGATCGACCGGTGACGCTCGAGGCCGAGCCGGGGGCCGTGCTCGACGGCGACGGGGAGGGGTCGGTGGTCGAGGTCGTCGCCTCCGGGGTGACGCTGCGCGGGTTCCGGATCCAAGGCAGCGGCACCGGCCCGATCGGCGAGCCCTCCGGGGTCCTGGTCGAGGCGGCTCGGAACGTGCGGCTCGAGGGGCTCGTGATCGAGCAGACGTACCTCGGAATCACCGTGCGCGAGACCCGGGGGGTCCTCATCGAAGACGTCCGCATCCGCGGACGGGCTCAGGCCACGATCGTGGGGGAGGAACACGCGGTCGCGAACGGCGAGGGCGACCACGAGGACCACGGGGCACACGCTGCCGCGACGGGTGCGGGCCTGCCGCGCGGGGACGGGATCTGGCTGTGGAACACCCAGGATGCGGTCGTGCGGACCAGCAGGATCGAGGCCACGCGCGACGGGATCTACCTGTCCTACGGCGAGCGGATCGTCCTCGAGGACAACGTCATCTCCGACGCGCGCTACGCGATCCACGACATGTACGCGCGCGACCTCGCCATCACGGGGAACGTCCTGCGGGGCAACCTGTCCGGCTGCGTCCTGATGTACGGCGGACCCGTGCGCGTCCTCGGCAACGCGGTCGTGGACAGCGGAAGCCCCTCGACCGGGTTCGGGGTCCTCGTGAAGGACGCCGGGGACGTCCTCGTGCGGGGCAACGTGATCCTGGACGATCGGGTGGCCGTGCACGTCGACGACGCCGGGCGCACGGGGGGCGCGCCCGCGCGCTTCGAGCGGAACCTCATCGCGGCCAACCACGTGGGCGTGGTCCTCTACCCGTCGGCCCGACCGACCTTCACCGGCAACGCCTTCGTCGAGAACGCCGCGCAGGTCGTCCTCGGGGGCTCGGGTGTGGCGGGGGCGTCCTGGTCGGTCGACGGGATCGGGAACCACTGGAGCGACTACCAGGGCTTCGACGCCGACGGCGACGGGATCGGGGACGTTCCCTACGCCCAGAGCGGGCGCCTGGCCGGGCTCGTGGCCAGGTCGCCGGTCCTGCTCGCGCTCGCCTCCGGACCCGCGCTTCGTCTCGTCGAGGCCGTGGAGGAGCGATGGGTCCCCAGCGAGCCGCTCGTCCTCGACCCCGCGCCCCTCCTGCACGCCGTCCGCCCCGACGTCCCGCGGTTCACTCCCCGGGAAGCCGGCTCGGGGACGCTCGTCTGGGCCGGCCTGTTGATGGCCGGGGTGGGCGGCGCGGGCCTCGCCCTCGCACGCCGGGGGAGGGGGGGTGCCCGGCGTGCCTGAGGCGTTCCTCGAGGTGCGGCGCCTCTCGAAGGTGTACCGCTCGGGGCGCGGCCTCCACGAGGTGGACCTGGCCCTCCCGCGCGGTGCGATCGTCGCGCTCGGGGGTCCGAACGGGAGCGGGAAGAGCACGCTCCTGCGCTGCCTGGCGGGATTGGCGACCTATCGGGGCGAGGTGATCCTCGGGGGACGACCGCTCGACCGCTCGCCCACCTCCCGAGCCCTCGTCGGGTACCTGCCCCAGGTCCTCGCGTTCCCGACGGAGGCCACCGTGGGGGAGACGCTCGACCTTCTCGCGCGGCTCCGCGGGGCGAAGCCGTCGGATCTGCCCGGGGGGTTCCTGCCCGGCACGTCCGAGCCGATCGGGTCGCTGTCCGAGGGGCAGCGCCACCGGGTGGGCCTCGCGGCGGCGCTGCTCGGCGACCCGCCCCTGCTGCTGTTGGACGAACCCTTGGCGAGCCTCGACGAGGCGGGCCGCGCCACGGTCCGGGCGGTGCTGCGCGACCGATGCAACCGGGGCGCCACGGCGATCGTCACGAGCCCGTCGCCGACCGAGCTCGAGGCGGTGGCCGACGTGCTCGTCCGGATGGAGGAGGGGCGGATCGTCCGGGTGCAGGGGCTACGATGCTCGCACCTCGACGCCTTGGAGGTGGGTCGGTGAGCGGAGCGGTCAGGGCCATCGCGGGCTGGGAGTTCCGGCTCGGCGCGCGCGCTCGGTGGATCCTCGCGATGGGGGCGGCGTTCGCGCTCCTCGCCGGCGGTGTGACCCTCCTCGCCCTCGGCAGCGTGCGGAGCCTGGGGTCGACCGGGATCGGCCCCTCGGGGGCCGCCCTCGTGAACCTGGGCGTGCTGCTCCCATCGTTGATGGGTCTGCTCCTGGCAGCCGGGAGCCTCGCCGGGGAGCGGGATCACGGGATGCTCACGCTGCTGCTCGCGCAGCCGGTCCGGCCCGGACGGGTGGTGCTCGGGGTGTTCCTGGGCCTGGCGGGCTCCCTGTGGGCGACGCTGGGCATCGGCTACGGCCTGGCGCTGCTGCTGCTCTCGCCGGTCGCGCGTGGGCAGGACGTCCTCCCGATCGCGGTGCTCGTGGGGAGCACCTTCGCGGTGGCCGCCGCCGGGGTGGCCGTGGGTGCCGCGCTCGCCGCGTGGTCCCGCCGGCGACTCCAGGCCGTGGCCCTGGCGACCGCGCTGTGGATCGCACTCGCGCTCGGGTTCGACCTCGCGATCGCCGCGATCGCGCCCACCGTTCACCTCGGACCTGGGGGCCTGCTCGTCGTCGTGCTCCTGAACCCCCTCGAGGCCGGCCGGATCTTGGCGCTGCTCGGGATGGAGCTGGAGGGCACGGCGCTCGGTCCCTTCGGGGCCTACCTCCTCGCCCGTTTCGGGACGGTCGGGGCCGTTGGACTGCTCGCCGCCGACCTGATCGCGTGGGCGGTCGTCCCGCTCGGCGTCGCCACGTTGGCACTGTCTCGACGCGATCTGTGAGGCCGAAGCGGTGCGCCTGTCGCGGGAGACCCGGTACGCGATCGAGGCGCTCGTCGAGCTCGCCCGGCGACCCGGGCGGCTCGTCGAGGCCCGTGGGTTGGCGGCGGCCGCGGGCGTTCCCGGTCCGTTCCTCGCCAAGGCGCTCCAGGCGCTCGCCCGCGCCGGCGTGCTGATCTCGGTGCGTGGTGGCGGCTACCGCCTGGCGCGTCCACCGGAGCGCATCTCGCTGCCGGAGATCGTCGCGGCGGTCGAAGGTCGACGGCCCTTCAGCGATGAGTGCATCTTCTGGCGCACGGACTGCTCGGAGCAAGCCCCGTGCATCCTCCACTGGCAGTGGCGGGAGGTGCGCCCCGCCCTGGAGCGGCGGATGGAGGCCACGACCCTTCACGACATCGTCGTGCACGCGGCCGACGGGTCCTGGCGTCGGTGGGCGAGCCCCGCAGAGGTGACGGCCGAGGAGGCTCCGTAGCTCGGGCGCGGCGCACAGGTCGTCCGGCGTGAGGGCGTCGACCTGGAACGCCGCACGGAACCGTCCTCGACCCTTGAGCGATCGACGGCGGACGCCGATACCGAGGGTGAGATGCGTTCGAGGGTGGGCAGGATCCGCGCGACGGTCCTGTTCGCGTGCACCGTGGCGACGTTGGCTTCGGCGGGGGCCGCGTGGGGCGTTCCCCCGTCGCCGTGCGCGTCGAACGAGGGGGTGCGGATCGCGCCGCCCGCGTCTGGCGCGTACCACTTCGGGTACTTCTCGCCGACGCCGAACGAGCGCACCGTCACCCGGGACTCGATCGACGAGTTCGAGACCCTGGCCGGCCGACCCGTTGCCGGCGTGGTGTTCTCCGACCCGTGGGGAACCCGCGGCAAGCTCACCATCGGCTTCCCGACCCGGAAGGTCCGCACGATCTGGCGTCACGGCGCGGTGCCCGTGGTCCGCTTCACGCCATGGACCCGGATGGTGCAGGGCCGGCGCGACCCGATCATCTCCATGCAGCGGATCATCAACGGCCGCTTCGACGCCGCGCTCCTACGGTGGTTCCGGGCCGCGGCCGCGACCGAGATCCCCATGATGATCGACGTCGGCGTCGAGGTGAACGGCGACTGGTTCCCCTGGAACGGCCGCTACAACGGCGGCGGCGTGCGCGACCGCTACGGCGATCCGAGCTACCCGGACGGGCCGGAGCGTTACCGAGACGCCTACCGGCACCTCGTCCGACTCGCGCGCCGACCCGACGTCGACGCGGACAACCTGACCTGGACCTTCCACGTGGACGCCGGCGGATGGCCCGATCGGTGGTGGAACCAGCCGCGCTGGTACTACCCGGGAGACCGGTACGTCGACTGGATCACCGTGAGCGTCTACGGCGAACAGGTCCCCAGCGGCAGGCCCGAGCGGTGGACCTCCTTCACCGATCAGCTCGGCGACCCCGATGACCCGGACAGCCCCTACGCGCGGATCCGGGCGATCTCCGAGGCACGCCCGCTCGGGTTGATCGAGGTCGGGGTGACCGAGGACCCCGACGCGGGGGACAAGGGCGCGTGGATCGCCGAGGCGTTCGCCGCCGTCCGGGACGGCACGTACGACTTCGACCTCGTGTCCTGGTGGCACGAGCGCTGGAGGAACGGGAGCGGGAAGATCTCGAACCTGCGGATCGACTCCTCTCCGGGCGCCCTCGCCGCCTACCGCGACGCGGTGGCCGACCCGTTCTTCGGCGCCCGGCTCCGGTTCGTGTGCGGCTGAGCCGGTCCGTACCTTGCAGGGTCCTGACGGCCAGCCCGCTATCCTGCTGCTGGTGCGGCGGTTGCGGATACGCGCGACGGCACCTGGGACGACGCCTCGGAGGTGGAGGTCGATGCGGCGGACTCTCACTGGTGGACTCGTCACGGCGATGCTCGCGCTCGTCGCGTGCACCGGCGGCGCGGGGGGCGGTGAGGGCGACGACCCCGGGCCCCCGTCACCGACGGGGATGGGGACCGCGACCGCGACCGCTCCGCCGGGCGAGGGCTCGCCGACGGCCCCGACGCCGACCGAGGAGCCGGCCGGCTCGGCCCTGGTCGGCGTGTGGACGATCGACCTGCAGGACAAGCTCCGAGCGCTCCTGGCACCGTACGGCGGGGTTCCGGCCGGCCTTTCGTGCCGGGGCGCCGAGAACCTCCTGTTCGGCGAGGACGGGGCCTTCCTCGCGACGCTGAACGGGCGCTGCCGGTTCCTGGACAAGAGCGGCTCCGTCCAGGGCGAGCAGGCCGGGGAGTTCCGCGACCAGGGCGACGCGTTCGTCCTCCACCACGTCGTGGGCAGGCTGTCCGGTGAGATCCAAGGGATCGCGGTGCCGCTCGCGGCCTGGGACACGACGACCCGTCCGGTCCCGTACCGCGTGGACGGCGACGAGCTCACGATCACCGTCGCGATGCCCGGAGGTGCGCGTGTCGAGCTCGTCTACCGCGCCGCTTGACGTTCTCCTCCTTCGGTTCGCCGTCGCACCACGGTACGGACCGCCCGAGAAGCCACCGGCCGGGGGGCGCAGGGGAGGGCGCCGCGCCTTAGGATCCGCTCCTTCGACCGGCTACCCCGCCGAGGGCCGCTCCTGCTCCGTGATGAGGACGACGAGGAGCGTGCGAGCCCTCGAGCAGGCCACGTACAGCTGTTTCGTGAACTCCTCCTCGGCGTAGCGGTCCACCTCGCAGACCACGACGGCGGGCGCGTCGAGCCCCTTGAACCGCCGGATGCTCGAAAGCAGGATGTCGCGACCGCCCTTCGGCTCCGGCGTGAGGACGAACGCGCCCACCCGCCCGGCCGCTGCGCTGTGCTCCGCGGCGTGCGGGGTGAGGACGACGACGTCCCGCGGGTCGAGGTCCCCCTCCACGACGAGCCGGTGGAGCACCCGGGAGAGCTCGTCGCGGAGCCGCTCCGGCCTCACCCCGCGGATCTCGACCTCCGGCCCCTCGGGGCCCTTGCAGACGATCTCGTCGCCCCGGTAGAAGGTCTTCACGGCGGCGAAGACCTGCTCGGTGTTCCGCCACACCTCGGAGAGGCGGAACGAGGCGAGCCCCTCAGGGAGCTCGGGCGGGCGGTAGATGGCCTGGTTGTCGTCGGAGAACGCGTACAGGACGCCGCGGTCGGGGTCGTGGAGGAGGAGCTGGAGCGCGAGCCACCAACCGGCGGCGAAGTCCTGGGCCTCGTCCACGACGAGTGGCGTGAGCTCGAGGAGGAGCCGTACTCCCTCCGGATCCCCGACCGGGAGCTCAAGCCCAAGGCCTTCGCGCTGGACCGGCCATCCCACCTCAAGAAGCGCTTCGACGGGATCGTGCGGGAGGAGGGGGCGCGGGGCCGGCTCCCCGCGATCCACCAGCTGGCCGCGAGGGTCATCGGGGGCGCGGCGGGCGCGGATCCCGGGCGGGCCGAGCTCTTCCTCCGCGACCTCATCCCGCTGCTGAAACACCACGAGATCCTGGAGGTCGCTCCCATCAAGATCCCGCCCAAGGAGCGGGTGGGGCGCGTGGAGCCCCTGCAGGTGGCCTCGCGGATCATCCGGCTCGTGCCGGCGGGGGAGGGTTGGGCGGTGCCCCGCGTGCCAGGAGTGGCGGCCGTACGAGCTGCTCGACGTCCTGCCCCACGCCCCGCTGCGACAAGGGGCGGCCCCAGCCGGCCGTCGCGGATCCCGACCACTACTACGTCCGGCTGTATCGAGGGAAGCCGCAGCGGTTCCTCGTGAAGGAGCACTCCGCGCAGATCGCCGGGGAGGAGCGCGCCAGGCGCGAGAAGGCCTTCAAGGAAGGGAAGCTCGACGTCCTGGTCTGCACCCCGACCCTCGAGCTGGGGGTGGACATCGGGCCCCCTCCTCACCGTGGTGCTCCGGAACGCCCCGCCGATGCCGGCCAACTACCTCCAGCGGGTCGGGCGGGCCGGCAGGCGGCTGCGGATCGGGTTCGTCTCGACCTTCTGCGGACCCGGGCCGCACGACCGGCACGCCTTCGAGGATCCGGCCTGGCTCGTGCGCGGCGAGTTCCGGCCGCCCCACGTTCGGCTCGACAACCCCCGGATCGTGGAACGGCACCTCCGCTCCTTCCTCCTCGAAGAGCTCGATGCGCAGCTGCCGGGACGGATGGCCGCCTTCCTCGACGACGTGCGCGAGCCGACGAAGCGGGAGAACGAGGAGCTGGAAGCCTGTACGCCGAGGCCGAGCGGCGGCGGGACGCGCTCGTGGAACGGCTCGCCGGGCTCTTCGAGGCGGACCGCCGGGCGGGCCGGGTGACCGGGTTCGGCACCGAGGAGGCCCGTCGGATCGTGGAGGGCTTCCGCGACGACACGGAGCGCGTGCTCGAGGGCTGGTGGGCGCAGGTCCAGCGCCTGAACGAGGAGTTCAAGCAGTACTCGACGATCGGCTCGACCGTGTACGACAAGCGGGGAAAGCCGCGGCCCGTCAGCGCGCCTACGCGGAGATCACGACCGACCCCGAGCGCGCGTACCCGCTCGCGTACCTCGCCGACGCCGGGCTGCTGCCCTCGTACCAGTTCCCCACGGACACCTTCTCGCTCGACCCCGGGGTGGACGACACGCCGACGCCTCTTCCGCCCCGCGGGGATCGGGCTGGAGGAGTTCGCACCCCGGCAACCTCGTCTACACCAACAACCACAAGCTCAAGACCATCCGGGCGATCTTCGCCGGGAGCTGGTCGGAGGCGGGGGGTGGCGGGGGCCCGGAGCAACCTCGACTCCTCCGGGCTCGCGCGGGCGTACTACTTCTGCGAGCGCTGCGACAATGGTCACCGAGGAGAATCCGCAACGAATGCCCGGTCTGCAGCGCGCAGATGCGCGGCCACGTGAACGTGGCCTTCCGTGTCCCAGTTCGAGGCGGAGGACCAGGCGCGCATCACCTCGGCGGAGGGACGTCCGCGAGCGACGGCGGTTCGACGTCCGGGACCGGCTCGTCGAGGAGGGCGACGCCGAGGCGGCGCTCTTCGACTACGCCTTCCTCCCCCGTCGAGCACCGGCGCATGGCGCGGATCCTCCGCACGAACTGGGGCCGACAGGATCCGATCAAGGGAGAGGGCGAGCGCTTCGCGATCTGCGCGGAGTGCGGCAGACACCGGCCGGCCGACCCCGACCAGGCGAAGCGATGGGAGGGAGAGCCACGCCCGGTTCTGCCCGGGCGTGTGCGAGGAACTGGTGCTCGGGTACGAGTTCCGGACCGACGCGGCTGGTGGCGACCGTCCCGCCTCAGCCGGGGAGCGCGGGGTACGACGAGGCGCTCCTGGTGACGGCGGCGGAGGCGCTGCTCATCGCGGCGGTCCACGTACCTCGAGACCGAGGCGTGCGAGATCTCGGCCTTCCCGCGGAAGACCGGCCCGAACCCGGACAGTGAAGCGGAGCGTCCTGGACAGGTGGTGCTCTACGAGTCGGTCCCCGGGGGGGCGGCGGGTACCTGGAGGAGCTCGCCGCCCACCTCCCGGAGGCCGCCGACGCCGCCTACGCGCGGATCTTCGGGCACGAGTGCGCGCGGGCCTGCTACCGCTGCCTCAAGCGGTTCGGGAATCAGCGCTGGCACGGCTGGCTCGACAAGGAGCTGGTGCGCGATCTGCTGTTCCATCTCGCGCTGGCGGAGCCCGTGGAGGCCCGGCGGGTGCCGGCTGGCGAGGGCCGGCATGCGCTGGACGCGCAAGCTCGCCGAACGGCGCAGGGAACGGGAAGAGGGAAGGTACACCGAGGGGCCACATCGAGGAGGTGCTCCTCGCGGCGCTCCGGGGCGTGGAGGGGATCCCCGAGCCCGAGCGTGAGCACGAGGTGAGGACGGAGGCAGGGGCCGCTCGTCACCGTCCCCGACTTCGCATGGCCGGATCTGAAGGTGGCGGTGTACTGCGACGGGTACCAGTTCCACGGGGATCGCGAGACGCTCGAGCTGGACGCTGCCAAGCGCAACTTCCTCGCGCAGCGCGGCTGGACCGTCCCTCACCTACTGGGGCCGGCAGATCCTGAACCACCCCGAGCGCTGCGCCCGCCAGATCGCCGATACCCTCCGAACCCGCCGTGCCACTGCGTGGGTCTAGGATGTCGGCCGCGATGAGAGCTCCGAGCGGTGGACGGCGGATCACGGCCCGTCGGTGGATCGGAGCGCCATGACGATCCCGGACTTCCAGACGATCATGCTGCCGCTGCTCAAGCTGGCGGGCGACGGGCGGGAGGCACTCGTTCCGCGAGGCGGTCGAGACGCTCGCCGAGCGGTTACGGCTGTCCGAGGAGGAACGGAAGGAGCGGTTGCCGAGCGGGCGCCAGCTGACGTTCGACAACCGCGTGCAGTGGGCGCGACGTACCTCGCCCAGGCGGGCCTCCTCCAGGCCCCACGCCGCGGCTGGTTCCGGATCACCGACCGGGGGCGGGAAGTACTGGGGGAGGCGCCGGCCCGGATCACCGTCGAGTTCCTCGAGCGGTTCGAGGAGTTCCGTTCCTTCCGCGAGCGCCGGCGCCCGCAAGGGCGGACCCCGAGCCCCTCTCCCGAGGTGAGCCCCGAGGAGGCGCTCGAGGAGGCGCATCAGCAGCTGCGGCGGGCCCTGATGGCCGAGCTCCTCAAGCTCGTCAAGGCGAGCTCCGCCCGCCCTTCTTCGAGCGGCTCGTCGTCGACGTCCTCCTCGCCATGGGCTACGGGGGATCGAGAGCGGAGGCGGGGCGTGCCATCGGTCGCAGCGGGGACGGGGGCATCGACGGGGTGATCAGCGAGGACCGGCTCGGCCTGGACGTGATCTACGTCCAGGCCAAGCGCTGGGAGCACCCCGTGGGACGACCGGAGGTCCAGCGGTTCGCGGGCGCCCTCCAGGGGCACCGCGCCCGCAAGGGGGTCTTCATCACCACCTCCAGCTTCACGCGCGAGGCCCGGGACTACGCCTCCAGCATCGACAGCAAGGTGGTGCTGATCGACCGGCGAGACGTTGGTGGGTCTCATGATCGACCACGGGGTCGCCGTGTCCACGGTCGCTGCCTACGACCTGAAGAAGGTGGACCAGGACTACTTCACCGGGGACTGAATGGGGCAGATGATCCGCCCTGGTCGGCCCTCACTCGGACAGGCGCTCTCGGAACCGCGCCTGGGTCCCCTCGAGGATCGTGCCGGCCCGCTCGGTGAGCGCTCGGCACGTGGAGCGGAGCTCCTCGCGCCGCTCCTCGTCGAGGATCGCGAAGGCGTTCACCTCGGCGTTGGCCACCGAGGCGAGCGTCGCCGCGTACAGCGCCGCGGCCGCGCCCAGGCCGTCGGCCACGGCGTTGGCGTCGGCGTCCGCGGTCACCTCCTCGGCGAGCCCCAGCAGGTAGGCCGACCGCCGCGCCAGGTCGAGCTGGATCTCGAGCAGCTCCTGCAGGGCCGCCTGCAGCGCGCGGAGCCGCTCGCGGCGGTCCTCGTCGCTGTCCTGGGGCAGACGGTAGGCCTCCAGGGTGCGGTGGTAGGCCGCCGCGTCCCGGTCGGCGAGCCCGAGCACGACCGAGCGCGCCTCGTCGGCCTCGCGCGCGACGACGTCGAGGCGCTCCGCCGCGTCGGGCGCCCGACGCGCGGTCCGGCGGGCGACCGACGCGACGAGGGCGGCGCCGCAGGCGGCGACGAGGGCGGCGGCGGCGCTGGCGCCGGTCTCGGGGGTCTCGGCGGCCAGCAGGTCGAGCCACGCCTCGACCTCCTGCCCCGCGACGACCCGCCGCTGCATCGCCGACCCCCGCGGGCCCGCACCACCGGGCCCACCCCTTCAGCCTTCCCGCTCCGGGCGGGGAGCGCAAGCACCCTCGCCGGGCTCGACCGCTACCCGTAGATCCGGCCGGTCGAGGAGCGCAGGCGGCCCTCGATCGCGCTGATCCTGAAGCGGACGACCCCGACGCCCCGCCAGGTCGCGAGGTCGAACCGGTCGCCCTCGTCCAGACGCCAGACCCGCACCCCGCGCATCGTCAGCGGCTCGCCGGCCCGGCAAAGCGCCGGTCGTCGCGAGGGGCGCAGCACGAAGGCGCTGCCCTCGCCGACGAGCTCGACGGTGCCGTCGGGCTCGACGAGGAGCGCCGTGGCCTCGTCGATCCCCACGCCCCACGCCCCGCGCACCCACCGGCCCTTGGTCATCCGCGCCAGGAAGCTCACGAGCCTCCCCATCCGGTTGCGCTCCCGGAAGTGGGAGTCGGTGATGCCCCCGGCGAGCGGCTCGAGGTCGAGGAAGTCCCGCTCGAAGGTCATGTACCGGTTGAACGGATCGCGCAGGGCCTCGCCCGAGTAGACGGTGCCTCGCTCGGCCGAGAAGACCACGTCGCCGAGGATCGCGAGGCCGGCGCTCGTGCCGCCGACCGGAACCGACCGGGCCCGCTCGCGGATGGCCCGCTCGAGCTCCGTGCCCCGCCACAGCCGGAGGTACTCGGCCTGGTCGCCGCCCGCGATGACGATCGCCTCGGCTCGGCGCACGACGGGAGCGGCCGCGTCGGCCTGCGCCCGCGTCCTGGTGACGATCGTCTCGACGGAGTCCACCGGCCCGAGGCCGGCCAGGTAGTCGTTGTAGCCGTCGCCCCCCGAGGCCCGCAGCACCACGACGTCCCCGAAGCCGCTGCGTTCCAGCATCCAGCGGAACGCCTCGTCGACGTCGGGGCCGCCGCCCATGAGGACCAGACCGGGCTGGGCCGAGGGCCGCACGTCCGCCGGATCGCCGACGATGGCGCGGGCGTCGGCGCTCGCCGGCGCGCAGGCATGGACCCCCAGGACCTGCGCGAGCGCGAGCAGGAGGACCAGGGACCGCGACCTCATGACCCCGGTATCGGGTCGTGCCGCCCGATCGCTTGACGCCCGGCCCGAAGCCCGCCGCCGATCCCTCGCGCCGCACCCCACCGCACGGCTACCCTGTGGCCGGTCCTGGCCACGAACGACCGGAGGGAAGGCCACCATGAGCGAGCACCCGGATCTCATCTTCGCGAACGGCGCCGTCTACACGGTCGACGCCGCGCGGCGCTGGGCCCAGGCGGCGGCGGTCCGCGACGGTCGCATCGTGGCCGTCGGCGCCGACGACGAGGTCCGGGGGCTCGCCGGGCCGGCGACCGAGGTCGTCGACCTGGCCGGCGGCATGCTCCTGCCGGGGTTCCAGGACGCCCACGTCCACCCGGTGAGCGGCGGGCTCGACATGCTCCGCTGCGACCTGCACGACCTCGACGGCGCCGAGGCCTACGTCGAGGCGGTCCGCGCCTACGCCCAGACCCATCCCGACGTGCCCTGGATCTTGGGCGGCGGCTGGTCGATGGACGCCTTCCCCGGTGGCACGCCCGCCAAGGAGCTGCTCGACGCCGTCGTCGCCGACCGTCCGGTGTTCCTCCCGAACCGCGACGGGCACAGCGCCTGGGTCAACAGCGCCGCGCTTCGGCTGGCCGGCATCACGCGGGACACCCCGGACCCAGCGGACGGGCGGATCGAGCGCACGGCCGACGGGGAGCCGCAGGGGACGCTGCACGAGGGCGCCGCCTCGCTCGTCGAGCGCCACGTGCCCCCGCCGTCGGAGGAGGACCTCCGGGAGGGCCTTCGGCGCGGCCAGGCGTACCTGCACTCCCTCGGGATCACCGCGTGGCAGGACGCGATCGTCGACGTCGCCGGCGACTTCGGGAACCTGCCCGCCTACCTGGCGGCGGCCCGCGAGGGCTGGCTCACGGCGCGCGTCGTCGGGGCCCTGTGGTGGGACCGGCACCGCGGTCTGGAGCAGATCGACGAGCTCGTCGAGCGGCGGGCGCTCGGCCCCGTCGGGCGGTTCCGACCGACCAGCGTGAAGATCATGCAGGACGGCGTCTGCGAGAACTTCACCGCGGCGGTGCTCGAGCCCTACCTCGACGCCGACGGCCACCCCACCGACAACCGGGGGATCTCCTTCGTCGAGCCCGGGCTGCTGCGCGAGGCCGTGACGCGGCTGGACGCGCTGGGGTTCCAGGTTCACTTCCACGCGCTGGGCGACCGGGCCGTGCGCGAGGCGCTCGACGCGATCGAGGCTGCCCGCGAGGCCAACGGCTGGACCGACGGGCGGCACCACCTCGCGCACATCCAGATCGTCGATCCCCAGGACGTGCCGCGGTTCCGCCGGCTCGGGGCCGTCGCCAACGCCCAGCCGCTGTGGGCGGCCCACGAGGCGCAGATGGACGAGCTCACGATCCCGTTCCTCGGGGAGCCGCGGTGGCGCCACCAGTACCCGTTCGCCTCGCTCGTCCGCCACGGCGCCACCCTCGCGATGGGCAGCGACTGGTCGGTGTCGAGCCCCAACCCCCTGGAGGAGATCCACGTCGCGGTCAACCGCCGGATGCCGCCGAGCTACCCCTACCGCGTCGAGGTCGACGAGCCGTTCCTGCCGGCGGAGCGCCTCGATCTCCCGACGGCGCTAGCGGCCTTCACGATGGGCAGCGCCTACGTCAACCACCTCGAGCGCGAGACCGGCTCGATCGAGGTGGGCAAGCTCGCCGACCTCGTCGTGCTCGATCGCAACCTGTTCGAGCACCCGGTCACCGAGATCGCCGAGGCCCGGGTGCTGCGGACCTACGTGGAGGGGGAGCTCGTGTGGGCGGCGGAGGACGTCGCCTCGGCCTGACCCGAAGTCAGGGCTCGCCGTTGCGAGGGCGCCGCGCGGCTCCGACGATGACGCCGACCTCGACGCGACTCTGAAGGAGGACGACGATGCCCGAGCCGTTCGACATGAGCCTGGTGCAGCGGGGCGCCCGCAACCGCCGGACGCCCTACTACGAGGCCACCCAGCGCTACGGCCCGAAGGGCTTCACGGTCTACAACCACATGTACTTCCCGATCCGCTTCGACACCTTCGAGGCGGAGTTCGAGGCGCTCCTGAACGACGTCACGCTGTGGGACGTGTCCGTCGAGCGCTGCCTGGAGATCAGCGGTCGCGACGGGTTCCGGTTCGCGCAGCTGCTCACGCCGCGCGACCTGTCCAAGTGCGCGGTGGGCCAGGCGAAGTACGTGCTGATCTGCGACGCCGACGGCGGGATCATCAACGACCCGGTGCTCACGCGGATGGACGAGAACACCTTCTGGTTCGCGCTCGCCTCCTCCGACGCGCTGCTGTTCGCGCGCGGCCTGAAGAACGCCTACCCCGACCTCGACGTGACGATCCGCGAGGCCGACGCCGCCCCGCTGCAGGTCCAGGGCCCGAAGTCCAAGCCGCTCATGGCCAAGCTCGTGGGCGAGCAGATCCTCGATCTCAAGTACTACTGGTGGCGCCACGCCGAGATCGCCGGCGTCCCCGTCGTGATCACCCGAACCGGGTGGACCTCCGAGGTGGGGTACGAGGTCTACACGCTCGACCCGTCGCGCGGTGTGGACGTGTACGAGGCGATCATCCAGGCCGGCCAGGAGTTCAACATCAAGCCCACCGGCCCGAGCGACATCCGCCGGATCGAGGGCGGCATCTTCAACTGGGGGGCCGACATGACCTACCAGGAGAACGCCTTCGAGCTCGGCCTGGAGCGCCTCGTCGATCTGGACACCCTGTCGGACGAGGACTCGATCTCGATCGCGGCCTACCGGCGGATCGCGGCCGAGGGCGTCCGCAAGAAGATCAACGGCGTCACGTTCGACGGCGATCCGTTCCCGGCCCTGAACAACGTGAAGTGGCCGGCGTTCATCGACGGCGAGCGCGTCGGCAAGGTCACCTCCGCCATCTACTCGCCGCGGCTGCAGCAGAACATCGGGTACTGCTGGCTGCCGACCGAGCGTTCGCGCGAGGGGCAGCAGGTGCGGGTCGAGTCCGAGTGGGGGACCCGGACGGCGACCGTCGTGCCGATGCCGTTCGTCGACCCGAGCAAGCAGATCCCCATCTCCTGAACCGCGGTTCAGCCGCGACCCGGTGACCCCCCTGAGCAGGGGGCTTGCGCTGCGTGCCCTGATTGAACGATGATTCAGGCCGGTGGGCCGAGCCGCGGGGGTTCGGCCGAAGGAGGCCAGGGTCATGGTGAACGAACGGCCGGAGATGCTCGCGAAGAGCACGACGCTGTACTTCGGGCCGTGGTACCGGCGCTCGCCGTTCTTCGAGGCGACGCTGCGCGCGGGGTGCTCGGCCTACGACATCTACAACCACATGTACCTGCCCGCGTACTACGACGACCCCGACGAGGAGTACCGGGTCCTGAGCGAGGGCGTGACGATGTGGGACGTCGGGGTCGAACGGACCGTGGAGATCAGCGGTCCCGACGCCGACCGACTCGTCGACCTGCTCACGTGCCGCGACCTGACCCGCTGCGCGGTCAAGCAGGGCAAGTACATGATCGTGACGGCTCCCGACGGCGGGATCGTCAACGACCCCGTCCTGCTGCACGTGGACCACGACCGGTGGTGGATGCAGCTCGCCGACTCCGACGCGCACCTGTACGCGCTCGGCGTCGCCGCGCAGGGCGGGTTCGACGTGGAGGTCACGCTTCCCGACGTCCACCCCATGCAGGTCCAGGGCCCGCTGTCGGCCCGCACGCTCGCCAAGCTCGTCGGACCGGCGATCTACGACCTGCGCTACTACTGGTGCGACCGGTTCGAGATCCGCGGGATCCCCGTCCTCATCAGCCGCACGGGCTGGACGGCGCTGCCCGGGTTCGAGGTCAACCTGCTCGACGGCAGCCGCGGCACCGACCTGTGGAACGCGGTCGCCGAGGCTGGCGAGGAGTTCGGGATCCGACCGATCGCGCCTTCGGAGGCCCGCCGCATCGAGGCCGGCATCTTCAACTACGGCTCGGACATGAGCCTGGCCGACACGCCGCTGCACGTGATGGGGCTCGAGCGCCTCGTCGAGGACCAGCCGCAGGACTACATCGGCAAGGAGGCGCTCGAGGCGCTCAAGCGCACCGGCGTGGACCGCAAGCTCGTGGGGATCGAGCTCGAGGGCGAGCAGCTGCGCGCCGAGCTGTCCGTCTACTGGCCGGTCTTCGCCGAGGGGCGCCGGGTCGGGCACGTCACCGACGCCGTGTGGTCCCCGGGGCTCGGGCGCAACATCGGCTACGTCTGGGTGCCGATCGAGCTCGCCGAGCCCGGCACGCGCCTGGAGGTCGAGTCCGAGGACGGCGAGCGGCTCGTCGGCGTCACGGCGGCGATCCCGTTCGTCGACCCGCGCAAGGAGCGCCCCGCCGGATCCCTGGCGGCGCAGCCGTCGTAGCACCCGACGCGCTCGAGTGGCCCCCGCGCGGCCGGGGTCGCCGAACCCCAGGTGCGGTAGCGTCGAAGGATCGACGTGGACGGGAGCGAGCGGGGCAGGGCGGCCGGCCGGGGGGCCCTGGGCGTGCTGGTGGCGGCAGGGCTCGTCCTGGCGGCCTGCTCGCGCCCGAGCGGGGCGGCGAGCCCGACCCCGAGCTTCGAGCCGCTGCCGAGCGCGGGCGGCGAGCCGGTCGTGGCCGTCGTCCGTCGGGTCCTTCCGGCGGTCGTGAACGTGACGACCGACGTGCTGCGCCTCGACGAGTTCGGCAACCCGGTCGCCGGGCGGGGGATCGGCACCGGGTTCATCGTCACCTCCGACGGCGTCATCGTGACGAACTGCCACGTGATCGAGGGAGCGAGCCGCATCACCGTGTCCACCTCCGACGCCGAACCGCGCCGGTTCGACGCCCGGGTGATCGGCGGGGACTGCGAGAACGACCTGGCCGTGCTCGACGTCGAGGCGCAGGGCCTGCCGACCGTGGAGCTGGGGGACTCGTCGTCCCTCCAGCTCGGGCAGCGGGTCGTCGCGATCGGCTACGCGCTCGGGCTCGAGGGCGGACCCAGCGTCACCGCGGGCATCGTCTCCTCGCTGGACCGCACGATCCGGGCTCAGGACCCCAACTGCTCGGTGTGCGCGAACGGGGTACGCGTCTACGCCGGCGTGATCCAGACCGACGCGGCGATCAGCGGAGGCAACTCCGGCGGCCCCCTCGTCGACATGCAGGGCCGCGTCGTGGCCATCAACTCCGCCGGGAGCGATCCGGGTCAGGCCGAGAACATCGGCTTCTCGATCCCGATCGACCGGGCCAAGGAGGCGATCCGGCGAGCGATCGAAGATCCGCTCGCTCCCGCCGCCTACCTCGGCGTGACGACCGACACGGTCACGCCGGACGTGGCCTTCCAGCTCGGCCTGTCGGTCGAGCGCGGGGCCCTCGTCTTGGCGACGATCGACGGAGGGCCGGCGGAGGCCGCGGGGATCGAGCGCGGCGACGTCATCATCGAGCTCGACGGCCGGCCGATCGCGACGCGCGACGACCTGGGGGCGGTGCTCGAGGACCTCGCGCCGGGCGACCGCGTGTCCGTCGGGCTCGTCGGGGCCGACGGCGCCCAGCGGAGGGTCGAGGTCACGCTCGGCACCCGTCCGCTGCCGGTCGGGCGCCTGCCCTGAGCGATCGAGCGCGCGCGGACCGTGCGCTAGCCTGGTTGCTCGTGAAGGTCCGCATGCGCAACCCCGACCGCGAGCTCGAGGTCCGCGGCGACCGGCGGGTCCGTGAGGTCCTCGAGGAGCTCGGCGTCGACCCGGACACGGTGCTCGTCATCCGCTCGGGGGAGCTGCTCACGCGCGAGACCCACCTCGGCGAGGCCGACGAGCTCGAGATCCGCCCCGTGATCAGCGGGGGTGGCCGGTGAAGTGCCGTCGGTGCCGGGGTTCGGCCGTGGTCGAGGTGCGCCGCCACAACGCGGCGTACTGCCGCGGCTGCTTCCTGCACGTCACCCGGGCGCAGGTCGAGCGGGCCATCCGCTCCTGGGCGATGCTGCGTCCGAGCGATCGGGTACTCGTCGCGGTCTCCGGCGGCAAGGACTCCCTGGCCCTGTGGGACATCCTGCTGGACCTGGGGTACCGGGCCGACGGGCTGTACCTGGGGCTGGGGATCGGGGGCTACTCCGAGCGGTCCGCCGAGGTCGTGCGGGCCTTCGCGGCATCGCGCTCGGCAACGCTGCGCGAGGTCGACCTCGCCGAGGCCTACGGCTTCGACGTTCCCACGGCCGGGCGCCGCGGGTCGCGCTCCACCTGCGCGGTGTGCGGGCTGTCGAAGCGCTACGTGTTCAACCGTGAGGCGCTCGAGGGGGGCTACGACGTCGTCGCGACCGGGCACAACCTCGACGACGAGGCCGCGACGCTCCTCGGCAACACCCTGCGGTGGCAGACGGACGCGATCGCGCGGCAGTCGCCCGTCCTGCCGGCGGCGGACGGCCTCGTGAAGAAGGTCAAGCCGCTGTTCCGGCTGTCGGAGCTCGAGACGGCCGCCTACGCGTTCCTGCGCGGGATCGACTACGTCGTGGAGGAGTGCCCGCTCGTCGCCGGCAACACCCAGCTGCGGTACAAGCAGGCGATGAACGCGATCGAGGCCGGCTCGCCGGGCACGAAGGCCCAGTTCTTCCTGGGCTACCTCCAGCGCGGCCGGCCCCGGTTCGAGGGAGCGGACCGCCCCGAGCTCGAGCCCTGCGCGCGCTGCGGCCAGCCGACGACCGGACGCTTCTGCGCCTTCTGTCGGGCTCGGGCCCAGATCCTCGGCGAGCGGCTCGAGCCGCGTGCGTCGGGTGCGGGTGAGGACCGTCAGGTCGCCGAGGAGCTCGCCGAGGAGGTCCTGCCCGCGGAGCTCTACGGCGCGGGGCCGCGGGGGTGAGCGCGCCGTTCGGCCCGGGGGACCGGGCGCTGCTGCTGGACCAGCGCGGTCGCCGCTACCTCGTGCGGCTCCAGTCGGGCGGCACGTTCCACTCGCACGCCGGCACGCTCGCCCACGACGAGCTCCTGGGACGATCCGAGGGCACGGCCGTGGAGACGACCGGCGGCATGCGCCTGGTCGCGTTCCGACCGCGTCTGGCCGACGACGTGCTGAAGATGCCCCGGGGCGCCCAGGTCATCTACCCGAAAGACCTCGGGCCGATCCTGATCGAGGCCGACGTGTTCCCCGGAGCTCGGGTGCTCGAGGCCGGGACCGGCTCGGGCGCCCTGACGATCGCGCTCGCGCGCGCCATCGGCCCGACCGGGCGCCTCGTGTCCTACGAGGTCCGCGACGAGCACCGGGAGCGGGCCGCGGCGAACGTCGCCGCGGTCCTCGGCGCCATCCCCCCGCAGCTCGAGCTGCGCGCGGGCGACCTCCGGGACGTGGCCGCGACCGGCGAGCGCTTCGACCGGTGCCTGCTCGACGTGCCGGAGCCCTGGACCGTGCTGGACGCGGTGGCGGCGGCGCTCGAGCCGGGGGGCGTCCTGGGCTCGTACCTCCCGACCGCCGGCCAGGTCCAGCACCTCGTCGGGGCGCTTCCCGAGGCCGGCTTCTGGCACCTGGAGACCTCCGAGACCCTGCGGCGGAGCTGGCACGTGGGGGCCCGGAGCGTCCGACCCGAGCACCGGATGGTGGGGCACACGGGGTTCCTGACGATCGCCCGACGCCTCGGCTGACCGAGGGTGCTGGCCTTGTCGGCCCCGGGGCGGAAAATGGCCCTAAGCCATCCGGCCCCGGCTGCCGTAGATACCTTGAAGAGAGCGGTGCCGCGCGTCCGCACGGCGCGGACGTAGCCGACCCCCACGCGGCGCCCGGAGGTGAGCGAGATGCCCGACGACGGCAGGCGCGATCGCGAGCGCGTCCAAGAGCTCCAGACGCAGGTCCGGTTCCTCGAGGAGGAGGTCGGGCTGCTGCGCCGTCGCCTCTCCAACGCCCCCCACCAGGTGACGGTCCTGGAGGAGAAGCTCGTCGAGACGCGGGAGCAGCTCGCACGCGCGATCGCCCAGAACGAGCGCCTGGCCGACGCCTTGCGCACCGAGCGCGAGCGGATCGAGGCCCTCGCCCAGGAGGTCGAGAAGCTCGCCCAGCCGCCCAGCAGCTTCGGCGTGTACCTGCGGACGAACGACGACGGTTCGCTCGACGTCGTCACCGCCGGCCGCAAGATGCGCGTGCTGCCGGCCCCCGACGTCGACACCGCGAAGATCCCGACGGGCTCGCAGGTGATCCTCAACGAGTCCCTGAACGTCGTCGAGGTGATCGAGCCCGACCGCGCCGGCGAGGTCGTGAAGGTGAAGGAACGCCTGGGCGAGGACCGCGCGATCGTGGTCGGTCGGGGCGACGAGGAGCACGTGGCCTACCTGGCCGGGGAGCTCCTCGAGCTGGGCGTGCGGGCCGGCGACCACGTGCTGTTCGACCCGCGGGCGCTCGCGATCACCGAGCTGCTCCCCAAGGAGGAGGTCGAGGAGCTCGTCCTCGAGGAGATCCCCGACGTGAGCTACGACGACATCGGGGGCCTGGAGCGCCAGATCGAGGCGATCCGCGACGCGGTCGAGCTCCCGTTCCTGTACGCCGAGCTGTTCCAGGAGCACGAGCTCGACCCGCCCAAGGGCGTGCTCCTGTACGGCCCCCCGGGCTGCGGCAAGACGCTGATCGCGAAGGCCGTCGCGAAGTCCCTGGCCGACAAGGTGCGCGAGCGCACCGGTCGGGAGGACGCCCGCTCCTACTTCCTCAACGTCAAGGGGCCGGAGCTGCTCAACAAGTACGTCGGGGAGACCGAGCGGCAGATCCGCGAGATCTTCCAGCGCGCGAAGGAGCGCAGCGAAGAGGGTCTACCGGTGATCGTGTTCTTCGACGAGATGGACTCGATCTTCCGGACGCGGGGAACGGGGATCTCCTCCGACGTGGAGTCGACGATCGTGCCGCAGCTCCTTTCGGAGCTCGACGGGGTCGAGACCCTGAAGAACGTCATCGTGATCGGGGCCTCGAACCGCGAGGACCTCATCGACCCGGCGATCCTGCGCCCGGGCCGTCTGGACGTGAAGATCAAGATCGAGCGGCCGGACCAGCAGCAGGCGGCCGAGATCATGTCGAAGTACCTCCACCCCTCGGTGCCGATCCACCCCGAGGAGGTCGAGCGCTACGGCGGCGACGTCCAGCTCGCGTGCCGACGGATGATCGAGCGCACCGTCGAGCAGATGTACGCGCCGAGCGAGCCGAACCGGTTCCTCGAGGTGACCTACGCGTCGGGCGACAAGGAGATCCTGTACTTCAAGGACTTCAACTCCGGCGCGATGATCGAGAACATCGTCCGTCGAGCCAAGAAGGACGCCATCAAGCGCTTCCTGTCGACCGGCGAGAAGGGGATCAAGATCGACGACCTCCTCCACGCGATCCGGGAGGAGTTCAAGGAGAACGAGGACCTCCCGAACACGACGAACCCCGACGACTGGGCGCGCATCTCCGGGAAGAAGGGCGAGCGGATCGTCTACGTCCGGACGCTGCTCGGCGACGCCGGCGAAGGCCGCCAGGTGGAGCGCGTCAACGCCGGCCAGTACCTGTAAGGTGGCCGCGTGGCCATCCCCAAGGTCTGCGGGACGGAGACGGAGTACGGGATCGCCTCACCGGGCCATCCTGACTTCAACCCCGTCCTGTCCTCCAGCCTGCTGATCTCGTCCTACGCCGGGTCGCTCAGGCGGATCCGCTGGGACTACGAGGACGAGTCGCCGCTGCGCGACGCACGGGGCTTCGAGCCGGTGCCGGCGCGGGAGGTCACCGAGGAGGACCTGGGGCTGGCGAACGTGATCCTGCCGAACGGCGCCCGGTACTACGTCGACCACGCCCACCCGGAGTACTCCACCCCGGAATGCACCTCGCCCCTCGAGCTCGTCGTCCACGACAAGGCGGGGGAGCGGATCCTCGAGCGCTCGCTCGAGGAGGTGGCCCGCGAGCTCCCCGGCGCGCCGGCCCTGGCGATCTACAAGAACAACTCCGACGGCAAGGGCAACTCCTACGGGACGCACGAGAACTACCTCGTCGACCGCAGGGTGCCCTTCGCTGACATCGTTCGCGACCTGACGCCCTTCTTCGTCACCCGGCAGGTGTTCACCGGCGCCGGCAAGCTCGGCCTCGAGGGCCAGTGGGACGAGCGCGGCCGGCACCGCTACCAGCTCACCCAGCGCGCCGACTTCTTCGAGACCGAGGTCGGCCTCGAAACCACCCTCAAGCGCCCGATCATCAACACGCGCGACGAGCCGCACGCCGACCCGGAGAAGTACCGGCGGCTGCACGTGATCGTCGGCGACGCGAACCTGTGCGAGGTCGCCCAGTTCCTCAAGGTGGGGACCACGGCGATCGTGCTCGAGATGATCGAGGATGGGTTCCTGCCCGACCTGTCGATCGTGAACCCGGTGAGCGCCCTGCACGCGGTCTCGCGCGACGTGACGCTGCGGGAGCTCGTGGAGCTCACCGACGGCCGGCGGCTGACCGCCGTTCAGCTCCAGTGGGAGTACTTCGAGCTCGCGCGCAAGTACGTGGATCGCGAGGCGGACACCCCGTCGAACCGCTCCGTGCTCGAGCGGTGGGAGCAGGTGCTCCGGGGTCTCGAGACCGACCCCATGTCGCTCGCGGGCCAACTCGACTGGGTGGCCAAGCTCCGGCTGCTCGAGGGCTACCGCGAGCGCGACGGCCTGGACTGGTCCGACCCGAAGCTGCGTGCGATCGATCTGCAGTACCACGACGTCCGGCGCGATCGGGGCCTGTACCACCGGCTCGCGGCCACCGGTCAGGTCGAGCGTCTCGTGGACGACGCGGCGATCGAGCGCGCGATGATGGAGCCCCCCGACGGCACGCGGGCGTACTTCCGCGGCCGCTGCATCGCTCGGTTCCCCGAGGCGATCGCCGCGGCCTCCTGGGACTCGATCATCATGGACATCGGTCGAGACGCCTTGCAGCGCATACCGATGCGCGAGCCGCTGCGGGGAAGCCGAGCCCACGTCGACGAGCTGCTCGAGCGCGCCGCCGACGCGGCCGCGCTCGTCGAGGCGCTCCAGCGGACGGGCTCCGCATCCGATACGGCCCGATAGAATCGCCCCGACGCGAGGCACCCGAGGAGCCCCGATGCCCGAGCAGGAGCAGAAGCGGATCCAGAAGAAGGGGGGCGGCGAGCCCGGCGAGGGCGACGCCGGCCAGGTCGGCGCGTCCTCGAAGGCCAGCGAGCTCCGCGAGCAGATGGACGAGATCCTCGACGAGATCGACTCCGTCCTCGAGGAGAACGCCGAGGAGTTCGTCAAGTCCTACGTCCAAAAGGGCGGGGAGTGAGCGACGAGCTCAAGCTGCCCCTCGCAGGGACCCCGTTCGGCGCGAGCCCGAGCTTCGTCGACCTCGTGCGCAGCGAGCGGCCGGAGGCGATCCCCGAGGCCCTTCGGCGCGCCGCGGCGACCGAGCTGCAGGTCGCGTCGGCCACCACGGTGCTCGGGCTTCGATACGCCGACGGGACCCTGCTCGCCGGCGACCGCCGAGCGACCGCCGGCAACCTCATCGCCGACGCCCGCATGCGCAAGGTCTTCCCCGCGGACGACTACTCGGCGATCGCGATCGCGGGCGCCGCGGGGCAGGCCGTCGAGCTCGTCAAGCTCTTCCAGCTCGAGCTCGAGCACTACGAGAAGATCACCGGCGACCGGCTCTCGCTCGAGGGCAAGGCGAACCGCCTCGCCCAGATGATCCGGGAGAACTTCCCGATGGCGATGCAGGGGCTCGTCGTCGTGCCGCTGTTCGGCGGCTTCGACGAGCGGCGCGGTGAGGGGCGGCTGTTCTACTACGACGCGATCGGCGGTCGCTGGGAGGAGGACGACTTCCAGGCGACCGGTTCGGGGGCGCTGCCGGCGAAGAACTCCTTGAAGAAGCGCTGGCGCCCGGGGCTCGCGCGCGAGGAGGCGATCCGCGTCGCCGTCGAGGCGCTGATCGACGCGGCCGACGACGACGCCGCCACCGGCGGGCCGGATCCGGCCCGCGGGATCTACCCCGTGCTGCTCACGGTCGGACCGCAGGGCGCCGCCGAGGTCCCCGAGGACGAGGTGGCGGCGGCGGTGGCGGCCGTGCAGGAGGAGCGCGCCCGATGAGCTTCATGCCCTACGTCGCGCCCGAGCAGCTCATGAAGGACCGCTCGGAGTACGCGCACAAGGGGATCGCCCGAGGCCGGTCGGTGATCGGGCTCGAGTACGCCGACGGCCTGCTGTTCCTAGCCGAGAACCCCAGCGCGACGCTGCACAAGATCAGCGAGATCTACGACCGGATCGCCTTCGCCGGTGTCGGCAAGTACTCCGAGTTCGAGGAGCTGCGGATCGCGGGGATCCGGCTCGCCGACCTCCGCGGCTACGCCTACGGTCGCGAGGACGTGAAGGCCCGGGACCTCGCGAACGCCTACTCGCAGGCGCTGTCCTCCATCTTCACCCAGCAGCTCAAGCCCTACGAGGTCGAGATCCTCGTCGGCGAGGTCGACGGGGAGGCCGGCGGCACGTCGATCTACCACGTGCTGTTCGACGGGTCGGTGACCGACGAGCAGGGGTTCGTCGTGATCGGCGGGCAGGCCGAGCGGCTGACCGAGGCCCTGCGCACCCGCTACGAGCCGGGATGGGACCTCGCCACGGCCGTGCGCACCGCGATCGGGGTCCTGGCCTCCGCGCCGGAGCCCCGCGACCTGCCGGCCGAGCAGATCGAGGCGGGCGTCCTCGATCGCACGCGCCCGCAGCGCCGGAAGTTCCGCCGCCTCGCGCCCGAGGAGATCGAGCGCGCCGCCTCCTGAGGCCGGCTGCCGAGCCCGGCGCCGAGCGGGCGTAGGCTGGTGGACGTGGACCGACGCATCTTCGGCCTCGAGAACGAGTACGGCGTGACCTGCACGTTCCGGGGGCAGAGACGCCTGTCCCCGGACGAGGTGGCCCGCTACCTGTTCCGCCGCGTCGTGCACTGGGGCCGCTCCTCGAACGTCTTCCTCGAGAACGGCGCCCGGCTGTACCTCGACGTCGGCTCCCACCCCGAGTACGCGACGCCCGAGTGCGACGACGTGCGCGAGCTCGTCGCCCACGACAAGGCCGGAGAGCGGATCCTCGAGCACCTGCTGTCGGCGGCGGAGGTGCGGCTGCACGAGGAGGGGATCTCCGGACAGGTCTTCCTGTTCAAGAACAACACCGACTCGGCCGGCAACTCCTACGGATGCCACGAGAACTACCTCGTCGCCCGCCATGGGGAGTTCGCCCGGATGGCCGACGTCCTGATCCCGTTCCTCGTCACCCGACAGATCTGGTGCGGCGCCGGCAAGGTCCTCCACGGACCCCGCGGCGCGCAGTTCTGCGTCTCGCAGCGCGCGGAGCACATCTGGGAGGGGGTGTCGAGCGCGACGACGCGGTCGCGTCCGATCATCAACACGCGCGACGAGCCGCACGCCGACGCCGAGCGGTTCCGCCGCCTGCACGTGATCGTCGGCGACTCGAACATGTCGGAGTGGACCACCTTCATGAAGGTGGGGATCACCGACCTCGTCCTGCGGATGATCGAGGCCAACGTCGTCATGCGCGACATGACCCTCGAGAACCCGATCCGGGCGATCCGCGAGATCAGTCACGATCCCACGGGGACCCGCCGCGTCCGCCTCGCCAACGGCCGGGAGCTGTCGGCGATCGAGATGCAGAGCGAGTACCTCGACAAGACCGCTCGCTTCGTCGAGCGCCGTGGAGCCGACGAGACGAGCGCGCTGCTGCTCGGGGAGTGGTCGGGGGCGATCGAGGCGCTGCGCGCCGGCGAGCCGGAGCGGCTGGCTCGGAAGGTCGACTGGGTGACGAAGCGCCTGCTCATCGAGCGCTACATGGCCAAGCACGACCTCGCGCTCGCCAGCCCTCGGGTGGCGCTGCTCGACCTCGCCTACCACGACGTGAACCGGGACCGGGGCCTGTACTACCTGCTGGAGCGCGAGGGCAGGGTGGATCGGGTGACCGACGACGGCACGATCTCCAAGGCGATGCGCGAGCCGCCCCAGACGACCCGAGCCAAGCTCCGCGGGGATTTCATCCGTCAGGCGAAGGCGAAGCGGCGCGACTACACGGTCGACTGGGTGCACCTGAAGCTGAACGACCAGGCGCAGCGAACCGTCTTGTGCAAGGACCCGTTCCGAAGCGTCGACGAGCGCGTCGAGCAGCTGATCGCCCACATGTGAGGCCGCTTCAGGGCCTCCACGCACGCGCCTGCGCCGCCAGCCGTCCCCCGAGCACGCCGGCGGCGGCGGCGGCGAGCCCGGCGGGACCCGGGTCGGCGCCGGGCTCGACGAGGCCCGGGGCGGGGTCGACCTCCACGAGGTGGTGCAGGCGCTCGAGACCCAGGCCGAGCGCGAGCGTCCGAGCCGCGCGCCGGGTCGGCTCGTCGCGGGCGGGAAGGACCACGTGGACGTCGACCTCGCAGCCCTCGAGGAGGCGACGCACGGCCGCCTCGTCGGGCAGGGGCGGGGCCGCGATGGGGCGGCCGCCCAGGGCGCGCGCGACGGTCAGCGTCGAGGCGGTCCCGCCGGGGACGAGGAGCACCTCGGCCGTGGACCGCAGGAGCGCGGCGGCCAGCGCCGGGCCCGGCGCCAGGACCGCGGGCTCGGTCCTGCCGGCGCGCCGTGCGCCGACGACGGCCAGCTCCGTCGCCCCCTCGGGCACGACGACGACCGGACGACCGCGGAGTCCCCCGGGATCGGGCCGCGGGCCCGACCACGCACCCAGGTCGACCTCGATCGTCACGGCCCGCACGCCGACCCGCACGCGGGCGAGGGCGACGAGCCGCCCCTCCGGCGTGCGCTCGTAGCGGATCACGCTGTTCGTCGGCCGCGCACCATCGCCCGGCTATGATGCCCCAGCGATGGCGGGGGAGGACCGGCCGGATCCGCTCGAACGGCTGCTGAACCTCGTCGGCCTCCTGCTCGAGACCCGTCGGCCCCTCACGTTCGAGGAGATCCGCACGACCCTCGAGGCCTACCGCGGGGACAACCTGGAGTCGGCCAAGCGGAAGTTCGAGCGCGACAAGGACGTCCTGCGCGAGTACGGCGTCCCCCTCGAGCTCGTCGACGTCGACCGCTGGGGAACGGAGCAGGGCTACGTCATCCCCAAGGACCGCTACTACCTGCCCGAGATCGCCTTCACGCCGCAGGAGATCTCCGCGCTGCTCGTGGCCGCCCGCAGCGGGGGAGGACAGATCGCCCTGGAGCGGGGCGTCCGCAAGCTCCTGTACGGAGCGCAGGGTGGGGTCCTCACCGGCGAGCCCGGCGGCCCGCTCGTGGCGGGCTCCGACGCCGACGGCGAGGTGGTCGTCGCCGCGGCCGCGGCGGCCCAGCGACACGACCGGGTGCGCTTCGGCTACCGAACGGCGGCCGGCGCCGCCGGGACCCGCGAGGTCGACGCCTGGGCGGTCGTGTTCCGGGCGGGCCACTGGTACCTCGTCGGCCGCGACGCCGGCCGCGACGCCGTCCGGGCGTTCCGCCTGTCGCGCGTCACGACGGCCCTGGAGCGCGTGGGAGAGGGCTCGGCGCCCCCCGCCGACTTCGCCCCGAGCGACCACGTCCGGGCCGGCCCCTGGGAGCCGGGCGGCGACGACCGGGCCGAGGTGGCCTTCGCGCCCGACGTCGCCTGGCACGCGCTGGAGGCGTTCGAGCAAGCCCAGGAGGTTCGCAGCCTCGAGGACGGGTGGGTGGTGCTGTCGATCCCGTTCCACGACGCCGAGGCGCTCGTCGCGCCCCTGCTCGAGTACGGGCCGGACGCGGAGGTCATCGCGCCGGCGGCGGTGCGCGAGGAGGTCGTGCGGCGGCTTCGGGAGCTCGCGGATGCCTGAGCGCTCCGCCCGTCCGACCCGAGCGGCGGAACGGCTGGGCCGCATGCTCACGATCGTTCCCTACCTCGTCCAGCACCCCGGCACGAGCGTGCAGGAGGCCTCGCGCCTGTTCGACGTCGCTCCCGCGGAGCTCCGCCGCGACCTCGAGCTCCTGTTCCTGTCCGGCCTTCCGCCCTACGGGCCCGGCGACCTGATCGACGTGGAGATCGACGAGGAGGATCGGATCACGATCCGGATGGCCGACCAGTTCGCGCGGCCGCTGCGGCTCACGCGCCAGGAGGGGCTCGCCGTGGCCCTGCGGGCGATCGAGCTGCTCGCGACCCCGGGCGTCGAGGAGGCGCCGGCGCTGGCGAGCGCGCTGGAGAAGCTCCGAGCCGCCCTCGGCCCGGAGGTCGTCGGCGAGGCGGAGCGGATCGCGGTGGCCGGCGGCGGTCGCGCGCCCACCCACCTGGCGGACGTCCGCGAGGCGGCGCGCGACCGCCGCCGCCTGCGGATCGACTACCTCGCGGCCTCGACGGGCGAGCTGACCTCCCGTCGGATCGATCCCGAGGAGGTCTTCGCCTGGCTCGGCCATTGGTACGTCGCGGCCTGGGACGTCGACGCCGACCAGGAGCGGCTGTTTCGGATCGATCGGATCCGCTCGGCCGAGCCCACGGCGGAGACCTTCACCCCCCGCGGGCTGCGCGGCCTCGGTCGGGAGCTGTACACGGCGACGAGCCAGGACCTCCCGGTGCGCCTGCGCCTGGGACCGAGCGCGCGCTGGGTGACGGAGTACTACGCGACGACGCAGATCCGGGAGCTCGCCGGGGGCTCGGTGGAGGTCACGCTTCCGGTCCGCCGGCTCGAGCGCGCCGCCCGCCTCGTCCTTCGCCTGGGTGCCGACGCCGAGGTCCTGGACCCGCCGGAGCTCGTGGAGCGGGTCCGCGAGGTCGCCCGGGCCACCCTGGCTCGCTACTGCGACGGACCGGCCCGATCGAGGTAGTCCGGTCCGGCGGACGCGGGCTCAAGCCGGCCCGGTCGCCGACCGATGCCTTGCTGCGAGATGACCACGATCCGGACCACCTGCCCCCGTTGCGGTGAAGTGGACATGGGTCCCGACGCGATCTCGCTGTTCGTCCGTGAGGACGGTCGCGAGGGCAGCTACCGCTTCACCTGCCCCAGCTGCGCCGACGCCGTGGAGAAGCGGGCGGATCGCAAGATCGTCGCCCTGCTCGTCTCGGCGGGGGTCGACATCGACTCGGGGCCCCGCGCCCGGCAGCCGGAGCTGTTCGACGGCGCCGCGGAGGCCCGACCGGGCGGTCCGCCGTTCACCGTCGACGACGTGATCGCCTTCCACTTCCTCCTCGAGGACGACCGCGCGATCCGCGCCTTCCTCGCCGACAGCAGCGACGCGTAGCCACCTCGCTCCCGCTCGGGCGGTAGCATCGAGCCGTGTCGAGCTGGTTGCTCGTGTGGTTCCTCGTAGCCGCCCTGAGCTCCGTCGCGGTCCTCGCGTGCCTGATCGCCCTCGTCGGCCAGGTGCGTCGCCTCGGGCGGGCGGCGCGCCGGCTCTCCGACGAGCTCGGCCCGCTCCTGGAGGAGACCGAGCGGGCGGGGCGGCGGGCGGCCGAACGGGGGCGCCGAGCCGAGGCTCGGGGTCGGCGGCGGTAGGATGACGCGGGGGCAGGAGGCCCCGGACCGATGTTCCAGGTAGGCGCCCAGGAGCTGCTCGTCATCCTGCTGATCGCGCTCATCGTGGTCGGGCCGAGCAAGCTGCCCGAGCTCTCGCGGCAGATCGGCCGCGGCCTGCGCGAGCTGCGCCGAGCCCAAGAGGAGGTCCGCGACCTCGTGCGCATCGACCTCAACCCCGAGCCCCCGGCACCGCGCCCCGCCGCCCGTCGCCCCGTCGCGGCCGCGCCCGCTGCGCCGCAGGACCCCGAGTCCCCCGGGTCCGCCCCACGGGCGGGGACGCGAGGACCCGACGAGGCGCACCCCGCGTCCGAACCCCCCGCCGATCCCCCGCGCACCGCCGAGGGCGCGGAGTAGGCCGAACGCTCGATGGCCGTCCTGCCGTTCCGACGGCGCCGCGACGAGGCGGCGCGCACCGGCACGATGACGCTCATCGAGCACCTCGAGGAGCTCCGGCATCGGCTGATCGTGTCGCTCGTCGCTCTCGGCGTGGGGTCCGTGCCCGCCTGGTTCCTGTACGAGCCGATCAAGGACGCCCTTCGCGCCCCCTACTGCGAGTTCCTCTCGCGAAACCCCGCCTTCAGCCCGTTCGAGCAGGGGGACTGCCCGCTGATCTTCGGCGGGGTCGTGGACGCGTTCACGATCAAGCTCAAGATGGTCCTGTACCTCGGGCTCGTCCTCGCGCTGCCGGTCGTCCTCTACCAGCTGTGGGCCTTCGTCACGCCGGGGTTGACCGATCGCGAGCGGCGTCTCGCCCTGCCCTTCGTGCTGAGCTCCCTCGTGCTGTTCGCGCTCGGCGCGGTCTTCGCGTACGCCGCGCTGCCGCGCGGGCTCGAGTTCCTGCTCGGCTTCGCCGGCGAGGGGGTCGTGCCGCTGCTCACGTTCGACCGGTACGTGAGCTTCGTCGTGCTGGTCATCCTCGCGTTCGGGCTGTCCTTCCTGCTGCCGGTGTTCCTCGTGTTCCTCGAGCTCGTCGGGATCCTCACCCCCGAGCGGCTCGGTGCGTGGCGCCGCTACGCGATCCTGGCGATCGCGGTCTTCGCGGCGGTCATCACCCCGACCGGCGACCCGATCACGCTGCTGCTGCTCGGCACGCCGATGTACCTGTTCTACGAGGCGGCTATCATCATCGGCCGCGTCGCCCGGCGGCGGCGCGACGCGGCGGCCGAGGTGACGAGCGAGGGGTCCTGAGCGTGGCGATCAAGGGCAAGGGCAGGACGAGGCCCCGTCCGCCGGCCCGCGCCCCCCGCCGCGCCCCCGTGGCCCCGCCGACCCCGTTCCTGCGCCGCCGGTGGGTCCAGCTCGTCGTCGCCTTCCTCCTCGGCCTCGGGCTCGCTTGGTTCCTCGTATGGGTCACGAACGGGATCCGGTCGAGCCGCGAGGCCTCCCGCCACAGCGAGGAACAGGTCGAGCAGCGCCGCGCCCTCGGCGCGTACAAGGCCCTCGTCGACGCCGAGGTGGGCAAGGTCGGAACCCTCGGCCCCCCCGGCCTCCCCCCGACGCTCGCGCCGGAGCTCACCTCGGCCCTCGACGCGATCGCCTCGGGCGAGGCCACGACCGAGACGGCGCGCACGCTCGCGGCGCTCGCCGACCGCCTCGAGGCCTCGGCGGAGGCGATCGCCGACCACGGGCTCGCCGACGCGATCCGCGACAAGGGGCTCTCGCTCGGGGAGGCCAACGCGATCACGAACAGCCAGGAGCGGCTCGCCGCCGCCCTGCGCGGCTACGCGGAGGCCGCGCGCCTGGCCGCCCTCGCGGCCCGGGGATCGGGCGAGGCCGAGGCGCTCCTGCGCCGCGCGAAGGCGATCGAGGAGCTCGCCCGCGACGCGCTGGCCGACGGGTGGAACGAGTACGGCCTGGGCCTCGCCGCGGCGGGCCTCGCCCCGGGCGCCGCCGAGACCCCCGGGGCGGGCGTCCCGGGGCTGCCCTGAGCCCGGAGCGGTGGGCGCCTTGGAGCGGCCGATCGTCGTCCTGGCGAACCCGACGGCGGGGCGGGGCAAGGCCGGTCGGCTGATCGGACGCGTCGACGCGCTGCTGCACCGACAGGGCGTGCCGCACGAGTTCCGGGTGACCGAGTCGGCCGAGCACCTGACGTCGCTCGCACGGGAGCTCGGCGAGCGCGGGGCGATCGTGGCCGTGCTGGGCGGTGACGGTTCGGCGGGGTTGGCCGCGAACGGCCTCGTGGGGACGGCCGGCGCGCTCGCGATGCTGCCCGCGGGCACAGCCGACGACTTCGCGCGCTCCCTCGGGGTCGGCACCCTCACCGCGGCCGCGCGGGCGCTCGCACGACCGAACGTCGTTGCGATCGACGTCGTTCGGGTGGCCGTCGGCCCTGAGCGCCGCGTGTTCGTCAACGTCGCCGGCGCGGGGTTCGACTCCGAGGTCAACGAGGCCGCGAACGCGATGCGCCTGCGTCTGGGCTCGACGGGGACCTACATCGCCGCGGTCGTGCGGACGCTCCCGCGGTTCGCGCCGGCACGCTTCCGGATCGAGCTCGACGACGAGGTCGTCGAGGGACCCCACATGCTCGTCGTCGTCGGCAACGCCCCGAGCTACGGCGGCGGCATGCGCGTCACGCCCGACGCGTCGATCGTCGACGGCGAGCTCGACGTCCTGCTCCTTCGGGCGCTGTCCAAGGGCGCGTTCCTCCGGGCCTTCCCGAAGGTGTTCCGCGGGACCCACGTGCGCCACCCGGCGGTGCGCCTCGTACGCGCCCGGCGGGTCAAAGTCGAGGCCGACCGGCGCGTGCAGGTCTACGCGGACGGGGAGCGGGTCGGCCCCCTGCCGGCGATCTTCGAGGTCGCCCCCGCCGCGCTGCCGACCGTCGTCGGTCCGAACCCCAGGGCCGTGCGATGACGGGACTCCTGTTCGTCCACGCGTTCCCCCTCGACCGACGGATGTGGGAGCCGCAGCTCGCGGCGATCCCCGGCGCGATCGCGGTCGACCTCCCCGGCTTCGGCGAGGCCCCGCCGCCTCCCGGAGGCGCCTGGACGGTGGCGCTCGCCGCCCGGCGCTGCGAGGCGGCGCTCGAGGAGGCGGGCTGGTCGCGGGCGGTGGTCTGCGGCCTGTCGATGGGCGGCTACGTGGCCTTCGAGCTGTGGCGACGCGCACCCGAGCGGCTCGCCGGCCTCGTCCTCGCGAACACCCGCGCCGAGCCCGACACGCCGGACGCCCGCGCGGCCCGCCTGGCGCTCGCGGAGCGGCTCGACCGGGAGGGCAACGTCCTCGCCGCGGAGCCGCCGCCGCTCCTGTCGTCGGCCGCGCCGCCCGAGCTCCGGGAACGCGTTCGGCGTCTCGTCGCCGACCAGTCGCCCGCGGCGATCGCCGCGGCCCTTCGGGGGATGGCCGAGCGCCCCGACTCCCGACCGGACCTGCCCCGGATCGCCGTGCCGACCCTCGTGATCGCCTCCGATCGCGACGAGCTCATCCCGGCCGAGACGACGGCGCGGATCGCCGAGCGCGTCCCCGGCGCGGAGCTCGCGGTCATCCAGGGGGCGGGCCACCTGTCCAACCTCGAGCGCCCGGAGGCGTTCACCGAGCTCCTCCTCGCCTTCGTGGGCCGCCTCGGGATCGACCCGGGCTCGCTGCGCTGAAGCCGGGAAGACCCGCCCGTAGACTGGACGTGTGACCTCCCCCGAGGCCTTCGCGGCCGAGCTCCCGTTCCCGCTCGACGACTTCCAGCGTCGGGCGATCGACGCCCTGCACCGGGGCCATTCGGTGCTGGTCGCGGCGCCGACGGGCTCGGGCAAGACGGTCGTGGCGGTCTTCGGTCTCGAGCGCGCCCTGGCGACCGGGCGCAAGGCCTTCTACACGACCCCGCTCAAGGCCCTGTCGAACCAGAAGTTCGGCGACCTCGTCGCGGCCCACGGACCCGAGCGGGTCGGGCTGCTCACCGGGGACAACACGATCAACCCCGAGGCGCCCATCGTCGTGATGACGACCGAGGTCCTGCGCAACATGCTCTACGAGCGAAGCGACCTGTTGCGGGGCCTGCAGACCGTCGTGCTCGACGAGGTGCACTACCTGCAGGACCCCTACCGCGGCGCCGTCTGGGAGGAGGTCCTGATCCACCTGCCGCCGAGCGTGGCCGTGATCTGCCTGTCGGCCACGATCTCCAACGCCGAGGAGTTCGGCGAGTGGATCCGGACGCTCCGCGGCGACACGGCGGTCGTGATCGAAGAGCGGCGCCCGATCCCCCTGGAGCACCACTACCTCGTCGGCCACCGCCTGCACCCGATGCACGTCGAGCACGACGGGCTGCTCGTGCCCAACCTCTACCTCGTCTCGCTCGACCAGCGTGAGCTGCGGGTGCGCCCCTACCGGCGACGGGGGAGCGGGCGGGTACAGCACGAGCGGGCCTCGCGCCCCCGGGATGGGCACCGGCGCGCGTACGTGCCGCGCCGCGAGGAGGTCGTCGAGATCCTCGCCAAGGCCGGGATGCTTCCCGCGATCTACTTCGTGTTCAGCCGCGCGGGCTGCGATCAGAGCGTCCGCTGGCTGCTCGGCTCGGGGATCCGCCTCACGACGGCCGAGGAGGCTGCTCACATCCGCGAACGCGCCGAGACGCGCGCGGCCTGGATCGACGCGGACGACCTGGCGGCGCTCGGCTTCTCCGAGTTCGTCGAAGGGCTCGCCGCGGGCGTCGCGGCCCACCACGCCGGCATGCTCCCGGTCTTCAAGGAGACCGTCGAGGAGCTGTTCGAGGAGGGGCTCGTGAAGGTCGTCTTCGCGACCGAGACGCTCTCGCTCGGCATCAACATGCCGGCGCGAACGGTCGTGATCGAGGACCTGTGGAAGTTCTCCGGCGAGCGGCACGAGCTCCTCACACCGGGCGAGTACACGCAGCTCACGGGACGGGCCGGCCGCCGGGGGATCGACGAGCTCGGGCACGCGGTCGTCGTCTACCAGCGCCAGGTCCCGTTCGAGCGCGTCGCGGGGCTCGCGGCCACCCGCACCTACGACCTCACCTCGTCGTTCCGGCCCTCCTACAACATGGCCGTGAACCTCGTGCGGAACTACACCCCCGAGCAGGCCCACCACCTCCTGAACGCCTCGTTCGGCCAGTTCCTGGCGGACCGGTCGGTGGTGCTGCTCGAGCGCGCCCGGGAGCGCCACCGGCAGGCGCTCGAGGGCTACAGGGAGCACCTGCGCTGCCACCTCGGGGACTTCGACGAGTACCGCCGCCTCGTCGAGCGCGCCCGCGACCTGCGGGAGCGGGACCGACGCGAACGCGAGCGCGTCCGGGCGGTTCGCGTCCGCGAGGCGGTCGCGGCGCTCGCGCCCGGCGACGTGATCCACGTGCCTCGCGCGCGCCGAGGCGGCCTCGCCGTCGTGCTCTCGAGCCGCGACGGCCGCCCGACCGTGGTGACGCGCGACCGCGCCGTGCTGCGCGTCGCGGCGCGCGACTTCGACGAGCCTCCGACGGTGCTCACCAGGATCGCCCTGCCGCGCACCGGGAGCCCGCGAAGCTCGCGGTTCCGCCGCGACGCGGCGAGCGCCCTGGCGGCGCTCGCGATCGCCCCACCTCGCAGGCCACGGCGTCCTCGCGCCGCCGACCCCCGCGTCGAACGCGAAGCGGCCCGCCTCGAGGAGCTCGCCCGCCGACACCCCTGCCACGCGTGTCCTGAGCGGGCCCGCCACGCGCGGTGGGCCGCCCGCGCCGCCGCGCTCGAGCAGCAGCTCGCCGGGGTCGAGCGCAGGATCCGAGCCCGGA
Source organism: Actinomycetota bacterium (assembly GCA_026003015.1). Classification (GTDB taxonomy): domain Bacteria; phylum Actinomycetota; class UBA4738; order UBA4738; family HRBIN12; genus BPGL01. Next base: position 432,354 of record BPGL01000001.1, on the reverse strand, counting down.
CCGAGACGCTCGCGCGTCGCTTCGACCGCGTCCTCGGGGTGCTCGCCGACCTCGGGTACGTGCAGGGATGGGCGCTGACCGACAAGGGGAGGCGGCTGGCTCGGATCTACGGAGAGGGAGACCTCGTCGTCGGGGAGCTCCTCGCCGAGGGGCTCCTGGACGATCTGGACCCTGCGGAGATCGCCGCGCTGCTGTCCACGGTCGTCTACGAGGCCCGAGAGCGAACCGCCGGCGCAGGCCCGATGCCGACCGGACGGACCTCGGAGCGGTTCGAGTCGCTCCAGCGGATCTGGCGCCGGGTCCGCCGCGCCGAAGACCTCCACGCGGTGCCGGCCTCGCGGGAGCTCGAGACGGGATTCGCCGCCGTGGCCTTCGAGTGGGCCGAGGGCAAGGCGCTCGAGGACGTCTTGCGGGTGATCGACATGGCGCCCGGGGACTTCGTGCGCACGTGCAAGCAGCTCGTGGACCTCCTCCGGCAGGTGGAGGACGTGGCCGACGCCGCGCTCGCGCCGCAGGTACGCCGCGCGCGCGAGGCGGTGCTGCGCGGCGTGGTCGCGGCGACGGGGCTCTGAGCGCCGTGGTCGAGCGAGGGTCCCAGCGACCGGAGACGACCGCGGCCGCGGCGCCGTTCGGCCCGGCGGTCGTCGTCGTCGACCCCGGCGCGGGCGCGGAACGCGCCGCCGACGCCCTGCCCGCAGCGCTCGAGCGGGTGGGGCTCGAGCATCGGCTCGCGGTCGCCTCCGGACCCGCCCTGACCGAGGCCGTCGCGGCCGCGCTCGCCGACCAGATCCGGTTCGTCGTCGCCGTCGGAGACGACGGAACCGTCGCCGACGCGCTGGCGGCGGTGGGGACGGAACCCCGCGAGGACGCTCTCGTCCTCGGCCTCGTCCCGGCCGGCCCCGCCGGGTGCGACCTGGCGCTGAGCTTCGGGCTGCCGAGCGAGCTCGACCGGGCGGTCGGACATCTGGTCGGCGACCGCACCTACCCGCTGGATCTGATGGCGGTCACGGCCGCCGGCCGGGACGGGCCCGTCGAGCGGGTGGGGCACAACCTCCTCCAGATCGGGCTGCGCGCGGCGGCGCTGCGCTCGTCGCGGCGCTTGGGCGGCGGACGGCTCGGGCGCTTCGCGGGCTTCTGGTGGGCCGTGGCGCGCTCCCCCCGGCGGGCGATCCGGCTGCGGGTCGACGCGCGCGTCCACGAGCTCCAGGCCTGGGACGTGCTCGTGGCCAACGGGCAGTTCGCCGAGCAGGGCCTGCGGCTCTCGCCCCGCTCCTACCCGGGCGACGGGGTCCTCGACGTCCTCGCCTTCGTCGGGCCGAGGACCGACGCGTACCGGATGCTGCCGCGGATCTTCATGCACGGCGCCCACCTGCCCGACCCCGGCGTGCGGGAGCTCCGGGCTCGGATCGTCGTCGGGGTCGAGACCGATCGACCGATGCCGGTCGCCCTCGACGGCCGGCCGCTCGGCACGACCCCGGTGCAGGCTCGGGTCCTGCCCGGCCGGGTGCTGCTCAAGCTCTGAGGGGACCCATGCGCGACCGCCACCTGCACCGCCTCGAGCGAGCGGCCCGGGCCGCGGCCGAGCGGGGCCTCGCGGCCGTGCTCGTCGGTCCGTCGCCGGACCTCGCGTACCTCACCGGGTACGAGCCGATGCCGTTGGAGCGCCCGACCCTGCTCGTCGTACGCCCCGACGCGTCCCCCCGGCTCCTCGTGCCCGCCCTGGAGGCGCCGGCGGCGCGCTCGGCCCCCCTCGGCGGGGACCTCGAGCTCCTCGCGTGGCGCGACGGCGAGGACCCCTACGCGGCCGCGGCCCGCCTCGTGGCGCCCGCCGGCACGCTCGCCGTCGACGACCGCCTGTGGGCCGCACACCTGCTCGGACTGCAGCGGGCGCTTCCGGCCGCGCGCTTCGTCCCGGCCTCGGGCGTGCTGGGGGGGCTGCGCGCGGTGAAGGACCCCGAGGAGCTCGACCGGCTTCGACGCGCCGCGGCCGCGGCCGACGCGACCTTCGAGGCGATCTGCGCGTCGGGGCTCGCCGGCCGGCGGGAGCTCGACGTGGCCGCCGAGCTGGCGGAGCTGCTCGTGGCCAACGGGCACGCGCGCGCCGCCTTCACGATCGTCGCGGCCGGCCCGAACGGAGCATCGCCGCACCACGAGCCGACCGAGCGGACGATCCGCACCGGTGACGCCGTCGTCTTGGACTTCGGCGGCGCGCTCGAGGGCTACCACAGCGACATCACCCGGACGGTCGTCGTGGAGCGAGCGCCGGAGGGCTTCGCGGCCGTCTACGAGCTCGTGCGCGAGGCGCAGGAGGCCGCCGTGGCCGCGGTCGCTCCCGGCGTGCCGATCGCCGAGGTGGATCGCGCCGCCCGCGAGCCGATCGAGCGCGCCGGCTTCGGCGAGCGGTTCCTGCACCGGACCGGGCACGGGATCGGTCTGGAGGTCCACGAGCCGCCCTACGCGGTCGCCGGCGACCCGACGGTGCTCGCGCCCGGGATGACCTTCAGCGTCGAGCCCGGCATCTACCTCGACGGGCGGTTCGGCGTGCGGATCGAGGACATCGTCGCCGTCACCCCCGACGGCGTCGAGCGCCTGAACCGCGCCGACCGGGCGCTGCGCACGGTCGGCTGATCCTCAGATCCGCGGGCGGATCGTCGTACCCGAGGGCCCGTCCATCACCTCGAGCCCCATCGACTCGAGCTCGTCGCGGATCCGGTCGGCCGTCGCGTAGTCGCGCGCGGCGCGGGCGCGATCGCGCTCGGCGACGAGCTCGCGCATCCGGTCGGACGGCCGCCACCCGCTCGTCGCCTCCCGCTCGAGGTCGAGGCCGAGCACGTGGTCCCACGACGCCAGCAGGCCGTAGCGCTCGGCCGGCGGGACGTCGGTGGAGGAGACGAGCTCGTTCACGAGCACGACCGCGCCCGGCAGGTCGAGGTCGTCGGCGATCCGGGCCCGGAACCGCTCGTCGAACGCCCGCGCGGCCTCCGACGTCGGGGCGGCGCCCGGGGCCCACTCCGCCATCCGCCGTCGGAGCTGGCGCACGCGGTGATCCGCGGCCTCGATCGCCTCCCAGGTGAAGTCCATCTCGCTCCGGTAGCGGGTCTGGAAGGCCAGCCAGCGGAAGGCCAGCGGGTCGAGCCCCCGCTGGGCGAGCTCCGGCACGCGCACGACGTTGCCGGCCGACTTCGCGATCTTGTGGCCAGCCAGACGCAGGTGCCCGCCGTGGACCCAGATGCGGACCACCTGGTGGCCGACCGCCCCTTCCGACTGCGCGATCTCGTCCTCGTGGTGGGGGAAGCGCAGGTCGGTCCCGCCCGTGTGGATGTCGAAGCGATCGCCGAGGTAGCGCATGGACATCGCCGAGCACTCGATGTGCCACCCGGGGAACCCGGGCCCCCAGGGCGAGTCCCAGACCATCAGCCGACCGGGCCCCGCCGCCTTCCACAGGGCGAAGTCGGCCGGATGGCGCTTGCGCGGATCGACCTCGAGGTCCCGGTGCCCGCTGCGCAGCGCGTCGAGGGTGTTGCCCGACAGGCGTCCGTAGCCGGGGAAGCTCTGGACGTCGAAGTACACCGAACCGGTGTCGACGACGTACGCGTGCCCGCGCTCGATCAGCCGCTCGATGAGCCGGATCATGTCCCCGATGTGCTCGGTGGCCTTGGGGTAGCGGTCGGCGGGTCGGATCCCGAGCGCCGCGGAGTCCTCGAGGAAGGCCCGCGTGTACTTCTCGGCGAGCTCCGTCGGCGTGAGTCCCTCGTCCTCGGCGGCGAGCTGCATCTTGTCGATCGCCTCCGGGGAGGACTCGTCGACCATGTGGCCGACGTCGGTGATGTTCATGACGAGCGTGACCGCCAGGCCCTCGAGCTCCAAGGCCCGGCGGATCAGGTCCCCCAGCATGAACGTCCGCAGGTTCCCCAGGTGCGCGTAGCGGTAGACCGTGGGGCCGCAGGCGTAGATCTTCACGTGCCCGGGCTCCACGGGCTCGACCGGCTCGACGGCGCGCGTGAGGGAGTTGAACAGCCGCATCGGAGCCGAGGATACCGAGGCGCGGCCTCGGGGAGGGCAGGCGGCTCAGGCGTCCGGGCGCGGGGGCGGCGCGTCCACGGCGGCCCCGGCGTCGTCCGCCGAGCTCGCGGCGACGAGCGCGGGGTTCGGCGGCACCGGCATCGGCACCCGCACCTCGACGCCGCCCGCCTGCTGGTGCGCACGAACGACCGCCGCGTGGTAGCGCTCGATCATCTGTTGGAAGGCCGGGTCCCGGTAGGCCCGTCCGTCGACCGAGGGGCCGACCGTCCCCTCGATGACGGCCGCGACGTCGTCGCCGGTGATCGTCTTGTGGGTCTCGAGCGCGTGGGCGACGGCGAGGACCTCGCGGCGGTTCTCCTCGAGCAGCCGCCGGGTCCGATCGTAGAGCTCCCGCAGGCGCGCTTCGACCCGAGCCCCGAAGGGACCGTCCCACATGTTCCGGTCGCTGCCGGTCTCCAGGGGCTGTGCGCCGCGCAGCGCCCCCATGGTGACCGCGTGCGAGACGATCGTCTCGCCCATGGCCCAGTAGCCCTCCATGAGCGTGGCGAGCGAGGTCGCGTTGCGCATGTCCCCGCCCACGCCGGCGGAGTTGTCCCCGTCGAAGAACAACCGCTCGCCGGCCAACGACGCGAGCGAGGTCATGAGGTCGTGCTCGTGCTCCGACCGCCAGTCGACGAAGCGCTCCTCGGGCGGGATCGAGGAGACGAACCCGCCGACGTCGCCACGGCGCTCGATCGTCGCGAGATCGATCACGCCGTGGCGTCGCACGCGGTAGGCGACGACCGCGTGGCAGGCCTCGTGGACGGCGACGGCGTGCCGCTCGCGATCGATGTACTCGTGGTCGTCGGGCAGCCCGTGCTGCTTGAGCTGCTTGGCCCGGATGATGTCGGCGAAGGTGACGACCTCCCGGCCGTCGCGGATCGCGAGCACCACGCCCTCGTTGACGATGTCCTTGATCGCCGCGCCGGAGAAGTACGGGGTGATCGTCGCGAGCTTGTCGACCTGCTCGGGCGTGAGGTCGTGGCGGATCTTCGACAGGTAGAGCTCGAAGGTCGCGCGGCGACCCTGCTTGTGCGGGTACCCGACCTTGTACTGGCGGTCGATCCGGCCCGGCCGCAGCATCGCCGGGTCGAGCGTGTCGGGCATGTTCGTCGCGAAGATGTGCAGGATCCGGTACTTCGGGGGAGGCTTCGGCTTCATCCCGAGGAGCTTGCGGATCCGGTTGATCAAGCCCCGGGGCTTCGTGAGGCCCGACATCTCCGACAAGATCGCCTGCAGCGTCCCGGCGCCGGCGCCGCCGAGGCCTGCCCCGACGATCACCTGGTCCGTGCGGGGCCGCGACGGGTCGGCGCCGGCCAGGCCGCGCTCGAACCCCAACACGGCGTCCCGCGCGGTGGGGGAGAGGTACGCGAGGCCGTTGCACGCCGGCACGGCCGCCCAAGGCCCCGGGCCGGGCTGGAACCCGGTCGCGACCTGCGCCCCGCGGTTGCCGAGCGCGTCGGCCTCGTCGAAGAACACGATCGCCCCGCCGTAGCGCAGGGCCAGCCGGCGGAGCTTGCGGTACAGCCCCTTGACCTTGAGGATCCCGACCCCGAAGAACATGTTGATGAACGCGCCCGGCTCGACGAAGACGAACGGGCGGGCGGTCTCGCCGGCCACGGCCTGGGCGATCAGCGTCTTGCCGGTGCCCGGGGGGCCCCACAGCAGGATCCCCCCCGGGACGTAGCCGCCGCGCTCCTCGATCGCCTCGGGGTCCTCCAGGAAGATCATCGTCTCCTTGATCCGTTCTAGGACGCCGTCTTGGCCTCGGACATCGTCGAAGCGCGTCTCGATCTCGTCGGGCATGATCGTGTCCATGCCACCGCGCGACAGGAACCAGAAGAGTCCGACGAACTGGAAGATGATGAAGAAGAACGCGAAGGCGAGCTGCAGGATGAACGGCAAGGCCACGAGGAGTCGCGCGGGTGCGTCGACGATCCCGAGCCACACCGGATCGGAGCCGAAGATCCGCCCGAGGATCGTGCTCACCACGAACAGGACGAGCGTCCACTTCAGGGCCCGGCCAACGCGGTAGCGCGTCCAGTCGTTCATCCGCCCGACGCGCTCGTGGATCGCCCCGAAGACGCGCTCCTCCCAGAACCGGTAGTAGCCCTTGGAGGATTCCGCGACGAGGTAGTGGAGCTGGCGAACGGCCTCGAGCACCATGAGCGCGAGCAGCCACCAGTAGTCGCGGACCGCGAGGCGAACCGCCTCGATGAACGGGTCGTTCAGCGGTCGCACGGTCGAGGAGTAGACGACCGCGAGCCCGGAGACCCACAGCAGCGCGAGCAGCAGCAGGATCCGCACCCGGTCCCACAGGGCGGCCGGTGCGCGCGTCTCGCGCTCGGAGGGGCGCGGCCGCGACGGGCGGTTCATGCCGGGGATCGCGAGCTTCGGGCCGTTCGGGGATCGGTTCTCACTCATCTGGGCAACACCGTCCATGAGTCGACCGCGGTCTGGATCTCACCGCGGTTGCGGGCGAAGCACTCCGCCGAGCACATCACCGCGAACACGTACACGCGGTCGGTCGTCTCGTCGAGGTAGGCGGTCTGGGACACGTGAACGTACGTGTCGTTGAGGAGGCCGGACCCGGTCTGGTCCCGAACCTGGGCGATCGCGGACTCGAGCACCTGGAACTCCAGGTGCAGCCCGCGGAATCCCTCGCGCATCAGCCGGTCGTCGTAGACCAGGACCCGAACGGCCTCCTGCCCGAGCTGCTCCACGATCGTGTCGATCGGCACGATGAGGTTCCGCAGCTGCCCGAGGCTCACCTGGTCGCGCTGCTGCGGGCTCAGTCGGAACACCGCTGCGATCCCCGAGGGGTAGTCCGTCGCGAAGGACCCGCCGCTGCCGACGACGTGCGCGATCGAGGGCGAGGGGTCGGCGTCGAACCCCACGAGCCATTCCCTGGGGTCGGGGGTGTCGGCGCTCGCCGTCTCCTCCTGACCGAGGAGCTGCTGCTCGTCGTAGACCGTCCAGTCGGCCGGCAGCTTGAACGCCGTGCGCTGCTCGGTGTTGCGCACGTACCGGTGCGAGGGCGGGCCGCAGCCGCCGAGGACGAGGCCGAGCAGCGCGATGGCCACCACAGGACGCGCGGCGGGCCGGGGGAAGCACCTCATCGTCCGCATTATGCGCCCTCGGGGCGCGTTCGGGGAGACGGGAGGAGGCACACGGAGGGTATCGGCATCCGGCCCGCGGCGATCGAGGTCGCGCCGCTTCGGCTCGGGCCCCTCAGGTGGGGATCGGGCGGTCCTCGAAGGGGATCGACAGGGCGATCGTCGTGCGCGTCGCCACGTGCGCGGTCTCGCGCAGCCGACGGATGAGGTCTTCGAGCTCGGAGGTCGTGCGGGTGCGGACCTTCAGGATGTAGTTGGCCTCGCCCGCCACGGAGTAGCAGTCCTCCACCTCGGGGAACCCCGCGACGCGCTCGGGCAGGTCGTCGGGCTGGCCGGCGTCGAAGGGGGTCGCCGCGATCAGGGCCGTGACGTAGAGGCCGACCGCCTCCGGGTCGACGACGGCCCGGTAGCCGCGGATCACGCCGGCCTGCTCGAGCTTGCGGACGCGGTCGTGGACCGCGCTCGCGGACAGGCCGACGCGGCGGGCGACGTCCGCGTAGGTCGCCCGCGCGTCCTCCTGCAGGACCGCGAGGATGTCGAGGTCGCGCTCGTCCAGCACGGCGCCATCGTAGGGGAGCGGGGCGGGGGAGGCGAAGTTCCCCCGGTCCGGGGATCGCGCGCACGACCTCACCCGTGCTTCGATCGTCCCGCCGCCGCGGTGGGCGACGGCGCCTCCCCCGGTCGGATCCGAGCCCGGCTCGGATCGGGGACGCGGAGGAGGCGATGGGCACCTCGGTCGAGGAGGGGCCGGCCCGAGCGGCAGCGCGGGTGCTCGTCGCCCGGCCGGGCCGGGCCCCGCGGCTCGTCGTGCGCCTCGCGCCGGCGGACGCGGGGCGCTACGCGGCCCTCGTTCGCGCGCTCGCGCCGCGGCTGGAGGGCGCGCTCGCGCCCGGCGTGATCGCGAACCGCCTGCGGCCCGACGGGCGGCTCGAACCGTGGACCCGAGCTCGCCGGCGTTGGCGCCGGCGGCTGGCCGAGGCCCTCGCCGATCCTCGGGCCGCGGTGGCGGTCGGCGACGTCGCCGCCTGCTACCCCTCGATCGGCCCCGCCGCGGTCGCGCGGAGCCTCTCGGCGATCGGCGCCGCTCCCGAGGTGGCCCGGGCCGTGCTCGCGATGCTCGAGCGGCTCGAGGCCGGGGTGGGGGCCGGGTTGCCCGTCGGGCCGGCGCCCTCGGCCCTCCTGGCGAACGCCGTGCTCACCGTGGCCGACCGCGCCGTCGAGGAGCACGGGGCGGCGTACCTGCGGTGGGTCGACGACGTCGTGCTCGTCGGCGGCACGGCGCGCCAGGTCCGCCGGGCCCTGGACGCCTGGCGATCGGGCCTGGCGGCCGTCGGGCTCGAGGCCCATCCCGACAAGACCCGGGTGCTCGAGGGCCGGCAGGCCCGGCGCGAGCTGCTCGGTCCGCGGGGTCGCGGTCCCTCGCCCGCAGCCCGTGGCATGATGCCCGCGCCGTGAGGACCCTGTACCGCGCCCGCCGCGTCCACACCCTGGGCATCGCGCCGCCGGGGGAGTGGGTCCTCGTCGACGGCCGTCACGTCCAGCGCGTCGGGGCCGGGGAGCCGCCGAGCGCCGATCGCGTCGTCGAGCTCCCCGGCGCCACGATCCTGCCCGGGTTCGTCGACGCCCATGTGCACCTGAGCGCCACCGGCCTCGCGCTCGAGGCCGAGGAGGTCCGGGCCGCGCCGAGCCGCGAGGCGCTCCTGGCGATCGCCCGCGCGCGGGCCGAGGGGCCGGGGGAGGGGCTCGTGTGCCTCGAGGGCTGGGACGAGTCGGCCTGGCCGGACCCCCGGCCTCCGGCGATCGATGAGCTCGACGCCCTCACCCCTCGACCGCTCGTGCTGTTCCGAGCCGACGGGCACGTCGCGCTCGTCAACCGAGCGGCGCTGGCGAGCGTCGACCTCGCCGGGGCCGAGGGCGTCGAGCACGACGCGCACGGTCGGCCGACCGGCCGCGTCGTCGGGGCGGCCCAGCGCCTGCTCCGCCGCGCCAGCTCGTCGAACCGCAGCCGCGAGCAGGTCGAGGGGCTGCAGCTGCGCGCGGCGGCCACCGCGGCGGCGCGAGGGATCACCGCCGTGCACGAGATGTCGATGCCCGAATCGGACGGCCTGCGCGACCTGGAGGTGCTGCTCGCGCACCGGGATCGACTTCCGGTCGACGCCACGCCGATCGTCGCCACGACCGATCTCCCGCTCGCGATCGCGCTCGGCCTGTCGGCCATCGGCGGCGACCTGCCCGTCGACGGGTCGATCGGAGCGCGCACCGCCGCGGTCTCGGTGCCGTACGAGGACGGCGGCGGCACCGGCGCGATGTACCTGGACGGCGACGCGCTCGTCTCGTTCCTGCACGCGGGGCACGCCGCCGGCCTGCAGGTCGGGGTCCACGCGATCGGGGACCGCGCGATCGAGGCGGTGCTCGTCGCCTGGGAGCGGGTTTACGGCGCCCTCGACTCGCGCGCGCGACGGCACTTCCGCGCCCGGCGGCATCGGATCGAGCACGTCGAGATGGCCTCCGACGACCAGATCGAGCGGGCGGCGATGCTCGGGCTCGCCGCCTCGATCCAGCCGGCGTTCGACCGCCTGTGGGGCGGCCCGGGCGGCCTGTACGAGCGGGCCCTGGGGCCGGAGCGCGCGGCGCGGATGAACCCGGTCCGGACGTTCCTCTCGCGTGGGGTCCTCGTCGGAGCCGGCTCCGACGCGCCCGTGACGCCCCTGGACCCCTGGCTCGGCGTGGCGAGCCTCGAGACGCACCACGACCCGGCGCAGCGCCTGAGCCGCCTGGAGGCCGTCGGGCTGCTCACCGTGGGGGCGGCGCGCCTTGGCCACCAGGAGGACAAGAAGGGCGTGCTCCAGCCGGGGGGACACGCCGACCTCGTCGCCTGGCCCGTCGACCCGCTGGAGGCCCCGGAGGTGGAGGGCCTGCGGCCCCTGCTCACCGTCTCGCTCGGCCGGGAGGTGTTCGCCGCCTGAGCGCGGCAGTACAATCCGCGCTCACGCGAGGACCCGGTGGGCGCGAGGACCCCGGGAGGTACGGACGATCCATGGGTGACGACATCGAGATCGAGGGGCCGCTGGACGACGAAGAGGTCCTCGACCCGGACCTGGAGGACGTCGAGCCAACGCCGGAGGACCTCGACGAGGCGGTCGTGCCCGAGGCGCCCGACGAGGTCGAGTCGATCCAGGAGATCCTCCAGAAGCAGGAGGAGGTCGAGGAGGTCGTCGAGGACGACGAGGCGATCCTCACGGCGATCGCGAAGGAGGAACGACTCGAGCCGATCGAGACCCGCGTCGTCCCGATGCAGGCCACCGAGTTCATGTGCCAGCGCTGCTTCCTCGTGAAGCACCGCAGCCAGCTCGCGGACAAGAAGCGGATGCTCTGCCGCGACTGCGCGTGAGCGCTCGGGGCCGGCCGCGTCCGGTCCTCGGCGCGGTCGCCGCCGCCGGTGCCGGCGCGTGCCTGGCCGCCGCGTTCCCTCCGCTCGCGCTGTGGCCGCTGTCGTTCGTCGCCCTCGTCCCGCTGCTGTGGGCGCTGCGCGGCGCGGGCGCGATCCGGGGAGCGCTCCTCGGCGCGGCGTTCGGACTCGCGTTCTTCGGGGCCACGCTGTCGTGGATCCTGCGCTTCGGGGAGCTCGCCTTCGGATCGCTGACCCTCGTGTCGGCGCTGTTCCTCGCGCTGTTCGGCGCGGTGGTGCCGGCCCTGATGCGTCCCCGACGGCCGCTCGTGACCGCCCTCGGCATCGCGAGCTGGTGGGTCGCCGTCGAGGCCCTGCGCGGGGCCTGGCCCCTCGGCGGCTTCACCTGGGGAACGCTCGGGATCCCGCACGTCGACGACCCCGTCCTGCTGCGTCTGGCCTCGGTGACCGGCGTGTGGGGGATCTCCTTCGTCGTCGCGGCCGTGAACGCCCTGGTCGCCGCGGCCGTCCTCGGCGGCGGGGGAGCCGCGCGCGCGGTCGCGCGTCTCGGCCTCGCGGCGGCGCTCGTCCTGGCCCCGGTGGGGATCCCGTTCCCCCGCGCGACCGGCGCGCCGATCCGCGTCGCGACGCTGCAGCTCGACGTGCGCACGGCCGCCCACGAGGGCCCGCGGGCCGAGGACCTCGCGATCGCCCGCGGCCACGTCGAGCTGCACCGCATGGCCGCCACGACCCGGCCGGACCTGATCGTGTGGGGGGAGGGGGCGCTCGATCCGGCGGCGACCGCCGACCCCGCGACGATGCGTGCCGTGCGGGCCGCGATCGGGGCCGGCGGCGTGCCCACGCTCGTCGGCGCCGTCGTCCGCGACCGGGGCGAGCGCACCTCCGTGCTGGCCTTCGGGCCCTCCGGCGAGCCGCTCGGACGCTACGACAAGGTCCACCTCGTGCCGTTCGGCGAGTACGTGCCGTTCCGCGAGCGCCTGCGGTTCATCCAGGCGATCGAGCAGGTCCCGGTGGACCGGGTGCCCGGCCGGCGATCGGACCCGCTCCACGTGCCAGGGCTCGCCCCGATCGGCACGCCGATCTGCTTCGAGAACGCGTTCCCGGCGCTGCCGCGCGCGGTGGCTCGAGCGGGCGCCGAGCTCCTCGTCGTGCCGGTCAACAACGCGTCCTACGGGTTCAGCGCCGCGGCGGAGCAGCACCTGCAGATGAGCCGGATGCGCGCCGTCGAGGTCGGGCGATGGGTCGTGAACGCCGGCATCTCCGGGGTGAGCGCCCTCATCGACCCCGCCGGGCGCGTCCGCGCGCGCACGGAGCTGTTCGAGACGACTATCCTTGCCGGGACCGTCCGGTCCTCCACGGCGCGGACCCCGTACGTGCGGCTGGGGGACCTCGTTCCCTGGACGTCGGCGATCATCGCGGTGGCCCTCTTCCTCGCGCCGCGGCGCCGGGTCGCGGCGGCCCGGACGCCGGCTCCCGATCCGCTCGGCGAGCGCCCGCGGATCCTCGTCATCATCCCCACGTTCTGCGAGCGCGACACGATCGTCGACGTCGTTCGCGGGGCGCTCGCGCGACCTGACGACGTCACCGTCCTCGTGGTCGACGACGCCTCGCCGGACGGCACGGCCGCCCTCGTGCGCGACCTCGCGCTGGTCGAGCCGCGGGTGCGCCTGCTCGAGCGAGCCGGGAAGGGCGGCCTCGCGACCGCCTACCTCGAGGGGTTCCGGCTCGCGACGGCCGAGGGCTTCGACCTCGTCGTCGAGATGGACGGCGACCGCTCTCACGATCCCGAGGAGCTCGACCGGCTGCTCGCCGCCGCCCGTGACCACGACCTCGTGATCGGGAGCCGCTACGTCCCCGGCGGCTCCGTCACGAACTGGAGTCGCCTGCGCCTCGCCCTGTCCCGCGGCGGGAACCTCTACGCGCGCCTCATGCTCGACCTGCCGATCCACGACGCCACGAGCGGCTACCGCGTCTACCGCCGCCAGCTCCTCGAACGGCTCCTCGAGCGCCCGATCGCCTCGGAGGGCTACGGGTTCCAGATCGAGCTCGCCCTGCGGGCCCACCGCGCCGGCGCCGCCATCGCCGAGGTCCCGATCACCTTCCGGGAGCGCGAGCACGGCACCTCGAAGATCTCCCGGCGCATCGTCGCCGAGGCGCTGTGGCTGATCACCCTGTGGGGCCTGCGCGAGCGCTTCGACCACCGGGATCCGACCCCGGCCTCGAGCTCCTGAGGATCGCACCGCGCCGGTGGGCGCGCGACCTGCGCTGCGGCAACCGCCCGCCGCACGACGCAATGTGCCGAGAATGTACGTTATGTCACCTTGACCTCGGAGCGCCGCGCCTTGCCCGCCGGCCACCGCAGCACGAGCTGACGTGCGGCCCTCGCCTCGTCCAAACGGCGGACCGGCGTCGTGAGCGGCGCTTCGTGGAGCCGCTCGGGGTCGCGTCGCGCCTCCTCGGCCACCTGGAGGAAGGCCTCGGCGAGCGCGTCGAGGGTCTCGCGGGTCTCGGTCTCGGTGGGCTCGACCATGAGCGCCTCCTCGACGACGAGCGGGAAGTACACGGTCGACGGGTGGTAGCCCAGGTCGATGAGGCGCTTGGCGACGTCGGCCGCCCGGACCCCGGTCGCCGCCTTGAGCCCGCGGGCCGTCGCGACGAACTCGTGCATCGGCCGCGTTGCCGGATACGCCAACGGGAACGCGGCCGAGATCCGGGCCGCGAGGTAGTTCGCGTTCAGCACGGCGCGCTCGGCCACCTCGGGCAGGCCGTCGGCGCCGTGGGCGGCGAGGTAGGTCCACGCCCGCACGAGCACGCCGACGTTGCCATGGAACCCGTGCATCCGCCCGATCGAGCGCGGCGCGTCGTGGGCGAGCACGTACGGACCGTCGGGCTCGACCCGCTCGACCCGGGGGACCGGCAGGTAGGGAACGAGGGCCTCCACGACGCCGACGGGCCCCGCTCCCGGGCCTCCCCCACCGTGCGGCGTCGCGAAGGTCTTGTGGGTGTTCACGTGCACGATGTCGAACCCCATGTCCCCGGGCCGGGCCTTCCCCAAGATCGCGTTGAGGTTGGCGCCGTCGTAGTAGACGAGCCCCCCGACCCCGTGGACGATCGCGCAGATCCGCTCGATGTCCTCCTCGAACAGACCCAGCGTGTTCGGGTTCGTGAGCATGAGCCCCGCCACGTCGTCGTCGACGAGTCGCTCCAGGGCGCGCACGTCGACGAGGCCGCGGTCATCGGCGGGAACCGTGACGGCCTCGTAGCCGCCCAGCCGCACGCTCGCGGGGTTCGTGCCGTGGGCGGCCTCGGGGATGAGGACCTTCCGGCGCTGCTCGCCGCGCTCCGCGTGGTGGGCGCGCATCAGCAGCAACCCGGTGAGCTCCCCGCAGGCGCCGGCCGGCGGTTGCAGCGTCGCCCGAGCCATCCCGGTGATCGCGCAGATCGCCCGCTCCAGCCGCCAGAGGAGCTCGAGGGTTCCCTGGACGGTCGCCTCGGGCTGCAGCGGGTGAACGCGCTGGAAGCCCGGGAGCGCCGCGATCTGCTCGGCGACCTTCGGGTTGTACTTCATCGAGCAGGAGCCGAGCGGGTACACGCCGGTGTCGACCCCGTAGTTCTGCTGCGACAGGGCCGTGTAGTGCCGGACGAGGTCGCGCTCGGCAACCTCCGGCAGCGCCGGGGGCTCCCGACGGCGGAACCCCTCCGGTACCGAGGCCGGGGCGACGTCGAGCGCCGGCAGGCTCGAGGCGCGCCGTCCCGGGAACGACAGGTCCGCGATCGTGCCGTGCCCGGGCGGTCCCTGGGATCGGACGGGCGCTCCCTGCCTCACGCGAGGACCTCCCCCATCGCCCGCGCGAGGGCGTCGATCTCCTCGCGCGTGCGCTGCTCGGTGACCGCGACGAGCAGCACCCGGTCGTCGTCGGGATCGGGAACGCCGGCGAGGAACCCGTGGTCCAGGAGCGCGTCGCGCACCTGCACGGACGGGCGGGGGAGCCGCAGGGCGAACTCCTTGAAGAACGGCGCGTCGCCGAACGCCAGCTCGACCCCGGGCAACGCCGTGAGGCGCTCGGCCGCGTAGGCGGCCTTCGCGAGGCATGCCTCCCCGAGCTCGACGAGCCCCGCGGGCCCGAGCCAGGCCAGATAGATCGTCGCGGCGATCGCCATGAGCGTCTGGTTCGTGCAGATGTTCGAGGTCGCTTTCTCACGACGGATGTGTTGCTCCCGAGCCTGCAGCGTCAGCACGAAGCCCCGGCGGCCGTCGACGTCGAGCGTCTCGCCGACGATACGGCCCGGCATCCGGCGGACGTCGGCGAGCCGAGCGGCGAGGATGCCAAGGTAGGGTCCGCCGAAGCTCAGGTGGTTGCCGAGCCCCTGGCCCTCCGCGACGGCCAGGTCCACGCCGAGCTCCCCCGGCGGCGCGAGGACCCCGAGCGACAGCGGGTCGAAGATCTGGATGAGCCGGGCGCCGGCGGCGTGGGCGCGCTCGGCGAACGCGGCGACGTCCTCGAGGATCCCCCAGCGGTTCGGGTGCTGGACGACGAGGGCCGCGGTGCGCTCGTCGAGGGCCGGCTCCCCGCCCCGCCCCGCCGGCGCCGGGACCACCGTGGGGCGGAACCCCGATCCACGCCCGTAGGTGGCGAGCACCGCGACGTGGCGGGGATCGACGCCACCGGCCACGACGACCTCGGTCCGCTCCCCCGCCCGCGCCATGTTCACGGCCTCCACGAGCGCCGTCGATCCGTCGTACAGGGAGGCGTTCGAGACCTCCATCGCCGTGAGCTCGCACACCATGGACTGGAACTCGAACAACGCCTGCAGGACGCCTTGGGACAGCTCCGGCTGGTACGGGGTGTAGGAGGTCTGGAACTCCGAGCGGCCGGCCAGGGCCCACACGACGCTCGGAACGTAGTGGTCGTAGGCACCGGCCCCGGCGAAGCACACGAGGTCCTCGACCGAGCGGTTGCGCGCGGCGAGCCCTCGGAGGTCGCGGACGAGATCGGGCTCGCAACGACCGGGCGGCAGATCGAGCGGGCGGTCGAGCCGGACCTCGGGGGGGATCTGATCGAACAGATCGTCGAGTCGCTCGAGACCCAGCGTCTCGAGCATCGAACGCACGTCCTCGTCCGTGTGGGGGGCGAACCTCACCGCGACCCCAGTCTACGGCCGGCCGGTTGAACGGCCGTTCGGCGCATGGGCGCTCACCCCGAGGCGTCCTCGAGGCCGTACTTCGTCACGAGCGACAGGTAGTCGCGCTGGTAGAAGACCTTGCAGTTGATCTCCGGGTAGCGCTCCCGGAGCCGCCGAACCTTGCGGTTCTTCTTCGTGACGAGCTTCTGGTTGAGCGTCGTGATCTCGATGTACAGGTCGAACTCGGGGAGGTAGAAGTCGGGGGTGAAGCGCTGGGTCACGTTGCCGTCGCGGTCCCAGTCGATGTCGAACGAGCGGGGCTCGTACTCCCACGCGATCTGGTAGAAGTCGAGCAGCCTCGCGAACTGACGCTCCGAGGCGTGCGCGAACGCGGTCCGCTCGCTCTTCGGAACCTCGTCGGCGAGCTCGGCGCTCACGACCCGGCGGCGGCCCTCCGTCGGCGCGTCGGGCGGCGGGCCAGGGAGGACTCGAGGTCGCGCCAGACCTGGTCCACCGCGATCGCGAAGACGCCCTGACCGCCGCGGAGGAGGTCCACGACCGCCTCGGGGGAATGCGCCTCGTAGATCCCCCGCCCGTCGGACATCAGCGTGACGCCGTGGGGCGGCCGGTCCATCCGCCGCAGGTGGTCGATGGCAGCGCGCACGCGCTGCAGGGAGACCCCGGTGTCCAGCAGGTTCTTCACGACCTTGAGCGTGACGAGGTCTCGGAACGAGTAGACGCGCTGGCTGCCGCTGCCCGTCGCGTCGCGGATCGACGGCGTGACGAGCCCCGTTCGGGCCCAGTAGTCCAGCTGGCGGTACGTGATCCCCACGATCCGGCAGACCTCGGGGACGCGGTAGCCCTGCTCGACGTCGGTCGCAACCATCACGGCTCCGGAAGTTCGAACGATGTGATTCGCCAGCGTAGGGGCCCGACGGAGGCCCGTCAAGCGAGCCGGTGGCTGATCCGTTCGGGCCCCCCTCAAGTCCCCCGGTCCGCGCGCCGATGACCACGGCGGATGGGCACCCGGAACCACGTCGGGAGGAGATCAGGCATGGCTGCTCGCAGCAGGCACCGCGCCGGCGTCCGAGCCGCCGTCGCGGGGGTCGTCGTCGCCCTGGTCGTCGGCGCGCTGGCCGGCTCGGCCCTGGCGGCGACGCCGCCGCTGAGCGTGCGCGACCGCCGCGCGATGCTCCGCGAGACGAACGACGCCCGCCTGCAGGAGAACCTGCACCGGGTCCGGATCCACGCCGAGCTCTCGGAGCTCGCCCGCCGTCACAGCGCCCGGATGGCGCGCGAGGGCCGCCTGTTCCACACGTGGAACGCCCCGGCCTACTACCTGGACGGGCGGCGCTGGTCCTGGTGGGGCGAGAACGTCGGGATGGTGCCGTCGGGCAGCGTGGAGGAACTGCACCGGGCGTTCATGCGGTCCGCCCCGCATCGGAGCAACATCCTGAACCGCGCCTTCACCCGTGTCGCGATCGGCGCGGTCCGCCGCGACGGGGCGCTGTGGGTCACGGTCTTCTTCTGGCGCCCCTAGCGGTCGGCCCGTCGCGGCGCCCTGCGGGGCCTCAGGTCGCGAAGTCCTCCGGGCTCACGTTGTCGAGGAACTCGCGGAAGCGCTCGACCTCTTCCTCCTCCTCGCCAGGGATCAGGATCGCGGCCTCGTCGAGGACCTCCTCACTCGCGTAGATCGGGACCGACATCCTCACGGCAAGCGCGATCGCGTCGGACGGTCGGGACGAGACCTCGATCGTGGCGTCGTCGCGCTCCAGTTCGATCGTGGCGTAGAAGGTCGAGTCCCGTAGCTCCGTCACCACGATCCGCCGCACGCGCACGGCGAGGTCCTCGAGGATGTTCTTCATGAGGTCGTGCGTCATCGGACGGGGGGTGACGACGCCCTGGAGCGAGAGCGCGATCGCCGCCGCCTCCGCCGCGCCGATCCAGATCGGCAGGTAGCGGTCACCCTCCCGCTCGCGGAGCAGGACGATCGGCTGGTTCGTGGGCAGCTCCACCCGAACCCCGGTCAGCTCCATCTCGATCATCGTGACCGCTACCGAGCGTAGCGACGCCCCGGGGAACAAACAACCGTCAGGCCCGAGCCGGCGGAGCCTCCAGCGGCTCGGCCGCGGCCCGCAGGGACGCCAGATCCTCGACCTGGAGCAGGTCGGGCAGGTTCCGGTAGCGCTCGCGGTCGTCCAGGCCGTAGCCGATCACGAAGCGGTCCGGGCACTGGAACCCGACGTAGCGCGGCACGAGCGGGACGATCCGGCGCGCCGCCTTGTCCAGCAGGGTGCACACCTCGAGCGAGGCGGGGTCTCGGGCCGCGAGCACCGACAGCAGGTAGCGGCAGGTGAGTCCGGTGTCCACGATGTCTTCGACCAGCAGCACGTCGCGTCCGGCGATGTCCACGTCGACGTCGAGCAGGATCTGGACCCGGCCCTGCGACTCCTCGGCGTCGCCGTAGCGGCTGATCGCCAGGAAGTGGACCTCCAGCGGGAGGTCGATCGCGCGGACCAGGTCGGCGAGGAACCAGACGCCCCCCTTCAACACGGACAGGAGGACCGGTTGGCGCCCCGCGTAGTCCTCGGTGATCGCGCGCCCGAGCTCCCGGACCCGGCGGGCGAGGTCCGCTCGCCCGACCAGGACGCGCACGGCCTCCGACATCGGGGCCGAGCCTAGCAAGCGCGCCGGCCGCGCCCTCAGCGCGCGAACCCCACCACGACCTCGGCGATCGCGCGAGCGACGGCGGCCGTCGCTCGCTGCCACCACGTCCCCCCGAGGGGCGGCGGAGCCGAGGACGCCGCGACGACGACCGGCGCCGACCCCAGGAGCCGACCCGGGATCTCGACGCGCACCGTGCCCACGACCGCGCCGGGTTCGGGCGGGGTCCCGGGCGGGGTGACAACGAGCCGTCGCTCGACCTCCTCGAGGCGCAGCGTGGGCACGAGCCCCTCCACCGACGCCCCGGCGACGACCGGCACGGTCCCGGTCGGCAGGTCGACGGCGCCGAGCGGCTCGCCCTCACGCACGAAGGTGCGCTCGGTGTAGCCGTCGAACCCGTGGTTCAGGAGCGCCGCGGCGGCGGAGAACGCCTCCGTCCGATCCCCCAGGACGATCGCCACGAGCCGGCGCCCGTCCCGCTCGGCGGTCGCGACGAGGCAGGCCCCCGCCCCGGCGGTGTACCCGGTCTTCACACCGGTCGCCCCCTCGTACAGCCACAGCAGGACGTTGCGGTTCTGCACGATGCGGTCGCGACCGTGCGGGCCGGGGATGCGGTGGCGCCGCGTCGCGACGATCCGGGCGAACCGCGGGTCGCTCATCGCCCGACGCACGAGACGGAGGAGGTCTCGGGCGGTCGAACGGCCCCGGTCGTCGAGCCCGGTCGCGGAGGCGAACCTCGTGCGCCGCATCCCCAGGGTCTGCGCGCGGCGGTTCATCAACGCGACGAAGCGGTCCACGTCGCCGGCCACGTGGATCGCGAGCGCCTCCGCCGCGTCGTTCGCCGACCCGAGCAGCAGACCGTACAGGAGGTCCTCGACCCGCAGGCGCTCCCCCGCTCGCAGCCCGAGCGTCGAGGTCGCCCCGTAGTCGCGCGGCCCGAACACGGCCCGCGGGTCGACCTCGACGACCCGGTCGAGGTCGGCGCGTTCGAGCACGAGTAGGGCGGTCATGATCTTCGTGAGGCTCGCGATCGGCAGGGGTCGATCCACGGCCCTGCCCTCCAGCACCTGCCCGCGGTCGAGGTCGGCGAGCAGCGCCGCTGTGGCCCCGAGAGCCGGCGGCGCCAGCGCGTCGGCGGGGGTCGCGAGGACCGAGGGGAACGGCGACGGGCGGCCGTCGGGGGGCACCGGCGTGGGGGGCGGCGGACCGACCTCGGCGCCGGCCCATCCGAGCAGGACGACGTGAGCCGCGACGACCGCGACCCCCGCGAGGGCCGCGAGCGCGCGGCGACCCACGAGGCTCACGTCGCCGTGAGGTGCTCGCGCAGGTTCGTCCGCAGCAGGGCCTGCTTCAGCTTGCGCGAGGTGACGGCCAGCTCGGCGAGGGTCTGCGCGGCGGCCCGCCGGGCGTCCGGGTTGCGCTGGCGCAGCATGGGGGCCACGAGCGCCTCGAAGAAGGCCGACTCGCGGTCGGCGAAGTGCTTGTACATCGTTAGATGGCGTGGCTCGATCCCGAAGCGGAAGAAGTCCTTCGCGATCGACAGGACGATGTAGTCGTCGCCGTCGTAGTAGCGGGCGCCCTCGGGACCGTGGGAGCACACGATCCCGAACGACTCCAGCTCCTTGATCCGGTCCCGATCCACGCCGGTGGCCGTGGCCATCTCCTCGAGCGACATCTGCAGGCCCGTCGGCGGCTCGGCCAGCTCTTCGGTGCCGGCCACGGCCGCGGGCGTGCGCGCCTCCGCCGACCCGGGCTCGGCCGCCGGCGAGGCGTCTGGGGCCTCGCCGGCGTCCATCTTGGCCAGACGCTCCTTGATGACCTTCAGCGGAAGGTACTCATCGCGCTGCATCCGCAAGATCGCCTTCAGCCGCTCGACGTCTCGCGGGTAGAACTTGCGGTAGCCCGACGGCGTCCGCTCCGGATCGATCAGCCCCTCGGACTCGAGGAACCGGATCTTGGAGATCGTGATGTCGGGGAACTCGGTCTTGACCGCGACCAGCACCTCCCCGATCGACTGGTAGTTGCGCGTGCCGGCCATCGGCGCTCAGTTCCCTCCGGTGACGAACGTCAGCTTGAACCGACCGATCTGCACCTCGTCGCCCGAGGCGAGCGCGGCCTCGTCCACCTGCTCGCCGTTGACGTAGGTCCCGTTCAGGCTCCCGAGGTCCCGGACGAACCAGCCGTCGGACCGACGCTCGACGACCGCGTGCTTGCGCGAGACCGTCACATCGTCGAGGAACACGGCGCTGTCGGGGTTGCGGCCCACGGTCGTCACGTCCTCCGCGAGCAGGAACGAGGAGCCCGCGGTCGGCCCGCGCCGCACGAGCAGGAGCGCTTGGCCCGGCTCGAGCTCCGCGGCGGGGATCCCGACGTCCGCGCGCTGGTCGTCCTCCTGCTCGATCGGGACGAGGGTGAGGGTGGCATCGTCCTCCAGCGGAGCCCCGCACTTCGCGCAGAACCGCGCGTCGTCACGGTTCGGATGTCCACAGCGCGTGCAGAACACCCTCCACCCTCCGTCCGCTCATGCCTCGAGGCGAGGGTCGGGGAAGTCACACACCCTCGACCCTCGATGCGCCATGCACGCTACCGGAGCGCCGACGAAGGGTCAACCTGCCGACACACCAGGTCTCGACCGACGCCGCACGTCACCCTCGAGCGTGGGTCGAGGCCGTGGTCGCGCCGCCAGCGGCCCGCGGGCGACGCCCCGGCCCTGCGAGACCCGCGGGCTCAGCCCTCCTGCCCGCCGGCCTCGACGAACGCGCGGTAGCCCCCCGCGTCGAGGAGGCCGTCGAGCTCGGACGGATCGTCGGGCTGGATCACGACGAGCCACCCGTCGCCGTAGGGCTGGGCGTTGACGAGCTCGGGGCGGTCTTCGAGCGCCGCGTTGCGCTCGAGGATCGTGCCTGTGATCGGGCTGTAGACGTCGGAGACCGACTTCGTCGACTCCACCTCGCCCAGGGGCTCGTTCGCCCTGACGCGCGCACCGACCTCGGGGAGGTCGACGTAGACGACGTCGCCGAGCGCGTCTTGCGCGTAGTCGGTGATACCCACGCGGACGCGACCGTTCTCACGGCGCGCCCACTCGTGCTCCTTCGTGTAGCGAAGGTCGTCGGGGAACTCCACGGACTCCTCCTTCACGGCCCTGCTGCGGCGCGACCCGAACGATACCCGTGTCGGGAGTCGAGCGCGCGGCGCAGGTCGCGCGCGTAGATCGCGGCGGCGCCCCAGGACTCGGCGGCGCCGACGGCGAACGCGACCCAGCCGCAGACGATCGCGGCCTCGGCCAGCGGCAGGCCGAGGCGTCCCCACGCGATCCACGGTACGGCGAGCATGAGGGTGAAGGTCGCGACCTTGCCGAGCCAGCGCACCTCGATCCGCACGCCTCGGCGCCACAGGGCGAGCGCCCCACCGGCGAGCACCAGCGCGTCCCGACCGAGGATCACCGCCGCCGCCCACGGCGGGAACGCGCCCCGGGCGACCAGCGCGACGAGGCCGGCCCCGATGGCCAGTCGGTCCGCGACCGGGTCGAGCAGCTTCCCGAGCTCGCTCACCTGCCCCGTCCGCCGCGCGAGGAGCCCGTCGACCCAGTCGGTCGCCAGGACGGCCGCGAACAGCGCGAGGCCCCACGCGGTCGTGTCGGGGCGCAGGATCAACCCCACGAAGACCGGGATCGCCGCGATCCGGGCCGCCGAGATCAGGTTCGGCAGGGTGAGAACGCGCCTGGGCGCGCCGCGCCCGCCGTCGCTCCCCTCGGCTCCCATCGGTCGGGCCGGCCGGATTCGAACCGGCGACCTTCTGACCCCCAGTCAGACGCGCTAACCCAAGCTGCGCCACGGCCCCGCGGAGAGCCGATTCTACCGGCCCCGGGACCTGCGCTCCCGCCGGATCCGGAAGCGGAGCTCGATCGGCACGCCGCCGAAGCCGAACGCCCGCCGGAGCCGGTGCTCCAGGGTAGCGCTGGTAGCCCGGGTCCGGCTCGCGCGCGGCCCCGAACACGACGAAGGTCGGCGGACCGGCGCGCACCTGCGTGGCGTAGCGCAGCGTTCCCACGCCCCGAGCGGGCGGTCGTTCTCGCTGGGCGGCGTGGAGCTCCTCGTTCACGCTCGAGGTTGGAACCCGTCGCCTCCACCTCGCGTGGAGCTCGAACAGCACGGGCGGGATCCGAGCGACGCCGCGGCCGGTTCGGGCGGAGGTGCGGACGACCTCGGCGTCGGCGAACGCCCGGGCCTGCGCCGCGAGCTCCTCGAACGCCGCGGCCGGCTCCCGGACGAGGGTCCCACTTGTTCGCCGCCAGCAGCAGCGCCCGCCCCTCGTCGAGGATGCGCCGCGCGATCTTGCGGTCCTCGGTCGTGAAGCCGTCGGTGGCGTCGAGCACGAGCAGGACCACCCCGGCTCGGCGGATCGCCTCGACGGAGCGGAGCACGCCGTAGTACTCGACGCCCCGCACCCGGGTCCCCCGTCGGAGCCCCGCCGTGTCGACGATGCGGGCCGGGCCGTGGCCCGGCCAGCGCACGACGGTGTCGACGGCGTCGCGCGTCGTTCCGGCCGACGCCGACACGACCGCGCGCTCGTCGCCGACGAGCCGGTTGAACAGGCTCGACTTCCCGACGTTCGGACGACCGACGATCGCGAAGCGCGGCTCCGGCTCCGGTCGCTCGTCGGCCTCCACCCGCTCGGGCACGACGTCGGCGAGCCGATCGAGGAGCTCTCCGACCCCCCGGCCGTGCAGGGCCGAGACGGCCAGCGGCGCCCCCAGCCCGAGGCGATGGAACACCGCCGCGTCCGGCTCCTGGTTCGGGCCATCGACCTTGTTCGCGACGAGCAGGACGGGAACCCGCGCTCGGCGCAGGCGGCGCGCGACGCGAGCGTCGTCCTCGGTGATCCCCGCGTGCGCGTCCACGACGAGCACGACGGCGTCAGCCTCGGCCAGGGCTCGGTCCGTCTGCGCGATCGCCTCGGCGTCGACCCCGCTCGCGCGCGGCTCGTAGCCCGCGGTGTCGACGACCCAGAACCGGCGGCCGCCCCAGGAGACCTCGAGCTCCAGCCGATCGCGGGTCACGCCCGGAAGATCGTGCGTGATCGCCTCCCGGCCACCGACCAGGCGGTTGGCAAGGGTCGACTTCCCGACGTTGCGGCGACCGACGAGCACGACCCGGGGCCCGCTCACGGCACGAGCTCCGGCGCCGCCCGGGCGACGACCTCGAGCGCCGCGTGCAGCGTCTCGGCGATCGTGCGGTCGGTGGTGTCGATCACGGTCGCGTCCGGCGCGGGGGCCAGCGGGTTCGTGCGCGCGTCCCGCGCGTCCCGCCGGTCGAGGGCCGCACCGACCGGGGCCGCCGACCTGCCCCGCTCCGCAGCCCGCCGTGCGGCGCGGACCTCGGGCTCGGCGGTGACGAAGAGCTTGACCGGCGCGTCGGCGAACACGACCGAGCCGATGTCCCGCCCCTCCATGACCGCGCCGCGCTCCTCCCCGATCGCCCGCTGGCGCGCTCGGAGCCGCCGGCGCACCGCCGGGTGGGCGGCGACGGCGGACACCACGGCCTCGACGTCGACCGTGCGCAGACGATCCTCCGGCCACCCCTCGACCTCGAGGCGTCCGGGGGCCGGGCCCGCGACCCGGAACGCGAGCGCGTCGGCGATCGCCGCGAGCCCCTCGGCGTCGTCGACCGGCACGCCCCGTCGCAGCGCCTCGGCCGCCACGGCCCGGTACATCAGGCCCGTGTTCACGTACGGGAGGCCGAGAGCCTCCGCGAGGCCCGCCGCGAGCGTGGACTTGCCCACCCCCGCCGCCCCGTCGATCGCCACGACCCGGGGACGACCCCTCGGCCTGCCGCTCACGTCGAGACCTCGATGTGGGCGCCGAGGCCGCGCAGCGCCGCGACCACGCCCGGGAAGCTGACCGTCGAGGCCTCGAAACCCTCGACCTCGACCTCGCCCTCGGCCGCGAGCCCGGCGACGGCGAACGCGATCGCGAGGCGGTGGTCCCCCAGGCTCGACGCCCGACCCCCGCGCAGCCCTCCACCCTCGACCCGGAGGGCGTCGCCGACGGCCTCGGCGCGCCCGCCCAGGCCGCGCAGGCCGGCGGCGATCCCCTCCAGCCGATCGCTCTCTTTGAGGCGGAGCTCGCCGGCGCCGGCGAACCGGGAGGGCCCGTCGGCGTGCGCGGCGAGCGCCGCGAGGAGCGGGACCTCGTCGATCACCAGCGGGAGCTCCTCGGGGCCGACCTCGACCGGGTCGAGATGCGCGGGCGGATCCACCCGAAGCGTCCCGACCGGCTCACCGAGCTCGTCGCGCTCGATCGACGCGCGGACCGCGACGCCCATCCGCCCGAGGACCTCAAGCAGGTGGGTGCGCGTCGGGTTGAGCCCGACCCCGCCGACCTCGAGCCGGGACCCGAGCAGGGCCGCGGCGCCGACGAGGAACGCCGCGGACGAGAGGTCCCCGGGCACGCTGGCGGCGAACCCGGGGTGCTGGAACGGGCGGACGCGAACGGTCCCCGGGCCGGTCTCCACCGGGCCGCCGAGGGCTCGCAGCGCGCGTTCCGTGTGGTCGCGGGTGGGGGCCGGCTCCTCAACGATCGTCTCGCCCTGGGCCGCGACGCCCGCGAGCAGGATCGCGCCCTTCACCTGGGCCGTGGGCACCGGCAGGGTCCAGCGGACGCCTCGCAGGGGGCCACCGCGGATCGTGAGGGGCGGATGCCCGTCGGTCGTCGTCACCGACGCCCCCATCGCCCGCAGCGGCTCGGCGACCCGCTCCATCGGCCGCCGCGACAGGCTCGCGTCCCCGACGAGGACGCTTCGGAACGGCGCCGCGGCCAAGACGCCGGCGAGCAGGCGCATCGTCGTGCCGGCGTTCCCGCAGTCGAGGGCTGCGGCCGGCGGACGGAGCCCCGAACGACCCTCACCCTCGACCTCCGCCACCGGCCCGTCGGGCTCCCCCGAGCTCGGGCTCGAGCTCGGGTTCCACGTGGAACCGCCGACCTCGAGGTCGGACAGAGTCTCCGCGAGCCAACGATCCAGTCCAGGTCGAGCTGCGGGCGCCACGGCGGCGAGGCACGACGCGGTCGATCGAAGGTCGAGCGCCGGGGGAACCCCCGCTAGACGGCTGGGTCCCTCCGCGGTCGAGGCCAAGATGAGCCAGCGGTGGGCGATCGACTTGTCACCGGGAACCCGGGCCCTGGCCTCGACGCCGCTGGACGGCCGGATCCGCGCTCGCACCACCGCGACCCCTCAGGCCAGACGGACGGGGTCGAACCCCCGCTCGAGGAGGGCCTCGAGCGCCGCGTCCCCGGCCGTCGCCGCGACGATGACCTGCACCAGACCGCTCCCCCCTTCCGGAGAGTGCACGATCTGGAGGTCCTCGATGTTCACCCCGCGCTCCGCAAGGCCCCCGGTGAGCTGCGCCAGGGCGCCAGGGCGGTCGGGGATCGGCACCTGGACGACGGCCACGCCGGCGCGGACCTGCGGCTTGGCCGCGAGCCCGAGTCGCGCGGCCTTCGCCGACGCGAAGGTCGCCTCGACCCGCGCCGCGTCGCCGCGGGCGACGTCGTCGCGCAGCCGGACGAGCCCCTCGACGTAGCGGTCGATCGCGCGCGCGACCTCCTCACGGTTCGCCAGCAAGATCGCGCTCCACAGGCCGGGGCTGGAGGCGGCCAGCCGCGTCAGGTCGCGGAACCCGCCGGCGGCGAGCACCAGGAGCTCGGGCTCGTCGGCCTCCTCGGCGGCGGCGAGATCCATCAGCGCCGTCGAGGCGACCTGCGGCAGATGGCTCACGACGGCGACCAGCCGGTCGTGGCGCTCGGGATCGAGCTCGACGGGGCGCGCGCCGAGCGCCCGGACGAACGCCTCCACGAGCGCCCTGGACGCGGGGGCCGTGGCCGGCGTCGGGGCGAGCGCCCAGGCGATGCCGTCGACGAGCGAAGCCGAGGCGTGTTCGGGTCCCGAGCGCTCGCTGCCGCCCATCGGGTGGCCCGGCACGAACCGATCGAGCGGGGCGCCGCGCGCCGCGACCGCCCGGACGATCGAGGACTTCACGCTCGCCACGTCGGTCACGACGGCCGCCGGCGCCCGACCCAGCGCCGCCACGACCACGTCGCACACGGCCTCGATCGGGGTCGCCACGACGACGAGCTCCGACCCCTCGAGAGCCGCCTCGAGCGAGCCCGCGACCGTCAACCCGGCGCGCGCGGCCCCCGTCGCGGCCCCCTCGTCGGCGTCGTAGCCCGCGACCTCCAGGCCGGCCCGCGCCGCCGCCAGGCCGATCGAGCACCCGATCAGGCCGGTGCCCACGATCGCGACCCGCCGCGGCGGCCCGGCCTCAGGGGTCGAGGTCATCGCGCAGCGACTCGGCGCCGTCGAGGTAGACGGGCTCGAGCGCCTCCGGAGTGCGGTCCGTGTGGAAGTGCACGAGGACCCGCACCACGCTCGGCATCGACCCGCGCACGGGCAGCTCGCGGGCGCATAGCAGCGGCACGCGCCCCAGCCCCATCCGGCGCGCCGCCTCGGCGGGGAACGCCGCGCGCAGGTCGTCGGTCGCCGTGAACAGGATGCTGATCAGGTCCTCGGGAGCGATCGCGTTCCGATCGAGCAGGGTGCGCAGCAGGCGCTCGGTCGCGCCGAGGACCCCCTCGGGGGTGTCCTCCGGCACGACGATCGCCCCGCGGACGGCGCGCACCCACATCGGCATCGGACGGTCCTCTGCTCGCCTCTGCTCGTCGGCCGGCGCCCGCCGGCCGATCGTCGCCTCAGGCTACAAGCCGGCGGCCCTGGCGAGCCCGAGCACCTCCTCGGTCGTGAGCTCCCGCCACGCCCCCGGAGGCAGGCCGTGGAGGCGCACGGGGCCGATCCGGACCCGCACGAGCCGCTCGACCGGCAGCCCGAGCGCGGCGAGCATCCGTCGCACCTCGCGCTTGCGTCCCTCGGTCATCACGACCCGCAGCTGCCCCCGGTCCGGGCGGGTCGCGACGATCCTGGCCATCGCGGCCCGCGCCGGTCCGTCCTCGAGCTCGACCCCGCGCAGGAGCCGGGCGACGTGCGCCGGGCGCGGACGCCCCCGGACCGACACGAGGTACTCCTTCTCGACGCCGTAGCGGGGGTGCATCAGGCGGTTCGCGAGCTCGCCGTCGTTCGTGAGGAGCAGGAGCCCCTCGGTGTCGCGGTCGAGCCGCCCCACCGGCACCACGCGCGGGCCCTCGGCCGGCAGGAGCGACCGCAGATCGGGGCGGCCGCCCGGGTCGCGCATCGTCGTGACGACGCCCGCGGGCTTGTGGAGCGCCAGGTACCGAACCCTCGGGTCGAGGTTCACCCGAACGCCGTCGACCTCGACCTCCGCCGTCGCCGGGTCCACCCGGTCTCCGAGCGTCGCGACCCGGCCGCCGACCCTCACCTTGCCCTCGAGGATGAGCCGTTCGCACGAGCGTCGGGACCCCAGGCCCGCCCGCGCGAGCGCGCGCTGCAGCCGCTCCTCGGCCATCGGCGCTACGGCCGGTCGGGACCCTCCGACCTCGCCGCCGAGCCCGTGGCCGGCGCCCCCTCGCCCGTCGAGGCGTCGGCGTCGTCGTCGGGCTCGAGCAGCGGCGCGAGCGGCGGGAGGGCCGCGAGCGAGGGCAGCCCGAGACGCTCGAGGAACGCCGGGGTCGTCGCGTAGAGCACGGGGCGCCCGGGCGCGTCGTCTCGACCGACCTCTTCGATCAGCCCCCGCTCGACGAGCGCCCGCAGGACCCCGTCGGCGTTCACCCCACGGATCGCGCTCACCTGGTGGCGCGTGACCGGCTGCTTGTAGGCCACGATGGCGAGCGTCTCCAGCGCCGCCTTCGTGAGCCGCACCTGCCGCGTCGACACGACGAACCGCTCGACCGTGGGGGCGACGTCGGGGTGGGTGTACAGGCGCCAGCCGCCGGCGACGGCGCGCAGCACGAGCCCCGAACCGCGGGCCTCGAGCTCCGCGGCCAGCCGCTCACACGCCTCCTCGACCGAGCGGCGGTCCGTCTCGAAGGCCTGGGCGAGCACGGCGGCCCCCAGGGGCTCGTCGGAGACGAACAGGACGGCCTCGAGGGCGCGCAGGTCGATCACCCCCGCCATGCCACCTCGATCTCCCCGAACGTCTCCGCCTGCACGAGGTCCACCCGACCATCACGGTACAGCTCGAGCAGCGCGAGGAAGCGCACGACG
The DNA here is from genome assembly GCA_026003015.1 of Actinomycetota bacterium. GTDB lineage: Bacteria > Actinomycetota > UBA4738 > UBA4738 > HRBIN12 > BPGL01. The sequence goes on along the minus strand of BPGL01000001.1, from coordinate 403,810 downwards.
ACGTGGATCCGGTCCTCGCAGTCGGCGACGAGCTCGCGGAAGGTGGCGCTTCGTCCCGGGATCTCCTGGATCCGGCGCTCGACGGCCTCGACCGCGTCGGCCACCGTGATGCGGATCGGGGTCACGTGGGACAGGTCGAGGACCGGTGGCGGACGGAGCAGCTCCGCAGCGATCGCCGCCAGGTCGGCCGCGCGCACCGACGCGAGCGGGTCGGGGTACAGGTGCGCGTGCTCGGGACCCGGCCCCACGTCGCGGGCGTGGTAGGCGGACTCGTCCTCGAGCCGCCGCGCGAGCTCGGCCGCGACGCGACGGAAGGCCCGCAGCTCGATGGAGCGCGCGTAGGCGAGGTCCGGCGAGCCGGCGAGCAGGTCCTGGTCGTCGAGCTCCGTCGAGCGAGGCGTCAGGCGCGCGACCTTGAGCTCGAGCAGGATCGCGCACACGGCGAGGAACCAGGTCGCCTCCTCGAGGCTCCATCCCTCGCCGGCTCGCGCGTGCGCGAGGTAGCGATCCGTGATCGCCGCGATCGGGACGTCGCACACGTCGACCTTCTGCTCGAGGATCAGGTCGGCGAGCAGGCGGAACGGGCCGGCGTAGGCCGGAAGCTCCACCGCGAACCCGCCCGGCCCCCGCTCGCTCATCCCCGTCCGCTCACGTCAGGTGCATCGCGGCGCGCACGGCCGCGAGGGTCTCGCGCGCGACCGGGCGGACGCGATCGAGCCCCGCGGCGAGCACCTCACGCACGAGCCCGGAACGCGCGGCGAGCTCCGCGCGACGTTCGCGGAACGTCGCGAACGTCTCGACGAGGTGGTCGGCGAGCAGCGTCTTGCAGTCGACGCACCCGAGCTCTCCCGTGCGGCACGTCGCCTCGATCCGGGCCACGTCGTCGGGCGAGAAGCGGCGGTGCAGCGCGAACACGGGGCAGATCTCGGGACGGCCCGGATCTCCCCGACGCACCTTCCGCGGATCGGTGATGAACGACCGCACCCGCGCGCGGACCGTCGCCTCGTCGTCGCGGACGCCGATCGCGTTGTCGAGCGACTTCGACATCTTGCGCCCGTCGGAACCCGGGATCAGCGGCGCCTCGGACAGCAGGGGCTGTGGCTCCACGAGGACCTCGCCGTAGAGCCGGTTGAAGCGACGGACGATCTCGCGGGACAGCTCGAGGTGGGCGACCTGGTCCTCTCCCACGGGCACGATCCGGGCGCGAACGATCGTGATGTCGACGGTCTGCAGGAGCGGGTAGCCGAGGAACCCGAAGGTCGCGCTCTCCCGCTCGGCGGCGTCGCGGAGCCGCTCCTTGTAGGAGGGGACGCGCTCGAGCCATCCCAGAGGGGTGATCATCCCGAGCAGCAGGGCCATCTCGGCGACCTCCGGTAGGTCGGACTGCCGGTAGACGGTGGCGCGCTCCGGATCGATCCCGGCGGCCAGCCAGTCGAGCACGAGCCCCTCGACGAACCCGGGCAGCTCGTCGGTGCGGTCGTAGTGCGTCGTGAGCATGTGCCAGTCCGCGATGAAGAAGAAGCAGTCGTTCGCGGGGTCGGATTGGAGCCGGAGCATGTTCTCGATGTTGCCGGCCCAGTGGCCGAGGTGCAGCGGTCCCGTCGGCCGGTACCCCGTCAGCACGCGCGTGGTGCTCGGGGCATCGGCGATCGCCTCGGGCGCTCACGATGCGGGGATGATAGCGCGGTCCCCTCCGCGGCCCGGGAGCCGGCTACACGCACGGCCCTGCGGCCAGGTTCGTGCACACGGCGGCCGTCAGCCCCCCGAGGATCCCAGAGCCGAAGAGGAACAGGACCGCGAGGACGAACAGCGCGAGGTAGTGATCGGCGTTGCGGTAGACCTCGGCGGCACGTGGCGGCAGCAGCAGGCCCACGATCCGCGCGCCGTCCAGCCCCGGGATCGGCAACAGGTGGAAGACCGTGAGCCCCGACCACCCGAAGGCCAGCACCCGAAGGGAGCGGCCCACCCCGGAGGGAGCGAACAGCCCCGCGGCCGGCGTCGGGTCGACGAGGCGGACGAGGACGCCGACCAGCACCGCGAGGCCGAGCGTCGCGAGCGGTCCGGCGAGGGACACGCGCACGACCGCGGCCCGCGTCCGCAAGGCGACCGGGTCCACCGGCGCCGGCTTCCCGTAGGCCGCGGGGATCCAGGGGATGTTCGCCGCCCACAGGACGCCGATCAGCCCGGGTACGAGACCGCTGCCGAACGGATCGAACCACGACCGGGGTGCGAGCGTGACCCGACCCCACAGCCGAGGGGTCGGGTCGCCGGCGCGCGCCGCGGCCCAGGCGCGCGCGTACTCGCGAACCGCCATCCCGACGCCCAGCCCCGCGAGCAGGACGAGCGCGTCCAGCAGGCCCTGCAGCGTGAATCTCGTCACGATCGACCCTCCTCCAGGTGGACGAGCGGCGGCGGGGTCACCGGCTCCTCGGACCAGCTGAGCGCCGCGAGCAGCGCGGCCGCCGCGCGGTCCGCCGCCGACCGCTCGCGCGCGTGGACCTCGCCGATCGGCTGACCGGCCTCCACCCGGTCGCCGATCTTCACGCCGACGATGAGACCGACCGCCGGGTCGACCGGATCGCCTTTGCGACGCCGGCCCGCGCCCAACTCGACGCTCGCCTGGCCGATCGCCTCCGCGTCCACCGCCGCGAGCACCCCGGGACCGGGCGCCAGCACGGGCAGGACGAGCGGGGCTCGAGGCAGGACCCCGACCGGGTCGTCGACCACACCAGGGTCCCCGCCCTGCGCCTCCACCATCGCGCGGAACCGTTCCAGCGCCGCGCCCGACGCCAGCGCGGCCTCGGCTCGTCGGACGCCTTCCTCGTGAGCGATCGACCCCAGGCGTGCGAGGGCGCGAGCGGCGAACCAGACCACCAGGTCTCGCAGGCGACCGGCGCGCTCACCCCGGAGGATCTCGATCGCCTCCCGTACGTCCAAGGCGTTGCCGACCGCCTCCCCCAGGGGCTGCGACATGTCGGTGACGGCCACGTCGGCCCGTCGGCCGGCGTCGCGCGCGAGCGCGCGGCACGCGTCCGCCAGGGCCCTGGCCTCCTCGACGGTCTTCATGAACGCGCCCGAGCCCGCCTTCACGTCGAGCACGATGAGGTCGCTTCCCACCGCGAGCTTCTTCGCCATCACGCTCGCGGCGATCAGCGGCACCGAGGGAACCGTCGCGGTCGCGTCCCGCAGGGCGTACAGGGCGCCGTCGGCCGGCACGATCGCCGGGGACTGCGCGGCCACCGCGCAGCCGACCCGGCGGACCTGATCTTCGATCCGTTCGGGGCCGAGGTCGGTCCTGAGCCCCGGGATGGCCTCCAGCTTGTCCAGCGTGCCGCCGGTGTGCCCGAGGCCGCGGCCCGAGAGCTTGGCGACCCCCAGACCGAGCGCCGCCGCCAGCGGAGCGAACACGAGGGTGACCCCGTCGGCGACACCCCCCGTCGAGTGCTTGTCGACGACGGGACGGTCGAGGTCGAAGGACACCGTGGCCCCGGAGGCCACCATCGCCCGGCACATGGCGAGGGTCTCCTCGGCGGTCATGCCCCGGATCACGCAGGCCATGAGGAACGCCGCCGCCAGGGCGTCGCTCACCTCGCCGCGCGCGTAGGCGAGGACGAAGGCCTCGAGCTCCTCGGCAGGCACGGCCATGCCGTCGCGCTTGCGGGCGACGACCGTCCGTGGATCCCCCACCATCAGGTCGAGCCCTCCGGAAGGCCTGACCGTCGCCGCGGCCCGACCTCAGGTTGAGCTTGAGCTTCGACCTCCCCGCCGCGGCCTCCCGGCCCCCGCCCCGGGCTCATCGGCGCCTCCGCGCGATCCCCAGCGAGTCGGCGAACGACGTCCCGGCCAATCCGTCCACGCGCGCCCCCAGGAGGGTTCCGATCGTCACCCCCAGGTCCGCGAAGCTCGACCGCGTCCCGAGCTCGTGGGGCCCGCCGTCGAGCCCTCCGATCAGGATCGGCGTGCGCTCCCGCGAGTGGTCGGTCGACGGCGTGGTCGGATCGCAGCCGTGGTCGCCGGTGATCACGAGGACCCCTGCGCCGAGCGCGTCCAGCAGCTCGGGGATCCGACGGTCGAACGCCTCGACGGCGCGCGCGTAGCCCTGGGGGTCGTTGCGGTGGCCGTACTTCGAGTCGAAGTCGACGAGGTTCGTGAAGACGAGGACCGGCCCCGGTCGGTCGAGCCGCTCGAGCGTGAGCTCGACACCGTGCTCGTCGGAGTTCGAGTAGCGCGACTCGGCGATGCCCCGCCCGGCGAACACGTCGGCGATCTTGCCCACGGCGAGCACCGGCACGCCGGCGTCCTCCAGGCGGTCCAGCACCGTGGGCCCCGGCGGAGGCAGGGAGAGGTCCCGACGCTCGGGGCGGCGGACGAACGCGCCCGGCCGGCCCTCGAAGGGCCGTGCGATCACGCGGCCGACCGCGTGCTCACCGACGAGCAGCCCGCGCGCGATCTCGCACCACGTGTAGAGGGTGGGAAGGTCGACGACGTCGACGTGGGCCGCGACCTGGAAGACGGAGTCGCCGCTCGTGTAGACGATCGGACGCCCTGTCGCGAGATGCGTCGCGCCGAGCTCCTCGATGATCTCGGTGCCGGAGGCCGGGCGGTTCCCGAGGACCCGTCGGCCGATCGCCCGCTCGAACGGCTCGATGACCTCCGCCGGGAACCCCGTCGGGTACAGGGGGAAGGGCCGATCGAGGACGAGCCCCATCATCTCCCAGTGCCCGGTCGTCGTGTCCTTGCCCGCCGAGCGCTCCGTCGCCCTGCCGTGGGCCGTACCGGGCGCGGCGGCGGGCGGCACGCCGGCGATCTCGGTGAGGTGCCCCAGGCCGAGCCGCGCGAGGTTCGGTGCCGCGATCCCGCCGACGGCGCGCGCCGTGTTGCCGAGGGTATCGGAGCCTCCGTCCCCGTAGGCCGCCGCATCCGGCGCGTCGCCCACCCCCCACGAGTCGCACACGATCAGCACGACCCGTTCGACGACCGCCTCGCTCACCGGCGCCCCCGGCGCTTGCAGTCGATGCACAGGGTCGCCCAGGGGATCGCGTCCAGGCGATCGTCTCCGATCGGTCGTCCGCAGCGCTCGCAAACCCCGTACTGCCCGCGGTCGATCTTCTCGAGCGCGCGCTCGACCTCCTCGAGCTCCGCCCGCAGCACGCCGACCAGAGCGATCAGCCGCGAGCGCTCCTCGGTCGTGTGCGAGCGGTCGGCGAACCCGGCATCGTCGTCGAAGCGCAGCGCGCCGGTCTCGGGATGGGCGCCGTGCTCCACGAGCTCCCGGCGCAGCTCCTCCGCGCGTCGCTCCAGCGCCCGCCGCCGCTGTTGGTGTCGCGCCGGCCCGCGTTCGGCCATCTCACCGACCTCCGCGGCGCCGCGCGCGCGGGTGGGCGGACTCGTACGCCTCCCGGAGATGGTCGCGCGTCACGAGCGTGTACACCTGCGTGGTCGCGACGCTCGCGTGGCCGAGCAGCTCCTGCACCACGCGCACGTCCGCACCTCCTTCGAGCAGGTGCGTGGCGAACGAGTGCCGGAGTCCGTGCAGGGTCACCGGCTCCGTGATCCCCGCACGGACCGCGTAGCGGCCGAGCAGCCGCGCACAGCTCTGGCGCGTGAGCCGGCCGCCCCGCGCGTTCAGGAACAACGCCCCTCGGGTTCGAGGCCGGGCGAGCGCCGGCCTGCCCCTCGCCAGGTACTCGCGGACCGCGCGCACGGCGGCCCGCCCCAAGGGCACCTCGCGCTCGCGCCCGCCCTTGCCGAGGACGCGAACGGCCCCGTCCTCCAGGTCGAGGTCGTCGACGTCGAGGGCCGTAAGCTCCGAGATCCGCAGACCCGCGCCGTAGAGCACCTCGAGCATCGCCCGGTCGCGAAGCCCGGTCGGGGACCGACGGTCCGGCGCCTCGAGGAGCCGCACGATCGCCTCGACCTCGAGCGCCCGCGGGAGCGCCCGAGGCAGCCGCGGCCGCCGCACACCGCGCGCCGGGTCGTGCTCGAGCAGGCCCTCGCGCACGAGGAACCGGTGCAGGGACCGGACCGCGGACAGCGTCCGTGCCACCGACGAGGCCGCGTAGGGCGTCTGCTCGGGCCCGTACCTGGCGGCCGACACGGAGGCGAGGAACGAGCGAACGGTCCGAGGCGAGATCGCGTCGGCGTCGACGATCGAGCGGCCCCGCAGGAACGCCTCGTACCGGGCGAGGTCGCGGCGGTAGGCCGCGAGCGTGTTCGGCGAGACCCCGCGCTCCACGGCGAGGTGGTCGAGGAAGCGCTCGACGCAGGTCCGCACCGCTGGCATCGCCTCCGACCGATCAGGGCCGCTCGATCAGCGACATGGGGTCGACGGCCTGCAGCCCGTGCGCCCGAGCGACCCCCTCGTTCGTGACCTCACCCCGATAGGTGTTGATCCCGCGCGCGAGCGCCGGGTCCCGCCGCGCGGCCTCCTCCGGCCCCAGCTCTGCGAGCAGCAGGACGTAGGGCAGCGTCACGTTCGTCAGGGCGTAGGTCGACGTTCGGGGCACGGCGCCCGGCATGTTCCCGACCGCGTAGTGCACGACCCCGTCGACGACGAAGGTCGGGTCGGAGTGGGTCGTCATCCGCGAGGTCTCGAAGCAGCCGCCCTGGTCGATCGCGATGTCGATCAGGACCGCGCCGGTGCGCATCTCCGCCACCATCGATGCGCTGACCAGGTGCGGCGCCCGCGCGCCGGGAACGAGCACCGCCCCGATCACCACGTCCGCGTCGAGGACGAGCCGCTCGATCGCGAGGCTCGAGGACATGATCGTCTGGATGCGCCCGCGCCATAGCTCATCGATCCAGCGGAGCCGATCCACGTTGCGATCGACGACCGTGACGCTCGCCTCCATCCCGGCGGCGATCCATGCGGCGTTCGCGCCGGCCATCCCGGCCCCGAGGACCACGACCTGGGCGGGTGCCACCCCCGTCGCACCGCCCATCAGCACCCCGCGACCGCCGTGCTCTCGCTCGAGGAGCGACGCGGCCACGTGGGGCGCCATCCGGCCGGCGATCTCCGACATCGGCGCGAGCAGGGGCAGGCGCCCGTCGGCGCTTTGGACCGTCTCGTAGGCGATCCCCGTCACGCCGCGCTCGAGCAAGAACCGCGTGAGCCCGCCGTCGGCGGCCAGGTGCAGGTACGTGAACAGCACCTGGCCCGAACGGAGCAGCTCGAACTCCGCCGGCTGCGGCTCCTTCACCTTCACGATCAGCTCGGCGCGTTCGAAGACCTCCTCGGCCGTGGCGACGACCTCGGCGCCGGCGGCCGCGTAGGCCTCGTCGGGGATCGACGAGCCGGCCCCGGCGCCCGACTGCACGAGCGCCGCGTGCCCGGCACGCACGAGCTCGCGCACCCCCTCCGGCGTGGCGGCGACCCGGTACTCGTGGTCCTTCACCTCGGTCGGGATCCCGACGATCACGGCTCCCTCCTGAACGACGTCTCCCCGGCAGGGAGCCTACCCCGGGGGCGGGCTGGGAGGGCGAGGCGTTCCGTACAGCAAGAGCGCCAGGGCCGTCTTCGCGTCGCGCACCCTGCCCCCGCGGGCGGCGGCCACCATCCTGGCCAGGGGCTCGCGCACGAGCTCCAGCCCCGCTTCGGGAACCCCGACCGGCACCGGCTCCGTGCGCGCCCAGAACAGGTGCACGTACTCCGCGCAGAACCCCGCCGAGGAGTAGTACCCCCCGAGGAACTCGATCGTCGCCGGACGGTACCCGGTCTCCTCGAGGAGCTCGCGGGAGGCGCACGTGAGGGGGTCCTCCCCCTCGACGTCGAGGATCCCGGCGGGGATCTCGGTCAGGGTCGTGCGCACCGCGGGGCGGAACTGCCGAACGAGCAGGACGTCGCCGTCCGGCGTGATCGGCAGGACCCCGGCCGCGCCGGGGCGGCGGACGACCTCGTGCGTGCCGATCGGGCCCCAGTCCTCGACGTCGACCGCGACGAAGGAGCCGCGGAAGGCCGGATGTGTGGAGCGCGGCTCGGGCGACACGGCCCCCGCTCAGCCGGCGCCGATCGAGCCCGCGACCGGGACGCTCGAACGACGGCTGCGCTCGGCCACGGCCGCGCCGACGAAGTCGCGGAACAGCGGGTGGGGGTGGGTCGGGCGCGAGCGCAGCTCCGGGTGGAACTGCCCCGCGACGAAGAACGGGTGGCCGGGCAGCTCGACGATCTCGACGAGGCGCCCGTCCTTGTCCGTGGCCGAGATGATCGAGGCCGTGCTCGCGCAGGACGTCGTGGTAGGCGGGGTTCACCTCGAAGCGGTGGCGATGGCGCTCGTAGACGACCTCCTGCTCGTAGGCCCGCGCGGCCAGGGTTCCCGGCACGATGTGCGCCGGCTGGGCGCCCAGACGCATCGACGCGCCGAGGTCGGTGACGTCCTGCTGGCTCGGGGAGCAGGTCGATCACCGGGTGCGGGGTGGCGGGGTCGAACTCGCTGGAGTTGGCGTTGGCGAGCCGCAGCACGTTGCGGGCGAACTCGATCGTCATCACCTGCATGCCCAGGCAGAGACCAAGACAGGGGATCTCGTTCTCGCGCGCGATAGCCGGCCGCCGCGATCTTGCCCTCGACGCCCCGCTCCCCGAACCCGCCCGGGGATCACGATGCCGTCGAGATCGCGCAGTCGCCCGTCGGCCAGCAGGCCCTCCACCTCCTCGGCCTGGATCCACTCGATCCCGACGTCGGCGCCGTAGTGGAATCCACCGTGCTTCAGCGCCTCCACCACCGACAGGTAGGCATCGGGAAGGCTCACGTACTTCCCGATGATGCCGATGCGCACCGGCTGATCGGCCGTTTCGATCCGGTCGACGAGGATCTCCCACTCCGACAGGTCGAGCTCACGATCCCGAAGCCGAGGAGGTCGCACACCACCTCGGTCGAGGCCCTCGTCGTGCAACACCAGCGGCACCTCGTAGAGGTTGCGGGCATCGAAGCGCGTTGACCACGCCGTTGACGGGGACGTCGCAGAGGTTGGAGATCTTGCGCTTGAGCTCGGGCGAGATCGGGCCGGCGCTGCGGCACACGATCGCGTCGGGCTGGATACCGCGGCTGCGCAGCTCGGTGACCGAGTGCTGAGTCGGCTTGGTCTTCTGCTCGCCCTGAGGGCCCGATGAACGGCACGAGCGTGACGTGGACGATAGCACACGTTGTCGCGACCGACGTCGAGGCGGAACTGCCGGATCGCCTCCAGGAAGGGCAGGATCTCGATGTCACCGACCGTGCCGCCGATCTCGCGTGATGACGACGTCGACGTCGTCATCGAGAGCGAGACGCTGGATCCGCCGCTTGATCTCGTCGGTGATATGCGGGATCACCTGCACCGTCTTGCCGAGGTAGTCGCCGCGGCGCTCGGCCGCGATCACCGCGGAGTAGATCGAGCCGGTGGTCGCGTTGGAGTCCCGGGAGAGGCGCTCGTCGATGAACCGCTCATAGTGGCCAAGGTCGAGGTCGGTCTCGCCGCCGTCGTCGGTGACGAACACCTCGCCGTGCTCGAAGGGGTTCATCGTGCCCGGGTCGACGTTGATGTAGGGGTCGAGCTTCTGCATCGTCACCCGCAGCCCACGGGACTTCAGCAGACGCCCGAGCGATGAGGCCGGTGATCCCCTTGCCGAGGCCGGAGGCGACGCCGCCCGTGACGAAGATGTACCTCGGCTCCGCGACCACGGACCTCGACTCTAGCAGAGGCGTCGGCTCAGCGTGGGACGCCGGCCGCGATGCGTTCGCGCCAGGCCCCGGCCTGCTGCAGCAGCTCCTCGGCGTGCGAGGCCGCGGAGCTGCTCCGCTCCAGGCCCGCGAGCATCCGGGCGAGCTCACGGACGCGCTCGCCCCCCTCGAGCGGCTCGAGCGTCGCCGCGTGCGCCCGCTTGCGCACCCGAACGTGCAGGTCGGCGAAGCAGGCCACCTGCGCGAGGTGCGTGACGACGAGCACCTGCCGTTCGCGCGCGAGCGCCGCGAGCCGCCGGCCGATCTCCAGGCCCGTGCGCCCCCCGATCCCCGCGTCGATCTCGTCGAACACGAGGGTCGGGACGTCGTCCAGCGTCGCCACGACGCTCCGACATGCGAGGATCACGCGCGAGAGCTCCCCTCCGGAGGGTCCGCGCGCCAGCGCCCGCCACGGCGCCCCGGTGCCGACCCGCACCTGGAGCTCGACGCCACCGAGGTCCTCCGCGGCCGCCGGTGCCTCGAGGCGGAACCGCACCCGCGCCTGCGGCATGCCGAGCTGCTCCAGCGCCGCTCCCACCGCCGAGGCGAGCTCCGGCGCAAGGGCCCGACGGCGCTCGAGGATCGCGGCGGCAAGGCCCGAGGCCTCCTCGCGCAGCCGCGCGAGGTCCGACTCGAGCCGCTCGAGCCGATCGTCGGCGCCCTGAAGCTCCCGCAGGCGCGCCCGCACCTCGTCGGCGAACCGAAGCACCTCGGCATCCGTCGGTCCGTAGCGGCGGTGCAGGCTCCGCAGGGCGAGCAGGCGCTCGCGGGCCGCGGCGAGCCGCGCCGGATCGTCCTGCAGGGAATCCTCCCAGCCGCGGACGTCGCGGGCGAGCTCCGCGGCCTCCGCGAAGGCCGCGCGGGCACGGGCGGCGAGCCCTCCGGCGGCCGGATCGATCGCCGCCGCGGCCTCGAGGGCCGACGCCGCCCCGGCGAGCGCGTCCGCCGCAGCGCCGTCCCCGCCGAGCAGCGCGCGGGCCTGGCGCGCCTGATCGGTCAGGCGCTCGATCGCCTCGAGGCGCGCCACCTCGGCCTCGAGCTCCTCCGTCTCCCCCGGGCGCGGTCCGACCGCCTCGATCTCGCGGAGCTGGTAGGCCAGCAGGTCGAGCTCGCGCTCCCGATCGCGCAGCGAGCGGGCGAGCTCCTCCCGCGCGGCGAGCGCGGTGCGAAGCTCGGCGAGCACCGCCGCGTGGCGCTCGAGCCGGCCGAGGTGCTCCCCGCCCCCGGCGCGGTCGAGGAAGGCCGCCTGGGTCGCCGGGTCGAGGAGGCGTCGGCCGTCACGCTGACCGTGGATCTCGGCCAGGCGCCCGCCCAGCTCGGCGAGGATCGCCGCGGTCGCGAGCTGCCGGCCGACCCGGGCGCTGCTGCGTCCGTCGGCGCCCACGGTTCGGGCGAGGACGACCTCGCCGTCCTCCGCCCACCCGTCGGCGTCGCCCGCGACCTCGAAGCGCGCCTGCACCCGTGCCGCGTCGGCGCCCGGCCGGACGAGATCCGCGCTCGCCCGCGCGCCCAGGGCGAGCGACAGGGCCTGCACGACCATCGTCTTGCCCGCCCCCGTCTCGCCGGACAGGACCGTGAGCCCCGGGTGAGGCTCGAGGTCGGCGTCTTCGATCGACCCGAGGCCGCTCACGTGGAGCTCGCGCAGCATGCCGTCCGATGCTAGCCGCGCTCGGCGACACCCTCCGGCTCGGCGGGAAGGCCGAACTTCTCGCGGACCCGCCCGAGGAACCCGGGCCCGTCGTCGAGCCGCACGAACCGCGAGGGCCGGTCGGCCGCGCGGATCCGGACCCGGGTCCCGACGGGGACCTCGAGCGAGGCTCGGCCGTCCGCGGACAGGATCCCCGGCTCGTCCCCGACGACCTCGAGGGTCACGACCTGGTCGGCGCGCAGCACGAACGACCGATCGAAAACCATGTGCGCGGCGATCGGGTCCACGATGAGGCAGGGCACGTCCGGAGTGACGATCGGCCCCCGGGCGGAGAACGAGTACGCGGTGGAGCCCGTGGGAGTCGCCACGATCACGCCGTCGGCCGAGAACGTCGTCACGTACTCGCCGTCGACCTCCACCGCCAGTCGGACGAGGCGGTGCCGGGCTCGCTTCTCGACGATGATCTCGTTCAGGCCCCACTGGGGCTCGAAGGGCGCCCCGCCGGCCGCGTCGGCTCGCACCGCGAGGCGCTCCTCGATCCGGGCGCGACCCTCCAGGGCGGCGAGGATCAGCGGCGGCGCGTCGCCCGGCTCGACCTCCGTGAGGAACCCGAGCCGCCCGACCTTCACCCCGAGGACCGGCACGTCGGCGCCGGCCGCCAGGTGCGCGGCCCGCAGGAACGTCCCGTCGCCCCCGACGGACACGACCAGGTCGCAGGGACCCGCGGCGTCGAGGACCTCGACGCCGTCGTCGGCGAGCGTGCGCCGAAGCGTCGCGGCGGCCTCGACGGCCGCCGGCCGTCCCTCGTGGACGACGAAGGCCACGCGGCGGCTCACCGGAGCGACTCCGCCTCGCGCACGGCGCCGGCGACGTCCGGGCCCTCCTCGCCCCCGCCCCCGCCCGCGTGCAGGAAGAACTCGACGTTGCCGGCCGGCCCCGGCAACGCCGAGGGGACGACCCGGATCGGGGGAACGCCGGCGCGTTCGAACGCGTGCGCCACGACCTCGATCGCCCGCCGCCAGGCCGCCGGGTCCCGCACGACCCCCCCTCGGCCCACGTCGCGGCGCTCCGACTCGAACTGCGGCTTGACGAGGACCACGAAGGTGGCCCCGGGGACGGCGAGCTCGACGAGGACCGGCACGACGAGGCGCAGCGGTACGAACGACAGGTCCGCGACGACGAGCTCGGGCCGGAACGGCAGGTCCTCGGGGCGCAGGTCCCGCACGTTCGTCCGCTCGAGCACGACGACCCGGGGATCCCGGCGAAGCCCCAGGGCGAGCTGGCCGTAGCCGACGTCGACCGCGATCACCGCCGCGGCCCCGGCCCGCAACAGGCAGTCGGTGAACCCGCCCGTGGAGGCGCCGGCGTCGAGACACCGACGACCCCTCGGGTCGACCTCGAGGCGCTCGAGCGCCGCACGCAGCTTCTCGCCGCCGCGCGAGACGAACGGGCGCGGTGGCGCCGTGAGCACGAGGGCCTCCTCGGGTCCCACGAGCGTGGCCGGTTTGCGCGCCGGACGCCCACCGACGAGGACCGAGCCCGCCAGCACCGCCTCCCGGGCCTGCGCGCGGGTCGGGATGAGGCCGCGGCGGACGAGCTCGGCGTCGAGCCGCCGCCTGGGCACGGGCCGGACGCCCCCTAGCGCTCCCCGCCCTTCGAGCGGGTCGTGCCTGCCGAGCCCGATCGCCGTCCGCCGCCGGAGCCGGAGGAGCGGCTCGAGCGCGTGGCCGCCGTTCGGGCTCGGGCGCCCGCCGCGCGCTCGAGCTCGCGGACGCGCTTGCGGAGGGTCTCCAGCTCCGATTTCGTCGCGACGCCGATCTGGCTCAGCTGCTCCCGGATCTCCTTGCGGACCAGCGTCCGTAGGCGCTCGCGGTTGCGTTGGGACCATTCGAGGAGCTCGGTCGTCGCCTTCGCGACCTGCTCCTTGCGGGCTTCGGGCTCGAGCCAGCTCCGAGCCAGCTGCTGGGCCTTCGCGGGGGTCAGCTGGCCGAGTGCCGCCTCGATCGTCTTGCGGAGCTCATCCACACGAGCCATCGCTGCCTCCTCGCCTCCCGAACGCCGTCAGCATACCCTTGGCGCCGTGCTGCCGATCCGCGACGCCAACCCCGCCTCCCGCGTGCCGGCGGTCACCGTCGCGCTCATCGCGCTGAACGTCGCCGCGTTCGTGCTGTGGCAGCCGACGCTGGCGACCGGCCCGCGGTCCGAGGTCGACCAACAGCTGTTCTTCCTGTGCCACGCGGCGGTCCCCTGGGAGCTCGCGAACGGCGAAGCCCTCGCCCGCGGAGGCGTCGCGGCCGGCCGGGCGCTGGACGATGCGTTCGGCCCCCGGCGCCGGGCCCGTCGTGCAGGCGGCGCTCGAACGACGCTGCCCCGACAAGTCGCCGTTGGCCTCGCTCGTGGTCGCGATGTTCCTCCACGGCGGCTGGCTGCACCTACTGGGGAACATGCTGTTCCTCTGGATCTTCGGCAACAACGTGGAAGACCGGATGCACCACCTGCCCTACCTCGTCTTCTACCTCGTCGGGGGCGTGGTCGCCTTCGCCCTGCAGTTCGCCTTCGCCCCCGACTCGGCGATCCCGACGCTCGGGGCCTCGGGCGCGGTGGCCGCGGTGCTCGGCGCCTACCTCTTCCTGTTCCCGGGCGCGCGCGTCACGACGCTCGTCTTCTTCTTCTTCGTGACGATCGTGGAGCTGCCCGCGCTGATCGTCCTGGGGCTGTGGTTCGTCCTCCAGCTCGTGAGCGGGGTCGGTCAGCTCTCGAGCGTCGGCGGCGGAGGGGTCGCCTACTGGGCGCACGTCGGCGGCTTCGCCTTCGGCTACGTCGTCGCGCTCGTCGCGCTGCGGGGCCGGCGCCCGACCGCGCCGCTGCTGCCCTGATCGCTCAGGCTCCGGGATCGAGCAGCAGGCCTCGGAGGTCCTCGAGCACGTAGGTCGCAGGAGGGTCGGCGCGCGCGGCCTCCTCGGCGGTCGTCACCCCGGTGAGCACGAGAGCGGCGTCCCAGCCGAGCGCCGCCGCTCCGGCCACGTCGGTGTCGAGGCGGTCCCCGACGACGAGGGGGCGGACCCCGCCGGCGCGGCCGAGCGCCATCCGGAACAGCGGCGCGTGCGGCTTGCCGACCACCTCGGCCCGCACACCGGTGGCCGTCTCGATCGCGGCCACGATCGCGCCGGCCCCCGGCCAGGTCACCCCGCCCGGAGCCGGGAACGACGCGTCGGCGTTGGAGGCCACGAGGCGAGCCCCGCGCTGGACCAGCTCGCCCGCGATCCGGAGCCGTTCGTAGGTGACGGCGCGATCGAGCCCGACGACGACGGCGTCGACGCGCTCGGGCTCGCCGTCGACGATCCCGACCCCCGCCTCCGCCAGCGCCACGCGCAGGCCGGCCTCCCCGAGCACGTACGCGGTGCCGACGCCCTGCTCGGCGAGGAGCTCCCCGGTCGCCTGAGCGGAGGTCACGACCTCGGTCGGATCGGCCGCGATCCCCAGGGCCCGCAGGTGCGCGCCGACCTCGGCGGGGGGACGGCTCGAGTTGTTCGTCACGAAGGCCAGTCCACGCCCCGCCGCCCGCAGCTCGGCCAGGACCTCCGCGGCGCCGGGGATCGGCTCGGCCTCGCGGAACAGCACCCCGTCGAGATCGAACAGGAACGCGTCGTAGCGGTCGGCGATCCGCACGGCGTCAGGCGCGGGGCGCGAGGCGTCGCACCGCCCGCTCGTAGGCCGCGACGCCCGGGTGCATCGCCAGGGCGAGCTTCGCATGCCGCAGGGCCCGCGTGTGCTGGCCCGTCCGCTCGCACGCGAGCGCCAGGGCGAAGTGGGCCCAATCGTCCGCCGGGTCGAGCTGCACGATCTTGGCGAACTCCCGACGGGCGTGCGCGGCGCGCCCGCTCATGAACAGGGCCCGTCCGAGGGCTTCGCGGATCGAGGCCTTCTCGGGCTCGAGCCGCTTGGCGCGCCCGAGCAGGATCGCCGCCGCGTGCGGATGGCCGTCGTGGAGCAGCGCGCGCCCACGCGCGTACAGTTCGTACGCGGTCTCTGCCGGACGGTCGTTGCTATACAGGGCTCGTGCCTCGCCTCTCACCGTTCGTCGGGCTCGTGTACGACCCGCGCGTCGCCGGCCCGCTGCAGCGCCTCACGGCGCCTCCCTACGACGTTATCAGCGAGCCGGTCCGCGCCGCCCTCGCGGCGGCGAGCCCCTACAACGTGATCCGGATCGACCTGGCCGAGGGGCCGGCCGATCCGAACGATCCGGGGAACCGCTACCGGCACGCGGCCGAGACCCTCCGGAGCTGGCGGGCGAACGGCGTCCTCGTCCCCACCGGCGGTCCGTGCATCGTCGCCTACGAGCTCCGGTTCCGCCTCGAGGGCCGCGATCGGTCCGTCCGCGGCCTCATCGCCGCCCTCGAGCTCGAGCCCTGGGGCGGGTCGATCCTGCCCCACGAGGAGACCATGCCCGGCCCGGTCGAGGACCGCCTGCAGCTGCTGCGCGCCACGCAGACGCACCTGTCGCCGGTCTACCTCACCGCCGCCGCTCACCCCCCCGAGCTCGCCGCCCTCCTGGACGAGGCCACCGCCCAGCCCCCGAGCGCGGAGGTCCGCGACGAGGAGGGGGTCGTGCACCGGGTCTGGATCGTGCCGGCCGACGAGCCGGTCCAGCTCCTGCACGAGGCCGCGCCGCTGCTCATCGCCGACGGCCACCACCGGTACGCGACCGCGCTCGCCTACCGCGAGGAACGCCGCGCGACCGATGGGCCGGGACCCTGGGACCGGATCCTCGCCTTCGTGGCCGACGCGGAGTCCCAGCAGATCCCGGTGCTTGCCTACCACCGCCTCCAGCTCGCCGGCGCCGTGCCCGAGCTGCCGGGGCGCCCCGTCGATCGTCTCGAGGACGCCCTGGCCGCGCTGGACGACGACGCCGTGCGCATCGCGAGCGCGGTGCGCGTCGACGGCCGCGTGCGCTACCGCGTCCACGAGCTGCCCGGCGAGCCGCCCGCCGTCCGCGCCCTGCACGCCGAGGTGCTCGACCGCGTCGCGCCCGGCGGCCGGCTCCGGTTCACCCACGACGCGCGCGAGGCCGACGCCGCGGTCCGCGGCGGGTCGGCCGTCGCGGCCTACCTGCTGCCGCCGACCTCTCCGCGCACGATCCGGCGGGTCGTCGAGCGCGGCCAGCGCCTGCCCCGCAAGTCCACCTTCTTCTGGCCCAAGCCGCGCAGCGGGGTCGTCCTGCTGCCGCTCGGGTCCGACCCCGCGCCCGTCCGGACCAGGCCCCTCACGCACCCGGGCGGGCGCGGCGAGCCCCCCGTCAGGGCTCCTGGGTCGCGAGCTTCTTGATGCCGGTGGCGACCACCTCCGTCAGGCTCCGCGCCCCGGCGCCGCTCCGGTAGAAGCGGCGGACGAGGTGCCCGTGCACGAGCACGGGGTCACCCTTCCCGATGCCCTCGAGGGCTCGGGGGCCGACCACGGCGTGCCGTGCCGCGATCGGGAGGGGGGAGGAGACGCCGACCCGCCTCCGGAACGGACAGCCGGAGCTCGGTGACCTCCTCGCCCGACGGCAGGCGCCGCCGGACGGGGTCGGTCGCCACCGTGCCCGCGAGCACGACGACGTTGACCGTCACCATCGCTGCTCCCTCGCTGCTCCTTAATCCGTCGGGCGGCACGCTACGCGATGGCGCCGACATCGTTCGCGCGTGGCAAACTCCTCGAGGTGGAGCGGACCCACGACGCGCAGGAGGCCCCGCCCGCCAGGCTGGCGACGACGCTGGACGCGATCAGCGTCAGCGTCGTCGACGCGGGCACCGGCGGGATCGAGGCGTTCAACGGCGTGTTCCTGCTCGCCGCCCGCGAGCCCGTCCTCATCGAATCGGCGTCGGCCGCCGACGCCGACGCGGTCCGCGGGGCGCTCGACGGGCTCGGACTGGGGCCGGGCGACCTCGCCCACATCGTCGTGACCCACATCCACCTCGACCACGCGGGCGGCGCCGGCGTCCTGCTCGAGCGCTTCCCGCGGGCGACGCTGTGGGTCCACGAGGCCGGCGCCCGACACCTCGTCGACCCCGAGCGCCTCGTCGCGAGCACGGCCCGGACCTACGGCCACGAGCGGATGCGGGCGCTGTACGGGCTGCCGCGCCCGGTGCCCGCCGAGCGCGTGCGGGCCGTCGCCGACGGCGCGCGGATCCCGCTCGGCGATCGTGCGCTGGAGGTGATCCACGCGCCGGGCCACGCCTCGCACCACATCGCGCTCCTCGACGACGCCTCCGGCGCCCTGTTCTGCGGCGAGGGCGTCGGCGTGTACCTGCCGTGGGCCCACTGCATCCGCCCGGCCCTGCCGCCCCCCGAGGTCGACGTCGAGGCCGCCCTCGCCACGATCGAGCGGTTCCGGGAGCGCGCGCCCGCGCACCTGCTCGCCACCCACTTCGGCCCGCTGCCCCCCGAGGACGGTTTCACCCGCGGGGCGGAGCGGATCCGGCGCTGGTCCCGGGCGGTCCGCCGCCGCCTGGAAGCCGACCCCGAGGCGTCGGTCGAGGCGATCGTCGAGGACCTCACGCGCCTGGCCGCCGAGGAGTACGAGGGCGACGCCCACGAGCCCTTCGACCGCGACCGCTACGACGCGATCGGGTCCATCCGGATGAACGCCGAGGGCCTCGCGCGCTACTGGCGCAAGCGCTGGGAGCGCGAGGGGCTCACCCGCTGAGCGCGGCGAGCCGCTCCGCGGCGTCGAACGCGCCGGCGTCGTGGCGCACGATCCGCCGGAACTCCTCCGCCGCCTCCTCCGGCCTCCCGGCCCGCTCGAGGATGTCGCCCCGCACGTACCACAGGCGAAGCGTCCAGGGCTCCGACTCGTCCTCGCGCGTCGGCCGTCGCCGCAGCACGGCCAGGGCCTCGGGGAACCGGCCCTGGTCCGCGAGGGCCGCCGCGGCCACGATCGCGGCCTCCGCCCGCGCCTCGGGCGGGACGGCGGGATCGCGGATCGCCTCCTCGGCAACGGGCACGGCCTGCTCCGGCTGGCCGAGCCCCCGCAGGCAGTCCGCGATCAGGTGGTTCTGGTCGCGGCGCCCCGACAGCCGGCGGTAGGACTTCAGCTCCGTGAGCGCGTCCTGCCACCGCCCCAGTCGGTAGTACGCGAGCCCGAGGACCTCCCGCACGGCCGACGCCCGCGGCGCCAGCGCCTTGGCCCGCTCCCCCTCGCGCGCGGCGCCGCGGGCGTCGTCGTGTCCGAGCGCCTCGATCGCGGCCGCGAGGTGCCGCGACGCCGCCTCGCGATCGCGGGGCCGAGTCGCGTGCGCGAGCTCCTCGGCCAGCGCTCGGGGCAGCCGAGACCGTCCCGGCCGCCCCGCGGACGGGGATCGGGGGCGCGCTGGCTTGGCCATCGGCCCCAGCCTACGCGAGCCGAGAACGCGCGAAGGGCCGCCCGTAGGCGGCCCTTCGCAGGATGTCTCGGCAGCGACCTACTCTCCCACCAGGTCCCCCTGGCAGTACCATCGGCGCTGGAGGGCTTAACTTCCGGGTTCGGGATGGGACCGGGTGTTCCCCCTCCGCCATGGCCACCGAAACGCCTCGACCCGAACCGGAGGTCGGGGTCCGACGATCGAGGATGCGAGCCCTCGAGCGATCGCTCGAGAACCGCGATAGCGAGCGCGAGCGCGAGTCAAGCCCTCGGCCTATTAGTACCGGTCGGCTCCACACGTTGCCGTGCTTCCACCTCCGGCCTATCGACGTGGTGGTCTCCCACGGGCCTTACCCGGTCTCCCGGTGGGAAGCCTCATCTCAGGGCGAGCTTCGCACTTAGATGCTTTCAGCGCTTATCCCTTCCGAACGTGGCTAACCAGCCGTGCCGCTGGCGCGACAACTGGCACACCAGAGGTTCGTCCGCCCCGGTCCTCTCGTACTAGGGGCAGCTCCCTTCAAGCTTCCAACGCCCGCAGCGGATAGGGACCGAACTGTCTCACGACGTTCTAAACCCAGCTCGCGTGCCTCTTTAACGGGCGAACAGCCCGACCCTTGGGACCTGCTCCAGCCCCAGGATGAGACGAGCCGACATCGAGGTGCCAAACCCTGCCGTCGATATGGACTCTTGGGCAGGATCAGCCTGTTATCCCCGGGGTACCTTTTAGCCGTTGAGCGACGACCCTTCCACATGGAGTCGTCGGATCACTAGGCCCTGCTTTCGCACCTGCTCGACCCGTCGGTCTCGCAGTCAGGCTCCCTTGTGCCCTTACACTCGACGTCCGATTGCCAACCGGACTGAGGGAACCTTTGGGCGCCTCCGTTACCTTTTAGGAGGCAACCGCCCCAGTTAAACTGCCCACCAGGCGCTGTCCCCGACCCGGATCACGGGCCCGGGTTAGAGCCCCAACACGTGAAGGGTGGTATTTCAAGGACGGCTCCACCGCGCCCGGAAGCGCGGCTTCGCAGCCTCCCACCTATCCTACGCAACACATGCCAGAACCCAACACCAAGCTACAGTAAAGGTCCCGGGGTCTTTCCGTCCTGCTGCGGGTAACGAGCATCTTTACTCGTCGTGCAATTTCGCCGAGTCCCCGGTTGAGACAGTGCCCAAGTCGTTACGCCATTCGTGCAGGTCGGAACTTACCCGACAAGGAATTTCGCTACCTTAGGACGGTTATAGTTACCGCCGCCGTTTACCGGCGCTTAGGTTCAGAGCTTCGCCCCGAGGGGCTAACCCATCCCCTTAACGTTCCGGCACCGGGCAGGCGTCAGTCCGTATACATCGTCTTACGACTTCGCACGGACCTGTGTTTTTAGTAAACAGTCGCTTGGGCCTGGTTTGTGCCACCGCTTCGAGCTCCGGACGCGAGGTCCTTCACCCTAGCGCGGTCGTCCTTCTCCCGAAGTTACGGACGCGATTTGCCGAGTTCCTTAACCAGGGTTCTCTCGATCGCCTTCGCATGCTCTGCGTGCCCACCTGCGTCGGTTTGGGGTACGGGCACCTCACCAGCTCGCTAGGGGCTTTTCTCGGCAGCATGGGATCACTCGCTTCGCCTGAACGGCTCGGCATCGTGCCTCAGGGTACGCGACCCCCCGGATTTGCCTAGGGGGTCCCCCTACACACTTGCCCCAGGACGACCACCGCCTGGGTCGAGCTACCCTCCTGCGTCCCCCCATCGCTGCCCTAGCCCCGGTGGGTCGGTAGCCCCCGAAGGGGTTCCCTTAGCGACCGGGGGTCGGGCTGGGCGCGGGTGAGGTGGTACTGGAATATCAACCAGTCGTCCATCGCCTACGCCTCTCGGCCTCGGCTTAGGTCCCGACTAACCCTGGGCGGATGAACCTTCCCCAGGAACCCTTGGGCATTCGGCGGACGGGCTCCTCCCCCGTCTTTCGCTACTCATGCCGGCATTCTCACTTCCGACGCGTCCACGGCTGGGTTCCCCCGCCGCTTCACTCGCGTCGGAACGCTCCCCTACCGATCCACCCGCCTGGACCCACGAGGCCTCCCTCGAGGGCCGAGCGATCCGGCGGATCCCACAGCTTCGGTGTCGTGCTTGAGCCCCGTTACATCGTCGGCGCAGGACCACTTGACCAGTGAGCTGTTACGCACTCTTTCAAGGATGGCTGCTTCTAAGCCAACCTCCTGGTTGTCTGGGCGATCCCACATCCTTGCCCACTGAGCACGAACTTGGGGACCTTAGCTGGTGGTCTGGGTTGTTTCCCTCTCGGACGCGGAGCTTAGCCCCCGCGCCCTCACTCCCGAGCTTCGTCCGACGGCATTCGGAGTTTGACCGAGTTCGGTAAGCTTGTGGGCCCCCTAGCCCGATCAGTGCTCTACCTCCGCCGGAGAACGCTCGAGGCTGCCCCGAAAGGCATTTCGGGGAGAACCAGCTATCACCGAGTTTGATTGGCCTTTCACCCCTACCCACAGGTCATCCCCCAGGTTTTCAACCCTGGTGGGTTCGGTCCTCCACGAGGTCTTACCCTCGCTTCAACCTGCCCATGGGTAGATCACTCGGCTTCGGGTCTAGGGCACGCGACTGTACGCCCCATGCAGACTCGCTTTCGCTTCGGCTCCGCCAGATGGCTTAACCTCGCCGCGTACCGCTAACTCGCCGGCTCATTCTTCAAAAGGCACGCCGTCACGCCCGCTGGTTGCCCAGCGAACGCTCCGACTGCTTGTAGGCTCACGGTTTCAGGTACTCTTTCACTCCCCTCCCGGGGTGCTTTTCACCTTTCCCTCACGGTACTGGTTCACTATCGGTCGCCAGGGAGTGCTTAGCCTTAGGGGGTGGTCCCCCCAGATTCACACGGGATTTCCGGGGTCCCGTGCTACTCGGGAACACCGCGCAGGGAGGCCGATCGCCTTTCGCCTACAGGGCTGTTACCTTCTATGGCGGCCCGTTCCATGGCCTTCGACTAGACGTCGGCTTTGTAACTCCCCGGACCCCCCGACGAGGGTCCCCGCGGGTCCCACGACCCCGGCATGGCAACGCCGTCGGGCTTGAACACCACACCGGTTTAGGCTCATCCCCGTTCGCTCGCCGCTACTGAGGGAGTCGCGGTTGCTTTCCCTTCCTCGCGCTACTGAGATGTTTCACTTCGCGCGGTTCCCTCCACACGCCCTATGGGTTCAGGCGCGGGTGACCGGGCATGACCCCGGCCGGGTTTCCCCATTCGGACATCTCCGGATCAACGCTCTCTCGGCAGCTCCCCGAAGCTTTTCGCAGCCAGACACGTCCTTCATCGGCTCCTGGCGCCAAGGCATCCACCGTGAGCCCTTTCTCGCTTGACTCGTAGATGCTCGCGCTCGCTATCGAGTTCTCAAGGTGCTCGAGGGCTCGCACCCTCAAAGCTGAACAGCGTGTGTACCGGATCGGCGAGCGATCCGGTCGAGCCGGTGCATCGACCTGGAGTCTCCCGTGCCCACGCGACCCAACGGAGGCGCCGCGCCGGCCGGGGTGCCAAGAGCTCCTTAGAAAGGAGGTGATCCAGCCGCACCTTCCGGTACGGCTACCTTGTTACGACTTCACCCCAATCGCGAGCCCCACCTTCGACGGCTCCCTCCCTGACGGGTTGGGCCACCGGCTTCGGGTGTTGCCCACTTTCGTGGTGTGACGGGCGGTGTGTACAAGGCCCGGGAACGTATTCACCGCAGCATTGCTGATCTGCGATTACTAGCGACTCCGACTTCACGAGGTCGAGTTGCAGACCTCGATCCGAACTGAGCGCGGCTTTCTGGGATTCGCTCCCCCTTACGGGATCGCCGCCCTCTGTACCGCGCATTGTAGCATGCGTGCAGCCCTGGACATAAGGGGCATGCTGACTTGACGTCATCCCCACCTTCCTCCGGTTTGGCACCGGCAGTCTCCCTAGAGTTCCCGGCATGACCCGCTGGCAACTAGGGACAGGGGTTGCGCTCGTTGCGGGACTTAAGGCAACACCTCACGGCACGAGCTGACGACAGCCATGCACCACCTGTGCAGGCTCCGAAGGAGCGCCCGCTTTCACGGGTTTCACCCTGCATGTCAAGCCCAGGTAAGGTTCTTCGCGTTGCATCGAATTAAGCCGCATGCTCCGCCGCTTGTGCGGGCCCCCGTCAATTCCTTTGAGTTTTAGCCTTGCGGCCGTACTCCCCAGGCGGGGTGCTTAATGCGTTAGCTTCGGCACGGACGGGGTCGATATCCGCCCACACCTAGCACCCAACGTTTACGGCTAGGACTACCAGGGTATCTAATCCTGTTCGCTCCCCTAGCTTTCGCGCCTCAGCGTCAGGACAGGCCCAGAGATCCGCCTTCGCCACCGGTGTTCCTCCTGATATCTGCGCATTTCACCGCTACACCAGGAATTCCGATCTCCCCTACCTGCCTCTAGCCCGGCAGTATCGGACGCAGGCCCGGGGTTGAGCCCCGGGATTTCACGACCGACTTACCGAGCCGCCTACGCGCGCTTTACGCCCAATGAATCCGGACAACGCTCGCCCCCTACGTCTTACCGCGGCTGCTGGCACGTAGTTAGCCGGGGCTTCTTCTGCAGGTACCGTCACGATCGCTTCGTCCCTGCCGAAAGGGGTTTACAACCCGAGGGCCTTCGTCCCCCACGCGGCGTCGCTGCGTCAGGCTTTCGCCCATTGCGCAAGATTCCCCACTGCTGCCTCCCGTAGGAGTCTGGGCCGTATCTCAGTCCCAGTGTGGCTGGCCGTCCTCTCAGACCAGCTACCCGTCATCGCCTTGGTGAGCCGTTACCTCACCAACGAGCTGATAGGCCGCGGGCCCATCCCTCACCGGCGGACCTTTCCTCGGTCGAGCCATGCGGCCGTCCGAGAGTATCCGGTATTAGCCCCGGTTTCCCGGGGTTATCCCAGAGTGAGGGGCAGGTTGCCCACGTGTTACGCACCCGTTCGCCACTGATCCACGGGCCGAAGCCCGCTTCACCGTTCGACTTGCATGTGTTAAGCGCGCCGCCAGCGTTCGTCCTGAGCCAGGATCAAACTCTCCGTAGTGATCGCTGCCCCGAGCGCATGGCCCGGGGATGCGGTCCTGTCGAGAGTCGGCCCGTCGGACGCGGCACGCGTCCGCGGACCATGTGGGGATCCGTGCGGTCGGTCGGTCGAGCCGGCGACCGCAGGACCCGAGATGGTACGGCCGTCTCGGAGCCGGGGCGTGAAGGATCACGCCTCGGCCCTCGACGGGGCATAGGCACTGGCTCCACACGCTGTTCAGTTCTCAAGGTGCGAGCGCCCGGACCGCCCGCGCAGGCGCGACCGCCACGGCGGGGACGGGCGAACCCCTAGGGTAGCACCCCCCAGGGGACCGTCAACCCGAGTCCCGCAGCCCGGCGAGCCGGGCGGCCCGCCGGCGCCCCACCTGCCAGATCGATCCCAGGAACGAACCGGGGGGCGGTCCCTCAAGCGGAAGGGCTTCCCGGGACTCGGTGCGGCCGTCGACCCGCACCCCGCCCTGGGCGAGCAGGCGCCTGGCCTCCGCGCGCGAGCCGACGAGCCCCATCGCCTCGAGCAGCCCCGGTACCCACAACCGCCAACCCCCCGCGGGGTCCTGTTCGAACACCGTTGCCGGGACGAGCACCCCCGGGGCGTCCCGGGGAACGGCGCGGGCTCGGTGGAGCTCGTCGAAGCGCGCTTCGGCGACCGCCCCGGCGCCCGGGCCGTGGTAGAGGTCGACGACCTCACGGGCCATGCGCCGCTTCTCCTGCCAGGGGTCGAGCTCCCCGCTCGCCAAACCCTGACGCACCCGCTCGGCCTCGTCGGGGTCCCGGAAGAAGTCGAGCGTGAGCAGCCGGTAGTCCGCGATCGATCCGTCGGGGATCCGCACCAGCTTGCCGAACATCTCGTCGGGCGGGTCGGTCACGGCGACGTAGTTCCCCAAGGACTGGCTCATCTTCTGCACGCCGTCGGTCCCCACGAGCAGCGGCATCGTGAGGGCGACCTGGGGATCCTGGCCGTGGTCGCGCTGAAGGTCCCGTCCGACGAGCAGGTTGAACAGTTGGTCGGTGCCGCCCAGCTCGACGTCGGCTTCAACGGCGACCGAGTCGTACCCCTGAAGGAGCGGATAGCAGAACTCCATCAGGGAGATCGGGCGTCCGGCGGCGAAGCGCGCCGCGAAGTCGTCGCGCTCGAGCATGCGCGCCACGGTGATCGAACCGGCGAGCCGCAACACGTCCTCGATACCCAGGGGCTCGAGCCACTCGGAGTTCCGGCGGACCTCCGCGCGGTCGAGGTCGAGGATCGAGGAGAACTCGTCCAGGACGCGCTCGGCGTACCGATCGACGTCTTCCTTGGCGAGACGAGGGCGGGCCTCGGAGCGGCCCGACGGGTCGCCGACTCGGGCGGTGAAGTCCCCCACGATGAGGACCGCGACGTGGCCGGCGTCCTGGAACTGCCGGAGCTTGCGGAGCACCACGGCCCACCCGAGGGTCACGGCCGGGGCCGTGGGGTCCAGGCCGAGCTTCACGCGCAGCGGGCGGCCGAGCGACAGCTTGTCGGCGAGCCCGCGTTCGGGAACGACCCGGGCCGCCCCGGCCTCGAGGAAGCGCAGGTCATCGGCGGTCATCGGCGGGCGGATGCTACCAGTGGGGCCCGGGGGCCCGGGGTACCCTTGCCGCATGCGCCCGAGGCCGTTCGCGCCGGTCGCGGTCGTCGCCGTGCTCGCCTGGCTCGCGGCCGCCTGTGAGGTCCCGACCCTCGATCGGTACCCACCCCGCTCACTGGACCAGACGACCTTCGTCTTCGCGGCCGACGGCTCGCTCATCACACCGCTGCACGCCGTTGAGAACCGCGTGGTGCTGCCGGGCGACGCCATCCCCCAGCACGTCCGGGACGCGGTCGTGGCGATCGAGGACCGACGCTTCTTCTCCCACCACGGGGTCGATCCCGAGGCGATCGTTCGCGCCGCGGTCGTGAACACCCGTGAGGGCACGATCGTCGAGGGCGGCTCGACGATCACCCAGCAGCTCGTGAAGCTCCTCTACGTCGGCGACGCGACGACGCTGCGGCGCAAGTGGGACGAGGCCTTGCTCGCCTGGCAACTCGAGAACCGCCTGACGAAGGACCAGATCCTCACCCGGTACCTGAACACGGTGTACTTCGGCCAGGGCGCCTACGGGATCCAGGCTGCGGCGCGGACGTACTTCGGGGTCGACGCCGAGGACCTCACGGTGGCACAGGGCGCGACCCTCGCGGGATTGATCAGCGCACCCAACCACTTCGACCCGTACGCGCGCCCGCGCTCGGCGATCGGGCGGCGCAACGTCGTCCTGCGGCTCATGCGTGAGCTCGACATGATCGACCGCGCCACGTACCGGCGGGCGCGTCGCGAGCGGCTGGCCCTTCGACCGCGGCGCCCGACGCTCGAGCGCCATCCCTACCCGTACTTCGTCGACTACCTCAAGCGCTGGTTCCTCGGAAACCCCGCGTTCGGCCCGACCCGTGCCGATCGCTACCGGTTGCTGTTCACGGGTGGGCTGCGGATCACGACCACGCTGGACCCCGAGGTCCAGGAGGCCGCCGAGCGCGCCGTCCACGCGATCCTGTCCTACCCCAACGACCCCGACGCCGCCGTGACGGTCGTGGATCCACGGACCGGCTTCGTCCGCGCGATGGTTGGAGGCGACGACGACGACTACTGGGCGGACGTGCGGGCGGGGCGGGTGAACCTCGCCACCGGGACCGGGGGCACCGGGCGCCAGACGGGGTCCGCCGCCAAGCCCTTCGCGCTGATCGCCGCGCTCGAGGCGGGGATCAGCCCGGACACGGTCTTCCCCGCGCCCTCGAGCCTGGCCCTCCCGATGCCCGACGGGTCGACCTGGTGGGTGAGGAACGCCGGCGGCGTCGGCTACGGTGCGCTCAGCCTGCGCAGCGCCACGATCCACTCGGTCAACACGGTCTACGCGCAGCTGATCCAGCGCCTCGGCGCCCAGCGGGTGAACGAGGTGGCGACCCGCCTGGGCCTTCGATGCTGCCCCCGGGTCGCGCGCCCGCGCGGGCCCCTCGAGCCCTTCCCCGCCTCGGTGCTGGGCGCCAACGAGGCGAACACCCTCGAGATGGCCGTGGCCTACGCAACGATCGCCAACGGCGGGCGCCGCGTACACCCCGTTCCGGTGGAGCGGATCACCGACGCGCGCGGCCGGGTGCTGTGGGAAGCCGACCCTCGGCCCGTCCAGGTGATCGACCCGGACGTCGCCGCGGCCGCGATCGACCTCCTCCAGGACGCCGTCGCCTACGGGACCGGCGCTGCCGCCACGATCGGCCGGCCGCAGATCGGCAAGACCGGCACCGACGAGGACAACGCGAACGCCTGGTTCGTCGGCGCCGTGCCGCAGCTGTCGGCCGCGGTGTGGGTCGGCTACCACCGTGGCGAGATCCCGATGCGCCCGCCGAGGACGCGCGTCACCGTCTACGGCGGGACCTGGCCGGCGCAGATCTGGCGCCTCCTGATGCTGCGGGCGACCGCCGACCTGCCGCCGGCCTCCTTCCCGACCCCGCGGGCCCGCTACGTCTCGGTCGCCGTCGACGCGAGCCAGGACCCTCCCTGCCTGCCGAACGACTACACCCTGCCGGCGAACATCCAGGTGATGCGGTTCCTCGCCGGGACCGAGCCCACCCGCGAGTGCGCCTGGCCGAACTCGATCGAGCGCGTCGTCGTGCCGTCGACGATCGGGTTCCCCCAGGCCGAGGCCGCCGCGTTCCTGCGCCAGGCCGGCTTCTACGTCCAGGTGCGCGAGGAGCCCTCGACGCAGCCCCCCGGCACGGTGATCGCCCAGGACCCCGCCGGCGGGACCTCGGCGCTGCAGACGGGCACGGTGCGCATCACCGTCGCGATCGAGCCCCGGCGGACCTAACGCGCCGCGGTGGCGTCCGGCCCGAGACGCGGAGGTCGGCGCCGAGCGGCCTGGGCGGTCGGCTCTCGCAGCGGCGGAGCCGGCCGCGAGAGCGCCGGGCTGCCCGGATCGAGGAAACGCCAGGGCCGGTCGGCCGCCCGGCGGATCCCGACCCGGGGCGCCGCCACGACCCGCGAGGCGCCGGGCCCGCGCTCGAGCCAGATCTCCCGTCCGTCGATCACGTCGGCCCCATCCAGCCGCCCGTCGACCCCGAACGCCCGGGTCCAGCGCGCCGGACCCGCGCACAGCTCCCGCACGGGCCGGCCCGGGCGGCGGCGGCGCATCTCGTCGATCCCCTCAAGGGGCTCGCCGGCGCGCAGGAGCACCGCGCACCCCTGCCCCGCAGGTCCGGTGACCACGTTCATGCACCAGTGCATGCCGTAGGTGAAGTAGACGTACAGGTGCCCGGGCGGGCCGAACATCGTGCGGTTCCGGTCCGTGGGACCCCGATGCGCGTGGCTCGCGGGGTCGTCCTGCTCGTAGGCCTCGACCTCGACGATCCTGGCGGCGAGCCGGCGGCCGCCCGGCAGCGCGCGGACGAGCACCTGACCGACGAGGGCCGGCGCGACCTCGAGGGCCGGCGCCGCGAGCGCCTCGCGCTCGAGCCGTTCGGGCATCGAACCCGCCAGCTCAGTCCACGCCGAGCAGGCTGAGCATCAGGGCCTTCTGCGCGTGCAGCCGGTTCTCGGCCTGGTCCCACACGGCCGAGCGCGGCCCGTCGATCACCTCGTCGGTGATCTCCTGACCGCGGTGCGCGGGCAGGCAGTGCAGCACGATCGCGTCCGGGGCGGCGAGCCCGAGCAGCTCCTCATCGATCCGGTACGCGGGGAAGACGAGGGACCGCTCGTCGGCCTCCTCCTCCTGACCCATGCTCGCCCACACGTCCGTGTACAGCGCGTGCGCGCCGAGCGCCGCCGACTTCGGGTCGTTGCCGACCTCGACCGACCCACCGGTCGTCGACGCGATCTCGCTCGCGCGCTGCACGACGAGCGGGATCGGCTCGAACCCCGGCGGCGTCGCCACGCGGACGATCATCCCGGCCTTGGCGCCGGCGAGCAGGAGCGAGTGCGCCACGTTGTTGCCGTCCCCGACGAACGTCAGGACCCGTCCGGCGAGGCCTCCGAGCCGCTCTCGGACCGTCTGCAGGTCCGCGAGCGCCTGGCAGGGATGCTCGAAATCCGACAGGGCGTTGACGACCGGCACGGACGCCGCTCGCGCCAGGGCTTCGAGTCGGTCCTGCTCGAAGGTTCGAAGCACGACCGCGTCGACGTAGCGCGACAGCACGCGGCCAGTGTCCTCGATCGTCTCCCCGCGACCCAGCTGCAGGTCCCCGGCTGCCAGGGCGATCGGCTGGGCGCCGAGCTGCGCGAGCCCGACCTCGAAGGACACGCGCGTGCGCGTCGACGCCTTCTCGAAGATCAGCGCCACCGACCGGCCGTCGAGGGCGCCTCGGTACAGGGAACGGTCGGCCTTCAGACGGTCGGCGAGGTCGAGCAGGTCGAGGAGCTCCTCGGCGTCGAGGTCGTCGACCGAAAGGAAGTGGCGCGCCATCCGCCGCTGGAGTCTAGCCGGGGCGCGCCCGGCCGGCCATCACGCGCGACGACGTCACCCCGCCCGGGTCGTGCGGAGCTCGCCCCCGACCTCCGCGGCGATCCGCTCCACGATCCGCTCCACGATGGGCTGGACCTCCTGCCCCTCGAGCGTCCGATCGGGCGCGCGGAAGCTCACCGCGAAGGCCAGGCTCTTCCGCCCCGCCGGCAGGGGCGGGCCCTCGTACACGTCGAACAGCACCGCTTCGTCGAGGAGCTCGCCGCCCGCCTCGGTCAAGATCGCCCGGACGCGACCGGCCGGAACCTCCGCCGGCACGACGAACGCCAGGTCCCGGCGCACCGGCGGCACGCGCGGCGTCTCCCGGACCGTGCGCTCCGTCCGGCGCGCGCCCGCCAGCGCCGCGACGTCGAGCTCGCACAGCGCGACGCGGCCCTCGACGCCGAAGGCCCGCGCCGCGCGCGGGTGCAGCTCCCCGAGCACGCCGGCCTCCGCGGACCCCACCCGAACGGCCGCGGACCGACCGGGGTGCCACGGACCGTCGGGGACCGCGGCGAGCTCCCACCCCTCGACGCCGACGTCGGCCAGGACCGCTTCCAGGACCCCACGCGCGTCGAGCACGTCGACCGGACGCTCCGGCGCGTCCCATGCGGCCGGGGCGGCGCCGGCGAGCACGAACCCGACCCTGCGTCGCTCGCGAACCCCGTCGGCGAGGTCGAACACGACGCCGACCTCGAACAGCGCCACCCCGCGCGCCCCGAGATCGAGGTTGCGCGCGGCCGACCGCGCGAGGCCGGGGACGAGGCTCGTGCGCAAGAACCCCTCCTCGACGCGCAGCGGGTTCGCCACGGGCACCGCGCGGGCGCCCCCGACCGCCGCGTCGTCGGCGGACACGAACGGCGTGGGACGGATCTCGCGAAGGCCGGCCCGAAGGAGCGCCTCCTTGAGCCGACGCGCGAAGGCGTAGGCGGGGGGAGCGCCGCCCGGGTGGGGGGCGCGGGGCAGCCGGGACCCGACCCGGTCGTAGCCCTGGACCCGGAGGACCTCCTCGATGAGGTCGACCTCCCGCTCGAGGTCCACGCGGTAGCCGGGGACCTCGACCTCCACGCGGTCGCCGTCGATCCGGTGCGGGAGCCCGAGCTCGGCGAACGCCCCGGCGGCGTCGCGGATCGAGACCGGGTAGCCGAGCACGGACGAGGCTCGGTCCGGGCGCAGCACGACCCGCCGACGCGGTGGAACCTCGCCCGCCTCCGCCACGCCCGAGGCCACGCTCGCTCCCGTCCAGGCGGCGATCAGGGCGGCGCACCGCGCCGCGGCTCGGTCGAGCCCCTCGGGGTCCGTCCCTCGCTCGAACCGATGGGAGGCCTCGGTATGCAGGTCGAGCCGTCGCGCCGTCCTGAGGATCCGACCGCGGGCGAAGTGGGCGGACTCCAGCAGCACGTCGGTCGTCGACGCGTCGACCTCCGAGGTCGCGCCCCCCATCACCCCGGCGATCGCCACGGGGCCGCTCGCGTCGCAGATCAGCAGGTCCTCGGGCTCGAGCACGCGTTCGACGCCGTCGAGCGTCGTCAGCCGCTCTCCCGCCTGCGCATAGCGCACCACGATCGCGGGCCCCGTCAGGCGCGCGAGATCGAACGCGTGCAGCGGCTGGCCGAGCTCGAGCATCACGTAGTTCGTCGCGTCGACGACGGCGGAGATCGGGCGCATCCCCGCCGCGACCAGGCGGGCCCGCGCCCACAACGGCGAGGCCACGGGCCGAACGCCCCTGAGCATCCGCGCGACGTAGCGGGAACAGGCGTCCGTCGCCTCGATCCGAACGCTCGCGACCTCGCTGGCGCGCTCGTCCGTCTCGGCGAGCGCCGCCGGTGGCTCGACGATCGGCGCGCCCGTCGCCGCGGCCACCTCCCGAGCGACGCCGAGCACCGACAGGAAGTCGGGGCGGTTCGGCTCCACCTCGATGTCGAGGACCGGCTGGTCGAGCCCGAGGCCGGTTCGCAGGTCGGTCCCCGGAACGAGGTCGGGATCGTCGAGCACGAGGATCCCCTCGTGCTCCGCGCCGAGCGCGAGCTCCCGGGGCGAACACAGCATCCCCTCGGAGACGACGCCGCGGATCGCACGCGCCTCGAGGGGCCGGTCGAGCTCGGGGACGCGCGCGCCGGGAGGCGCCCACGGAACCCGGTCCCCCGGGCGCATGTTCCGAACCCCGACCACCACCTCGGCCTCGCGCTGCGGGGTCCGGACCCGCGCGAGGCACAGGCGGTCGGAGTTCGGATGGTCCCGCACGTCGAGCACCTCGGCGACCACGACGCCCGACAGCCCCGACCACGGCTCGAGCACGCCCTCGACCTTGACGCCCCGTCGCCCGATGCGCTCGATGAGCTCCTCGGTCTCGAGCTCGACCGGCACGAGCTCCCGGAGCCAGGCGAGGGGAACCCTCACGCGGCGCCTCCGAACTGCTCGAGGAACCGCACGTCGCCCTCGATCAACAGGCGCATGTCGGGGATCCCCCACCGCAGCATCGCCACCCGCTCGATCCCCATCCCGAACGCGAACCCGGTCAGGCGCTCGCTGTCGTACCCGCAGTTCTCGAGGACCTGCGGATGCACCATCCCGGCCCCCAGCAGCTCGATCCATCCGTTGCCGCATACGCGGCACCCCGCTCCATCGCAGCGGAAGCACGACACGCCCACCTCGGCGCCCGGCTCGACGAAGGGGAAGTAGGCCGGCCCGAGCCGCACGCGCCGGCTCGGGCCGAACAGCGAGCGCACGAGCGCCTCGAGGGTGCCCTTGAGATCGGCGAAGGTGATCCCCTCGTCCACGACCAGGCACTCCACCTGGTGGAACACCGGCAGGTGGGTCGCGTCCGGCGTCTCGCGCCGGAAGACGCGACCCGGAGACACGATGTACACGGGCGGCCCCTGCGACTCCATCGTGCGGATCTGCGCGGCCGAGGTCTCGGTGCGCAACAGGAGCCCCGGCTGCCCCGGCACGTCGACGTACAGGGAGTCCTTCATCGTGCGCGCGGGGTGGTCCGCCGGGATGTTCAGCGCCTCGAAGTTGTGCCAGTCATCCTCCACCTCGGGGCCCTCGACGACGCGGAACCCCATCGCGACGAACGCCTCGACGACCTCGTCCTCGATGATCGTGAGCGGGTGCAGCGACCCGATCGGCGGTCGCCGACCGGGAAGCGTCAGGTCGATGCGATCGGCCGCGACGAGCTGCTCCTCCGCCGCCGCCTCGAGCTCGCTAGCTCGGGTCGCAAGGGCCGCGACGATCGCCTCGCGCGCCTCGTTCGCGACCTTGCCCGCGCGCCGACGGTCCTCGGGCTGCAGCGCGCCCAGGCGTCGCTGCGCCTCGGCGAACGGCGATCGTCGCCCGAGCACCGCCACGCGCGCGGCCTCGAGCTCCTCCGGCGTCGCGGCCCCCCGCGCCAGGACCAGCGCGCGCTCCCGCTCCGCCTCGAAGGTGGCGATCATCGTCTCGACGTCCATCAGGCCGCCGAGTCTAGCCGTCCGCCGCCTCCCGGACCGCGACGCGCTCGGGCAGCGGCAGCTCGACGTGGAAGCTGAGCACGCCGTCGGCGACCTCCGCCCAGGCGCGGCCCCCCTGGGCCTCGGCCACCCCCCGGGCGACGTAGAGCCCCATCTTGCTGCCGGCTCCCGTACCGGGCCGACGAGGCCGGAAGAGCCCCTCGGCCTCCTCGGCCGAGACCCGCGCCCCGGACCGGGAGGCCCACAGGTGCAGCCTCGCACCCCGCCGCTTCGCACCGACCTCGATCGGTCCCTCCTCGGTCCACCACACGAGCGACTCGGCGAACGCGAGGACCGTCGTCCGCATCCGCGCCGGGTCGATCAGGAACGGACCCGCCTCGCCGGACCACCGGATCGGGGGGTGCTCCGGATCGCGCGCCTGCTGCTCGGCGATCTGGTGCACGAGCTCCGACAGATCGGTCTGCTCCCGATACACCTCGAAGGACCCGCCGACCAGGCGCGCGGCGTCGACGAGCTGGCGCAGGATCGTGTCCATGCGGTCGGCGTCGTGCACGATCCCGGTGAGCATCATCGCTCGCTGCTCGGGCTCCATCCGGTCGGCGTGACGCTCGAGGGCGTAGCCGAACCCCTTCATCGCCGTCAGGGGCGAGCGCAGGTCGTGTGCGGCCGCGGCGATCAGGGTCTCGAGGGCCTCCGCGCTCCGGTGGGCACGGCGGGCCCACTCGAACAGACACACGGTCGCCGCCGCGGCAAGGTTCAGCGACTCGGCCTTCCCCGCGTGGGGCACGCGCACGACCGCGTCCGCCAGCGCGCGGATCTCCTCGGGCAGGCCGTGCGCCTCGTTGCCGAAGCAGAACGCGACGGGTCCACCCAGATCGATCCCGTACAGGTCGCGGTCCCCGCGCCCGTCCATCGCGAGCACCCGCACCCCCTCGCCGCGGAGACGGCGGATCGCATCCTCGGTGGGCACCTCGCGCACGATCGGGAGGTGGAACACCGACCCCGCCGTCGCGCGCACGGTCTTCGGGTTGTACACGTCCACGGAGCGGGTCGAGACCACGACGCCGGACGCGCCGGCGGCGTCGGCCGAACGGATCACCGTCCCAGCGTTGCCCGGGTCGCGGACCTCGTGCAGCAGCGCGAGGCAGCCCTCGGCCGGTAGCTCCTCGAGGTCCACGTCCACGAAGCGGGCGACGCCGAGGACCCCTTGGGGGGTGACGGTGGCGGCGAGCCGCCGCAGGAGGTCCTCCGACACGTGGTGAACGTCGACCCCCGCCTGGCGGGCCCGGACCGCGAGGGGATCGTGGGGGTCGAGGACGAACAACGTCTCGAGCGCGCCGGCCTCGAGCCCCTCGCCGACGCCCTGGGCGCCCTCGACCAGGAAGCGTCGATCGCGCTCGCGGAAGGCGCGCTTGCGCAGCCGGGCGGCCCCGGCGACCTTGGGGTTCCTGGCCGAGCTCAGCACCTCCTCCCCCTCGGTCGGACGGGGCGAGTCTACGTGGGCTCGGCGACCGCGCGGGTCAGCCGCGCTCGGCCTTGACCCGGTCCACGAGGGCCGCGAACGCCCCGGGGTCCCGCACGGCGAGATCGGCGAGGATCTTGCGATCGAGCTCGACCCCCGCCTTCTTCAGACCGCCGATGAAGGTCGCGTAGCTCAGCCCGTGCGTGCGGCACGCCGCGTTGATCCGCGCGATCCACAGCCGACGGAACTGGGCCTTGCGGTCCCGACGGTCGCGGTACGCGTAGGCCCCGGAATGGAGCACCTGCTCCTTGGCCGCGCGGTACCGCACCCGGCGTGCACCCGTGTAGCCCTTCGCGCGCGCGAGGATCGCGCGCCGCTTCTTCTTCGCGTGGACCGATCGCTTGACCCGTGCCATCTACGCCCCCAGCAGTCGGCGCAGCGTCCGCCGCTCACCCGGTGTGTCCACCGTCGCCGTGCCTTCGATCCGCCGGCGCCGGCTGCTCGACTTCTTCATCAGCATGTGGTTGCCCGTCGCCTTCCGGCGCACGATCTTGCCGCTCCGCGTGATCCGGAACCGCTTCGCGGAGGCTCGGTGGGTCTTCTGCTTCGGCATCCGGTCCTCACCCCTCGTCGGTGGCCGCCGCGACCGGCGCCTCGGGCTCGGCCTGCGCCGGCTCCTCGGCGCTCGGCTCACGCTCGGCCTTGCGCGCTCGTCGGGCGAGCTCGTCGAGGTACCGCTTGTTCGGCGAGATCACCATGATCATGTTCCGCCCCTCCTGGCGGGGCATCGACTCGACGACCACGAGCTCCCCCAGGTCGGCGACGAGACGGTCCAGGATCTTGCGACCGAGCTCGGTGTGGGCGAGCTCCCGGCCCCGGAACATGATCGTCACCTTCACCTTGTTGCCCGCCCGCAGGAAGCGCTCGACGTGGCCCTTCTTCGTGGCGTAGTCGTGCGGGTCGATCTTCGGGCGGAACTTGATCTCCTTCAGACCGGTCCGCGCCTGCTTGCGCCGGGCCTCCTTCTGCCGGAGGTCCCGCTCGTAGCGGTACTTGCCGTAGTCCATGATCCGCGCCACCGGCGGATCGGCCTGCGGCGCGACCTCGACCAGGTCCAGGTCGAGCTCCCGAGCCCGGCGCAGCGCGTCGGCGGTCGGTACGACGCCGATCTGCTGGCCGTCGGCCCCGACGAGCCGTACCTCCGGAGCCCGGATCCGGTCGTTGATCCGCGGATCGGTCGAGACCCCGCATCACCTCCTAGACGACGAGTGCACCGGAAGGCTCCGGTGCACCCCAGCCACACCCAGCACGTCGAAGCCGCAGTATAGGGTGCCCGACCCCCACGCGACACCACCGTCGCGCCCCGAGCGCCGCTCGGCCGGCCCCTCTACCAATCGGGCTCCAGGGGCCTGCCGTAGGGATCCTCGAGCCGCTGGGTGTCGTCCTCGCTCGTGTAGCCGTAGGCGATCTCCAGGATCCGGCCCCGAGCGGGCCCCGTGCAGCGGATCCGGTGGGTCTCTTCGGCGGGGATCGTGAACTCCTCCCCCGGCTGGGCCTCGACCACCCGGTTGCCGATCTCCACCGTGAGCCCCGGATCGAGGACGACCCAGGTCTCGTCGCGCATCCGGTGGTAGTGGACGCTCGTCTCCTTGCCCGGCTCCACCGTGATGACCCGCACCGAGGCCGGCTGGTTCAGCGCGTAGGTCGCCACCTTGCCCCACGGCTTGTCGAGGATCATCGCGCACCCCCCTGCGGCAACGACGCGAGCAGCGAGGCCATCCGCAGCGCCGCCTCGGCGGCCTCCCACCCCTTGTTCCCGTGCACACCGCCGGCCCGCGCCTCGGCCTGTGCCAGATCCTCCGTGGCGAGGACCTCGAAGATGCACGGGACGCCGGTAGCCCGGCTGACGGCCGCGACCCCCTCGCTCGTCGCGCGCGCCACGAGCTCGAAGTGCAGCGTCTCCCCGCGGATGACCGCCCCCAGGCAGATGACCGCGTCGTAGTCACCGGTGCGCGCGAGGCGCTCTGCGACGAGCGGGATCTCGAAGGCGCCGGGAACCCAGGCCAGGTCGATCGCGTCGGGCGCCACCCCGTGATGCTCCAGGCCGCGCCGAGCCCCCTCCACGAGGCGCGCGACGATCCGCCCGTTGAACCGTGCGGCGACGATCGCGACCCGACGACCCTGTCCGTGCGTCGTGCCGACGAACTCGGTCACGCCCGCGCCTCCGGGATCCCCGCCTCTCCCAGCTCGGGGACGTCGAGCAGGTGGCCCAGCTTCTCGCGCTTCGTGCGCAGGTACCCGACGTTGTGCGCGGTGGGCTCGGTCTGGAGCGGGATCCGCTCTTCGATCGACAGCCCGTGGCCCTCGAGGCCGGCGCGCTTGTCCGGGTTGTTCGTGAGCAGCCGCATCGACCGGACGCCCAGATCGGTGAGGATCTGCGCCCCGACGCCGTAGTCGCGCTGGTCGGCGGCGAAGCCGAGCTCGAGGTTCGCCTCGACCGTGTCGCGCCCGCGATCCTGGAGCTCGTAGGCGCGCAGCTTGTGCGCGAGCCCGATCGCTCGTCCCTCGTGGCCCCGGATGTACAGGACGACCCCCCGTCCCTCCGCCCCGATCATCGCCATCGCGCGCTCCAACTGCCGTCCGCAGTCGCAGCGCAGCGATCCGAACACGTCCCCGGTCAAGCACTCCGAGTGCACGCGCGTGAGGACGCCGGACCCGTCACCGATCTCCCCGAGCACGAGGGCGACGTGGATCCGACCGTCGACGAGGCTCTCGTAGGCGAACGAGCGGAACAGGCCGTAGGCGGTCGGGATCTGCGCCTCGGCGACTCGAGCGACGAGGCGCTCGCGCCGACGTCGATAGGCGATCAGGTCGGCGATCGAGATCAGCTTCAGCCCGTGGCGCCGAGCGACCTCGACCAGCTGGGGCAGCCGGGCCATCGTCCCGTCCGGGTTCATCACCTCGCAGATCACCCCGGCCGGGAAGAGTCCCGCGAGCTGCGCGAGGTCGACCGCGGCCTCGGTGTGCCCGGCGCGCCGGAGCACGCCGCCCTCCTTGGCCCGCAGCGGGAAGACGTGCCCGGGCTTGATGAAGTCCGACGGCTTCGCGTGGGGGTCGGCGATCGCCCGGGCCGTGGCGGCGCGGTCGTGGGCGCTCGTGCCGGTCGTGATCGCCGGACCGTAGTCGATCGACACCGTGAAGGCGGTTCCGTCACCACCCCCCTGGTCGACCATCTGCGGGATCTGCAGCTCGTCGAGACGCCAGGCCGCGACCGGCAGGCAGACGATCCCACGGCCGTGGGTGACCATGAAGTTGATCGCCTCCGGTGTACAGGCCTCCGCCGCCATGATGAAATCACCCTCGTTCTCCCGATCGGCGTCGTCGACGACGAGGACGATCCGCCCCGCCCGGATCTCCTCGATCGCCTCCTCGACCGAGGCGAACACCGATCGATCGACCTCGCCCTCACGCTCTTCGATCATCGCTGCACCCTTTCGAGCAGTCGTTCCACGTGCTTGGCGATCACATCGACCTCGACGTTGACCGCGTCACCGACCTCGAGCGAGCCGAGCGACGTGACGCGCAGGGTGTGCGGGATCAGCGCGACCGCGATGCGCCCCTCCTCGACGGCGGCGATCGTCAGGCTCACCCCGTCGAGGGCGATCGAACCCTTCTCCACGACGTAGCGCTCGAGCCCGTCGGGGAGGCGCACCTCCAGGTGCGCCCCCTCGCCCTGCGCGGCGATCCCCTCGACCTTGCCGATCCCGTCCACGTGACCGAGCACGAGGTGCCCGCCGAGACGGGTGAGGAACGTCACGGGCCGCTCGAGGTTCACCGGATCCCCGGGCTCGAGGGCGCCGAGGGTGCTGCGTCGGCGCGTCTCCTCGCTCAGGTCGAACCCGAGGCGTTCCTCGCCGCGCTCGACCACCGTGAGACACACCCCGTTCACGGCGACGGAACCTCCGATCGGGCTGTCGATCGCCGCCACCCGTGAGCCCACCACGAGCCGATCGCCCTGAAGCGACAGGACCTCGCCCAGCTCTTCAACGATCCCGCTGAACATCGGCCACCACCTTGAGATCGGGCCCGACCGGCTCGGCCGAGACGAAGCGCAGCGCCACGCCCTCGGCGAGCGTCGCGACGCCGGCGCCGCCGAGGACGCCCGGGGCCTCGGCGCCGCCGAGCAGCGTCGGCGCCAGGTAGGCGACGACGCGGTCGACCAGTCCGGCGCGCACGAACCCCCACGCGAGCGTGGCGCCGCCCTCGACGAGGACCCCCTGGACGTCGCGCTTGCCCAGACGCTCCAGCAGCGCCCCGAGCGCCGGGTGGCCCTGCGCGTCGGCGTCGAGGACGACGACCTCGGCGCCCGCGCGACGCCAGGCCTCGCGTCGCTTCCGAGGGGCGCGTTCGGTCGTCGCCACGAGCGTCGGCGCGCTCCCGTCGCCCAGCCGAGCCGTCGGCGGGACCCGGCCGCGGCCGTCCACGACGACGCGGATCGGCGGGCGGGCGTCGGCCCAGGCCGGTTCACGCACGGTGAGCTGGGGATCGTCGGCGAGCGCGGTGCCCGACCCCACGACGATCGCGTCGGCCCACGCCCGCAGGCGGTGGGCGTCCCGACGCGCCTCGGCGGACGTGATCCACCGAGACGCGCCCGTGCGGGTCGCGGTCCGCCCGTCGAGCGAGGCGGCGGTCTTCAGCACGACGAACGGCAGGCCCGTGCGCACGTGGCGGGCGAACGCGGCGTTCAGGCGTTCGGCCTCCTCGCCCAGGACCCCCACGTCGACCTCGACGCCGGCGGTGCGCAGCCGGCGGAAGCCGGCGCCGTCCACGAGGGGGTTCGGGTCTCGCGTCGCCGCCACGACCCGGGCGATCCCGGCCGCCAGGACCTCTCGCGTGCAGGGGCCCGTCCGGCCGGTGTGGTCGCAGGGCTCGAGCGTCACGACGAGCGTGCCGCCGCGCGCGCGCTCCCCCGCGTCGCGAAGGGCGACCACCTCGGCGTGCGGCGAGCCCGGACCCGCGTGGTAGCCCTCGCCCACGACACGACCCCGCGCATCGAGGACGACGGCGCCCACCATCGGGTTCGGAGAGACCCGCCCCCAGCCGCGCTCCGCGAGCTGGAGGGCGCGTCGCATGTGCGCCCGGATCCCCTCCATCGTGCCTCCCACCGCTCCGGAGGGGGCACGGGTCGACGAGGCGCGCGGCACCGCACGCAGGCGGCGCCGGGCTCGCTCCTCCCATCCCGACTGTCACGGTCGGTCCCGGGATCGCACCGGGTCCACCCCCACGTGGCTCGCGGGGGGTCGCGGACTCTCACCGCCGGTGGGGAATCGCACCCCGCCCCGGAGACGAGCTTCGGTACCGGCCAGTATACGGCCGCGCCCCGGCGGGCGCGCTACTCGGAGGAGCGGCGATCCACGGCGTAGGAGGAGCGGGGCTCGCGCTTGGCGAAGGACTTCATCTCGGTCGCCACGGCGACCGCTTCCCCGTAGTGGTTGAAGCGACGCCGAGCGGTCGTCGCGATCCCGATCGACATCGCCACGAGCGGTACCTCCTGCAGCTGCCCCCGCCGGTCCTCCACCCGTACGAAGCCCCGCTCGAGGTCCTCCGGCTCGTAGAAGTCGGAGCGGATCGCGTCGAAGCGCTCGCAGACCTGCTTGGCGATCTCCTCGGCCACATCGGGTCCGACCACCGCGACGAAGTCGTCTCCGCCCACGTGGCCGACGAACCCCTCGGGTCCCGCCGCCTCGGCGACCGTGTCCTGGATCAGGCGCGCGGTCGCCTGGATCAGCCGGTCGCCGCGCACGAAGCCCTGCTGGTCGTTGTAGGCCTTGAAGTGGTCGAGGTCCGCGTACAGGACGGCGAACTCCCGCCCCTCCCGGACCTGACGCTCGATCTCCTCCTGGATCCGGATGTTGCCCGGCAGCCCCGTGAGCGGCGAGAGATTGCGCATCTCGCGGGCGCGCCGCAGGGTCCCCTTCACGCGCGCGAGCAGCTCGATCGGATCGAAGGGCTTGATGATGTAGTCGTCGGCCCCCGATTGCAGCCCCGCGACCTTGTCGGCCGACAGCGCCTTGGCGGTGAGCATGATGATGCTCGTGTTCGCGGTCTGGGGAGCCTTGCGCAGCCGGCGAGCGACCTCGAAGCCGTCGAGCTTGGGCATCATGACGTCGAGCAGCACGAGGTCGGGGCGCAGCTCCAGCGCTTTGTCCACGGCCTCCTCGCCGTCGCGCGCCACCGCCACGTCGTAGCCGGCCGATCGGAGGTTCACCTCGACGAAGCGCGCGATGTCGGGATCGTCGTCGACGACGAGGATCGTTTCGGTCATCCCCCCGCCTCCGCCAGGATCGACGCGAACGACCGCGCCGCCTCGGCCGGGTCGGAGCTGCCGAACAGGCCCGAGGCCGACACGAGCACGGTCGCCCCCGCCTCGATCGCCCGACGCGCGTTGTCGAGCTTGACCCCGCCGTCGACCTCGAGCTCGATCGCGAGGCCTCGCCGGTCGATCTCCTCCCGAGCTCGCTCGAGGCGGGGGAACACCGCCGGGTTCAGGCGCTGCCCCGACCAGCCGGGAGGGATGCTCATGAGCATGAGGTCGTCGATCTCCTCGAGGTAGGGCACGACCCGCTCCACCGGCGTCTCGAGGTTCAGCGTGAGGCCCACGCGCATCCCCACCCCCCGCGCCTTGCGGAGCGCCGGCGAGGGATCGGGGACCGCCTCGAGGTGGAAGGAGACCACGTCGAGGCCGGCGGCCCGAAGCTCCTCGAACTGCGTCTCGGGCGCGTCGACCATCAGGTGCCCGTGCAGCGGGAGCGCCGTGACCGGCCGCAGCGACGCCACGACCACCCCGCCCAGGGCGATCGGCGGCACGAAATGCCCGTCCATGATGTCCACGTGGATGACGTCGGTCCACGGCTCGACGAGCTTGACCTGGTCCGCGAGATGCGCGAGGTCGGCCGCGAGGATCGAGGCCGCGAGCTTGCCCACGGGCGCATCCTACCGGGTGGCCCCAGGCCGGGCCCGCTCGAACGTCGCGATGAACATCGCGTCGGTCCCGTGTCGGTGCGGCCACAGGCGATGACGGGCCGTCGTCGCGTCCGGGCCGGGCGTCGCCAGGGGCACGAGGTCGGGTCGGTGGCGCAGGAGCGCGTCGCAGGCCGCGTCGGTCTCGGCCCGGGGGAACGTGCAC
Source organism: Actinomycetota bacterium (assembly GCA_026003015.1). Lineage (GTDB taxonomy): Bacteria > Actinomycetota > UBA4738 > UBA4738 > HRBIN12 > BPGL01. The sequence continues at coordinate 362,445 of BPGL01000001.1, read as the reverse complement.
ACGGCGTAGACGAGGCGGCCGCCGGGGCGGAGCAGCTCCGCCGCCGACGCGGCGATCGCGACCTGGAGCCGCGCCAGGCGGCTCGCGGATCCCGCCTCCACGCGCCACAGCAGCTCCGGACGCCGTCGGGCCGAGCCGATCCCCGTGCACGGTGCGTCGACGAGGACGCGATCGAACCCGCCCCGCACGGCCGGACGGCGGGCGTCCTGGACGAGGACGGCCACGCGTTCGCCGAGCCGCTGCGCGCTGCGGCGCACGAGGCCCGCCCGAGCGGGGTGGACGTCGGCGGCGACGACGAGCCCCTCGGGCCCGACGAGGCACGCGGCGAACGCCGCCTTGCCGCCGGGGCCCGCGCAGGCGTCGAGGACGCGCTCCCCGGGAGCCGGCGCCAGGAGCCGCACCGCGACGACCGAGGCCTCGTCCTGGACAGCGAACCACCCGTCGCGGAAGCCCGGGAGCTCGCTCGGGTCGCCGCCGGCCAGCCGCAGGCAGTCGGGGTCGAGCCGCCCGGGCTCCACGGCGCGACCGGTCGCCGCGATCGCCGCCTCGAGCGCGGCGGGCTCGACGCGGCAGCGGTTCGCCCGAAGCGTGAGCGGGGCCGGCGCAGCGAGGGCGCGCGCGGCCGCCTCGACCTCGTCGGCGGCGAGCACCCGGCCGAGCTCGCGCACCGCCCACGCCGCGAGCCCGGTCCGAAGCGCCACCGCCTCCGGGTCGTCCCCGTCGGGGGGATCGGGGGACGCCTCCGCGAGGCGACGCAGCACCGCGTTGACGAACCCTCGCTCCCGGGGGTTCACGAGCGCCACCGTCGCGTCGACGGCCGCGTGCGGCGCCACGTTGGCCCACAGCAGCTGGTAGGCGCCCAGGCGCAGCGCGTGGCGGGCGCCCGGCGTGATCCGCTCCACGGGGCGGCCGGCCACGAGCTCGATCGCGCGGTCGATCGGGAGCCGAGCCCGCAGCGCGCCGTAGGCGAGGTCGGCCGCGAAGCGACGATCGCGCCCGTCGAGCCCGGAGCGCGCGAGCAGCGAGGGAACGACGCGGTTGGAGTACGCGCCCTCGTCGATGACCCGACGCAGCGCCTCGAGGGCCACCCGTCGAGCCGACGGAGGCGGCCGGCTCATCCCAGGCGCTCGTCCGGCGCGAACCTCGCGCCGCGCGCCCACGCGGCCGCGCTCATCCGACGACGCCCCGCAGGCGCGACCTCCAGCAGCCGGACGACCCCCTCGCCCGCGGCGACGGCGACGCCCCGGTCGTCGGCTGCGACGATCCGCCCCGCGGCGGCGTCCGAGGCGGCCTCGGCGGAGGTCGCCGCGGCGAGCACCTTCAGGGGCGCTCCCCGGAACACCGTCGTCGCCCCCGGCTCGGGCGCGAGCGCACGAACGCGGCGCACGAGGCGCTCGGCCGACTCGTCCCAGCGCAGCACCCGGTCGGCCGCCGTCAGGCGCGGCGCGAGGGTCGCGCGCGCCGGGTCCTGCGGACGCTCCGGCAGGTCGCCGCTCGGCAGGCGTCGCACGACCCCGACGAGCAGGCGCGCGCCGAGCTCCGCGAGTCGCCCGCCCAGGGTCCCGGCGTCGTCGTCGGGGCGGATCGGCTCCTCGAAGCTCGCGAGGATCGGGCCGGTGTCGAGCCCGGCATTTATCCGGATCACCGTGACCCCCGTCGTCGCGTCGCCGGCGAGGATCGCGTGCTGGACCGGCGCGGCGCCCCGCCACCGCGGCAGCAGCGAGAAGTGGAGGTTCACCGCCCCCAGCGGCGGGAGCTCGAGGACCTCGGGGCCGAGCAGCTCCCCGAACGCGACGACCACGATCGCCTCCGGGGCCGCCGCCCGAAGCGCCGCGAGTCCCGCGGCGCTGCCGACGCGCTCGAGCTCGGCCGCGGGGAGCCCCAGCGCGGCGGCCTCGGCGGCCACCGGGGTCGGCGCGGGCTCGTCGGTGCGCGCACCCGGGCGGGGGGGTCGTGTGAGCACGAGCGCGACGTCGATCTCGGGCTCGCCGACCAGCGCGCGCAGCGCGGGCACCGACCACGGGTCGTTCCCCATGAATGCGACCCGGACCCCCATCGGCCGGAGGATACGCGCCTCAGCGCGTGCGCTCGCGCGACGGCTCGAGGCCGAGCTCGATCCGGCGCAGCTCCGCGAGCACGCGGCGGCGGCCTTCCTCGTCGAGGCGATCGATGTACAGGCGCCCGTCGAGGTGGTCGGTCTCGTGCTGGAAGATCCGGGCGAGCAGCCCTTCGCCCCGCAGCTCCACCGGTCGGCCCGTCGGATCGGCGCCGCGGCAGGTCACGCGGCGCGCCCGAGCGACGGGGTGGAACGGCCCGGGGATCGACAGGCAGCCCTCCTCTTCGAGGAGCTCGCCCGAGGGGTCGACGAGCTCGGGGTTGACGACGGCCATCGGGCCGGTCTCGCCGTCGTCGAACGTGAACACCCGCAGGGACACGCCCACCTGCGGGGCGGCGAGCCCGACCCCGGGAGCGTCGTACATCGTCTCGAGCATGTCCTCGACCAGGCGGCGCAGACGCCGGTCGAACGAGGTCACCGGCTTGGCCGGCGCTCGGAGCACCGGGTCACCGAGGGTTCGGATCGGCAGGATCACGGGGCCTCCTCCGGCGGCCGCCGGGCGATCACGCGCTACAGATGCGGCTCGGCCTCGACCCGCTCGACCCGCCCGGCGGCCGCGGCCTCCCGCATCGAGCGGCCGAACGCCGGCACGTCCCGAGGGTCGAGGGCGAGCAAGCATACCTCCCCCGCTCGGTCGCCCTCGGCCTCGGCCTCGGCGACCAGGAGGGTGATCGGGCGCGTCGCCTCGAGGAGCGCGCCGGTGCCGGGTCCGCCGACGACGCGGAACACCGCCGCTCCGACGGGGAAGCCGGCCCGCGCTCGGCGCTCCCGCTCCCGCTCGTGGAACCGGTCGGCACGACCTCGCACGAGGGCCTGAACGGCGTCGTCGCCGCGGTCCGCGGCCTGCACGATCGCGCGGCCGCCAGGGCTGGCCCACCCCACGGCCTCCATCCACACCGACAGCGCCCGCTCGCGCGCCGCGAGCCCGGGTCGGCGTCGGGCCAGGTCCGCGTCGAGGATCGCCACGAGCTCCAGGCCGGCTGGGCCGAGGTCGCGGACGTCCTCAGGACCCCCGACGAGGATCTCCTCGGCGCCGGGCAGACGGGGCCGCTGCGCTCGGCGAACGGGTACGCGCGCGACGCGCGACGCCCACGCCTCGACGCGCTCGACCCCGCCCCGATCCAGACCGAAGGTCGTTCCACCGCACGCCGGGCATCGGCCCTCGGCCCCGCACACGACGCAGCGGACCACGCCCCGCGACGCGCGCAGGCTCCCGCCGCACGGGGCGCAGCGTGCCGGCTCACCGCAGGCGCGGCACACGCGCGCCACGCCCGCGCCGGGCAGGGGCGAGAACAGGAACCCCCGACGCGCCTCCCGGATCGCCCGGACCAGCCGGGGGGCGCGTCCCTCGGGACCGGGGGCGACGACCTCGACCGGGGGCCAGCGCCGCCCCGGCGGCGCGACCGAGGGAAGGCCGAGGGCCGCGGTTTCGGCGGAGGGGCACAGGGCGGCGAGCACGCACACCGCCCCCGCCAGCCGGGCCCGGGCCAGCGCGACCTCCCGGGCGTGGTAGTAGGGGGCGCGGTCCTCGCGCAGCGCCGGGTGCGACTCGCGAGCGACCCAGATCAGCCCGACGTCGGCGAGCGGCGCGAAGACCCCGGGACGGGTCGCCACCACGACGTCGAAGCGGCCCTCGGCCGCCTCGAGCCAGGCGCGGTAGCGCGCGCGCCGGTCCCCGCCGAGCCACGCGAGCGCGCGGGTTCCGAACGCCTCCTGCAGCGCCCGGGCGGTCGCGGGGACGGGGTCGGCCTCCGGAACGAGGACGAGCGCGCGGCGTCCGGCGCGCAGACACGCGTCGACCGCCTCGACGCACACCGCGGCCTCCTCCTCGGGGGCGGGTCGCAGGGCGAACGCGCCGGACGCCCGCGCCTCGATCGCGCGCAGCAGCTCCCCGGCGCCCCGGTAGCCGGACAGCACCGCCGTGCGCGGCCCCGGACCCGGGCGTCCGCGCGCCGGGGGGTCGCCCCGGGCACGCCCCTCCTCGGAGACGACCCGGGGGGGCACGGCTCGCCCGATCACGCTGGCCAGCGGCGCGACGTAGCGCTCGGCGACCCAGCGCAGCAGCTCGAGCATCTGGGCGTCGAAGGCCGGGCGCGGGGCGACGAGCCGCTCGATCGGCAGGACCCGCGCGGGCACCTCCTCGGCCGGCCCGAGCACCCAGCCGCGGGCGGCTCGGCCGTGGAAGGGCACGCGCACGACCGAGCCGACCCGCACGCCGAGCGACGCGGGGGCCTCGTAGGTGAACGCCCGGTCGAGCGCGAGCAGCGGCCGATCGACGCACACGGCCACGGGGCCGACCAGCGCAGGACCGAGCTCAGGCGCCGACGGCGGACCGGAGGTCATCGACCCGGTCGGTCGCCTCCCAGGGGAACTCCTTGCGCCCGAAGTGCCCGTAGGCCGCGGTCTCCCGGTACCGCGGGGTCCGCAGGTCGAGGTCGCGGATGATCGCCGCGGGGCGGAAGTCGAACACCTCGGGCAACGCCGCGGCTAGGCGGGCGGGGTCGACCTGCTCGGTGCCGAAGGTGTCCACCCGGATCGACACGGGCCTCGCGACGCCGATCGCGTAGGCGAGCTGGAGCTCGCAGCGATCGGCGAGGCCGGCGGCCACGACGTTCTTCGCCGCGTAGCGGGCCATGTAGGCGGCGGACCGATCGACCTTCGTCGGGTCCTTCCCGCTGAAGGCCCCACCGCCGTGGCGAGCGTAGCCGCCGTAGGTGTCGACGATGATCTTCCTCCCGGTGAGCCCGGTGTCGGCCTTCGGCCCGCCGATCTCGAACCGGCCCGTCGGGTTCACGTGCCTCACGACGTCGCTGTGGTCCAGCTCGGGGAACTCGCGCAGGATCGGCTCGATCACCTCCGCCTCGACGTCGGGCTTGAGCAGCGTCTCGACGTCGACCTCCTCGCGGTGCTGCGCGCTGATGAGGACGGAGGCCACCCTGACCGGACGGCCGTCGCGGTACTCGATCGACACCTGCGACTTGCCGTCGGGACGCAGGTACGGGATCACGCCCGCCTTGCGGACGTCCGCCAGGCGCTTAGCGAGGCGATGCGCGAGCGCGATCGGCAGCGGCATCAGCTCGTCCGTCTCGCGGCAGGCGAAGCCCACCATCATCCCCTGGTCCCCGGCCCCGAGGTGGTCGAGGTCGTCGCCCGAGCCCTTCTCTCGGTGCTCGAAAGCGTCGTCGACGCCCCGAGCGATGTCGGCCGACTGCTCCTGGATCGCCGTCACCACGCCGCAGGTCTCGCCGTCGAGGCCGAACTTCGCGTCCGTGTACCCGATCTCGGTGACCGTTCGGCGCACGACCGCGGGGATGTCGACCCAGGCCTCGGTCGTGATCTCGCCGGCGACGATCACCAGACCGGTCGTGACGAGCGTCTCGCAGGCGACCCGGCTGTCCGGGTCCTCGGCCAGGAGCGCGTCCAAGATGGCGTCGCTGATCTGGTCGGCGAGCTTGTCCGGATGCCCTTCGGTGACGGACTCGCTCGTGAACAGGTGGCCGCCGCTCATCGTGGCGCGGAGCTTAGCACCCGAGCACCGCGCGACGCCCTAGCGGGCGAGCAGCTCGGCGAGCCGGTCGCAGATCGCGGCCGCGAGCTCGGCCTTCGTCTGGCGGGCGATCGGCCGGTCGCGGCCGTCGGCGGCCAGGATCGCGGCCTCGTTCGTGGGGCTCCCGAACCCCGTGCCCTCGCGGCCGACGAGGTTCGCGACGACGAGGTCGAGCCCCTTGGTCCGGAGCTTCTCGCGCCCGCGGGCCTCGACGTCCTCGGTCTCCGCGGCAAAGCCCACGACGATCCCTCGGTAGCCCGAGGCCGTCAGCTCGGCGAGCACGTCCGGCGTGGGCTCCAGGAGGAGCTCCGGCGGACCCTGCTCGCGCCGAAGCTTCGCCGCCGACGGGTCCTTCGGGCGGAAGTCCGCGACCGCGGCCGCCATGACCACGGCGTCGGCCTGCGCGGCCCGCGCGAGCACGGCGTCCCGGAGCTGCTCGGCGGTCTCGATCCGGACGACCTCGACGCCCACCGGAGGCGTCGCCGACCCAGGGCCCAGCACGAGCGTCACCCGCGCGCCGCGGGCGGCCGCCTCGCGGGCCACCTCGATCCCCATCGTCCCGCTCGACCGGTTCCCGAGGTAGCGCACGGGGTCGATCGGCTCGTGGGTGGGTCCTGCCGTCACGACGATCCGTCGGCCGAGGAGGTCACGCGGGCCCAGCGCGGCCGCGACCGCCTCGACGATCCGCTCCGGCTCGGCCATCCGGCCGGGGCCCTCGTCCCCCGCGGCCAGCGGGCCCTCGTCGGGCCCGACGACGCGCAGGCGCTCGCCGAGGAGCTCGCCCAGCCGATCGAGGTTCGAGCGGGTCAGGGGGCTCGTCCACATCCCGGCGTGCATCGCCGGAGCGACGACGAGCGGACCGGAGAACTCCAGCAGGGTCGCGCTGAGCAGGTCGTCGGCCAGACCGTGGGCGAGCCGGGCGATCGCGTTGGCGGTCGCGGGAGCGACGCAGGCCGCCTCGGCGGTTCGGGCCAGCCGTACGTGCAGCACCTCGCCCGGCCGCTCCCACATCGTCGTGTGCGCCGGGCGACCGGTGAGCGCCGCGAAGGTATCGGGGCCGATGAACCGCGTCGCGACCTCGGTGAGCACGGCGGTGACCTCGGCGCCCGCGGTCACGAGCCCCCGGGCGACGATCGCCGCCTTGTAGGCCGCGATCCCGCCGGTGACCCCGAGCAGAACGCGCCGTCCCTCGAGCCGGGGATGCGAGGTCGTGCCCACGACGCCCTCGCGCCGAGGCCTACGCCTCGGCGGGCTCCTGCGGGCGCTCGTAGTCGATCTTGCCCTCCGCGATCTCCTCGAGGGCGATCGACAGCGGCTTGTTCCGAAGGCCCGTCTCGACGAGCGGCGGCACGAACTCGCCGCGTCCCTCACCGAGCTGGCTGTAGTAGGAGTTGATCTCGCGAGCGCGCTTGGCCGCCAGGATCACGAGCGTGTACTTCGAGTCGGTCGCGGCGAGCAGGTCGTCGATCTTGGGTTCGATCACGGACGGTCCTCCGGTCGTTCGGAGCGGGATGCCTGGATGATAGCAGCGACCCGGTCCGCGGCCGCCGCGACGTCGTCGTTCACGACGACGTGGTCGAACCGCCGGGCCTCGTCGAGCTCCGAGCGGGCCCTGCGCAGGCGCTCGGCGATCCGCCCCTCCGACTCGGTGCCCCGCCCCCGCAGCCGTCGCTCGAGCTCCTCGAGCGACGGCGGCACGAGCAGCACGAGGACGGCGTCGGGGACGCGCTCGCGCACCTGCGCCGCGCCCTGGACGTCCACCTCCAAGATCACGTCCCGCCCGGCGGCCAAGGCCCTGCGCACGGGCTCGGCCGGCGTCCCGTAGCGCTGCCCGCCGAAGACCTCCGCCCACTCGAGCAGCTCCCCCGCGGCGACCATCCGGTCGAAGGTCGCCGCATCGACGAACCGGTAGTCGACCCCGTCGACCTCGCCCGGTCGGGCCGGCCGCGTCGTGACCGATACCGACAGCGCCAGGCCCTCCGGGTCGCGGGCGAGCAGCTCGCGCACGACGCTGCCCTTGCCGACGCCGGAGGGCCCCCGCGACGACGATGATCCGGCCTCGGCGTGGCGGGGAGCTCGCCGCCGAGGGAGGGCGCACGCCGCGTCGGGAGGGGCCTACCTCGCCCCGAAGCGCTCCAGCAGCTGCTCGCGCTGCTTGGAACCCAGGCCCTTGACGCGGCGCGAGGGGGAGATCTCGAGCTCCTCCATGAGCTTCTGCGCCCGGACCCGGCCCACGCCGGGCAGCGACTCCAGCACGGCCGAGACCTTCATCTTGCCGACGATGTCGTCGTCGGAGCGAGCCAACACGTCGGCCAGCGTCTCCCTGCCGGACTTCAGCTGCTGCTTCAGCTCGGCGCGCTTCTTGCGCGCCTCGGCTGCCTTCGCCAGGGCCTGCGCGCGCTGTTCCGGGGTCAGGGACGGGAGGGCCATCGACACGCTCCTTCGACTCGAGTGGACTCGGCGCGGACGCCGGGAGTCTACACACGCGCCCCGGTGGGGACAACGCGAGCAGCGGTTCCGACCTGCGGTTTCCCTTGCTGGGGACGGCGCCTCAGCCCGCCTCGAGCAGCAGCGCGCGCGCGGCGCCGACGGGGTCGGGGCTCCTGGTGATCGGGCGACCGACGACGAGCCAGTCCGCGCCCGCCTCGAGCGCACGCCTCGGCGTGAGCACGCGAACCTGATCGTCGCCGTCGCCCGAGGCGGGTCGGATCCCCGGCACGACGAGGCAGAACGGCTCTCCGCACGCCTCGCGGACCGGCCCGACGTCGTCGCCGGAGACGACCACGCCGTCGAGCCCGGCCTCCTTGGCCTCCCAGGCGAGCGAGACGGGCGGAACGAACTCATCGGCCTGCGACGACAGGACGGTCACGGCCACGATGAGCGGCGAGGCGTGTCCGGCCGCCGCGGCGCCCTCGCGTGCCCCCTCGACGGCCGCGCGCATCATCGCCGGACCACCGAGGGCGTGGACGGTCAGCATCCGAGGGCCCAGCCGGCCGATCGCGGCCGCCGCGCGGGCGACCGTCGTCGGGATGTCGTGCAGCTTGGCGTCGACGAACACCGGCGCGTGTCGGGCGATGCGCCGAGCCGCCTCGGGGCCAGCCGCCCAGGCGAGCTCGAGCCCGACCTTCAGCATCCCGACGTGCGGGGCGAGGCGGGCCGCGAGCCCGTCGGCCTCCTCGAGGCTCGCGGTGTCGAGGGCGACGACGAGCGGGTTCGCAGGGCGGGGGATCACGCTCGGTCCTGCGGCGCGACCCGTCGGGCGCCGGTGGGCCACCCGCGAAGGTCGGCCGGAGATCGCAGATCGTGCGCCCGCAGGACCCGGGCGATCTGGCGGGCCACCTCGATCGGAGCAGCCGGGTCGATCAGCGTCGCGGTCCCAACCTGGACCGCCCACGCGCCCGCGAGCAGCATCCGGACGGCATCGTCTCCGCTGCGGACCCCGCCCACGCCGAGCACCGGCAGCTCCGGCAGGGCTCGCGCGACCTCGTGCACGGCCCGCAGCGTGATCGGCAGCAGGGCCGGTCCGGACAGCCGCGCGTCGAGGCTCCCGAGCGACGGGGCGAAGCGCGCGGGGGTCGACCGCGAGCGCCGCGGGCGCGTCCATCACCGTGACCCCGCTGGCTCCCGCGCGTGCGGCGGCGGTCGCCAGCTCGACGACCTGGGTCGGTGCGTGCGGGAGCTTCGCGAACACCGGCGCGCGGGCCAGGCGCGCGCACGCCCCGACGATCTCGCCGACCCGCTCGGGTCGAGCGCCGATCACCGGATGCCCGAGCTCCTCGTCGGGCTCCGACAGATGGACCTCCAGGGCGGCGACCTCCGGGTGATGGCCGAGCGTGCTCGCGAGGTGGACGTATTCATCCAGCGTCCTGCCGCCGATCGACACGACGAGGGCTCCGGCGCTGCGGGCCAGGCGCGGGAGCTCCTCGGCGACGAACCGCGCGACGCCCGGGTTCTGCAGTCCCGTGGTCCACACCAGCCCCGAGGCAGACTCCGCGATCCGCGGCCCGGGGGGACCGACGCGCGGCTCGGCCGTGATGGTCCGGCTGACGATCGCACCGACCTTCCGCGGGTCGAGGAGCCCGACGACCTCCCGGCCCGCGCCGCCGCAGCCGCTCGCGATCATCACCGGGGTCGACAGGCGCAGGCCACCGAGCTCGACGGCGAGCGTCCGCCGCGCGCGGACCGGCGCGCTCATCCCACCCCCGCGGCGACCCGACGATCCCAGCGCACCCGGGCGGGATCGAACACCGGGCCGTCCACGCAGGCTCGGAGGTGCTCGACGCCGGAGCCGTCGGGCCGTGCGACGGGCACGGGGCACCCGAAGCACAGCCCGAGGCCGCAGGCCCACGGCTCGTCGATCGCCACTTGGGCCGGGAGCCGGCGCTCGCGACAGAACGCTGCGATCGACGCGAGCGTCGCGACCGAGGCCGCCGCGTACAGGACCTGCGCTCGGGTGCGCGCGACCGCCTCGGCCAGCACGTCGAGCACGCCGCCGCGCTCCCCCAGGCTCCCGTCGGCCGTGACGATGGCCACGGTCTGCGCCAGGCGCTTGGCCTCGATGGGCTTGAGCACGGCCTCCTGCGTGGCGCCGCCGACCACCATGTCGACCCGCTTGCCCCGGGCGACGAGCTCTTGCGCCAAGAAGTACAGGGGCGCCGCGCCCCGCCCCTCGGCGACGAGGAGACAGCGGGTCGGACGCTTCGGATAGGCGAAGCCCCGGCCCAGGGGGCCGATGACGTCGAGGGATCCGTGGGGCTCGAGCTCGGCCAGCCAGCTCGTCGTCGGTTCATCCGACCCGATCACGAGCTCGAGGGTGCCGGCCCACCCGCCGCGTCGCGAGGCCTGGTGGATCGGCGCGTGTCGGCGCAGCAGCCGGGAGCGCTCGGCGGGCATCGCGAGGGCGACGAACTGGCCGGGGTTGGCCCGCTCGGCGATGTCGGGCGCCACGAGCGTGAGCGACCGGTACCGGCCGAGGGCGCGGTTCCCGAGCACCTCGGCCCGCGCCCGCCTCACGCCCTGGCCTCCGAACCGGCGGCCTGCTCGAGGCGCGCCTGGCGCGGCGCGAGCGCCGCCTGCTCGTGGTACTCCTGCAGGGACCGTGGGACGCCGAGCCCGGCGCGCAGGGCCTCGATGCCTCGGAGCGCGGCGAAGGCCCCCGGCAAGGTCGTGATGCACGGGACCCCCGCGGCCGCCGACGCGGTCCGGATCGCCGCCCCGTCGCTGCGCGGCGTCCGGCCGAACGGCGTGTTGATCACGAGGTCGACCTCGCCCCGCCGGATCAGCTCCACGACGTTGTCCGGCCCCTCGCTCACCTTGGCCACCGTCTCGACCTCGATCCCGGCGCGGCGGAGCACCCCGGCGGTTCCGGCCGTGGCCAGCAGCCGGAAGCCCAGCTCGGCGAGCCGGGCCGCGGGGAGCACGATCGCGCGCTTGTCGCGGTTCGCGACGCTCACGAAGACGGTGCCCCGGGTGGGCAGCGCGTGCCCGGCGGCGACCATCGCCTTGGCCAGGGCCGCTCCGGGGTCCGCGTCGATCCCCATCACCTCGCCGGTCGACTTCATCTCCGGCCCGAGCACCGTGTCCACGCCCGGGAACCGACCGAACGGCAGCACCGCGGCCTTGACGCTCGTGAACGGCAGGTGCCGGTAGTGCTGGGGATCGGCCGGCACGAGGCCCTCGGCCGCCAGGTCGGCCAGGGATCGGCCCGTGAGCACGAGCGTCGCGACGCGCGCCAGCGACACGCCGATCACCTTCGAGACGAACGGGACGGTCCGCGAGGCCCGCGGGTTCGCCTCCAGGACCGAGATCCGCTCGTCCTTGACCGCCAGCTGGAGGTTCAGCAGCCCGACGACGCCCAGACGCCGCGCGATCCGGCCGGTGATGTCCTCGATGACGTCGAGCTCCTCGTCGGACAGGGTCGCCGGAGGGATCTGGCACGACGAGTCGCCGGAGTGCACCCCAGCCTCTTCGATGTGCTCCATCACGGCGCCGATGAACACGTCGGTGCCGTCGCACACGGCGTCGACGTCGACCTCGATCGCCCCCTCGAGGAAGCGGTCGATCAGCACCGGGTGGTCGGGCGAGGCGTCGGCCGCCGTCCGGACGAACAGCTCGAGCTCCTCGTCGTCGTAGACGATCTCCATCGCTCGGCCACCCAGGACGTAGCTCGGGCGCACGACCACGGGGTACCCGATCCGGTGCGCGACCTGGCGCGCCTCCTCGAGGGTGCGCGCCTCGCCGTGCGGCGGGGCTGGGATCTCGAGCTCGGCGAGCAGCGCCGCGAAGCGCCCCCGGTCCTCCGCGAGGTCGATCGCCTCGGCCGAGGTGCCGAGGATCGTGAACCCCTCGTCCTGCAGGATCCGCGCGAGCTTCAGGGGCGTCTGGCCGCCGAACTGGGCGATCACCCCGATCGGCGCCTCCGCTCGGCAGACCGCGAGCACGTCCTCCGCGTCGAGCGGCTCGAAGTACAGCCGGCTCGAGGTGTCGTAGTCGGTCGAGACCGTCTCGGGGTTCGAGTTGACCATGACCGACTCGTAGCCGGCCTCCTCCAGGGCGTAGGCCGCGTGGACGCAGGCGTAGTCGAACTCGATCCCCTGGCCGATCCGGTTGGGGCCGGACCCGAGGATCACGATCCGCGGGCGCGTCCCGGGACGTACCTCGGACTCGTCCTCGTAGGTGGAGTAGTGGTACGGCGTGCGGGCCGGGAACTCGCCCGCGCAGGTGTCGACGGTCTTGAAGACGGGGGTCACCCCGGCCGCCGTCCGGTGCCCGCGCACGGCGGACTCGGTCGAGCCGGTGAGCCGTGCGAGCCGTCGATCCGACAGGCCCGCGCGCTTGAGCGAGCGCAGCGCGTCGGCGTCGAGCCCCTCGAGCTCCCGTCCGCGCACCTCGCCGGACGCCTCGACGACCTGGGCGATCTGGTCGACGAACCACGGGTCGATCCCCGAGGCCGCGGCGATCTCGTCCACGGTGCGACCGGCCTCGAGGGCCGCCTCGAGGAGGTGCAGGCGCCGCTCGCCGCCCTGCGCGAGGGCTTCCAGCAGGTCGCTCGGCGGCTCCAGGCCGGCCGCGCCGAGGTCGAAGCCGGTCTTCTCGATCGCGCGCCAGGCCTTTCCGAGCGCCTCCTTGAACGTGCGTCCGATCGCCATCGCCTCCCCGACCGAGCGCATCGTCGGGGACAGCACGGGCGAGGCCTCGGGGAACTTCTCGAAGGCGAAGCGCGGCACCTTGACCACGACGTAGTCCAGCGTCGGTTCGAAGGCGGCGGGGGTCTCGCCGGTGATGTCGTTGGCGATCTCGTCGAGCCGGTAGCCGACCGCGAGCAGGGCCGCGATCTTGGCGATCGGGAACCCGGTCGCCTTGGAGGCCAGGGCCGAGGAACGTGAGACGCGCGGGTTCATCTCGATCAGGACCTGGCGCCCCGTTCGGGGGTCGACGGCGAACTGCACGTTCGAGCCCCCGGTTTCCACACCGATCGCGCGGATGCACGCGATCGCGGCGTCGCGCATGCGCTGGTACTCGCGGTCGGTGAGCGTCTGCTGGGGGGCCACGGTGATCGAGTCCCCGGTGTGGACCCCCATCGGGTCGACGTTCTCGATCGAGCACACGATCACCGCGTTGTCCGCGCCGTCGCGCATCACCTCGAGCTCGAACTCCTTCCACCCCGCGATGGACTCCTCGACGAGGATCTCCCCCACCGGGCTCGCCGCGAGCGCGCGGGACGCGAGGTCGGCCAGTTCCTCGCGGCTGCGGGCGAAGCCTCCCCCGCCCCCGCCGAGGGTGAACGACGGGCGCACGATCACGGGGTAGCCGATCGCGTCCGCGATCGCGAGCGCGTCGGGAACGGTCGTCGCGGTGTCCGCCCGCGGCACGTCGAGCCCCGCCTCGAGCATCGCTCGCTTGAAACCGCTGCGGTCCTCAGCCCGGTGGATGGCCTCGAGGGAGGCTCCGATCAGCCGGACCCCGAGCCGGTCGAGCTCGCCGCTTTCGGCCAGCGCGACGCTCACGTTCAGCGCGGTCTGCCCGCCGAGGGTCGGCAGGATCGCGTCGGGGCGCTCCCGTTCCACCACCGCCAACACGGACTCGGGCGTGAGCGGCTCGACGTAGGTCCGATCGGCGAACGACGGATCGGTCATGATCGTCGCGGGGTTCGAGTTGACGAGGACGACGCGGAACCCCTCCCCGCGGAGCACGCGGCACGCCTGCGTCCCGGAGTAGTCGAACTCGCAGGCCTGTCCGATCACGATCGGGCCCGAGCCGATCACGAGGATGGACTCGAGGTCGGTGCGCCGAGGCATCAGGCCGCCGCCTCCATCAACGCGCGGAACTCCGCGAACAGCGGGGCCGCGTCGTGCGGCCCGGGCGCGGCCTCCGGGTGGTACTGGACCGCGAGGGCCGGCACGTCCAGGCAGCGCAGACCCTCCAACGTGCCGTCGTTCAGGTTCCAGTGGCTGAGCTCGACGAGGCCGACGTCGGTGATCGCACGGCCGGCGGCGTCGCGCTGCCACGCGCCGGGGTCGAGGGCGAACCCGTGGTTGTGGCTCGTGATCGCGACGCGGCCGGTGCGCTCATCGCGCACCGGTTGGTTCACGCCGCGGTGCCCGAAGGGCATCTTGAACGACCGGCCGCCGATCGCGAGGCCGAGCAGCTGGTGACCCAAGCAGATCCCGAACAGCGGGACCTTGCCGAGGAGCTGGCGGCAGGCCTCGATCCCGTAGCGCGTGGCGGCGGGGTCGCCCGGCCCGTTCGAGCACACGACGCCGTCGTAGCCGCCGGCCGCGATCTCGGGCGGCGGCGTGGTGGCCGGCACCACCGTCGCCTCGATCCCGTGGGCGGCGAGGAGCCGCAGGATCGAACGCTTGATCCCGAAGTCGTAGGCCGCCACGCGGAAGATCCGCCCGTGCGCGGGCGAGGCCGGTCCGACGACCTCGGCGGCCTCGTAGGGGGCGCCCGCCGAGACCGAGCGCGCGAGGTCGGCGCCGAGCATCCCCGGCGCCCGCCGCGCGCGTTCGGCGAGCGAGGCCGCGTCGAGATCGACCGTCGAGATCGCCGCGCGCATCGCCCCGGCCGTGCGCAGCCGAAGCGTGAGCCGCCGGGTGTCGATCCCCTCGATCGCCACGACCCCGGCCTCGGCCAGCGCCTCGTGCAGGGTCGACTCGGCCCGCCAGGACGAGGCCCGACGCGACGCCTCGCGGACCGCGAACCCCGCGACCTGGATCCGAGCCGACTCCGGATCCTCGTGGTTCACCCCGTAGTTCCCCTGATGGGGGGCCGTCATCACGACGATCTGCCCGGCGTAGGAGGGGTCGGTGAGGACCTCCTGGTAGCCGGCCATCCCCGTGTTGAACACGGCCTCTCCGAACGTCTCGCCCGGCGCTCCGAAGGAGCTTCCGACGAAGCTCGAGCCGTCCTCCAGCACCAGCAGGGCCGGCCGGGACCTCACGCCACCACCTTGCCGTCGAGCACCGTCGGGCGACCGCGTAGCAGCGTGTGGACCACCCGACCGCGCAGACGCCGACCGAGGAACGCCGCGTTGCGTGCCTTCGAGACGAACGGGGGCTCGACCACCCAGCTCGCCTCCGGGTCGACGACGACGAGGTTGGCGGGCCTGCCGGGCGCGATCGGCCCGCCGTGCTCGGAGGCGCCGAGGATCCGCGCCGGGGTCGTCGACAGCGCGTCGATCGCGCGGAGCAGGTCGATCCGACCGGGCGCGACGAGCTCGGTGAGCACGACCGCGAGCGCCGTCTCCAGGCCGATCGTGCCCGGCGGGGCGCGGTCGAACTCGACCTCCTTCTCCTCGACGGCGTGGGGGGCGTGATCGGTGGCCACGGCGTCGATCGTCCCGTCGACGAGGGCGTCGCGGAGCGCCTCGCGGTCCTCGGCCGTGCGCAGCGGCGGGTTCACCTTCAGGTTCGTGTCGTAGTCGCGCAGGTCCTCGTCGGTGAACGTCAGATGGTGGGGGGTCACCTCCGCGCTCACGCGGATCCCCTCCTGCTTGGCCCGGCGGACGAGCTCGACCGCGCGGGCCGACGACAGGTGGCACAGGTGCAGGCGGCCGCCCGTCATCCGCGCGATCGCCAGATCGCGGGCGACGATCACCTCCTCGGCCTCGGCAGGGCGTCCGGCCAGGCCGAGGGCGACCGAGTGGACCCCCTCGTGCATCTGACCGCCCTCCACGAGGTCGGGGTCCTCGGCGTGGTCGGCGATCACGACGGGCTCGGCGAACGCGCGGGCGTAGGTGAGGGCGTTCCGGAGCACGCGGGCGGAGGCCACGCACCGACCGTCGTCGCTCAACAGCCGCACGCCCGCCTCGACGAGCTCGCCGATCTCGGCCAGGGTCTCGCCCTGTTGGCCCTTCGTGATCGCGCCGACCGGGAACACGTCGCAGGCGCCCGTCGCCTCGGCGAGCTCGCGCACCGCGCGCACGACCGCGGCGCGATCGGAGACGGGCGACGTGTTCGCCATCGCGGCGACGGCGGTGTAGCCGCCGGCGGCCGCCGCCCGCGTACCGGTCGCGATGGTCTCCTTGTGCTCCTCGCCCGGCTCGCGCAGGTGGGCGTGCAGATCGACCAGGCCCGGAGCGAGCAGGGCGCCGGCGACGTCGAGGACCGTCGCCCCCGCCGCGTCGAGGCCGACGCCGACCTCGGCGACGACCCCCCCTCGCACCAAGACGTCGAGCGGCTCGTCGCGGCCCTGCGCCGGGTCGACGACCCGGGCGCCGCGCAGCAGCCACGCGGGCGCGCTCATCCCTCCTCCCCGCCGGCCCCGAGGAGCAGGTACAGCAGGGCCATCCGCACCGCGATCCCGTTGGTGACCTGGGCCTCCATGACGCTGCGCGGCAGGTCCGCCACGTCGGAGTCGATCTCCACGCCGCGGTTCATCGGACCCGGGTGCATCACGATTGCCTCGTCCGGCAGCATCGCCACCCGAGCGCTCGTCAGCCCGTAGCGCCTCGCGTACTCCCGGATGCTCGGGACGTACTCGAGGCGCTGGCGCTCGGTCTGGACCCGCAGCAGGTAGCACACGTCGAGCTTCGGCAGCACGGCGTCGAGGTCGTGGTCGATCTGCACGCCCCACGCGAGCGCCTCTGGGGGGATCAGCGTGGGCGGGCCGACGAGGGTGACCTCCGAGCCCATCGTCACGAGCCCGAACGACAGCGACCGCGCGACGCGGGAGTGTAGGACGTCGCCCACGATCGCCACGCGCAACCCCTCGAGCCGCCCCAGTCGCTCGCGCAGCGTGTAGAGGTCGAGCAGCGCCTGCGTGGGGTGCTCGTGGGTGCCGTCGCCGGCGTTCAGGACGTGGCCCCGAACCCAGGTCGTGAGCCGGTGGGGAGCTCCGCTCGAGGCGTGCCGGATCACGATCGCGTCGGCGCCCATCGCCTGGAGGGTCAGCGCGGTGTCCTTGAGCGACTCCCCCTTGGCCACGCTCGAGCCGGTCGTCGAGAAGTTGATCACGTCCGCCGACAACCGCTTCGCGGCCAGCTCGAAGGAGATCCGCGTGCGCGTCGAGTTCTCGTAGAAGAGGTTCACGACCGTCCGGCCCCGAAGCGCCGGCACCTTCTTGATCACGCGGGTGCCGACCTCCCGGAACGATTCCGCGGTGTCGAGGATCCGGACCACGTCCTCGGCCGAGAGGTCCCGCATCGACAGCAGGTGTCGGTTCATCACGCCTCCTGGACGACCACCGCGTCGCGGCCGTCGACCTCCTCGACGAGGACCCGGACCTGCGCGCGGCGACCGGTCGGCACGTTCTTGCCCACGAAGTCGGGGCGGATCGGAAGCTCCCGGTGACCGCGATCGACGAGGACCGCCAGCTGGATCCGGCGAGGGCGCCCGAGATCCGTCAGAGCGTCCATCGCGGCGCGCACGGTCCGGCCCGTGAACAGCACGTCGTCGACCAGCACCACCGTGCGCTCGGACACGTCGAAGGGGATCCGCGTCTCGTGCAGCTCGGGGGCCTCCGCCGACATCCCGATGTCGTCGCGGTACAGGGTGATGTCCAGGACGCCGACGGGGACCTCGACCCCCTCGATCTCGCGGATGCGCTCGGCGAGCCGGCGCGCCAGCTCGTCGCCGCGTTGCGCGATGCCGACGAGGACGACCTCCTCGGGCCCCCCGTTGCGCTCGAGGATCTCGTGCGCGATCCGGGTGAGCGCCCGACGGATGTCGGACGCGTCCATGACCTCGGCGCTCACCGAGGCCTCCCCAGGGCCCCAGCGGCCTGCGGCGGGCTCGAACCCACGTTCACGCTCCCTTCCCGGCCTCACGGGACCGGACTTAAAGGGCTTCGGCCGCGCCAAGGATACCCGTTCCGACGCCCGGCGACGAGGGCGCGCGCCGTCGGGCCGCGCCGCGGCGTCGCCGGGGCGCGTATGCTGGACGCGTCGGCCTTCCTCAGAGGATGGTGAGCGCATGGGACCCGAATGGATCGTGGTCGGGGTGATCGCGGTGGCGGTGCTGTTCGGCGCCAAGAAGATCCCCGAGATCGCCCGCTCGGTCGGGCGGGCGCAGGGGGAGTTCAAGCGCGGCCTGCGGGAGGGCGCCGTCGACGAACCGCCCGCCCAGCCGGCCCCGCCCGCCCAGCCGTCGGCCCCCGCGCCGGCGCCTCCGGCCGAGCCGTCGGGGTCCGATCAGGGCTCGACGGGACGCCCCGAGGGCGCCTGAGGAGGCGCTCCGCCCTCCCGGTCCCCCTCGGCCGGCTCGGCCGGCCCGCGGGGCCGCTCGGCGGCGTGCTCACGGGCGATCTGTCCGAGCACGCCGTTCACGAACCGGCCCGAGTCCTCGGTCGACAGCTCGTTCGCGGCCTCCACGGCCTCGTTGATCGCCACCGAGACCGGCACCTCGTCGCGGTGGAGCAGCTCCTCGAGCGCCACGCGCAGGATGGTGCGGTCCAGCGCCGGCATCCGCGCCACGGTCCAGCCGTGGGCATGCTCCTCGAGCAGGAGATCGATCCCCGGTCGGTGCTCGGCGACCCCCTCGACGAGCGATCGCGCGAACGGGCCCACCTCACGACCGGCCTGGCGCCAGGCCTCGAGCACCTCGGCGGGGTCCCGGCCGGTGAGATCCGCCTGGTACAGGACCTCGATGGCGGTCCGGCGATCCCGTCGCCGGGAGCTCACGCCTTCACGCGCTCGATGTAGTCGCCGCTTCGGGTGTCGACCTTGACCCGGTCGCCCGGCTCGACGAACAGGGGGACCTGCACGACCCGCCCGGTCTCCAGGGTCGCCGGCTTCATCGCGCCGGTCCGCGTGTCGCCCTTGACGCCCGGGTCGGTCTCGGTGACCGCGAGCGTCACCGAGGCGGGGAGCTCGACGGCGATCGGCACCCCCTCGTGCATCGCGACCTGCGCCTGGGCGCCCTCGGGGAGGAAGTCTCGCGCCGTGCCCATCACCTCGGCCGGTACGTGGATCTGCTCGTAGGTCTCCAGATCCATGAACACCGAGGCGTCACCGTCGGGGTACAGGTACTGCATCTCCTTGCGCTCCACGATCGCGAGGCCCACCTTCACCCCGGCGTTGAACGTCCGC
Source organism: Actinomycetota bacterium (assembly GCA_026003015.1). Taxonomy (GTDB): domain Bacteria; phylum Actinomycetota; class UBA4738; order UBA4738; family HRBIN12; genus BPGL01. Next base: position 343,254 of record BPGL01000001.1, on the reverse strand, counting down.
TCGACCACCGCGCCGGTGCGCACGTTCCGGAGCTTGGTGCGCACGAACGCGCCGCCCTTGCCCGGCTTCACGTGCTGGAACTCCAGGACCTGGAACAAGGTGCCGTCCAGATCCAGCGTCATGCCGTTCTTCAGGTCGTTCGTGGAAACGCTCACCGTCGGGCCCCGCTCCTCGTGCTCACAACTCGATCAGCTCGCGGCTCGAGGTCCCGAGCACGCGAGCGCCGTCGTCGGTCACGACCACGACGTCCTCGATCCGCACACCGCCGAGGCCGGGCACGTAGACCCCGGGCTCGATCGTGCACGCCGTGCCGGGGCGCAGGGTCCGCGTCGACCCCCGCCGCAGCCACGGCGCCTCGTGGATCTCGAGCCCGACCCCGTGTCCCAGGCCGTGGTCGAACCGCTCCCCGTAGCCGGCCTCGGCGATCACCTGCCGGGCCACCTCGTCGAGGTCGCCGGCCGCGGCGCCCGGCCGCACCGCGTCGATCGCCGCCTGCTGCGCCTGCCGGACCACGTCGTGGATCTTGCGCAGCTCGGCGGCGGGCGACCCGAACGCCACCGTACGGGTCATGTCGGTCCGGTACCCGGCCCAGGTCGCCCCGAAGTCGAGCACGATCACGTCCCCCTCCTCGAGCAGCCGGTGGCCGGCACGGTGGTGTGGCTCGGCCGCCTGCTCCCCGAACGCGACGATCGGCTCGAACGCGAGCTCGCGGTCGCCGGCCTGCCGAAGCTCCTCGGCGAGCAGGTCGGCCAGGCGCGCCTCCGAGACCCCGAGCTCGATCACCTCCAGGAGCCGGTCGAACGCGGCGTCGGTCGCGGTCTGCGCGCGGGCGAGCGCGTCCAGCTCCTCGGGGTCCTTGACCTCGCGGAGCTCCTCGACGGCCCCCTCGACGGGCACCACGTCGATCCCGGCGAGCTGCTCGGCGAGGCGCCGGTGCGCCGCGACGCTCGTGTGCTCGGCCTCGATCCCGAGTCGGGCGAGCCCGCGCTCGGCGACGAGGCCCGCGATCGTCGCGGCCGGGTCCTCGCCGAGCGGACGCCGCTCGAGGTCCGGCACCTCGTGGCGCGCCTGCTCGGTGTACCGGCCGTCGGTCAGGAACACGGCCTCCTGCGCATCGAGGACGATCGCCGCCGAGGAGCCCGTGAAGCCGGTCAGGTAGCGGACGTTCACCGGCGCGCGCACGACGAGGGCGTCGATCTCGAGCTCCTCGAGGCGCGCGGCGAGCGTCCGACGCCTCAGCCCGTGATCCACGCCATCGCCTCCAGGGCCAGATGATAGCCACCGGCTCCGAGCCCGATGATCGAGCCCCGGCACGCCTCGGCGGTCACCGAGCGCCGCCGGAACGGCTCCCGCGCGTGCACGTTCGACATGTGCACCTCGAGGACCGGCAGACCGCACGCCTCGATCGCGTCGCGAAGGGCGTAGGAGTAGTGCGCCAGGGCCCCGGGGTTGAGCACGACGGCCCCGGCGCCCTCGTCCGCCGCCCCCAACAGCCACGCCACCAGCTCGCCCTCGTGGTCGGACTGGCGCCAGACGACCTCGTGGCCGAGCTCCTCGGCCCGCCGCTCGACGCCCGCCATGATCTCGACGAGCGTCGCGCTGCCGTACAGGGCCGGATCGCGCCGTCCGAGCGCTCCGAGGTTCGGTCCGAACAGGTACAGCACCTTCATGGCGGCGCCCCCATCTCGAGCAGGACCTCGCGGACCCGCGTCATCGGCACGTCGTCGACCACCACCGGGCGACCGACCCCGGCCAGCAGGACGAAGCGCACCACGCCGCGGAACTTCTTGTCCAGCCGGAGCGCCTGCTCGATCGCGCCGACGCTCGGGAGCGCGCCGTCGGGATCCAGGCCGAGCGACGCGAGCAGCCGCCGGGTCCGCCCGACGAGGTCGGCGGCCGCCAGGCCGTGGGCGACGGCCAGGCGCGCGGCGAACTCCATCCCCACCGCGACCGCCTCCCCGTGGGTTCGCCCCGCGTACGCCTCCAGCCGCTCGATCGCGTGGCCGAGCGTGTGGCCGTAGTTCAGGACCATCCGCGGGCCCGCCTCCCGCTCGTCGCCGGCCACGACCCGCGCCTTGGCCGCTGCGCAGCGCGCGACGACCCAGGTGAGGGCCTCGGGGTCGCGGGCGACGACGGGCACGGGATCGCGCTCGAGCCGCTCGAGGAGCTCGGGGTCGAGCGTGAGCGCGACCTTCGCCACCTCCGCGAGGCCCGAGCGCAGGTGCCGCTCCGGCAGGGTCGCGAGCGTCTCGACGTCGGCCAGGACGAGCCGCGGCTGGTGGAACGTCCCGACGAGGTTCTTGCCCTCGGGCAGGTTGACGGCCGTCTTGCCGCCGATCGCGGCGTCCACCTGCCCGGTGAGTGTCGTGGGCACCTGCGCGAGGGGCATCCCCCGCATGTAGGTCGAGGCGGCGAAGCCCGCCAGGTCCCCCACCGCTCCCCCGCCGAGCGCCACCACGAGGTCGTCGCGGTGGGCCTCCCGCGCCGCGAGCTGTTGGACCACGGCGCGGTAGACGTCGAGCGTCTTCGCCTCCTCCCCGGCGGGCACCGGCAGCGGCACCGCTCGGAGCCGCCGAGGCTCCAGGCCGCTCGCGAGGGCCGGCACCCGGTCGGCGACCGCGGGGTCGGTCACGACGAAGGCCACCTCGGCTCCCGGCAGGTCGGGGAGCAGCTCGCCGATCCGATCGAGGACCCCGGCTCCGACGACGACCTCGTAGGGGCGCCCCGGAACCGGAACGCTCACGCGCTCCAACGCAGCTCCTCGATGATCGCCTCGGCGACCTGCCCCGGCGAGCCGCTGCCGTCCACGACGTGGGCGGCGAACTCCCGGTACAGGGGCTCGCGGGCCGCGAGCAACTGCTCCAGGTCCCCCTCTCGGCGGATCAGCGGCCGGGCGGCCGAGGGCTCGACGCGGCGGCGCAGGATCTCGAGGGGGACGTCGAGGAAGACGCAGATCCCGGTGTTGCGAAGCGTGATCCGGTTCGCTGGCTCGAGCACGACGCCACCCCCGCACGCGACGACGGAGGGGTCGTGGCGTCCGGCCTCGAGCAGCGCCCGAGCCTCCCGGGCGCGGAAGCCCGCCTCCCCTTCCGCCTCGAAGATCTCGGTGACCCCTCGGCCCGCCTCCCGTTCGATCTCTGCGTCGAGGTCGACGAACGGGACGCCGAGCCGACCGGCGAGCTCCCGTCCGACGGTCGACTTGCCCGACCCCGGCATCCCGACGAGGTAGACGATCACGGGAGCCCCTCCACGTACGCCTCGAGGTTGCGGCGCGTCTCGGGCAGGGAGTCCCCGCCGAACTTCTCCAGCATCGCCTCGGCCAGCACGAACGCGACCACGGCCTCCCCGACGACCGCGCCGGCGGGGACGGCGCACACGTCGGTGCGCTGACGGATCGCCGTGGCCGGCTCCCCGGTCGCGAGGTCCACCGTCGCCAGCGGTCGGGGCACGGTCGAGAACGGCTTCATCGCGGCGCGCACGCGGATCGGCTGACCCGTCGAGATCCCCCCTTCGATCCCGCCCGCTCGGCCCGTCCGCCGGGCCAGGCGTCCGCCTCGCACCACGATCTCGTCGTGCGCGCGGGACCCCGGACGGGTCGCGAGGGCGAAGCCGTCGCCGACCTCGACCCCCTTGACCGACTGGATCGACATCAGCGCGGCCGCCAGGCGCGCGTCGAGCTTGCGATCCCAGTGGACGTGGGAGCCCAACCCCACCGGGACCCCGTAGGCGAGGACCTCGAACACGCCCCCGACCGTGTCGCGGTTCCGACGGGCGGCCTGGATCTCGGCGACCATCCGCTCCGACGCCTCCGGGTCGAGGCAGCGCACCGGCGAGGCGTCGACCCGCTCCAGGTCCTCGGGCGTCGGCCGCGAGCGGGCGGGGGCCGCGGCGCGGCCGATGCGCACGACGTGGGAGACGACCCGCACGCCGAGCTCCCGCAGGAACGCCTTGCAGAACGCGCCGACCACCACGCGTGCGGCGGTCTCGCGCGCGCTCGCCCGCTCCAGGGCGTCGCGCACGTCGTCGAGGCCGTACTTCAGGACCGCGACGAGGTCCGCGTGGCCCGGCCGCGGCCGCGTGAGGCGCGCGCCGGGATCGGGCTCTCCCTCGGTGGCCATCAGGTCGCGGTACCGCGTTTCCCACTCCACGTTGGGGATCGTCACGGCGATCGGCGTGCCGAGCGTCCGCCCGTGGCGAACCCCGCTCACCACGTCGAACCGGTCGCGCTCGATCCTCTGCCGGCCGCCGCGCCCGTAGCCCGTCCGGCGCCGTGCGAGCTCGTGGTCGAGGTCCTCGGACCGGTAGGGAACCCCGGCCGGGAGCCCCTCGAGGATGGCCACGAGTCCCTTGCCGTGGGACTCGCCGGCCGTGAGGTAGCGCAGCATGGCGCCCATCATAGGGACCGGCGCATCGGGACCGGCCCGATCCCGCCCCAGGACGGTGCGAGGGCGGCCCCGCTGGGGGACCGCCCTCGCGGCCGGCGACCGCTCCCCCCGTGGGCGGATCGCCGGGGCCTCGAGCTCGCCTACTTCTGCGGCTGCACGCAGAGGGTGAACGCCTCGTCGCCGCGGACGAACGTCGCGCACCGCCCGGTGATCGACCGCAGCCGGTATCGCCCGCCGGCGAAGGTCTCGCCCTCCGCCACGTCGAAGACGCGGCCGTTCACCTCCACCTGGACCCGCTCGACGCCGCTCACCGTGAAGACGTCGAGCAGCACGATCGTGTCGCCCCCCACCTGGTGGCTCTGGTCTCCTCCCGGCGCTGTCGGGGATCCCGTCGGCGATCCGGTCGGCGATCCGGTCGGCGAGGTCGTCGGCGAGGTCGGGGTCGTCGAGGGCGGCGCGAGCGCCGGCGGCTGGGAGAACGGATCGCGGCCGGTGAACACGGCGACCGGGGCGGCGGCGGGCTGGGGGTCGGGGTCGGCGAGACCGTCGGGCCGACCGTCGCGGTCGGGGTCGGCGCCGCGACCTCCTCCTCGCCGCCGCCCATCAGCAGGTTCACCGCCAACGCGAGGACCAGGAGGGCGCCGGCGACGATCCCGCCGATCCGAAGGGTGCGTCGGTCGCGGTCGCTGAGCCGCATCCCTCAGCCCTCCTCCTCGGGGACCTCGGTCGTCGGACCGGGGATCGAGCCCGGGCCGGCGCTCGTGTCGCTCGTGAACAACGTGACGTTGCCCGCGAAGGACAGCGTCGGAGACCCGGCCGTGTCCGACTCCCCGGCCGGGGACAGGGACAGGCTCGTGGCCCGCGCGGCCCGCGGCAGCGTCTCGATCCGGAACATGAACTCCGCCACGTCGAAGTACGAGCCCTCGGCGGTGATCGCCACGTCGATCGTCGACAGCCCCGTCGTCTCGTCGAACGCAGGCGTGCCGGGCGTGAGGGTCACCAGATCCAGGCCCGACCCGACCGCGGCGTTCTGCAGCAGGAGGATCAAGCCCGGAAGGTCGGCGGTCGGCGGGATCTGCCGCTCGATCTCCCGGATGATCTCGCGCGACGTCGGCGCCTGGTCCCGCGCCTCCTCGAGCGCGCGCAGGCGCGACTCGAGCGTGACCTGCTCGCGCTCGGCCTCCTCCAGCTCGGCCCTGGCCGCGGAGACCTCGCTCATCTTCGGGAGCACGAGCACGACGACGAGCAGGAGGGCGAGGCCGAGCACGCCGGCCACGACGAGCAGCGGACCGCGCCGGCCCCTCATCCGACCTGCCGCCCCCGGCTCGTGAGGACGTCGGAGGTGAGGTCGACGCCCGAGGTGAACGTGAAGACGTCATCGCCCGCCTCCCGCCGCGAGATCGAGCTCATCCACGGGTTGACCCAGCCCTCGACCTGCTCGAGGCGCGTGAGCCAGGTGCTGAGCGAGTCGATGCCCTCGGCGGCCCCGGTCGTCGAGATCGTGCCGACGAACACCGGCGCCCCCGGCTCGGCGGGCTCGTCCTCGTCGCTCGGCGGCGTGAGGCTCACCGTGAGCGAGTCCAACGCGGCGTCGGAGGGGATCACCCGCGACAGGTCCATCAGCAGCCCCGACAGGCTCGTCTCGCCGGCGAAGGCGGCGCCGAGGAGCTCCTGCTTGGCCTGGGCGCGGATCTGCAGGTCCTCGAAGCGCTGGAGCTCCGCGACCTGGGACTGCAGCTGCGCGTTCGTCGCCCGCTGCGCGTCGATGTCGTCGCGCACACCCCCCAGCGTCACGACCTGCATCAGGTAGAAGACGAGGATGAGCCCGATCACCGCGAGCCCGCCGATCGCGATGAGCCCCGACAGGCGACGCCAGCGCTGAGCCTCGAGGACCTCGGGCGGCAGCAGGTTGACCTGGCTCACGCGTCCCTCCCCGGGATCGCGAGGCCGACCGCGACGGTGAGCAGCGGCTCGTGGTCGGCCGCCTCCTCGGGGCTCCAGCTGAGCTGGGAGGCGACGTGCTCGAAGACGCGGGCTGGGTCCACCGGCAGGGGGATCCGCTCGCGCATCACGTCCAGGAGCCCGTCGAGCTTCGATCCACCCCCGGTGACCAGGAGCCTGCCGATCCGAGCGTCCTTGGCCTGCGCCGTGTAGAACTCGAGCGAGGAACGGATCTCGTCGACGAAGGCCGCGGCACGCGTCAACGCCACGGAGCGGACCTCGTCTGGCGCCGGGGGCTCGGCGGCCTCCTGGTCGCCCACCGGCTCGCCGCGCTTCAGTCGCTCGGCGAGCTCGTCGTCGACCCCGAAGGCTCGCGCGACCGCGGTCGTGATGTCGCGTCCGCCCGCCGGGACGATCCGCACGAACCGGGTCGTGCCGCGCGCGTGGACGACGATGTTCGTCACGTGCGCGCCGATGTCGACGATCGCCTCCTCCCCCTGCTCCTCGAGCCCCAGGGCGCCGTCGTCGGTCCCCACGGCGCGCACGAGGGCGAAGGGGACGAGATCGAGGCCCAGCGGCTCCAAGCGCGCCGCCTGCACCGCGCGCACCGCCGCGTCGACCGCGGTCCGCTGGGCCGCCACGAGCAGGATCCGCAGCATCCGGCGGTCCTCCTGCTCGAACTCCGCGACCGGGACGTGATCGAGGACGACCTCGTCGGCGGACATCGGCAGGAACTCCTGAACCTGCAGCGGCAGCGACGCGCGGAGCTCCTTGTCCGGGAGCCAGGGGATCACCACCTCCCGCACGAAGACCCGCTGGTTCCCGATCCCCATCCAGACCTGGCGGGCCTTGAAGCCGCCCTCGTGCCACAGCTCCTTGAGAGCCGCCGCCACGGCCTCGGCGTCGCGGACCTCCCCGCTCTCCACGGCGCCGGCGGGCAGCGGAACCTGGGCCGCGCGTACGACGGCGGGGGCCGCGGTCCAGGCGACCTCGGCCGCGCGCACGGCGGTCGAGCCGATGTCGAGGCCGATCCTGCCGCGGGCCATCAGGCCTCCTCCACGCCGACCGTGCGGGACGCGAGGTAGCGCTCGACGGCGTCCTGCGGGATCCTCCAGCCGTGGCCCACGCGCACCGCGGCCAGCTGCCCGGTGCGGATCAAGCGGTAGACCGTCATCGTCGAGACGCGAAGGATCGCCGCGACCTCGGCGACGGTGAGCAGGACCCCGGGGCGGCCGGGCTCGCGGCCGGGGTCCGTCGCCTCACGGAGCGGAGCGGGGAAGTGGATGTGCTCCATGTGCCTCGTGTTCAACATGTGGCTCGTCTCGGCGCATCGGCCGTCACGAGCGCGCTCAGGGAACACCGCGGCGAGGGCCGAGTCAAACACCTCCGGGGACTTTCTGGACCGGCAGCTGCTGCAGCCCGAGACGGTCGGGATCGGGCGGCGTCGCCCTCGCCCTAGCCGCGCAGCGCCCGGAGGTACAGGTCGGCGAGCTGCGGACCCCACAGGCCGGCCGCCACGGCCCCGGCGGCGAGCGACGGGCCGAACGGGATCGCGGCCCGCCGTCCACGCCCGGCGAGCAGGGCCGCGATCGCGACCAGGCCACCCACCGCGACGGCGACCCCCGCGGCGACCCCGACCCGGGCAAGGCCCAGCGCCCCGAGGGCGACGCCCTCCAGGGCGGCCAGCTTGACGTCGCCCATCCCCATCCCGCCGCTCACGATGGCGACCAGGAACAGGCCTCCCCCGAAGGCCGCGAACCCAATCGCCGCCCGCACCGGATCCGGGGTCCCTCCTGCGAGCCACCCGAGGAGCACGAAGAGCGGGAAGGCGGCAAGCGCCGGGTACATGAGGCGGTTCGGGATGATGCGGTGGCGAAGGTCGATCGCGGCGATCGCCGGCATGAGCGACAGGAGCGCGGCGACGAGCGCACCGGCCCAGGGATCGGCGTGCGCGGCGAACGACCCCGCGAACAGCACCGCCGTCGAGAGCTCCAGGAGGGGGTAGGCCACCGAGATCGGGGCGCGGCACGCGCGGCACCGACCGCGCAGCAGCACCCAGCTCAGCACCGGGACGTTGTCGCGCGCGCGGACCGGCCCCCCGCACGACGGGCACCGCGAGCGGGGGCGCACGACCGATGCCCCGGTCGGCACGCGGGCGACGACGACGGTCATGAAGCTGCCGATCACCAGGCCGAACGGGAGCGCGACCAGCGCTCGCACCCACGCGTCGCTCATCGGCGGCACCCTACCGCCGACACGGTTCGGGATCGGGGAAGCTCAGACGTTCAGCTCCTGCCAGAGGGTCTGCTCGAGCCCGACGCCGAACCCCAGGACCTTCTGGATGCGCCCGTTGTACTCGATCTGGAACCCGTTCTTCAGGTCCATCCCGCCCGCGTACAGGGCGCCCTCGCCGTTGCTGTTCGAGCCGCCCGAGTTCTTGAAGGCCATCTTCCCCGGCGTGTACAGCAGGGCGGCGATCCCGTCGTTGGGGTCCGCGTCGACCCCGTCGTCGAACGTGACCGAGTTCTTCGCGTAGATGCTGCACTCGCCCCCGTTCGTATCGCACGTCGTGTTCACCGGCGGCACGTACAACGAAACGATCACGAGCTCGGCCGAGCTCACCCCCGGCGCGAGCGTCACGTCCGAGGTGTTGCCGAAGTCGACCGGCGCGTTCGTGATGATCGTGAGGTCGCCGCCGAGCCGGATCCCGTCGAGGTTGACCTTCGTCGACTGCGAGGGGCTCGACTGCCACACTGCGAAGGTGCCCCGCAGCGAGGTCTTGTTCGCCGAGACGTAGGTGTTGAAGGAGGAGACCGCGGTCGTCGACGTGTTGCTCGGGCCGCAGGTCCCGGTGCTCGGGTAGCACTGCAGGCTCGGGTAGTTGTTCACGTCGAACGTGAAGGTCGGCAGGGGCTCCACCGCCGGCGGCGTCGTGTTCGTGCCCGGGGAGCGCGTCCCCCCGACGGTCGAGGTGATCCGGCCGCAGGCGGTCGCGTTGCCCTGGACCTGCCCGTCGGTGATCTGGTAGCTCGTCGACGTCGCGTTGCACGTGGTGCCGCTCGGCGCCGAGGCCTTCGCGTCCCCGCCGACCGTCGCGGTCGTGCCGAGGCTGATCGATCCGTTCGCCCAGACGCTGCCGTCCTTCCCCGAGCATCCCGAGGACGCGTGCGACCTGACGATCTGCGTGTTGTTCCCGATCGAGACGTTGCCGCCGGCGGCGATCACGCTGCCGCAGATCACCTGGTTCTGGTCGACGGCCACGCTCGCAGCCGAGTACACGTCGCCGACGATCACCGCGTTGTTCTTCACCGTGAGGGTGTCCAGGGAGAACAGCGCGTAGCGGAAGGTCGGCACCGGCTCGAGCACGACGCGTACCTCGCGCTGGTACCCGCGGCGAGGCGAGCGACGGGTAGTAGCCGCGCGCGTTCACGACGAGGCTCCCGTCGGCCTGGCCGGTCCAGCTCACCTGGAACTGTCCGCCCTCACCGGTGCACACACTCGTGGATCCCAGCGGGCACGGGGACGCGGCCGTCCGGTTCTGCGAGAGCTGGGTGATCGCCTGGTTGATCCCCGCTTCCGCCACCGTCAGCGTGCGGGCCCAGCGCAGCCCCTCCTGGCTCCGGCGCAGCGCCGACGACCCCGCGTCGAGCGACACCACCATCAGGACCATCATCACCGCCACGAGCAGGACGGTGATCGCGAGGGCGTACCCACCCTCGTCTCGCTGGAGTCGGTCGAACGCGCGCATCGATGAACTCCTCTCAGGCGTTGCGCAAGAAGACGTCGGATCTGAGGGCGACGGTCGTCGTGCGGGTCGTGAGCGTCAGGTCGATCGTCACCTGGTCGGCGACCCCGCCGTGCGTCGTCAGCGTGAACACATCCGGGCTCGCGAGCGACGAGACGACCGTCGTGTAGGTCGTGCCGCCGTTGCGGGACTCCTGCAGGCGGTACGGAGGCGCTGAGCCGACGACGCGCCAGGCGAACGTCCCGACTCGCCCCGTTGAGGTAGCCGGTGAACCTGACCTGCCTCGTGGTGCTCCAGGCGGTGTCGATCGACTCGGCCTGCCGGAGCTGCTTGCTCAGCCGGTCCAGCGCGAGCCGCCCGTCGGCGAACACGTCGCGGCGATCGACGATCGTCGCGGTGTCGGAGAACGCCCGCATCGCGATCCCGATCACCGCCGTCGCGACGATGCCGAGCAGCGCGAAGGTGACCAGGAGCTCCACGAGGGTGAAGCCCTGCTCGCTAGACCGTGACGTGGTTGCTGTGCGCGCTCTCATTGCCGGCCGCGTCGTAGGAGACGACGTAGTACTCGTAGTGGTCCTGCTTCTTGAAGCTGTCGGAGCAGGTCGTTCCCGATCCGCTGCACGCGACCTGGGTCCACGTGCTCGAGGTCGTGAGCCTCCGGTACACGCGGTAGCCGACGACGTCGCCGAGCGGCGAGGGCGCGGACCACGTGAGCGTCACGTACCTCGTCGACCCGGACACGCTCGAGGAGGCCTGCAGGTTCGTCGGGGCACCCGGCGGCGTCGAGTCGAGGATGATCGTGTCGCTCGCCACCGGCCCGACGGTGTCGTTCGTCCAGCACCGGACGTAGACCGTCTTCGTCCCCTCCCCCCCGAGGGCAGCGTGTAGATCGTCGAGGTCGCGTACGCCTCCTTCGTCCCCCAGGTCGAGCCGTCGTTCGAGAACTGCATGTGGGTCGGGCTCTGGCTCGAGGAGAGCGTGAGCGTGACGACGGTCTGCGTCGTGTAGGCGGCGCCGCCGGCGATCGTCACGCTGCAGGCGGGCCCGGATCCCGACGGGCTCGGCGAGGGGCGACGGGCTCGGCGAGGGCGAGGGGCTCGGGGATCCCAAGGGGCTCGGCGAGGGCGTGCCCGAGGTCGCGTGGTAGGGCACGACGCCTCGCGAGAACAGCGAGCTCATCCGCTCGAGGCGCCAGTCGCCGGTCGCGCCGTCGCGCCAACGGACCGCCACGGTCACGCGCTTGTGGTCCTGGCCGTTCGCGTCCGAGACGCCGTCGCCGTCACCGTCGGCCGCGTCGGCCGACCCCCAACCCGTCCCCGGGCGCGTCCACCCACGTCACGTACAGGTAGACCTCGAACGAGGTGTTCCCCGCCTCGAAGGGGGCCTGGACGTGCTGCAGGGCCGGTGAGGCGCCCGCCTGGCGGATGATCGGCTCCGCGGCGAGGCTGCCGGCGCCGTCGGGGTCGAACGTCTGCGCCGCCTCGTTCACCCAGTGGTCGGGGTGGCTCGGGTCGCTCTCATGGGGGATCGGCGCCGCGTCGTTGAGCACCAGGGTGTCGTAGTTGAGCGCGCGGGCGAGCTCCATCTGCTGCTCGGCCGCCGCCCGGGCCGCGAGGCGCTGGCGGGACATGCCGCTCGTCTTCAGACCGAAGGCGATCGCCTGGGCGATCGCGAAGGCCGCCACGGTGAGGATCGTGAGCGAGGCCATCGCCTCGACCAGCGTGAAGCCCTCCTCACGGCGGAGGCGGTGCGGGTGCGCGCGCGGGTTCCGCATGGCTCTCCCCATGGGTTTCGGTCGGTCGGGGGACCCCCTTGAGCCTCTCCTCGACCGACCGGGGAACGGCGGAGGGGCGGCCCGCAGGCCGCCCCTCCATGCTGCGCCGGTAAGCCGTCGGCTTACCAGCTGCTCGCGCTCGCGCCCTGGGCGTCTGCGCCCGTGCAGTCGGCGGCGGTCGTCGTCGACCCGTAGAAGGTCCCGGCGCCGGTGCCGGCGGACACGTCGTCGATCCAGAAGCACGTCCCGGACTCCGACATCGCGGCCGCGGCCCAGTTGGCGTCCGAGTTGTAGACCGAGACGCTCACCTCGGTCGGCCCGGTAGAGGCCGTGGTGCCGTCGACGTACGTGAGGGACGGCTCGATCGCGTCCAGGTCGGCGTCGGTCGCGCCGCTGTAGTCGTCGGTGTCCGTGAACGCCGTCTTCGCGGCCGCGAGGGCGTTGCGGAGCGACGACTGCGCGGCCCGGTTCTGGGCGCGCTCGCGAGCCCCGAGGAACGTGGGCAGAGCGATGGCGACCAGGATGCCGATGATCAGGACGACCACCATCAGCTCGATCAGGGTGAAGCCCTCGTCCTCGCGGACCCGCTTCAAGAGCCCCTTGAGCATGTCTCCCTCCTTCCAGGAAGGTCCGCGCGCATCCCCGTGATGCGCGTCGCCTCAAGGTTTCGGCCGCTTCGGGCCGCTCCTTGAGCCGGCCGGCCCCCGGATCGCTCCGGGGCCGGGCGAGGGCGGATCACTGGATCAGGTTGATGATGTTGAACATCGGCATGTAGAGGGCGATGACGGCGGCACCGACCGCCCCGCCGATGACCGCGATCAGCAGCGGCTCGATGAGGGAGGTGAGGGCGTCGACCGTCGCCTCCACCTCCGAGTTGTAGAACTGGGCGACCTTGTCGAGCATGGTGTCGACCGGCGCCGGTCTCCTCCCCCACCGCGAGCATCTGCACCACCATGGGGGGGAAGACGGCGTGCTTGGCGAGGGGCTTGGCGATCGACTCGCCCTCCCGCACGCTCCCCTTGACGTCCGCCACGGCCCGGGCGATGACCTGGTTGTTCACCGTGTCCTTCACGATCTCCAGGGCCTGGAGGATGGGGACGCCGGAGCTGCAGCAGCATCCCGAAGGTGCTCGAGAACCGGGCCAGGGCCGCCTTGTGGAACAGCGGACCGAAGACGGGGACCCGGAGCTTCAGCGCGTCGACCTGGGCCCGCCCGGCCGGCGTCCGCTTGTAGCGGCGGAACGCGAACCGACCGCCGATCGCCCCGAGGAGCACGAGCCACCAGAACGTGCGGACGAGCCGCGAGGCGCCGAGGAGCATCCGCGTCGGCAGGGGCAGCGGGCTGTCCAGGCTGGCGTAGATCGCCTCGAACTGCGGCACGATGAAGAGGAGCATGGCCGCCATGATCAGCGACGACGAGGACCACGACCACGACCGGGTAGGTCATCGCCGACTTGATCTTCCGGCGCAGCTCGACCTCGTTCTCGATCGTCTCGGCCGCCGTCGAGGAGGACGTCGTCGAGCACGCCCCCGGTCTCCCCGGCCCGGACCATCGCGACGAACAGGTCGCTGAAGGCCTTGGGGTGCTTGGCCAGCGCCCCCGAGAGGGAGGAGCCCTGCTCGACGTCGGTCCGGACCTGGGTGAGGATCTTCTGCAGCTCCTTGCTCGCGGTCTGCTCGGCGAGGATCGCGAGCGCGCGCAGGATCGGCAGCCCGGAGTTCACCATGGTGGCGAACTGGCGGCAGAAGACCGCCAGATCCTTCAGCTTCACCCGGCCCGGGCGGAGGTTGATCTCCATCCGGAGCCCGGCGTTCGCCTTCCGGACCTCGATGGGGGTCAGGCCCTGCTCGCGGAGCTTCTGGAGGACGATCAGCTCGCTGTCCCCGACGAGCTGCCCCGTGACCAGGTTCCCGGCGCGGTCCCGGACCTTGTACTCGAACGTGGTCGGCATGGCGCTCGCGCTCCTCGGCCTCAGTACTGGTACCCGCCGACGGACAGCCCGACGGCCGCCGCGGCCCCGGCGCCGGCCTGGTAGCCGGCGCTCGCCCCGCCGATCAGCCGGTTCAGCTCCTCGGGATCGTGGCAGCGCTCGTACGCGAGCTGCTGGGTGATCTTGCCCGCCTTCACCAGGTTGGCGAGGGCCTGGTCCATCGTCTGCATCCCGAACCGGCCGCCGGCCTGCATGATCGAGTAGATCTGGTGGGTCTTGCCCTCGCGGATCAGGTTCCGGACGGCGGGGGTGCACACGAGGACCTCGACCGCCACCACCCGCCCCCGACCGTCCGCCGTCTGGAGCAGCTGCTGGGTCACGACGCCCTGGAGGGTCGTGGCGAGCTGCACCCGGACCTGCTGCTGCTGGTGCGGCGGGAAGACGTCGATGATGCGGTCGATCGTCTGCGGGGCGTCCTGCGTGTGCAGGGTGGCGAAGACCAGGTGCCCCGTCTCGGCCGCGGTGATGGCCGTGGAGATCGTCTCCAGGTCGCGCATCTCGCCCACGAGGATCACGTCCGGGTCCTGGCGCAGGACGTGCTTGAGGGCGGCGGCGAAGCTGTGCGTGTCGGCGCCGACCTCCCGCTGGTTCACGATGCAGTTCTGGTGCTTGTGGAGGAACTCGATGGGGTCCTCCACCGTCATGATGTGGGCCGGCGCTCGCGGTTCACGATGTCCACCATGGCGGCGAGGGTCGTCGACTTCCCGGACCCGGTGGGCCCGGTCACGACCACGAACCCGCGGGGGTAGCGGGCCAGGTCCGCCACCACGCTGCGGCAGCCCGAGCTCCTCGATGGTCTTGATCTCGTAGGGGATCAGGCGGAACGCGGCCCCGATCGAGTCCCGCTGGAAGTACACGTTCACGCGGAACCGGGCCTTCCCGGGGAGCGAGTAGCGACATGTCGAGCTCGAGGTCCTGCTCCAAGCGCTCCCGCATCCGCTGCGGCAGGATCGCGTAGATCATCCCCTGGAGGCCCTGCGGGGTCATCACGGGGTACTCGTCCAGCCTGACGAGGTCGCCGTGGAGACGGATCGTCGGCGGAGCCCCTGCCGTGAGGTGCAGGTCCGACGCTCCTCGCTCCAGGACGACCTCGAGGAGCTCGGGGATCGGGATCGCCACCTCCTGCTCGTCCGGCGCTCGCGATGCTCATCATCACTTCACCACCCTCGCGATCTCCTCGATGGACGTGAGTCCCTGCATCGCCTTCATCAGGCCGTCGGCGCGCAGGTCGATCATCCCCTGCTCGAGCGCGACCGCCCGGATCGCCTCGGACGACGCGCGCTCCACGGTCAGCCGCTCGATCTCCTCGCGACATCGGCATCACCTCGTACAGGCCGAAGCGTCCCCGGTAGCCGGTCCGGGCAGCAGCGCCTCGCACCCGACCGGGCCGGTAGAGCTGGTGGATCCGGGCACTGCCGTCGGGGAACCCGGCCTCGCGGAGCTCCTGCGGCGTCGCGGGACGTACGGCTCCTTGCACCGGTCGCACAGCCGCCGGGCGAGGCGCTGGGCGACCACGCAGTCGATCGCGGAGGCCACGAGGAAGGTCTCCACCCCCATCTCGGTGAGGCGCGTGATCGCGCTCGGGCGCGTCGTTCGTGTGCAGCGAGGAGAGCACGAGGTGGCCGGTCAGGGCGGACTCGACGGCGATCATCGCCGTCTCGCGGTCGCGGATCTCCCCGATCAGGACGATGTCGGGGTCGGCCCGCAGGATCGAGCGGAGGGCCGAGGCGAACGTGAGCCCGGCCTTGGGGTTGACCTGGATCTGGTTCACGCCCGGGAGCCGGTACTCGACCGGGTCCTCGACCGTGATGATGTTCCGGTCGATCTGTTGAGGATGTTGAGGGTCGCGTACAGCGTGGTCGACTTGCCCGACCCGGTGGGCCCGGTCACGAGGATCGCGCCGTAGGGCTTGCGGAAGGACCGCTCGAAGCGCTCGTAGGCGTCCTCAGGAAGCCCAGCTCCTCGAGCTTGAGGAGGGCGTTGCTCTTGTCCAGGACCCGGATCACGACCTTCTCGCCGTACACGGTGGGCAGCGTCGCGACCCGGAGGTCGAGCTGCCGGCCCCCGACCTTCATGCTGATCCGGCCGTCCTGGGGCACCCGCTTCTCGGCGATGTTCAGGTCGGCCATGACCTTGAGGCGGCTGATGAGCCCGTTCTGGATGTTCTTCGGGGCGGGGCATCGCCTCGTGGAGCACGCCGTCCACGCGGAACCGGATCCGCACGTCCTTCTCCGTCGGCTCGATGTGGACGTCGGAGGCGCGATCGGCGACGGCCTGGGTCATGATCGCGTTCACGAGCTTCACGATCGGCGCGTCCTCGACGGCGGCCTCGATCCTCGGTCTCGCCTCGGCCTCCAGCGGCCTCGCGCCTCGATCGCGAGGCTGCCTCCACCTGGTCCCCCTGGCGAAGCGCTGGATCGCCTGCTCGACGTCGCTGGCGGTGGCCACCACGGGCTGGACGTCCCGCCCGGTCGTGAGCCCGGATGTCGTCCAGGGCGTAGACGTTCGCCGGGTCGGACATCGCGACCAGGAGCTTCCCGTCGCGCTCCCCGATCGGCAGCGCGCGGTAGCGGCGGGCCAGGGGCTCGGGGAGCGAGGCGCGCGGCCGGGATCGATCTGGGCTCGGAGAGGTCCACGAACTCCAGCCCGACCTGCTCGGCGAGGGCCCGGACGAGGTCGGGCTCCTTGATCATGCCCATGTCGATGAGGACCCGGCCGAGGGACTTCGGGGTCGGCGGTGCTCCTCGAGGGCGGCCTCGAGCTGCTCCGGGGTGATGAGCCCCTGCTCGATCAGGATCTGCCCGAGCTGCTTGGACTTCCGCCTCACGGTGGTCACTCGCCCGACGGTCCTCGTGGTCGATCCCAGCCCACGTCAGGCACCATCTTCGTCACCGTCCGGGCTCGAGCTGAAGCAGCCGGGAGAACTCCTTGGCGAGGAGGACCCGGTCGATCTCCGCGTCCTCCTCCGGCCGCCCGCGCCGACGGCAGGCGCTCGCGGCGGGCGTGCGCCGCCCCGTCGGCTGGGGCTCCTCACGGGTCGGGGCGGGTGCCGGGCCGGCGTCCCCCGCGGGGGCGTCCGCGGCGGGCCCTGCCGCGTCCTGCGGCGCGGGGGCCTTCGGCCCGTCGGTCACGCCGGCGTCGCCCCGGCCCCGGCCGCCGCGGGCGGTCGTGCGCCGCCACGCCCGGCGGTCGGCCGGCGCGGGGCTCTCCGGGGCGGCGACGACCTCGGGGACGCGCTCGGAGGCTCCGCGTGGAGCGGAGGTCCGGGGCTTGCCGGAGGGCGCCGCGCGGCCCGGCTCGGGCGACGCGGAGCGGCTCCCGCTTCGGCCGGGCCTCCTCGGCGGTGAGCAGCGCCTGCTCCATGAGATCGATGAGCGACCCCCGGGCGGACCGAGGTCCCGGCGACGACGAAGGCCGGCGTAGGGCCCGCGACGGACGAACGCCCAGACCTCGCCGCCGAACTCGACGAAGCCTCTTGCGGGCGTCGCCCAGCGTCGCGAAGCGCAACCAGGCCGGCTTGAGGTGCTCCGCGTCGTCGTCGGGGAAGGAGCCCAGCACCAGGCCGTCCCGTGAGAGCACGAGACAGCCCCGCGCACGTCACCGACCGCTGAGGGCGACGCGCTGCGCCAGCGCCGAGTGAGGTCGTCCATGGCCTCGACCCAGGCATCGGACCGGGCGCGTGGGAGACGCTTGAGACTGGGTCCCGCGGAGCGCTACGGACGGGCCGGTCGTCGGGGGCGTCCGGCTCATCCGCCGTGCAGCGCGGCGCGCCGACATCGCCTCGAGCGGCGGGGCGATCCCGCCCGTCCACAGCTCGAACGACAGGGCCGCCTGGTGCGAGGAGGAGCCCCAGGCCCCCGAGCGCGTCGGCCCCCGCCGGCCGGGCCGCCTGGGCGACGGCGGCGTGCCGGCCGGTACAGGAGGTCGACGACGAGCATCGCCGGGCCGAGCGGCGGGAGCGGGACGGCTCTCGCCGGCGGCGCCGAGGGGCGTGGCGTTCACGACGAGACGGTCCACCCGAGCTCGGCGGCCCGCTCGAACGGCACGCACCTCGACCTCGAGCTCCGCGGGCGCCCTCGAGGGCCCGCACGAGGCTCGCCCGCGCGGGGTCGCGGGCCGCCACGACGAGCCGCGCGAGCCCGCCCGCGCGAGGGCGAGGGCGCACGCCCGGGCGGCCCCGCCCGCCCCGAGACAGGAGCGCGCGTGCGGCCCGCGGGGTCGCACCCCGCGTCGCCGTCGGAGGAACCGGTCGAACCCGGCGGCGTCGGTGTTGTGCCCCGACCCGGCGGCCCCCGCGCACGATCACGGTGTTCACCGCGGCAGGCGCCCGCCTCCTCCGACAGCTCGTCGACCAGCTCCGCCGCCTCGGTCTTGTGCGGCATCGTCACGTTCGCCCCCGCAGAACCCGAGCGCCACCAGCCCGCGAGGGCGCCGCGCGACCGCCCCGGCGGCACCGGGAGCGGGACGTAGACCCAGTCCAGCCCGAGCGCCGCGAAGGCCGCGTTGTGGATCTCCGGCGACAGGCTGTGGGCGACCGGCCAGCCGATCACCACCGACGGTGCGGGTCGACCCGCGGATGCGGACCGCGCGGGAGCGCCGTCGCTCACCGCAGGCACGCCCGCCGTTGCGCTCGTGGCTCGGCGAGCGTCACGCGCGAACTCGTGTGGACCGCCTCGCCCGGCACAGGACGTAGTAGAGGACGTCGGTCTCGCGCCGGGTGCGAGCGCGCCACCGAGCGACGCGAGCCCGGGGCTCGCGATCGGGGTCGGCGGGAGCCCGGCGCGCAGCCGCGTGTTGTACGGGCTGTCGGTCTCGAGGTCGGCGGTGGAGAGCTCGCCGTCGGGGGTCGGGTCGTCGTACAGCAGCGTCGCGTCGATCCCGAGCGGCATCCCCGCGCCGAGCCGGTTGTGGATCACCCCGGCGATCAGCGGCCGCTCCTCGGCGAGCTTCGGCCTCCTCCTCGACCATCGAGGCCACGACGACGACCTCGTAGGGGCGTGAGGCCGAGCCGCTCGGCGTTCCCCCAGGGCAGCTGCGTCGGCCTCCCCGCGAACTGGTCGAGGAGCGCGCGGATCACGTCGCGCGCCGTCGAGCCCTCGCGCAGGAACTCGTAGGTCTCGGGGAACAGGAACCCCTCCACGCGTCGGCGTCCCCGGCGGCAGGTAGGGCGGGAGGGCGAGCCGGCCGCTCTCGGCCACGGCCAGGAACCGCGCCCGGGAAGACCCGAGCGCCTCCGTCGCACGCGCTCTGCCGCGATCTGCGTGAGCCGGTAGCCCTCGGGGATCGTGAGCCGCACCGTCGGGGCTCGGCGGCGGGCCGTGAGGACGTCGAGGAGGCCTCGTCGAGGCGCATGTTCGTCGTGAGCTCGTAGGTCCCCGGCGGATCGCGCCGGCCCGCCCGCTCCGGCGCAGGAGCAGGCGCCGACGAGCCCGCCGCAGCGGAGCACGACCCGCCTCGTGCAGCGCGGCGCACGACCTCGCCGCCGTGGCGCCCTCGGGCACCGTCGACCGTGACGGCGTCCTCGGGACGCGGGCCTCGCGGCACCGCTCGTAGTAGGGCGGCCGCGCCCCCGGCACCGAGGACGGCCAGCGCCCGCGAGCGCCGCCGACCGCGGCCAGGGCGCCGCGCACGCCGGCGGGGGCGGCGGGGCTCCGTCGGCCCGCCCGGGGCGGTCGACCCCCGCCATCCGGCCCGAGAGCATAGCCGGGCCCGGCGGCCGCACGCTCAGCGTCGACCGGTCCAGCGGCCTGGAGGATCACCGCCGCCGCGAGCGCGTCCGACCGCTCGCCGGCGCCGCCGGCCGCCGTGCCCCGGCCTCGCCCGAGGGCGCGCTCGGCCTCGACCGTGGTCAGGCGCTCGTCGTGGAGGGCCACGGGGACGGCAGGACCTCCCGGAGGGCCTCGGCGAAGGCCTCGGCCTGCCGCGCGGCCTCTCCCGCGCTCGCCCCGAGAGCGAGAGCGGGTGCCCCACGACCACCAGCGACGACGCCGCGCTCCGCGGACGAGCTCGGCGATGGCGGCGGAGGTCCCGGGGCGCTCCCGTCCGCGATCGGTGCCGAGGGGCACGGCGACCCGGCGGCGTTCGTCGTCGGAGATCGCGACGCCGATCCGGGCCTCCCCGAGGTCGAGGCCGAGGACCCGCCCGCGGGGCCTGCCGCTCGGGCACCGCAGCTCCGGAGTCCCGAGGAGCTCCTCGGAGGCGAGCGGGGATCGGCGCCGAGCGCGTCCCGTACGGCGGCCGGCCCTGCGGCCCGCCCGCGAACCCGAGGATCGGCTTGCCGCCGGCGCCCCCGCCGATCACCTTGGCCGCGGGCTCGAGCAGGCGCGGGCGCCGTCACCCCGCGGGCCACCAGGTTCTTGCTGCAGGCCGCCGCGACGAGGCGCCTTGCCGCCCGCGGCGCTGCCGAGCACGACGCCGCCGCCCGCGCCGCGAGCCGTCGAGGACGCGCTGCGCCAGCTCCCGGGCGAGGCCCGCCGGGTCCTCGGCCCCCGGGGGAGCCGCCGAGACCACCAGCGCCACGCCGCCACGGGCTGCGCGGACTCCGCCAGGGCGGCGATCCCGCCTCGCGCGTCCTGGCGGCGGAGCCTGCCGAGCTCGCTGCTGCAGGCGCTTGCACCTGCACGACCGCTGCCGCGCCCGCTCCGGGGCCGCCTGGGGGTCGCCGGCGCCCAGGGCCTCGCACGAGGCCTCGGAGGAGCTCGCGCTCCAGCGTTGATCTCCGCAGGGCGTCGGGCCCCACCGAGCGCCTCGATCCGGCGCATCCCGGCGCCGATCGACGCCCCCGAGGAACCGCACGACCGCGACCCGTTGCCGGTGTGCGGCACGTGGGTCCCCCCGCACAGCTCCCGCGAGTAGTCCCCGATCTCGACGACGCGCACGAGGTCGCCGTACTTCTCGCCGAAGAGCGCGATCGCGCCCGAGCGCCGGGCCTCGTCGAAGGTCGTCTCGAAGACCGTGACCGGCTGGTCCTCGGCCAGGCGGCGGTTCGCCGAGCTCCTCGGCGCGCTCGAGGCGTCGCGCGGCACGGGCGAGTGGGTGGGGGAAGTCGAACCGCAGCCGCCCCGGCGCCACGAGCGAGCCCGCCTGCCGGGCGTGCTCGCCGAGCACGTGGCGGAGGGTCCAGTGGACGACGTGGGTCGCGGTGTGGGCCCGCGCGGTCGCCTCCCGCCGCTCGCGGTCCACCTCGGCGTGGCCGTCCTCGCCCCGCGCACCTCGCCGGCTCACGACCGTGCCCAGGTGGACGATCGTGTGGGCCCGGCCCACTGGGCGTCGTCGACCCGCACGCCGCCCCGCGTCGCAGGTACGGATCTCGCCCCGGTCCCCGACCTGGCCGCCGGCCTCCGCGTAGAACGGGGTCCGGTCCGAGGACGACCGCGGACCTGCGCGCCCTCCTCGGCGACCGCGACCTCGGCCGGCCTCGCGTCGAGCGACGCCCGATCCGGGCCTCCGCCTCGAGCGTCTCGTAGCCGACGAACTCGGTGCGGCCGACCGGGCACGGCGCCGAGGTCCTCCCCCACCGCCGCGCTTGGCGGCCGCGCTGGGCCCGCTCGCGCTGCTCGGCCATGAGCGCGCTCGAACCGCTCCCGTCGACCGCGAGGCCCGCGTCCCCGGCGAGCTCCCGGGTGAGCTCCGGCGGGAACCCGAACGTGTCGTGGAGCTTGAACACGACGTCGCCGGGCAGGCGCCCGCGCGCCCGAGCCGGCCCGCCGCCTCCGCGAACAGGGCCATCCCCTGGCGGAGCGTCGCGCGCGAAGCGCTCCTCCTCGGGAGCGTCGACCTGCTCGACGAACGCCCGGTTCTCCACGAGCTCCGGGTAGGCGTCGCCGAACGGACTCCACCGTCGACGCGCCACGAGCCGGTGCCATGACCTCCCGCTCGATCCCGAGCCGCCGGGCGTGGCGACGACCAGGCGCCGGAGCATCCGGCGCAGCACGTAGCCGCGGCCCTCGTTCGAGGGCTGCACCCCGTCGGCGATGAGGAACGTCGTGGCCCGCGCCGTGCTCGGCGACGACCCGGACGAGACGTCGCCGCCGGTCGTCCTCGCCGTAGCCGGCGGCCGGAGAGCGACTCCGCCACCTCGAGGAGCGGACGGAACAGGTCGGTCTCGAAGACCGTCGGGGCGTCCTGGAGCACCACGCGCGATCCGCTCGACGCTCGCGCCGGTGTCGATGTTCTTCGCCGGGAGCTCCCCGACGACCTCGCCGTGCTCGTCCACCAGGTCCTGCATGAACACGTGGTTCCAGATCTCGAGGAACCGGTCCTCGTCGACGGCCGGGCCGCCCTCCGGCCCGTAGCGCGGCCCCCGATCGACGTAGATCTCCGAGCAGGGGCCGGCCGGGGCCCGCGGCGTGGGTCGACCAGTAGTTGTCGGCCTTGCCGCGGCGGACGATCCGGGCGCGCGGGGATCCCGAGGTCCTGCCAGATCCCGGCGGTCTCCTCGTCGGTCTCGAAGACCGTCACCCACAGCCGCTGGGGGTCGATCCCGAACCCCTGCGTGACGAGCTCGAGGCCCCAGGCGCACGACTCGGCCTTGAAGTAGTCGCCGAAGGAGAAGTTGCCGAGCATCTCGAAGAAGGTGAGGTGTCGGGCGGTGTGCCCGACGTTGTCGATGTCGTTGGTCACGGAAGCACTTCTGGCACGGTCGTCGCGCGCCGGAACGGCGGGTCCGGCCTTGCCGAGGAAGTACGGGATGAACTGGTTCATCCCGGCGTTCGTGAGCAGGAGCCCGGACTCGGGCGGGGGGATCAGGCTCGACGAGGGCACGCGCCGGTGCCCGCGCGCCTCGAAGAACGCGAGGAACGTCTCCCGGATCCGGCGGCCGTCCACGGCGGAGCGAGTCTAGCCCCGGGGCCTCCGGCGTCCCGGGCCTGCGCTCGGCCGCGAGCTCGCCCTCCTCGCGCTCGCGCATCGCGCGCGCCCCTCCTCCAGGGACTCGGCCACCAGCTTCGCGAGGTCCATGACCCGGCCCCGGCCTCCCGGGCGAGGCGCGCGGGCGCCACGCGCTCGGCCTGCCGACGCGCCAGGCGCACGTCGAGCACCGCGCCGGCCGCCCCCGCGCCGAGCCCCACCGCGAGCCAGAACAGCGCCTCATCGCCCTCGCGGACCTCCCGCCGCCGCGCGCGGAACCGCTTGGCCGCCGGGCGCAGCCCCGCCCCGAGGCGCAGAGGACCTTCACGAGGGGACCCGAGGCCGCCTGCTCCACCAGCGCTCGGAGACCTGCTCCAGCGCCGCGTCGCGACCAGCACGCTTCCGCCCGGTCGAGCAGGCCGGTTCGCCCGTTCCACGGAGCCCTTGACCTCGCGCAGCAGCGGGCACGGTCTCCTCGCGCATCGCGTCGATCGATCATCTTCGTGGCTCTCGAGGACGCGGAACGCGTTCAGCAGGACCACGCACAGGGCGAGCACGAGCAGGCCCCAGAACGCCGGACAGGACGATGAGGGCGACATCCCCTCCGTCGAGCGCACCGATCACCAGCATGATGGGTCTCCTCGGGGTCGAAGGTCGGATGGCGGCATCATACCGGCCGCGCCCTCGACCCCGCGCCACCAGCCTGCCGTGCGCAGCAGCTCGGGCCGGCGAGGGCCGAGGTCAGGCCCGCTCCTCCGATCCCTCCTCCCCCTGCCCCGAGGGTTCGTAGTACCGCCGCCCGCTGAAGCGGGCCGGCCGGTACTCCTGCTCCACCACGTGTCCGGGGAAGTCGTGGGGGTACTTGTAGCCCTCGCCGTACCCGTGCTCGCGCAGGGCCGGGTGCCCGGGCTCGCGGAGGTGCAGCGGCACCGGGTCCGAGGAGGCGGCGTCCTCCTGCGCCCGCGAGAGCGCCACGAGGACGCTGTTGGACTTCGGCGCCCGGGCCAGGTAGATCGCGGCCTCCGCCAGGTTCAGTCGGGCCTCGGGCAGTCCCACGTACTCCACCGCCTGGGCCGCCGCCACGGCGACGAGGAGCGCTCGGGGGTCCGCGAGGCCGATGTCCTCGCTCGCATGGACGACCATCCGGCGGGCGATGAAGCGCGGGTCCTCCCCCGCCTCGAGCATCCTCGCCAGCCAGAACAGGGCGGCGTCGGGGTCCGAGCCGCGGATCGACTTGATGAAGGCCGAGATCACGTCGTAGTGGGCGTCCCCCTGCCGGTCGTACACGATCGCGCTTCTTCTGCACGGCGTCCCGGCCGCGCGCTCCAGCGTGACCTCGCGCTCGCCGGCCGCGCGCGCCGCGACCACGGCCGCCTCCAGCCCGGTGAGCGCGATCCGCGCGTCGCCCCCGGCCACCTCGACGAGATGGTCGAGGGCCTCGGGGCGGACGCGGACGCCCGAGCTTCGCCGAGCCCCCGCTCCTCGTCGGCGAGGGCCCGGCTCGAGCAGCCGTGCGGACCTCCTCGGGCGCGAGGGGCTCGAGGCGCAGGAGCAGGCAGCGCGAGAGGAGCGGCGCGTCACGAGGGAGAGTAGGGGTTCTCGGTGGTCGCCCCGATCAGCGTGATCGTCCCGTCCTCGACCGCGGGCAGGAGCACGTCCTGCTGGGCCTTGGACCACCGGTGCACCTCGTCCACGAAGAGGACCGTCCGGAACAGGCCGCCCTGGCCCGCTCCATCACCCGGCGGGCGTCGGCCACGCCGGAGGACACCGCCGACAGCTGCACGAGCTCGGCCCCGACGGCGTCGGCCAGCAGGTAGGCGAGCGTGGTCTTCCCGGTCCCCGCGGGGCCCCAGAGGAGCAGCGAGGGCAGGTGCCCGGCCTCGAGCAGCTTGGTGAGGGCCCGTCCCGGCCCGATGAGGTGCGGCTGCCCCACGAACTCGTCGAAGGTCCGAGGGCGCATCCGGGCGGCGAGCGGCACCTCGGTCACGGCGCCCCTCAGCCGTAGCGCACGATCCGGTCGGGCCGGATCCGGAACCGTACGCGCACCTGACCCGTCGACGGGCGTCCATGGTCTGCCGTCGTACCGACGCGAGAGCGCGTCGATGTGCGCCTCGGCCGCGGGGCCCGTCTCCGCGGCGACCGCGGTCCCGGTGATCGAGATCCACCGGTAGGGATCGGCCTGCACCAGCACGGCGGCAGCGCGGGTCCCGACGCAGGTTCCGCGCCTTGCGGCGGCCCTCGGCCGTGTTCACCAGCACGTGGCCGTCCTCGGCGCTCGATCCACGTCACGGTGGCGTGGGGCGTGCCGTCGGGGTTCAGCGTGACGACCGTGGCGTAGTGGGGGCCGGTGAGCAGCTCCACGTCGCCCGGCGTGAGCTGCGCCATCAGGCATCACCTCCCTCTCGGTCGGCGGTCCGATCGCGGCGCCGCGGCGGCTCGACCAGCCGCAGGCCCAGTTCCCGCAGCTGCTCCTCGGAGACCGGGCGCCGGCGCCCCGGTCAGCGGGTCCTGTCCGGACTGCGCCTTGGGGAACGCGGTCACGTCGCGGATCGCCTCCTTGCCGGCCATGAGCATCACGATCCGATCGATCCCGAAGGCGATGCCCCCGTGCGGCGGCACCCCGTAGCGGAAGGCCCGGATCAGGTGTCCGAACTGCTCCTCGGTCTGCTCGGGGGTGAGTCCCAGCCGTTCGAAGACCCGGCGCTGGATCTCGGGGTCGTGGATCCGGATGCTCCCCCCGCCGAGCTCGAACCCGTTCAGCACGAGGTCGTAGCCCCGGCTGCGCGCGGCCGGCGGGTCGAGGTCCTCGGGGTCGGCGGGGGCCGTGAAGGGGTGGTGGACGCTCACCCACTTGCCCTCGTCCTCGCTCCACTCGAACAGGGGCGGCTCGACCATCCAGCAGAACGCCCAGACCCCCTCGGGGATCAGCCCCAGGCGCTCGGCCAGCCGTCGCCGCAGCGCGTCCAGGGCGACGTTCGCTCGATCCGGACGGTCGGCGACGACGAGGACGAGGTCCCCCTCCCGCGCGCCGGTGGCCTGCAGGACCGCCTCGACCTCACCCGGGGACACGTGCTTCTCCACCGGCGAGCGCACCCCCTCCGGGAGCACGGCGAACGTGACCAGCCCTCCCGCCCCGGTCTCCCGAGCGATCTGCGTGAGCTGGTCGTGCTCCTTCCGCGAGAGGGCGGCGCCCCCGGGGGCGGCGAAGCCCTTGATCACCCCGCCGTCCGCGAGGGCCGCGGCGAACACCCGGAACGAGGTTCCCGCGAAAGCCGGCCCGAGGTCGACGAGCTCCATCCCGTAGCGGAGGTCGGGCTTGTCGGTCCCGTAGCGGTCGAGCATCTCCCGGTACGTGAGCCGCGGGAACGGGGTGGGCACCTCCACCCCCTGGGTCTCGCGGACGATCCGCGCCATGAGCGGCTCGATGACGCCGAACACGTCCTCCTCGTCCACGAAGGACATCTCCACGTCGAGCTGGGTGAACTCGAAGCTCCGGTCGGCCCGGGGGTCCTCGTCCCGGAAGCACCGGACGATCTGGTAGTAGCGGTCCTGCCCCGCCACCATCAGCAGCTGCTTCAGCTGCTGCGGGGACTGGGGCAGGGCGTAGAACGAGCCCTTCCAGAGGCGCGAGGGCACGAGGAAGTCCCGGGCCCCCTCCGGGGTGCTCCGCGTGAGGTACGGCGTCTCCACCTCGAGGAAGCCCAGGGACTCCATGTGGTCCCGGATGATCCGGTTGATCCGGTGCCGGAGGCGGAGGATCCGGGTCATCTCCGGACGACGGAGGTCCAGGTACCGGTAGCGCAGCCGCAGCTCCTCCGAGGCCTCGATCCGGTCGTCGATCGGGAAGGGCGGGGTCTCCGCCGCGGCGAGGACCTGGGCGGATCGCACCGCCACCTCGATCTCGCCGGTCGCGAGGTTCGGGTTCACGGTCCCCGGCGGCCGCCGCCGCACCTCGCCCACGACCCGGACGACCGACTCGCTGCGGAAGCCCTTCGCGACCGCGTGGGCCTCGGGCGCCTCCTCCGGGTGGATGACGAGCTGGACGAGGCCCTCCCGGTCGCGCAGGTCGACGAAGGTCACGCCGCCGTGGTCGCGCTCGCGCCAGACCCACCCGCAGAGCGCCACCTCCTGCCCGACGTGCTCGGCACGGAGCTCGCCGCAGGCATGGGTGCGCATCGCCGTCCGCATCACGCTCATCGCTCGCCCCGCAGCCAGTTCACCACATCGGCCCGTGCGACCTCCGTCTGGGTCCCGTCGGCGAGACGCCGGAGCGTCACGCGCCCCTCGGCGGCCTCCCGCTCGCCCACGATCGCCGCGTACGCGGCCCCCGCGCGATCGGCCATCCGGAGCTGCGCCTTCAGCGGCCGCTCCTCGTACGCGGCGTCGGCCGACAGCCCGCCGGCGCGGAGCTCCCGCAGGAGCCCTGCCGCGGCCCTGCGGCCGGCCTCGCCGAGCCCGACCACGAAGGCGTCGAGCCCCGGCTCCGAGGGCGGCTCGATCCCCTCGTCCCGGCAGGCGAGCAGCACGCGCTCGAGCCCCATCCCGAACCCCACGCCGGGGACGGCCGGCCCCCCGAGGGCCTCGGCCAGGCCGTCGTAGCGACCCCCGCCGAACAGCGTGGCCTGCGCCTCCGAGAGCACGAGGCTCACGAACTCGAACGCGGTGCGCGTGTAGTAGTCGAGACCCCGGACCAGGGTGGGCGTCACGATCGGCTCGAGGCCGTGCTCGCGGAGGCCCGTCAGCACACCCTCGAAGTGCTCGCGGCACGGCCCGCACAGCCGCTCGGTGATCCGAGGCGCCGCCGCGGCGACCGCTCGGCAGGCCCCGTCCTTGCAGTCGAGCACGCGCAAGGGGTTCGCCTCGAACCCCGTGCGGTGCTCGTCGCGCAGGCGACCGACGCTCGCGCGCAGGTAGGCCAGGAGCTCCTCGCGGTACGCGGGACGGCAGGCCCCGTCGCCGATCGAGTTGATCTGGATCTCGTACCGCCGGAGCCCGAGGCTCCGGAGGAACTCCTCCCCGAGGACGATGACCTCGACGTCCGCGGCGGGGTCCGCCACCCCGAAGATCTCGACCCCGAACTGCCGGTGCTCGCGGTAGCGGCCGGCCTGCGGGCGCCCGTACCGGTACATCCGGGTGAGGTAGTAGGCCTTGAAGGGGCTCGGGAGCTCGGCGCGATGGGCGAGGTACGCGCGCATGACCGGCGCCGTGCCCTCCGGCCTGAGGGTGAGCGAGCGTCCGCCGCGATCGGTGAACGTGTACATCTCCTTCGTCACGACGTCGCTCGTCTCGCCCGACGTCCGGGCGAAGAGCTCGGTGTGCTCGAACCCGGGGGTCTCGACGTAGCGGTAGCCGTACCGCCGCGCGAGCTCGGCGGCCCGGTCGTAGAGGGCCCGCATCCGCCCGCCCTCCGGCGGAAGGAGATCCAGGGTTCCCCGGGGTGGCGCGAGGTCCACCGTCTACAGCCCCACGAGGAACGGGTTGCGCCGCCGCTCCCGGCCGACCGTCGTGCGGGGCCCGTGGCCGGGGAGGACCGGGAGCTCGTCCGGCAGCGTGAGGAACCGGCGCAGGCTGAGCCGCATCGCCGCGGGGTCGGAGTTCGGGAAGTCGCTGCGACCGATGGCTCCGGCGAAGACGAGGTCGCCCGAGAGGACCCACCCGTCGGTACGGTAGCACACGCTGCCGGGGGTGTGGCCGGGGGTGTGCAGCACCTCGATCCGGAACCCCGCGAAGGTGAGGACGTCGCCGTCGACGACGGTGCGCACGTCCTTCACCGGCACCGGTGGCGCCTCGTAGCCGGCCCCCCACGCCTCGGGATCGGAGAGCGCGAGGGCGTCGGCCTCGTGGATGTAGAAGGGGAGCTCCTCGCCGCAGATCGCCGCGGCCGCCCCGACGTGGTCGAAGTGCCCGTGGGTCGCGAGCACCGCCACCGGGGTCCGCCCCGCGCTCTCAAGCAGGGCGGCGGACCCGGTCCGGGGAGAAGCCGGGATCGACGACCACGGCGTCGTCGGTGCCGTCGGCGCCGAGGAGCCAGCAGTTGGTCCCGCAGGGGTTGTCGGCGAAGGCGTCGAGGTACATCGGGGCGCCATGGTACCGGACCCGAGGTCCGGACACCGGACGCCGGGCCCGGGCTCAGCATCCTGGGGCGCGTCGATCCACGAGGGTGAGCGGCCCGTCGTTCACGAGCTCGACCGCCATGTGGGCACCGAAGCGGCCCGCGTCCGACCCTCACGCCGCGGGCCTCGAGCGCCCGCGCGAGCGACTCGATCCGGGCGGCGGCGCGCTCCGGCTCCTCGGCGGCGGCCCACGACGGGCGACGCCCCTTGCGCACGTCCCCGTAGAGCGTGAACTGGGACACGACGAGCGCCTCCCCGCCCACGTCCAGCAGCGAGCGGTTCGGCACCCCGCGCTCGTCGGGGAAGACCCGAAGCTCGGCGAGCTTGTCGGCGAGCCAGATCGCCTGGTGCTCGGGGTCGCCACGGGCCACCCCGACGAGCAGGAGCAGCCCAGGTCCGATCGCGTCGACCAGCTCCTCGCCCACGCGCACGCTGGCGCGGAGGACGCGTTGGCACACGACCCGCATCAGCTCGGCGTCACCCGGTAGGCGTCGTAGACGCTCTCCACCCGCTTGACCGCCGCCAGGATCGAGGACAGGTGCGCGATGTCGGCGAGCTCGAAGGTGAAGCGCAGGCGGGTGATCCGATCCTTCCCCGTCGTCGAGGTGGCCGACAGGATGTTGACGTGGTGGTCGGACAGCAGCGTCGCCAGGTCCGACAGCAAGCGAGTGCGGTCGAGCGCCTCCACCATGATCGCGACGACGAACGACGTCGGCTTGCCCCCCGCCCACGTGACGTCGATGATCCGCTCGGGCTCGCGCCGCAGGGCTTTGACGTTCGGGCAATCGCTGCGGTGCACGGACACGCCCTGACCCCGCGTGACGAAGCCCACGATCTCGTCGCCAGGCACCGGCGTGCAGCAGCGTCCGAGCCGCACCCACACGTCGGGGAGTCCCCGGACGACGACCCCCTTCGAGATGTCCTCCCGTCCCCCGATCCGCACCGGGCGCGCGAGGGGGACGTCGGTCGTGACGTCTTCGTCGACCGAGCCCGACACGAGGCGGGCGAGGCGGGCGACGACCGACTGCGGAGACACGTGCCCCTCCCCGATCGCCACGTACAGCGCGTCGAGGTCCGGATAGCGCAGATCGTCGGCGACCTGCTGCAGCGCTTCTTCGGTGGCGAGTCGCTTGAACGACACGTTCTGCTTGCGCATCTGCTGCTTGAGCAGCTCCTTGCCCTGGTCGAGCGCGTCCTCGCGCCGCCCGCGCGCGAACCACTGCCGGATCTTCGAGCGAGCTCGAGGGGTCTTGACGAACCGCAGCCAGTCCTGCGACGGACCCTCCCCGTGCGCCTTCGAGGTCAGGATCTCGACGGCATCACCGGTGCGCAGCTCGTAGTCGAGGGGGACCAGCTTGCCGTTCACCTTCGCGCCGATCGCGCGGTGCCCCACCTCGGTATGGATCGCGTAGGCGAAGTCGACGGGCGTCGCGCCCTGCGGCAGGTTCACCACATCGCCCTTCGGCGTGAACACGAAGACCCGGCCGCCCGACAGGTCGATCCGCAGCCCCTCCATGAACTCGCGCGGATCGGCCATGTCCTTCAGCCAGTCCATCATCTGGCCGAGCCAGGCCAGGTCACCGTCCTTGGCACGGCCCTCCTTGTAGCGCCAGTGCGCCGCGATCCCGAACTGCGCCGTCCGGTGCATCTCGCGCGTGCGGATCTGGATCTCGATCGGCTTGCCCTCGGGTCCCACGACGGTCGTGTGCAGCGACTGGTACATGTTCGCCTTGGGCATCGCGACGTAGTCCTTGAAGCGTCCGGGCACCGGCTTCCACAGCGCGTGCACGGCGCCGAGCGCCCCGTAGCAGTCCCGTAGCGATTCCACGAGGATCCGGATCCCGACGAGGTCGTAGATCTCGTTGAACTCCTTACCTCGGATCACCATCTTCTCGTAGATCGAGTACAGGTGCTTCGGGCGCCCCTCCACGTCGGCCCTGATCCCGAGCTCCTTCAGCTTCTGGCGCAGCGTCGCGGTGAGCTCCGCGATCAGCTCCTGGCGCTCGCCTCGACGTGCCTCCACGAGGCTCGCGATCTCGCGGTAGGGGCCCGGGTGCAGCGTCTTGAACGAGAGGTCCTCGAGCTCCCACTTCATCTCCTGCACCCCGAGTCGGTTCGCGAGCGGGGCGTAGATCTCCAGCGTCTCGGTGGCGATCCGCCGCTGCTTGTGCGCCGGCAGCGGCGCGATGGTGCGCATGTTGTGGAGACGATCGGCGAGCTTGATCAGCAGGACGCGGATGTCGCCCGCCATCGCGACGATCATCTTGCGGACGTTCTCCGCCTGCGCCAGCTCGCGCGTTCGGAACTCGAGTCGATCGAGCTTCGTCAGCCCGTCGACGATCCCGGCGACCTCCGCGCCGAACGTCCGCTCGACCTCCTCGAGCGTGAGCTCGGTGTCCTCCACGGTGTCGTGCAGCAGCGCGGCGACGAGCGTCGTCGTGTCGAGCCGCAGATCGGCGAGGATCGTGGCGACGGCGAGCGGGTGCTCGATGTAGTCCTCCCCCGACAGCCGCTTCTGGCCCTCGTGCACCCGCTCCGCGATGGTGTAGGCGCGCTCGATCGCCCGCACGTCGGCCTTCGGGTTGTAGGCGCGGACCTGGCGTAGGAGCGGACGGAGTCGGGCCGAGGCGACCTCGGGCTCCCCCCGGCGCAGGCGGGGCAGCGGCAGGCGCCCACCCCGCCGTTGCGGCGGTTCGGTGCGGACGTCGTCGCGCGTGCCCTCCACGGTCCTCATGGCCAGTCTACGGCCGCCGGCTCGCGCGGAGGCGAACGGCTCGAGGTCCGCGACCGTCAGTAGTGGATCAGGGTGAACAGGTCGTAGCCCGAGACGCGCTCGCGACCCCCGAGCGCGTCGAGCTCGATCAGACAGGCGATGCCGCGGACCTGCCCGCCGACCCGCTCGACGAGGTTCGCGGCAGCCCGGGCCGTGCCCCCGGTCGCGAGGACGTCGTCCACGACGAGGACGCGCTCGCCCGAGACCACGGCGTCGCGGTGGATCTCGAGGGCGGCGGTGCCGTATTCGAGCGCGTACTCCTCGTCGAGGGTCTCGAAGGGGAGCTTGCCCTTCTTGCGGACCGGCACGACCCCGGCGCCGAAGTGGTACGCGACGGGCGCGGCGAGCAGGAAGCCCCGAGCCTCGATCCCGACCACCTTGTCGACGTTCCCGCGTCCGAAGTGCACGACGATCAGGTCGATGATCGTGGAGAACGCGATCGGATCGGCGAGCACCGGTGTGATGTCGCGGAACACGATCCCCGGCTCCGGGAAGTCGGGGACGTCGCGGACGAGGGTCTTGATCTGGTCGATGTCCACGCACCTACCTCCGTCTGCGCTTGGCCGGCGGGCGCCGCTTCGACGCCGATCGGCGCGAGCGGGGGCTCGCCGGGCGGGCCTCGGGTTCGGGGGTGCGCTCGTCGGCGCTCGTCGCGGCCCCGGCCGGGACCGGTCGGCGGTCGCGGGCCCGTCGACGCTCGACGACGCGGACGCGCTCCGAGCGCGCCTTGAGCACGGTGAGCAGGGGGGCGGCGACGAAGATCGACGAGTACGTTCCCGCGGCCGTGCCCACGAGCATCGCGAAGGCGAAGTCCTTGAGCGTCTCGCCGCCGAACAGCAGCATCGCGGTGATCGGCAACAGGACGACGAGCGAGGTGTTCACCGACCGCATCAGCACGGTGTTCAGCGACAGGTTCACGACCCCGTCGTAGCCGTACCGCCCGATCAGCGTCGGGGACTCGAGGTTCTCCTGCACCTTGTCGAAGATCACGACGGTGTCGTAGAGGGAGAAGCCCATGATCGTGAGGACCGCGATCACCGTCTCGGGCGTCACCGGACGTCCCACGAGCGCGTAGATCCCCGCGGTGACCACGATGTCGTGCACGAGCGCCACGATCGCCGCGATCCCCATCGCCCACTCGAACCGGTAGGCGATGTACAGCAGGATGAGCCCGAGCACGATCACGAGCCCTTGGATCGCCTTGCGCGAGATCTCCGATCCCCACGTCGGGCCGACGTCCTCGACGCTGATGTCGGCCCGATCCACCCCCGCGAGGCGCGCCAGGTCCTCGAGGATCGCTTCCGCGTCGCGCCCCTCGTCTGAGAGCGAGCCGGTCCGGATGCTCGCCGCCCGGCCGTCGACGATCTGGACCTCGGCCTGGTCGAGGCCGCGCTCGGCGAGCAGGCTCGTGATCTGCTGGACCGAGACCCGACGAGCGAGCGGCACCGTCACCTGCGCGCCACCGACGAAGTCGATCGAGTACGCGAGGCCCCCCACGACCAGCCCCACCAGCGAGAGGGCGACGATCGCCCCGGAGAAGAGGAACCACCGCCGCCGGTGCTCGATCAACCGGAACGTGGGGACCCGCTGACCGCGGTAGACCGCGATCGCCCTGTGGAGGTTCACGACACCTCCGATCGCCGACCCGGGCGCTCGGCCGCGACGGACGACAGCAGCCCGATGCCGGGCAGCTCGACGATCCTGCGGCTGCGGGCGAGCAAGAACACCACGGGGCGCTTGTAGAACCAGATCACGAACACGTCCAGGAGGGTGGCCACCCCGAGCGTCAGGGCGAAGCCCCGCACCGAGCTCACCGCGGTGAGGTACAGGACCCCCGCGGCGATCAACGTCACGATGTCGGCCGCGATCAGGGTTCGGAACGCCCGCTTGAACGCCGGCTGCACCGCGGCGCGCGGCGATCGGCCGGCCCGGATCTCGTCCTTCAGCCGCTCGAAGAAGACGATGTAGGAGTCGGCGGTGACCCCCAGGGAGATGAGCAGGCCGGCCACGCCGGCCAGGCTCAGCGCGTAACCGACCGAGCTGCCCGCCAGGGCGACGAGCGCGACCGCCAGGGCCGCCCAGATCGCCATCCCCAGGCTCGCGACGACGCCGAGCATCCGGTAGTACAGCAACAGGTAGACGAACAGCAGCGCCAGCCCTCCGAGCCCGGCGGCCACCGCTTGGCGCAGCGACTCCTCCCCGAGCGTCGGGCTCACGGTTCGCACCGACTGGCGCGTGAGCTCCACCGGCAGCGCGCCGGCGTTCAGCTGGGTCGCGAGATCCTTGGCCTCCTGCTCCGTGAAACCGCCGGTGATCACACCCTCCCCTTGGGTGATCGGCTCGTTCACGACCGGGGCGGAGATGACGACCCGGTCGACGACGATCGCGATCTGGTTGCGCGGCGCAGGCTCGGCGACCGCCCGGGTTGTGGCGTCGGCGAAGCGCCGCGCGCCGTCGCCGTCGAGCACGAACCGCACGACCCACTCGGTCACGACCCCCGTCGAGCCGGACGGCTGCAACGTCGCGGTGGCCTCCCGGAAGTCGGCCCCGCTGATCGTGACGGGCCCCAGGCGGTACTTCGTCTGATCCTCGGCGAGGTAGACGACCTCCTGGTCGGCGAGGGCCTCGAACGAGCAGCGGGGCTCTCGCTGCTCCTCCGGGGTCGGGCACGTGACGGCGAGCCCCGCCCAGCGCGGATCACCTCGCCCGACGATCTCGAGGACCGGTCGCTCCTCCAACCGAGCCGTCTCCCCGATCACCTCGATCAGCCGTTGCTGGCCCGTCTCGCGCTGCCGGCGCTCGGCCGACAGCCGGTCCAGGAAGCACCCGAGGTCCTCTCCGGCTCCGCTCACGACGCAGAAGCGCTCGGTGACGGGCCGGGCCTGGATCTGCCCCAGCGCCCGTGTCGCCTCCTGCTCGCTCGCGAGCCCACACGGCAGATCGACCGCCCCGGTGCGGTCCAGGAGCGCGAGCCCCGCCGGCGCCGGGCTCGGCGAGGCGTCGGGCGAGCTCGTGGGGGTAGCGGTCGGGGTCGGCGAGGCGGCCCGCGCGCCCGCGTCGACCACACACCAGGATCGGCGCGTCACGACCGCCTCGACCGCCTCGAGCGCCTGCTCGGCCGCCGAGCGAGACCCGAAGCACGCCAGCTCGGTCCCGAGGGGATCGACGATGCACGCCGACCCGCCCAGGGGCGCCGGGCCGGCGGTCGGACCGGGGCTCGCGACGGCGCTCGGGGTCGGGCTCGAGGTCGCGGCGACGCTCAGACCCGCCTGCGCGAAGCGCGCCTCGGCGCGGCTGCCGTAGCACTGCAGGCGCCGGCCCTCCGCTTCCAGGCAGACCTCGTCCGGCTGGGGCCGGATCCTCAGGGCGGTGAGCGCCTGCTCAGCGGTGGCCGCGTCCGGCGCGCAGCCGTAGGAGACCAGGGCGCCCTCGGCATCCCGTCCCACGAGGCAGACCTCCTGCGCCGCCCGGCGCTCCACCGTGCTCTGCGAAGACCCCGGGATCTGCACCTCGATCGTCGTGCCCGCCAGGAAGATGTCGGGCTCGGCCACGCCGAAGGCGTCGACACGGTTGCGGATCGTCTCCAGGGTCCGCTCCATCACGTCGGGGGGCGTGCCGCCGGGAGCCGACAGGATCACCGCCACCCCGCCCTGCAGGTCAAGCCCGAGGAGGGGACGCAGCCGCTCGGTCGCCAGGCCTGCGGTCGCCCCGGCGGTGAGCACGGCGACGAACACGACCGAGGCCCACAGAGCCCGCGCGTTCCTCACGCCAGCTCCGCACCGTTGATCACGAGCCGGAAGCGGCTGTCGAGCATCTCCGCGGCGAAGCGGCACATCTGCATCCGGCCCAAGAAGATCTCGAAGTACTCCATCACCTGGCTGATCTCCGTGTCGATGGTGAGCTCGAGGCTCACGGTGCGGGCCTCGCCGTCCACGCGCAGGAACGACTGCTGCACCGCGTAGTTGACGCGGTCGTGGATGTCGTGCTCCACGCGACCGCTGCGGCGAACGCGACTGCGGTGGACGTCGGACTTGTCGGCCAGGATCACGGCCGCCGAGATCGCCGACACGGCCGTGCCCTCGGCCTCCTCGTGGTTGGCGATCGCGGCCAGGATCGGCATGAGATCCCGGCCCTCCACGCGGTCGCGCAGCACCTGGTGGACGAGGATCGCGCCGGTCTGCCCGTGGGCGTCGCGGGCCAGGGCGTTGCCGACGTCGTGCAGGTACCCGGCGACGCACCCGAGCGTGGCCTCGCGCTCGGAGTAGCCGAGACGCCGGAGGACCTGGTAGGCGATCCTCGCGACGAGGTTCGCGTGGCGGAACCCGTGCTCGGTGTAGCCCATCGCCTCGGTCACGCGGTCGGCCGACGCGATGTACAGGGATAGCCGCTCGTCGGCCTGGACCTGCTCGAGCGTGATGGAGGCGACGCCCTCCTCGCCCGGCTCGTGGGGCTGAGCCGGGTGGGGGGGCGGGACGACCGGCGCGCGCTCGGCGGCGCCGTCGACCACGGGGTCCACCGGGCCGGTCGTGCTCACGCCGACCCCGTCGCCTCCCCCTCCCCCTCGCTCTCCTCGGCCAGGCGCCGTGCGATCCCACCGCGGACCATGCGAACCCTCGTGCCCGGCGCGATCTCCACCCACAGCGTGTCGTCGTCGTCCTCGACGCCCACCACCCGGCCGAAGATGCCGGAGGTGGTGAGGACCTCGTCGCCGGCGGCGACCGAGCGCTGGATCGCCTGCTGCTCCGCCATGCGCTTGCGCTGCCCCCGCATGAGCAGGAACAGCAGCGCGAGCGGGACGAGCAGGATGAGGAAGGACAGAGGCCCGCCGGATCCGCCGGCGGCGTCTTGGGCGAGGATCTCGATCATCGGCTCCCTCGAGGTCGGCGACAGCCCCGGAGTCTACCCGCGGCCGCCCGTCCCGGGTCCCGGTAGCGGGAGCGTCCCCGGTCGCTCGACGCCGAGATGGCCGAACGCGCGGTCCGTCGCGACCCGTCCGCGCGGGGTCCGCTGGAGGAACCCCAGCTGCAACAGGTAGGGCTCCACGAGATCCTCGACGGTGTCGGCCTCCTCCCCCACCGCGGCCGCGAGCGTCGACAGCCCGACCGGCCCTCCGCCGAACCGCTCGACGACGGCCTCCAGGACGGCGTGGTCGAGGCGGTCGAGTCCCTCGGCGTCGACCTCGAACAGCTCCAGGCCCGCCCGCGCGACCTCCTCGTCGATCGCTCCGTCGCGCCGGACCTCCGCGAAGTCGCGCACGCGACGAAGCAGGCGGTTCGCCACCCGGGGGGTGCCGCGGGCGCGCCGAGCGATCTCGCGCGCCGCGCCCTCGTCGAGGCGCACCCCGAGGATCCCGGCCGAGCGCCGCACGATCCGGGCGAGGTCCTCCACCCCGTAGTAGTCCAGGCGCGGGGAGAACCCGAAGCGCTCTCGCAGCGGCAGCGTGATCCGCCCCGGGCGGGTCGTCGCCGCCACGAGCGTGAACCGCGGGAGCTCCAGACGGATGCTCCGCGCCGTCGGGCCCTTGCCGATCACGACGTCGAGGCGGAAGTCCTCCAGCGCCGGGTACAGCACCTCCTCCACCGCGCGCGGCATGCGGTGGACCTCGTCGACGAACAGCACGTCGCCCTCGCCGAGGTTCGTGAGGATCGCCGCGAGATCGCTCGGACGCTCGAGGGCCGGCCCGCTCGTCGGCTGGAACCCCGCCGCCATCTCGTGGGCGACGATCTGGGCCAGGGTCGTCTTGCCGAGGCCGGGCGGCCCGCTGAACAGCACGTGGTCGACCGGCTCGCCGCGCCGACGCGCGCCGTCGATCAGGAGCCCCAGCTGCTCCTTGATGCGCTCCTGGCCGACGAACTCCGCGAGCGTCCGTGGGCGCAGCGCGACGTCGAACTCGAGGTCCTCGGGCAACGAGGCGGCCTCGATCAGGCGCTCCTCGACGGGACCCGTGCCCTCGGTCACGTCCGTCACCGCCCCACGCGCTGCAGCGCCTCGCGGAGCAGCTCCTCCGCGCCGAGGTCCGCATCGCCGAGCCCCGCGAGCGCCAGGCTCGCCTCCTGCGGCGTGAGCCCGAGGGCGAGCAGCGCCTCGCGGACGTCGGCGAGCGGACCGTCGAGCGCTTGGTCCGGCTCGCCGCCGAGACGATCCCGCAGATCGACGATCACCCGCTGGGCGAGCTTCGGCCCGACCCCGGGGGTGGCGGCGAGGGCCGCGACGTCGCCGTCGAGGATCGCGCGACGGAGCCCCTCGGCGGGAAGGGTCGACAGGAAGGCGAGGGCGACCTTCGGCCCGACGCCGCTCACCGCCGTGAGGAGATCGAACAACGCCCGGTCCTCGACCGAGCCGAAGCCGTAGAGGGTCATGGCGTCTTCGCGCACGACCATCCGTGTGTGGATCCGCGCCCGGCGCCCGGCGCCCGGAAGGTCGGCCACGAGCCTCGTGGGCACGATCACCTCGTAGCCGACCCCGCCCACCGCGAGCACGAGCCGGTCGGCCCCGCGCGCGACCACCTCCCCCTCGAGGAACGCGATCATCGCGCGGCCGCCCGTGCCACCGCCCCGCGCAGGGGCGCGCCGACCAGGTGCGTCAGAGCGACCGCCACCGCGTCGGCCGCGTCGGGCTCGGCCGGGACTCCCCGCAGCCCGTGCACGCGCACGAGCGCGCGCGCCACCTGCGGCTTCGTCGCGTCGCCCGCCCCGGCGACCGCGCGCTTAACCTCCGAGGGGCCGTAGGTGCGAACCGGCAGGCCGGCCTCGGCGGCGGCCGCCATCACGGCGCCCGTCGCCCGAGCGACCGCGAGGGCGCTCACGCGGTTGCGGTTCCAGGCCACCTGCTCGAGCGCGACGGCCCCCGGCCCGTGCTCGGCGATCGCGCGACGGACCGCCGAGGCGAGCACGAGCAGCCGCTCGGCCTCGGGCATGCCGGGAGCGGTCCGGACGGTCGCGGACCACCGGAGCTGCGGGCCGTGCCGCCCGAGCGCGAGCACCGCGAGCCCCAACCGGGCCACGCCGGGGTCTACGCCGAGGACGCACGTCTCGAACATCCGTTCGCTGCAGTCTAGGGCCGACCCGGGGCCGGAGCAACGACGCCTGAGGCCTCACAGGGAGGTCATGACGTCTTCGGGGATGTCGAAGTTCGCGTAGACGGCCTGCACGTCGTCGAGCTCCTCGAGCGCCTCGATCAGCTGGAGCACGCGACGGGCCTCCGCGCCGTCCACCGGGATCGTCGTCGTCGGCAGCATCGTGAGCTCCGCGTTGTCGATCGCGAGCCCCGCGGCGCGCAGCGCGCGCTCGACCCGCGCGAGGTCCTGGGGCGCCGTCACGATCTCCCACGTGCTCTCGGCGTCGCGGAGGTCCTCCGCGCCGGCTTCCAGGGCGAGCTCCAGGACCCGCTCCTCCGGCGGCGCGAGCGCCTTCTCGATCGCGATCACGCCCTTGCGCTGGAACATCCACAGGGTCGACCCGCTCTCCCCGAGGTTCCCGCCGTGGCGGGTGAAGGCGTGGCGAACCTCCTGGGCCGTGCGGTTGCGGTTGTCCGTGAGCGCCCGCACGATCAGCGCGATCCCACCGGGTGCGTACCCCTCGTAGATGACCTCGTCGTACCGCCCGGCCCCGGCCTCCTCACCGGTCCCACGCCGAACCGCGCGCTCGATCGCATCGACCGGCACGCTGAACGAGCGCGCCTTCTCGATCGCGGAGGCGAGCGTCGCGTTGGCCGCCGGGTCGCCGCTGCCGCCCTCGCGCGCCGCGACCTCGACCGCCCGCAGGAGCTTCGCGAACACGTTCGAGCGCTTCGCGTCGTTGGCCGCCTTCTTCCGCTTGATCGTCGCCCACTTCGAGTGCCCGGACACGCGGCCTCACCTCCCCGCCACGAGGCCGAGCACGTAGCGGTGCAGCCCCGTCTCCCCGACGAGCTCGGGATGGAACGCCGCTGCCACCACCGAGCCCTGCGCGACCACGACCGGCGCGCCCTCGTGGCTCGCCAGGACACGCACCCCCTGCCCGACCTCCTCGACGCGGGGGGCGCGGATGAACACGCCCCGGACCGGGTGGTCGATGCCCTCGACGTCGAGATCGACCTCGAACGAGTCGACCTGGCGTCCGTAGGCGTTGCGCCGCACCGTGACGTCGAGCAGACCGAACAGCGGCTCGCCGCCGATCACCCGCTCGGCCAGGGTGATCAACCCCGCGCAGGTCCCCAGGATCGGCATCCCCGCTCGCGCGCGCTCGCGGATCGGCTCGACGAGCCCGTAGGCGCGGGCGAGGCGGCTGATCGTCGTCGACTCCCCTCCCGGGATCGCCAGGCAGTCGACGTCCACGAGGTGCTCGGGCGTGCGGACCTCCACGGGCGTCGCCCCTGCGTCCGCGAACGCTCGCGCGTGCTCGCGGAAGTCCCCCTGCAGCGCAAGGACGCCGGCCTTCACCGGGGCCGCCTCCGGATCACCAGCCGCGCTCGGCCAGGCGCGTCGCGAGCGTTCCGATCTCCTCGCCCGGCATCGGCTCGCCGAGCCCGTGGGAGAGCTTCGCGAGCACGTCCGGGTCCTGGTAGTGGGTCGTCGCCTCGACGATCGCGCGCGCCATCGTGGCGGGGTCCTGCGACTTGAAGATGCCCGAACCCACGAACACGCCGTCGACCCCGAGCTGCATCATGAGCGCGGCGTCCGCGGGGGTCGCGATCCCACCGGCCGCGAAGTTGACCACCGGCAGCCGTCCGCGCTCGGCCACGAGCCGCACGAGCTCGACGGGCGCGCCGAGCTCCTTGGCCTTCGTCACGAACGCCTCCGGCCGCAGCTGGGTGAGCTCGCCCGATCTCGCGCAGCATCGTGCGCTGGTGCCGCACGGCCTCGACGACGTTGCCGGTCCCCGCCTCGCCCTTCGTGCGGATCATCGCCGCGCCCTCCGCGATCCGCCGCAGCGCCTCGCCCAGGTTCCGGGCCCCGCACACGAACGGGACGGTGAAGGCCCACTTGTCGATGTGGAACTCCTCGTCGGCAGGCGTGAGCACCTCGGACTCGTCGATGTAGTCGACGCCGAGGGCCTGCAGGATCTGCGCCTCGACGAAGTGGCCGATCCGGGCCTTGGCCATGACGGGGATCGAGACGGCGGCCTTGATCTCCTCGATCTTCGTCGCGTCGGCCATCCTGGCGACCCCGCCTTCGCGGCGGATGTCGGCGGGAACGCGCTCGAGCGCCATCACGGCGCAGGCGCCGGCGTCCTCGGCGATCCGCGCCTGCTCGGCGGTCGTCACGTCCATGATCACGCCGCCCTTGAGCATCTCCGCCAGCCCGGCCTTCACGGTGAAGGTGCCGGTCTCGCGTTCCGCGGGTCCAGCAGGTGTCACGGCTGCTCGCCTCCTCGCACGCTCGATCGCCGGGGCCGCGCCGGCCGGCGCGCGACTCCGGTCGCCTCGAGTGTACCGCCGGCCCCGGCCGCGTTGACGACCGCCGCCCGGCGAGCGCTCAGCGTCCGAGCGTCACCTCGCCGGTCGTCGGCACGAGCTCCACCCAGGTGACCCCCGGCGCCAACGCGATCGGCTCGCCGTCCTTCGTACGGAACACGGTGGGATCGCCCTCGTCCGCGCGCTCCCAGGTCGCGCGGATCGCCCGCCCGTCCCGAAGCACCCACGCCCGCCCGGTCCCCGTCATCTCGACGAGGGGAGATGGGGCGCCCGAGGCGTCGATGATCGTGTCCTGGCGGACCCGCACGATCTGGATGACGACGTTGGCCGCGACGATCGGCCGCCCGTTCTCCAGCGTCATCGGCGCGCCCTCGAGCAGGCGCGTCCAGCCGTCCCGACGCCAGACCCAGCCGGTCTCCGACAGCGGGGAGAACACGATCCGCACCTCGCGGGCCTTGCGGGCGCCGCGGAGCGGCTCCTCGCTCACCTCGAACACCGGCGTCGGGGTCCCGCGCGCGCCGGCCTTGCGGGCCGCCGCCCACAGCCGCCCCGTCGCGGTGAACAGGTTGTGCGGGGACACCCGCGCGGCGTCGCGCTCGAACGCGCTGGGGGCGCTGGCCTCGGTGAGCTCGATGATGCGGGCCTCCTGGAGCTGCTTGACGACCTTGCGGGCGGCTCCCGAG
The DNA here is from genome assembly GCA_026003015.1 of Actinomycetota bacterium. Taxonomy (GTDB): domain Bacteria; phylum Actinomycetota; class UBA4738; order UBA4738; family HRBIN12; genus BPGL01. The sequence continues at coordinate 301,610 of BPGL01000001.1, read as the reverse complement.
TAGGCGAGCACCGGGCGATCCTGGAAGGGTCCGAGGATCTTCGGGTCGGTGGTGCGGGCGCTTCGGACCGGGCCGATCCGCTCGGCCTCGCGGCAGTGGAACAGCGCGACGAACCGGGTGATGCCGCCCTCCACGATCTCCTCGTACACGAGGTCGGCGCGATCGAGGCCGGCCAGCGGATAGGCGGCGTCGGTGTTCTCGACCTTGACCGCGAGCATCGGTCGATCCGGCACCGCTCGCCCGTCGGAGGTCGGCTCCCCGGTGAGGGGACAGGTCGGCGGCTCGGGCTCGTCGCCGGTGACCGCCTGCACCGCGCGACGGATCGGCTCGGGAGCCCGTCCGGAGAACGCGAACGCCCCCACCCCCAGAAGGGCGAGGATCCCGAGGCCGGCGAGGGCGCGCTTGCCCCGCGAGGTGATCGCCATGGGTTCAGGAACCTCCTGGATCGCGGACGGCGCGGGCGTCGGTCGCCGTGCGACGAGGGCGCCCGCGGCGCTCCGAGGCTAGGTGGCGAGCGGGCCGATGTCCAACACGTCGGGCGGTCTCGATGCGATCGTCACATCTCCGCCAGCAGCCGCAGGCGCTCGGCGAGCGGCGGATGGGCCCGCAGCCACCGAGCGAGCCTCCCGGTCCCGAGCTCGGGAGGCGCGAACCACAGCAGCGCCGTCGCGGCGCTCGCCCGTTCCAGCACGGGCCCGGGGGCCGCGACCCGCCGCAGCGCCGCCGACAACCCCGGCGGGTAGCGGACGAGCAGCGCGGCGGCGGCGTCGGCCCGCAGCTCCCGTTCGACCGGCACCGCGAGCCGGATCGCGAGCGCGACGGCGGCGAGCAGCGGCGCGAGGACCCAGCCCGCCGCCCGAGCTCGAGCGCGCCCCCGCGCGGGACCCCACCGCCGGTCGGCGGCGGGGCGGGCCGGCAGCGCCAGCGCCGCGGCGAGCGTGGCGGGGCCTACGTCGCCGTCGCGGATGTGGACGAGCTCGTGCGCGAGCACCGCTTCGAGCTCGATGCGGTTCAGGCGCGTGAGGAGCCCCTCGGTCACCGCCACCGCGGCGCGCTCGGGACCGCGACCGACGCTGAAGGCGTTCGGCGCCCCCTCGGGCAGGACGAAGGCCCGGGGCACCGGGATCCCGGCCGCCGCGGCGAGCCCGTCGAGCAGGTTGTGGAGCCTGGGCGCCTCGGCGGACACCACCGGCCGGGCCCCGGCGGCGGCCAGCAGGAGGCGATCTCCGAACGCGCTCGCCACACCCGTCCAGGCCCCCACGAGGACGAGCCCGACGAGCAGACCAAAGACCGGGCGGCCGAGGAGCGCGCCGAGGGCGGCCCCGACCGCCCCCCCGGCGCCCACGATCCCCGCGACGAGCGCCAGGGCTCGCCGACGGTTGAGGGCCTTGGCCCCCTCGTCGGTCGCCGGTCGCCCGATGAGGGCCACGCCCCCCGAGGCCGACGAGGCCGTCGGCCCCCGCGGCGGGCGAGCTGCGCTCGCCACCGCGCCCCTCGCGCGGCTCCTCGTCACGGCGCTCATCGTAGCGACGGGCGATCGCGGCCGGGGAGGCGGACGACGTCGGCGTAGATCCGCTCGAGTCGCCCGACGATCCTCGGCCAGGCGTAGCCCGTCGCGCGCTCGCGGGCCGCCGCCGCGAGCGACAGCGCGGCGCCGTGGTCCCGCAGGAGCCGCACGATCGCCGCGGCGAGCTCGTCGGGATCGTTCGGTGGGACGAGGATCCCGTCGACGCCGTCGCGCACGACCTCTCGGTACCCGTCGATGTCGGTCGCCACGACCGGGACGGCCGACGCCATCGCCTCCACGAGGGTGATCCCGAAGCTCTCCTGGCCGATCGCGGCCGCGACCGCGACCTCGGCCGCGGCGAACAGCCGCGGCACGCGTCGGTGATCGACCGTGCCGAGCATCGTCACCCGCTCGCGCACCGGCCCGGGCAGCTCGTCGACGGCCCCTCGATCCGGTCCGTCGCCCGCGACGATCAGTCGCACCTCGGGCATGAGCTCGTGGATGCGCTCGAGGGCCGCGAGCATCACGCGGAACCCCTTCTGGGGGTCCAGCCGATGCACCCACACGATCCGTCGCCCCGGCGGCAGGGACTCCGGCACCACGCCGGTGAACCGATCGAGGTCGATCCCGTTGGGCACGATCTCCACCGGCAGGCCCGGGAGGGCTCGACCGACGAACTCGGCGGCCGCGCGCGAGACCGCGATCCTCGCGGCGAGCCGGCGGGCGAGCAGGCGCAGCAGGGGCGCCGCCGCCTCCAGCAGCCCCGAGCGGTCCAGGGCCGCGTGGAACGTCGCGACGACGGGGGCCGGGGAGGCGATCGCCGCCCACATCGCGGTGCTCGGCACGAACGGCTCGTGCACGTGCACGACGTCGGGGTCGAAGCGCCGCAGCCGGGCGCCCAACCGCGCGATCGCGACCGGCGACGGCGCGATCGGCGCGACCGTCCCCCGGTAGGCGATCGGGCAGGCCCGCCCGGCGTGCTCGACCTCCACACCGAGCGGCCGGAGCGCCGGGCGTGCGGGCTCGCCGGGAACCGTTGGCAGCCGCGGTGCGAGGACGAGCACCTCGTGGCCCGCGCGACGCAGGTGCTCGGCCAGCTCCGCCACGTGCACCTGGACCCCGCCCGGCGCGTCCCAGGCGTAGGGACACACGAGCGCCACCCGCCATGCGTCCGCGTCGAGGTTCACGGCCCCCACCCGGGCTGGAACAGGTGCCAGTCCGCCGGTGAGGCGGCGATCGCGCGCTCGAAGGCGCGGGCGATCCGGCGCGTCAGCGCTTCGACGTCGGCTCGGCGATCACCGCTGCGGGTGGGCTCGAGCGGCTCCCCGATCACCGCGCGCCAGCCCCCGGGGACCTCGTAGATCGCGGCGGGGAACAGCGGCGCCCCGGTCTGCAGCGCCAGCTGCGCCGGCCCGGCCGGCAGGCGACGGCGCGCGCCGAACATCTCGACCTCGACCCCGCGACCCGCGAGGTCGCGATCGGCCACGAGCGCCACGAGCCGGCCGCGCGCGAGCGCGGCGGCGAGCGCGCGGCCGACCCCTTCGTCGGCCGGCACGATCTCCATCCCCAGGGAGCGCCGATGCGCGCAGAACAGCTCGAACAGCGGCTCGGGGCGCAGCCGCTCGGCCGGGGCGAGCACGGGGACCCCGCGGAGCGAGAGCGCCCGGCCGGCCGCGTCCCAGTTGCCGATGTGGGGGATCACCGCGATCGCGCCGCGGCCCGTCGCCAGCGCGCGCTCGATGCGCTCGAGCCCCTCGAACCGGAACGCCGCGAGGACGCGGTCCGCCGGCCAGGTGGCGACGTCGAAGGCGTCGAACCAGTAGCGCGCGTACCGACGGAACGCCTCCCTCGTCGTCGCCTGGACGAGCGGGTCGTCCGGGCTGCGCCCCAGCACCCTGGCGAGGTTGTCCGCGACGACGCGCCGGCGCCGCTCCAGCAGGTGCCACGCGAGCGTGCCGCCCCAGGTGAACAGACGCCGCCCGAGCCCGGTCGGCAGCACCCGACCCGCGCGGGCGATCGTCGCGTACGTCAGGTAGCCGACGAGCTCCCGCAGCGCCCCACCGGTCGCACGGGCCCGGTCACGCGCGGCGACGGCGGCGCTCACGTGGCCCGCTCTTCCCGCGCCACCTGCGCGGTGCGAACGACCGCGGCGAGCACCACGAGGATCGCCGTCGCCCAGACCGTCGCGGCCGGCCGGTCGGCGACCAGGCCGGCGCCGACGAGGCCGTAGCGCAGGCCGCGCGTCACGTGGCTCTCCTCGACCGAGTACTGGAGGGCAGCGCCGCGCGCGCGGATGTACGAGGACAGGAAGCTCCCCGACAGCGCGACGAGCGCCGCGGCCGCGATCGACGGCGCCGCGGAGCGGGTGACCCAGGCGATCGGCCCGAGCACCGCGGCGTCCCAGGCGCGGTCGAGGAGCTCTCCGAGCATGCGGTCGACCGGTCCGCCGGCCCCGTGGTTCGCGCGGTGGGTGCCGAGGAGGAGCATCGCGCCCGAGGCCAGCGCGGCCGCGCCCCCGGCCCGGCCGCGCCCCGCGATGACCGCCGCCCCGGCCACGACGGCCGCCGCTCCGCCGATGAGCAGCAGCGAACGGGTGAGCGCGGTGCCCGGCGGCTGGCGTTGGAAGCGGACCATCGAACGGCGCGAGCCTAGCAACTCGGTAGGATGGCCCCCTTGCCGGAGCCGTCGGTTCGTGCGTCCTGAAGGAGCGCGGGGTGAACACGTACGAGGCCAGGAACGTCCGCAACGTCCTGCTCGCCGGCCACGGGGGTGCCGGCAAGACCACGCTGCTCGAGGCGATGCTCTTCGCCTCGGGACGGATCACCCGCATGGGGACGGTCGAGGACGGCACGACCGTGAGCGACCACGACCCCGACGAGCAGAAGCGCCAGATCTCGGTGTCGCTCGCGATGGCGCCGGTCGAGTGGAAGGGCGTGAAGATCAACGTCCTCGACGCCCCGGGGACCGCCGACTTCGTCGGGGATCTTCGGATGGCCGTGCGCGCGGCCGACGCGGTGATCATCGTCGTGTCCGCGGTCGACGGGGTCGAGGTCCAGACCGAGTACGCGTGGGAGCTCGCCGTCGAGGAGGGCCTGCCCCGCGCCATCTTCGTGAACAAGCTCGACCGCGAGCGCGCCGACTTCCAGGCGACGCTCGATCAGCTCGTCGCGACCTTCGGCACCCAGGTCGCGCCGTTCGAGCTTCCGATCGGCGCCGAGCACGCGTTCGAGGGCGTGGCCGACCTGCTCCACGAGACGGCCGATCGATACCCCTCCGGCCCGATCGCGCAGGAGTCCCCCTGGCCCGAGGAACTGCACGCCGTCGCGGACCCGGCCCGGGAGAAGCTGATCGAGGCGGTCGCCGAGTCCGACGACGCGCTGATCGAACGCTACCTCGAGGAGGGCACGCTGCCCGAGGACGACATCGTCCGCGGGGCCAAGGAGGGGTTCGCACGAGCCCGTCTGGCCCCCGTGATCGTCGGAAGCGCGGCGCGCGCGATCGGGGTCGACCGTCTGCTCGACTTCATCGTCGAGGAGTTCCCCTCGCCGCTCGAGCGCCCCCCGATCAGGGTGACAGGGCCGAACGGCGACGAGGAGCGTGCCTGCGACCCCGACGGGCCGCTCACCGCCTACGTGTTCAAGACGGTGTCGGACCCCTTCGTCGGGCACATCACGATGTTCCGGGTGTTCAGCGGACGGATGCGCCCGGACTCGAGCGTGCACGACGCGACCCAGGGCGCCGACGAGCGGATCGGACAGCTGTTCACGCTCGTGGGCAAGGAGCACGAGCCCGTCCCCGAGGTCCCTGCCGGCGACATCGGGGCGGTCGCGAAGCTCCAACACGCGCGCACAGGCGACACGCTGTGCACGAAGGATCGACCGGTCCAGCTCCCGCCGATCGAGCTGCCCGAGCCGCTGCTCGCCTACGCCATCGCGCCGAAGACGAAGGGGGACGAGGACAAGTTGGCCACGGGGCTCGCGCGCCTGCGCGACGAAGACCCCAGCTTCCGGGTCGCGCGCAACGAGGAGACCCACGAGACCGTGATCTACGGGATGGGCGAGGCGCACCTCGGCGTGCAGATCGAGCGGCTCCAGCGGAAGTTCGGGGTCGCGGTCGACCACCGCCCGGCGAAGATCGCCTACCGAGAGACCCTGCGCGGCAAGGCGAAGGGGCACGGTCGCCACGTGAAGCAGACCGGCGGCCACGGGCAGTACGCGATCTGCGACATCGAGGTCGAGCCGCTGCCGCGCGGCGAGGGCTTCGTCTTCGAGGACAAGATCTTCGGCGGAGCGATCCCCCAGCAGTTCATCCCCTCGGTCGAGAAGGGGATCGTTCGCACGATGGCCGAGGGCGTGATCAGCGGGAACCCGATGGTCGACGTGAAGGTCACCCTCGTCGACGGCAAATTCCACTCCGTGGACTCCTCCGACATGGCGTTCCAGATCGCCGGTTCCCTCGCCCTGAAGGAGGCCGCCGAGGCGGCGGGCGTCGTGCTGCTCGAGCCGATCGTGAGGCTGTCGGTCGTCGTTCCCGAGCAGTTCACCGGCGACGTCATGGGCGACCTCAACGCCAAGCGGGGCAAGATCCAGGGGATGGAGCCGATCGGCGGAGGCAAGCAGCGGATCGATGCGCTCGTCCCGCAGGCGGAGGTCGCACGCTACGTGATCGACCTGCGCTCGATGACCGGCGGGCGCGGCGCGTTCACGATGACGTTCTCCCACTACGAGGAGATGCCGGCGCACCTGGCCGAGAAGGTGATCGCCGAATACCGTCAGGCCCGGGAGGAGGCGCAGAAGCGCTGAGGCGGCGCGGCCGGCTCAGGCGCCCTCGAAGTAGGGAGCGAGCCGGGCGCACGTCTCCTCGACGAGCTCGGGCAACACGCGTGTCTGGCCCAGCACCGGCATGAAGTTCGTGTCGCCGCTCCAACGAGGAACGACGTGCCAGTGCAGGTGATCGGGGACGCCGGCGCCGGCGACGCGCCCGAGGTTCATCCCGAGGTTGAACCCGTGCGGCTCCGAGGCCCGCTCGAGCGCCGAGACCGACCGCGCGACCAGGCGCATCAGCGCGAGGTGCTCGGCGTCGGTCACCTCCTCGAGGGCTCCCACGTGGCGCACCGTCACGACGAGCAGGTGCCCCGGGTTGTAGGGGTAGCGGTTCACGACGACGTAGGCGAGCTCGTCGCGCGCGAGCACGCGCTCGCCCTCCGAACCGTCCGCGATCCGACAGAACAGGCACCCCGCGTCGGGGGACGGCTCCTCTTTGGCCTGCTGGATGTAGGCCATCCGCCAGGGACTCCAGAGGCGCTCCACGCGGCCTCAGCCCCCGAAGCGGGTCTGCTCGAGCCGTCGCGAGGCGACCTCCTCGACGAGCGCATCGACCAGACGGTCGAAGTCCACGCCGGGCCACTCGGTGCCCTCGCGGTCGCGCACGGTGTACGTGCCGGCCTCGAGGTCGCGGTCGCCGACGACGACGACGTAGGGCGAGCGGAGCAGCTGCGCGGCACGGATCTTCTTGCCGACCGACGCGCTCGTCTCGTCGACGTGGGCGCGCAGCCCCGCAGCGCGCGCCCGCTGGGCCAGCTCGCGGCAGGCGGGGACGTGTCGGTCGGCAACGGGAACGAGGCGCAGCTGCTCGGGCGCGAGCCACAGCGGGAAGGCTCCCGCGTAGTGCTCGATCAGGACCCCGCAGAACCGCTCGAGCGATCCCAGGATCGCGCGGTGGATCATCACGGGCCGGTGGCGCTCGTTGTCCTCCCCCGTGTAGGTCATGTCGAACCGCTCGGGCAGCGCGAAGTCGCACTGAACCGTCGTGAGCTGCCACAGCCGACCGATCGCGTCGTGGAAGTGGAAGTCCACCTTCGGCCCGTAGAACGCCCCCTCTCCCTCCGCGACCGTGTAGGCGAGGCCGCTTCGGTCCAAGGCCGCGGTGAGCGCCTCGATCGCCTTGGCCCACATCGCCTGGTCCCCGATCGCCTGTCCCGGCCGGGTCGAGAGGTTCACGACCGGGTCGACGAACCCGAACGTCCGGTGGATCTCCAGGGTGAGATCGAACACGCCCAGGATCTCCTCGACGAGTTGATCTTCGCGGCAGATGATGTGCGAGTCGTCCTGCGTCAGCCCGCGGGCGCGCAGCAGCCCGTGCAGCGTTCCCACCCGTTCGTAGCGGTAGACCGTCCCGAGCTCGGACAGGCGCATCGGCAGCTCCCGGTAGGAGCGGACCGCGGACTTGTAGATCAGCACGTGGAACGGGCAGTTCATCGGCTTGACGAAGTACGCGGCCTCGTCGCGGACCATCTCGGGGAACATCGTCTCGGCGTACTTCGCCGTGTGGCCGCTCGTGTCCCACAGCGTCCGACGGGCCAGGTGCGGCGTGACGACCAGCTCGTAGCCGCGGGCGAGGTGCAGCTCGCGCACGAAGTCCTCGAGCTCCTTGCGCACGATCCCCCCGCGCGGGTGCCACACGGCCAGGCCCGGCCCGAGCTCCTCGGGGAACGAGAAGAGGTCGAGCTGCTGGCCGAGCTTGCGGTGGTCGCGGCGCTCGGCCTCGGCCAGACGCTCGAGGTGCCGAGCGAGGTCGTCGTCGCTCGCCCAGGCGGTCCCGTAGATCCGGGTGAGCATCGGGCGCGACTCGTCGCCCCGCCAGTACGCCCCGGCGAGCTTCGTCAGTCGGAACGCTCCGAGGCGCCCGGTCGAGGGGACGTGGGGCCCCTCGCACAGGTCGACCCAGTCGCCGTTCCGGTACAGCGACACCGTCTCGCCGGCGCCGACCTCCCCGGCCTCCTGCCCGATCTTCTCGAGGATCTCCACCTTGTAGGGCTGGGCGGCGAGGCGCTCGCGGGCCTCGGCCCGGGAGACGTCCTCGCGCACGAACGGCTCGTCCGCCGCGACGAGCTCGCGCATCCGGGCCTCGATCCTCGCGAGGTCCTCGACCCCTACGGGCGTCGGCAGCTCGAGGTCGTAGTAGAAGCCGTCGTCGGTCGGCGGTCCGATCGCGTAGCGGGTGCCGGGGAACAGGTCACAGCAGGCCCGCGCGAGCACGTGCGCGCTCGAGTGACGCAGGATCCGCAGGCCGTCGGGGTCCTCGGGCCGCACGGGCTCGACGATGGCCTCCCCGGTCGGCACGAACGCGAGGTCCCGCAGCACCCCGTCGACGCGGGCCGCGATCGAGGTCGGCGGCAGCACGGAGCCGACCGGCTCCCCGTCCGGGAGCTCGACCGGGCCGTCGGGGAGCTGGACGCGCGGCATGGGGCGACCATCATAGGAGCCCGCGAGCGCGCGGTGCCGGTGCGGGCTCGGCCTGCCTTCCCGGGGCGCCCCGGCATCACTCGTAGGCGATCGAGGCGAGCACGTCCAGCCGAGAGGCCCGCCGCGCCGGCCACACCGCGGCGAGCACGCCGGCGAGCGCCGCGGCGGCGAGGTAGGCGCCCAGCTGGGCCGCCGGCAGCGCGAGCCTCGTGACGCCCTCCGGCTCGAGGGCCCGGCGCAGGGCCCAGCCGAAGCCGATCCCCACGGCGAGCCCGAGCAGCGCGCCGAACACCGCGATGATCACCGCCTCCCAGCGGATCATCCGTCGGACCTGGGCCCGGCTCATCCCCACGGCCCGCAGCAGCCCGAGCTCCCGCGTGCGCTCGTAGATCGACAGACCGAGGGTGTTCACGATGCCGAACAGCGCGATCACGATCGCCATCATGAGCAGCGCGGTGACGAGCCCGAGCAGCTGGTCGATGAAGGCCGCCTGCTTCTCCCGGAACGCCGCCTGGTCCTGGACGTCGACGTTGGGGAACCCCACCACCGCCGCCTCGACCGCTCGGCGCGCCTCGTCGGTCGCGACCCCCTCGGCCGCGCGAACGAGCACGAAGGCGTCGAGCTGCTCGACGTAGAGGTCCTCGTAGGTCTCGAGCGGGACGACGTAGTCGCCGACGAGCCGATCCTCGTCGTAGATCGCCACGATCCGCAGGGGGCGCTCCCCGACCGACGGGAACGCCGCCGGGACGCGATCCCCGACCGACCAGCCGCGTTCGGTGGCCACGTCGCTGGCGACCGCGATCGCGTCGCCGCGCAGATCGGCGAGCGACCCCGCCGACACGCCCAGCGAGGTCACCGCCTCCACCGTCGAGGGGTCGAGTCCGGTGAGGAAACTCGTGTCGCCGTCGACCTTGAACCCGGCCTGGCGGAAGGTCCCGACCGCCCCGACCTCGGGGAGGGCCGCCACGCGCCGGGCGACCGCCGGCGAGAACGGCGTGAACGAGGTCGTCGAGAGCGTGAGGTCGGCCTTGAGCGTCTTGCGAAGGGCCTCGTCGAGCGAGGCCTTGAGCGACGCTGCGAGGATCGCCACCATCGACACGAGCCCCAGCCCGATCATGAGCGCCGAGGCCGTTGCGGCCGTGCGACGGGGGTTCCGCCGTGCGTTCTCCCGCCCCAGGCGCGCCGGCACGCTGCGCCGCTCGAACGGCGCGCCAAGGGCCCCGGCGACCGGCCGGGCGAGGAACGGCGACCAGACGGCGACCCCGGCGAACGTGAGCGCCGCCCCGACGCCAACGACCACGGCCGGGTTCGACGGCGACCCGAACAGCCCGACGGCGAGCGCCCCGACGCCCGCGAGCGCGGCCGCCCCCCCGAGGAGGGCTCGGCGCGCGAGGCTCCCGGACGCCTCGGCCGCGGTGTCGCGCAGCGCCTGCAGCGGCGCGACCCGCGCGGCGTGGCGCGCGGGCAAGACGGCGGCGAGGATCGTCACCCCCAGCCCGACCGCGATCGACACGACGACCGTGCGGGGCTCGAGCTGGATCGCCGTGGTCGGCAGGTCGATCCCGAACGCGCCGAGGAGCCCCCGAAGCCCGATCGCGATCCCCACGCCCGCGCCGACCCCGACGGCCGAGGCCAGGACCCCGACGATCGCCGCCTCGACGACGACCGAGCCCAGGACCTGCGCGCGCGTCGCGCCGAGCGTCCTGAGCAGCGCGAGCTCGCGGGTCCGCTGGGCGACGATGATCGAGAAGGTGTTGAGGATCAGGAAGCCCCCGACGAACAGGGCGACGGCGGCGAAGACCAAAAGCGCGGTGCGGAAGAACCCGAGTCCCTCGCGGAGCGCCTGCGCGTTCTCGTCGGCGACGTCGGTCGAGCTCACGGTCTCCAGGCCCTTCGGCAGGCGCGCCTGGATCGCGGCACGGAGAGCGACCGGGTCGACATCCTCCTCGGCCTTGACCGTGATCGTGTCGTAGACGCCCTCCTTGTCGAGGAGCCGCTGCGCCGTCTCGGTGTCGAAGACGGCGAGCGTCGCACCGCCCAGGTTGTCAGCCGGGCCGAACCCGAGGATCCCCACGACCTCGAAGACCTCGCGCCCGGTCCCCGTGAGGATCGGCACGCGATCCCCGATCCCGATCTCCCCCGTGCGGGCGCTGCCCGCGTCGATCGCCACCTCGCCGGGGCCGTCGGGCGGCCGGCCCTCGCGCACCGTGAGGACCGCGTCGGCCAGAGCCGTCCAGTTCGTCCCGATCGTCGGCGGACCGAGACCGCCCAGCACCTCGTCGGAGTCGGGGTCCACGATCGAGGCGGCGCCGCTCACGTCGCCGGCCGCGATCTCGACGCCGGGGACGGAGGCGATCTCCTCGAGCAGCGCCTCGGGGATCGGGCGGCGCTCCTCGGTGGCCCCGGTCCCCGGCCCGGCCGCGATGTCCTCGAAGGCCTGGCGCGAGCGCACGACGAGGTCGGCGCCGGAGGCGGCCCGCGCGAACAGCTCCTCGAACGCCGCGTTCATCGTGTCGGTCAGGACGTAGGTGCCGGCGACGAACCCGACGCCCAGGACGATCGAGCCTGCGGTGAGCAGGAGCCGCAGCTTGCGCGCGAGCAGGCTCCGCCAGGTGGCCCGGAACACCCTCAGGCTCCGAGGGACTTCAGGTGGTCGAGGACCCGCTCGGTCGTTGGCTCCCGCATCTCGCCGACCACGTCGCCGTCGGCGAGGAACACCACCCGGTCGGCGTGGCTCGCCGCACGGGCGTCGTGGGTGACCATCACGATCGTCTGCCCGTGCTCGTCGACCGCGGAGCGCAGGAACCCGAGGAGCTCCTCGCCGCTGCGCGAGTCCAGGTTGCCGGTCGGCTCGTCGGCGAACACGATCGTCGGGCGCGACACGAGGGCCCGAGCCGCCGCGACGCGCTGCTGCTGGCCCCCGGACAGCTCCGCCGGTCGGTGGTGGAGCCGGTCGCGCAGGCCGACCGTGTCGACGATCCGGTCGAACCACGAGCGGTCGACCTTGCGTCCGGCGATATCGACCGGCAGCGTGATGTTCTCCTCGGCCGACAGCGTCGGGATCAGGTTGAACGCCTGGAAGACGAACCCGACCCGGTCGCGACGGAGATCGGTGAGCGCGCGGTCCGAGAGCGTGGTGAGGTCGACGTCGCCGATGAACACCTGCCCGGAGGTCGGCCGGTCGAGGCCTGCGAGGCAGTGCAGCAGCGTCGATTTGCCCGAACCCGACGGCCCCATGATCGCGGTGAACTCACCCTCCCCGAAGGCCACGGTCACGTCCCGCAGCGCTTCCACCGCCGCGTCGCCCCGGCCGTAGACCTTGCGGACCGATGCCGCGCGCGCGGCGGCGCGCGTGATCGCCACGGTCATGCTGCCTTCCTCCTCGTCCTGGGCGTCGACGGTCACGGCCCGGGGCGCAGTCGTCGCGGGTGGGCGCGGCTGGGATCGAACCAGCGGCCTCTCGCGTGTGAGGCGAGCGCTCTCCCGCTGAGCTACGCGCCCGAGGTGCGACCACGATAGCAAGCGCCAGGTTGCGCGGGCTCGGCCGCACGGGGAACACGAGCGCGCGCTCGGGCGAGACGGCGTGCGCCGCTCGAACAAGGCGACGGCGGCGCGTGCCCGCGTCGCGCCGCCGTCCAACCCCGGGCGTCGACCCGGAGCCGGCTCGAGTGTCGCACGGCCGAGGCGCACCGCGCAAGGGGCGCTACGATGCCCGACGACGTCCCGACGAGGGAGGAGGCCGCGCGATGGTCGTGATCGAGCTGCTCGGCTACCTGGTGTTCCTCGGCGTGCTATCCGCCGTGCCGCTCGCCCTGTGGACCGCGGCCGTGGTCGCGCTCCAGGGTCGGCGCGGCGAGGAGGCGTAGGGCCGCGACCCGGTGGGTCGCGCCCCTCACCCCGTCCAGCCGAGAGCGACGAGCTCGTCGTCCGTCATCGACTTGCAGTTCTCGCCCGCGTTCAGGCAGCGCTCCACCAGGAACTCCAGGACGGCCTGGTCCCAGGTGTTCCAGAAGTCCGCGTGGAGGGTCCGTCCGCCCTCGACGGAGTCCATGTCCGAGGAGAGCCGGTACCCGGCGCCGTCGGTGATCCCGTACACGACGTGATACGTCACCCTCGGCACGGGCACGTAGCCCGAGGGACACCACGTCGTCCCGTAGAGCGCGCGCGACCCGTACACCATGTGGGAACGGTGGTCGGGCGAGTCGGTCGGCAGGTCGGCCGCGAGGCAGCTCGGGAAGTGGATGTGCGCCCGCACGGCGCCCTGCGTGCACGTTGGCGGGGAGGTGAAGAACGGACCGCGATCGACGCAGCTCCACGACAGCGAGCGCTGCGACGCCGTGGGATCCGGCGGGTTGAACGTATCGCCCCCCGCGACGATCCGAAGGTCCGGCGGGAAGGGCCGCACCGAGACGCCGGTCGGCGCGCGGTAGTAGACGTTCAGCACCTTCACGTGGGCGGGCTCACCCGTCGGAGCGCGCAGGGTCGGGACCCAGTAGCCGGCGGTGTCGGCTGAGAGCGGGCAGGTCGTCCCCCCGGCGCGCATCGACTCGTACGTGGAGAACGCGTTGGCGTCGCGGGCACCGAAGAACGAGTGCAGGTGCGACCCCCCGGGCTGGCCCGGGAACACGATCGGGTCGTCCGAGGCGTGGTGGGCGAGCTTGCACTTCAGGACCGCCCACGACCCCACCCCCGACCGCCTGCGCGGACCCGGGCACGAGCAGCGTCACGATCAGCGATGCCGCCGCGGACGTGATCACGAAGCGACGCATCGGACACCCCCCTCCGGCCTCCACCGGGCCCGACGGCTGGTTCCCACCGCCTCGAGAAGGCCCGCCAGGGGTCCGTCAGCACGACATGGCCGTCGATGCAAAGGCGCAGCTTGAGCGGGTCTCGTCAACGGACCGACAGGCCCGGCGCCCGGAGGGCGGCCGACCGCGGATCAGGTCACCAGGCGCCCGTCGTGGATCTCGACCACCCGGTCCGCATAGCGCGTCATCGGCAGGTCGTGGGTGACGACCACCGCCGCGGTCCCCCGCCCCTTGACCTCGGCCCGGATCAGCTCCATCACCTGGGCGCCGAGGCGGCTGTCCAGCGACGATGTCGGCTCGTCGAACAGCACGAGCGCCGGTTCGTTCATGAGCGCCCGACCGATCGCGACGCGCTGGCGCTCCCCGCCCGACAACCGCGCCGGCAACCGGTCCTCCTTGCCGGCCAACCCCAGCTCCCCCAGGAGCTGCTCGGCCCGGGCGCGGGCGCGGCGTCGCTCGACCCCGGCGATCTCGGCCGCGACGAGCAGGTTCTCCCGCGCGGTGAGGAAGGGCACGAGGTTCACCCCTTGGAAGACGAACCCGACCGCCGTGCGACGGAAGCGCGTGAGCTCCCGGGGACCGTAGGACTCGATCCGGTGCGGGCCCACCTGGACGGCTCCATCGGTCGGGCGGAGCAGCCCACCGGCGATCGACAGCAACGTCGTCTTGCCCGACCCCGAGGGACCGACGAGGGCGAGGAGCTCGTCGTCGCCGACCTCGAGCGAGACCCCGTCGAGGGCCACCACCGCCTGCTCCCCCGAACCGTAGACCTTGCGGACCTCATCCATCATCAGCGCGGGCATGCCTACCTCCCCACCACGGCGGTCGCCGGGTCGATCCGAACCACGCGGCGGAGCGACGTCGCGAGCCCGAGCAGGGCGGTGCCCACCAGGACCGGCGCCACCCACAGCACGCGGCCTCCCGTGAGTCGGATCGGCACCTCCTCGGGCGCGACGCGGGCGAGCGCGACGGCGGCGGCGACCCCGACCGCGTAGGCGGCCCCCGTCACGGTCAGCGCCTGGAGGGCGAGCGCGCCGAGCAGCTGGGCCGAGGACACCCCGACCGCCTTCAACACGCCGAACAGCCGCACCCGCTCCAGCGTGATGAGGGCGAAGAACAGCGCCACGACGAGCCCCGCGACGAGGGTCGTCGCGCCGATCAACTGCAGGAACGACGCGCGCTGGGCCTCCACCCCGGGCAGGCGTGAGATCGCCTCGTCCAGCGGTAGGGCCTCGGCCCCCGTCGCACGGGCGATCCGGGCCGCGACGGCGGCCGCGTCGCCCTCGGCGTCCACGACGAGCGCCTGCCAGGTTCCCTCGGGCAGCACCCGATCGGGTGCCGCGGTCGCAAGCACACGCCGCCAGGTCGCCGGGGCCACCCACAGCCCCGGCTGGCCGAGGTAGCTCGCGTCCTGCACCCAGCCGCTCACGCGGATCGGCACCCCCTGCGGCCCCACGGCGAGCACGTCCCCGATCGCGACCCCCTCCTGCGAGAGCGAGCGGTCGGCGAGGCCGTCGCCCGGAGGCGGCGGCGCGGGGAGGCGGCCGGTCGACCGTTCGTAGCCGAACACCGCCAGATCCGTCGGAACCGGGGCTCCGTCGGTCCGCCCCCACGTGAGCGTGACCCCCAGGCCGCCGACCGCCGCGACACCGTCCGCGGCCTCGACGCGGGCCCGCAGCTCGGGGGACACCTGCGAACGGAGCAGGGCGGCGCGGCTCGCCGGCCCGTAGACGAGCAGGTCCGCCCCGAGGGCCCGGTAAGCGCCGGTGGTCGAGCCCGTCAGGCCATCGAGCAGCCCCCACAGCACCACCTGCAGCGCGACGAGCAGAGCGAGCACCGCCGCCGTGATCGCGAACCGCCCGGGTCGACGCAGCACCTCCGTCGCGCCGATCCGCGCGGGCCTCATGCGAGCTCACCCCCTCCGCCGCGGACGGCCGCCGCGGGATCGATCCGCACGATCCTCCGGACGGCGCCCAGGGCCGCGAGCAGCGACAGCGCGACGGCCGTGGCACCGGTCCCGAGCGCGAGGCCGGGATCGACGGAGATCGGGAACGCGCGGTCGCCCGTCGTCGCGAGCGCGGCGAGCAGGCCGGTCGCGAGCAGCGACCCGACGCCGACCACCAGCACGACCTGCAGGGCGAGGCCTCCGACGAGGCTCCGAGCGGGCGTTCCCATCGCCAGCAGGAGGGTGAACACGTCGGCCTTCTGCACCGCGAAGATCAGGAAGAAGAACCCGATCACGACGACGACCACCACGAACGCCAGCCCGAGCAGCAGCCCGAGGGACGACCGGATCGCGTCGGTGCCGGGGACCGAGGCCACGGCCGTCTGACGATCGAGCGCCTCCACGCCGGGGACCGCCTCGGTGATCCGGCGCGCGAGAGCCACAGGATCCTCGCCCGGCGCCGGCGCCACCGCGAGGACCGATGGCAGCACGGGGCCCGCGTCCGGGAAGGCGCGCCGGGCGATCGCGGTGAAGCCCTCGTAGGGGGTGAACAGGGTCGGCTGCACGGCGAAGCTGGCGCCCTCGGCGAGACCGACGATCTCGAGCGGGCTTCCTCCGGGGAGCACGCGCACGGTGGACCCCACCTCGAACCCTGCCTCGGCGTCGAGCGCGCTCAGCACCGCTTCGCCGTTCATGCGCGGCAAACGTCCCTCCACGATGTCCGTCGGCGCACCGGGACCTCCCGGCTCGTAGCCGATCAAGGTCCCGTCGCGCAGGCCCGCACCGGTTCGCAGGGTGAACCCCCGCGTCACCCAGGGAGCGACCGCCGCGACCCCCGGCACCGCCGCGACCCGCTCCGCGACGCCCGGTGCGATCAGGCTCGCCTGGACGTTGCGCCGAGCCTCGACGGCGAACACGAGCACCGGAGCCGACTGACGCTCGAGCGCGCCGGTGATCCGGCTGAGCAGCGCGCCCCCCACGGTGGCGAGGAACAGCACGAGCGCGAGCAGCAGCCCCACGGCTGCGGTCAGCAGGCCGAACCGAAGGGGGCTGCGGCGGATCTCCGTGAGCGCGATCGACATCTGGTCGCTTCCGTGCTGGTTGCTTCCGTGCGCCTGCTCGCTTCCGTACCCCGAGCCGTGAACCCCACCGCGAGGATGCTACGAGGGCGCGGGGAGGAGACCTGGCGGAGAACCTATGCAAGGCCGCGCGGCCTACGATCCGGGGCCGTCGCGGTTCCCGGTGGGCGCTGGAGGATTTGAACCTCCGACCTCTTCCGCGTCAAGGAAGCGCTCTCCCCCTGAGCTAAGCGCCCGGTGACCAGATTCTACGCAGGGCCCAGCGCGTGGGCACCTCGAGGCGGGGACCGGAATCGAACCGGTGTGCGGGGCTTTGCAGGCCCCTGCCTCAACCACTCGGCCACCCCGCCGGGCTTCGCCGGTCGCCCGGCACGCCAACAGAGTCTAGCGCCGAGTCACCGGAGGCGAGGACCGCGACCGAGCGAGGGGATCGCGCTGCGGTGCGGGTTCGGGCTGGGCTGTCGATCAAGCGCTCAGCGCTTCGCCGACCGACGCCACGCGCACCTCGACACCCGCCCGCTCGAAGCGGCGCGCCATGTCGGGCGGGAGCGCGCGATCCGTGATGAGCCGATCGATGTCCTCGGCTCGGCACACCTCGACCAGCGAGAGCTTGCCCAGCTTCGAGCTATCGGCCAGGACCGTCGTGCTCCCTGCGCGCTCGACCATCGCTGCGGCGACGTGCGCCTCCTCCAGGCTGAAGTCGCTCAGGACCCCATCCGCACTGATCGCACCGATGCAGATGAACGCATGGTCGGCGTGGAACCGCTGGATCTGCTGGATCACCATCGGGCCGGTCGTCTCACGCACCTCGCCATCGAAGGCTCCACCGAGCAGCAGCACGCGGTTGGCCCTGCTCGCCGTCCTGGGCGCCGTGAGCGGCGTCACGCTGTTGGGTCTTGGCCGGGGTCGGGGCCCTCGAAGAACGAACGGCTGAGCACGCCCGCTCCCTACAGGTGCGATCGTGGCGGGCTCGCCACCCGCCAGCGGCGGCGGAGCGACCGTGACGCGCCGTGTGACCGGCGGCGCCCCAGAGGGCCCGGCAACCCCCCTGACCTGGAGCGGACGACGGGACTCGAACCCGCGACCCCCACCTTGGCAAGGTGGTGCTCTACCAACTGAGCCACGTCCGCGCGCATCCCATCCTAGGCAGCGCCCGCGCCCCCTTCAACCGGCGTCGCCTCCGCGCGGGGCCGCGGCAGCTCCACGACGCCGGCGGGCGACGGGCTGCGGGGGACGTGCGCGAGCCACGGCCCGGCGATGGGCGGGTCGGGCAGCTCCAGGCCCACCCGCGCAAGCGGCACGAACCCGAACCGCTCGAGCAGCCGCCGCGGGCCGGCCGCGAGGATCGGGGCGTCGGGCTCGAGCGCGAGCACCCGCTCGATCAGCGCGGTCCCGATCCCGAGGCGCTGCAGGGTCCGCTCCACCGCGACCACCACGAGCCAGCCGACCGGCCGAGCGGGCTCGGCCCGCAGGCTGCCCCGCGCGAGGAGCGCCGCGCCGACGACGCGGCCGTCGACCTCGGCGACGAGGCCCGGGACGAGGGCCCCCGCCGCGCGCAGGCCGTCGACGAACGCCCCGACCTCGCGCGTGCCGAAGGCGTCGGCCAGGACGACCTCGATCCGGGCGCGGTCGGCGTTCCGCTCGATCCGAACGAGCCCCGCCGGCGCGCCGGCCACCACGGAGGGCTCGCCCTCGACGTCGCCGCTCACGAGATCCCCGTCGACCCGAACCCCCCGTCGCCCCGGCGGGTGGCGCTCAGGACCTCGGCCCAGCGGGGCCGCACCGAGGTGACCGGCACGACGACGAGCTGGGCGATCCGGTCGCCGGGCTCGATCACGACCGGCTCCTCTCGGTCGAGGTTCACGACGGCGACGATCACCTCGCCCCGGTAGCCCGCGTCGATCAACCCCGGGGCGTTGGCGAGGGTGAGGCCGCGGCGCGCCGCGAGGCCCGAGCGTGGCAGGACGAGCCCGGCGTGCCCATCGGGGATCTCGACGGCCACCCCGGTAGGGACCATCGCCCGCTCCCCCGGGCCGACGGTGACCCCCTCCGCGGCGCGAAGATCGAGTCCGGCGTCGCCCGGGTGCTGCGGGCGCGGGAGCTCCGCATCGGGCCTCAGGCGCAGGAACGGCAGGTCCATGGCCTCACGGCGGCTCGGCCGCGCCGTTGGCCCCGGGGCCGTGCTCCGAGACGGCGGCGCTCTCGTCGCGGTCGTCCCGGCCGCCGGGGCCGACCGGCTCCACGAGCTCGATCCGGTTGCCGAAGGGATCGCGCACGTGGCAGCGGAGGTACCCCTCGAGCGGCACGTCGTCGGTCACCCGGTAGCCCGCCGCCTCGATCCGCTCCCGAAGCGTCTCGAGGTTGCGCACGAGGAACGCCGGGTGGGCCTTGTAGGCCGGCGTGAACGGCTCCTCGACCCCGAGGTGCACCTCGAGCTCGCCCTCGCGGAACCACACCCCGCCGCGGGGCGCGAGCTCCGGCGGCTTCTCGACCTGGGTGAGCCCCAGGATGGCGCCGTAGAACAGGACCGCTGCCTCCTCCTCGCCGGGCGGCATCGCGAGCTGCACGTGGTGCAGCCGAAGGAGCTTGGCTCGTCCCTCCGATCGCACCCCGGCAGCCTACCCGCTCACGAGCACCCGCTCGTGCTCCCGCAGCTCGGGCACACGTAGCACGAGCCAGCCGGCTGCATCTTCGACCCGCACGCGTAGCACAGCGGCGCGTCGAGGGCCTTCGCGCTCGGACGCTCGGCCGACGTCGCCTCGGCCTCCGCCGGCCCTGGCCCGGCGCCCAGCGCCCGGCCCGCGGCGGCCTCGTGGGCCTCGCGCGAGCGTTCCTCGATCGAGCGGATCCCCAGACCCTCGCGGACCTCCGGCGGCAGGTAGTCGAGCGCCAGACGGCGGAACACGTAGTCCACGATCGAGGAGGCGAACCGGATGTCGGGGTCGTTCGTCATCCCGCTCGGCTCGAACTTCATGTTCATGAACTTCGTGACGTAGGTCTCGAGCGGCACGCCGTACTGCAGCCCCACGCTCACCGCGATCGCGAACGCGTCCATCACCCCCGACAGGGTCGAGCCCTGCTTCGAGGTCTTGAGGAAGATCTCACCGAGACCGTCGTCGGGGTAGGACCCCGCGGTGAGGTATCCCTCGGCGTCGCCGACCTGGAACGAGCGCGTCGTGGAGGGTCGCACGGTCGGCAGGCGCTTGCGCACCGGTTGCGGCAGCTCGCTCGGCACCGCCTGGGCCTGCGCGGCCGGCGCCTTGCGGTCGGCCGACAGAGGCTGGGCGACCTTGCAGTTGTCGCGGTAGATCGCGACGGCCTTCAGCCCGAGCTTCCAGCTCTCGATGAACAGCTGCTCGACCTCCTCGACCGTCACATGCTCGGGCATGTTCACGGTCTTCGAGATCGCGCCGGAGATGAACGGCTGCGCCGCGGCCATCATGCGCACGTGGCCCATGTAGTGGATCGGCCGGTCGCCCATCGCGGTGTCGAAGACCGCGTAGTGCTCCTCCTTGAGGTGCGGAGCGTCCACCACCGAGTTGTGCTCGGCGATGTAGGCGACGATGTCCTCGACCTCGTTGGGGGCGTAGCCGAGTCGCGCGAGGGCGCGCGGGACCGTCTGGTTCACGAACCGCATCGTGCCGCCGCCGACGAGCTTCTTCGTCTTGACGAGCGCGAGCTCGGGCTCGATCCCGGTCGTGTCGCAGTCCATCATGAGGCCGATCGTGCCGGTCGGCGCGAGCACCGTGGCCTGCGCGTTGCGGTACCCGTGGCGCTCGCCGAGGGCGATCGCCTCATCCCAGGCCTGCTTGGCTGCCGACAGCATCGCCTCGGGCACGAGGTCCGCGTCGATCTCCTCGACCGCGGCTCGGTGCTTGCGGATCACCCGCAGCATCGCGTCGGCGTTCGGGGGGTACCCCGCGAACGGCCCCATCGCCGCGGCGATCCGGGCGCTCGTTCGGTAGGCCCAGCCCGTCATGAGCGCCGTGATCGCGCCGGCCCAGGCCCGCCCGGCGTCGGAGTCGTACGCGAGGCCGCGGGCCATCAGGAGCGCCCCGAGGTTCGCGTAGCCGAGGCCGAGCTGACGGAACGCCCGCGCGTTCGCCCCGATCTTCTCGGTCGGGTAGTCGGACTCCCCGACGATGATCTCCTGGGCGGTGAACACGATCTCGACCGCGTGCCGGAACGACGCCACGTCGAACGTGCCGTCGTCGTCGAGGAACGACAGCAGGTTCAGCGAGGCCAGGTTGCACGCGCTGTCGTCCAGGTGCATGTACTCCGAGCACGGGTTCGACGCGTTGATCCGCCCCGACGCCGGGCACGTGTGCCACTCGTTGATCGTCGTGTCGTACTGCATCCCCGGGTCGGCGCACTCCCAGGCCGCCTGTGCGATCTCGCGCATCAGATCGCGGGCGCGCACCGACTCCACGGTCTCGCCGGTAAGGACGGCCTTCAGGTGCCAGTCCTGGTCGGCCTCGACGGCCTGCATGAACGCGTCGGTCACCCGCACCGAGTTGTTCGCGTTCTGGTACTGGATCGAGTAGCTGTCGCGACCGTCGAGGTCCATGTCGAATCCGGCGTCGCGCAGCACCCGCGCCTTGCGCTCCTCGATCGCCTTGCACCAGATGAAGTCGCGGATGTCGGGGTGGTCGACGTTCAGGATCACCATCTTCGCGGCGCGCCGGGTCTTGCCGCCGGACTTGATCGTGCCCGCGCTCGCGTCGGCGCCCCGCATGAACGACACGGGCCCGCTCGCGGTGCCCCCGCCCGCGAGGGGCTCCTTGGAGCTGCGGATCCTCGACAGGTTGATCCCCGACCCCGAGCCGCCCTTGAAGATGATCCCCTCCTCGACGTACCAGTTGAGGATCGAGGTCATCGTGTCGTCGACCGACAGGATGAAGCACGCCGAGCACTGCTGCGGGGTGTCGGGGACGCCGACGTTGAACCACACCGGGGAGTTGAACGCGGCCTTCTGGCGCACGAGCAGGTAGGCGAGCTCGTCGGCGAACACCTGCGCGTCGCGCTCGGAGGCGAAGTAGCCGTTCTTGCGGCCCCACCCGGTGATCGTGTCGACGACGCGGGAGACGAGCTGGCGGACGCTGGACTCCCGCTGGGGGGTTCCCAGGGGTCCCCGGAAGTACTTCTGCGCCACGATGTTCGTCGCGTTCTGCGACCAGAACGACGGGAACTCGACCCCCCGCTGCTCGAAGGCGTTGCCGCCCTCCTTGACGTTCGGGATCACCGCGTCGCGGATCTCCCACTCGATCTCGTCGAAGGGGTGGCGCCCCTCGGTGGTGAAGTGCCGCTCGAACCGCAGTCCCGTGCTGACCGTCCCGACGTCCGTCACGTCGCCCTCCTCGTCGCCGACCGGCCGGGCCGAGGGCCCGGCGCCTCGGGGCTCGCCCCGCCTCCCGTGGGGAAGGACTTACACCCGTGTGATCCAGGCCTCGGCATGATGCCTCACCGTGCGCGTCCGGTCAAGATGGTGTGGCGAAGATCTCGTAGCTCCACAACATGTAGTATCTCATTCCGCGACCGGCGACGCCCGCCCGCGACGCGGTGCTCGTCGTTACCGCGCACGCCGACGGCCGGACTCCGACCGCCCGAGCAGCAGCCCGAGCTCGCGCTCGAAGTCCTCGACCCCCTCGAAGTCCTTGTAGACGCTGGCGAACCGCAGGTAGGCAACCTGGTCGGCACGCCGCAGCGCCCCCAGGACCTCGAGCCCGATCTGCTGCGAGGTCACCTCGGGGCCGCGGCGGCGCAGGCGGGCCTCGATCCGGTCCACCATGCGCTCGATCCCGTCGTTCGTGATCGGCCGGCTGCTCAGCGCCTTGCGGATCCCCGCCTCGAGCTTGTCCCGGTCGTAGGGCTCCCGGGCCCCCGATCGCTTGCGCACGACCAGGCCGACCTCCTCGATCCGCTCGTAGGTGGTGAACCGTCGGCCGCAGGCGGTGCAGGCCCGGCGCCGCCGCACCGCGGCGCCCGACTCCGCGGGTCGGGAGTCCACGACCCGGTCGTCGTCGGCGCCGCACCAGGGACATCGCATCGCGCGTGGGCCACAAGATGTAGTGACCGCGCGCGACCCTACCCGCCACATCGTGGGCCGTCAAGCGCCGCCCCGACCCCGAGGGGCCCGTCGACCTCGCACCCGGGTCACCCCGCGATCCCCGCCGGGATCACCAGCGGCTGCCCCGGCCGCAGCGACCCCGCGTCCACCCCGTTCGCGGCCTCGAGCTCGACCACGACCGCCCGCGGATCGCGCCACGGCGCCAGCGACCGCGCGATCGACCACAGCGTCTCGCCCTGGCGAACGACGTGGATCCGCCCCTGCCCGACCGTCGCCAGCGCGACACCCGCACCGGCGGGCACCGCGGGTCCTCCCTCCTGCCCCGCGGGCGCCGCCTCCGGACGGCCCCCAGCCCGGCCCACCGCGAGCCCCACCACGAAGGCCGCGATCAGCACCGCGGCGGCCGCGCCTCGAACAGGTGTTCGCCTCACGAGCCCAGCCTGCCCGAACGGATGTTCGGTGTCAAGACCGAACGTATGTTTGCACCGCCCCCTCGGGCCTGCTAGCGTCCCGGCCATCGACCGGGAGGCTAGCGACGATGGCCGACACGACCGCCGGACCCGCTCCGACCGCCCGCCAGCGGCGGATCCTCGAGTTCATCGCCACGACGGTCCGCGAGCGGGGCTACCCCCCGACCGTGCGCGAGATCGGTCGGGCCGTCGGGCTCACGTCGTCCTCCAGCGTCCACGCCCAGCTCGCGAACCTCGAGCGGATGGGTCTGCTCCGGCGCGACGCCACGAAGCCGCGCGCGGTCACGCTGGCCGAGGCGGGCTACCGCGCCGACGCCGTCCCCGTCCCGCTCGTCGGGCGCGTCGCGGCCGGCGCGCCGATCCTCGCGGAGGAGCACATCGAGGGCTACCTCGGCGTCCCGGCGAGCTTCGTCGGCGAGGGAGGCGAGCACTTCGCCCTGCGGGTGCGCGGGGAGTCGATGATCGGCGCCGGGATCCTCGACGGCGACGTCGTCGTCGTGCGGAGCCAGCCCGAGGCCGACGTGGGCGACATCGTCGTCGCGCTCGTGCCGGGGCCGGCCGAGGACGAGGCGACGGTCAAGCGCCTGGGGCGCGACGGCCCGCGCGTCCTGCTCGTCCCCGAGCACCCAGGGATGGCCCCGATGGAGCTCGGTGAGGGTCGGGTGCTCGGGCGGGTCGTCGCGGTCCTGCGCCGCCTGTAGGTCACCCGGTGGCCGCCCCGGGCGTCGAGGGCTGACCGCCCCGGGCGTCGACGGGATAAGCTCCGCGCATCGCGAGCCCAAGGAGCGAGACCATGGCCCAGGATCGTCGGACGAACCTCGAGCGCCAGATCCTCTCCCAGCCCGACGAGCTCGACCGGCTCCTGTCGGACGCCCCGCGCGCGCGAGCAGGTGCACGCCGCCGCCGAGGGCCTGCACCGGGTGCGCCGGATCTGGGTCGTGGGGACCGGGACGAGCCAGCATGCGGCCTATCTCGGCGCTGCCATGCTGCAGGACGCGGGGCGCTCGGCCCACGCGGTCTCCTCGATGCAGTTCGTGCGCAACGCCCCGATCGTCGGGCCGAAGGACGGCGTGATCGTCATCACCCACACCGGCGAGACCGCCTACGCGCTCGCCGCTCGGGCGCTCGCGTTCCAGGCGGGGCTGCAGACCTTCACGATCTGCCGGCGCGGGCTGGGGTGGAACGACGTCGTCGAGACCGTCGACAGGGAGACCTCCGAGACCTACACGGTGAGCTACACCTCCGCGCTCCTCGTCCTGGCGATGATCGCGGCCCAGATGGGCGCCGACCAGATCACCGCCGACAAGATCGCCCTCGTCCCGGGGTCGGTGCGCAACGCGATCGAGGCGTCGGGCACCGAGCAGATCCCGATCCCGCCCCGCGTCCTCACGATCACCGGCGCGGGCCACGCGGCGATCACCGCGCGGGAGGGGGCGCTCAAGGTCCGCGAGGCCGCCCGGCAGCTCGCGGAGGGCTACGACGCCGAGTACCTCCTGCACGGCACGGCCGTGCCGCTCACCTCCCAGGACCACCTGCTCGCGCTGCTCACGCCCGACGAGGACGGCTTCGTCGCGGCCCTGGCCAGCGCCGCGGAGGCCGAGGGGATCCCCACGAGTCGTCTGGCCGAGCCGGCGCCGCTGCCGACCGTGCTCGCCCAGATCCCCCTGGCCGCCCGGCTGCAGGTCATGGCCCTGCGCTTCGCGCTCGCGCGCGGGCAGGACCCCGACACGGTCATCGTCGGGCGGTGGAACGACCCGACGCTGTGGTCGATCGGGTCGCCGTCGTGAGGAAGGCGCGCACCGCGGCCAGTTCGCGCAGGCCGACCTGCGCCGTGACGAGCGTGCCCTCCGGGCGCGCCTCGGCGCGCTCGACCTCCGCCTCCCGGTAGAGCATCGCGACGAGGTCGCCTCGGCTCCAGGGGATCAGCGCCTCGATCGCGACCGGCGGCGTGGGGACCGCCGCGCCGACCGCCTCGAGCAGGCCCTCGACCCCCTCCCCGGTGAGGGCCGAGACCTGCACGCTTCCGGGGAACCGCCGCGCCAGGCGGGCGCGTGCCGAACCGCTCAGACGGTCGACCTTGTTGAGCGCGAGCACCTCCGGCAGGCCACCGGCCCCGATCTCCTCCAGCGTGCGCCGGACCGCGGCGATCTGCTCCTCGACCGCGGGCGCGGCGGCGTCGGCCACGTGGAGCACGAGGTCGGCGAGCGTCACCTCCTCCAGCGTCGATCGGAACGCCTCCACGAGGTCGTGCGGCAGCTTGCTCACGAACCCGACCGTGTCGGTGAGCGTCGCGCGGCGGCCGCCGGGCAGCCGGATCTGGCGGGTCGTCGGGTCCAGCGTCGCGAACAGCTGGTCGGCGATCACGACGTCGGCCCCGGTGAGGCGGCGCATCAGGGTCGACTTGCCGGCGTTCGTGTATCCGGCGATCGCGACCTGGGGCACGTTCGAACGCTGCCGAGCGGCGCGCTTGACCTCGCGGGCGCGCGCGAGCTCCCGCAGGTCCCGGCGCAACCGCGCGATCCGGCGCCGGATGTGCTGGCGGTCGACCTCGATCTTCGTCTCGCCACCGCCCATCCGCGTTCCGATCCCCCCGCCCGCCCGGCTCATCGCCTCGCCCCACCCGCGCAGGCGCGGCAGGAGGTAGTTGAGCTGCGCGAGCTCCACCTGGGCCTTGCCCTCGCGGCTGCTCGCGTGCAGGGCGAAGATGTCGAGGATCAGCGCGGTCC
Source organism: Actinomycetota bacterium (assembly GCA_026003015.1). GTDB lineage: Bacteria > Actinomycetota > UBA4738 > UBA4738 > HRBIN12 > BPGL01. Next base: position 275,764 of record BPGL01000001.1, on the reverse strand, counting down.
GGTCGATCACCTTCACCCCGAGGGCGGCCTCGAGCGAGCGCAGGTGGCTCGGCGTGAGCTCCTCGTCGAGGATCACGACCCCGGCCTCGGTCGCGTGGACCAGCCGGTGGAGCTCCTCGAGCTTGCCGCGCCCGATCCAGGAGCGGGGATCCGGCTCCGTGCGGCTCTGCACGAGCCGCGCGACCGGCTCCGCGCCGGCGCTGTCGGCCAGCGCCGCGAGCTCGTCGAGGTCCTCCTCGACGATCCCCGGACCGACCCCGACGAGGACCGCTCGCTCGCGCACGACCGGGCGCCACCCGGCCGCGAGCGGTGACTCCAGGATCTGGTCGGGGTCGGGACGGCCCGGCGCGCCCCGCCGTCCGGTCGCTTCGACCTCGCCAGCGGCGTTGACCGGCTCGCTCACTGCAAGGACGATCCGTGCTCGCGGAGGAGCTCGTTCAGCCGCACCTTGTCCTCCGTGGCCTCGGTCCGGTAGCCGATCACGAGCCCGCACGGCAGGCCGTAGGAGCCGGCGGGGAAGCCCCGGGCCCGGGTGCCCGGGACGACGATCGCGCCGGGCGGCACCCGGCCTCGGACCTCCACCGGCTCGGGACCCGTCACGTCGATCACCGGCGTGTTGGCGGTCAGCACGACCCCCGCGCCCAGGACGGCCCGCGCGCCGACGTGAACCCCCTCGACGACGACGCAGCGCGAGCCGATGAACGCGCCGTCCTCGACGATCACGGGCGCCGCCTGCGGTGGCTCGAGCACCCCGCCGATCCCCACGCCCCCCGCGAGGTGCACGTCGGCGCCGATCTGCGCGCAGGACCCGACCGTTGCCCAGGTGTCGACCATGGTCCCCGGGCCGACCCAGGCGCCGATGTTCACGTAGCAGGGCATCAGCACGGCGCCGGGCGCTACGTAGGCGCCGCGGCGGACCGTCGCCGGCGGCACGACCCGCACGCCGGCGGCCTCGAACCCCGTTTTGACCGGCACCTTGTCCCGGTACTCGAAGGGACCGTGCGCGATCGTCGTCGCCTCGCGGACCCGCAGGTACAGCAGCACGGCGAGCTTCACCCACTCGTGGGTGACCCATCCGTCGACGGCGGGCTCCGCCACGCGCAGCGCCCCGCGATCGAGCCGGTCGATCACGGCCTCGACCGCCTCGGCGTCCACCGCGCGCGCCTCGCCCCGCCCGAGGGCCTCCCAGCTGGCGCGGATCCGTTGCTCGAGCTCGCGCTCCATCGGGTCTCCCCTCTCGCGCGCGGCCGCCTGCCCGCTCACGCCCGAACCGCCTCCAGGGCCTGGTCCAGGGCCGCGATCGCCCGTCGGCAGACCTCGATCGTGGGGACGAGGGCGATCCGGACGAACCCCTCGCCCTCGGGACCGAAGAACGACCCGGGCGACACGACGACCCCCGCGCGGTCGAGGAGCTCCAGCGCCCACGCGAGCGAGGTCCGTCCCTCGGGCACGCGCGCCCACAGGTAGAACGTGCCGTCGCCGCCGGCCACGTCGATCCCGTGGCGGGCGAACAGATCGAGGAAGGCGGCGCGCCGCTCCGCGTAGCGGGCCCGAGCCTCCTCGACGTGACGCTCGTCGTTCCACGCGGCCACCGAGGCGCGTTGCACGAACAGCTGCGGCGTGACGCCGACCGAGGGTCGCAACCGTCGGATCGCCGCGAGGAGCTCGGGATCGCCGGCGAGGAAGCCGCTGCGGTAGCCGGTCATCGAGGAGCGCTTCGAGAGCGTGTGCAGGGCCACGATCCCCGCGAGATCGCCGACCTGCAGCGCCGAGGGCGGCGGCGTCGGCCCGAACCACAGCTCACAGTAGGCCTCGTCGCTCGCGAGCAGCGCGTCGTGGGCTCGGCAGCGTTCCGCGGCCGCCCGCAGGAACTCCAGCGGCGCGATCGCTCCGGTCGGGTTGTTCGGGTAGTTGAGCCAGAGCAGCGCCACCCGGTCCCACTCGGCGCGGTCGAGCGCGTCGAGGTCGGGCAGGAAGCCGCGCTCGGCCGCGAGCGGGAGCGCGAGGACCCGCGCCCCGGCGAAGCGCGCTCCCCGCTCGGGGATCGGGTAGCCGGGCGAGGTCACGACGACCGTGTCCTTGCCGGCGCCCGGGTCGAGGACGTACTGCGCGAGCGCGAACACGACCTCCTTGGATCCGAGCGTCGGCAGGACGTGGCGGTCGGGGTCGAGCGCGACGCCGAACCGACGCTCGACCCACCCGACGATCGCGCGGCGAAGCTCCGGCAGCCCGGCCGCGCGAGGGTAGGACGAGACCGGCTCGAGCGCGCGCACGAGCGCCTCTCGGATGAAGGCCGGCGTCTCGTCGCGGGGGTCTCCGACGCCGAGGTCGACGATCTCCCGACCGGCGGCGCGCGCGGCGGCGACCCGGCGGTCGAGCTCCTCGAACGGGTAGGGCTCGACCGAGCGGATCGCGGGCGACAGGTGGGTCATCGGGCTGGCTCCTCGTCGACCGAGCGACCCGCGAGGAACGCGGCGAGCACCCGGTGGGTCCGCACGAGCGCGTCGGCGTCGACCTGCTCGTCGTCGGCGTGAGCGTACCTCGGATCCCCAGGGCCGAGGTTCACGGCGTCCACGCCGTGCATCGCGAACTCCGCGACCTGCGTCCAGGCCTGCTTCGCCCGCACCTCGAGCCCGCCCGTTCGCCGCAGGCGCCCGACGAGGGGGTTGGCGAGCGGCGGGAGCGCGCCCGGCGCGTTGCTCAGCACCTCGACCTCGACATCGGGGTGCGCGAGGAGCTCGCGGATCCGGGCCTCCGCCTGCTCCGGCGCGTGGATGGGCGCGTAGCGGAGGTTGACCTCCGCCACCGCGAGGTCGGGCACCACGTTGGCGGCGATCCCGCCGCCGATCTTCGTGACGCTCACCGACTCGCGGAAGACGAGCCCGTCGACCTCCACGTCACGCACCGGCAGATCGGCCACCGACGCGAGCGCCTCGATCGCGCGGTGGATCGCGTTTCGCCCCAGCCAGGGGCGCGCGGTGTGCGCGGCGACGCCCCGGACCGTGGCGCGGGCGTTCAGGTTCCCCAGGCAGCCGACCTCGATCGCGTTGGCGGTCGGCTCGAGCACGATCGCGAGCGCCGCCCGCCGGAGGCGCTCCTCGGCGGCCAGGGCGGGAGCCAGCGCCGAGTGGCCCAGCGGCATCTCCTCACGCCCGACGAACAGGAACCCGACGGCGAGCTCGCCCCCTCGCGCCTCCGGCGCGGCGGCGAGGTCCAGGAGCACGGCGACGCCGCCCTTCATGTCGGCGGCGCCCCGGCCGCGGACGACCGTCCCCTCGCGCGCCGGCGGACGATCCGGAGCCGGCGGCACCGTGTCCACGTGCCCGGCGAGGACGACGAACGGCCGCTCGTCGAGCGGGCCGGGCGGCAGGAGCGCGAGCGCGCCCTTGGTCGGCTCGCGCACCTCCCAGCCCTCGGGGACCCGGCGGCGGATCTCGGCCAGGATCGCCTCGTCGTCCAGACCGACGGAGGGGATCCGCACGAGGTCCTCGGTCAGGGCGAGCAGCCGCTCCTCGAGCGGGCCGGCGTTGCTCGAGGCGGGCCCGCTCACGGGAGCTCCATCGCCCCCTCGAACACCTTGGCCGCGCCGCCGCGGAGCCACAGCTCGTCGCCCGCACGGCGCTCCACCTCGAGGTCTCCGCCGGGGAACCGCACCGTCGCCCGCACGGGTGAGCGGCCGAGACGCTCGGCGACCGCCGCGATCGCGCACGCGCCCGAGCCGCACGCGAGGGTCTCACCGCTTCCCCGTTCGAGCACGCGGGCGACGAGCACCTCACCCTGCGGCCGGGCCACCTCGACGTTCACCCCCTCGGGGAAGCGCGGGTCCTCGGCGAGCGCAGCGCCGATCGCGGTCAGGTCGATCCCCTCGGGGTCGTCGTCGGTGAGCAGGACGAGGTGCGGGTTGCCGATCGAGACCGCCGCGGCGAGGAACCGAGCGCCCGCGAGCTCGACCGGCTCGCCCAGGAAGGTCGCCTCCGGTGGTCCGAGCATCGGGATCTGACCTCGGGCGAACGCCGCCCGTCCCATCGAGACGCCGATCCTGCGCCCCAGGCCCTCGCCGTCGACCTCGAGGTCGTGGACGCCGGCCCGCGTGCGGATCCGAAGGACGGGCCCCCGCTCGAGGGCGCGGTCGAGCAGGAAGGCGGCCGCGCAGCGGATCCCGTTGCCGCACACCTCGGCGAGGGACCCATCCGCGTTGCGGTAGTCCATGAACCAGCGCGCGCCGTCCACGTCGTCGCCGACCAGTCGGATGACCCCGTCGGCGCCGACGCCGAAACGCCGGTCGCAGATCCGCGCGACCTGCTCCGCGCCCAGCGGCCGGCGGTCCTCGGCGTCGAGGACGAGCACGACGTCGTTGCCGGCGCCCTGGTACTTCGCGAACGAAAGGGCGTCGCTCACGCCGCCCCCAGGTACGCGGCGACCTCGTCGACCGCCTCGAGCGCGCCCCGGTCCCCGACGTCGAACCAGCGGATGCGCGGGTCTCGCCGGAACCACACGAGCTGCCGGCGCACGAGCTCGTCGGTGCGTCGCACCGTCGCCTCCACGGCCGCCTCCAGCGACAGCCTACCTGCGAGGTGGGCGGCGAGCTCCGCGTAGCCGATGGCCTGGACCGAGGTGAGCCATCCGCCGAGGCCCGCGGCGACGAGTCGTTCGACCTCCTCGAGCCACCCGGCCTCGAGCATCGACCGGACGCGCGCGCGGACGCGGCGGCGCAGCGCCTCGGGGTCGGGGCGGATCCCCGCCGCCCGGACGCGCTCGGGATCGAACCGCTCCCACCCGGCCGCGTGGGCGCTGAACGGTCGCCCCGTGACCGCCGCCACCTCGAGGGCGCGGACCGTGCGCCGGACGTTCGCAACCTCGATCCGCTCGGCCGCTCGGGGATCGACACCGGCGAGGCGTCGATGCAGCGCGGCCGGCCCGAGCACCGAGGCCTCCACCTCGAGGCTGCGACGGACCTCCGGGTCCTCGCCGGGGAAGCGGAGGTCGTCCACGAGCGCTCGGAAGTACAGCCCGCTGCCCCCCACGAGCAGCGCCCGGGCGCCGCGCGCGCGGATCTCGGCGAGCGCTCGGCGCCCGAGCTCCTGGAAGCGAGCCACCGTGAACCGCTCGCTCGGGGACGCCACGTCGATCAGGTGGTGGGGCACGCGCGCGCGCTCGAGCGGGGTCGGCTTCGCGGTCCCGATGTCCAGGTCGCGGTAGACGAGCATCGAGTCGATCGAGCAGATCTCGGCGCCCAGGCGCGGGGCGAGCGCGAGCGCGGCCTCCGTCTTGCCCGAGGCGGTCGGGCCCACGAGCGCGAGGACCGGCTCCGGGGCCATCCGCTCAGACCGCGACCGGGACCTCGACGAGCTCGCCGACGAGGTGGTGCGCACCGGCGCCGGTGACCCTCGCCCGCGCGAACGTCCCCGGCGCGAGCGGGCGGTCCAGATGGACGATCCGGTTCGTCCGGGTCCGGGCCTGGGCGCGGCCGCCGCGACGTCCGACGCCCTCGACGAGCACCTCGACCTCGCGCCCGATCTGCTCGCGGTTCCGCTCGGCCGTGATCGCCTCCTGGAGGGCGACGAGGCGCTCGAACCGCTCCTGCGCGACCTCCGGCGGCACCTGGTCGGGCAGGGTCGCCGCGACGGTCCCGGGGCGCGGCGAGTAGCGGAACAGGTACGCGGCGTCGAAGCGCGCGCGCTCGACGACGTCGAGCGTGTCGCGGAAATCCTCCTCGGTCTCGCCGGGGAACCCGACGATGATGTCCGTCGAGACGGCCACCCCGGGGATCCGCTCGCGGATCCGCTCGAGCCAGGCGAGGTAGCGCTCGCGGCGGTAGGAGCGCCGCATCGCCCGCAGGATCCGGTCCGAGCCGGACTGCAGGGGGAAGTGGATGTGCTCGCAGACGCGCTCGCACTCGGCCATCGCGTCGATCACGTCGGGGGTGAAGTCGTGGGGGTGCGGGGAGGTGAACCGGATCCGCCGGAGCCCCTCGACCCGATCGACCTCACGCAGGAGCTCGGCGAACCGGGGACGGCGCGCGGAGGCCGGGTCCGTCAGGTCACGGCCGTAGGTGTTCACGTTCTGCCCGAGGAGCGTCACCTCGACGACGCCGCGAGCCGCGAGGTCGCGGACCTCGGCGAGGACGTCGGCGATCGGGCGCGAGCGCTGGGGGCCGCGCACGAGGGGCACGATGCAGAACGTGCACGCGTTGTCGCAGCCCACGGCGATCGACACCCACGCGCGCCAGCCCTCGCCGCGCGCGGCCGGCAGAGCGCTCGGGAACACCTCCGTGTACTCCCGGACGTCCATCTGCGGGCCCTCGACCTCCGCGCGGCGCAGCAGGTCGAGCAGGCCAGGCAGCGCGTGGGTGCCGACGACGACGTCGACCCACGGGGCCCGGCGCTGGATCTCGCCGCGATCCTTCTGGGCCAAGCACCCGGCCACGACGATCCGGAGGTCCGGGCGTCGCTCCTTCAGGGGCTTGAGGTGCCCGAGGTTGCCGTAGAGCCGATCGTCGGCGTTCTCGCGGATCGCGCAGGTGTTGAAGACCACGACCTGGGCGTCGTCGAGCCCCTCGGCCGGACGCATCCCGTCGGCCGCGAGCATCCCCGCGATCCGCTCGGAGTCGTGCTCGTTCATCTGGCAGCCGAACGTGCGGACGAGGTACCGGCGCTCCACCACGACTCCAAACTATGGCAAGACCTTGGCCCGTGCGACGACCGCCGGGCCCCAACCTCCGGGGCCGCCGCAACTGGGGCAGGGGTCGGCCACCCCGTCAGCCGCCTGGTGCGATCGGCCCCTCGCTCGGAGACAGCGGATGGACGCGCACGACGGTCCCGCCTTCCTCAAAGATGGCGACGTCCAGGATCACCTCGGCCCCGACCGAGACGAGCTCCCCTCCCGGCGTTTCCGGCAGGAGCGCGAAGCCGTCCTCATGTCCGTCAGCGAACCGGACCCCTATGGCCGTTCGATCGCCGTTCACCGCGACGATCGTCACCGGTACCTCCTCGGCGCGCGGGATCCGACCGCGGGTGCCGATCTCCGCGACCAAGTACCCACCGGCGAAGGCGAGCGCTCCGATCGCCAGCATGGCGCTGAGCTGCGCCATCCTTGCCCCGGCCTTCGCCGACCGAACCATGTGCCTCCGCTAGAGCCCCCAGCTAATGTGCTGGCCGAAGATGAACCCGAGCGAGCTCGTCTGCGGTAGCTTGAACGAACCGCCCCCGCCCAGGCCCACGTAGGAGCACGTGGACCCCCCACAGCCCTTGTTTCCGCTCCAACCCCACTTGAAATAGTCGTCAGACGAGCCGAAGGATCTCGGTCCGAATGCGTCCTGATAGATCGTGAACGTATGAGACGCGGACCCGGCCATGCTCCCCGACGAGAGCATCAAGGTCAGTGTTATTTGTGCTGACTCAGTGGCAGGCGCGATGGTCTCCGTTGGGCTCCATTCGTCGAGGAGATGGTCGGGGTTGCCGTCGATACTCACGAACGACCGACGCAGATGGTGGTCGAAGTTGCCGCCGTGCGACGATCCCGTTACGTAGATCATGCGCCACTTGTAGTTGGGATTCGCGTCACCGGAGGAGTTCTTGTACGAGTGCCAGCATGCGCGCTGGTACGCATCTCCGGTTTCGTCTACACCGTCGCCGTCGCTATCCAACACCGAACAGCCAGATTCGATCGGCGTCAGACCTCGCGTCGTCAGAGCCAACGAGGGAGCTCTCGTGGCAGGTCCACGAGAGGCCGACGAGAGCATCAGACCGTTTCGCTCGGCGACCAACTCGGGTGCGACGAGGATCCCGATTGGAAGCTCGGGATGGAAATCCTCGTCTCCGGGGTTGTTGTCGAACAGTGAAAGAGCCGGGAAGAGAAGGACGAGGGGAGCACCGTCGGAGCCCACGGTGATCAGGTCGTCGTAGCCATCGCCCACAGCGGCCCTCGATGAGAGGGTCGCGCGCGTCTCCTGCCGAAGCACCCGTCGCCCGAGGGTGACGTCACGGCTCTTCGAGCCCGCTTGGCTGAGCACGGCGGACGCGGTTGCTACGTTCGCACACAAGCGCCGCAGATCGTTGTAGGTCTCCGAGCTGAAGATCGGCCCGCACACCAGTGGGCTCGGAGATTCCGCTGACGCGGTTACCGGGGCCGCAAGCCAGACGGCCCCCCCCACATCGCAAGGACGAGCGCCCCGACGCCGATCTTCCGTGACATCATCCGACACCCCCCGGTTCGCGGCCCATGTGCGGCCAACCTACGCCGCTTGGTGGGGGATTGTCAAGAGCGACAACCGCCCCCCCGTCGGACAGCGTGGCCTGCGCATCCCTTTGGGCGGAATCGCTCACCGCGCGATCTCCGTGGCCCGCATCTCACGCACGACCGTGATCTTGATCTGGCCGGGGTACTGGAGCTCCTCCTCGACGCGCTTGGCGATGTCGCGGGCGATCACCTGGGCCGCGAGGTCGTCGACGGCCTCGGGACGAACCATCACGCGGACCTCGCGGCCCGCCTGCATCGCGAAGACCTTCTCGACCCCCTCGAACCCCGTGCAGATCTCCTCGAGACGCTCGAGACGCTTCACGTAGGTCTCGAGCGACTCGCGCCGGGCGCCCGGGCGACCTCCGCTGATCGCGTCCGCGATCTGCGCGAGCACCGCGTCCACCGTGCGCTGTTCGACCTCGCCGTGGTGCGACTCGATGCAGTGCACGACCTCCGCCGCCTCGCCCATCCGTCGGGCGATCTCGGCACCGATCAGCGCGTGGGAGCCCTCGACCTCGTGCGTCACGCCCTTGCCGATGTCGTGCAGGAACGCCCCGCGCTTAGCGATCGTGGGGTCGACGCCGAGCTCCGCGGCGAGGGCCCCCGCGATGTGGGCGGACTCGACCAGGTGCTTGAGGACGTTCTGCCCGTAGGAGGTCCGGTACTGCAGACGCCCGAGCAGCCGGACCATCTCCGGGTGGATGTCGGTGATGCCGACCTCGGCCACGGCGTCCTCGCCGGCGCGGCGGATCCGCTCCTCGAGCTCCCGCAGCGAGCGCTCGTGGACCTCCTCGATCCGCGCCGGATGGATCCGACCGTCCTCGACGAGCTTCGTCAGCGTGAGACGCGCGGCCTCCCGCCGGACGGGGTCGAAGCACGACAGGACGACCGCCTCGGGGGTGTCGTCGATGATCAGGTTGACCCCGGTCGTCGCCTCGAAGGCGCGGATGTTGCGCCCCTCCCGGCCGATGATCCGGCCCTTCATGTCCTCGCTCGGCAACGTGAACACGCTCACGCTCGACTCGGTCGTCTGCTCGGCCGCGACCCGCTGGATCGCGACCGTGAGGATCTTGCGCGCCCGCTCCTCGCCCTGCTCGCGCGCCTGCTGCTCGATCTCGCGGACCTGCGCCATCGCCGCGCGCTTGGCCTCGTCGACGACCTGGGCGACCAGCTCCTCGCGAGCCTCCTGCGAGGTCATCTGCGCGATCCGCTCCAGGCGCGCCCGATGTTCCCTCGTCGCCGCCTCGAGCTGCTCGCGGACGTGAGCGAGACGGCGGTCGCGCTCCTCGAGTTCGTGCTCCCGTTCCTCCAGCCGCTTCGTGCGGGAGCGCAGCTCGTCCTCGGCCTGCGCGATCCGGCGCTCGAGGCGCGCGACCTCATCGCGGCGCGCCCGAACGTCCTCCTCCGCTTCGCGCCGGATCGCGGCCGATTCCGCCTTCGCCTGTTCCAGGGCCGACCGGAGGGTGACGGCCGCCTCCTGCTCCGCCTCCGCGAGGCGTCGTTCCGCTCGCGTTGCCGCCTGCTGCTCGATCGCGCGCGCGCTCGTACGGGCCAGCGCGGCGCGGACCACGAAGCCGACGGCGACGCCCACCACCAGGGCGATGAGGCCGACGATGACCGGGGTCATGGCTCCTCCCACTCGTCGTTCGAACGATCGGGAGAGGACCTACCGGTCCCGCCGTTCGACGGTGCGCTCCGTCGTCCGGGGAGAGCGCCGCTCGCTCCTCTAGGGACGCGACGCGGCCTGGGGACCTCCTCGGTGCCGGATGTGCTCGGTCTCGGGTCTCGTGTGGGACGTTCGCACGGTGCCGTCAGATGAACGTCGGGGTTCCGTTCGGGTACCTCTCAGGGTCGTTTCCCGACAGCGTACGGTCGCGGACGCCCTGAGGCAAGGTGCCCGCCCCGACGCTCTCACGCCCCGCCCTCGACGTCGGGGTCGAGCCCCAGGGCCCGCCGTGCAGCCCGTCGGGCGACCTCGGCCTCGTGGCCCCGACGGAGCAGGAAGGCCACGAGCCGCGGGAACGCCCGCTCGGCGGGCACACCGCGCAGCCGCACGGCCCGCGCCCGGGCCAGCTGCACGGCCCGTTCCTCGTCGTCGCCACCGAGTTCCTCGAGCACCGCGGCGGCCAGGGGCCCGGGGATCCCCCGCGCGGCGAGCGAGCGAGCGACCCCGCGGCGCCCCTCGAGACGCCGTCCCAACGCGTCCTCGGCCACCGCCCGCGCGAAGGCCTCGTCGTCCACGAGGCCGACCGTCTCGAGGCGCTCGAGCTCGGTCACCACCTCCTCGGCCTCGAACCCGGCGTCGACCAGCCGTCGCTCGAGCTCCCGTCGGCTCCGCGGGCGCGCGGCGAGCAGCCGCAGGGCCCGCTCGTGCACGTCGCCGGGCGCCATCGGCGCCTAGCCCGCACCCTTGGTCTTGGCGCTCGAGCCGCCGGCCGCGGGTGCGTCGAGCACGGCGTCGGGCACGATCGCGATCGGCTCGTCGTCGGCCTCGGTGAACCCGGCCAGGCCCACCGCCTCGCGGATCCGGCGCTCGATCTCGTCGCGGACGTCGGTGTGCTCGGCCAGGAACGCGCGCGCGTTCTCCCGCCCCTGCCCGAGCTGCTCACCCTCGTAGGTGAACCACGCGCCCGACTTCTTGATCAGCTCCAGGTCGACGCCGACGTCGAGCAGCGACCCCTCCTTGGAGATGCCCTTGCCGTACATGATGTCGAACTCGCACTGGCGGAACGGCGGCGCGACCTTGTTCTTGACGACCTTGACGCGCGTGCGCGAGCCGACGACCTCGGTCCCGTCCTTGAGGTTCTCGATCTTGCGCACGTCCAGGCGCACCGAGGCGTAGAACTTCAGGGCGCGGCCTCCGGGGGTCGTCTCGGGGTTGCCGAACATCACCCCGATCTTCTCGCGGAGCTGGTTGATGAAGATCGCGGTCGTGTCGAACTTGCTCAAGGAGCCGGCGAGCTTGCGCATGGCCTGGGACATCAGCCGTGCCTGCAGCCCCACGTGGCTGTCGCCCATCTCCCCCTCGATCTCGGCCCGGGGGACGAGCGCCGCCACCGAGTCGATCACGACGAGGCTGAGCGCTCCGGAGCGCACGAGCATGTCGGCGATCTCGAGCGCCTGCTCACCCGAGTCGGGCTGCGACACGAGGAGCTCGTCGATGTTCACCCCGAGCGCGCGCGCGTAGGTCGGGTCGAGCGCGTGCTCGGCGTCGATGAACGCCGCGATCCCGCCCTGACGCTGGGCCTCAGCGATGATGTGCAGCGAGACCGTCGTCTTGCCCGAGCCCTCGGGCCCGTAGATCTCGACGATCCTGCCGCGGGGGATGCCCCCCACCCCGAGCGCGATGTCCAGCGCGAGCGACCCGGTCGGGATCGTGGCGATCCCCGCCCCCATCGGGTGCTCCCCCAGGCGCATCACGGCGCCCTTGCCGTGCTGCTTCTCGATCTGCTGGAGGGTGACCTCGAGCATCTTGTCGCGATCCACGCGATGCCTCCTCCTCTCCGGGCTCCACCCGAGGGGGCACGGGCGAGCGCGTCGTCCACCGGCCCTCCCACCGTAGCGGTCGGCGCCGACATCCGACGGCCTCCGTCGTCGGTCGCCGCGCGCCACGGGGCCGCGCTCGATCCTAGCCGAACACGTGTTCGACCGCAAGCACGCGAGCCCCTACCGCCTCAGGGCGTCCACGGGCTGGATCCCGGCCGCCCTCCAGGCCGGGTACGCGCCGGCCAGCGTGCCGACGGCGAGCCCCAGGAGCGGACCGACGAGCAGGAGCCACGGGTCGGCCACGAGCGTCCAGCGCCGCACCGCCGCCACGAGCGCGACGCTCAGCAACCCCGCCTGGGCTCCGACCGCGCCTCCGACGAACCCCAGCGCCCCGCTCTGCACGAGGAACTGGGCGGCGACGTGGAAGGCCCTGGCGCCCACCGCCCGGCGCAGCCCGATCTCGTGGACCCGATGGAGCACCGAGACGAGGGTGGCGTTCGCGATCTGGATGGCGCCGACGCCCAGGATCACGGCGCCGAGCCCGAGCACGAGGGATCGCAGATCTCCCTCCACCTGCCGCCGTAGGGAATCCGGGCTCGGTGGCACGGCAACGCGCAACCGTTCCGGATCCTCGGGTCGAAGCGCCGCAGCGGCCTGTTGCCCGATCAGCTGCGCGGCGCCGGGGGCCGTCTCGACCAGGATCTCGGGCGATCCGATCCCCCAGAGCGCTTCGGCCGTGCGCAGCGGGATCACGACCGCGGTGAGCAGGTCCGCGCGCCGTCCTACGTCGGCGATCGTGCCGATGACCGTGAAGGGGACCCCGTCGATCCACACGGTCGCGCGGCCGTCCGTGGCCCCGAGCTGCAGGTCGGCCTTGGGCGCGAGCCCGATGAGGGCCACGAGCTCCCGCCGGCCTTCTTCCTCCTCGGTGAACGTCCGGCCCCGCTCGACCGTGAGGTCGGCGGCCTCGAGGAACCCGGCGGAGGCCCCGAAGACCGGATACGAGGCCTCCGGCGCGCCGGGGATCCACAGCGCCCGCAGCTCCGCAGGCGAAGCGAACGCGACCTCGCCGATGACGCCGGCCGCCACGACGCCGTTCAGGCGCTCGAGCCGGTCCTCCGCGTCCCGGGGGAAGGGGGGCGTCGCCTGCTCACCCGACGCGGCGTCGGTGACGGTCACCTGGGTGGCCTCCAGCAGATCGAATCGATCGCCGATCTGCGCCTCGACGGTCTGGGCCATACCGTAGGCGGCCACCAACACCCAGATGCCGAGGAGGGTGCCGAGGCCGGTCAAGGTCGCCCGGCCCGGTCGACGCTGGATGTCGAGGGCCGCCTCGAGCAGGAGGTGGGTCGGGCGGAGGCGGGATGGCTCCAGCCTCGGCGGGGTCGGCGTCGATCGGCTCATCCCGGCCTCACCCGGCCGTCCAGGACGTGGACCCGACGATCGGCATGCGCCGCGACGTCTCGGTCGTGGGTGACGAGCACGAGGGGTCTGCCCTTCGTCGACGAGCGCGCGCAACAGACCGAGGACGGCGGCGGTGTTGTCCGAGTCGAGGCTCCCCGTCGGTTCGTCGCACAGGAGAAGGGCCGGCGCGGTCACGAGGGCACGGGCGAGCGCCACGCGCTGTCGTTCGCCGCCGAGAGGGTTCGCGCGTCCGCGTCGACGCGGTCCGACAGCCCGAGCTCCTCCAACAGGGCGGTCGCCCGTCGCCGGCGCTCGGCCGCCGACACCCCCTGGTAGAGGAGGGGGACCTCGACGTTCTCGACGGCCGTCCGCTCGGCCACGAGGTAGGCGTCCTGGAAGACGAACCCGATCGCTCGCCCGCGAAGCGCCGTCCGTTCCCGTTCCCGCAGCTCGGCCACCGACGCGCCGAGGAGCCGGTACGTCCCCGCCGACGGGGTGTCGAGGAGACCCAGGACGTTCAGGAGGGTGGACTTCCCCGATCCGGACGGCCCCACGATCGCGACGAACTCGGCCGCACCGATCGTGAGCGTGCACTCCCGCAGGGCCGGCACGGGCGGCGGACCCGGGTAGGTCTTCGCGACGCCGTCCATCGCGACGACGGGCACGCGGGCGCTCGGCACCCTACCCCACCCGGACGTCGTCTCCCGCGGCGAGCTCCCCCCGCACCGCCTCCACGGGGACGTACCCGCCGACCGCGGGACCGGGCCGCACCTGAAGATCGTGCATCGAACCGTCGGAACGAACCACCGTCACCCACGCCGTGCCGTCGGCACGCTGCCATACGGCCGTGATCGGAACCGCCACCACCGGGCCGCCGGTTCGATCCGCCCGGATCGTCACCCGGACGCTCTCCCCGAACGCGCGGTCGGGCAGCGGGGAGGAGAGCCGGATCAGGGCCACGATCGTACCCTCCTCCTCCCCCTTCCCGGGCGCGAGGGACGCGTCGCTCAGGACGCGCCGGACGACCTCGGCGGTCACGATCGTCGGCGAGGGCGCCGCGGCGTCCGCAGCGGCCTGCTCCGGCGTCCTGAGACGCGAGCCGAGCCCGATCGAGGCGAGGGTGAGCGCGAGCAGCCCGGCCGCGAAGGCCGCGGGCCGGCCCCACCTCCGGGCTCCCACCGCCCGCTACGCTCCCTCGAGGATCGCCCGGGCCCGCTCGAGCATCTCCTCGCGGATGCGAAGGCGGGCCTCGATGAGCCCCGGGTTTCGGTCGAGCAGCTCCTGCTGGTAGGCCGCCAGGATCGTCGAGAGCCGGCGCACGAGGTCGACCTCCGCCTTGCAGTCGACGTCGGCCACCGCCACGGGGATCCGGTCGCGCATCTCGAGCTCCGCGGTCTCGTTCCCGGCGTCCGCGGGGGTCGCGTAGTCGTAGCCGCGGGCCCGCATGCACTCGCTCCACTCCCGGGTCGCCTCGATCGCCCGGGGGTCGGCGAGCAGCTTCGCTCGCGCCTCATTCTGCAGACCCAGGCCCTTCTCGGCGAGCAGCCGATCCCGGATCAGGTTGCGCTGCGACCCGTACAGCGCGAGCTCTGCCTCGGCGAAGCACCCGTCTCCGGCGATCCTGGTGCCGTTCGGCAGCTCGATGCGCGCCTCCTCGCGCCCCGCCACCACGATCGCGAGCGCCTCCCGCTCCGCTCGGGTCAGCGACTCGTAGTAGGCATCCAGGCGCTGCTGGTTCTCCAGCAGGCGGGGATCTTCCGGGGGCGGCGCGTAGCCCCGGGTCGCCGCGGCCTCGGGATCGGTGAGCCCCCAGATGGCGCTGCCGCCCGGGACCTAGACCCAGACCTCGGCGGGGTAGTCGACGAACCCGGCGTCGCGAACGCAGTCGAGGAAGACCCGTTGGCGGGCGAGGAACAGCAGCCGCGCGTCGGCCTCATCCCACCGGAGCCGCTCGAGCGGCAGGGCCACCGCCGGCGCCGGGGTGCGTGCCTCCAGGGGTCGTTCCGTGCTCTGGCCGGTGCAGGCGGTGAGCGCCACGAGGGCGGTCAGGGTCAACACGGTTCTGCGACCCGCATCGCGCAGCCAGCCCAGGATCGTGCGCACCGCGACCCCCTCGTGCGGCGAGCCGTTGCTCAGTGCCTACACGGGTCCTACACGCCCGGTGCGCAGGCGTCAAGCGTGCCTACGCGAAGGGCGAGCGACGCGACCAGCGGGGACCGACGGGGTCGCCGCCGACGCGACGGACGCCGTCGGCCCCACCCAGCGCGTCGTGCACGACCGTGCCCGAGGACTCGTCGAGGTGGTACAGCACCGCGGTCCCGGCGTCGGGGCGGAACGGCCGACGCGGCGGGTCGAACGCCCGGCGGTAGCGAAGCGTCGTGGAGATCCGAAGCTCGTCGACCCACCCGTGGAACGAGGGGTACGCGGGACCGGCGTCGTGCTTCTCCGCGCCGATCACGAGGAAGGGGTCCGAGCGCGTGCACGGCCCCCCGCAGTAGGAGCCCGGCACCCCGCCGTCCGGGTAGCTCACGTCGCCGTTGGGGCCGTCGGCCTTGGCCTCGAGCCGGCCGTCGACCCACAGCCAGAGCATCCCGTCGGAGCGCCGCCGCTGCACCGCCACGTGGTGCCACCGTCCGTCGCGCAGGTCCCGGTCGCCGCAGATCGTCCGCGACACCAGGGACGCGTTCGTGACGCCGAACACGATCCGGCCGCCCGCGAGCGACACGCCGAACTTCCGCCCCGCGTTGTAGCGATCGCGATCGACGATCACGTTGCCGTAGATCCAGTCGACGTTCGTCCCGCACGTCACGGGGCCGGCGTCGTTGCCCGACGCCGCGCGCAGCCACCACTCGATCGTGAAGTCCGTGCGGCCGACGTCGGCCGGTCGAGGCGGCTCCCGGCTCGTCGTCGGGTCGTCCACCCGGATCTTCACCCGGTCGATGTCGTCGACGCCGTTGCCGAAGAAGCGGATCGACCCCGAGCGCGCGCCGGCGGGCGCCGCGACCGCCCCGACGGCGAGCACGGCGAGCAACCCCGCGGCGACCAGACGCGCGACCCGCATCGGTGGTGGCATCGGCACGGCACGCGCGGGTCTTCAGCCGCCGAGCGGGAACCGGGCGAGCGCCTCGTAGCGCGGGGCGGGCCGGGCGAGGTGGCTGCGGAACAGGACGATCTCCTCGACCCGGACCTCGACCGGCTCGACGGTCGAGCCCCGATACTCCTCGGGCAGGGCAAGGGGCGGATCGGACCGGGCGACGGTGACGTGGGGCGTGAACGGCCGGCGCTCGGCGGGGAAGGCGTCGGCGAGCCCGACCTCCAGGAGGGCGGCCAGCGCGGCCAGGCGTTCGTCGGCGTCGTCGAGCCCCACCCACAGCACCCGGGCCCGCCGCTCCGAGGGGAAGGCGCCGAGCCCCGCGAGGCGGACGGAGAAGGCGGCGGACCCCCGCGCCGCCTCCCGCACGCGATCCTCCACCCACCCGCGCAGGCGCGGCCAGGTCCTGCCGAGGAACCGCAGCGTGACGTGCCGGTTCTCGCTCGGGACCCAACGGGCCCGGGGGAACGCCGCTCGCCAGGGCGCGATCGCGCGGTCGATGGCCCGGCCGGCCTCCTCCGACAGCTCGACCGCGACGAACAGCCGCAGCGGCGTCGCCGCAGGACGCGCCGCCCGGTCCCGGGCCATCAGATCGGGTGCTCCGAGCTCGGAAGCGGGCGGCCCTCGAGCGCGCGGCGGACGAGGTCGAGCCCCGCCTGCCCGGCCCAGCGCACCACGCGGTCCCGCTCCCCGCCAACCCGCAGCAGTCGCGCGTGCGCGAGCTCGGGCGTCTCGACCGCGAGCCAGACCGTGCCGGGGGGCGCGCCGTCGTGGGGCTCGGGTCCCGCGGCCCCCGTGAGCGCCAGCGCGACGTCGGCGCCGAACACCCGACGGGCGCCGGCCGCCATCGCCCGCGCACAGGCCTCGCTCACCACCCCCGCGGCGAGGACCGCCTCGGAGACCCTGAGGAGCCGGCGCTTGGCCTCGGCCGTGTACGCGACGGCGGCGCCGAGGACCGTCGCGGAGGCGCCGGGCGGCGCGGTGAGGCGAGCGGTGACCCGACCGCCGGTGAGGGACTCCGCGCACGCGATGGTCCATCCCCGCACGCGCAGCAGCCGAAGGACCACCTGCTCGAGCGGTTCGTCCTCCACGGAGAAGACGACGTCGCCGAGGCGTTTCGCGATCTCGGCCACCATCGGCTCGGCCAGGGCCTCGGCCACCGACGGATCGCCGGCCTTGGCCGTGACCCGCACCCGCACCTCCCCGGTCGAGGCGAGGAACGCGACGGTGGGGTTCGTCGAGCCCCGGTAGAGGTCGTCGAGGAGCTCGGCGACGCGCGACTCCCCGATCCCCGTGCAGCGCACCACCCGGGAGACGATCGCCCCCGCGCCCGAACGGCGCGCGAGCTCGGGAAGGACCACCCGCTCGACCATCTCGCGCATCTCCGCCGGGACGCCGGGGAGCGCGTAGAGCGTGCGACCGTCGAGCTCCGCGACGAGCCCGGGGGCCGTCCCGATCGTCGGGGCGATGGCGCGCGCCCCCACGGGCACGTCGGCCTGCCGCAGGACGCTCGCCGGCATCGGTGCGTCCGAGGCGCCCCGGAACCGTTCCTCGAGCGTCCGGACGATCGCCTCGTCGCGCGCGAGGCCTCGCCCGAGCAGGGCGGCGATCGCGTCGCGGGTGAGGTCGTCCTGGGTCGGGCCGAGCCCGCCGGTGACGACGACCGCCTCCGCGCGATCGAGCGCCAGACGAAGCGCGTCGACGATGCGCTCGAGGTTGTCCCCCACCACCTGGTGGTGTCGAACGTCGACGCCGATCGCCGCGAGCCGCTCGGAGATCCACCGGGCGTTGCCGTTGTCGATCTGCCCGAGCAGGAGCTCGGTCCCGACCGCGACGACCTCCGCTCGCACGGGTCCTCAGCCCGCGCGCGAGGGGGCGGCCGTGGGCTCCGGGCCGAGGGCCCGCACCGACGCGGACGTGAACGTCGCCGACCACGGCACGCCGTCGAGCGTCGGAACCCCGAGGTCGTGCCCGTCGACCGCCACGCGCACGGCGCCGCCGTCGTCGATGCGCACCTCGATCCGCTCCGTCCCCGAGAACGAGACGGTCTCCCCGGCGGCCACCGCAACCCGCTGGGCGGATCCGTCGACCCTCACCGCGATCCGCGCGGGCCTCACCGCCTCGACCACGAGGGTGAACGGGGTCGCCTCCCCGACCTCGGCCAGGGCGCCCGTGGTCGCCGAGGGCAGCTCCGCCGCGGGCGCTGCGCCCTGGCGCGACAGGAGACCGACCGCCGCGAGCGTCCCCAGGAACACCGCGGCGGCGATGAGGAAGAACCGCTGGTTGTCGCGGATCCTCGCGGCGGCCAGGGCCCGCTCGAGCGAACCGAGCCGCGCGGGCGGGGGGGGCGGCGGGGGCTCGTGGAACCGACCGGCGGCGGCGAGCACCTGCGTGGGGTCCAGGCCGAGGTAGCGCGCGTAGGTTCGGAGGCTCGCGCGCGCGTGCACGTCGTCGGCGCGCGCCTCGAACGTCCCCTGCTCGATCGCGCGCAGGCGATCCACCGGCAGCCGCGTGTCGCGCGCCGCGACCTCCAGGGAGATCCCCCGCAGCTCGCGCGCACGTCGGAGGGCCGACCCCGCGTCGCGACGCGCAGGCCGGACGTGCTCGGCGCCCATGACCGGAGGATGGTACCGCCCGCCGGCGCGGGAGCGCCCGGCACACGGCGCCCGACCTGCGGCCGACTCGGCGGGGGCCCTAGGGCGCAGGTCGGGCGCAACCGTGGTCCTTCGCCCGCTGCCGGGCCCCGATCGGGGGACGTAGCGTCGTGGCGACGCGATGACGCAGCACGCTTCGACGCCGCCTCCCGACGGTTCTCCGCTATCCGCGCTCGAGGTCCCCCTCATCGTGCCCGACGCCCTGTCGGAGGGACCGGTCCGGTTCCTCCTCGTCTCCGGACACCGGGACGATGGAGGCTGGGGCCTCGTCGGCGCTCATTGGCTCTCGATCGACGGGCAGCGCGGGGGCTTCCTGATCGCTCCGCGGGCCCTCTGGCTCGGGTCGGAGCTCGCGCGGGGCTTCCGAAGCGCGATCGCACGGGGTTGGACGCCCGAGTCGATCTACCGGTACTGGCAACGGCGGATCGGCCCCGCCGGCTCGGTGATGATCGACCCGCAGGAGCACGCCGACACGCTGTTCCAGGTCGCCCGCCGCCTGGGGGCCCTGTAGCGGTCAGGCGCTGCGGCGCTCCTCCCATTCCTCGGGGGTGACGAGGACCTCGCGGGCCTTCGAGCCCTGGCTGGGCCCGACGATCCCCCGCTGCTCGAGCAGGTCCATCAGCCGCCCCGCCCGCGCGAAGCCTACCTTGAGCTTGCGCTGCAGCATCGAGGTCGAGCCGAACTGCGAACGGATCACGAGCTCGGCCGCCTGCTCGAGCAGCTCGTCGTCCTCGCCGAGATCCGAGCCCGCCTCGCTCCCCTCCCCCGGCGGGAGCGCCAACCCCTCGACGCTCTGCTCGTAGACGACGCGGCGCTGCCGTCGGACGAAGTCGGCGACGGCGTGGATCTCCTGCTCGGTGACCCACGCGCCCTGGAGGCGCACCGGCTTGGACAGGCTCGAGGGTGCGAAGAGCATGTCCCCGTGGCCCACGAGCTTCTCGGCCCCGTTCATGTCGAGGATCACGCGGCTGTCGGCCTGGCTCGAGGTCATGAGCGCGATCCGCGAGGGGATGTTCGCCTTGATCAGGCCCGTGACGACGTCGACGCTCGGCCGCTGCGTCGCGACGACGAGGTGGATCCCGACGGCGCGGGCCATCTGCGCGATGCGGCAGATCGCGTCCTCCACGTCGCGGGGCGCGACCATCATCAGGTCGGCAAGCTCGTCGATCACGACGACGACGTAGGGCATGTGCCCGTACTCGTCCTCACGTCCCGGTGGGATCCGCAACGTGCCCTCCCGCAGGCCGCGCTCATAGCCGTCGATGTCGCGCACGCCGACCGTGGCGAGGAGCTCGTAGCGGAGCTCCATCTCACGCACGAGCCACTGCAGCGCCTCGGCGGCGCGCTTCGGGTGCACGATCACCGGCGAGAGCAGGTGCGGAACGTCGGCGAAGTGGCTGAGCTCGACGCGCTTGGGATCGACGAGCACGAGCCGGACGTCCTCGGGGGTCGTGCGCATCAGCAGCGACGTGACGAAGCAGTTCACGAGCGAGGACTTGCCGGCACCGGTGGCCCCCGCGATCAGCAGGTGCGGCATCGCGGCGAGGTTCACCATGCGGGCGCGGCCGTGGATGTCCTTGCCCAGGGCGACCTCGAGCGGGTGGGCGGCCTCGCGCGCGGCTCGGGAGCGCAGCACGTCGCCGAGCATCACGAAGTCCCGGTGCTTGTTCGGCACCTCGATCCCGATCGCGCTCTTGCCGGGGATCGGAGCCTGGATCCGGACGTCGGGTGTGGCGAGCGCGTAGGCGATGTCGCTCGCGAGGTTCAGGACCTTGCTCACCTTGGTGCCGGCGGCGACCTCGACCTCGTACAGCGTGACGGTCGGCCCGCGATGGGCGTCGCTCACGCGCGCATCGACCCCGAAGGTCCGAAGCGTCCGCTCCAAGGCGGCCTTCGTGGCCGCCTCGTCCCCCGCGTCGGCGGCCGAGGGCGGGGCGGTGCGCAGCAGGTCGATCGGCGGGAGCCGGTAGGGACCGTCCGACGTGTGCACGGTCCGGCCGCGCCGGGGGCGGACCGACGGCGCCTCGGGTTCGGCCGCGGGGGGCTCGGGCGACGCGGCCGCCCACGTCTCGCCCGTCTCGGTCGCGGCCTCGGGGACGGAGGGGGCGGCGGCCTCGGGGATCCGAACGACCGGCGACTCGGCCTCGGGGTCGACCAGCCCGAGGAACACGCGGAGCTCCCGGAGCCGACGCGCGAGGCGCGCCCACCGGCCGGCGGCGGCCTCGGGGACCCGAAGGAGCGGCCCCGAGACGACGGGCCCCACGGGCTCCTCCTCGGCCCCCTCCCGGTCCTCCTCGGCCTCGAGCTCGGCCTCCTCGAGGCCCTCCTCGGCCTCGACGTCGTCGTCGACGTCGGCGGCCGTGAAGTAGTCGCGGACCCATCCCCACGCGGTCGCGATCGGCGTGCCCGTCGCGATCAACGACCCCAGGACGATCAGCGCGACGCAGACGAGGCCGGCGCCGATCGGGGAGATCACCTGCGACAGCGGGCGGGCGACGAGGGCGCCGAGGAGCCCCCCGGCCTCCGCCACGCCGACCCCGCGGCCGCCGTCGAAGCCCGCGAGCGGGCCGGGGTTCCCGGCGACGAGCGACAGCCCGCCGAGAGCCCCGGCCGCGAGCGCGACGCAGCCGATCAGGATCCGGACGCGCTCCTCGCGCGCGACGTCGCGCACGAGCACGACCCCCCAGTAGAGCCCGACGAGCGGGAAGGCCGCCGCGCCCAGACCGAGGGCTCCGCGCAGCGCCCAGGCGAGCCCGCGCCCGACCGGCCCACCGGTGCCGAACCACACGGCGAGAACCGCGAGCAGGCCCAGGACGACCAGGGCGATCCCGAGGGCGTCGCGCGCCCAGGGGGACAGGATCTCGCGGACCGGGGTCCTCGCGGGACCGCGCCGGCCCCGCGAGCTCGACGCCCGCGACGCGCTCCGGCGTCGCGAGGGGGAAGTCTTCGTCGGCACGTCTCGCGCTCCTCGGTCGGGCTACACCTCCAAGATCACCGGCAGGATCACCGGCCGCCGCTGGGTCACCTCCAGGAAGTACCGCTTCAGCACGCGGCGGACGTGCTGCTGCAGCGCCGAGGGGTCGGTCACCCGGGCCTCAGCGCCCTCCCGGAACGCAAGCATGACGCGTTCCCGAGCGGCTTCAAGGATGTCGGACGAGCTCTCCTCGTGCACGAAGCCCAGATGGAGGAGCTCGGGGCCGCTCACGAGCTCCCCGGTGTGCGGGTCGATCCCGGCGACGACCACGACCACGCCGTCGGCCGCGAGCTTGCGGCGGTCCCGCAGGACCTCGCCCCCCACATCGCCGATCCCCAGCCCGTCGACGAACGTCATCCCGGCGGGGACCCGGCCGGCGACCCGGACCTCCTCGCCGACCTCGACGAGGTCGCCGTCCTCGCACACGAGGATCCGGTCCCGGGCGATCCCGACCTCCTCGGCCAGCCGCGCGTGGTGCTGCAGGTGCCGCCGCTCCCCGTGGATGGGGATGAACCAGCGGGGGCGCACGAGCGTCAGCATCAGGCGCAGCTCCTCCTGGGCCGCGTGCCCGCTCGCGTGCACCGGGTCGGAGGGCACGTGGTAGACGTCGGCCCCCGTGCGGTACAGCGCGTCGACCACGCGGTGGATGGCCGGCTCGTTGCCGGGCACCAGGCTCGAGGACAGCACGACCGTGTCGCCCTCCCGGAGCCGGACCCAGCGGTGCTCCCGCGCGGCCATCAGACTGAGCGCGCTGAACGGCTCTCCCTGGGACCCGGTGCAGATCACGACCACCCGCCCGGGGTCGAGCCGATCGAGCTCGGCGATGTCCACCACGTCGCGGTCGTCGACGCGCAGGATCCCCAGGCGCCGGGCGGCGGCCACGCTCTGCTGCATGGAGCGCCCGAGGAAGGTGACGACCCGGCCGTGCTCGATCGCGGCGTCGACGACCTGCTGGACCCGGTGGATGTGGCTCGAGAAGCAGGCGACGACGACGAGCGCGGGGGCGTCGCGGACGATCCGCGCGAGCACCGGCCCGACCGTGCGCTCGCTCACCGTGTGCCCGGGCTCCTCGGCGTTCGTCGAGTCCGACAGGAGCAGGTGCACGCCCCGGCGGGCCTCCTCGGCCAGTCCGTGCAGGTCGGTCGGCCACCCGTCGATCGGCGTCTGATCGATCTTGAAGTCCCCCGTGTGCAGGATCGTTCCGGCCGGCGTGTCGATCGCGACGGCCGCGCCGTCGGGGATCGAGTGGGTGACGTGCAGGAACCGCAGGTGGAACCCCCCCACCACGACCTCGGAACCGTCCGGCCGCACGACGCGGCGCTCGGCGAGCTCGGCCACGCCGTGCTCCTCGAGCTTGGGACCGAGCAGCTCGAGCGTGAACGCCGTCCCCAGCACCGGCAGCCGCCGCCCGAGCGCCCGCAGGAGGTACGGCAGGGCGCCGACGTGGTCCTCGTGCCCGTGGGTGAGCACGACCGCCTCGACGGCGTCGGCCCGCTCCAGCACCCACGTGAAGTCCGGCAGGACGAGATCGATGCCCGGCATCTCGGCCGAGGGGAACGACAGTCCGGCGTCGATCAGCAGCAACCGCCCGTCGAGCTCGACGGCGGCCATGTTGCGACCGACCTCGCCGACGCCACCGAGGAAGACGAGCCGCGCCGCTTCAGCCGAGGAGGCCGGCATCCTCCAGCGCCCGACGGATCCGCTCGCGCTCCTCGGGGGTGGCCGGAACGAGAGGCAGGCGCGGCGCGCCGCACGGCCTCCCCACCATCTCGAGCGCCGCCTTCACCGGGATCGGGTTGGAGGTGACGAACAGCGCGTTGAACAGCGGGGACAGGTCCTCGTGGATCTTGCGGGCCGCCGGCACGTCGCCGGTCTCGATCAGCTCGATCATCTGGCGGATCTGCGGGCCCACGAGGTGGGCGGCGACGCTCACGACCCCGACCGCCCCCAGGCACACGTAGCCGAACGTCGCCCAGTCGTCGCCGGAGTAGACCTCGAAGCCCTCGGGGGACTCCGCGATCAGGCGGGAGATCGCTTGGAAGTCGCCCGTCGAGTCCTTCACGGCGACGATCGTGGGCCGCTCCGCCAGGCGAAGCAGCGTGTCGTGCTCGATCCTCGTGCCCGTTCGACCGGGGATGTTGTACAGGATGATCGGCAGCGAGCTCGCCTCGGCCACGGCCTCGAAGTGCGCGACGAGACCTCGCTGCGGCGGCTTGTTGTAGTAGGGGGTGACCACGAGGAGTCCATCGGCGCCGGCCGCCTCCGCCGCGCGGGTGAGCTCCAGCGTCTCGGCCGTGGAGTACGTCCCGGTCCCGCAGATCACGCGGCCGCGCCCGCGGATCGCCTCGACGACGGCGGCGAACAGCTCAGCCTTCTCGTGGTGGCTGAGGGTGGGCGACTCGCCGGTCGAACCGGCCACGACGACGGCGTCCGAGCCGTTGTCGACGAGCCACGAGGCGAGCTCCTGCGCGCGGTCCAGGTCGACGGCGTGGTCGTCGCGGAACGGCGTCACCATCGCCGTGATCACGGAGCCGAACCGTCCGGCCATCCCGGTCCCCTCCTCGTTCGTGGGCGCCCGTTCGCCGCCGCGGCGTCCGGGCCGGGTCGCGCCGGCGCGACCCCCCGGACCCCGGCCTATGCTAGTCGCCCATGCCCGGGATCTACACGCGGTCGGGCGACGACGGCACGACCGGCCTGCTGTTCGGAGGTCGGGTCGGCAAGGACGACCCCGCCGCCGAGGCCTACGGCACGACCGACGAGGCCGTGGCCGCGCTCGGCCTGGCCCGAGCGCTCGGGGCCGACCGCCCGGTGGCCGCGGAGCTCCTCGAGCTCCAGCGGGAGCTGTTCGTCGTCGGCGCCGACCTCGCGACGAACCCCGAGGAGCGCGCCCGCCTGGAGCCCGGCGTGTCGCTCGTCACGGCCGGGATGGTCGAACGGCTCGAGCGGCGGATCGACGAGCTCGTCGAGCACCGCCCCCTGCCGCGGCGCTTCGTCGTCCCGGGCGCCGACGCCGTCGGCGCGGCGATCGACCTCGCGCGCAGCGTCGTGCGCCGCGCCGAGCGCCGCGTCGTCGCCCTCGAGCGGACCGGGCGCCCGGTGAACCCCGAGGTGCGCCGCTACCTCAACCGCCTGTCGGATCTGCTGTTCGTCCTGGCCCGTGGCGAGGCCGACGAGGCGGAGCCCGCCAGCCGCTGAGCCACCCGGCTCAGGTCTTGGCGACGACCGGGGAGAAGAGCCCCCAGCTCTCGTCGCCGAACCAGAGCTCGATCATCCCCATCCGCTCGTACGACAGCTCGTCGGGGAAGGTCAGCTCGAACGCGAGCGTCTCCCCGTCGGGGATCGGGCGGGCGTCCGGCATCCGGGCGGGGATCTGCTGCTGGTCGGAGGTGATCGCGACGAGCGACGGGGCGTCGAGCGCTCGCCCGGTGTCGTTCACGACGCGCAGCCGACCGGCCCCGTGCTCCCAGCGCAGGTCGGCGCGCACGCCACCGAAGACGTAGCGGAACGCCCCCCGCTCGAACGCCACCTCGCCGGGGTCTCGGGTCGGAAGAGCGCTGCCGGTCGGGGTGACGGACGACCCGCCCGTCGGGGTCGGCCCCGCGTCGGTCCCGCCGCCGGTGCACGACGCGGCAAGGACGGCGGCGGCGACGAGGGCCACGAGCGCGCGCGGGCGACGGACGTCCACGGCGCCGGATGATACGGGACCGGGACGCCGAGGCCCCCGCCGTCGACTCACACGTGGACCCAACACCGGGGGGCCTGCGGGGTCGCGAACAGGCGGTCGGCGCGCTCGAGGGCGGCGGGGTCCCGCACCCGAACGAGAAGGGCGTCGGCGAGGTCGGCGAACGACGCGTCGCCCAGGTAGATCGTCGCGAGGTCGGTCGAGCTGAGCTCGAGCTCGGGCTCGGCGTCCGTGGGCTCCACCTCGGCGCGTCCGCCCGCGGCGACCAGTCGCCACGCGCCGGCGTTCCAGGGGCAGAACGGGTCCTGCACGCCCAGGACGACCGAGCCCTCGCCGGCGTAGGCGCGCGCGGCGAGCGCCGACCGGACGTCGACGAGGCGCAGGTACAGGTCGTCGCCGACCCGCATCCGAAGGGCCCGCGGCTCCCGCACGAGCCACAGCAGCGGATCGGCGGCCGGGCGGTGCCACGCCTCGACGGTGCCCACGAGGTCCAGATCGAAGACGTAGCGCCACAGGGCAGCCTCGGCGGCCGGCGTCGCCCCAAGCAGGATCTCGACCGAGGCGGTGAACCGCGGCAGGTTCTCGGGCCAGGCCTGCCGGACCCGGTAGACCACCGCGCCGTCGGGATGGCCGCCGGGGTCCCGGTGGACGGCGTAGAACGGCCCCGCCCCACCCTCGTCCTCGGGGGCCAGCGCGGCGTCGCGAACGGTGTAGTCCGCGAGCCGCGCCGCCGGCCCCAGGTGACCCGGCCGGCCCGCCGTCAGCTCGGCCGCCCGGACGAGCGCCGCGATCGCGGCGTCGCGCTCGACGAGCTCCACGGACCCCACCGGCTCGTAGCCCCGAACGAAGGCCACCCCCGATCGGTCAGCCTGAAGGGACCCCGATCGCGTGGCGAGGCCGAATCCGTAGCGGCCGTAGATCGCGCCCTCCGAGGCGTGCAGGACCGCCAGCGGCTCCCCGCGCTCGTGCACCGCGTCGAGCTGGCGGCGCATCAGCGCGGTCGAGATCCCGCGCCGGGTGTGGCTCGGAAGCACGCCCACGCCGATGATCGCGGCCGTCGGCACGCAACGCCCGCCCGGCACGGCGAGCTCGACACCGATGGCGGCGTTGCCTCCGACCATCCGATCCCCCTCCACCGCCGCGAGGGTGCGCGGCGGCTCGGCGAACGACCGTTCGAGCTGGACGACCTCGTCGCGCAGGCGATGCCCGAACGACGTCGCCATCACGTCGAACCACGCGCCGAACTCCTCCGGCTCGATCGGGCGGATCTGGACGTCGGGGCGCGACGCGGACCCGATCATCGGGACAGCAGCGCCTCGAGCCCCACGGTGAGCCCCGGTCGCTCCCGGACGGCGCGCAGGGCGAGGAGCACCCCGGGGATGAACGCGGTGCGGTCCGTCGCGTCGTGCCGGATGACGAGCACCTGGCCCGGGCCTCCGAACACGACCTCCTGGTGCGCGAGCAGGCCGGGCAGACGCACCGCGTGCACGCGCACCCCCTCGACGTCGGCGCCCCGGGCTCCCGGGTAGGACCGGTCTCCCGCCGGGGCCCGCCACGCGCCCTCGCGCGCCGCGGCGATCCGCCGGGCCGTGGCGAGCGCGGTTCCGCTCGGCGCGTCCGCCTTCGCGTCGTGGTGGAGCTCAACCACCTCGGCCGCGTCGAACAAGCGCGCGGCCTCCTCGGCGAACCGCATCATGAGGACCGCGCCGATCGCGAAGTTCGGCGCCACGATCGCGTTCGGGCGCCCGCCGCCGGTCAACCCCGCGAGCTCCTCGAGGTCCTGGCTGCCGATCCCCGTCGTTCCGATCACGACGTGGATCCCGTGATCCAGGCACCAGCGGGCGTTGCCCATGACCGCGTCGGGACGCGTGAAGTCCACGGCGACCTCGGCCCCGGCGCTCGCGAGGGCGTCCAGGGCACCGGCCACCTCGAGGTCGCCGACGCGCTCCCCCCGGTGGTGCGGGTCGACGCCGGCGGCCAGCACGAGGTCGTCGGCCGCGGCGACCGCCCGGCAGACCTCGCGGCCCATCCGCCCCGCCGCGCCGAGCACGCCCACGCGGATCATCGCAGCGCTCCGTCGAAGGCGCTCGGCGCGAAGGGTCCGAGCACGGTGAGGCTCATCGGCTGGGACAGTACCCGCTCGGCCACACGACGTGCATCGTCGATCGTCACGGCCTCGATCCTGCGCAGGATCTGGTCCACGGTGAGGATCTCGCCGTGGGCGATCTCGGCGCTGCCCAGGCGCGACATCCGCCCGCCCGGATCCTCGAGCGACAGCACGGTCGAGCCCTTCACGTGCCCCTTGGCTAGGGCGAACTCCTCGGGTCCCAGGCCCCCGTCGCGCACGTCCTCGAGCTCGCGGCGCACGAGCCGCACGACCTCGCGAGCGTGCTCCGGGGTCGTGCCCGCGTAGCACGCGAACAGCCCCGTTTCGGTGTACTGGGAGCCGTAGCTGTAGACGCTGTAGGCGAGCCCGCGCTCCTCGCGGATCCGTTGGAACAGACGCGATGACATCCCGCCCCCGACCGCCGCGTTCACGATCCAGAAGGCGAACCGATCGGGGTCGGCCCGGGAACAGCCGTTGGTCCCCACGCAGATGTGCGCCTGCTCGGTCTTGCGACGTCGCACGAGCGTGGCCCCCGAGGGACGGGGCGGGCGCGCGGGCACCCGGCGGCTCCACACCGACGGCTCGCCCTGACGCAGGCGTCGCCCGGCCTCCATCCGGTCGGTGAGCATCCGCACGAGCGCCTCGTGCCGCAGGTTCCCGGCGGCGGCCACGACGAGGTGGCCGGGGCGGTAGTGCGTCCGGTAGAAGCGGCGGATCTGGGCGCGCGTCGCCTTGCGCACCGTGTCGCGGGTCCCCAGGACGGGCCGCCCGAGCGGGTGCGAGGGCCACAGCCCCTCGACGAACAGATCGTGCACCAGGTCCTCCGGAGAGTCCTCGTGCATGTTGATCTCCTCGAGGATCACCCGCCGCTCGGCCTCGAGCTCCTCGGCGCCGATCGCGCTGTGCTCGATCATGTCGACGAGGTGGTCGACGGCCATCTCGAGGTCGCGGTCGAGCACCCGCGCGTGGAAGCACGTGAACTCCCGCGCGGTGAACGCGTTGAGGTCGCCGCCGACCGCGTCGAACGCCTCCGCGATGTCGCGCGCCGACCGACGTTCGGTCCCCTTGAACAGCAGGTGTTCGAGGAAGTGGCTCGCGCCGCTCATGTGGGGACGTTCGTCGCGGGATCCGGCGAGCACCCACACGCCGACGGCGACCGAGCGCACCCCCGGCATCCGTTCGGTGACGACGCGCAGCCCGGAGGAGAACTCCGTGCGCTCGATCGGCATCGTCGAGGGCTCAGTCCCGCGCGCCGCCCTCGCGGCCACGGTCCCGGAACCGCCGCCCGGAGCGCTCACGCCGCCCCCCCGACGGGCGCCGGTGCGGCCCGGCGTCCGCGGCGGCGGGCTCGGCCCCCTCCTCGACCGGGGCCTCCCACTCCGGTCCGATCGGCTTGAGGCTGATCTTGCCCTGCGCGTCGATGTCCTCCACGAGGACCTGCAGGCGGTCGCCCTCACGCACCGCCTCTTCGACGTTGGACAGGCGGCGACCACGCCCGAGCTTGGAGATGTGCACGAGCCCGTCGCGGCCCGGGACGAGGTTCACGAACGCCCCGAAGGTCGTCGTCTTCACGACGGTTCCCTCGTACGTCTCGCCGACGAGCACCGGCCGCGGGTTCGCGATCTCTTCGATCATCCGCGCCGCCTCGTCGGCCCCCTCGCCGTCGGCCGAGCCGATGAACACGGTGCCGTCGTCCTGGATGTCGATGTCGGCCCCGGTCATCGCGATGATCTCGTTGATCCGCTTGCCCTTCGGACCGATCACCTCGCCGATCTTGTCGACGGGGATCTGGATCGTGAGGATCCTCGGGGCCCGCGGGCTGACCCGCTCGCGCGGGGCCGCGATCGCGCGCTCCATCACGTCGAGGATCTGGAACCTCGCTTCGCGCGCCTGCTTCAGCGCGTCGGCGAGCACATCGCCCGGCAAGCCGGTCACCTTCATGTCGAGCTGGATCGCCGTCACGAAGCTCCGCGTCCCCGCGACCTTGAAGTCCATGTCACCCAGCGCGTCCTCGGCGCCGAGGATGTCGGTCAACGTCACGTAGGTGCCGCCCTCGGCGATCATCCCCATCGCGATGCCGGCCACCGGCGCCTTGATCGGCACGCCGGCGTCCATGAGCGACAGGGTCGACCCGCACACGCTCGCCATCGACGTGGACCCGTTCGAGCTGAGCACGTCGGAGACGAGGCGCAGCGCATAGGGGAACTCCTCCTCCGAGGGGATCACCGGGACGAGCGCCCGTTCGGCGAGCGCACCGTGGCCGATCTCCCGACGGCGCGGTGAGCCCACGCGCCCGGTCTCGCCGGTCGAGAACGGCGGGAAGTTGTAGTGGTGCATGTACCGCTTCGTCTCTTCGAGATCCAGCGTGTCGATGAGCTGCGTCATCCGCAGCATCCCGAGCGTCGTGATGTTGAGGACCTGCGTGTCGCCCCGGCTGAACAGCGCCGAACCGTGGGCCCGGGCGAGGACCCCGACCTCGGCGGAGATGGGACGGATCTCGGTCGGCCCTCGGCCGTCGAGCCGCACCCCGCGCTCGATCACGCGCCGCCGCATCACGCGCTTCTGCAGCGCCTTCCAGGCGGGCGCGAACTCCCCGGCGCGATCGGCGAACGCATCGCCGAGCGTGGCGGCGAGGTGGTCGCGGGCCTCCGCCTTCAGCGCCTCCAGCCGAGCCTCACGCTCCGCCTTGTCGGGGACGATCGAGTCCTCCAGGCGCGACTCCGCGAACGCGGCGAGCGCGTCCAGGACGTCCTGGCCGTACAGGGGCTTCGGCTCGAACGGGCGGGGCACGACGCCCGCGGCCGACACGAAGTCCTCCTGGAGCTCGATCGCCTCGGCGATCGCCCGCTTGGCGGCCTCGAGCCCCTCGGCGACCGCCTCCTCGGTGGGCGGTGCGGCGCCCGCCTCCACGAGGTTCCAGGCCTGGTCGGGGGCCTCGCCCTCGATCATGAGGATGTCGATCTCGCCGGCGTCGTTACGCCGGCCGGCGACGACGACGTCGAAGGTCCCCTGGGCGACCCGCTGGAACGTCGGGTTCACCTCCCAGACCCCGTCGATGAAGCCCATCCGCACGGCGCCGACCGGACCGTCGAACGGCAGACCCGCGAGCATCACGGCGGCGCTCGAGGCGTTCATCGCAACGATGTCGTAGGGGTTCTGCTGGTCCACGCCGAGGATCGTGTTGATGATCTGGACCTCGTCGCGGTACCCGTCCTTGAACGTCGGACGCAGGGGCCGGTCGATCAGGCGGCAGGTGAGGATCGCCGTCTCCGAGGGGCGTCCCTCCCGCCGGAAGAACGAGCCGGGGATCTTCCCCGCGGCGTACATGCGCTCCTCGACGTCGACGGTCAAGGGGAAGAAGTCGATGCCCTCGCGCGGGGCGCTGCTCACGCAGGTCGCGAGCACCTGCGTCTCGCCGTACGTGGCGAAGACGGCCCCCTGTGCCAGGCGCGCCATGCGCCCGGTCTCGAGGGTGAACGTGGATCCGCCGATCTGGCGGGAACGGGTGGTGACCATCCGGTCGTGTCCTCCTGGTTCGAAGCGGTCGTCGCCGCCGCAGCGGCGGGATGTCGAGGGGACCCGGCCGGTTGTCAGTGGTGAACCTCCGATCACGCGGGATCGGCGGCTCGCGACTGAGAACCGACCGCGGGCTGGGACCTCCCCTCGGAAGGCCTCAAGCGCTGGCGGGCATCACCTCCTGGATCCGCGCCTCGCGCGCGATCACCGGCGCAGGCCGAGCCTGGCCACGATCTCGCGGTACCGGCCGATGTCCTCGCGCTTCAGGTACTCGAGGAGCCGACGGCGACGCCCGACGAGCATCAGGAGCCCGCGCCGGCTGTGGTGGTCGTGCGCGTGAACCTTGAGGTGCTCCGTCAGGTCGGCGATCCGCCGGGTGAGGACCGCGATCTGGACCTCGGCCGACCCCGTGTCGCCCTCGGACCGGGCGTACTCCCGGATGATCCGCTGCTTCTCCTCGGTGCTGAGCGCCATCAAGACCCCAGGCTACCAGCGCCGACGGGGGGCCGTCCGGGTGGGCTCACGCCCCGAGCGCGCCGTCGGGCACGATCTCGCGGGTCCGCCTCACGTCGCGCTCGATCGCGTCGACCAGGTCCTCGATCCGCTCGTAGCGGACCTCGTCGCGCAATCGCTCCCAGAACTCGATCGCCAGCGGCTCGCCCGGCAGGTCAGGACCCTCGTAGCCGAGCAGGAAGGCCTCCACGTGCAACGGCTCGACCCCGAAGGTCGGGTTCGTGCCCACGTCGATCGCCGCTCGGTAGCGCCGGCCCCGGTGCTCGGCCACCCCCGCGTAGATCCCGCGCCCCGGCAGCAGGAGCCGGGGCTCGGTGCGCAGGTTCGCCGTCGGGTACCCGAGGCCGCTCCCCCGCCCGTGGCCGGTGACCACCTCGCCGTCCAGGACGAAGCGGCGCCCGAGCGCCCGCGTCGGCCAGGCGAGGTCCCCGCCTGACAGCGCCTCCCGGATCGACGTCGACGACACGGTTCGCCCGTCGAGCTCCACGAGCGCCACGGCCTCCGCCGTCATGCCGAGGGGCCACCCGATCGCCGGCAGCACGTCGA
This sequence comes from Actinomycetota bacterium, assembly GCA_026003015.1. Lineage (GTDB taxonomy): Bacteria > Actinomycetota > UBA4738 > UBA4738 > HRBIN12 > BPGL01. Next base: position 243,553 of record BPGL01000001.1, on the reverse strand, counting down.
CCGACCCCCGGGCGCGATAGCCGAACCGGAAGTTCGCCCCCATGACCGCGTGCACGGCGTGGGCGCCCCCGACGAGGACCTCGCGGACGAAGGCCTCCGCCGACATCAGCGAGAAGTCCCGGTCGAACGTCAGGACGACGAGCACGTCGATCCCGGTCTCGGCGACGAGGGCGGCCTTGCGTTCGACCGTGGTGAGGAGTCGGGGCACCTCGCCCGGACGCAGCACCTCGGCGGGATGTCGGTCGAAGGTCACCGCCACCGCGCGGGCCCGACGCGCGCGGGCCTGCTCCACCGTGCGCGCCAGGACGGCACGGTGCCCGAGGTGGACCCCGTCGAAGAAGCCGACGGTCACGACCGATGGCCCCGAGCTCAGGGGCAGCGCATCCAACCCGGCGAGCAGCTCCATCGCTGCGCGAGCCTACCGGTCGCGATCCGTGGCGGGCGGGGCCAGGATGACCTCGGGGCGGGCCCTGGTGCCCTCGTCCCGGTAGATCCCGATCAGCCGGCCGTCGGGGCCGACCACGGCGTAGGGGCCGCGCAGGCCCGCCGGCCCGAGGGGGCGACCGTTCGCGGCGGCGGCGGCCTCGTGGGGGTCGAGCGCGACGCTCGGCAGGTGTGCGACGAGCCGTTCGATCGCGAGGGGCCGCCCCGGGTCGGTCGGGGGCCGCGCGTCCTCCACCCGCCAGGGGCCGATCGCGGTGCGCCGAAGGGCCGCCAGGTGCGCGCCGCAGCCGAGGGCCCGCCCCACGTCCGCCGCGAGGACGCGAACGTACGTGCCCGCTCCGCACACGACGCGGAACCGCGCCTCGTCCCCGCTGAGCTCCAGCAGGACGAAGCGCTCGACCCTGATCGGGCGCGGCGCGGCCTCGATCGGCGCACCCGCGCGCGCGGCCTCGTGCAGCCGCCGCCCTCCCACCTTGACGGCGCTGAAGGCCGGCGGCCGCTGGAGCGACTCCCCCTCGAGCGCCCGCATCGCCGCGGCGACCGCTCCCGGCCCCACGCGCACCGGCCTGCGGGCGAGCACCCGCCCCTCGGCGTCCAGCGTGTCCGTCTCGACGCCGAGGCGGATCGTGCCCTCGTAGGTCTTCGGTAGTTCCCCGACGAAGCGCAGCAGGCGCGTCGCCCGCCCCACGCCGCACACGAGCAGCCCGGTGGCGAGCGGGTCGAGCGTGCCCGCGTGGCCCACCCGTCGCGTCCCAAGCGCACGGCGCACGGCGGCGACGGCGTCGTGCGAGGTCATGCCCGCCGGCTTGTCGACGAGCAGCAGCCCCTCGGGGCCGCTCATCCCCCCGACGCGGTCGCCGCCGGGGCGGCCCGCAGCTCGCGCACGAGCTCCTCGATCGTCGCCGCGGGTCCATGGGCGCTCGTGTAGCCGGCGGCGAGGCGGTGCCCGCCGCCGCCGAACCGCGCCGCGATCGCCGCGAGGTCGTGGGCGCCGCGCGACCGCATGCTGACCTTGAAGCGGCCGTCCCACTGCTGCTTGAGAACCGCGGCGACGTCGGCCTCTCGATCGGTGCGGATCAGGTCGATCAGCTCGTCGGTCTCGGCCGGGTGGACGCCGGCCTTCCGCAGGTCCGCCTGGGTGAGGTAGGTCCACACGAGGTCGGCCTCCGGCTCGAACGTGAGCCGCGTCAGCGCGAGCGCCATCAGCGACAGCGCCGCCCGATCGCGGTCTTCGTACAGCGCTTGGGCCAGTCGCGCGTGGTCGAACGGGTGCTCGCGCAGCCGCGCCGCGATCCGGAGGGTCTCCGGGGTGGTGGCCTCGTATTGGAAGCGTCCGGTGTCGGTGACGATCCCGGCGTACAGACACACCGCCGCCTGGGTCGGAAGCTCGGCCCCGAGCGCGTCGGCGAGCCGGACGACGAGCTCGCAGGTCGACGACGCCGCCGGGTCGACGACGCGGATCGTCCCGGCCCCGTCGTTCGAGCGATGGTGGTCGATCCAGATCAACTCGTTCGCCCGCTCGGCCGCCGGGCGCAGCGCCGCCAGCCGATCGATCGATGCGCAGTCGCAGGTGACCATCACCGCGGGGGCGGCGGGGAACCGCTCGACCCTGACGAGCTCGTCGGCTCCCGGGAGGAGCTGAGCCCATCGGGGCAGGTGGCGCGGCTCGTTCGGCACCGCGCAGACGACGCGCACACCGCGCGCGCGAAGCACCGCGGCCAGTCCGAGCATCGCGCCGAGGGCGTCGGCGTCGGGGTTCACGTGGCAGGCGATCGCGACCTCCGATGCCTCGGCGAGCACCGCGGCCGCCCGCTCGAGCTCGGCCCCTTCCCCGCTCACGGCTCCTTGCTCCCGGAACGCGGCTGCGCGATCCGCTCAAGGAGGCGGTCGACGCGCGCGCCGATCTCGAACGACGGATCCTCCTCGAAGACCAGCTCGGGGACCGCCTTCAGGCGGACCTGGCGGCCGAGCTCGTGGCGCAGATGCGGTGTGGCCGAGCGCAGAGCGGCGCGCGTCGCCCTCCGGGCTCGTTCGTCGCCCAGGCTCGTGTAGAAGACGCGGGCGTGGCGGAGATCGGCCGAGACCCGGACGCCGGTGACGGTGACGAACCCGATCCTCGGGTCCTTCAGCCGTGGGATCGCTTCGGCGAGGATCTCGCGGAACTCCTCCCCCACCCGTTCGGTGCGGGCTCCCTGGGGCATGCTCTCAGCCTAGCGCCGCCTCAGCTCTCGGGGGCGAGCAGGTCGACCTCGACCGAGAGCACCTCGACCTCGGCCCAGCGCTCGACCGTGCGCTGCACCTCGTGGAGCACCCGCCGCAGGTGGTGCCCCTCCCCGCCGACGAGGGCCACCCCGATCGTGGCCCGCTGCCACAGGTCCTGATGGTCCACCTCGGCGACGCTCACCGGGAAGCGGCTGCGAAGGGCGGCCGTGAGGGTGCGCACGACGCGGCGCTTCTCCTTGAGGGACCGCACGCCCGGGATCCGCAGGTCGATGCGGGCGAGCGCCACGAGCACGGCGCGGCTCACGAGATCTGGCGGGCGACCTCTTCGATCTCGAACGCCTCGATCACGTCCCCCTCCTTGAGGTCCTGGAACCGCTCGAGGCCGATCCCGCATTCGAAACCCTCGCGGACCTCGTTCACGTCGTCCTTGAACCGGCGCAGGGACGCGACGCGGCCCTCGTAGACGACGACGCCGTCGCGCACGAGTCGGGCCCGGGCTCCGCGGCGGATCACGCCGCTGCGCACGTACGACCCGGCGACGACCCCCAGCCGCGGCACGCGGAACAGCTGGCGGACCTCGGCGTCGCCGAGCACCCTCTCGCGTTCCTCGGGCGCGAGCAGGCCGGAGAGCGCGGCCTTCACGTCGTCGATCGCGTCGTAGATGACGCGGTACAGGCGCACGTCCACGCCCTCGCGCTCCGCCAGGGCGCGAGCCTTCGCATCCGGGCGGACGTTGAAGCCGATCACGATGGCGTCGGAGGCCTTCGCGAGCGTCACGTCGTCCTCGGTGATCGCTCCAGTGGCCCCGCGGATGATCTGGACCTTGACCTCGTCTTGGGGGAGCTTCAGCAGGGAGTCCGTGAGCGCCCCGAGCGAGCCCTGCACGTCGGCCTTGACGATGAGGTTCAGCTCGGCCACGCCGGCGCCCTCGGCCCGACGCATCAGGTCGGCGAGCGTCGGCGGCCGACTCACGACGAGCTCGGCCGCGCGGACACGAGCCTCGCGCTCCTCAGCGAGGTGGCGGGCCTCGCGCTCGTCGGCGACCTCACGGAACTCGTCGCCGGAGGCCGGCACCTGGCTCCATCCGAGCACCTGGACCGGCTTGGACAGCCCGGCCTCCTCGACCGGGCGGCCGTTCTCGTCCAGCATGGCTCGCACCCGGCAGTACGCGGTGCCCGACACGAGCGCGTCGCCCGCCTGCAGGACGCCCTTCTGCACCAGGACCGTGGCCACCGGACCACGCCCCCGGTCGAGGTGGGCCTCGATGACGGTGCCGCGCGCCCGCCCCGTGGGGTCGCCCTTCAGCTCCGCGAGCTCGGCCACGAGCAGGATCGTCTCGAGGAGGCGGTCGAGGTTCGTTCCCTGCTTGGCGGAGACGTCGACGAACTCATAGTCCCCGCCCCACTCGGACGGCACCACGCCGTGTTCGACGAGCTGCGTGCGCACCCGCTGCGGGTCCGCGTCCTCGAGGTCCACCTTGTTCACGGCGACAACGATCGGGACCCCCCGCCGCCTTCGCATGGTCCAGGGCCTCGAGCGTCTGCGGCATCACCCCGTCGTCGGCCGCGACGACGAGCACGACGATGTCGGTCACGCGCGCGCCGCGCGCCCGCATCGCTGTGAACGCCTCGTGGCCGGGCGTGTCGATGAACGTGATCTCGCGGTCCCCGACGTGGGCCTGGTAGGCGCCGATGTGCTGCGTGATGCCGCCGAACTCCCCGGCCACGACGTTCGTCCGCCGGATCGCGTCCAGCAGCTTCGTCTTGCCGTGATCGACGTGCCCCATGATCGTGACGACCGGCGGCCGGGGGACGAGCGCGGCCTCATCGACCTCTTCCTCGACGACCTCTCGCTCCTCGTCGAGGCCGACGATCTCGGCCGAGTAGCCGAGCTCGGAGGCCACGAGCGCGATCGCCTCATCGGACAGCGACGTCGTGGCCGTCGCCATCTCGCCGGCGGTGAACAGGATCTTCACGATCTCGGCCGGGGAACGGCCCACGCGCTCGGCGATCGTCTGCGGCGTCGCGCCGCGCACGACCTGCAGCACGGGAAGCGCCGGAGCCACGCGCCTGGGCGGCTCGGGCGCGGGGGCGGGACGCGCCGGCGCCGACGGAGCGGGAGGCGCCGCCGGAGCCGAGGCCGCGGGCGGGGCCTGCGGGGTCGGGGCGGGCGCCGCCGGCGCCGCCTCGGGCTCGGGCGCCGGCGCCGCCTCGGGCGCCGGTGCGGGCGCTGGCGTGCGCGGGCGTCGGCGCGGGCGAGGCGGCGGCTCGAGCACCTCCCGCGGCTTGGCCACGGTCGTCGCCTTGCCGCCGGACGCCCGCAGGCGCGGGATCATCTCCTCGGGCACGCTCGAGGAGGCGGACTTCCCCGTCACGCCCATCTGCTCGAGCGCCGCGAGCAGCTCCTTGCTCGTGACGCCGAGCTCCTTCGCGAGCTCGTGGACCCTCACGCCTGCGCGAGCACCTCCTCGATGCGCGTCCGTAGCCTATCGACTTCCTCGCGCGGCAGACGTCCGCCCAGGCGCAGCCCGCGCGCCACCGCCAGGGCGCCGCGCCGCAGCGCCGCCTCGACGCACGCGTGGTCGCGGTGGACGTAGGCGCCCCGACCTCCGGAGCCTCCCGGGGGATCGACCGCGACCCGCCCCGACGCGACCTCGAGCCTGAGGCGCAACAGGTCGCGCTTCGCAGCACGGCCCCGGCACCCCACGCACGTCCGCTCCGGCGCGCGGCCGGAGGCGTCCACGTCAGGCGCCCGCGGGCCCCTCGGCCTCCGTCGCTGCCTCGGCCGTCGCCGGCGCGGCCTCCCCGTCGCCACCGGCCTGCGGCTCGAGCGGCTCGGAGGACCCGGACGGAGCCTCGGACCCGGTCGGTGCGGGACGGGGGGCCGGCTCGGCGGCCTGCGTCTCCGACTTGATGTCGATCCGCCAGCCGGTGAGCCGGGCGGCCAGGCGGGCGTTCTGCCCCTCCTTGCCGATCGCCAGCGACAGCTGGTAGTCGGGCACGATCACCTGCGCCGTCTGGGTCTCGGGGTCGATGAGGACCTGCTTGACCTTGGCCGGCTGCAGGGCGTTCGCGACGAACTCGGCCGGGTCGGGCGACCAGGGCACGACGTCGATCTTCTCCCCCCGAAGCTCCGTCACGACGTTGCGGACCCGCGAGCCCTTCGGGCCGACGCAGGCGCCGACGGGATCGACGCCGGGCTCGTGGGACACGACGGCGATCTTCGACCGGTGCCCGGGCTCGCGGGCGACGGCCTTGATCTCGACGACGCCGTCCTCGATCTCGGGGACCTCGAGCTCGAAGAGCTTGCGAAGCAGCCCCGGATGGGTTCGCGACACGACGATCTGCGGCCCCCTTCGCCCCCTTGCGGACCTCGGTGATGTAGGCCTTCAACCGCTCGCCGGTCCGGTGCGGCTCGCTCGGGATCTGCTCGCCGATCGGCAGCAAGGCCTCGACCTTGCCGAGGTCGATGAGGGTGAAGCGACGCTCCGCCTGCTGCACGATCCCGGTGACGACGTCTCCTTCGCGGCCGGCGAACTCCTCGTAGGTCATCTCACGCTCGGCGTCGCGGAGCTTCTGGAAGATCACCTGCTTGGCCGTCTGCGCCCCGATCCGACCCTTGAAGTCGTCGGTGACCTTGACCTCCTCTTCGGAGCGCACCTCCATCACGGGCTCGCCCTCGGGCCCCTCGACCTCCTCGAGCTGCTGCTGCCAGATCCGAAGGTCGCCGGTCTCGGGATCGATCTGGGCGCGGAATCCGACGACGGTGTCGTCCGCGTCGGGGTGCTCCTGCTTCCAGTGCGCCTTGTACGCCGAGGCCATCGCCTCCTCGAGCCCGTGCAGGATCGTCTCGAACGCGATCCCCTTCTCGCGCTCGAGCTCCCGCAGGGCGGCGATCATCTCCGCGTTCATCTCCACGTCCCCTTCAGCTCCGCCTCCCAGTCGACGACGGTCCGGGCGGAGGTCACGTCGTCGAGCCGGATGCGCCGCTCGGCGCCGCCGACCGCGACCGTCACGGTCCGTTCGTCGGCCTCGACCAGCGCTCCTTCGTGGACCCGCGCACCGTCCACCGGCTCCCGCGTCCGGATCCGCACGCGCCCCCCCACCGCGCGGCGGAACTGCGCCGGCGTCGCGAGCGTCCGCTCGATCCCCGGCGAGCTCACCTCGAGGTCGTAGGGCCCCGGCTCGAAGCCGGCCGCGTCCAGCCGACGCGACAGCCGTTCCGAGACGGCCGCGATCGCGTCGAGGTCGACCCCCGCCGTCGCGGTCGACGACGACGCGCAGCACCCGCCGACCCCCGCGGCGGCCGAAGCCCGCCTCGACGAGCTCGAGCCCCGCCCGCTCGACGACGGGCCGGACGATCTCGAGGACCTCCACGGTCCGACCCCCCTTTCGAAGCGAAAGGTGGGCGCGAGCCCACCTTGCCGTCACTGCAGCGGTCCCGAACGTCGGTTGTCAGTATACCCGGGGGCACCGCCGCACGGTCCGTTGCGGGCCGCGCAACGCCCGCCGGCGCACCCGTGCGGGCCGCCGCGGCTAGGGCGCCGCCTCGAGGAGGTCGGCCGCGGCCTGCGCCGCCTCGTCGAGCCGCTCTCGGGTGCGCTGCCCCGTGGCTCGGAGCTTGAGGTCCACCTGCTGCTCGGCGAGCCCGCGGGCGCCGACGACGACCTGCACCGGGTAGCCGATCAGATCCGCGTCGGCGAACTTCACCCCGGCGCGTTCGTCGCGATCGTCGAGCACCGCGTCGATCCCACGCGAGCGCAGCTCCTCGTAGATCCGCTCGGCCTCATGCGTCGCGTCCCCGGCGGTGGCCGCGATCACGACGACGTCGAACGGCGCGAGGGCCCGCGGCCAACGCAGGCCGAGCTCGTCGTGGTACTGCTCCGCGGCGGCGGCCACGATCCGGGAGATCCCGATCCCGTAACAGCCCATCACGAACGGCCGGGGCGTCCCGTCCTCGTCGACGAAGGTCGCGCCGAGCGGCTCGGAGTACTTCGTGCCGAGCTGGTAGATGTGGCCGACGACGATCGAGCGTCCGACCCGAAGGCTCCCGCCGTCGATCGGGCACCGGTCGCCCTCGCGGAACGCGACGACGTCCTCCCATCGGTCGACCCGGAAGTCGCGTCCGACGTTGGCCCCGCGCACGTGGCGGTCGGGCTCGTTGGCCCCGGTGATCCAGTCGCGCCCGCCCCGCACCGTGTGGTCGGCGACGACCACGACGTCGTCCTCGAAGCCCTGGGGGCCGACGTAGCCCTTGACGAAGCCGCGCCGATCGAAGTCCTCCTCGTCGAAGGGGCGCACGATCTCGGGGAACATCAGCTTGTCGAGCTTCGTCTGGCTCACCTCGCGGTCTCCGGGGACGAGCACCGCGACGGTGCGCCCCCCGACGTCGAACAGCACGCACTTCAACGTGCGCGCCGCCTCGACCCCGAGGAACCGCGCGAGCGACTCGATCGTCGGCGTGTCGGGGGTGTCGAGCACCTGCAGGGGCTCCGTCGGCTCACCGGCCGGCTCGGGGGGCATCGGGCGGGCGGCCTCCGTGTCGGCGAGGTAGTCACCGTGCTCGCACTCGACGAACAGATCCTCCCCGACCTCGGCGCGGGCCATGAACTCGTGGTTGATCCCACCGCCGATCTGTCCCGGGTCGGCCTCGACGATCACGTGATCGAGCCGACACCGCTCGAAGACGCGGCGGTAGGCCTCGTACATCGCGGCGTAGGAGCGCTCCAGACCCGCCTGGTCGCGATCGAAGGAGTACGCGTCCTTCATCAGGAACTCACGCCCGCGCAACAGCCCGAACCGGGGACGGTACTCGTCGCGGTACTTCCACTCGATCTGGTAGAGGTTGACCGGCAGGTCGCGGTAGGAGCAAGACGCGCTGGCGACGAGCGGGGTCACGACCTCCTCCTCGGTCGGGCCCAGCAGGAGGTCTCGCCCGTGGCGGTCGCGCAGGCGGAAGAGCAGCTCCCCGTACAGCTCCCAACGCCCCGTCGCCCGCCAGGGCTCGGCCGGCAGCACGATGGGCATGCGGAGCTCCTGGGCGCCGGCCGCGTCCATCTCCTCGCGGACGATCGCCTCGATCCTGCGGATCGTGCGAAGGCCGAGCGGCAGGGTCGTGTAGACGCCGGCCATGAGCTGCCTGATGAAGCCGGCGCGCAGCAGCAGCCGGTGGGAGGCGATGTCGGCCTCGGCGGGGTCCTCCCGCAGGGTCGGCGCGAACAGCTGCGAGGCGCGCATGGGATGCTCAGGATACCGACGGGGCGCGGCACGACCCCGACGTTGACGGTCGAGGCGGCGCGTGCGAGCATCCGCCGTCCACCGAGCCGCGCCCGCACGGGAGGACGATGCGCGACCTGGTGATCCACCCCGACCGCGGCACCTTCGAGCGACTGGCGGCGAGCTGGCCGCTCGTGCCGGTCTGGGGCGAGCTCCTCGCCGACGTCGCGACCCCGGTGGGGCTGGTGCCGGCGCTGGCCGGCGAGGGCCCCGCGGTCCTGCTCGAGTCGGTGGAGCGCTCGGAGCGCTGGGGGCGGTACTCGTTCGTGGCGGGGGATCCGGCGGCCGTGCTCGTCGCGGACCGTCGAGGGCTGCGGATCGCCGAGCAGCTGCGGCCCCTGCCCTCGTCCGTCCCGGCCGGTCCGGCCCGTTCCGCGTTGATCGAGCTCGCCCACCGCCTGCGGGCCCCCAGGATCCCCGACCTCCCCCCGCTCGTCGGCGGCCTCATGGGCTACCTCGCCTACGAGGCGGCGGAGCTGCTCGACGGCCACCCCGCGCCGCGGGCCGACGAAGCGCCGTGCCCGCCGATCGGCCTGCTCGTCGTCGATCGGGCGGTCGTGTTCGATCACTGGCGCCAGCGGCTCCTGCCGGTCGCGCACGCGCCCGCCGGCCGCTACGAGGAGGCCGCCGACGCCGTCCGCGCGATCGCGGCCGCGATCGCCGAGGCCCCGCGGCTGCCCCTCGCGGCGTCGGTACCGCCCGCACCGCCGAGCTCCGAGCCCGAGGGCGAGGCGAACATGCCCGACGAGCGCTACCGTCGGATCGTCGCGTCGTTCCGCGAGCACATCGCGGCCGGGGACATCTACCAGGGCGTCCCCTCGCGCCGGGTGAGCTTCCCGGCGCCCGACGGCGGGCTCGCGATCTACCGGCGCCTGCGGGTCACGAACCCCGCGCCGTACATGTTCTACCTCCGGATGCTCGACATGGAGCTCGCCGGCTCCTCCCCCGAACCCCTCGTGCGCGTCGAGGGACGCCGCGTGTCGACGCGCCCGATCGCGGGCACGCGCCCACGCGGGCGCACCGAGATCCGCGACCGCCTGCTGGAGCACGAGCTGCTCGCCGATCCGAAGGAGCAGGCGGAGCACGCCATGCTCGTGGACCTCGCGCGCAACGACCTCGGCCGCGTGTGCGTGGCCGGTAGCGTGCGGCCGACGGAGCTCATGGTCGTCGAGCGGTTCTCGCGCGTCATGCACATCGTCTCGACCGTCGAAGGGGAGCTGCGCGAGGACCGCCATCCGCTCGACGCGCTCGCCGTGACGTTCCCCGCCGGAACGGTCACCGGCGCGCCGAAACGGCGCGCGATGGAGCTGATCGCCGAGCACGAGCCGACGGCCCGGGGCCCCTACGCCGGCGCGGTCGGGTACCTGACCTTCGCCGGGGACCTCGACTTCTGCATCACGATCCGCACGGCGGTCGTTCGCGGGGACCGAGCCTGGGTGCAGACCGGCGCCGGCGTCGTGGCCGACAGCGACCCTCAGCGCGAGCTCGAGGAGACGAAGGCCAAGGCCGCCGCCCTGTTGCCGGCCGTCGCCCCCGACCCGTCCGCGGCACCGCTCGACGTCACCAGCGAGGCGCGATGATGCCCGATCGGACCGGAGCCACCCGATGATCCTCGTCGTCGACCACTACGACTCCTTCACCTACAACCTCGTCCAGCTGATCGGCGCGCTCGGCCGCGAGACGCTCGTCGTGCGCACCGACGAACGGCCGGCCGAGGAGCTCGTCGAGCTCGCGCCCGACGCCGTCGTGCTGAGCCCCGGCCCCGGGCACCCGAGGGACGTGGCCTGCTTCGCCGACCTCCTCCGCCTGCTCCCCCCGACCACGCCCGTGCTCGGCGTCTGCCTCGGACACCAGGCGATCGGCCTGGCGGCCGGCGGACGCGTCGACCGGGGCGAGCCCGTCCACGGGAAGGCCTCGCTCGTCTACCACGAAGGGGTCGGCATCCTCGAGGGCGTGAGCTCGCCGTTCGAGGCCGGCCGGTACCACTCCCTCGTCGTCGAGCGCGACGACCTGCCGTCGGAGCTGCTGCTCACCGCGTGGACCCACGACGGCACCGTGATGGCGACCCAACACCGGGAGCTGCCTCGGTTCGGCGTCCAGTTCCACCCCGAGTCGATCCTCACGCCCGAGGGACCCCGGATCGTCGAGAACTTCCTCGCCCTGGCCCCGCGGGCTCGCGACGAGCGCGGGGCGCCGTGAGGGAACGCCCCGCCGGCCGCGCGCGCCGGCCCGCGCCACCGGGGATCGGGCTGACCTGGGCGGCGGTGGCGCTCGTCGGCGTGCGGGCGCTCGTCGTCGGCGCGGTCGTGCTCGACCCGCCGACCGCCGACCCGTGGCTTCGGCGCGCCGAGACGATCGCGAGCTCGCCGGCGCGCCCGTACCGGGACTTCCCGCTCGCGCTCGGCCCGCTGGAGGCCGGCGCGATCCGTGCGCTCGGCGGCGACGGCGTCGCCGCGACGGCGGGCAGGCTGGCCGTGCTCGCCCTCGCGGCCGACCTCGCCGTCGCGGCCCTCCTCGGCCGCACGTGGGGGCGGCGGGTCGGCGTCGCCTACCTCGCCGTGGGGCTCCCGCTCGTCGGCGTCGCCTACCTGCGCACGGACCTCGTCGCGGTCGCGCTCGCCGTCGGGGCCCTGGCCGCCCTGCGGGCTCGCGCCGACGCAGGGGCCGGCGCGGTGCTCGGGGCGGCGGTCGGGTGGAAGATCTGGCCCCTCGCGCTCCTGCCGGCGCTGCGGCACCGCCCGCGCGCCCTCGGGTGGTTCTCCGCGACGCTCGCGGTGGTGGGGCTCGCCTGGTACGCGTGGGGCGGACCTCGGGGCCCGCTGCAGGTGCTCACGGGCCGCGGAGCCCTGGGCTGGTCGGTCGAGAGCCCGATCGGCGCGGCGCTATGGCTCGTCGGGCGCGGTGCGACGATCCTCGAGGCGGGGGCGATCCGGTTCGGCGTCGTGCCGTGGTGGGCGCGGGCGCTGCTCGGCCTCGGCCTGCTCGCGACGCTCGCGGCGATCTGGCGGCCAGCGCTCGCCGGCGGCGCAGGCGCGGCCCGCGATCCGCGGTCGGCACGCGACCCGGCGGCGCTGCCGGCCCTCGGGGCGACGGCCGCGCTTGCGCTGTTCGCGCCGGTCGCCCCCGTGCTGCACGCCGCGTGGCTCGCCCCCTGGGTCGCGCGGTGCTGGGACGACGCCGACGGGCGTGCGGCCGCCCTGCTCGGGACGTGGGCGATCGCGCTGTCGGGCGTGCTGGCCCTGCGGACCGGCCGGTGGGACGCGCTGCAGGTCGCGCTCGCGCTCGGGCGCGGGGCGCTCCTGCTCGCCCTCGTCGCCGCGACGCTCCGCGGGCAGCGCTTCGGGTCCGAACGGGCCCGTTAGTCAGGTCGCGGCCGCGGGCTCGGCCGCGGACGCGGGCTCGTCGGAGCCCTGGTCGTCGTCCGTGCCGGCCGCCTCGGTCTCCCCGGCGAGCCGCTTGGCCTCCTCCACGAGGCGTTCGACGAAGCGGTCCTCGGGGATCTTGTCGACGACCTCGCCGCGCACCACGAGGAACCCCTGGCCCTTGCCGGCGGCGATCCCGAGATCGGCCTCGCGGGCTTCGCCCGGCCCGTTCACGACGCAGCCCATCACCGCGACGCGGATCGGCACCCGCAGCCCCTCACGCTCCAGGGCCTCGTGCACCTTCTTCGTGAGCCCGAGGACGTCCACCTCGGCCCGCCCGCACGACGGGCAGGCCACCAGGTCGAGCCCCCGCCGTCGGAGGCCGAGCGCCTGGAGGATCTGGGTGCCGACCTTGACCTCCTCGACCGGGTCGTCGGTGAGCGACACGCGGATCGTGTCCCCGATCCCCTCGGCGAGCAGCGTTCCGATCCCGACCGCGCTCTTCACCGCCCCGGCCGGCATCGGTCCCGCCTCGGTGACGCCCAGGTGCAGCGGGTACTCACAGGCCTCCGCGAGCTGCCGATAGGCCTCGATCATCAGGCGCGGATCCGAGTGCTTCACGGAGATCTTGATGTCGGTGAACCCCTCGTCCTCGAGGATCGCGGCTTCGCGCAGCGCCGAGCTCACGAGGGCCTCGGGCGTCGGGCGTCCGTAGGCCTCGAGCAGGTCGCGCTCCAGGGACCCGGCGTTCACGCCGATGCGGATCGGGACCCCTCTGGCCTTGGCCTCACGGGCGATGAGGCGGACCTTGTCCTGGTACCTGATGTTGCCGGGGTTGATCCGCAGGCCGTGGACGCCCGCCTCGAGCGCCGCGATCGCGTACTTCCACTGGAAGTGGATGTCGGCCACGACCGGCACCGTCGACTTCGCGGCGATCGCGCCGAGCGCCTCCGCGTCCTCCCAGTGCGGCACGGCGACCCGGACGATGTCGACACCGGCCGCCACGAGCGAGGCGATCTGCTGCAGCGTCGCGTTGACGTCGGCCGTGCGGGTCGTCGTCATCGACTGCACCGAGATCGGAGCGTCGCCCCCGATCGCGACGCGGCCGACGTGGATCTGGCGGCTGGCTCGCCGTCGCGTCGTCCCGGTCCCCCCTGCCTCGGCCATCGCTCAGGCTCCGAACACGTGGAAGGAGACGGTGCGGTCCTTCGGGTCGTCCATCTCGAACAGGATCAGCCGCTGCCACGTCCCGAGCGCGGGCTCGCCGTCGACGACGGGGATCGCGTGGGAGCTCGCCGACAGGAGCATCGCCTTCACGTGGGCGTGCCCGTTGCGCCGCTCGTCGGGATGCAGGTTCTGGGTCCGGATCGAGAAGTCGTCGTGGGCGTAGTACACGCCGTCGTGGGGCACGAGGGAGACGAGCGAGCGTCGGAAGTCCTCGAGCGCGCCGTCCTCCCACTCGTTGAGCAGCAACGCGCACGTCGTGTGCGGGCAGAAGGCGATCACGGCGCCCTCGGTGACGCCCGCGTCCTTCACGGCCCGGCGCAGATCGTCGGTCAGGTCGAGGAACGCGTACCGCTCGGCGGCCGCAACGGCCACGGTCGTCGTGCGGGTCCTCATGCCTGACCCCCTCCGGTGCGCGCGACGTCGGCGGCGCGCTGCGGTCGTCGCTCGGGCCAGGAGAGGCGTCGGCGCTCCGGCAGGACCGCCGGCAGGTCGAACGTGAACACCGCTCCCTGGCCCGGGCTGCTGTCGGCGCGGATGTGCCCGCCGTGGGCCTCGACGACCGATCGGGCGATCGCCAGACCGATCCCGGTGCCGCCCTCGTCACGGGACCTCGCGGAGTCGACGCGGTAGAAGCGCTCGAAGACGCGAGGCAGGTGCTCGGGAGCGATCCCCACGCCGTTGTCGGCGACGCTGATCTCGATCGAGCCGTTGCGCCGGTGCGCGGCGATCCGGATCTCGCCGCCCTCCGGAACGAACCGGACCGCGTTGTCGACCAGGTTGAACAGCACCTGGTGCACACGCTCGGGGTCGGCGTCCAGCGGCGGCAGATCCTCGGGGATCTCGGGCTCGATCGAAACCGTCTTGCCCTTCGCGGCCACCCCGATCTCCGAGACGACCTGGCGGACGATGGGGGCGAGCGCGACCGGCTCGCGGTGCAACGGCATCTCACCGGACTCCAGCCGCGACAGATCCAGGAGCTGCTCGACGAGGCGCCCCAGCCGCTCGGTCTGGGCGAGCATCACCTCGATCGTCTCCGGGTCGGATGGCTCGACCCCGTCGAGCAGGTTCTCCAGGTGCGCGCGGATCGCCGCGATCGGGGTCTTGAGCTCGTGGGAGACGTTCGCGACGAGGTCTCGGCGCATCCGCTCCAGGCGCCCGAGCTCCTCGCTCATCCGGTTGAACGCCTGCGCGAGCTGCCCCACCTCGTCGCGGGAGCGGCTGGCCACCCGGACCTCGTAGTCCCCGACCTCCATGCGGCGGGCCGCCTTCGCCATGTCGCGCAGGGGCTGGGTCATCCCCCGCGCGAGCCAGCGGGCCATCACGAGGGCCACCCCCGCAGACAGCGCTCCGGCCACGAGGAACTGCCACCAGAACCGCGCGAGGAACTCGAACGTCGCGGCCACGCGCCCGATCAGGCTGCGGTCGGGGACCTGCGTGACCGCGAAGACCATCTCCTCGACCACCCCCCCGCGCGTGACCGGCACGGCGGCGAACTCCACGAGGTGCGTCGAGCCGACGTGAACCATGCCGTCGGTGAAGGTCGGCAACGGCCACGGCGAGGCGGCCCCGATCAGGCGCCCGTCTCGGGTGAACCGCACGAGCGTGATCCCTTCGGGAGGCTCCCCGAGCTCGCCGGCGGCGGCCGCTCGCGCGACGCGCAGCAGCGCGAGACGTTCCGTGTCGCGCCCGGTCTCGCGCAGCGCGTACCCGAGCATCAGGAAGATCAGCGCGACGGTGACGGCGACCGCGATCACGATCACCGCTCCGAGCTTCGAGCGGATCGTCGGCAGCTTCTCGAGAGTCGGCACGCGACTACTCCTTGAAGGCGTATCCGACGCCGTGGACCGTTCGGATGAACCGGGGGTCGTTCCCGTCCTCGTTCAGCTTCCTTCGGATCCGGGCGACGTGGGAGTCCACGACCCGGCCGCCAGCGAAGTCGCGGTAGCCCCACACCCGCTCCATCAGCTCGTCCCGCGAGAACACGACGCCCGGCTCGCGGGCAAGCGTCAGCAGGATCTCGAACTCGAGCGGCGTGAACGCGACGTTCGAGCCGTCGACCTCCACCCGCCGACGCGCCGGGTCGATCCGCAGGCCCTGCCGCTCGATCGGCCCCGAACGCTCCCGGCGCTCCTCGATGCGTTCGATCCGTCGCAGGATCGCGCGGACGCGGACCGCCAGCTCACGCAGGCTGAACGGCTTCGTCAGGTAGTCGTCCGCGCCGGCGCCGAACCCGGCCACCTTGTCCGTCTCCTCGGTGCGCGCCGTGAGCATGAGCACCGGCGTCCAGCGGTCGCGCTGGATCCGCTCGCATACCTCCAGACCGTCCATGCCGGGCAGCATCAGATCGAGCACGACGAGGTCGGGCCGCTCGCGCTCGTGCAGGCGGAGCGCTTCGGGGCCGTCGCAGGCGACGAGCACGCGGTAGCCCTCGCTTTCCAGCCGTCGGCAGACGGCTTCGGCGATCGCCTCCTCGTCTTCCACGACCAGGACGGTTCGCTCACCCACGCGGCCATGGTACGCCGCGGGGCCCAGCCGCCCCCCTTCCCCGCCGTGGAGAAACTGTGGCGCGGGGCGACCCGTCGTCCCAGGTCAAGGCCCTGTTGGGATCGGCTTCGTCACGTCGAGGACCACGGCGGCGAGCACGAACGTCGCCATGAACGCCAACACCGCGACCGAGACCGGGACCACCCGCTTGAGGTCGACCGGGCGACCCCGCACCCGCTCGATCGCGAGGATCGCGAGGTGGCCGCCGTCGAAGGGCGGGAGCGGCACGAGGTTGATCAGGCCGATGAACAACGTCACGTACCCGAACAGGTACACGACGTGGTCCCAGTCGCCCTCCGAGCCGACGACACCGACCTGGCGTCCGATCCCGACGACCGAGGCCGGGTCGTCGATCCGGCGCGGGGCATCGGTGAACAGCAGGGCCGCGATCCGCCCGATCCCCTCGGGCCCGAAGACCCGCCCGATCTCGCTCACGGCGTACACCGAAAGATCCCACACGTCCCCGAAACCGCTCGTCACCGCCGCAGCAAGCGGCAGGGGCGTAGGGGCAAGCAGGACGCCGATCCGGGGCACCGGCTCGCCGTCGATCCGCTCGATCACGGGCGTCATCGTCACGTCGAACCGACGCTGCCCGCGCTGGATCGTGTAGCGGATCGGCTCGCCCGCATGGTCCTCTTGGTAGGCGCCGAGCTGCTGCGGCGTCGGGTTCTCGATGTCCCCGATCCGCACGATCACATCTCCGGCGCGCAGTCCCGCCTCGGCGGCGGGAGCCGGGCGCCCCCCGATCCGCGGCGTCACACCGCCCACCTTCGCCACGCGCGAGAGGTCTCCGACCACGAGGTACAGCGACGTGAACACCAGCCCCGCGACGAGCAGGTGCGACAGCGGACCGGCGAGGATCACCACGGCGCGCTGCCGGATCGGCTTCGCGAAGTACGCCCGGTGCTCGTCGCCCGGTGGGACGTCGTCGACGAGGGGGTTCATCCCCGCGATCTTCACGTAGCCGCCGGCGGGGATCGCCTTGACGCCGTATTCGATCTCGCCCCTGCGCACGGACCAGACCCTGGGACCGAAACCCACGAAGTACTCCAGGACGCGGAACCCGAACGCCCGTGCCGCGAGGTAGTGGCCCCCCTCGTGGATCAGGATGATCAGCAGCAGCCCGACGAAGAAGGCGACGATCGCGATGGTTCCGCTCAAGGCTCAGCGCTCGTCGATGATCTCCGCGGCGCGCTGGCGCGCCCAGCGATCCGCGCGCTCGATCGTGACCGCCGAGACGATCGAGGCCGGCTCGTGCTCGTCCACGACCGTCTGCACGATCTCGACGATCCGCGTGAGCGGGATCTTCCCCTCGAGGAACGCCATCACGGCGACCTCGTTGGCGGCGTTCATCACGGCGGGGAACGTGAGCCCGAGCCCACCGACGCGGTAGGCGAGATCCACCGCCGGGAACGCCTCGCGGTCGACCGGTTCGAACGTGAGCGGGCGATCGGTGAGAGGCACCGGCGCGACCGTCGAGGGGAGCCGCTCGGGCCAGCCGAGGGCGAGCTGGATCGGCAGGCGCATGTCGGCGCTGGCCATCTCGGCTCGCAGGGACCCGTCGCGGAACTCGACGAGCGCGTGCACGAGGCTCTCCGGGTGGATCAGCACGTGGATCTGCGAGTAGTCGAGGTCGAACAGGTAGTGCGCCTCGATCACCTCGAGCCCCTTGTTCATGAGCGTCGCGCTGTCGATCGTGATCTTGGGCCCCATCTGCCAGACCGGGTGGGCCAGCGCCTCCTTCACGGACGCGCGCGCCAGCTCGCTCCGCGTCCAGCCTCGGAACGGCCCACCGCTCGCCGTGATCACGACGCGCTTCACGTCCTCGCGCCGCTCACCCCGCAGCGCCGCAGCGAGGGCGGCGTGCTCGGAATCGACCGGCCGGAGCCGCTCGGGCTCTCCCTTGACGAGGTCCATGACGAGCTCGCCGCCGACGACGAGGCTCTCCTTGTTCGCGAGCGCAACGGTCTTGCCGGCCTGCAGGGCGGCGAGCGTCGGCGCCAGCCCGGCCGACCCGACGAGGGCGTTGAGGACGATGTCGGCCTCGGTCTCGGCGGCCAGGCGCTCGGCCGCGTCCGGCCCGACGATGAACTCGACCCCGCGCACCGGGCCGAGCTTGGCCTCGATGTCGCGGGCCGCCTCCTCGTCGGCGATCGCGACCGTCGGCGGCAGGAACTCCCGGATCTGGCCGACGAGGAGTTCCTGGTTCATCCCGGCCGCCGACAGCCCGACGATGCGGAACCGATCGGCGTGCCGCCGCACGACGTCGAGCGCCTGGGTGCCGATGGAGCCGGTCGAGCCCAGGATCGTGAGGAGCCTCATGCCGAACAGCCTACCCCCAGCGGGCACCGACGCCGGCTCAGGCGACGAAGACGACGCGGAACAGCAGGTAGGCGGCCGGCGCCACGAACAGCAGGGAATCGATCCGGTCGAGGACGCCGCCGTGCCCGGGCAGGATGCTCCCCATGTCCTTGATCCCGAGGTCGCGCTTGACGAGCGACTCCGCCAGGTCCCCCAGGGTGGCTGCGGCGGCCACCACGAGCCCGAGCAGGAGCGCCTCGAGGCGGGCGCCGTCGAGCGCGCCGATGAACCCCGAGGGGACCAGGGCGACCGAGACGACGACCACGACCGCGGTCCCACCGACCAGCCCCTCGATCGACTTGCGCGGCGAGATCGTCGGCGCGAGCGAGCGGTGGGTGAACGAACCGCCCCAGACCGACCCGACGAAGAACGCGAAGGTGTCGTAGACGAACGTCAGGCCGATCACCGCGACCACGAGCTCACGGCCGTCGGGGAGGTCGAGCATCGCGAGCAGATACCCGGCGAGCGCCGGGATCCACACGACGTTCAGCAGGGTGGCGCCGATCCCCTGGAGCAGGCGCGCCCGCTGGGGAGCGGGGACGGTCATGTACCACAGGACCGTCGCGGCCAGCCCCAGCCCGAGCATCGCGGGGATCGCGCCCTCCCCGCGCGCGTAGGCTCCCCAGACGATCAGCTGGCCGGTGACGAGCCCGACGAGGGTGGCCGGCTGCATCTGGTGCTTGACCATCGCGCCGAACAGCTCCCCCTGGGCGGCGAGCACGCCGAGGGACACCACGATCGCGAACGCCAGGTCGCCGACGAGCAGCGAGGCGAGCGCGATCCCGGCGAGCACGACCCCGGTCAGGAACGCGGCGGGGACGTCGCGCTCGCCGACGTCAGGACCGCGACGCTCGAGGTCGGCCCCCACCTCGACCGCAGCCGGCTCCTGCCAGCTCGGTCCCCCGAGTCCCTCCGCCCCGACGACGACCGTGCGCGGGGACGACACGTCGGCGCCGTTCGGCACGCCCTCGTCGTCGAACGCGCCGGGCCGCTCGTCGTCGGCGAACCCCCCGAGCGAGCCCGTGGGCTCGGCGGGCTCCTCGAAGACCTCGTCTCGGTCGCGAAGCGAGCCGGCGAAGTGCTCGGCCGCCGCCTCAAGGTCCTCGGGGGATGGCTCCTCGTCCTCGTCGATCCGCACGTGCGTGACGGGCGGCGGCTCCGGCAGGGACCCCTCGGGCGGGCCCGGGAGCTGCTCGGCCCCGGACCCGACCGCTGCGGCGGTCTCGAGCACCTGCGTGTCGTACCAGGGCTCCTCGTCCTCGGCGGCCTCGTCTTCGGCCTCGGGCTCCTCGTCCTCGGCGGCCTCGTCCTCGGCGGCCTCGTCTTCGGCCTCGGGCTCCTCGTCCTCGGCGGCCTCGTCCTCGGCGGCCTCAGGCTCCTCGCCGAGCGCGTCGCCGGCCGGCCCCCTGGCGCTCGGGCCGGCGTCGTCCGCCCAGCTCGGCTCCGAACGGACGGCGACGTGCTCCTCGCGAGGCTCCGCGGGCGCGTCGGCCTCCTCCGGTTCGTCCCAGTCCACGTCCTTGATGGGCGCGAAGAACCGATCGAGGTCTTCGAACAGATCGTCGCCGCGCTCGTCCTTGGCCATCGGACCCCCTCAGACCTCCATGAGCTCCCGCTCCTTATGGGCCTGGATGTCGTCGATCTCGGCCACGAACCGGTCCGTCAGCTTCTGGAGCTCGCGCTCGGCCCGCTGGCGCTCATCTTGCGAGATGCCGCCGTCCCGCTCAAGCCGCTCCAGGTGCTCCTTCGCGTGCCGCCGCACGTTGCGAACCGCCACCCGCCCCTCCTCGGCCCGCTGATGGACCTGCCGGACGAGCTCGCGGCGGCGTTCCTCGGTGAGCGGTGGGAACGCGAGCCGGATCACGTTGCCGTCGTTGTTCGGGGTGATGCCGAGATCGCTCGCCTGGATCGCCTTCTCGATCGCGGCGATCGCCTGCTTGTCGAACGGACTGATCTGCAGCAGCCGTGGCTCGGGCACCGTCACCGACGCGAGCTGGTTCAGCGGCACCTGCGTGCCGTAGTAGTCGACCGTCACGCGGTTGAGCACGGCGGGCGACGCCCGCCCGGTGCGGATCGTCGCGAGCTCCTCCTTGAGGTGAGCCACCGCCTGCTCCATCTTGTGGGTCGCCTCCTGCAGCGAGGCCTCGACCGTCATGCCACCCCTCCGTGCACGAGCGTGCCGATCCGCTCCCCGACGACGACGCGCCGGATGTTCCCCTCGACCCGCAGGTCGAACACGATGATCGGCAGGTCGTTCTCCATGCACAGCGAGATCGCCGTCGCGTCCATCACCTGGTAGCCCTCGCGCAGGACGTCGACGTAGCGGATCTCATCGAAGCGGCGAGCTGCCGGGTCGGCGTGGGGATCGGCCGTGTAGACGCCATCGACCTTCGTCCCCTTGAGCAGGGCGTCGGCCTCGATCTCGAGGGCCCGCTGCGCCGCGCAGGTATCGGTGGAGAAGTACGGCACCCCGAGGCCCGCCGCGAAGATCACGACCCGTCCCTTCTCCAGGTGCCGGATCGCGCGCAGCGGCACGAACGGCTCGGCGATCTGACTCATCGTGATCGCGGTCTGGACGCGGCTCGGCACGTGGATCTTCTCGAGGGCGTCTTGGAGAGCGAGCGCGTTCATCACCGTCGCGAGCATGCCGATGTAATCCGCCCGGTTGCGGTCGATCTCCGGCGCCTGCCGTCCGCGGAAGATGTTCCCGCCCCCGACGACGACGGCGCACTGGATCCCGAGGTCCACCACGTCGGCGAGCTGGCGCGCCACGAGGCCGGTGGCCTCCGAGGAGATCCCCATCTCGTCGCCGGCGGGCGCGAACGCCTCACCGGACAGCTTCAGGAGCACCCGGTGGTACTGGGGCCGTGCGGATGCCGGATCGCTCATGCGTCTGCGGCCCCTCGCCGGGCGGGCGGGGCGCCTACCCCTCCTCCCCCAGCTTGTACCGGACGAACCGTCGGACCGCAACCTTCTCCCCGAGCCGGGCCGAGGCCTCGTCGAGGAGCGTCTGGATCGTCTTCGCGTCGTCCTTGACGAAGGGTTGATCGAGCAGACAGTGGTCCTTGAAGAAGGCCTCCAGCTTGCCGGCGACGATGCGCTCGATCACGTGCTCGGGCTTGCCCTGCTCGCGGGCCTGCGCTTCGGCGATCCGTCGCTCCTGCTCCAGCACCTCGGTCGGCACGTCGTCGCGCGACAGGTAGCGCGGGGCGGCCGGGCTCGCCACGTGCAGCGCGAGCTCGCGGGCGAGCTGCCCGAACTCGTCGGTGTTCGCGACGAAGTCCGTCTCGCAGTTCACCTCGACGAGCGCGCCGACGGTCCGGTTGAAGTGGACGTAGGCCTCGATGCGCCCCTGGTCGGCGGAGCGGCCGGCGCGCTTGGCCGCGCTCGCCAGGCCACGCTCACGCAGGATCTCGGTCGCGCGCTCGACGTCACCGTCGGCCTCCAGCAGGGCCCGCTTGCAGTCCATCATCCCGGCGCCCGTCGCCTCCCGGAGGGCCTTGACCATCGCCGCGGTGACCTCGGCCATCACGCCCCCTCCCGCTCGGCGGCCGCAGCGCCGTCCTGCTCGGTCGCGCCGGGCACCTCGCTCGCCGGGGCGTCCGGTTCGAACACCATGCTCGCGGCCATCGCCGCGGCCTCCTCCGCGGTCGGCGTCTCGTCCACGGCCGCCGGCGCGGCGGTCGGCCTCGGGCCGACGGGACGCGCGCCGACCCGCCCGGCCGTCACGCGGTCGACCGCCTCGTCCTTGGCCATCCCGTAGCCCTCGGCGATCGCGTCGGCGATGACGCGCGTCACGAGCTCGACGGCTCGGATCGCGTCGTCGTTGCCCGGGATCACGTAGTCCACCTCGTCCGGGTCGCAGTTCGTGTCGACGATCGCGATGACCGGGATCTGCAGCTTGCGCGCCTCGGTGACGGCGATGTGCTCCTTCTTCGTGTCGATCACGAAGACGGCGTCGGGGAGTCGATCGAGGTCCTGGATACCCCCGAGGTTGCGCTCGAGCTTCTCACGCTCCCGACGGAGCCGGATCGCCTCCTTCTTCGGCAGGTACCCGATCGCCCCGGAGGTCTCCATCTCGCGCAGCTCGCGCAGCCGGAGCAGCCGCGAACGGATGGTCGCGAAGTTCGTCAACATCCCGCCGAGCCAGCGGTTCGTCACGTAGGGCATCCCGACGCGGGTCGCGTGGCGCTCGATGACCTCCTGCGCCTGCTTCTTCGTGCCGACGAACAGCACGATGCCCCGCCGCCGCCCCAGATCGCGCACGAACCCGTACGCCCGCTCGAGCCCCTCGAGGGATCGCTCGAGGTCGATGATGTAGATGCCGGAACGCTCCCCGAACAGGTACGGCTGCATCTTCGGGTTCCACCGGCGGGTCTGGTGGCCGAAGTGCACACCGGCCTCGAGCAGCGCGCGGCGCGTGACCACGGTCACTCGGTCGCTCCTTTCGGTTGGTCCTCCGCCCGGCTCGTCCCCTCGCCGGCCCGGCGCGCCGGGACCCCGGCGATCGGTCCCCGGGCGTGCGTGCTCGGCGGGCCACCCCTGCGGCCGCCGGCGGCCGGGAAGTCTAGCAGTCCGCTTCCGCTCAACGGCGGGAGCGCCGTCGATCCCGGGCGCCCCCGGAGCGCCCGCCGCTCGGCTTCGGCGGGGTCGGCTCGGGCACCGACGCCGCCACCGCCAGGTAGCGGTAGGCCTGGGCGGCGGTGAAGGCGACGTGGAGGAGGTTCACGACGACGACGAGCGCCCAGGCGCCGGGCGAGGCGTTCACCCCGATCAGCCCCCCGGGCTTGCCCGGCGCCACGAGCATGGCGTAGGAGGGAACGACGTAGAGCACCGCGGCGGTGAGGGTCCCCGAGCCCGGCGAGCGGGCCACGCGCACCGAGCGCTGGAGCACGGCGCCGAGCCGACGGCGCTCCGCGAGCGCGATCGCCGGGGCGAACGACAGCCAGCTCACGCCGAGGACGAGCCCGCCGAAGAACACGAGCAGCCCGAGCCCTCCGGCGCCCCCCAGGACGGAGCCGAGGATGCTCTGCGCCAGGAGCAGGGACAGCGAGAGCACGCTCACGGCCAGCGTGGCCGGAAGGGCGCGCAGCGCGAGGACCGCGAACCAGCGGGTCACGCGCTCCCCCCGCAGCGACGTGACCGCGGCCGAGGTCACGAGCGCGAGGAGGATCCCCCGCAGGACGATGACCCCGGCGAGCGCCCCGAGACCCACGAGGCCGCCGCCGGCGCGGTCGCCTGCCAGCGAGACGTCGGTGAGGGTGGCGACGGGCGGGAGCGCGAGGGCGTTCACGAGCAGGGCGAAGGGCCCCTGGAACCCGGCGGCGACGAGCCCGAGCCACACGAGGGCCACCACGATCGGAACGCCGATCGCGATCCACGGCGTCGACCACGTCGCCGCGATCCCACGGGTGATCGAGGCCCGCAGCGGCGGCATCGCCGCGGCGACCGAGGAGCTCCGGGGCGCCACGAGCCGATCGAGGAAGCCACGACGCTCCTCGCGTCGGTCGGTCGACGGCCGGCGGGGCGACGGCGGCGAGCGGTACCCGTCGCTCACGACCCTACCTCGCCGCCTTCGAGCCCGCCTTCGAGCGGATCGACCACGGGCTGGAGCTCCTCGGCCCCCGAGCCGAGACGGCGGCGCACCAGCACGCCGATCCCGAGCGCGGCCAGGGCCGCCGGCAGCGCCCCGAGGACCAGACCGATCCCCAGCTCCCTCGGCCGGAACACGGTCGGGCTCTGCACGCGGATCAGCGACCCGCCCTCGTCGTGGGCCAGGGCGACGAGCCCCGAGCGGGCGCCGCCGCGGATCGCGAGCACGAGGTCGTCGGTGACGGCCAGGGACCGCAGCACGCCGGTGGCGAGGCTCGCACGCCAGACGAGCTCGCCCCCGTCCAGCTCGACGGCCAGGAGCTCGCCCTGGCTCGAGGCGACGAGCACGTACCGATCGGACACGACGGCGGGACCGCGCAGCACGCCGACGTTGAGCGCGTGGTCCCACAGCCGGACGCCGTCCCCGCGCCGCAGGCGGTACACCTGGCCACCGATGTCCACGACGACGACCGCGTCGTCGACGAGCACCGGGGAGGCCAGCGGGTTCACCACGGCGTTCAGCCGCGCGCTCCAACGCTCCACGCCGTCGTCGAGCGCCACGGCTCGGACGGTTCGGTCCTCGAGACCGAGGTAGGCGAGCTCCTCATCGGCGGCGACGGCGCTGCCGAGCGTCGAGGCCCCCGGAGGCTCGTAGCGCCACAGGACACGCCCGTCGGCGGGGTCGAGCGCGACGAGGGAGAAGCGGGCTTGGGCCGAGCCGAGGGCGCTCACGAGCACCCGGTCCTCCGTCGCCGCGATCGGCGCGATGATCGAGCCACCGACGCGGACGCTCCAGCGGATCGCACCGGCCGCCGGGTCGAGCGCGCTCACGCTGCCGTCGGTCCCGGCCACGTACAGGGCGCCCTCGGTGGCGGTCACGCCGGAGCGCGACGCGGCCGGCAGCGGCGTGCGCCAGCGTTCCGAGCCGTCGGCCAGGGCGACCGCGACGAGCTCGACGGGCGCGCCGGCGGCGGTCGGGGTGGGTGAGCTCCCGCCGGGCGTGGAGCTCGCGGTCGGCGACGGGCTCGGGGAGGGCGTGAGCCCGGGCGCGTTCGGACCAAAGCCCTCGGGGAACACGACGAGCGCGTCGGGGCCCGACCCCACGATCGCCGGGGCAACCGTCGGCCCCGGCCTGCGATCGATCCGCCAGCGGTCGGCACCGTCCGGCCCGAGGGCGATGACGGCGTCGGGCGCGAGGACGACCACGGTGTCGTCCGCGGCGACCGGGGCCGACAGCCCCATCGTGCCGGTCGGCCCGCCGGGCCGAGCCTCGAGGAACCAGACCTCGCGGAACGGCGGGCGCGGCCCGTCCGGCGCCGATCCCGGGTGCGTCGGGCCTCCCTGGAACTGCGGCCAGCCGTCGCTCGCCCCCTGCGCCCCGGCCGCCCCGGCTCCCGACGCGCTCGCGAGCAGGGCGATCCCCACGGCCCACGCGCCGACACGAGCGCGAACGAGGCGAACGCGGCCGCCGCGTCGAGGAGGGCCCCCGGAGGCGCGACCCCATCCCGCTGCGAAGCGGGGCGGGGTTCGGGTCGATCGGGGAGGGCGCGCCGGGTCCAAGGGGCGTCATCCTACCGGGCGGCCTCTCGCGACCGGGACGTTCCACGCGACGGACCGCCCGCGCGGTGCCGCGAGCTTGCAGGTTCGGGGTTCGCCCGTGCGCGCCGGCTCCGAGCTCACCCGGGGTCCCAGGGTGCGAGGCGCAAGAGCCCACGCAGGTCGAGCGGCTCCAGGAACGTCAGGGGATCGACGTAGGTGTCGCCGACCCGCACGCCGAGATGGACGTGGTCGACGGTCGCGTCGGGATGTCCTCGGCCGCTCACGGCCACGGGTTGCCCGGGGACCACGACGTCGCCGGCCCGCACCGAGACGGCCGCGAGGAACGACAGCGTCGAGCGCAGGCCCGGAGCGTGTTCGATCGTCAGGAACAGCCGTCCCCCGACCGGCCCGGCGAAGCGCACCGTGCCCGCCGCGGGCGCCACGAGGACCGTTCCGGCCGACGCCCCGATGTCGATCCCGCGGTGGCCGCTGCCGTACGGGTGCTCTGGGGCCTCGAACCCACGGAGCACCGGGCCGACCGCCGGCCAGCGCCAGGTCCCGGCGGCGACGGCCGGCGGCGCCGGGACCGCCAGGCCCACACCGGTGAGCGCGAGGGCGACGAGCGCGACGCGGGCACGTTGCATGCGGCCGACGCTACCCGTGCGCGCCGCGGCACGCCGTGACGACCGTCACGTGTTGGCCGATCCTCGACCGCGCTCAGTCGACCTCCGACAGCTGGTTGCGCAGCAGGCCCACCGCCTTCGTGTGGATCTGGCACACGCGCGACTCCGTGACGCCGAGGATGGCGCCGATCTCGGCCAGCGTGAGGCCCTCGAAGTAGTAGAGGGTGACGACGATCTTCTCCCGTTCCGACAGCGCGTTGATCGCCGCCGCGAGGAGCCCCCGCGTCTCCTGGGACTCCACGCCGTGGGTCGGATCGAGTCCCCGATCGGCAAGCGTGTCGATGAGCGCCACCCGCTCCCCACGGTCCTGACCGACCGATACGGTCTCGTCGAGCGCGAGGACCGACACGAACGAGATCTGGGTGATCACGTCGTGGAGCTCCTGGACCGACATGCCGAGGCGCTCGGCGAGCTCCTCCTCGGTCGGCTGGCGCTTGTGGATCGCCTCGAGGTCGGCGAGCGCCTTCTCGATCTCCCGCTGCTTGAAGCGGACCGAGCGCGGAACCCAGTCCATCGCGCGGAGCTCGTCGATGATCGCGCCCTTGATCCGGGGGATCGCGTAGGTCTCGAACTTGTTGCCCCGACCGGGCTCGAACTTCTCCAGCGCGTCGATCAGCCCGAACATCCCGTAGCTCACGAGGTCCCCCTGCTCCACGCTGGAGGGCAGACCGGTCGCCACCCGGCTCGCGACGTACTTCACGAGCGGGGCGTAGTGGAGGATGAGGCGCTCACGGGCGTCCGGGTCGGCCTCCGCCTTGAACGCGTGCCAGATCGCTGCGAGCTCGGCGTCGACCTCGGGCGGGATCGTGGCCGCCACCGCGGGCGCCGCCGGCCGCCGGCGCGTCGTGGGGTCCCGCTTGGCCCCGGCCGTCGCCTTCGCGCTCGCCTTCGCCGTGGCCTTCGCCGTGGCCTTCGCCGTGGCCTTCGCGCCGCTTCGGACGCCCGCCGTCGCCCTCTTCGCCGTCGCCATCAGGCCCTCGGGTGCGCGCGCGCGTGAGCCTCGAACAGCCGGCGTCGCGAGACGTGGGTGTAGCGCTGGGTCGTGGCCACGCTCGCGTGGCCGAGGAGCTCCTGCACGACCCGCAGGTCCGCGCCGCCCTCGAGCAGGTGCGTCGCGTAGGAGTGCCGGAGGGTGTGCGGCGAGACCCGCCTGCCCGGCAGCGTCGCCCTCGCGTGGGCCGCCACCACCCGGCGCACCCCGCGGTCGCCGAGGGGGCGGCCCCCGCGAGGTCAAGAACAGCGCCTCGCCCGATCGATCACCCGCGAGCTCGGGGCGGCCGTCGCGCAGCCACGCTGCGAGCGCCTCCGCGGCCGGCTCGCCGATCGGCACCTCGCGCTCCTTCGACCCCTTGCCCCAGACCCGCACGCGTCGTCGGCGGAGGTCCACGCGCTCGGGCGTGAGCCCCGCCAGCTCGCCCACCCGCACGCCGGCGCCGTAGAGCAGCTCGAGCAGGGCGGCGTCGCGCAGGGCGACCGCGCGCTCGACCGGATCGGGCGCCGAAACTCGACCCTGCGGCGCCTCGACGAGGACCGCGGCCTCGGCCGGGCGGAGCACGACCGGCAGGCGCCGTACGATGCGGGGGCCGCCCAGGGTGAGCGCCGGGTCGCGCTCCAGCCGACCCGAGGACTCGGCCCACCGGTAGAAGGCGCGGATCGCCGCGACCCGACGGGCGATCGAGGTCCGCGCGTAGCCGAGGGTGTGCTGCTGGGCCAGGAACCGGCGGAGCAGCTGGGGCGTGGCGGCGTCGAGCGACCGTCCGGCCCGCGCGAGGAAGGCCGCGAGACGCTCGACGTCGCGCCGATAGGCCGCGACCGTCCCCGCCGCAAGACGCCGCTCCGCGCGCAGGTGGTGGACGAACGCCCCGATGAGGGACGCGTCGGACTGGGGAAGCTCCTCCGGGGCTGCCACGGAACTCCTCTCGCGGTCGAACGTCTCGGCTGCGGCGCCGCCATCCTTGCAGCGGAACCGGGCCCGTTCAAGCCCCGGCCAGGGGTCCCCCGAACCCCGCGGTCCAGGGCCCGAAGGTGGGACCGCGCAGGCCCACGGGGGACGGCATCGGGCCGGGGTGCGCCGACCTCCGCCGACCTCCGGGGAGCGAGAAACCCGGCCGAACGGACGCGGCCGAACGGCCCACGCGGCGGCCCGAGGAGCCGCCCGCCGCCCCGGTGGCGCCCGCTGGAGCGCGTCCGTCGCGGCGAGCCCGACCCGGCTCAGACCGTGGCCCTGGGCTGGTAGCGTCCGCCGGTCGCCCCGCACGAGCCCCCGCACCTCCAGGTCGACGAGCACCTCGATCGTGCGCGTCACCGACAGGCCGGCCTCCCGGGCGATCGCGTCGGGCAACCCCAGGTCCAGCAAGCCCCACACCCGGGCGGCGTCGCCCTCGAGCGCGGGCGGCGACCGCTCGCCCCCGACCCCCGCAAGCCCGAGATCCACGAGCAGGTCCTCGACCCCGCGGATCAGCGTCGCGCCCTCACGGATCAACGCGTTCGGCGTGGCGGCGCGCTCGCTCGTGACGGACCCCGGCACGGCGAAGACGTCGCGTCCGAGGTCGAGCGCGTGGTCGGCCGTGATCCGCGAGCCGCTGCGAGCGACACCCTCGACGACGACCACGGCGACGGCCAACGCGGCGATGAGACGGTTGCGGGCCGGGAAGTGCATCGGTCGCGGCGCCTCGCCCGGGGGGTACTCCGACACCACCGTGCCCCCAGCCTCGACGATCCGTACGAGGAGCTCGTGACCGGTACGCGGCGCGGAGCGATCGATCCCGGCGCCGAGCACCGCGACGGTCGACCCGCGGGCGGCGAGCGCCCCACGGTGGGCGGCTTCGTCGATCCCGCGCGCCGCCCCGCTCACGACGACGAGCCCCGCCGCCGCGAGCCCCCGACCGAGGTCGGTCGCGAGCTCCCGCCCGCTCGGAGTGCACCGCCGAGCGCCGACGACCGCCACCATCGGGGGACGGGGGCGCAACGGCGCGCCGAGGATGAACAGCGCCGGCGGCGGGTCCTCGAGGTCCTCGAGCCGCGGAAGGTACTCGGGGTCGCCCGGCCCGGCGAAGCGCCCGCCGAGCCGCTCGAGCGCGCCGAGGACGGCGTCGGGGTCGATCGAGGCGAGGCGACGGCGATCGCCGTCGGTCCCCGCCCGACCGGCACGGATCTCGGCGACGCAGGCCCCGGCGGTCCCGACCCGCCACGCGAGCGCGTGCAGGTGCAGCGGCCTGATCCCCCGAAGCGTCGCCAGGCGCACGAGGTCCACCCGATCCTCGCCGGCCCCGAAGCCGGGAGGCCATCCCCTCTCCGAGGGCGGCGCCTCGGCGAGGAGCTCGGGCTCGGGAACGACGCCCGGCTCGTCGCCTCGCGACGCCCGATCGACGCCCGGACCGCCCGGGTCAGCCGGCACCGACCGCGACCTCCCGCTCCGGCCCGCTCGCCTCGCCACGCAGCGACAGCGCCTCGGCGAGGTGGACCGCGTCGACCCGTTCGGCCGCCGCGAGGTCGGCCACGGTGCGGGCGACCTTGAGCGCCCGGTCGAGCCCCCGCCCCGTCAGCTGCATGGCGTCGACCGCCCGCCCGAGCAGCCCCTCCGCCGCGGTGGTGAGCCGAACCTCACGGCGGGCCAGCGGCCCCGGGAGCTGCGCGTTGCACCCCAGCCCGAGCCCGGCGAGCCGCGCCCGCTGCCGGTCGCGCGCCGCCGTGACGCGCTCGCGAACCCGGGCGCTGGGCTCGCCGCCGGCGGCCCCGAGCAGCTCCTGCTTCGTGAGGCGCGGAACCCATAGCCGAAGATCGATGCGGTCGAGCAGCGGTCCCGAGAGCCGCTGGCGGTACTGCTCGGCCCGGTCGGGTCGGCACCGGCACGCGCGCCGCGGATCACCGTCGAACCCGCACGGGCAGGGGTTGGCCGCGGCGACGAGCGTGCACCGAGCCGGGAACACGACGGTCCCGATCGCCCGGGTCAGCGCCACGCGGCCGTCCTCGAGCGGTTGGCGGAGCGCCTCGAGAGCGTCGCGGCGGAACTCCGTGACCTCGTCCAGGAAGAGCACGCCGTGCGTCGCGAGCGAGACCTCCCCGGGCCGAAGGGCGGTCGTGCCGCCGCCGAGCAGCCCGGCCAGCGAGATCGAGTGGTGGGGGGCACGGAAGGGACGCTCCCGCAGGATCCCGGTGCCGTGCAGCAGGCCCGCGACCGAGTGGAGCTGGGAGACCTCGAGGGCCTCCTCGCGCGACATCTCGGGCAAGATCGTCGGAAGGCGCCTCGCGAGCATCGTCTTGCCGGCGCCCGGCGGGCCGACCAGCAGGACGTTGTGCCCGCCCGCCGCCGCGATCTCGAGCGCACGACGCGCCTGCCCCTGGCCCCTGACCTCGGCGAGGTCGACGCGTGCGGCGGCGGGCGCAGCGCGCGGCCCCGGCTCGACCTCGGGCGGCCGCCACGTGCCGCGGAGGAACCCGACGACCTCCCGGAGGTTCGACGCGCCGACCACCTCGAGCCCCTCCACCTGGGCGGCCTCGACGGCGTTGGCGACCGGAACGACGACGCCGCGCAGCCCCGCGCGCGCCGCTGCGATCGCGACCGACAGCACGCCCGGCGTCGCCAGGAGCTCGCCGCGAAGGGAGAGCTCCCCGACGAACGCGACGTCGGCGGCGCGCGCCGCGGGCGCCTGTCCCGTGGCGACGAGCACGCCGACGGCGATCGGCAGGTCCAGGCCCGGCCCGTCCTTGCGCAGGTTCGCCGGGGCGAGGTTCACGACGACGCGTCGCAGCGGCCAGGTGAACCCGCACTGCTCGACCGCGGGCCGCACGCGCTCGCGAGCGTCGACGACCGCGGCGCCGGGCAGCCCCGTGATCGCGAGCGCGGGGAGCCCGCGGCCGACGTGCACCTCCACCGTCACCGGGTGGCCCCCGATCCCGAGCACCGAGACGCCCAAGACGCGCCCGTACATGCGGCGACGCTAGCCGGCGGGTCTGACACCCGCGGCGGGCGCCGTCGGCCTCGCGGCGGGCACCGGTCGCGTCGGCGGGCGGTTCGGCCCGACCCGCTTGCTAGCATCCGCCCGCCGTGGCCGACGCATCCCACCTTCCCGACCCCGACCTCGTCGCCTACGCGGAGCCGGGAGCTCGAGCGGCGCTCGAGGAGCTCGGCGTTACGACCTGGCGGGAGGCGCTCGACTGGCTCTACCGCCACGCCTTCGTCCGCCCGATCGCCGGGACGCCCTACCCCGAGGCGCGCCGGCGGTACTTCGGGCCCTCGGGCCGGCCCGGGACGGCGCCCCGACGGCCGACCCCGTGGAGCGAGATCCTGCGGGCGTTCCGCGAGCGGATCGCTCCGGCCACGTACAACGCGCAGCACACCGGATCGTTCAGCTACTTCACCCCGCCGCCCCTGCCGACCTCGATCGCCGGGGAGGTGCTCGCGCAGTGGCTCCAGCAGGGCGTCGACGTCTGGCACGCCGGCCCGGTCGGGGCGTTCGTCGAGGAGGAGGTGATCGCCTGGCTGCGGGAGCTCGTCGGGATGCCCGACGGCTCGTGGGGCGTCCTCACCTCCGGCGGGGTCATGGCGAACGTCATGGCCCTCGCGCTGGCCCGCGACGTCCGGCTGCGCGAGCTCCGGGGGCTCGATGCCGCGCCGAGGGCGGCGGCGCTCGAGGGCGTGCGCGTGTACGCGAGCGACCAGGCGCACTTCTCGGTCGAACGGGGCCTGGCCGTGCTGGGCTTCCCCCCCGAGACGCTTCGCGTCGTGGCGAGCGACGAGCGGTTCCGCTTGCCCAGCGAGGCGGTGGCCCGGGCGATCGAGGCCGACCGAGCCGCCGGCCACATCCCGCTCGCGATCGCGGCGGTCGCCGGGTCGACGAACACCGGCTCGGTCGACCCCGTGCCCGAGCTCGCCGAGATCGCGGCCCGCGAGGGGCTGTGGCTGCACGTCGACGCGGCCTACGGGGGGGCGGCGCGCCTGTCGGCGCGCCTGGCCGACCGGGTGCCGGGCCTGGAGCTGGCGGACTCCGTGACGCTCGATCCGCACAAGTGGTTCTTCCAGGCCTACGACATCGGAGGCCTGCTCGTGCGCCGCCGGGAGGACCTGCTGCAGACGTTCTCGCGGACCCCCGAGTACTACGCCTCGAACCGGCCCGAGGACGAGCCGCTCGACTGGTACCGCTACTCGATCGAGGGCACGCGCCGCCTGCGGGCGCTCAAGCTCTGGACCAGCTGGACCCACCTGGGTACCGAGGGGCTCGGCGCGCTCGTGGAGCGGACGGTCGAGCTCGCCGAGGCCCTCGCCGCACGGCTGCGCGCGGCGCCCGACCTCGAGCTCACGCCCGACCCACCGGACCTCGGCGTCGTGTGCTTCCGCCACCTGCCCGTGCGCGACCTCGGGCCCGAGGCGCTCGACGCCCACCAGGTCGCCCTCCAGCGGGCGCTCGAGCTCGACGGCTCGGCGTGGGTGAGCCTGACGACGCTCCGGGGACGCACCTGGCTGCGCGCGGGCGTCATGAACCACCTGTCCAGCGAACGCGACCTCGATCGCCTCCTCGACGCCATCCGCCGGCTCGCGCGGTCGAGCGCCGACGGGACCTGAGCGGGTCGCCGGACTCAGAAAGCGTCCTCGAACAGCTCCACGTCCGTCGGGCCGGCGGCCCCCCGCACCGCCACGCTCGCCACGTCGAAGCGGACCTCCCGGGGGCGCAGGCCCGTGGCGACCAGGAACGCGCGGGCCACGGCCCGCAGTTTCGCCTGCTTGCGGGCGTCGACGGCCTCCCACCCGGCTCCGAACCGCGACCCGCGCCGGGTCTTGACCTCGCAGATCACGAGCGTGGGCCCGCGGGCCAGCACGAGGTCGAGCTCGCCCGTGCGGCATCGCCAGTTCCGCGCCAGCACCCGGTAGCCCCGGCGGACGTAGACGAGCTCGGCGGCGCGCTCGCCCGCACGGGCGAGCGCGCCGCCCTCCAGGCCCCGCACGGTGGCAGCGCGCACGTCGCGACGCTAGCCCGAGGGGCTGACACGCGCCTCAGGCGTCCGCGGGATCGGGGATGTGGCTCTCGTCGCGCCTGAGCTCCTCGACGTTGACGTCGCGGCGCGTGAGCACCCGCACGGTCGAGACGAAGCGCGCCGGGCGGAACATGTCCCACACCCAGGCGTCGGCGAGGTCGACCTGCAACCAGCCGTCGTCGGTCCGCGACAGCTCGACGCTGTTGGCCAGGTAGAAGCGGCGCTCGGTCTCGATCACGTAGGCGAACATCGGGAGCACGTCCCGGTACTCGCGGTAGAGCTCGAGCTCGCGCTCCTCTTCGAAGCGCTCGATGTCGTCGTCCATCGTGCCCCCCATGCTCTCACGCCGGCTCGAAGGCCTGTCGCCCGAAGCCCGGCAGGGCTCGCTGCCCCACCCCCTGGAAGGAGTACCGGTGCACCGGGCTCGGTCCGTAGCGCTCGAGCGCCTCCCAGTGCTCGGGCGTGCCGTAGCCCTTGTTCTCCGCGAAGTTGTAGGCGGGGTAGCGGCGGTGCAGGCGGCGCATCTCGCGATCACGGACCACCTTGGCCAGGATGGAGGCGGCCGCGATGCTCACCGGCAACGGCGTCGCCCTTCTTCACCCCAAGCGAGGGCCAGGGAAGCGCGCCGAGCGGGAACCCGTCGGCCAACACGTAGTCGGGGGCAGGCTCGAGCGCCCGGACCGCCCGCCGGAGCAGGTCGAGGTTGCAGCGGTGGAGCCCGCGCGCGTCGATCACGCGCGGCTCCAGCCGTCGGACCGCCCAGTGTGCCTCGGCGATGATCCGCGCGAACGCCGCCTCCCGCCCACGGGCCGTGAGCTGCTTGGAGTCGCGGATCCCGCCGAGGTCGAAGCCCTCCGGCAGGATCACCGCGGCCGCCACGAGCGGCCCCGCGAGGGCCCCCCGGCCCGCCTCGTCGACGCCCGCGACGCGGACGAACCCCTGACGGCGGAGCTCGCGCTCCAGCCGGTCGAGGGTCAGATCCCGCCCCATCGCCCGGGAGGCCAGATCCGGACGAAGGCGATCCCGATCACGTGATCGACCGGGACGAGCCCCACGCCGGCGGGCGGGGGGAAGCGGGAATCGCCCGACCGCAGCCGGTTGTCGCCCATCACGAACAGCATGCCATCCGGGATCTGCCGGGGTGGGAAGGAGCGCGTGTCCTCCCGGCCCGCGAGGTAGGGCTCCTGCAACCGCTCGCCGTTGACGAAGACCCGACCTCGCCGGATCTCGACGACGTCGCCGGGAAGCCCCACCACGCGCTTGATGAAGTCCTCGTCCTGCGGGTGGGCGACCCCGATCCCCTCCGCGAGCCAGCGGAGGGTGTCGCGAACGAACCCATCGTTGCTGGGCTGCGCGTCTGGGTCGGCGAACACGATCACGTCCCCCCGCTGCACCTCGCCCAGCCGCACGCACACGCGGCACACGAGCACGCGGTCCCCCGGCTCCAGGGTCGGGCGCATCGAGATGGAGGGGATGAAGAAGGCCTGGACGAGGAAGGTCTTGATCAGGATCGCGACGGCGAGCGCGACCACGATGAGCACGGGCAGCTCCCGCCAGAACCCCCGATCGTCCGGTTCGCGCCCGCTGCCGTCCGGCCCGAGCTCCGCGCCCGCACGGTCCCCGGCGCGATCGGCCACGCGGTTCAGCTCGGGGACCCCTCGACCCCGGCCGCCGCGGCGTCGGGCTCGAGGTCGGTCGCCGTCTCCGCCGCCGGCTCCTCGGGGGTCGCCGCGACGTCGCCGGGCCCCTCGGGCTCCTCGGGCCGTTGGACGGCTTCGAGCCGCTCGGCCAGGGCCGCCTCCTCGGCCGCGAGCTTGGCCTCGTCGACCCGCCGCTCGCGGATCCGCGCCTTCTTGCCGTGCCGCTCGCGCAGGTAGTAGAGCTTCGCCCGCCGTACCCGCCCACGCTGCACGATCTCGATGCGTGCGATCACCGGGGCGTGCACCGGGAACGTCCGCTCCACCCCCACGCCGAACGACACCTTGCGCACCGTGAAGGTCTCGCGCAGGCCACCGCCTTGGCGGCGGATCACGACGCCCTGGAAGACCTGGATCCGTTCGCGATTGCCCTCGACGACGCGAACGTGCACCTTCACCGTGTCGCCCGGGCGGAACGTGGGCAGGTCGGCTCGCAGGTAGGGGCGCTCGATCAGTTCGGTCTCGTGCATGGCGGCGGTCGGTGAGTCTACCAGCGGCTTCAGGTCCGCCCCTCGATCGGCTCGGGTCCGAGCAGGTCGGGGCGGTTGCGCCGGGTCTTCGCACGCGCGGCCTCGGCCCGCCAACGCTCGATCGCGGCGTGGTCCCCGGAGAGCAGCACGTCGGGCACCGCCATCCCGCGGAACACCCGGGGGCGCGTGTACTGGGGATGGTCGAGGAGCCCGGGCGGCGAGAACGACTCCCGCGCATGGCTCTCGGGGGTACCGATCACCCCGGGCACGAGGCGGGTCACCGCCTCGATCACGACGAGCGCGGCGAGCTCACCACCCCGCCAAGACGTAGTCCCCGATCGAGACCTCCTCGGCCGGGAGCCCCTCGACGACGCGCTCGTCCACCCCCTCGTAGCGCCCGCAGATCAGGGTGAGGTGGGGCTCGGCCGCGAGCTCCTCGACGAACCGTTGATCGAGCCGCCGCCCGGCGGGGCTCATCAGCAGCACCCGTCCCGCGGTCGGGGGTCCAGGGACTCGACCGCGGCGAAGATCGGCTCGGGCTTGAGCACCATGCCCGGGCCTCCGCCGAACGCCTCGTCGTCGACCGAGCGATGGCGATCGGTCGCGAACGCGCGCAGGTCGTGGACCCGCACCTGCACGATCCCGACCTCGATCGCCCCGCCCGAGCAGGCTCGCCGACAACGGCGCCTCGACGATCTCGGGGAAGATCGTGACGACGTCGATGCGCATCCAGCCGAGGCTAACAAGGCTCACGCCTCGGGCGCGGTGAGGCCAGGGATCGCGCGGACGACGACCAGGCGCCGGCCGACGTCGACGGCGAGCACGACCTCGCGGACAGCCGGGACCAGGATCTCGTCGCCCCGGGGGGTCCTCCACGGCCCACAGATCGTGCGCGGGGCCGGCGACCACCCCCCGCAGGACCCCGACCGGGCTCGCCGGCCTCGGTGCGAACCTCGCACCCCCTCGAGCTCGTGCGGCCAGTACTCCCCCCTCGCCGAGCGGCGGAAGCCACGAACGCGGGACCGCCAGCGGCTCGCCGCGAAGCGCCTCGGCGGGCGTCGCGGTCGGCGATCTCCGCGAAGCGAACGATCAGGCGCGCCCCGGCGCCGCGCACCCCCCGCGATCGTGAGGGGTCGGCCGCCCGCGTAGACGATCGAGCCGGCGCGGAACCGTTCGGGGTTGTCGGAGCGCACCTGGACGGCGACCTCGCCGCGGACGCCGTGGGGCTTCGTCACGAGGCCGACGACGATGGTCGGCTCGTCCACGGGACCCGGTCAGTCCTCGAAATCGACCCCGGCGCTCGTGCCGGCGCGCGACGCGGCGGCGCGCACGACCGTTTCGGATCGCCTTCGCGGTGCGCCCCTGGCGGCCGATCACCCGACCGAGCTCGCCCGTCGGCGACCCGCACGCGCACGACCGTGCCGCGGTCGTCGTGGGTCTCGGTGACCTCGACGGCCTCGGGGTCGTCGACGAGCTCGCGGCACAGGAACCCGACGAGGTCGCGCACCGGCTCACCCCTCCGGCTCGGGCTCGGTCGAGGGCGCGGGGCTCGCGGCCCGCGCGTCGCTCGGCCGCGACCGAACGGCCGCGCGGGCGTGCGCCGCGCGGCGCTCGGCCGCTCGGCGACGAACCGCTCCCCAGATCCCGACCTTGTCCAGGAGCGTGCGCACCTGATCGGAGGGCTGGGCCCCGACGCGCAGCCAGTGCAGAGCCCGCTCCTCGTCGATCTCGATCACCGAGGGCTCCGAGCGCGGCTGGTACTTGCCGATCACCTCGATGAACCGTCCGTCGCGGGGCGCCCGCTGATCGGCGACGACCACGCGGTAGGCGGGTCGCTTGTTCGACCCCATCCGCCGGAGCCTGATCCTCGTCGCCATCGATCCTCCGTCACCGTCGTAGCGTCGCGGCTCGACCTGCGCTAGCGGCGCCGTCGTGCCTTCGCCCTCGGGCGGGCCCGGGCGGGGCCGACCGGGGAAGCCGGCGCCGCCGAGCATCGCCCGCATGGCCCGGCGCGCCTGCTCGAAGTCGCGCAACAGCGCGTTGACGTCGGCCGTCGTGACGCCCCGCGCCCCCGGCGATCCGCAGGCGCCGGGACCCCGGAGATCATACCGGGATCGCGCCGTTCCGCCGGGGTCATGCTGCAGATGATGGCCTCCGCCCGCCGGAGCTGGGCGTCGTCGACCGCGCCCGCGAGGTCCTTCAACGCGCCGCGGCCGCCCGGCACCCCCGGGGAGCATCCCCAGCAGGTCCTGCACGGGGCCGAGCTTGCGCATCTCGCGGAGCTGGACGAGGAAGTCCTCGAGCGTGAACGAGCCATCGGCCAGACGGTCCGTCGCGGCGGCGGCCGCCTCGGCGTCGACGGCCTCCTGCGTTCGCTCGATGAGCGTCAAGACGTCGCCCCCATCCCCAGGATCCGGCCGGCCATGCGATCGGGGTGGAACGGCTCGAGATCCTCGACCCCGCTCCCCCGTCCCCACGAAGAAGATCGGGCGGCCGGTGACGTGGGTCATCGACAGCGCCGCCCCTCCGCGCGCGTCGCCGTCGAGCTTCGTCACGATGAACCCGGTCGTGTCGACCCTCCGCGCAGGAACGCCCGCGCCTGCGCGACGGCGTCCTGACCGGTCATCGCGTCACAGGGTCATCAGGACGTGGTGGGCTCCCGTCACGGTCGCGGATCCGGCGGGCCTGGCGCATCATCTCGGCGTCGACGTGCAGCCGGCCGGCCGTGTCGACGATCGCGACGTCGGCGCCCGCTCCGCCGCGCCTCCTTCACGCCCCCCGCCCGCGCGAGGCGCACGGGGTCACGGCCCTGGGACCAGACGGGGACGCCGATCTCCCGCCCGAGCGTGCGCAGCTGGTCCGACCGCCGCGGGGCGCTCGAGGTCGGCCCCGATCAGCACCGGTCGGCGCCCGTTCGCCTTCAGGTGTCGGGCGAGCTTCGCGCACGCCGTCGTCTTGCCCGAGCCCTGCACGCCGGCCACGACGATCACGGCCGGATCGGCGCGCGGGACGTCGAAGGGCCGGTGCTCGCCGCCGAGGATCCGGGGTGAGCTCCTCATCGACGACCTTGACCACCTGCTGGGCCGGCGTGAGGCTGCGGAGGACCTCCTCGGACAGCGCCCGGCGCCGGACGGCCTCCAGGAGGGCGTCGAACCACCTCGAGGGCCACGTCAGCCTCGAGGAGGGCGGTCCGGATCTCGCCCCAGGGCCTGGTCCGACCTGCTTCGGGTGGAGCCGTCCCCCGGGCACGGAGCTTCCGGAAGACGCCGTCAAGGCTCGCGGTCAGCGCGTCCGAACATCGTTGATGGGACGCCCCCCGCCGCGGCGGCCGCGGCCTGGGCTGCCCCCATGCTACCGGCGGGGCCGGTCGCGGCGACGTTCGGAGGTACGGTGGACCGATCGGTCGTTCCAGGCAGCGAGGCGGCGCGAGCTCGGGCTCGTCGGGCTGCGCTGGGTCCTGGCCGCCTTCGCCGCGTGGCAGGGCTGGGCCGCGGCCCGGGAAGAGGCCCTGCCCCACTTCGTCCGACCGATCGCGATCGCCATCGCGATCGGGCTCGTCGTGGCCAACGTCGCGATCACGGAGCGCGGCCCTGCGGGCCAGCAAGCTCGACGACCTCGCGCCGATCGGGGCCGCGGCCTTCGCGCTCGACTGCGCGGCGGTGCTGGGGCTGCTGTGGGCAACGACGGCGAGCCCCTCCGACCCCGTGTGGGTCCTTGGCTACCTGCTTCCGCTGGAGGGAGCCGCGCGCTACGGGATCGTGGGAGCCGTCGCCGCGGCGGGGTTGTTCGGCGGATCGGAGTTCCTGCGCGAGCGCTACCTGCCCGAGCGCTACCCGGCCTACGCCTTCGACGCGTCGGCCCTCGCGTACCGCGTCGCGATGGCCGCGGTGGTGGCCGTCGTCGGCCGGCGCCTACGCCCGCTCCTTGCCGCGCGCGAAACGCGTCGCGCGAACGCTCGGGCCGAAGAGGCGGAGGAGCTCGCTCGACGCGAGGCGGCGGCCAGGGGCGCGCCTGGAGGAGCTCGACGTGATGAAGACCGACTTCATCGCGATCACGAGCCACGAGCTGCGGACCCCGATCGCCTCGATCCGGGGGTTCGTCGACACGCTGCGACGCCGGCGTCACCAGCTGCCCGAGGAGCAGATCGACGAGTTCCTCGCCATCGTCCACATCCAGGGCGAGCGGCTCGCCCGGCTCGTGGAGGACCTGCTCACGGTCTCGCGCCTGGAGGCCGGGGTCCTCGCGCTCAACCCCGAGCCCGTCGGGGTGACCGAGCTGCTCGGCGAGGTCGTGGCCGGGCTCGGCCCCGAGGCGGGCCGGGTCGACTGGCACGTGGAGCCGGAGGCCGACGAGCTCGTCGTCGATCCTCAGCGCCTGGCCCAGGTCCTCACGAACCTCCTCACGAACGCGCTCAAGTTCTCCCCCCCGACGCGACGGGTCGTGGTGCGCGCGGACCGCCGCCCCAGCGGGGCTCGTTCGCTTCGAGGTGATCGATCAGGGTCGCGGCATCCCACCCGATCAGCTCGACCGGATCTTCGAGCGTTTCCACCAGGCCCAGGACGTCCAGCGCCGCGACGCGGAGGGGGCCGGGCTGGGTCTGTACATCGCCAAGGAGCTCGTGGAGCGGATGGGAGGCGAGATCCGGGTGCGCTCCACCGTGGGCGAGGGATCCACGTTCACCGTCACGGTTCCCGGCGCTCCGGCGGATCTCCCAGCATCCGCCGCACGGTCCTGACGAGCGCGGCGGGGCCGAACGGCTTCGTGACGTAGCCGTCGGCGCCGAGCGCCGTCGCCTCGGCCCGCCCCTCCTCCCCGGTCGCCGTCACGACGATCACGCGGACGTGGGCGGTCGCGGGATCGGCCTTGATGCGGCGCAGGACCTCGGCGCCGTCGGTTCCGGGGATGTTCAGGTCGAGGAACACGAGGTCCGGAGGGTTCGCCCGCACCGCTGCCAACGCAGCGTCGCCGTCGCCCACCTCCTCGACCGCGTAGCCCTCGGAGCGCAGCACCATGAGGATCGCGTCGCGCATCGAGCGGTGGTCCTCGACGAGCAGGATCCGTCCACCCACCCGCATGGCCCTCAGGCGAGCAACCGCTCCGCGAACGCGGCGGGATCGAACGGTAGGAGGTCTTCCGGACCCTCGCCCACCCCGACGAAGCGGATCGGGACGCCCAGGCCCGCCCGAACCGACAGCACGACCCCGCCGCGCGCCGATCCGTCGGTCTTCGTGAGCACGACCCCCGTGACGGCCACCGCCTCGGTGAAGGCCCGTGCTTGCGCGATCCCGTTCTGCCCCGTCTGGGCGTCGAGCACGAGCAGCGTCTCGTCGACCGCGGCCCCCGCCTTCTCCACCACGCGACGGAGCTTCGCGAGCTCGTCCATCAGCGGGCGCTTCGTGTGCAGGCGACCCGCCGTGTCGATGAGCAGCGCGTCGACCCCCCGGGCACGGGCCGACGTCACCGCGTCGAAGACGACGGCCCCGGGGTCGGCCCCCCGCTGCTGCGCGACGAGCTGGACCCCGGCGCGCTCGGCCCAGGTCGCGAGCTGCTCGGCGGCAGCGGCTCGGAACGTATCGGCGTTCGCGACGGCGACGCGCCTGCCCTCCCGTGCCAGGCGCCACGCGAGCTTGCCGATCGTCGTCGTCTTGCCCGAGCCGTTCACGCCGACGACGAGCACGACGCCGAGCCGCCCCTCGGGCAACCGCAGCGGTTCGGCGGGCCCGAGCGCGGCCCGCACCTCCTCGCGCACGAGCGCCGCGGGGTCGCCGTCGGCGGCGGCCCGAGCACGCACCCGTTCCACGAGGGACCGAGCGGCCTCGGGGCCGACGTCGGCACGCACGAGGAGGTCCTCGAGCTCGGCCCACGGCGCGGCCTGCCCGCGCGCGAACAGCGCGCGGATCCGCGTCCCCAGGCCCGTCGGCCCGAAGGCCCCCGCCGATCGCCCGTCGGGCTGCGACACGGCCGCGCTCGCGCCGCCCACCTGAGCCCGTCGACGAAGGACGAGCGCGACCAAGCCGCCCACCATGGCGAGCCCGACGAGGGCGACGAGGACGGCTTCCATCGACCGCGAGGCTAGCCGACCGGCTGGCGCGCAGGAAGCGCCGACGCCTGCGCGCCGCCGGACGCGGGCGGCTCGAGGCGCTGAGCCACGACCCGCGTCGTCCCATCGGGGTTCAGCGACACCCCGTAGAGCATCTCCGCGATCTCCATCGTCCGCTTCTGGTGGGTGACGATGAGGACCTGCGCGTCGCTCGCGAAGCCCTGGACGAGCCGCAGGAACCGCTGCAGGTTGAGATCGTCCAGGGCGGGCTCGACCTCGTCGAGGAGGTAGAAGGGCGACGGCCGGGCGGTGAAGATCGCGAACAGGAACGCGAGCGCGGCCAGCGACCGCTCACCGCCGGACAGCAGGGAGATCCGCTTCACGCGCTTGCGGCCCGGGCTCGCCTCGATCTCGATCCCCGAGGCGAGGGGGTCGTGGGGCTCGGTCAGCACGAGCCGCCCCTGGCCGCCGGGGAACAGCTCGCCGACGAGGCGCTCGAACTCGCGCGCGACGTCGCGGAACGCCGCGTCGAACGCCTCCGTGATCTCGCGCTCGACGCGAGCGATCACCTCCAACAGGTCCCGCCGCGCGCGCTTGACGTCCTCGAGCTCCCGCTGCAGGAAGTCGTGGCGCTCCTGGAGGGTTTCGAGCTCGCCCGTGGCGAGCAGGTTCACGCGGCCGAGCAGCGCGAGCCGACGCGACACGAGCTCCGAGCGTCGCTCCAGGGCCTCGACCGTGTCGTCAGGCCCGAGGGCGGCCAGCGCCTCCTCGGGCTCGGTTCCGAAGCCCTCCCGCAACAGGCGCTCGCCCTCGCCGATCCTGCGTTCGATGTCGGCACGCCGACGATCCTCCTCCTCGTAGCGTTCGCGAAGCCGGTCGAGCTCGGTCGAGGCCTCACGCCACGCCCGGTTGACGGCCGCCTCGCGCTCGGCCGCCTCGCGCTCGGCCGCCGCCGCGGCCGAGCGGCGCTCCTGTGCCGCCGCGTAGGCGGACTCGGCCGCCGCCAGGTCCTGCTCGGCCCGATGGCGCGCGGCAGCGGCGTCCTCGAGCTCCGAGCGCAGCCGATCGGGGTCGTGGGCGAGCAGCTCGTCCCGCTCGGCCCGCAGCTGGGCCAGGCGCTGATCGACCGCGCTGCGCTCGCGCCGGAGCGTCTCGACCGCGACCCGCGCCTGCACCGGCGGTTGGGGGATCGGGGGCAGCTCCGGAAGCTCGTCGGGGGCCTGCGGATCGATCGAGGCGAGGCGGGCGCGCACCGTGGCGAGCTGCTCGTCGAGCGTGGCCAGGCGTCGCTCGAGGAGATCGCGCTCCGCCTCGAGCCCCGCGAGATCCCGTTCGAGCGATGCGAGGCGCTCGGCCGCGGCCGTGATGTCGGCGTCGGCCGCCTCGATCTGTTCGCCCAGGAACGCGTGCTCCTGCGCGACCTCCTCCAGACGAGCGCGTTTCGGCCGGAGCTGGTTCGCGTTCGCGGTGAGGTCGTGGGCGAGCACGGCGAGCTCGGCCCGGATCTCGCGGGCCCGCTCATCCAGGCGAGCCGCCGTGCGGATCACGCTCGGACCGACGAGCACGCCATCCGGGGTCACGAACGAGGCGCGTGGGTGCGCCTCGTGCTTCGCGGCCGCCTCCTCGAGGGTCGCGGCCAGGTACACGTCACGCAGCACCGCGCTCACGAGGCCACGGGCGGCCGGCGCGGCCTCGACCGCGGACAGGAGGGCGCGCTCCCCGGCCAACCCCACCGGGACGGGCCCGCCCGAGCTGATCGCGAGCGTCG
The DNA here is from genome assembly GCA_026003015.1 of Actinomycetota bacterium. Lineage (GTDB taxonomy): Bacteria > Actinomycetota > UBA4738 > UBA4738 > HRBIN12 > BPGL01. The sequence goes on along the minus strand of BPGL01000001.1, from coordinate 200,356 downwards.
CGCCGTCGGCCTCGGGCGCGTCGGCGAGCGCGCGCTGGCCGTCGTCGTACACGACGGCGTCCGCGAGCGGGCCCAGCGCCGCCGCCAGCGCGGCCTCGAGGCCGTCGTCCGCCCGCACGAGGTCGCGCACGAGCCCGATCGCCCGACCGCGATGGCGAGCGAGGAACCGCGAGCCGGGTGTCTCCTCGATGTCGGCGCGCCGGGCCTCGAGCAGGTCGCGCCGGGCCTGCATCCGGCGACGGGCCTCCTCGAGCTCCTCGATCCGCTCGACCAGGCGCCGCCGTTCCTCGTCGAGCGCCGCGCGACGCTCCGCGAGCGGCGAGGCCTGGGCGTCGAGCGTCTCGATATCCCGCTCGAGGATCGCCCGCTCGTCGCGCACCCGGGCGAGGCGCTCGACGACGGCCGCGTGCTCGGCGACCGCCCGCTCGCGCTCGCGCTCGGCGGCCTCGAGAGCCCGACCCAGCGCCTCGACCTCCGCGCGCCGCGACGCGGCCGCCTCGCCGACCCGACGGCGTTCCTCCTCGATCTCACGACGGCGGCGGTCGGCCTCGCGGAAGGCCGCTTCCGCCTCGTCGAGCTCGCGCTCACGCTCGGCGAGCTCCGCGATCGTCGTGGCGAGGTGCCGCTCGGCGCGCTCGAGCTCCGCCTCGAGCGCCTCGAGCCGGGCGGCCCTGGTCGCCTGCCCGGCGAGGGCCTCCCGCGCCGCCGCCTCTCGCTCGACGGCGGCGCGCAAAGCCCGCTCGGCTTCGGTCCGTTCGGCGCTGGCCCCCTGGAACGCCCGTTCGGCGTCGGCCAGGGCGGCGGCCGCCTCCGCCCGGGCGTCGGCGGCCGCGAGCACCTCGGCGTCCAGCGCCTCGAGCCGAGCGCGCGCTTCGCGGCGCGCCTCGACCCCCTGCTCCCAGCCCTCGCGGCGACGCTCGCGCTCCTCGAGGACCGCCCGCAGCCGCGCGGCCGCCAGCTTGCGCGACAGCTCCTCGGCCTCGGCCGTGAGGCGCTCGTGCTTGCGGGCGACCTCCGCCTGCTGCTGGAGCGGCTTGAGCTGGCGTCGCAGCTCCGCGAGCACGTCGCCCAGCCGCAGGAGGTCCTGGTCGAGCCCGGCGAGCTTGCGCTCCGCGCGCTCCTTGCGCCGACGGTGCTTGGCGATGCCCGCCGCCTCCTCGATCCAGCGGCGGCGTTCCTCGGGGCGCGCGGTGAGGACGTCCTCGAGCTGACCCTGGCCCACGACCGTGTGCAGCCCTCGGCCGATGCCCGACTCGGCGAGCAGCTCCTGCACGTCGAGCAGGCGCACCGGTTGGCCTCCGATCCGGTACTCCGACTCGCCGGAGCGGAACACCGTGCGGGCGATCTCGATCTCGGTCATCGGCACCGGGATCCGCCCGGCGCTGTTGTCGATCACGAGCCGTACCTCGGCCATGCCGAGGGCGGGGCGGGAGGGCGTTCCGGCGAAGATCACGTCCGCCATCTGCGCCCCCCGCAGCGACCGAGCTCCCTGCTCCCCGAGCGCCCAGCTGATGGCGTCGACGAGGTTGGACTTGCCCGAACCGTTCGGTCCCACGATCACCGAGACGCCCGGGACGAAGGCCAGCACGGTCTTGTCGGCGAAGGACTTGAAGCCTCGGATCGTGATCTGGCGAAGGAACATGCGGGCAGGATGCTAACAGCGGTGTGATTCCCGGCCGCGCAAGCCGACGGAACTCCTCGTCCTCATCGGATCCGGAACCCGACCTCCCCGCGCGGGGGCTCCGCGTGGACCTCGACCTCGCGAACGACCGCCGCCGGCGGCCCCTGACGGCACCAGGCGACGAGGGCGTCGACCGCCTCCGAGGAACCCTCGAAGACCGCCTCGACGCGCCCGTCGGCAAGGTTGCGGACCCAGCCCGTCACCCCGAGCGCCCGCGCCCGCTCGGCGCAGGTCGCGCGGAAGAACACGCCCTGGACCCGCCCGTCGACGACGACGCGCACCCGTGCGGTGCCCATCGGGATGCAGTGTGCCACGGGCGACGCCCCTGGCCTCGTCGGGGGACCCCGGGCCCGCCGGAGCGCCGGCTAGCATGAAGGACATGCCGACCCACCCGCCGTACGACCCGTCGACCGCCCTCGTCGTGGTCGACGTGCAGAACGACTTCGCCGACCCCCGAGGCAGCCTCTACGTCCGCGGTGCGGAGGAGGTCGTGCCGTTCGTGAACGCCGAGATCGAGGGCCGCGATCGAGGCCGGGGCGCTCGTCGCGTACACGCAGGACTGGCATCCGCCGCGCACGCCTCACTTCCAGACCGACGGCGGCCCGTGGCCGGTGCACTGCGTGCAGGACACGTGGGGCGCGGCCCTGCGGCCCGACCTGCGCGTGGAGGGACCGATCGTGCGCAAGGGCGCCGACGGCAAGGACGGCTACTCGGGCTTTTCCGTTCGCGATCCGCGAAGCGGCGACGTTTCGGCGACCGAGCTCGAGCGGATCCTGCGCGAACACGGGGCGCAGCGCCTCGTCGTCGTCGGGATCGCGACCGACTACTGCGTGGTCGAGACGGTCCTGGACGCCCGTCGACTCGGCTTCCCGGTCACGGTCCTCGCGTCGGGGATCCGGGCGGTCGACCTCGAGCCCGGCGACGGCGAGCGGGCCATCGAGCGGATGCGCGCCGCCGGGGCGGCGGTCGTGTGAGCCCCTAGCTCTGGCACTGCGGACAGAAGTAGGAGGTCCGCTGCGAGATCCGCACGGTCTCGATCGGGGTTCGACACCGCCGGCACGGTTGCCCCGCACGTCCGTAGACCTTGAGCTCGAGCTGGTAGGCGCCGGGCTTGCCGTACAGGTCGACGTAGGCCTCGTCGTCGAGCGTGGTGCCCCGCGCCTTGATCGCCTCCTGCAGGACCTCTTGGATCGCGCGGTACAGGCGGCGCACCTCCTGGGAGGACAGCGTGTCGCTCATGCGGTCGTAGCGCAGCCCCGCGGCGAACAGCACCTCGTCGGAGTAGATGTTGCCGAGACCGCTGATGAACCGCTGGTCGAGCAGGAGGGGCTTGAGCTTCGAGGCGCGTTCGGCGAGCAGGTACTGGAACGTCGGCCACGTGAAGACCTGGTCGAGCGGATCGATCGCGACGTGCTGGAGCTCCTTGAGCTTGCCGAGCTCGTCGGGTGAGGCGACGAACAGCTCGCCGAAGGTCCTGGGGTCGATGAAGCGCAGGTCCCCGCCCTGCTGGAACGTGATCACCACGTGGGTGTGCTGCACGGGCGCCACCCGGCCGGTTCCGCGCAAGAACCGCCCGCTCATCCCGAAGTGCGCGACGAGGACGTCGCCCCCGTCGAGCGTCAGCAGGAGGTACTTGCCGCGGCGTTCGACCCTCGTGATCTTGTGGCCCACCAGACGCGCGGCGAACTCCTTCCGGGTCCGGTGTCGGCGGATCGCGCGCATCGCGTTCCGCGAGCTCTTCACCTCGACCGCGCGGATCTTGCGCCCCGCGACGTCGCGCTCGAGGTCGCGCCGCAAGACCTCGACCTCGGGCAGCTCCATCGGACTCAGCGCTCCTCGACCTCGGGGCCACGGCCTCGGCCGGTGATCCGCTCGAAGGCCTCCCGCGCGGCCTGCTGCTCGGCTTCCTTCTTCGAGCGCCCGACCCCCGTTCCGAGGGGCTCGCCGCCGACGAACACCGTCGCCGTGAACTCCTTCTCGTGGTCCGGGCCACGCTCGTCGACCCGGTACTCCGGCATCGAACGGAGCTCCTGGGAGGACAGCTCCTGCAGGAGCGTCTTGTAGTCGCGATCGCCCTCACCCCGCACGTAGGCCTCCATCCGAGGCCGGAACAGCCGCTCGATGAGCTCTCGGGCGACGTCGAGGCCGCGGTCCAGGTAGACGGCGCCGAAGACGGCCTCGAGCGCGTCAGCCAGGATGCTCGCCTTGTCGCGCCCACCGCTGCGCTCCTCGCCCTTGCCGAGCAGCAGGAGCTGCCCGAGGCCGAGGGAGCGGGCGACGTCGGCGAGCGCGGCCATGTTCACGACCGCGGCGCGCAGCTTCGCGAGGTTGCCCTCCGGAAGCTCGGGGAAGGCGCGGTAGGCCATGTCGGTCACGACGAGGCCGAGCACGGCATCACCGAGGAACTCGAGCCGCTCGTTCGTGACCCCCAGGCCCTGCTCGAAGGCGAAGGAGCGGTGCGTGAGCGCGGCCTGGCGGAGCCGCGGATCGCGGAACGCCACGCCGAGGGCGCGGTCGAGCGCGTCCGGAGGGGCCTCGGCCTCCGCGCGGCGCACGCCGCTACTCGACCTCCACGGCCTGCCGCCCCGCGTAGGTCCCGCAGTGCCCGCACACCCGGTGGGGGAGCTTCGGGCGATGGCAGCGGGGGCACTCGCTGTAGGGCGGCACCGCCCCCTTCCAGGCGGCGCGACGGCGCGCCGTCCGCGCCTTGCTGTGCTTCTTCTTCGGAACGGCCACGGTGGGTCCTTTCTCTTCGTCGGTGTTCGTCGCAGCGTCAGCCTCGATCGGCGCCGCCGTCGGGGTCGGCGAGCAGCGGCAGCAGGTCGGCCAGGGCGGCCAGGCGCGGGTCGACGCGCTCGTGGCCGGGGCACTCCCGCAGGTTACGGTCCCCGCCGCACACCTCGCACAGCCCCAGGCAGTCGGGTCGACACAGGGGCGCGAACGGAAGCTCGGTGCCGATCGCGTCGCGCAGCATCTGCTCGGGGTCGATCCCACGCTCGGGGTCGAACGGATACTCCTCGCCGTCGTCGGCCGCATCGCGCACGAACAGCTCGTGCACCCGGATCTCGAACCCCCGCTCGAACGCGGCGAGGCACCGCGCGCAGCGCAGGGCGAGCGTCCCGCGCACGGTTCCTGTCACGCAGATCCCCTCGACGAGGGCCTCGAGCACGAGGTCGGCGTCGATCGGCGCGGGGACCCCCGCGAGCTCGGTCTCGAGCCCCTCGAGCGACTCGCGCAGCCGCTCCTCGCGCACGGCGCCGGGGTGCCCGAGCAGGTCGCGCACGTCGAGCAGCCTCACGGCTGCCCCCCGTCCTCGTCGTACAGGGGCGTTTCCGAGGCCGGCTCCGCGCTCAGCCGCTGCTCGGCCGGCGTGGCCTGGGAGCGGAGCCGTTCGCGACCGACCTCGACCTGGTCGAGGGTCTTGGCAAGGGCGCGGGTGGCCGACTGGGCCTCCTCGAGGATCCGGCGGAGCGCGACCTCGAACTGCGCGAGCTTGGCGTCGACGTAGTCCTCCGCCTCGGCGCGCATCGAACGGGCACGCTCCTCCGCGGCGGCGAGGATCCGCTCGGCCTCCTCCTCCGCACGCTTGGCGATCTCCTCCTTGCGCGCGAGGCGGGCCTGCTCCTCCTGGGCCGCGGCGACGATGCGCTCTCCCTCGGCGCGCGCCTTCGCGAGCAGCTCCTCCCGGTCGCGCACGACCCAGCGCGCCTGCTTGATCTCCTCGGGCAGATCCTCCTGCATCGCGCGGACGAGCTCGAGCACCTCCTCGCGGTTGACGAGCACCGAGGAGGACAGCGGCATGGACTTCGCCTCGGCGATCAGCTCCTCGAGCTGCTGCAGCCGGCCCGCGATGTCCACCTACCCACCGCCTCCGAGCCGCTCGACGAGCGCCTTGCGGACGTGGTCGGGGACGAGCCCCTCCACGTCGCCCCCGAAGCGCGCGACCTCCTTGACGAGGGAGGACGACAGGAACGACCACATCGGATTCGTCGGCATGAACAGCGTCTCGATCCCGCCGATCCGCAGGTTCATCTGGGCCATCTGGATCTCGTACTCGTAGTCCGAGACCGCGCGCAGGCCCTTGACGATCACGTGCGCGCCCTGGGCGCGGGCGTGGTCGACGAGGAGCCCGTGGAACGAGCCGACGCGCACGTTGTCCAGGCCCCGCACGGCCTCGCGCAGGAGCTCGACCCGCTCCTGGACGCTGAACAGGGGTTGCTTCGACGGGTTCTCCAGCACCCCGACGACCACGGCGGCGAACGAGCGGCTCGTCCGCTCGATGATGTCGAGGTGTCCGTTGGTCACGGGGTCGAATGTCCCCGGACACAGCGCGGTCAGGCCCATCCGACCTCCCGGCCGACCTTCCGGCCGGCCCGCTGGTACACGATCACGAGGCTGTCTCCGTACCGGAGTCGCCGTTGGGCGCTCCAGTCTAGCGGAACCGCTGGCAGCAAGCCCTTATGACCCCGGGTCAGCACGACGACGCCCCGACCGGCGAGCCATCCGCGCTCCAGCGACCGGGCGATGGCCGCGACGTGCGTCGGCTCGAGCGCCCACGGGGGGTCGACGAAGGCGAGGTCCACGGGCGGCATCCCCGAGGGGCGGTGACGCAGGAACCCCGCGACGTCGCGCACCACGACCCGGGCCCGCGCGCCGAGGCCCGTGCGTGCGAGGTTCTCCTCGATCGCGCGCGCGGCGGCCCGCGAACGATCCACGAACGTGCAGGCCGCCGCCCCGCGCGAGAGCGCCTCGATCCCCAGGGCGCCGCTGCCGGCGAACAGGTCGAGGCACACCGCCCCCACCACCCGCTCCCCCAGGCTCGCGAACAGGCCCTCGCGGACGCGGTCGGCGACCGGCCGGGTGGCGCCGCCCGGGGGAACGACGAGGCGGGTGCCCCGCGCCGAGCCCGCGATCACGCGCATCCGAGGTCCGAGCCTAACGCCCGCCCGCGGCGTCTTGTCCGGCGACGTCGGCAGCCCACCGGCCCCGGGCGCCTCAGGAGGCGAAGAGCCAGTCGATCGACCGCGCGAACCGCGCACGAAGCTCGTCGAGCAGGGCGGGATGGCGCTCCAGGCTCGGGTCCGCGTCGAGCAGCCCGAACGCGCGGGCCCGGGCTCGCTTGACGAGCTCGAGGTCGTCGGCCAGGCGCGCGAGGCGGAGGTCGGGCATCCCCGACTGGCGGACGTCGAACAGCGTGCCCTCCCCGCGCAGCCGCAGGTCCTCGTCGGCCAGCTCGAACCCGTCGGTCGTGCGCACCATCGCGTCGATCCGCGCTCTCGCCTCGAGGTTCGTCGGATCGGAGCCGTCGAACAGCACGCACGTGGCGGCCGCCGCACCGCGCCCGATCCGGCCCCTGAGCTGGTGCAGCTGAGCCAGGCCGAAGCGATCCGCGTCCTCGACGAGCATCACGGTCGCGTTCGGGACGTCGACGCCGACCTCGATGACGGTGGTGGCGATCAGCACGTCGGCCGCGCCTGAGCGGAACGCTTCCATCACCCGCTCCTTCTCGCGGGCCGGCATGCGACCGTGGAGCAGGGCGACGCGCAGGTCGGGGAACACCTCGGTCGCCAGGCGCGCCGCCTCGGACTCGGCCGCGCGAACCTGGGTGCGGTTGTCCTCGTCGATCGCCGCGCACACGACGAAGGCCTGGTGGCCGGCCTCGACCTCGGCGCGGACGAGGTCGTAGGCGCGGGCGCGTTCGAGCTCGGTGCGCGCGGCGAGCGTCCGGACCGGCTGGCGCCCGGCCGGCAGCTCGTCGAGCACGACCACGTCGAGGTCGCCGTAGTAGGTGAGCGCGAGCGTCCGGGGGATGGGGGTCGCGGTGAGGATCAGCGTGTCGATCTCGCCGCGACCCTTCGAGCGCAGGGCCATCCGCTGGTGCAGGCCGAATCGGTGCTGCTCGTCCACGACGGCGAGGGAGAGGTCGGCGAACGCCACGCCCTCTTGGATCAGCGCGTGCGTGCCCACGAGCAGGTCGAGGGCCCCGTCGGCGGCCGCGGCGAGGATCCGCTCGCGCTCCCGAGCCGGGGTCGAGCCGGTGAGCAGCGCGTAGGTGACGGAGGGCTCCGGGGAGGCGGGCTCGTCGAACAGCGACGCCTGGGGCCCGCCGGGCCCCGGTCCCTGCTCGAGCAGCGGACGCCCGCCCACGCCGTGGAGCAGGCTCGCCACGGAGCGGGCGTGCTGCGCGGCCAGCACCTCGGTCGGCGCCATGATCGCGGCCTGGTGGCCGGACCCGATCGCGACGAGGGCGGCGTGCACGGCCACGAGGGTCTTGCCCGACCCCACGTCGCCCTGCAGCAGGGCGTTCATGGGCGTCGGGCGGGCCATCTGCGCGGAGATCTCCTCGATCGCCCGCAGCTGGGCCTTCGTCGGCTCCACGGGCAGCAGCTCGAGGAAGCGCCGAGCCAGCGCAGGGGCGGGCTCGTGGCGCACGCCGACCGCCGCCGCGGCGAGGCGACGCTTGCGGTAGCCGACGCCGAGCTCCAGGACGAACAGCTCGTCGAACGTGAGGCGCTCGCGGGCGCGCGCGAGCTGCTCGTCGTCCTCGGGGAAGTGGATCCAGCGCAGCGCCCGGTCGCGGTCGATCAGCCCCTCGGCCGCGCGGATCGCCTCGGGGACCGGGTCCTCGATCCGCGGCAGGCGCTCGAGCGCGCGGTGGACGAGCTCGCGGATCGTGCGCGGGGAGATCCCGTCCGTCGCCGGGTGCACCGGCGTGATCCGCCCGGTGTGCACGAGGTCCTGCTCCTCGCCACGCAGGATCTCGACCTCGAAGTTCTGGAACTGCAGCCGACGCCCGTAGCGGACGACGACGCCGGACACGGCGACCTCGAGGCCGGGCCGGTACAGGGTCGCGATCCACGGCTGGTTGAAGAACACCAGGTCCACGACCCCCGACGCGTCGCCGAGCGTCACCGTCACGATCGTGCGGTGTTGACGCGTGCGACGGCGGGCGACCGAGCGCACGCGCGCGATCGTCGTCTGGTGCTCGCCGACGCGAAGCGCCCGGACCGCAACGACGGTCGAGCGATCGATGTAGCGACGGGGGTAGTGGTGGAGGAGATCGGCGACGGTCCGAAGGCCCAGGCCCTCGGCGAGGGCCACGTGCGCGGTCGGCGCACGCTGGTCGGTGCCCTGCCGGCGCGAAGCCAGGCGGCGGTCGATCGCGACGATCGGGTCGCTCAGGCGCAGGGGCACGGACGGCACCTCACGGCTGCGGCCGTTCTACCACGGCGGCGCGACGACCCTCGGCCCGAGCCCGTCTGCTACCCTCGAAGGCCCATGGCAGCCGTGTGCGACCTCTGCGGGAAGCGCCCCTGGTTCGGCAAGGCGGTGACGTTCTCCCACAAGCGGAACAACCGCCGTTGGAACCCGAACGTGCAGCGCGTGCGGGCCCTCGTCGACGGGGTGCCGCGCCGGATCCACGCCTGCACGAGCTGCATCAAGGCCGGCAAGGTCGTCCGACCCGCCCGCGGCTGACCCGGCCGCCGACCGGCCCGCCCCCACGGCGTCGATCCGTGACGGCTCACCCCCGGGCGCGGTCCCTCGCGGCTCACGCGAGGTGGTCCCAGCCGACGGGCGGCAGCGGCGCCGCGCCGCCCTCCGCGTCGACGGCGATCACGCCCGCGCCGGCAACGATCTCTCCGACGCAGGTGAGCGCGGTTCCGAGGGCCGCGACCTCGTCCCGCGCCGTCGGGACGGCCGGCGGGGGAAGGGTCGCGAGGAGCTCGTAGTCCTCTCCGCCGCCCAGGACCTCATCCGGTCGCGCCCGCTGCCCGGCCGGCAGGTCCGCGGTGCGAACCCGTGCCCCGACGCCGCTCGCGCGACACAGCCGGGCCAGGTCGAGCGCGAACCCGTCGGACACGTCGATCATCGCCGTCGCCCCCGCCGCCGCGAGCGCGCGGCCCTCCAGAACGCGCGCCCGGGGCCGCAGGGCCCGCTGCACGGCGAGACGATCCGCCTCGTCGAGCGGCCCGCCCGCGGCCAGCAGGCGGCGGCCCGCGGCCGCGGACCCGAGCTCGCCGGTGACCACAACGACGTCGCCCGGCCGTGCCCCCGAGCGCAGAACCGCACCGCCCGGCGCCACCCCGCCGACGACCGTGACCGCGAGCGAGAGCTCCGCGCCGCGCGCGAGGTTCCCCCCGACGAGCACGGCCCCGAGCCCGGCACAGGCGTCCCGCATCGCGCCGACCAGCTGGAGGATCCACCCGGCCTGGGCCGAAGGGCAGAGCGTGAGCGCGGCGAGCGCCAGGCGGGGGCTGGCGCCCATGGCCGCCACGTCGCTCGCCGCCACGGCGATCGCCCGGTGACCGAGGTCCACCGGCGAGGGAAGCTCGCCTCGCGGCAGGTGCGTGCCCTCCACGAGCGCGTCGACCGTGAGCACGAGGTCGCCCTCGCCGGGGCGGACGACGGCGGCGTCGTCGCCAACGCCCACGACCACGCGCTCGTCGCGCACGGCGAGCTCGCGGGCGATCGCCTCGAGCAGCTCGTCCTCGGTCGAAGGCACGCTTGTCCGTTCCGTCCAACGTTCCCGGACCACGGCGCGCCGGAAGGTCGGCGTCGGGGTCCCGAGGGTTGTCGGCTAGACTCTAGGGCCCCGTCGATCGATCCCGCTCGTGGCCCCCGGGCCCGGGCGACCGTGAGGAGGCCCAGGTGGCAGAGGCGTACGTCAACCCGACGCCCGAGGAGCTGCGCAAGTTCACCGAGGAGATGCCGCAGTGCCGCATCTCCGAGTTCGGCAGCGTCAACGTCCAGACGCGCGTGCTGTCCCGCAGCGCCGGAAGCACGTTCGTCGTGGAACGCCCCTCGAGCGGCAAGACGATGACGCGCGAGGCCTACGAGGAGATCGCCCGCCGCCAGGATCGCTACCTCGCCGAGAACGACGTGATCGTGATCGACGGATGGATCGGCAACGACCCGACGCTGATGACGCGGGCGCGCTTGGTCATGGAGAAGCGCTTCGCGAACATCGCCGGGATGCAGCAGAAGCTCTACTTCCCGCGCGAGGATGGGGCGGAGCCCGAGGTCCAGGTGATCTACACGCCGGGCCTCGACGCTCCCGGCTACCCCGACGACCGTGTCATCGCGGTCGACCTCGACGCCTACACGACCCGGGTCCTCGGCTCGGACTACTTCGGGGAGTCAAAGAAGGGCGGCCTTCGGATGTGGAACGACATCGTCTACAACCGCGGCGGGCTCGCCCTGCACGCCGGGCTCAAGGTGATCCCGACGGCCCACGGGGACAAGGTCTTCATGATCATCGGCCTGTCGGGCACCGGGAAGACGACGACGACGTTCACCACCCAGAACGGCTCCCGCCCCGTGCAGGACGACTTCGTCGGGCTCATGCCGGGCGGGATCGCCTACGGGACCGAGAACGGGTGCTTCGCGAAGACCTTCGGCCTGGATCCCGCGTTCGAGCCGTCGATCCACGGCGCCGTCACGAAGCCCACGACCTACCTCGAGAACGTCTACCAGGACGAGCATGGGCGCGTGGACTTCTTCAACGAGGGCTACACGAAGAACGGACGCGCCGTCTTCGAGATGCGCGACCTGCTCGCCTACGAGGACGCGCGCACGATCGGCACCGTCGACTACCTGCTGATCCTCAACCGCAACCAGAACATCATCCCGGCGGTTGCGAAGCTCGACCAGGTGCAGTCCGCCGCGTACTTCATGCTCGGCGAGACGACCGGCACGGCCGCCGGCGGCGCCGCCGAGGAAGGTCGGTTCCTGCGCGTGCCCGGGACGAACCCCTTCTTCCCGCTCCCCCACGGCCTGCAGGGCAACCGCCTGCTCGAGCTGCTCGCGACCCACCCGATCGAGACCTACCTGCTCAACACCGGCCGCGTCGGCGGCCCCGAGGACGACGAGCGGTCCAAGGACGTGAAGATCCCGCACACGTCGGCCTGCGTGCGCGCGATCGCCGAGGGCACCATCGAGTGGGACCGGGACCCCGATTTCGGCTACCAGGTCGCGACCTCGGTCCCCGACCTGGACGACCCAGAGCTCCTGCAGCCGCGCCGGCTGTACGAACGGCAGGGGCGGATCGACGAGTACCGCGAGATCGTCGAGCGGCTCAAGCGGGAGCGGGTCGAGCATCTGCGGGGGTTCCCCGAGCTCGACCCGGAGGTCGTCGAGGCCGTCCGCTGAGGGCCGCCTCTTCCTAGGGACGGCCGCGCGGCGAGCGGCGCCCCAGGAACCAACCGCCCGCGAACTGCGCGGCCGCCAACACGACCGGCACGAGCAGGTACCAGGCGTAGTCGTCGGCGGCGTCGATGAAGGCCCGTCCGCGCGCGGCCACCCGCTCGCCGGTGATCGGGTCGGTCGTCCCGGCGAACGCGAACAGCGCGAACATGCCGGCGAACGCGAACCACAGCCCGACCCGGCCCGTCAGGTACAGCGCGTACAGGGCGTGGTCGCGAGGGTCGTTCGAGTCGAACGGTCGGCGCAGCCAGTACACGAGCGAGCGGACGCCGAGGGCCGCGAGGGCGAGCGCAACGACGAGCTCGACGGGCCTCACGCGGTCTCCGTTGCGAGCAGCGCCCGGACCTCGTCGTCACCGGTCTGCTCGAAGCGCTCGTACCACTCCCCGACCGCGAGGAACGTCCGCGGCGTGAACAGCACCACGACGTCGTCGGCCTCCGGCGCGAGCCGCCGCTCGATCCCGGCCGGGCCGACCGGCGCCGCGATCACGACGCGCTCGGCCCCCTCGCGGCGGGCCCACCGGCTCGCGGCGATCGCGGTCCCCCCGGTCGCCACCCCGTCGTCGACGATCACGGCCGTCTTGCCGGCGAGCTCCGGCGGCGGCCGATCTCCGCGGTAGGCGGCGAGGCGCCGCTCGATCTCCCGTTGCTGGCGGGCCGTCTCGGCGCGCACGTAGGCCTCGTCGACGCCGAGCCGGCGAACGAGGTCCTCGTCGAGCACCACGACGCCCGGCGCGATGGCCCCGATCCCGAGCTCCGGGTTGTGCGGGGCCCCGAGCTTGCGGGGCACGACGACGTCGAGCGGGGCGCCGAGCGCCTCGGCCACGGGCGCGGCGACGACGACGCCGCCCCGCGCGATCCCCAACACGATCGCGGGCGGGTCGACGCGGTCGCGCAGCGCCTCGCCCAGTCGCTCCCCCGCGTCGCGTCGATCCCGGAACACCCCTCGATGATGGCACCGGCCTCGGCGATCGGCGGCAGGCGCGGTGGAACCACGGGGCTTCCGAAGCGTTGCGCGCCGCGGAGCCCCGCCGCTAGCATGGCGCTCCCGAGGACGCAGGAGGCGAGCCGTGGTCAACGCGTACATCCTCATCCAAACGGAGGTCGGCAAGGCGGCGCACGTGGCCAACGCGGTGCGCGAGATCGAGGGCGTGACCGAGGCTGAGGACGTGACCGGCCCCTACGACGTGATCGTCCGGGCGCAGGCGAACTCCGTCGACGAGCTCGGGCGCCTCGTGGTGGCTCGGATCCAGGCGGTCGACGGGATCACGCGCACGCTCACCTGTCCGGTCGTCCACCTCTAACGCCCGGGGCGGGACCGAGCTCCCGCGCCAGCGCGCTTTTGGACCGCTCCCGCTCGTGGCGATCGATCGCGAGCTCGATCAGTCGTTCGACGAGCTCGGGATAGGCGAGCCCGGAGGCCTCCCAGAGCTTCGGGTACATCGAGATCTGGGTGAACCCCGGGATCGTGTTGATCTCGTTGACCCACACCTCCTCGCCGCGAACGAAGAAGTCCACCCGCGCCATGCCCGCGGCCTCGGCCGCGCGGAACGCCGCCACCGCCATGCGGCGGACCCTTGCGTGCAGCTCGTCGCCGAGGTCGGCGGGCACGAGCAGCCGCGCCCCATGTTCGTCGAGGTACTTCGCCTCGTAGTCGTAGAACTCGTGGCCCTGCGGGACGATCTCGCCGGCGACCGAGGCGACGGGATCGTCGTTGCCGAGCACCGCGACCTCGATCTCGCGCGCCCCTTCGATCGCGCGCTCGACGAGCACCTTGCGCGCGTAGCGGAACGCCTCGTCGATCGCGGGCTCGAGCTCGTCGGCGCCGTGGACCTTCGTGATCCCGATCGAGGAACCGAGCGTGGCCGGCTTCGCGAAGGAGGGCACGCCGAGCGCCTCGACGCGGGCCAGGACCCCCTCCCGGTCGTCGCTCCACTCGAGCTCGCGGACGACCTCGTGGGGCACGACCGGCAGACCCGCGGCGGCGAACAGGACCTTCTGAACCGCCTTGTCCATCCCGACCGCCGACCCGAGGACGCCGGCGCCCACGTACGGCACCCCGGCGACCTCGAGCAGCCCTTGGACCGTGCCGTCCTCGCCGAACGGACCGTGCAGCACCGGGAACACGACGTCGACGGCCTCGCGACGACCGTCGGCAACGACGAGCTCGCGGGGCCCCTCGGCGGCTTCGGCGATCGCGACCGTCGGACCCGTCGCCTCGCCAACCTCGGGCAGCCGACCGGTCTCAGCGGGCAGCGCCGGCGGCCCGGGGAGCAGGCGCCAGCGGCCCGCTCGCGTGATCCCGACGCAGAGCACCTCGTTGCGCTGGGGGTCGAGGGCGTCGACGACCGAGCGGGCCGAGATGCAGGAGATCTCGTGCTCCGCCGAACGCCCGCCGAACAGCACGAGGACCCGCCGCCTGCGCACCGACCCAGCCTATCCCTCCTCGAGCCACGCTCGCGGGTAGCGGGCCCGCAGGTCGTGGACGAGCGCGGTGAGGGCCTCCATCACCTCAGCCGTCATCGCCACGAGCGCATCGTGGTCGTCGGCCTCCCGACGCCGGTCCGACAGATCGATCGGCGTGCCGACCTTGATCCAGATCGGCCGCCGGGGCCTGAGCGATCCCGGCCCCGACTTCTGCCATACCGGGTGCGTCCCCCAGCTCGCGATCGGCAGGATGGGCACCCCGGTCGCCAGGGACAGCCGAACCGCGCCGGTCTTGCCGGCCATCGGCAGGTGGTCCGGCCTGGTCGTCACCGTCCCCTCCGGGTAGATCACCACGACCTCGCCCGCGACGAGCGCCCGCTGGGCCGCCTCGAGGGCTCCGCGGTCCCGCGTGCCGCGGCGCACCGGGATCTGCCCCATGCCCCGCAGGGCGCGCCCGAGCAGCGGGACGTCGAACAGCTCCTGCTTGGCCAGGAACCGGGGGTAGCGCCCGGCCGTCAGGATCGCGTAGCCGTTCGCGAGCGGATCCAGGTAGGAGGCGTGGTTGCACGCGACCAGGACCGGTCCCGTGTGCGGGATCCGCTCGAGACCCTCCAGGTGCCAGGCGAACCACAGCCGCAGCGGCGGGACGACGAGCAGCCGAGCGGCGGCGAACCAGGGCTCGGCCACGCGCGCCTTCGCTAGCCCCCGAGCGGTCGGAGGCGATCCACGAGCCGCCAGGCCCCCGGGAGCATCGCCGCGGCCGCCAGGAGCTTCAGGGTGTCCCCGATCACGAACGGGTACAGGCCCGCCGCGAGCGTGGACTCGATCGTCGGCTCGAGTCCCGCGAGGTCCAACGCCCGGTGCAGCCAGGGCAGGCCGAGCGCGTAGAGCGCGACCTCCCCCAGGAACATCGCTCCGATCGCCGAGCGGAACGACCGATCCCATCCGCGCTTCGCGAGCCAGCCCACGAGCCCCGAGGCGACGACGAAGCCCCACAGGTAGCCGCCCGTGAACGCGCCCGCCCCGAGCACGGCCCAGCCGGTGTCGTGCGAGCCGTCGGGGTTCGGCGCGAGCACCGGGAGCCCGACGACCGCCATGGCGAGGTACAGGCCGAGGGTGCCGGCGCCGAGCCCCGGCCCGTACGCGGCGCCGACGAGCAGCACCCCCAGGGTCTGGCCGGTGATCGGCACCGGGGTGAACGGCAGGGGGATCCGCACCTGGGCGAGCAGCGCGACCAGGCCCGCCCCGACGAGGGCGCACGCGACCGAGAAGGCGGTGCGGGCGGTCGCGCGCGACCGCGGGGGGGCGATGGTCAAGGCGAGCGTCCTCATGAGCCGACCTCCTGTAGCGCGATCCTTCCGGTGCTCGGCCCCTCGGACCGGGGCTGCCGGTCCTCGGAGCCGTGAGCCTACCGCGGGCGCTCGGCTAGGCTGGGCATCCGGTGCGCGCGATCGTCCTGCCCGTCAAGCCCCTGGCCCGGGCCAAGTCCCGTCTGGAGCCGGTCCTGGCGCCGCTCGAGCGCGCGGCGCTCACCCTCGCGATGCTCGAAGACGTCCTCGACGCCGCGCTGCCCTTGCCCGGGTGGGAGACCTGGGTCGTGTCCGGCGACGAGGCGGTCCTCGAGGTCGCCGCCCGCCGCGGGGCCCGGCCGCTGCCCGAGCGCACCCCGACGCTCGCGGCGGCGATCCACCAGGCCGAGGAGGAGGCCGCCGCCGCCGGCGCCTCCGCCCTCGCCGTGCTCCTGCCCGACACCCCCCTCGTGACCCCGGCGGCGCTCGCGCGCGCCCTGCACACGCTCGGCCCGGTCGTCCTCACCCCCGCCGCCGACGAGGTGGGCACGAACCTGCTCGTGCGCCGGCCCCCCGACGCGATCCCATCGAGCTTCGGGCCGGACTCCTACCGCCAGCATCTCCAGGCGGCGGCCGAACGCGACCTGCCGATCTCGGTCGTCGACGCCCCGGAGCTCGCCTTCGACGTCGACCTCCCGCGGGATATCCTGGCCGTGCTCGCGAGCCCTCGGCGAACGCGCACGCGCTCGGTGGCCGAGGAGGCGGGGCTCGCGGCCAGGATCCGAGCGACGGTGAGGTGCTGAGGGATGCCGCAGGGGACGATCAGGGACTACGACCCGGCGACCGGGCAGGGGTCGCTGCTCACCGACGACCGTCTCGAGGTCGCGATCGAGCCGGGATCGATCGCTCAGGAGGCGATCCGGTCGCTGCGCCTGGGCCAGCGGGTCCGCTTCGAGATCGAGGAGCTCGAGGGGCGCCCCGTGGCCCGCGGCCTTCGGATCGTCACGTTCGACTGATCCCGCTCGAGAGGACCTGCTCGCGGAACTCCTTGCCCGGGGTGAACGAGGGAAGATCGCGCTCGGGCACGACGATCGGCACCTCCGGGCGGCGCGGGTTGCGGGCGATCCGACGGTTCCGATGCTTGCGCTCGAACGTCCCGAAGTCGGCGAGGGTCACGCGGTCGCCCCGCACGACCGCGCTACGGATCGTGTCGATCACGGCATCGACGACGCGCGCCACGTCCGCCTTCGACAGGCCCGTGCGCCTCGCAACCTCCACGACCAGCCCACCCTTGTTCACGGCGATCCCTCCGGCGGTCGTCGACTGCGGTCCGCCCCAACCTATCCGCCCGCTCGGCGACCGGTCAAACCGGCCGCCGGGCGCTTGGTACCCTTGGCCCCGACCGCACCTTGGGGATTGGGGTAATCGGCAGCCCGCCAGATTCTGGCTCTGGTAGTCCAGGTTCGAGTCCTGGATCCCCAGCCCGTCCCTCCCGGCCGCGCACCGCCGGCGGCCGGGCCGTTCCCGCAGGAGGTCGCCCGTGAGCACGCGGCTCGCCCCGATCCCCGTCACGCTGATCCCCGGCGACGGCATCGGTCCCGAGGTGGTCTCGGCCGCCCGTCGCGTCGTCGAGGCGACCGGCGCTCCGATCGAGTGGGAGGAGTGCGAGGCCGGCGCGGCGGTGTTCCGCAAGGGCCTGCCCTCGGGCGTTCCCGACGAGACGATCGAGTCCATCTCCCGCACGCGCGTCGTGCTCAAGGGGCCGCTCGAGACGCCGGTCGGGTTCGGAGAGAAGTCGGCCAACGTCACCCTGCGCAAGCTCTTCGAGACCTACGCCAACGTCCGTCCCGTCCGGGAGCTGCCGGGGGTGCGCACCCCCTACTCCGGCCGCGGCATCGACCTCGTCGTGGTGCGGGAGAACGTCGAGGACCTCTACGCGGGGATCGAGTACATGCAGACGCCCGGCGTCGCGCAGACCCTCAAGCTGATCACGGTCAAGGGATGCGAGAAGATCGCGCGCTTCGCGTTCGAGTACGCGCGAAGCGAAGGGCGACGCTCGGTCGCTTGCGCGACGAAGGCCAACATCATGAAGCTCTCGGAAGGGACCCTCAAGCGCGTGTTCGAACGGGTGGCGCCCGAGTACCCGGACATCGAGTCCTGGCACGTGATCGTCGACAACTGCGCGCACCAGCTCGTGAAGCGCCCCGAGCAGTTCGACGTGATCGTGACGACGAACATGAACGGAGACATCCTGTCGGACCTCACCTCCGCGCTCGTCGGCGGACTCGGCTTCGCGCCGAGCGCCAACATCGGCAACGACGTCGCGATCTTCGAGGCGGTCCACGGATCGGCGCCGAAGTACGCCGGCAAGGACGTGATCAACCCGACCGCGCTGATCCTGTCGGCCGTCCTCATGCTCCGCTACCTCGGGCTGTTCGAGGAGGCCGCCGCGATCGAGCACGCCGTGTTCGTGACGCTCGAGTCCGGGGTGCTCACCGGCGACGTCGTCGGCTACGACCGGGGCGCGCGCACGAGCGCCTACACCGACGCGATCGTCGGGAACCTGGGTCGGCGGACGGATCGCTGGACGATCCGCGAGGTCAAGCCCCTGCAGCTGCCGACGGTCGCGCCCGACCCCGACTTCGTCCGGCCCGCCTCGCGCGCCGTCGTCGGGCTCGACGTGTTCGTCGAGTCCCCGCTCACCGCGACCGAGCTCGGCGCCTCCTTGCTGGAGCTGACCCGGGACACGCGGCTGTCGCTCAAGATGATCTCCTGCCGGGGCACGAAGGTCTTCCCCCCCACCGGCGCGATGCCCGAGCTCGTGGACCACTACCGCTGTCGGTTCGTGATCCGCGAGAACCCCGGCGACCTGCCCGACGAGGACGTGCACGAGCTCCTCACCCGGATCTCACGCCACCACCGGTGGATGCACATCGAGAAGCTCCAGGAGTTCGACGGGGAGCTCGGGTTCACCCGCGCGCAGGGCGAGAACTGACCCCGGCGTCCCCGGGTTCCCTTGACGCATCGGGGCGGCGGCCGGACACTGGAGATGACGCGGTGCCGCGGCCGCAACACGCGCCCGAGCTGCTCGCGATCGTGGGGAGAGCTGAGCACCTGCTCGGCGGGGCCGGGGCTCACCGCCACCGGCCCCGGCCGCCGCCGCGTCTTCGAGCCGACGCCTCCGCGCCCTCGCCTGTGCGTTCGGACTCGCGTGCGGTTCGCTCAGGGGGAGGCAGGTAGCGCGCCGAGCGCACCCGCCCGTCGACCACCTCGAGCGCCCAGCGACTGCCCTTCGCGAACGCCACCTCGGTGCCCCGCAGCTCAACGCCCGCGCGCAGCAGCCGCTCGATCAGCAGCTGCTGCACGTCCCCGTGGGTGCTGAGCACCGACGGGCCCGCCTCAGCGACCGCCAGGACGAGCTCCTCGGCCCCCGCGGCCGAGCCGCCTTCCGCGAGCTCTGCGGCGATCTCAACCGGGAGCCCGCGGGCCGCGGCGAGCGGCTCGAGGCTCTGGCGGCACCGCACCGCCGGGCTCGACACCAGCCGCGCGAGCGGCTGCCCGTCGAAGGCCGCCACGAGCCGCTCCGCCTGCCGGCGACCGGCGGGGCTCGCCGGCCGCTGCTCATCCGGCCCCTCCCACCGGTCACGATTCCCGGCCTTGACGTGACGAAGGACCTGGACCACGACGGGCGTCGTCCGAGGCGGCGGGTCCGAGAGCCGGTCGAGCACCTCCCGGTCGCGCTCGTAGCTCAGCCGGCCCCGCGCCTCGGCGAGCGGGACCCAGACCGCCTCGTCCACCTCGCCCGCCGCCCTGGGCACCGAGTCGATGGGAACGCGCATCCGCCAGTACCGCACGACCTTCGGTCGCCCGGCGGCGTCGCGGTAGGCGATCGTGCCGAGGTCGCGCTCGAGCACGGCGTCCAGGCCCGTCTCCTCCCGGACCTCGCGCAACGCCGCCGCGGCCTCGTCCTCGCCCGGCTCGAGCTTGCCCTTCGGGAGCGTCCAGTCGTCGTAGGCGGGCCGGTGGACGAGGACGACCGACGCGCCGCCCGGGCCCGCCCGGACGATCACGCCGCCCGCCGCCCGAACCTCGCTCATCGCATCCATCCGCGCGGCGATCGGTCGAGGGCGGCCCACGCCGCCGGCCAGGCCTCGAGCGCCCGCGCGGCCGCGGCGTCCTCGAGCCCCGCGAGCACGCCGAGCGCGAACGCGACGTCGACCCCGTCCTGTTCGGCCGCGACGGAACGCAGCCAGGCGCCGGCCACGATCGCGTCGTGGTGCTCGCCGAGGACCTCCTGCACCCCGGCGGCCGCGCGGGCGAACCGGTCCGCCCGCGGCCCGACGACGGGCGCGACCGCTTCAGCCGCGTATCGCGCCCGCTTGGCCCGGATCCGGATCCGGTGGAGCGCGTCGGGGTCGGGCGCCGGGCCGGCCGCGGCGACCGCGCGTCGCAGGGCGCGCCACCGTCGGCGCACGAGCGGCGGCAGCAGCCGTGCGGCCGGCCCCGAGGCCGCCTCGGTGCAGGCGGGTCGTGCCGCGGCCTCGGCGAGACGATCGAGGAGCGTCCGGTAGCGGCCCGAGTCCATGGCGGTCCGCAGCCGCCGATGCGCATCGCGGCCGCGCTCCTCGAGCCGGCCGAGGATCCGATCGGCGGCCGACGGGGGGGTCTCGGCCTCACGCACGCGTCGGCGCAGCCGCTCGAGCAAGACGTCGGCGTCGCGCGCCGCCCCCAGCACCTCGGCCAGCCAGGCGAGCTCGGCGACCAGCGAGGCCCTCCACGCCTCCTCGAGCAGGGGCGCGAAGGTGCGCAGGTCCGAGCGGAGGCGGCGCGTCGCGACCCGCGCCTGGTGCACGCCCTCGGGGTCGTTACCGGCGCGAGCGACCGGGCCGTGGCGGACGAGACGCGCGACCGATGTCGCCACGGCCGCGCGCAGGACGTCGGCCGCCGAGGCGTCGCGGCTCACCCGGCAGCGCGCTCCTGCGCGAGCCGCTGCAGCGCGGCCTGGGCGTCCACGCGCGAGGACGGGGGCACCTTCGTCCACCCGGCGGGACCGAGCTCCCACGCGAGCACGTCGTCGGCCATGCAGACCGCGAGGATCTCGTCGAGGCGACGCTGCAGCTGCGGCTGGCGGATCTCCGTCACGCACTCGACGCGACGGTCGAGGTTTCGGGGCATCAGATCGGCCGAGCCGATGAAGTACCGAGCCTCCTCGTCGGCGCCGAACCGGAAGATCCGCGAGTGCTCGAGGTAGCGCCCGACGAGCGAGCGAACGCGGATCCGATCCGACAGGCCGGGCACTCCGGGTCGCAGGCAGCAGATCCCGCGCACGATCAGGTCGATCTCGCACCCGGCGGCGCTCGCCTCGTAGAGGGCGTCGATCATCCGGGCGTCGACGAGGCTGTTCATCTTCATGGTGATGCGCCCGCCCGGGCGCGCCTGCTCCGCGATGAGCTCGGCGATCCCCCGGCGCAGCGTCAGCGGGGCGACGAGGATCCGGCGGTAGCGGTCCTGCCCGCTGTAGCCGGTGAGGAAGTTGAACAGGTCCGCCACGTCGGCGGTGATCTCGGGATCGGCGGTGAGCAGCCCCAGATCCTCGTAGAGCCGCGCCGTCTCCGGGTGGTAGTTGCCGGTCCCGATGTGGCAGTAACGCCGGATCCCGTCGTCCTCCTCCCGGACGACGAGCGAGATCTTCGCGTGCGTCTTCAGGCCGACGACCCCGTACACGACGTGCACACCGGCCTGCTCGAGCACCCGGGCCCAGGAGATGTTCGCCTCCTCGTCGAAGCGCGCGGTGAGCTCGACGAGGGCCACGACCTGCTTGCCGCGCTCGGCGGCGCGGATCAGCGAGCGCACGATCGCCGAGTCCTCCTCGGACGTTCGGTACAACGTCTGCTTGATCGCCAGGACCGCCGGGTCGCGCGAGGCCTGCTCGATGAACAGCTCGACCGAGGTATCGAACGCCTCGTAGGGGTGGTGGACGAGGACCTCTCCGGCCCGCAGCACCTCGAACACGTCGCTGCGACCGGCGACGACCGGCTGTAGGGGCGCCGGGGTGACGCCCGACCAGCGCGGGTACGCCAGGTCGGGCCGGTCGAGCGCGGCGAGCTCGTCGAGATCGGCGAGGCCGAGCGTCGAGCCGGTCGCGTACACGTCCAGGTCCGACAGCCCCAGTTCCTCCTTCAGCAGATCCCGGAACCCGGCCGGCATCGCGCGGTGCACCTCGAGCCGAACGACCTCGGGGGAACGCTCGCGCTGCCGCAGGATCGACTCGATCGCCTGCAGCAGGTCCTCCGCCTCGTCGATCTCGAGCTCGACGTCGGCGTCGCGCGTGACGCGGAACGGGTGCGCTGCGGTGACCTCCATCCCCGGGAACAGCGTGTCGACGCAGGCCGCGATCACCTGCTCGATCGGCACGAAGCGCTCGCCGTCGGGGAGGGCCAGGAACCGCGGCAGCGAGGGCGGAACCTTCACCCGGGCGAAGCGGACGCCGCCGCCGCTCGGGTGGCGCACGCCGACCGCCAGGTTCAACGACAGGTTCGAGATGTAGGGGAACGGGTGCGCCGGGTCGACCGACAGCGGTGTGAGGATCGGGTAGATCCGCTCCTCGTAGCGCGACCGACACACGCGGCGGGCGGCCTCGTCGAGCTGCGACCAGTCCAGGACGCGGATGCCGGCGTGGGCGAGGCGGGGACGTAGGGACCGCACCCACACGCGGTGCTGGCGGGCCATCAGCGTACGCACCCGCTCGGCGATGAGTTCGAGCTGGCGCGCCGGCGGCAGCCCGTCGCGCCCGCTGGCCCCCAGCTTCGCCTGCACCTGCTCCTTGAGGCCGGCCACCCGGATCTGGAAGAACTCGTCGAGGTTCCGGTTGAAGATCGACAGGAACCGGACGCGCTCCAGCACCGGCAGGTCGTGGCGCTCCGCCAGGGCCAGCACGCGGGCGTCGAACTCCAGCCAGGACAGCTCCCGGTTCTCGTAGCGGCTCGGCGCCGCCGGCGGCTCGACCTCCCTGGGCTGGGCCTGAGCGCTCACGACCTTCCCTTCGTCACGCAGGGGCTCCGATCGTAGCCGACGAAGGTGAACGGACCGCCCCCTTGCCCGCCCTCGAACATACGTTCTATCCTGGGCCGGTGCGGGAAGCGCCGCTCTTCGAGCTGCGGAGGCGCCGGTTCGACGCGCCCGGGTTCCGCGGGATCGAGTGCATCGAGGTCGAGGCGCGCTCCGTGCTCAACCGGGTCCCCGGCGGCGGGCTCCCCTTCGACTGGACGATCAACCCCTATCGGGGCTGCGTCCACGCCTGCACCTACTGCTTCGCACGGCCGACTCACACCTACCTCGACATGGACGCGGGCCGGGACTTCGAGACGAAGATCGTCGTGAAGGTGAACGCCCCGGAGGTGCTGCGCCGGGAGCTCGCGGCGCCGCGGTGGCGAGGCGAGCCGATCGCCATGGGGACCGGCACCGACCCCTACCAGCGCGTCGAGGGCCGCTACCGGTTGATGCGCGGGATCCTCGAGGCGCTGATCGAGGCCCGCAACCCGTTCTCGATCCTCACGAAGGGCACGCTGATCGTCCGCGACCTCGACCTCCTGCGCCGCGCCGCAGAGGTCGCCCCGGTCAGCGCCGCCTTCTCGATCGGCACGCTCGACGAGCGCGTGTGGCGCGAGACGGAGCCGGGCACCCCGCACCCCCGCGCCCGGATCGAGGCCCTGCGGACGCTCGCCGCGGCGGGCATCCCCACCGGCGTGCTCGTCGCGCCGGTCCTGCCGGGCCTGAGCGACGCGCCGCGCCAGCTGCGGGCCGTCGTCGAGGCCGCCCTGGAGGCCGGCGCCACCCACGTGACCCCGATCCTGCTGCACCTGCGTCCGGGCGTGCGCGAGCAGTTCCTGCCCTGGCTCGTGACCCACCACCCCGACCTCGTGCCGCGCTACCGCGAGCTCTACCGCCGGTCCTACGCCCCGACGGCCGACCGCCGACGGCTCGCCCGCCTCGTCGCCGACCTCGTGCGGGCGGGACGGCGTCGCTGGCCCACGCCGCCCGGCACGTCCTCCGATCGGCTCCGACGGGCCCCGCGACCCACCCCCGCGCCGCGCGCGGCACAGGCGACCCTGTGGTGACCGCCCGATGCGGCCCCCCGACGCGGGGGCTGCGCTATCCTGCCTGGGCCGACGGTCCCATCGTCTAGCGGCCTAGGACACCACCCTCTCAAGGTGGAGACACGGGTTCGAATCCCGTTGGGACTACTCGACCCTCCGATGCGCGGGTGGCACGAGGTCCGCCGCGGGAAGCCCTGGGCACGCGCATCTCAGCCGAGGTCGGGTCTCACCGGCGCGCCCTCGCCCTCGAACGCGGCCTGCAGCGCCGCGAGATCGAGCTTCTTCATCGGCAGGAACGCCTGGGTGAGCCGGTCGATCTTCGCCTGGTCGCCGCAGGCCATCATCGCGTCCATCGCGGCGGGCGCGATCTGCCAGGACAGGCCGTAGCGGTCCTTGCACCAGCCGCAGGCCTCGGCCTCGGGCACGGCCGACAGCGCCGCCCAGTATCGGTCGATCTCCTCCTGGGAGGCGCAGGGGACCACGAACGAGATCGCCTCGTTGAACCCGAAGCCGTGGTCCTCCGCGCTGTCCATGGCGGCGAACCACGTCTCCCCCAGACGGAAGTCCGAGTACATCACCGTCCCCTCGCGCTCGGGCTCCATGCCCGCGGGCCAGCGGAGGAGCCGCCCGGGGCGCGAGCCGGGGAACACCGAGCGGTAGAACGCGCCCGCCTCCTCCGCCTTGCCCGTGACCTCGCCGGTGAACAGCAGCGCCGGGACGATGGACGGGCGCGGCTCTCCCTCGGGGTCGGAGAGGATCAGCTGCCAGTTCACCCCGTAGCGGTCCTCGACCCAGCCGTAGCGCGGGCTGAACGGGTAGGCGTCGAGCGGCATGCGCACCAGGCCCCCATCGGCGAGCGCGTCCCACAGCGCGTCGAGGTGCGCTCGCGCCTCGCCGTCGCGCGACGGGTCGTGGTTCACGATGAACGACACGGAGGGGTTGAACCGGAACAGCGGCCCGGCGCTGATCGCCATGAACGGTTGGCCGGCGAGCGAGAAGCTCACGACGTCGCAGTCGCCCGAGGGGGTGTCGCGCAACGTCGTCACCGACCGGATGTGGCCGTCGGGGAACAGCGAGCAGTAGCGCTCGGCCGCTTCCCGCGCCTCCCGGTCGAACCACAGGTGCGGGGTGATGGTGATCCTCTCCTCCGTCATACCGTCGCTCCTTCCCTGATGGGTCGCGCGGCCCCTCGGTTCATCAGAAGGAGCCCAATTCGACCTTGCCCGCTCGCTCGTAGGACGCGAAGATCACGCCGCTCGGCGTGACGTTCGAGTCCTTCAGCCTGAACGCCGCGGGAACCACCCCGCCTCCGAACAGGCGCTTCCCCGTGCCGAGCACGACGGGGAAGATCTTCAACCAGAGCTCGTCCACGAGGTCGTTCGCGAGGAGCGTCTGGATGAGGACGCTGCTCCCGTGGACCTGCAGCATCGGACCGTCCTCCGCCTTCAGCCTCCGGATCGCGGCGACCACGTCGCCCGACACGGGAACGGTGCCATCCCACTCCGAACGGATCTCCCCGTGCGAGACCACGTACTTCCGGGCGTCGTTGATCGGGCTGTCGTGGTGGGGCCAGTACGAGGCGAAGATCTCGTAGGTCCTCCTGCCGAGCAGCAGATCGAAGGGCGGGCGCATCTGGCGCTCCATCTCAGCCCCCACGGCCTCGTCGAAGTGCGGGACGGCCCACCCCTCGAGGTCGAAGCCGTCCGACGGGTCCTCCCCCTTGCCGCCGGGGGCCTGCATGACGCCGTCGAGCGACACGAACGTCAGGACCACGAGCTTCCTCATCGTCGGATACCTCCTCGGGCGTCGGGTGATGACCTTCCTCGGTATTGACGGTTCGCCCCCCCGAGACTCATCGGGTGCCTCATCATCTCCCAGGGGAGGCGTTCCGCGCTTGGATGCTCGGCGGCCCGCCGGCGGGCGGGTGCCGCTGCCCAGGACTCCGGCTATCCTGGTTGCACGGTGGGGGGACCGGCGGACGAAGCGGCCGCGACGGCCGTTGCGCGTCGCGAGGACCTAGACCGGGAGCTCGAGCGCTCCCGCAAGCAGCTCACCGCGTACTGCTACCGCCTGCTCGGCTCGACCTTCGAAGCGGAGGACGCCGTTCAGGAGACGTTCGTGCGGGCCTGGCGCGCGTTCGACCGCTTCGAGCATCGCGCCTCCTTCCGCTCGTGGCTGTACCGGATCGCGACGAACGTGTGTCTCGACATGCTGAACGAGCCGCAGCGGCGCGCTCGGCCGATGGACCTCGGCCCGGCTGGCTCGGCCGACGAGGCGCTGCCGCCGCCGCTCCCGCAGGAGACCTGGGTGGAGCCGATCCCCGACGACCGGGTGCTGCCCGAGGACGCCGATCCGGGTGAGATCGTCGCAACCAGGGAGTCGATCCGCCTCGCGTTCATCGCGGCCCTCCAGCACCTGCCGCCCCGCCAGCGCGCGGTGCTCGTCCTGCGCGAGGTGCTGCGGTGGAGGGCGAGCGAGGTTGCGGAGCTGCTCGACACGTCGGTGGCCTCGGTGAACAGCGCCCTCCAGCGCGCTCGGGCCACGCTCGAGGCTCGCCGGGTGGTCGAGGCGGAGATCCTGCGGCCGGAGGATCCGGAGCAGCGGCGGCTCCTCGCCCGCTACGTGGAGGCGTTCGAGCGCTACGACATGGACGCGCTCGTCTCGCTGCTGCACCGGGACGCGACCTGGTCGATGCCTCCCTACGCGCTGTGGCTCCAAAGCCACGAGGACGTCGTCGCGTGGTGCCTCGGGCCCGGGATCGGCTGCAAGGGCTCGCGGCTCGTTCCGACGGCGGCCAACGGCCTGCCGGCGTACGGCCAGTACAAGCCGAGCTCCGACGGCGGCCTCGCGCCGTGGTCGCTCCAGGTGCTCGAGATCTCGGGCGGCAAGCTCGCCGGGATCACCTTCCACCTCGATACCGAGCGCCTGTTCCCGCTCTTCGGCTTGCCGGCGCACCTGGACCCGCTGCCGGCTCACCACACCCGAGGGATGAAGCGGTGGCGGACGCGCTCCCGGTAGGCCCGGTAGGCCTCGTGGTGCTCGGCGAGCCAGAGCTCCTCGCGCCGGGACTTCAGCTCGAAGAGCAGCGCGAGGAGCGCCGTCGGTCCGAGCCCGAGCCACGAGCCCGCGAGGCTCCACGCAAGCCCGAGCAGCAGCACGCCACCGTAGATCGGGTGTCGGACGAGGGCGTACACCCCGTCCTGTCGTAGGCTCCCGCCCTCGATCGGCCTCGGGTACGGGGTGAGCTGCGCCCCGAGGCGCAGCGCGCCGCCGAGGACCAGCGCGCCGCCGAGGACCCCCACGACGAAGGCCGCGGCGATCAGCGGCCGCTCGAGCGTATCGGGCCACCGCGGCCCGAGCGCCCCCGTTGCGGCGAGCCCCAGGAGGAGCACGGCCTGGATCGCGACCCACCCCTCGCCGCGCGGCCCCAGGGCAGGCGGCTCTCCTCGCCCCATCGCGATGAGAGCCTACGTCGGGATCGTTCGCCGCGGTCGCGCCGGAACCGCGGCCCGCCGGCGTGGCGCAGGCCCGTGCTAGCCTTCGCCTGCGTGTCGGCACGATCGGCCACCCCGTTGCGCTGGAGCCGGCGATCCTTCCTGCGTCTGTCGGCCGGTGCGATCGCGGCGACGACCCTGGGCGCGTGCACGCCCGCGCGACCCGGCGGCGCCGGGTCGAGGTCGACCGGGCCCGCGCTCGTCCCACCGGCCGACCCGATCGCCGAGGCGGCCTCGGCCCTGAACCCGACCTGGATCCGCCGCACGGCGCGCGGCTACGACCCGCGGCGCAGCGGCGAGCTGCAGATCCTGCCGCTCGCGCCGAACTACGTCGGCGACGGGCTCCCGCACGCGGGTCCCTGGGACTACACCTCGCGCGTGCCGATGTTCTGGTACGGCCCGGGGTTCATCCGCCCGCTCGGCGTCGTCGACGAGCGGGCCTCGGCCGCGGACATCGCACCGACCTGGGCGGAGCTGCTCGGCTTCCGGCTCCCGTCGACGCAGGGGCGCGCGCTCGCGCGCGTGCTGGAGCCGGCCGTCCGACGCCCCGAGCCGCCGCGGCTGCTCGTGACGCTCGTGTGGGACGGCGCGGGGCGCAACGTCCTGGATCAGTGGCCGACGGCCTGGCCGAACCTGCGCTCCCTCGTCCCCGACGGCGCCTGGATCGAGCACGCCGAGTCCGGCTCGAGTCCGACGAACAGCGCCCCGGTCCACGCGACGATCGGCACGGGCGTGTTCCCGGCCACGCACCGCATGGTCGGTCACCGGCTGCGCGTGGGCGGCGGCATCGTGATGCCCTGGAACGACGGGCCATCGCTCCTCGAGCGCCCCACGCTCGCCGATCGCTACGTCGAGGCCACCGGCGGACGGTCGGTCACGGGGATGGTGGGGTCGCTCGCGATCCAGCTCGGCATGCTCGGCCACGGCTCGGCGTGGGCCGGCAACGAGCGTCCGCTCGCCGTGCTCCGCCAGGACCCCGACGCCAAGACCCTGGGCGCCGAGTACCCCCGCTGGAACCTTCCCGAGCCCCTTCCGCGGTGGTACCGCTTCCCCGCCTACGTCAACGGCCTCCCGGGCCTCGCGACGTACCTGCCCGCGCTTGACGCGGCCGACGGCGCGGCCGACGGACGATGGCGGGAGCACGGACTGGCCGACGACGTGCTGCAGGGCGGGTTCCTCTCGCCGGCCCGGATCCCCTACCAGACCCGTGTCGTGGAGGAGGTGATCCGCCGCGAGGGCTTCGGCCGCCACGACGCGCCCGACCTGCTCTTCCTGAACTACAAGGTGATCGACCAGGTCGGGCACACCTTCTCGATGAACAGCCGAGAGATGCACGACACCCTGCGGACCCAGGACGAGTACCTCCCGGTGCTGATCGACATCCTGAACCGCGAGGTCGGCGAGGAGCGCTGGGCCCTGCTCGTGACGGCCGACCACGGCTCCACTCCCGATCCCCGGATCTCCGGTGCCTTCCAGATCCCGATGGCGGGCCTCGCGCGGTCCATCGACGAGGCCTTCGGCGCGCCGGTGGTGCGGGAGGTCAAGCCGACGGAGCTGTTCGTCGACCTCGAGGCGCTCGCGAGCGTGCGGGCCGATCTGCGCGACGTGGCCCGCCACGTGATGGCCCTCACGCAAGGGGATCTGGCGGGCGAGGGCGCGTCGGCGCCGTCCGACCCGGGGGCGCGAGCCTTCGAGGTGGCTTACCCGTCGTCGATGCTGCCCTCCCTGCTCCGCCGGGTCTCGTAGGGCCGTCCGTGGCCGCCGCGGCCTCGCGCGACGAGCTCGTTCGCGCGGCGCTCGACGCCTGGAGGGCGCTGGAGCGCGCGAGCCTTCGATGGGCCGGGCCGTCGCGCGTCGTCGCCGAGCGGCCGGGGGCGCGCGACCGTGCGAGCCTGTGGACGCTCGTGCACGTGCTCGCCGCCGCGGTCGACCTGGCCGCACTCGACCACGACCCCGGGGTCACGCGGCTGACCCGACTGCTCCGCCCCTACCGCGGCGGCCCCGGTTACCTGCCGGTCCCCGGCGCCCGGCTCCGCTTCTACGACGACAACGCCTGGCTCGGGCTCGTGTCCCTGAGGATCGGCCGGAGCAGCGACCGCCGTCGCGCGGCGCGCGCGCTGCGGTTCGTGCGCACCGGCGAACACCGCGACGGAGGGGTCCGCTGGCGGGAGGCCCACGGCGACCGCAACGCGTGCAGCACCGCGCCGGCGGGGGAGCTCGCGCTCGCGCTCGGGTCCGACCCGGCCTTCGCGGCGCGCTGCGCGGCGTGGATCGGATCGACGCTGGGTCGTCGCGATGGGTTGATCGCCGATCGGCTCGGCCCCGACGGCGCCGTCGGGCCGACCGTCTGGACCTACAACCAGGGCTCGACCGTGGGGCTGCTCCGGCTGCTCGGCGACCTCGAGCCCTCTGCGACGCACCGCACGCGGGCTCGGGACCTGGCGTTCCGATCCCTCGAGGCGTTTCCCCTCGAGCGCGTCTGGTCCGAGCCGCCGCCGTTCCTCGCGATCTGGTTCCGCGAGCTCCTCGCCCTCCCCGAGGCCGCCGGGCCGACCCGCGAGCGCCTGGCCGACCACGCGCGGCGCCTCCTCGAGGAGGCGCGAGATCCCACGACGGGGCTGTTCGATCGAGGAGGCGTCGGCTCCTACGACGGGCGCGGCACGATCGACCAGGCCGCCCACGTGCAGCTCCTCGCCCTCGCCGCCGGCGCGCCGCCACGCCCCGTCGGCTGATCGGCTCCTCAGCAGCCGCTCGGCCGCCAGTCGACGCCGTGGCCGGCCGGCACCCCAGCGGCGGTGAGCGCCTCGCGGAGTCGGTCCCGGTACTCGCGCATCGCTCGGTGCGGGAAGTCGGCGTGGACCAGGCACCGCCACGACTCGACGAGCTCGTGATGCAGCCGGTGCTCGAGGGCCTCGGCGTGGCCGATCACGTCGCCGATCGCGATCCCGAACCGCGCCTGGAGCCACACCGTGAGCGCGAGCGACGACCGCATCTGTTGGGGGTCGTCGAGCACCATCCGGTCGCTCGTGCCGACGTGCTCGATGCCGATCGCGACGTGGTTCAGCCCTACCACGTGCCGGCAGCGAACGTGCAGCCGCACGAGCTGGTAGATCGTTCCGTCCCGGTCGATGATGAAGTGCGTGCAGGTGCCCGGACGCTCACCGTTCCACGGATCGTTGCTCGCGAAATGGTTCCAGGCGCTGCGCCACGACAGGCCCGCCGTGTAGTGCTGCACGATCACCGGCGGGTCGACGAGCCGCCAGCTGCGGACCCCGTAGTGGCGCCGGCTGTATCGGGCCATCTGGCGCTTGCGCTTGGACCCGTACGGGATCGGCTTCCACACGATCTCGGGACGGAGCAGCGCCGGGTCGATCTCGGCCGGTACCTCAGCGGCGGCGGCTCGCGGTGGGCCGAGGAAACGGGGAGCCCCCGGGCCGGCCGACGGCAGCGTCGCCGCCACGGCCATGGCGACGAGCGCGGTCACGAGACGGCCGCCGAGCCCGGTCACGAGACCGCCCGCAGGCGAGCGACGGTGCGCGCGCGGCCGAGGAGCTCGAGCGACTCGGGCAGGGGCGGGGAGACCGTGGAGCCGGTCACCGCGGCGCGGACCGGCTGCCATCCCTTCGTGCGGCCGAGGCCCGCTCCGGCGGCGAGGGCGTCCAGCGCCGCGGCGATCGAGGTCGCGTCCCATCCCTCGAGGTCATCGAGCGCCTCCGCCGCCGCCTTGAGGTAGCCCTCGGGCGCCTTCGCGATCACGGTGGCCGCGCGCTCGTCGGGCACGACGTCGTCGGTGAACAGGAACCGCAGCAGACCCGGCGCCTCCGCGAGGGTGCGCATGCGCTCGCGAACCAGCGGCATCGCGGCGCGCAGGGTCAACGGGTCGACCGAGAGCCCGGCGCCGGTGAGGAAGCGAAGACATCTCGCGGCCAGCTCGTCGTCGCCCAGCTGCTGGATGTAGTGCGTGTTCATCCAGGTGAGCTTCTCGACGTCGAAGACCGCCGGGTTGCTCGAGACCCGTTCCAGGTCGAACGAGGCCACGAGCTCCTCGCGGTCCATGAACGTCGTGTGGTCGTCCTTCGACCAGCCCAGGAGCGCGAGGTAGTTGACGAGGGCCTCCGGGAGGTAGCCCTGCTCGCGGAACGCCTCCACGCTCGTCGAGCCGTGGCGCTTGGACAACGGCCTGCCGTCGGGCCCCAACACCAGGGGCAGGTGCGCGTAGGCGGGCGGCACGCCGCCGAGGGCCTCGATGACGGCGGCGTTGCGCGGCGCGCTCGCCAGCAGGTCGTCGCCGCGGACGACGTGGGTGATGCCCATCAGCAGGTCGTCGACGGCGACCGCGAGCAGGAACACCGGCGTGCCGTCGCTTCGCAGCAGGACGAAGTCCCGCAGCTGCCCCGGACCGAAACGGACCGTCCCCTTGACGAGGTCCTCGACGACCCAGGGCCCTTCGGGCATCCGGAACCGCACCGCCGCCGGCCGGCCCTCGGCCTCGAACCGGGCGACGTCGGCTTTCGTGAGCTCCCGGCAGCGCCCGTCGTAGCCCGGCGGCTCGCCGCGCTCGAGGGCCGCGCGCCGGCGCTCCTCGAGCTCCTCGGGGGTGCAGTAGCAGCGGTAGGCCCGCCCGTCGGCGAGCAAGCGGTCGACCGCGTCGCGGTAGATGCCGAGCCGCTCGGACTGGCGGTAGGGGCCGTGGGGCCCGCCGACCTCCGGTCCCTCGTCCCAGTCGAGCCCGAGCCAGCGGAGGTCGTCCAGCACGCCCCCCACCGCGGCCTGGCTCACACGGCTGGCGTCGGTGTCCTCGATCCGCAAGATGAACGTCCCGCCGCGGCCGCGGGCGTACAGCCAGGAGAACAACGCGCTCCTCGCGTTGCCGACGTGGATCGATCCGCTCGGGGCAGGCGCGAACCGGCAGCGGACCGCGCTCACCCCGCCTCCACCGGATTGCGGAGCGTACCGACGCCCTCCACCTCGACCTCGACGACGTCGCCCGGGGCCAGCGGCCCGACCCCCTCCGGCGTCCCGGTGAGCAGGACGTCGCCGGGCAACAGCGTCATGAACGTCGTGATGTACTCCACGAGCGTCGCCACGCCGAACGCGAGGTCCCGGGTGCTGCCGCGTTGGACCACCTCGCCGTTCAGCCGCGTCTCGAGACGAGCGTCGTTCGGGTCGAGCTCCGTCTCGATCCACGGGCCGAGCGGGCACGACCCATCGAAGCCCTTGGCCCTTGTCCACTGGTCCTTCGTGTGCTGCAGGTCGCGCAGCGTGACGTCGTTGGCGCAGGTGTAGCCGAGGATCACCCGGTAGGCGTCCTCGGCGCGGATCTGGCGCGCGATCCGACCGATCACGACCGCGAGCTCCCCCTCGTAGTCGACGCGCTTGGAGATGGGCAGCAGCCGGATCGGATCGTCGGGCCCGATGACCGCCGTGGAGGGCTTGAGGAACAGCAGCGGCTCCTCGGGCACCGTCATCCCCCACTCCTCGGCGTGCGCGGCGTAGTTGCGCCCGACGCAGACGATCTTGCTCGGAAGCACCGGGGCCAGCAGCCGCACCGACGCGAGGGGTCGCGTCTCGCCGGTCGGGACCGGGTCCTCGAAGAACGTGCCGGCGAGCACCCGGACCGTCTCTCGGTCGGCGTCCAGCACCCCGGTGGCGATCCGATCGCCGTCACGGAACCGCACGAGCCGCATGCCGCGCGGCAGGCTACCGCATCCGGCCCGTCAGGCCAGGCGCGTGCCGCCGGCGAAGGTCGCTCCCACCTGGCGCCAGTAACCGGCGATCGGCTCGCGGACCGGCAGCGAGGCGAGCTCCTCCCCCGGCGCCTCGTGCAGCACGAGGTCGAAGGTCCCGGTCCAGGCCGGTCCGAGCTCGACGTCGTGGGAGCGCATCGTCACGAGCTCGTCGAGCGCGTCCGTCGACCCGTCGATCGCCGGGAACCACCGCGAGTGCAGCATCGGCAGCGCGTTCACGAACCCACCGGTCTGGCTCGGTCCCGTGATCGTGAACCGCGCCTCGGCCAGACGACGGTCGGCGGCCGCGAGCGTGGCGCCGAAGGTCCCCCCCGGCTCCAGCCGAGGGCCCGCGCGGCCGACGGCCACCGGCCGCGTCATCCAGATCGAGCCGAGCTTCTTCGGGTAGCCCTGGAACCAGCCGCGGGCCAGGGCGAAGTCCTTGTCGACCCAGATCAACAGGCAGCGGGAGTAGGTCTGGCCGCCGTAACGGCACCGGACGACGACGAAGGCCTCGCGGTACTGGGCGCGGACGGGGTCGAGCAGCTCCTCGCCGCCTTCCGCGCACGACTGCCAGTCGGCGAACACGAGGGCGACCGCGTCGGGCTCCTCCTCGGCGGGCTCGACCCCCTCAGGCAGCCACCGCGCGACGGCGCCGGGGGTCGTCCGGTACTCGAGGGTCAAGACGTCGCCCGAGTAGTGCCACGGCGGCGAGGGGACGAGCTGGGCCCGGCCCTCGGGCGAGCGGGGCGGGAGGAACCCGCGGAGCTCCGGCACGCGTCCTATCCTACGCGCGGGATGACCACCACCGAGACGCGCCGGGTGCTGCTCGACGGCCGGCCGACGTCGGTGGTCCGACACGGCGACGAGCTCGTCGCGCCCGACGGGCGACGGATGCCGCTCGACGAGCCGCCACACCTCCCGCCGGTCGAGCCCACGAAGATCCTGTGCGTGCACCTGAACTACGAGAGCCGCCGAGCCGAGTTCGGCGTCCGGCTCGGCCCGGCCCCGACCTACTTCCACAAGCCCGTGAGCTCCCTCAACGTCCACGGCGGGGAGGTCGTCCGACCGCCGCGCTGCCGGTTCCTGAACTACGAGGGGGAGATCGCGATCGTGATCGGACGGCGAGCCAAGCACGTCGCGCCGGAGGACGCGGCCGAGGTGATCCGCGGCTACACGATCGCGAACGACTTCGGGCTGCACGACTTCCGCGACACCGACGCGGGATCGATGCTCCGCGTCAAGGGCTCCGACACGCTCTGCCCGCTCGGCCCTGGGCTCGTGGAGGGATGGGACTTCCGCGGCAAGCGGATCCGCACGCTCGTCAACGGGGAGGTTCGTCAGGACGCCTCGACCGACGAGATGATCTGGGACATGCACTACCTCGTCGCCGACCTCGCGCGCACGATCACGCTCGAGCCCGACGACGTGATCCTGTCGGGCACGCCGGCGAACTCCCGGCCCGTCGAGCCCGGCGACGTCGTGGAGGTCGAGGTCGAGGGGCTCGGGGTCCTGCGCAACACGATCGTCGAGGGCTCGGTCCCGATCCGGGAAGACGTCGGGGCCCAGCCGTCGGCGAGCGAGGAGGTCGTCTCCACGGCCCTGGGGGGCGACTGGGAGCTCCGCGGGATCCGGCCTCCCCGACGCGACTGACGAGACCTCGTCCGAGCACGACGGCCGACGGGGGCAGCGCGCCCGACGGCGCTGGGCTATCCTTCGCCTCGTTCGCGTCCGAACGGTGCGCGTGACCGGGAGGTCCCATGGACATCGAGGGCAGGCGACTGCGGCTCCTGTATCCCGACATCCACGGGCTGGAGCGCGGCAAGTACCTCTTCGGCGAGGTCGCGGAGACGGGGCGGGCGGCCTTCTGCATCGGTGTGTACCCCCTGACCCACGATCGCGAGATCCTGCCAGTGCCCCGAACGCAGTTCGACGTCGGGCTGCACGACTTCGACGTCGAGCTCGACCGCGACTCCCTGCGGCCGTCGTGGGAGCCGGACACGGTGATCGGGATCGGGGACGCTCGGCTGCGCGGGGAGCCCGTGCCCGTCGATCCGCGCCACGCGCTCCGTCGCGCCGTGGAGGCCTGGCGCGAGCGCGGGCTGGAACCCCAGGTGGCGTTCGAGCTCGAGTTCTTCCTGCTGGAACCGCACGCGGGAGGCGACTGGGGACCGGTCCGGCTCCCGGGCCACCGCGTCTACGGGACGGGCACCGCGGTCGATCCGACGGGGTGCGTCGACCACATGGTGTCGGCCGCCCGCGCGTGCGGGTTCCCCGTGGAGACCTGGAACAGCGAGTACGACGAGGCCGCCTACGAGGTCAACATCCGCTACGCCGACGCGATCTCCGCCGCCGACGACGCCTTCGTCTTCCGGCTGCTCGTGCGCGAGATCGCGGAGCGCCACGGGGTGCGAGCGACCTTCCTCGGGCGGCCCCTGGGCGACCGCGGCGGGAGCGGGATGCACGTGAACCTCAGCTTCCGGCGCGACGACGGATCGAACGCCTTCCACGACCCGAACGACCCCGAGGGGCTGTCGGATCTCGCGCGTCAGTGCATCGCTGGCCTGCTCGAGCACCACCGTGGGACCTCGGCCATCCTCGCCCCGCACGTGAACGCGTACAAGCGCCTGCAGCCGGACATGCTGAACGGCTACTGGGCGAACTGGGGGCACGACGACCGGAGCGTCAAGGTCCGCGTCCCGCCCTCGCGCGGAGAGGGCACGCGCCTGGAGGACCGCACCGCGGACGCCGCCGCGAACCCCTACCTCGTCGGCGCGGCCCTGCTGCACGCCGCCCGCTTCGGCGTCGAGGACGGCCTCGCCCTCAAACCCCCCCAGCCCGTCGGTGCGCCGCCCGACACCGACGTGCACGTCCCCGACACCCTCGCGGAGGGCCTGGACGCCCTCGCGGCGGACGAACGGCTCGTCCAGGCGCTCGGGCCCGAGCTCGTCGAGGCGTTCACGATCCTCAAGCGCGCGGAATGGGAACGCTACGCGGCGGCGGTCGAAGACCCGTCGACGACCGAGGTCACCGACTGGGAGCTGCGCTACTACCTCCCGTTCCACTGAGGAGGAAGGACGGAGCGAACGATGCGGCTCGAGGGCAAGGTCGCGGTCGTGAGCGGCGGGGGCACCGGGATCGGTGCTGCGATCGCCCGGCGCTTCGCCGCCGAGGGCGCACGGGTGGTCGTCACCGGCCGGCGGGCGGAACCCCTGGAGGCCGTCGCGGCGGCCACGGGAGCGCAGGTCGTCGTCGGCGACGTCGCGGCGCCCGGCGCCGCCGAGGCCGCCGTGACCCGTGCGGTCGAGGCCTTCGGCGGCCTCGACGTCGTGGTGGCCAACGCCGGGATCGGCCTCGGCGGCACGATCGCCGACGTGAGCGACGAGGCCTGGCAGCGGACGCTCGACACGAACCTCACCGGCGCCATGCGGCTCGTGCGCGCCGCGATCCCCGCGCTCGCCGCGCGCGGCGGTGGCTCGGTCGTCCTCGTCTCGTCCGTCTCCGGCCTCGTCGCGGCGCCGTCCAGCGCCGCCTACGTCGCCTCGAAAGCCGCCCTCATCGGGCTCGCGGCCGCGATCGCCGTCGACCACGCCGCCCAGGGCATCCGCGCGAACGCGCTGTGCCCGGGATGGGTCCGCACGCCGATGGGCGACGAGGCGGCCGACGAGCTCGCCGAGGAGCTGGGCGTGGACCGCGAGGAGGCCTATCGGCTCCTGAACGCCCCGGTCCCCATGCGCCGACCCGCCCAGCCGGAGGAGATCGCCGCCTGCGCGGCCTTCCTCGCGAGCGACGACGCCTCCTACGTCACCGGGACGTCGCTGGTCGTCGACGGGGGGCTGCTCGCCGTCGATCCCGGCGGCCTCGCCTACGACCCCGTCGCCCGCCCCGCCCGGTCCTGAAGGGCGGTTGCCCCCGCGGTCGTTCGCCTGCAAACTATCGATCGAGGGGGTGGTCCGATGACCGAGGGACTCGGCGAGATCGACCTCGTGAACCCCGACACCTACGTGCCGGGTGTCCCCTTCGCGTGGTTCGACCACCTGCGAGAAGACCACCCCGTGATCTGGCATCCCGAGCCGGCGCCGAACCATGGCTTCTGGGCGGTCACCCGCTACGACGACCTGACGGCCGTCCACATGGACTGGGAGACCTACTCCTCCGAGCTCGGCGCGGTCGCCCTGGAGGAGCTCGACGCCGAGCAGCTCGAGATCCGCCGGTCGATGCTCGAGACCGACCCGCCCCGACACACGGAGCTGCGCAAGATCTGCTCGCGACGGTTCTCCGCGCGAGCGGTCGGACGTTTCGAGGAGTGGATCCGCGACGTGGCCCGCGGCGTCCTGGACCGGGCCCTCACCAAGACCGAGCTCGACTTCGTCGCCGAGATCTCCCGGGAGCTCCCGATCCGGTTCCTCTGCTCGATCTTCACGGTCCCCCAAGAAGACGCCCCGCAGCTCATCGAGTGGGGCGACCAGATGATCGCCAACCAGGATCCGGAGCTGTCGGCCGCGGTCGTCGATCAGGTCGACACCGAGCCGTACCGCAACCTCCCGTTCCGCTCACCGACGGCCCTGCAGGTCTTCGCCTACGCCGACCGTCAACGGGACCTCCGCCTCCAGGAGCCGGCCGACGACGTGATCACCGCGCTCACCGTCGCGCAGTCCGAGGGGATCTTGAACGAGCGCGAGTTCCACAACTACTTCGCGCTGCTCATGATCGCCGGCAACGAGACGACCCGCCACACGATCACCGCCGGGATGCTCGCCCTGATGGAGCACCCCGACCAGCTCGAGCTGTTGAAGGAGCGCCCCGACCTGATCCCCGTCGCCACCGAGGAGATCCTGCGGTGGGCCACGCCGGTGATGCACTTCCGACGCACGGCCACGCGCGACACGGAGCTACGAGGCCAGCCGATCCGCGCCGGCGACAAGGTCGTCACCTGGTACATCGCGGCCAACCGCGACCCGGAGGTCTTCCCCGACCCCTACCGTTTCGACGTCACGCGGAGCCCGAACGACCACGTGACCTTCGGCCCGGGCGGACCGCACTTCTGCCTGGGCGCCCACCTGGCGCGGCTGGAGACGCGGATCCTGTTCGAGGAGCTCCTCCCCCGACTGCGGTCGATCGAGCTCGTGGGGCCGGTGGAGCGCATCCGCTCGAACTTCGTCAACGGGATCAAGCGGATGCCGGTACGGGTGCGCACGACCTGAGCGCGATGGCCGCCCCGCGCCTCGTGCTCGTCCTGAGCGAGAACCACACGCTGATCCCGGCCGACCGGCCGCGCGCGCTCGTCGATCTCGCCGTGCAGGCGGAGCGAGCGGGCTTCGATGCCGTGATGGTGAGCGAGCACGTCGTCCTCGGTCGTGGAGCCGACGACGCCGGGCTGCCCGACAACCCACGCGCCTACGCGCTCCCGGGGATGCAGCACCCGGCCACGCCGTGGCCGGCGCCCCTCGTGCTGCTCGCCGCCGTCGCCGCGGCGACGAGCCGTCTGCGGCTGCTCGCGGCCGCGGTGATCCCCCCGCTGCGTCACCCCGCCCTGATCGCCAAGGAGCTCGCCACGCTCGACCTGCTCGCCCAGGGGCGCCTGGTGGTCCAACCGACCGTGAGCTGGCACCGCGCGGAGTACGAGGCGCTGCAGATCCCGTTCGAGGAGCGGGGCGACCGCCTCGACGAGCACCTCGAGGCCTGGCGGGCGCTGTGGAGCACGTCACCCGCGAGCTTCGCCGGCCGCCACTATCGGTTCGAGGAGGTGTGGCTCGAGCCGAAGCCCACCCGTCCCCAGGGGCCGCCCCTGTGGTTCGGGTCCGACCGTCTGCACGATCGGCTGCTGCGGCGCCTCGTGCGCTTCGGCGCCGGCTTCCATCCGCTCGGGCAGCCGACCGACGAGGAGCTCGCGCGGGTGCGGGCGGCCCTCCGACAGGCGGGCCGCGACCCGTCCGAGCTCGAGCTCGTCGGCGGCGTCCGCGGGTCGTTCCCCGATCCCGATCGACCCGCGCCCCTGGAGCCCGCGCTCGACCGCGTGCCCGATCAGGTCGCACGCGGCTTCGGCACGATCTGCATCAAGCCGAGCCAGTTCACCGACGACCCCCGGGAGCTGCCGGACCTGCTCGAGCGGATCGTCGCGGGCGTTGCCGAGCGCTGCCCGTAGGCCGGACGCGGCGGTCGCGGGTCAGGCGAGCGCGGCCTCCGTGCCGTCGACGGCGCGCAGGAGCGTTCGCAGCATCGCGGCGAGTCGATCCTGATCGGCCGGCGCGAGCCGGCTGGCGAGCGCGGCCTCCTCCCGGTTGAAGCGGGGGAACAACTGCTCGATCGTGCGTCTTCCCTTCGGCGTCAGACGCACCAGGACCATCCGCCCGTCCTGCGTCGCGCGACGTCGCCGCAGGAGCCCCCGGGACTCGAGGGTCTTCATCACCCCGCTCGCCGTCGGGCGGGAGATCCCGACGGCCGCCGCGAATCGGTGGGCCTCCATCTCGCCCCAGACCCACAGGACCCACAGGCCCACGAACGACGTCCAGCTCAGCCGATGCTCCGCCAGGACCCTCGCCTCCATGTGACGGCGGATCGCGGTCGAGCAGCGGAACAGGTTCGAGATCGCCCCCATCGCCCGCAGGTCGAGCGGGAGGTGCCCGAGGACCTCGAGGACCCGGCGCTCCGCCGGCAGGAGCTCGTCGGCCCCCCGCGCGCGCGCCTTCATGCAGCGCTCCCCGGTCGCGCCAGCTGGGCCCCGAGCTCCCGCGCGACCTCGAGGATGGCGAGCACGTCCTCCTCGGTCGTGCGGAAGTTCACGAAGCAGGGACGCAGCCACACCTCGCCGTCGATGAGCGCCGAGGCGAGGTAGACGCGTCCGTCGGCCTGGATCTGCTCGGCGAGCGCGCGGTTGTGCGCGTCCGGATCCCTCACGCCGGGCGGGACGTGGCGGATCGGAACGACCGACAGCTGCGGCGGCGCCTCCATCACCTCGAAGTCCTCGGCAGCCTGAGCCCGCCGGTAGAGCAGGTCGGCCTCCGCGAGGTTGCGCTCGATCGCCGCCTTGAACGCCGCCGCCCCGTGAACGCGGAACGCGAGCCAGAGCTTGAGCGCTCGGAACGGCCGTGAGTACTCCAGCGTGATGTCGACCGCGTGCAGCTCGTGGCGTTGGTGGGGCAGGTACCCCTGCTCGTGGGCGAACGCCGCCGTCAGGGCGTCGGCGTCGCGGACGAGCACGACGCCGCACGCCTTGGGAAGGTACAGCCACTTGTGGGCGTCGATGGAGCACGAGTCGGCGCGCTCGAGCCCCTCGAACATCGCACGCCGGGAGGCGACGGCGGCCGCCGGCAGGCCGTAGGCGCCGTCCACGTGGAGCCACACCCCGTGTCGGGCGCACACGTCGGCGATCGCCCCGATCGGGTCGACGGCACCGGTGAGGGTCGTGCCCCCCGTGGCGACGACCGCGATGGGGACGACGCCGGCCGCCCGGTCGGCCGCGATGGCCTCGTCGAGGGCATCGGCGCGCATCCGGCGCAGGCCGTCCGTATCGATGGCGCGCAGGCGGTCCGAGCCGATCCCCAGGAGCTCGACCGCGCGCGTCACCGAGTAGTGCACCTCGGTCGAGCAGTACACGGCGACCGGTCGGCCGGCGAGCCCCTCGTGGCGCGAGCCGGGCAGCGCCCGTTCGCGTGCGGCGGCCAGGCCGGTCACGTTACTCACGGTCCCCCCGCTCGTGAACGCGCCCGCGCCGGCGGGGAAACCGACGAGCTCGGCCACCCAGCGCACGGCCTGGCGCTCGACCTGCGTGGCAGCCCGAGCGTCCACCGCGAGGTTCACGTCGTAGGTGTGAGCCAGCAGATCGCCGACGGTGCCGATCTCCAGACCGCTCGACCCGATGAACGCGAAGTACCGAGGGCGCGCCTGCGCGATCGATCCGTCCAGGATGCGGGCGGCGTCGTCGAGGACCTCGTGCACCGGGGTCGCGGACTCCGGCAGCGCCTCGGCCAGCAGGCGTCGGACGCGCTCGTCCAGCGGGGGCTCCTCCGGCCGGAACCGGTCGAAGCTCCGCCAGGCGGCGGCCACGATCCGGGCCGCGTGCTCGAGGACCTCCTCGCGCGCAGCGTCCAGATGCAGCGGTCGCTCGGGCGCCGGTTCGCCGTCGGGGGACGCAGCCATCACGGACGATGCTAGCCCGGCACGACGCCCGCTTGCGCACGGTGCGCTCCGCGTGCAAGCATTTCGGCACCGAACGACCGGAGGCCCGAGGGCCTCCACGGATGCAGGGGGACACGGATGGCTGGTCAAGCGACCGACCAAGGGCTCCGCCGGGGGTCCGTGGGCCTGCCCACCGCGATCAGCGCCACGTTCGGCCTGATCCTCGCGACCACGGTGCTGGTCACCGTTCCGCAGCTGTACGCCGCGAGCACGATCGGGCTGTACGCGATGGCCGTCGCGCTCGTGGCGATGTACGCGCAGGTGATGAGCTTCTCCGAGCTCGCGACGATGATCCCGAAGGCGGGCTCGATGAACGAGTACGTGCGCGCGGGGCTCGGTCCGTTCTGGGCGACGATCACGGTGTTCGTCGGGTATTTCGCGATCGTGATCTTCCCCGGGTCCTCCGAGGCCTTCCTCGCCGCCACGATCGTGTCGGACCCCGCGTTCCTCGGACTGGGCCTCGACTTCAAGGCGTGGGTCACGATCATCATCGTCGCGATCGCGATCGTGAACCTCCTGGGGGTGCGCGTCTTCGCGGCGATCGAGGTGCCCCTCACCTTCGTCCTGGCCGGCTCGCTCCTCGTGTTCGGGCTGGCCGGTCTCGTCGGGGCGGGCGACCCGGTCGGCTCGGCCCTGCCCTCGGTCCCCTTCGACGGGAACCTGCTCGTCTCGCTGATCGCCCTGGCGATCTTCACGTTCGTCGGCGTCGAGTACACCTGCCCCCTTGCCGAGGAGCTCCGCAACCCCGGGCGCGAGATCCCCTGGGGGATGTTCATCGGGCTGACGCTCGTGGCGGTCCCGATGTTCCTGTGGGGCACGGCGGCGACGCGCTACATCCCGCTCGACCAGCTGGGCGACCCGACCCAGATCACGAACATGAACGTCGCGATCGCGATCTTCGGCGACCT
Organism: Actinomycetota bacterium; assembly: GCA_026003015.1. Classification (GTDB taxonomy): domain Bacteria; phylum Actinomycetota; class UBA4738; order UBA4738; family HRBIN12; genus BPGL01. The sequence goes on along the minus strand of BPGL01000001.1, from coordinate 158,355 downwards.
GGGCAAGTGGTGGATGGGGATCCTGTCGGTCGCGGCGACGCTGTCCACCCTGAACTCGATCGCCGCCGGCGTTCCGCGGATCATGTACGGGATGGCTCAGGATCGGCAGCTCCCGGCCATCTTCGGGTGGCTCACCCCGGGCACCCGGGCCCCGGCGGTCGGCATCGTGCTCGTGTCGATCCCCCCGATCGTCTTGAACCTCACCGAGCAGACGCTCGCGGGCGGGTTCATCGAGCTCATCTTGGCCGGCGTTCTCGGATGGGGCCTGGCCTACATCATCATCCACGTGTCCCAGATCTCCCTGCGGATCCGGGAGCCGCGGGCGCGCCGCCCCTACCGATCGCCGTGGTTCCCGATCCCGCAGGTCGTGGGGATCGTGCTCCTGGCGATCGCCGCGCTGAACGTGTTCCCCGACCCTGCGATCGAATCGAACATCTACCGGAACTTCGCCTGGTTCCTCGGGATCTCGGTGGTCTTCTCCCTGGCGTACAACGCCATCACCTACGGCGTCGGCGCGATGTTCCGACCCGTCTCGCTCGACGAGGTCTACGCCGAGACCGAGCGGATCGCCGAGCTCCTCCCCGAGGAGCACGAGCGCGGCCGCGGCTGAGGGAACCCGGGCGTGCGACGGCGAGCGCGCGCCCGGGCCGGGGCGGTCCTGGAGCGGGACCTCGAGGCGTTCGGAGCCTGCGGCCTCGACGTGGAGGGCCGGAGCGACCTGGGGGCGACGCTCGTGCGCGCCGGCCGACCGAGCGTTCAGCTCGAACTCGTCCCGACCGGTGGGCGGGTCTTCGGCGGAGCCTTCGCCCTCGAGGTCTCCAGCGCCGAGCCGGTGCTTCCCCGCACGGCCGGCCTCGCGGCGCGCGGCAAAGGGCTCGTGCGACTGCAGCGGGTGATGTTCCGGGCGCGCGCCGGCGATGGGGCCGGCGCGCGGCTCGCGGCACGGCTCGAGGCCGACCCCGACCTCCAGCGGGCGCTGGCGGCGGTGCACTTCGAGCAGGTCCGCGTCGAGCCCGACGGGCGCGCGGTGATCCGCCACATGGGCGGGTCGCTCGTGTGGTTGCTGCTGCCCCCGATGGCGCGGCCGATCCCGATCTCACTCGAGCAGGTTCGGGCGACGCTGGCCGCCCTCGACGCCTTCGCGGCGGCCGGCGGCTGAGGTGCGGCTACGCTACGCGGCGGCGCCGGCCGTCCAACCGGCGCTCGGCCGCTCGAACCAGACGTGCACCTGCCCGGTGCCGACGCTCGCCTCGTACTCGCTGAAGCGCTCGCCCGGCGCCACACAGGCGCGTCCGCCGATCGCGGCGACCATCATCAGGTAGTGCCCGAACCGGCCCTCCGGATGGGCCTTGCGGTACTCCGGCATCCCGTCGATCACCCCGGCGTGGTCGCCTCGCTCGAGCTTCTCGAGCACGCGCATGTCCGCCTCGTAGTAGGCGAGGTCGTAGATGTTGTCGGGCGCCCGCTGGCTCTCGCGCCTGCGCAGCTCCTTGAAGTTGAAGAACCGGTGGGTCATCCCCCCGCTGGCCAGCAGCACGACCCGTCGGTCGCTCTGCTCGATCGCTCGCCCGATGAGGTCGCCGAACAGCAGGAAATCGTCGGTGTCGCAGGTCTGGTTCACCGCCACGCTGATCCAGGCCGTCTCCGGGTCCCCCAGGAAGGTCCAGATGTTCACGGTGCCGTAGAAGATCGGCAGGTACGGATCGTCGCAGGCGAGGATCCAGCAGTCGTCCCGTCCCTCGGCCTGCTCGGCGATCAGGCGAGCCAGCTCGGGATCCCCGGGGATGTCGTAGGGGATCTGCCGCATGCCGCGCGGAAGCTCGTGCGACGTGAACCGGCCCGTGCGCCGTTCATGGGCCGTGACGATGTGCTCGAACGTCGACTCCCAGTGCGTGTCGAACACGATCACCGTGTCGGGGCGCAGCCGGTCCAGGCACTCCGACTTGATCCGGCGCAGGCCCGGTACGAGCGTGATCTCGCGGCCCTCGTTGATCTCGAGCCGCACCTCCTCCGGAAGCATGATCGTTGGGACGTGCGCGACGAGCCCTGCACCGACGACCTCACCCACGGCTCTAGTCCTCCTTGCTCCAGGGGGCCGAGCAGACGTTCTTCACATCCGCGTAGAAATCGAAGCTGTAGACGCCGCCCTCCCGACCGATGCCCGAGCGGCGGGCGCCGCCGAACGGCGCGCGCAGATCGCGCACGAAGAAGCAGTTGACCCACACCGTCCCCGCGACCAGCCGAGCGCTCACCCGATCGGCCCGCTCGCGATCCCCGGTGTAGACGATCGCCGCCAGGCCGTAGTCGGTCGCGTTCGCGAGGCCGATCGCCTCGTCCTCGTCCTCGAACGGCTGGATCGTGAGCACGGGGCCGAAGACCTCTTTCGTGAGGATCTCCGAGCCGGTCGGCGCGTCGGCGATCAGGGTCGGACGGTAGTGCAGGCCACCGACCTCCTCGTTCGGCCCGCCGCCCATGAGGATGCGTGCGCCGTCCGCCTCGGCGCGTCGCACGAAGCCGTCGACCCGCTCGAGGTGTTCGCGCGTGATGAGCGGTCCCAGATCGGTCCCCTCATCACGTGGGTCGCCCTGCACGAGCGCCGCCGCGGCCGCCGTGAACCGCTCGACGAAAACCTCGTAGATCGAGCGCTCGACGATCAGCCGGGTGCCGGCGAGGCAGACCTGACCCGCGTTGTCGTACTGGTTCACGGCCTGACGGACGGCCGCGTCGAGATCGGCGTCGGCGAACACGAGGAACGGCGACTTGCCGCCGAGCTCGAGCGAGACCGGGGTGAGGTTCGCTCCGGCCGCTCGAGCGACGAGCGAGCCCGTCTCCACCGAGCCGGTGAAGGCGAGACGGTCGATCCCCGGGTGCGCGGCCAGCGCGGCGCCGGCCTCCTCCCCGATCCCGTGGACCACGTTCAGCACCCCGTCGGGAAGCCCGGCCTCACGCGCGAGGTCGGCCAGGAGCGAGGCCGTGAGCGGCGCCCACTCCGGAGGCTTCAGCACGACGGTGTCGCCGGCGGCCAGCGCCGGCGCCACCCGCCAGGTCGCGAGCATCAACGGGGCGTTCCAAGGGGTGATGACCGCCGTCACCCCAGCCGGTTCCCACCGGGTGCGGCTCACGAAGCGTTCCTGCTCGAACCGCTCGTCCGGCAGGTCGAGCAGCTGGTCGGCGAAGAACCGCAGGTTCCGCGCGACCCTCGGCATCACCGAGCGTCGATGGGAGCGCAGCAGCGAGCCGTTGTCGCGGGTCTCCACCCGCGCGAGCTCTTCGAGCCGGGCCTCGACCCGATCGGCGATCCGGTGGAGGAGCTCCGACCGTTCCTTCGGCGCCGTCGCCGACCAGCCGGCGAAGGCGTCGCGCGCGGCCGCGACCGCCGCGTCCACGTCGCGGGCCGTGCCTCGCGCGACCTCGGCGATCGGAGCCTCGTCGATCGGCGAGCGGTCGACGAAGCGATCCGCGCTCTCGACCCGCTCGCCGCCGATCCAGTGGTCGGTGGCGACCGGGACGTCCTCGACCACCGCTCGTCGCTGCACCGCCGTGGCACCTCCGGTCGCGGCCGACCGACCGCGGTCACTCGTTCGTAACCGAACGATAGGCATCGCCCGCTCGGGGCGTCAAGGCGCGTGGTGGCCCCCGGGCCGTCGGCGTGCTTCGATACGTCCGTGGACCTCATGGCCCCGGGGACCGACCCGCTCGACGTGACGCGGTTCGACATCGAGGAGGCGGCCGAGCGCCTCGCCCCCTGGATCCGGCGCACCCCGGTCCTCGAGCTCGAGCCCGGTGCGTTCGGGCTGTCCGGGCGCATCGCCCTGAAGCTCGAGCTCCACCAACACACGGGGTCCTTCAAGGCCCGCGGGGCCTTCAACCGGATCCTCACCGCCGAGATCGACGACAGCGGCGTCATCGCCGCGAGCGGCGGGAACTTCGGGCTCGGCGTCGCGTACGCGGCCCGAGCGCTCGGCCACCGCGCGGAGATCTTCGTCCCGGCGAGCTCGCCGTCCGCCAAGATCGACCGGATCCGAGACCTCGGTGCGCAGGTTCACGTCGTGCCCGGGTACTACGCGGAGGCCTTCGCCGCCTGCGAAGAGCGCGCCTTCGAGACGGGGGCGGCGTTCCTCCACCCCTACGACCAACCGACCGTCGTCGCCGGGCAGGGGACGATCGCCCGCGAGCTCGACGAGCAGGTTCCCGACCTCGACACCGTGCTCGTGCCGGTCGGTGGGGCCGGCCTGATTGGCGGGATCGCGGCCTGGTGCTCGGGCGCCGTCCGCGTCGTCGGCGTGGAGCCCGAGCGCTCCCCCACCCTGTCGGCCGCGCTCGAGGTCGGCCAACCGGTCGACGTGGACGTGAGCGGCGTGGCCGCCGACTCGCTCGGAGCGCGCCGGGTCGGGCTCATCGGGTTCCAGATCGCCCGTGCCTGGGTGGATCGCGTCTGCCTCGTCGACGACGCGGCGATCGTGCGAGCACGGCGAGCGCTGTGGGACGCCGCCCGCATCGCGGCCGAGCCCGGCGCTGCGGCGCCGCTCGCCGCCCTGCTCGCCCACGCGTTCGAGCCCGAGCCCGACGAGCGCGTCGTGCTCGTCGTGAGCGGCGGCAACGCGGACGTCGCGGACCTGCAGGCTCCGCCGGGGCCGACCGGGCCCTGAGCGACGAACGACGGCGCCGGACCGGCAGCCCGGCGCCGTCGCTGTCCGCGTGTCGTCAGGGCGTCGCGCGCCTGCGAGCTCGGCTCAACACCGCGGCGGCGAGGACCGCGCCCAGGCCGGCGGCTGCGGCGAGCCAGCCGAGCACGACGCCCGAGCCGCCCTGGCTGACCTCACCGGAGACGAGGCCAGCGCCCCCGCCGCCGGTCACGGTCCCCTCGGACGCGGGTGCCGGCGGGTACTCGCAGGTGACCCAGAAGACCTTGTACTTCGAGTACGCGTTCGAGTCCGACCCCTCGGGAACGTCCACCTTGACCTTCACGTGGAAGCCCTGGTTCGGATGCGGGATGATCCCGGCCAGGTGCGGTGAGAGATCGATCAGGCCGGTGCCGCCGTCGTAGCCCGCCTCGCTGCCCCCTCCGGTCGAGTCGTCGTCGTCGAGCGTCGTGACCACCTGGTGGACCTGCTGCTGGGCGCCGGTGGGCGGCCACGCGTAGAAGGTCGAGGTGGCCTCGAGGTTCGCGCCGAAGCCGTAGAAGTCGACCTCGAACAGGCACCCCGGGTGCGGCTCGTTGTTCGGATGCTGGTCGAGATCGACCCCGTCGATCTTCACCGTGCCGTTGTTGCCCGGCGGGTCGGCGAGCGCCGCGCTCATCCCCAGTGCGACGATCGCGATCACCACCCCCACGACGAGAAGCACCTTCCGCATCGCGACCACCTCCCAGGCGCTGCGACGACCCCGAACGGCCTACGGCTTCCGACGGACGGACCAGGCCCACCCTATCGGACGGGCCGACCCGCCACAAGCGCCCGGAGACCAGGTTCCGCCGTTCGACCTAGGTCCCCGGACCAGGCCCCGACCCGAGCCGCGCGGCGAGCTCCGGGGTTGCCCGCTCGCGGAACGCAGCGAGCACGCGTTGGCGTTCGAGGATCTGGCGCAAGACGAGTCGGTGCTGGGGGACGTCGTGCGACTCGAAGAACGCCTGCACGTCGGCGACGGTGGCGGGGTCGGTCAGGTAGCGGACCCCGGCCACGGCGGAGATCAGGTTCGAGGCCGCGACGCGGTCGACGACCGCCTCCCAGCGGTCGCGGAGGAAGGCCCAGGCTCGGGGGCCGAGCTCCCGGTGCGCGAGGGCCCGGGCGATCACGAACGGAGCGTCTTGGGAACGGACCTCCTCGGACAGCGTGGCCTCGAGGGTCCGGTCCAGGAGCTCCTCCTGGGGGAACCGCGGGAGCGCCAGCAGGTAGCGCCAGGCCTCCTGCGGGGTCGAGGCCTTCGGCACGCGGCGGCGGAAATCCTCGTAGTCCTCGGGGACGCCCCACGCGGCGACGATGTCGACCGCGGCCGCGGCGAGCTGCGGATCCACCTCGTCGCCCCGGCGCGCGGCGAGCTCGAGCTCACGCGCCCACCCCCGCGTCTGGGGGTCCGCCCCGAGCAGCCCGAGCGCCCGGACGAGCTCCCCGCGCAGCGCGCGCACGAGATCGTCCTCGCCGTCCTTCGGCTCCCGACCGAGACGATCGGCGGCCGGGCCGACGAGCGCCCGCACCGAGGCCCGCAGCGCCTCGCGCGCAGGCCCCTCCACGAACCGATCGCACCAGGACAGGCCCTCCAGGATCGCCTGCCACACGACGAGCTCCTCCTCCTCGCGGAAGCCGTCCACGAGGTCGAGGAAGGCCCCGACCTCGCTCGCCCCCCGCCACCGCGGCGGCCCAGACGTCGTCGACGAGGTCGTGGCGCTCGGCGGGCGTAAGGCGTGCGCGCACCCCGCCGAGCCGGCGGGGCATCGCGTCGTCGTAGAGCACGCGGACGAAGCTCGCGCCGTCGGCGTTCACGACGAGGGGCTCGTCCTCGCCCACCGGCACCCGCAGGCCGTCGGCCTCCAGGAGCACGGGCTCGGGCGCTGCGTCGCCTGACGGACGGCGCAGGAGCAGCGGCACCGGCCAGGTGGTGCGGTCCGCGGGGTCGAGGCGCCGGAACCCCGTCTGGGTGAACCGGACCTGCGTCAGGCGGACGTGTCCATCCTCCGACGTCGCGATCACGGCCGGGTACCCGGGCCGGAAGATCCACGCGTCGGCGACCCGACGAACGGGCGCGCCCGTCTCGGCCTCCAGCGCGTCCCACAGGTCGTGGGTCTCGGTCGAGCCGTACGCGTGGGTCCGCAGGTACCGGCGGATCCCGTCGCGGAACCGCGTTGGGCCGAGCCAGCGCTCGAGCATCCGCAGCACCGCTGCACCCTTCGTGTAGGTGAGCGTGTCGAACATCCCGCTGGCGTCGTCGGGCGTGCGCACCGGGTACTCGATGGGGCGGGTGGCGTCGAGGCTGTCGACGTCCAACGCCCCCGCCCGGAGCCTCGTGAAGGTCGTCCACACGCGCCAGGCGGGACGCCACGCGTCCACGGCGAGGTACGACATGAAGGTGGCGAACGCCTCGTTCAGCCAGATCCCGTTCCACCACCGCATCGTCACGAGGTCGCCGAACCACATGTGGGCCACCTCGTGGGCGACCGTCTCGGCGACGTCGAGCCGCTCCCCGTGCGTGGCCGTCGCCGGGTCGAGCAGCATCAGCGTCTCCCGGTACGTGATGCATCCGAGGTTCTCCATCGCGCCCGGCGCGAAGTCCGGGATCGCGACGTGGTCGAGCTTGCCGCCCGGGTAGGCGACCCCGTAGTAGTCGGCGAAGAACCGCAGCGCGTGCGCGCCCACATCGAGCGCGTAGCCGGTGAGGTGCTCCCTGCCGGGAACGCACGCCGCGCGCATCGGCACACCGTCGACGTCGATCGGCTCGGTCATGACGAGCGGCCCCACGACGAAGGCCACGAGGTACGTCGAGATGGGGATCGTGTCCGCGAAGCGGATCCGCACGCGCCCGTCGGAACGCCGCTCCCGCTCGATCTCGGCCTCGTTCGCGAGCGCCACGACGCCATCGGGGACGATGAGCGTGATCGCGACGACCGCCTTCCGGTCGGGCTCGTCCCAGCACGGGAACGCACGTCGCGCATCGGTCGCCTGGAACTGCGTCGCCGCGATCACGTGTCGCCGTCCGTCGGGCCCGACGTAGGTCGATCGGTAGAACCCCGCGAGCCGATCGTTCAGCCTGCCCCGGAAGTCGATCCGCAGGACCCAGCCGCCCGGCTCCACCTCGCGGGCGAGCTCGAGGTAGACGCGCTCGGCCTCCGGGTCCTCGCGGACCTTGGTCACCTCCACGCCCGCCCCGTCCGCCCGCGTGAGGCGCGGCGTGTCGAGCTCCAGCTCCTTGGCGTTCAGGACGATCTCACCGACGGGCTCGAGCACCTCGAGCGCAACCTCGACGGTCCCGCGGAACGTCGCGCGTTCCAGGTCGGGCTCGATCGCGAGGTCGTAGCGCGATGGCAGGGCGGTGCGAGGGAGTCGGTCGACCGGATCTCCCACCGGCTCAGCCCCGGTCTTCGACGTAGGTGAGCCAGTCCGCGTAGCGGGGATCCTCGCCCTTCGTGGCGGCGAAGAAGACCGACTGCAACTCCTTCGTGATCGGCCCGCGGTGACCCTCGCCGACCACGCGGTCGTCGACCTCGCGGATGGGGGTGATCTCCGCGGCCGTCCCGGTGAAGAAGCACTCGTCGGCGTTGTAGAGATCGGTACGCACGAGGTTCTCCTCGCGGACCTCGTAGCCGAGGTCGCGCGCGATCCGCATCACGCTCGACCGCGTGATCCCGTCGAGGCACCCGGCGGAGGTGGGAGGGGTCACGAGCACCCCGTCGCGCACGATGAAGACGTTCTCGCCGGATCCGTCGGTGATCTGCCCCGCCTCGTTGAGCAGGATCGCCTCGTCGTAGCCGGCCTTCAGGCTCTCGATCTTCGCCAGCACGCTGTTGATGTACTGCCCGGTCGCCTTCGCCGCGGCGGGCAGGGCGTTCTGCGCGTTGCGCCGCCAGCTCGAGATCTTGATGCGCACCCCTCGTTCGAGGGCCTCCTCCCCCAGGTAGGCGCCCCACGGCCACACCGCGACGATCACGTTCACGGGGGCCTGCAGGGGGTTCACCCCCATCTCCCCGTAGCCCCGAACGACGAGCGGTCGGATGTAGCACGCGGTCAGGCCGTTGGCGCGGATCGTGTCCTTCACCGCCTCGGCGAGCGCCTCACGCGCGTAGGGGATCTCGAGGTGGTACAGCTTCGCGCTGCGGAACAGCCGCTTGAGGTGCTCGTCGAGGTGCCACACGGCGGGCCCTCGGGCGGTCTCGTAGGCGCGGATCCCCTCGAAGACCCCGCTCCCGTAGTGCAGGGCGTGGGACAGGACGTGGACGTGGGCGTCGCGCCAGTCCACGAGCTGGCCATCCATCCAGATCCGGTCGACCTGCGTGATCGGCACCGCGGCCCTCCTCCAAAGCGTTCGCACCCACCCGGCGACGGGGGTGAGCTGGAGGATACCGGAAGCCCCTGGTCCCGGCAGCGGAGCGAGCCCGGCCATTGCCCGGTCGCTCGCCGGGCCGCTAGGAAGCCGGGATCCGCTTGTCCGGGTCGACGAACGGCAGCCGTGCGACCGTCGCCGGTCGCGGCCCCCCCGGCGAGCGGACCTCGAGCTCGGTCCCCGGCCCGGTCCGCTCGATCGGCACCCACGCGTAGCCGATGTTGCGCTCCAGACGCGGCGACCACGCACCGGCCGTGACCCGCCCGATCCGATCGCCCCCCGGGCTCGTGCACGGGCCAGAACTCGTTCAGCGCGCCCTCGTCGGTCATCGGATCGCCGCCGATCTCGATCCCGACGAGCTTGCGGTCCACGCCCTGGGCCGCGAGCCGTTCGAGCACCGTACGCCCGATGAAGTCCTGCTCCTGATCGAGCTCGACGAAGCGCTCGAGCCCGGTGATGTGCAGCGGGGGTGTCCTCGATCCGCATGTCGCTGCCGTAGTTGAAGATCCCCGCCTCGATCCGGCGCGCCTCGCTCGGCGCGATCACCCGCGCCCCGTAGGGGCGGCCGGCCTCCACCACCCGCTCGAACAGGTCGTCGCCTCGCGTCGGGTCCTGTAGGTACAGCTCGTAGCCGAGCTCCCCGGTCCAGCCGGTCCGCGAGACGACGAGCGGGATGCCGTCGAGCTCCAGCCTCGGCGCAGAAGTAGTAGCGAAGGTCGGCGACCGCCTCGCCGAGCAGGTCCCGCACGAGCTCGCGCGAGCGGGGTCCCTGGACCTGCATCGGGGCGACGTCGGTCTCGCGGACGCGCACGTCCATCCCCCGGCCCGCCGCGACGCCCGCCACGTACAGCAGCGCGTCGGAGTCGGCGATCGCGAGCCAGAAGCGGTCCTCTGCCAGGCGCAGCAGGACGGGGTCGTTGACGATCCCTCCCCAGGGCGCCGTGAGCAGCACGTAGCGGGCCTGCCCCACCCGGACCTTCGTGAGGTCTCGACACGTGATCAGGTTGGTGAGCTCGAACGCGTCGGGGCCGGCGATCTCGATGCACCGCTCAACGGCCACGTCCCAGATCGTCACGGCCTCCACCAACGCCCGGTACTCGGTCACGGGGTCGTCGTAGAGCGTCGGCAACAGCATGTGGTTGTACAGCCCCCAGCTTCGGCACCCATGGCGCTTCGTCGCCTCGTAGTAGGGCGACTTGCGGTACCAGGGCTGGACGAAGAACGGGAAGCTCTCCGGGCTCACGACCCCCTCCTGGATCACCGGGCCTCGCGCCGGGCCCACCGCCGGCCCGGCGCCGCGAGCCTAGCAGTCGATCCCGCAACCTGCGCTGCATCGGCCGCTCCTGTGTGACGATGATGGTTCCAAGGACGGCATCGATGGACGGGTTCGAGCACCCCGGGGGTCCATGGCCCGAGACCGGCGGCCCGCCGGCGAGCCCCACCGCGACCCTGGGGGGGCCCGAGCGCTACCGCTGGCTCATCGAGCGGATCCCGGCCGTCGCCTACGTCCAGGTCGACGCGCCGCCCGGCCAGGTCACCTACCTCAGCCCGCGGATCGAGCAGCTGCTCGGCTACCCGGTGGAGCACCTCGACCGCCCGACCTGGATCTCGCTGATGCACGACGAGGACCGCGACCGGATCCTCGAGGCCGAGGCCCACGCGGACGCGACGAAGGAGCCCTTCGACGAGGAGTTCCGCATGCGGGCGGCTGACGGGCGGACCGTGTGGCTGCGCGACCAGGCCGTCTACGTCCCTCCCGCCGGTGACCAGCCCGGCCACTGGCTCGGGGTGTTCACGGACGTCTCCGGCGAGAAGCGCCTGGAGCAGGAGCTCCGCGAGACCGTGTCGCGATTCCAGACGCTCCTCGACCAGGTTCCGGCGGTCGTGTACGTCGACCCGGTCGGGCGCGAGCCGATCGCCTCGCAGTACGTGAGCCCCTACATCGAGACCCTCCTGGGGATCACCCCCGAGCAGGCCACGACCCAGCCGGACTGGTGGGTACGCGCCCTGCACCCGGAGGACCGCGAGGCGGCGCTTCGGGCGGCCGACGAGGTCGACCGCACCGGCGAACCGTTCCGGATCGAGTACCGCCTGGTCCGTCCCGACGGGGACGTCGTGTGGGTCCACGACGAGGCCCGGCTCGTGCGCGACGACCAGGGACGGCCGCTGTGCTGGCAGGGCGTGATGTTCGACATCACCGACCGCAGGCGCGCCGAGGACGACCTGCGCCAGGCTCTCGAGCTCGAACGCCGCGCGGCCGAGCGCCTGCGGGAGGCCGACGAGCTCAAGGACACGTTCCTCACGGCCGTCTCGCACGACCTCCGGACCCCGCTCGCGACGATCCTGGGGATCGCCGTGACCCTCGAGCAGGAGGGCGAGGTCGCGCTGGCCGCCGAGGAGCGCCGGGAGCTTCTCCGGAGCCTCGCGGCGGGCGCCCGCCGCCTCGCCGCGCTCGTGGACGACCTGCTCGACCTCGACCGGCTCCGGCGCGGCGTCACCGAGCCGAGGGTTCGCGAGGAGTCGCTCGACGAGCTCGTCGCCGAGTGCGTCGACCGGCTCGAGCTCGGCTCCGATCATCCGCTCGAGCTCGACCTCGCCCCGCTGCGCGTCCCGGTCGACCGCGCCATGGTGGATCGGATCGTCGAGAACCTCGTCACGAACGTGGTACGCCACACCCCGCGGGGGACGCACCTGTGGGTCCGCTTGCTGCCCGACGCGCGGGGCGGCGCGATCCTCGTCGTGGAGGACGACGGGCCCGGGGTGCCCCGCGAACTCGGTGAACGGGTGTTCGACCCCTTCGCGCGGGGCCCGAGCGCGAACCCCCAATCGCCGGGCTCCGGGATCGGCCTGTCGCTCGTCGCGCGGTTCGCGCAGCTCCACGGCGGGCGGGCCTGGGTCGAGGAGCGGCCCGGCGGCGGCGCGTCGTTCCGCGTGTGGCTCCCGGGACGTCGGGCGGCTCCGGACTGAGCCTCCCCTGGTCAGTTCAGCGCGGGGTCGACGGGCAACGTCCGCAGGAACCGGCGCTCGGGCCCGAGACGGTCGACGACCTCGCGCCAGAGCCGCTCGGCGTCGTCGTGGAACACGTCCTCGGTCCGCGCCGCCGTGACGAGCCAGGCGTCTTCCGCGAGCTCGCTCTCGAGCTGCCCCGGCCCCCAGCCGGCGTAGCCCGCGAACACGCGTGCTCGGCGGACCGAGGCGACCACCTCGTCGTCGGCTTCGTCGGGCAGGAACCCGACGTGGTCGAACGCCAGCACGCCCGCTCGGACCGGATCGTCGAACTCGGCCAGGACGACGGCCGCCTCCGGCTGGACCGGCCCCCCGCGGAACACGGGCTCCCCCGGAGCGACGAGGCCGGCGAGCGGCGGGATCGCCTCGGCGACGGGGACGCCGAGCGCGCGGTTGAGGACCACCCCGACCGCTCCGTCCTCGTCGTGGTGGCCGACGAGCACGATCGTCCGGCGGAAGTTCGGGTCGACGAGCGAGGCGTTGGCCACGAGCAGCTTGCCGGTGAGCCTGTCCACCCCTCCATGATGCCCCGTCGGAGGCCCTCAGGAACGCGGGATCTGCTTCCCGGGGTCCCAGAAGGGCAGCGGCACGACCTCGGCGTCCATCGGGCCGTCGGGCGAGGCGATCACCAGCGGCGTCCCGAGGGCCGCGAGCTCGATCGGGACCCACGCGTAGCCCATGTTGATCCCCAGCCGCGGCGAGTGCGACGCGCTCGTCAGCCTGCCGACGACCCGATCGCCGGCTCGCACGGGCCAGAAGTCCTCCAGCCACATCCCCAGAGGCGGCCCCTCGATCCGCACGCCGACGAGCTTGCGGCGGACCCCCTCGGCTCGGATCCGCTCGAGCGCCGCGCGCGCGATCACCTCGTTGTCGTTGTCGAGCTCGACGAGGCGCTCCAGGCCGGTGACCTCGAAGGGGTTGTTCGTGATGTCCATGTCGTTGCCGTAGTTGAAGATCCCGGCCTCCATCCGACGCTGGTCGCTCGGGGCGGTGGCCCGGATCTGGAACTCACGGCCGGCCTCCATCACGGCGTCCCACAGGTCGAGCCCTCGCGAGGAGTCGCGCAGGTAGAGCTCGTAGCCGACCTCGCCGGTCCAACCCGTGCGCGAGACGACGAGCGGGATCCCGTCGAGCTCCGCGTGCGCGCAGCGGTAGTAGCGAAGGCTCGCGACCTCCTCGCCGAACAGCTTGCGGACCAGCGGTTTCGACTTCGGGCCCTGGACCTGGAGCGGCGAGACGTCCGGCTCTCGGATCTCGACGTCGAGCCCGGCGAACGCCTGGACGCCGAGCGCGTACAGGAGGGCGTCGGAATCGGCGATCGACAGCCAGATGTGGTCCTCGGCCAGTCGCAGCAAGACGGGGTCGTTCACGATGCCGCCGTCCGGCGCGCACAGCACGACGTAGCGGCACTGCCCCACCTCGAGACCCGAGAGGTCCCGCGGGGTGAGCAGCTGGGTGAAGCGCAGGGCGTCCGGACCGCGGATCTCGACCTGCCGCTCGACCGCGACGTCCCACAGGGCCACGTGCTCGAGCAGGTGCCAGTACTCCGCGACGTCGTCGTCGTACAGCGTGGGGATCAGCATGTGGTTGTAGAGATCCCAGCTCGTGCACCCGGCCTCGACGGTTCGCTGGAAGTACGGCGACTTGCGGTACCAGCTCGCGAAGTAGAACTTGAACCACCGGTTCTCCCGCTCGGCGTTGCCCATCGTCACCTCCGCCATCCGCGAGCGCGCGCGTCGCGGACGATCTCGCGCACGCAGTTCCAGGCCGGGATGCCGCTCACCCCTCCGCCGCCGTGCGTCGCGCTCGAGCACTGGTACAGGCCCCGCACGGGCGTGCGGTAGTCCGCGTAGCCGGGGGCGGGGCGCATGCTGAACAGCTGGTCCGCGGCGAGCTCCCCGTGGAAGATGTTGCCCCCGACGAGCCCCCAGCCCGCCTGCATCTCGTGGGGACCCAGGACCTGCATGTGCAGGATCGAGTCCTTGAACCCGGGCGCCAGCTCGTCGTAGCCGTCGATCACACGGTGCGCGTAGGCCTCCAGGGCCGCCGGGTCCGGGTCGTCCGCCCAGCTCGCCGGACACCACTGCGTGAACAGCGACACGACGTGCTTGCCCTCGGGCGCGAGGGTCGGGTCGACGAAGCTCGGCATGCATCCGTCGCTGAACGGAAGCGTCGCCGGCTCGCCGCGCCGCGCCTGCTCGAACGCCGTCTGCAGCTGCTCGATCGAGCCCGCGAGCTCGAAGCCCCCCGTCAGGTCCGCCTGGTCCGGCTTCGCGGTGAACACCGGGGCGCGGTCGAGGGCGAGGTTGATCTTCACCACGCCCGAACGGGAACGCCACCGCCGGATGTCCTCGACGAAGGTCGGGGGGAGCTCCTCGGGGTCCAGCTGCCGCAGGAAGGTGATCGCCGGGTGGGTCGCCGCCACCACGAGGGGCGCGCGAAGCTCCTCCCCCGAGACCAACGCGACGCCGACGACCCGACCCCCGGCCGTCAAGATGCGTGCGACGGGAGCCTCGGTGCGCAGCTCGCAGCCCGCCGCCCGGGCGCTCGAGGCGATCGCGTCCGCGACGGCGCCCATCCCGCCGATCGGCGTCGCCCACGCCCCCACGTGGCCCGAGCCGACGTCGCCGACCGAGTGGTGGGCCATCACGTAGGCGGTCCCCGGCTCATGGGGACCCGCCCAGGTCCCGATCAGGCCGTTCAGCGCCATCACGGTCTTCACCTGCTCGGACTCGAAGAACCGGTCCAGCAGGTCGGCGATCGACATCGTGAGCAGTCGCCACACGTCGGCCACCCCCCCGACGTCGAGTCCCCGGAGGCGCCAGGCCAGACGCAGCTGCTCGGCCAGGTCGGTCGGTCGGCGTGAGCCGAGCCGCGGCGGCGTCGTCATGAGCAGCGGCCCGAGGACGTCGGCGACGCCGCCGATCCAGGCCTCCCATCGCTCGAGCGCCTCGGCGTCGCGCCGAGAGAACTGAGCGAAGGCGTCTCGGTTGGCCCGCGGGTCGTCGTCGTACAGCACGATGGAGCGGCCGTCGGGGAAGGGGACGAAGTACGGCCCGGTCGGGACCGCCCGGTAGCCGTGGCGCTCGAGCTCGAGGGTTTGCACGATCGTGTCCGGCATCAGGCTCACCACGTAGCTGAGGGTCGTCACCTTGAAGCCGGGCCAGGGGCTCGACGTGTCGGCGGCGCCGCCGAGCTTGTCCCGCGCCTCGAGCACGACGACGCGCGCGCCCCGCCGGGCGAGCAGCGCGCCGGCCACGAGGCCGTTGTGCCCCCCGCCCACGACGATCGCGTCGTAGTCCCCAGCCACCGCCGCGAGCCTACGCCTGAATGACTGTTCAGCGCAAGCGGCCAGGTACCGGGAGCGGACGGCCCAGGCGCTCCGTTCCTGGCTGAACCGATGTTCAGTGGCGGGGCTCCGGCGCGAGCGAGAACGCCCGAACCTGGTGGGCCCGGATCGTCTCGGCGATCCGCCGCAGGACCTCCGCAGGCACGGGCGTGTCCACCGTGAGGCACATCAGCGCCTCCATCTCGCCGTCGGTCGCCCGTCGCCCGACGTCCATCGTGGCGATGTTGATCCCGTGCTCCCCCAGCACCGTGCCGACGGTCCCGATCACGCCGGGGCGGTCCTCGTAGGTGAAGAACACCATGTTCGGCGCGGGCGCCACCTCGATGTCGAAGTCGTTCACGCGCACCACCCGCTCGGCGCTTCGCCCGATGATCGTCCCCTCGAGCGTCACGACGCCCGCGTCGGTCTCGGCGCGAACCCCGAGGAGCGACACGTAGTCCTGCGACACGGTCGAGCGCGTCTCGCTGACCGAGATCCCGCGCTCGCGAGCCAGGATCGGCGCGTTGACGAACGAGACGGGCTCGTGGACCGAGCGTGCCAGGATCCCCTTGAGGACCGCCAGCGTGAGGACGCGGGTGTCGACCTCGGCGACGCGACCGAGGTAGGTCGCCACGATCGAGCGCACCCCGCCCCCGGCCAGGCCGGCGGTCATCGCGCCGAGCCGCTCCGCGAACGGCACGAACGGGCGCACGAGCTCGCTGACCTCCGCCCCGGCGAGCACGTTCACCGCGTAGGGGACGAACTCCCCCTTGAGGGCGAGCCGCACCATCTCGGCGACCGTGATGCCCGCCTTGTCCTGCGCCTCGCGCGTGGAGGCACCCAGGTGCGGGGTGACGACGACCCGAGGGTGGCCGAACAGGGGCGAGTCGGTCGTCGGCTCGACCGCGAACACGTCGATCGCCGCCCCGCCGAGCCGGCCACCCTCCACGGCCTTCGCGAGCGCCTCCTCGTCGACGATCCCCCCGCGCGCGGTGTTCACGAGGCGCGCGTCGGGCCTCATCATCCCGAGCTCACGCTCGCCGATCAGCCCCTCGGTCTCAGGCGTGCGGGGGAGGTGGATGCTCACGAAGTCCGACTGGACGAGGAGCGCCTCGAGCGTCGGCATCATCTCGGCGCCCACCTCCCGCGCTCGATCGACCGACACGAACGGGTCGTAGGCGATCACCCGCATGCCGAAGGCCGCCGCGCGCTGCGCGACGAGCGTCCCCACGCGACCCAACCCGACGAGCCCGATCGTCTTGCCTGCGAGCTCCACCCCCTCGAAGCGGGAGCGCTCCCACGACCCGGCCACGAGGGCGGCGTGCGCCTGCGGGATGTTGCGCGCTTGGGCGAGCAGCAGCGCCATCGTGTGCTCCGCGGCCGAGATCACGTTGGACTGCGGCGCGTTGACGACCATCACCCCGCGTCGCGTCGCCGCGTCGAGATCCACGTTGTCGAGCCCGATCCCGGCCCGTGCGATCACGCGGAGCTCCCCCGCTCGCTCGAGCACGTCGGCCGTGACGCGCGTGGCGCTCCGGATGATGAGCGCGTGGTAATCGCCGATCGCCTCGGCAAGGCCCTGCGACGCGAGATCGAGGCGCACGTCGACCTGGAAGTCCCTGCGCAGCAGCTCGAGCCCCTGCTCGGACAGCGGCTCCGTGACCAGGACGCGCATCGCCTACGCTCGAGGCTCCCCGAAGACGGCCTCGGCGGCGGCCACCGCGGCCCCGCGCTTGACCGGATGCCCGAGGCGCTCCAAGGTCATCTCGAGGGCGGCCAGTCCCTGCACGATGTCCAGCTCGCTCACGTAGCCGAAGTGACCGATCCGGAAGACGGTCCCCTTCAGCGGGCCCTGGCCGGGGGCGATCACGCACCCGAAGTCCTCCCGCATCCGCGCGGCGATCGTGTCCGCGTCGATGCCCTCGGGAGCGCGGATGGCGGTGACGGTCCAGTTGTCGGCCTCTCCCTCTCCGAACAGGTCGAGCCCAAGCGCGCGGACGCCGTCCTTCACCGCCCGCGAGAGGCGCTCGTGGCGTGCGAGGGCGGCCTCCACGCCGTCTGCCAGGTACAGCTCGAGCGCGCGGTCGAGGCCCTGCAGAACGCTGATCGCCGGCGTCCACGGGTTCTCGGGATCGGGGAGCGCGGCGAACGTCCGGTACGTGCGCCAGTCGAAGTAGAACCGGGGCAGGCGCGCACGCTCGGCGGCCGCCCAGGCCCGCTCGCCCACCGCGACGAACGCGATCCCCGGGCTGGCCGACAACGCCTTCTGCGACCCGCCAACCGCGACGTCGATCCCCCAGTCGTCGAACGCGAACGGCACCGCGCCCAAGCTCGAGACCACGTCGACGATCACCAGAGCCCCCGCCTCCCTGGCCGCGCGCGCGAGCGGCTCGATCGGATGGATCACCCCGGTCGAGGTCTCCGACTGCGTGAGCAGCACCCCCGCGACGCGCGGGTGCGCCGCGAGCGCATCGGCGACCAGACGCGGGTCGACGCGCGCGCCCCACGGCTGCTCGGTCCAGCGCACGACGAGCCCGTAGGCCTCGGCCAGACGCTTCCAGCGCTCGGCGAAGAACCCCGCCAGCGGAACCAGCACCTCGTCGCCGGGTGAGAAGCAGTTCTGGATCGCCGACTCCAGGCCGCCGGTGCCCGAGGAGGTGAGCAGCAACACGTCGGCTCGCTCGGTCCGGTACAGCGTTCGCAGGCCGTCGGTCAGGCGGCGCATGAGGTCGCCGAACCCCGGCCCTCGGTGGTAGACGAGCGGCCCGGCCTGGGCGAGCAGCACCTCGGGCGCGATCGGGGTCGGTCCCGGGGCGAGGATGATCTCCGGCCTGCGCAGCGTCGCTTCCCTCCTCGCGTGAGTCGCAGGCAAGCCTAACAGCGGCCGGACGGCGGTCCGCTCAGCCCTCGGCGGGCGCCAGGGTCCGCAGGTCGACCTCGGGGTCGGCGAGCGCCTCCTCGGGCGGCGCGACCTGCGCACGGATGAGCGGCAGGCTCCGCCGGCAGTCGCGGGGCCAGTCCAGGCTCACGCACCCCCGCAGGACGCCCTCCTCGTCGAGCAGGAAGGCGCAGAACCGCCGTTCCTCGAGCGACCCACGCAGGACCATGCGCGCACGATCGACCCTCGGCACGATCCCGGCCATCTGGACCTGGTGGTCGTACTGATCGGACCAGAACCAGTGGGGGTCGTCGAAGACCTCGCCCGCCCCGAGCACGACCCGCGCCACGTGCTCCCCCATCTTGATCGCGTTGTCGAAGTGCTCGACGCGCACGGGCCCGAAGACGGGGTGCGCGTGGGTCGCCACGTCGCCGACGGCGAACGTGCCGGGCACGGCGGTCTCCAGCGTCGGGCCCACCTCGATCCCCCCGTCGGCCCCGACGCCGGTGCCGCGCAGGAGCTCGGCGTTCGGCTCGGTGCCGACCCCGACGACGACGAGGTCGGCCTCGATCGTGCGCCCCGTGCGCGTGCGGACGCGCTGCACCGAGCCGTCGCCCTCGAAGCGCTCCACGGCGTCGTCGAAGTGGAAGCGCACCCCCTCGTCGCGATGGATCGCCTCCACGCAGCGCCCGATCGTATGGCCGAGGGCTCGGACGAGCGCGGTCCCGAAGACCTCGACGACCTCGACCTCCAGCCCCATCCGACGCAGGCTCGCGGCGACCTCCGCGCCGATGAACCCGAAGCCAACGACGACCGCTCGCGAGGCCCGGCCGGCGGCCGAGCGGATCCGGTCGGCGTCGCCCACGGTGCGCAGCTGGTAGATCCCCTCGAGCTCGTGGCCGGGCACCTCCAGGCGGCGGTTGCGCACGCCGGTCGCCACGATCGCCGCGTCGTAGGTGATCGTCTGCCCGCTCGCCAGCACGACGCTGCGCCGGCGGGGATCGAGCGCCAGCGCCCGCTCCCCGAACCTCGCCTCGACCCCCCGCGACTCCCACCAGTCCGGCGCACGAAGGAGCAGGTCGTCGAAGGACTCCTCCCCCCGCAGGTACGCCTTCGACAGACCGGGGCGCTCGTAGGGCGGAAGCGGTTCGTCTCCCAGGAGCACGAGCCGGCCCTCGAACCCCTCCTCCCGAAGCGCGGCCGCGGCCGTGCCGCCGGCAAGCGACGCCCCGACGACGACGATCGTGCGCTCCCCCACGTGCGCCTCAGACCTCGACCTGAAGCTCCCCGTCGACCTCGCGGACGGGGTAGGTCGCGATCGGCTCGGTCGCCGGCGGACTCGTCGCCTCGCCCGTGACGATCGAGAACGAGCTGCCGTGGCACTCGCAGACGATCTCGGTTCCCTCGAGCTCGCCGCCAGCGGCGAGGTTGCAGCGGCGGTGCGTGCACACGTCGCTGAACGCGTACAGGACCCCGTCGACCCGAGCGACCGCGACGGGGGTGCCGTTCGCGTCGAAGGCCTTCGCCTCTCCCTCGCCGACCTCGTCGGCCCGCCCCACGGCTACGAACGTTGCCATCCCAACCTCCTCAACGCGTCTGGGCTCCCGACCTTCCAGCCTAGCGAGGAGGCCCGAGGTCGGAGCGCGGCGCCGGAAGGCCCCGTCGCCCGAGCCGCCACGCGTAGAGCAGTCCGAGCACGCCGTAGAAGGCCGCGAGCATCCCGATCCCCGGTCGGAAGCCGATCGGCAGGAGCGTCGGCGCGAACGCCCCCAGCACCCAGGCGAGCTGGAAGGCCACCTCGTAGCGCACGAAGACCCGCCCGAGCGCTCCGGCCGGCGCCGCCCGCTGCATCAGGCTCTGGAACGCGAGGCGACCGAACTCCGTCGCGGCCCCCGCGAGCAGCGCGTAGAGCGTGACGAGCGGGAGCGCGAACAGCCACCAGGCGACCAGCGCGCCGACGCACCCTGCGCTCACGCACGCGACGACGACCGCCTCCTCGCGCGTGCCGATGGGCACGCGGGGCGCCACGAGGTCGGCGAGGAGACCCCCGACGACCGCCGCCCCCGCGACGAGGCCGAACCCCGACGGCGAGACCTCGGCCGTGCGCAGGGCGAAGGCGAGCAGGAACAGGAGGAACCCGGAGGCGGCCCTCAGCCCCACGGCCGCGATCGCGGGACCGGTGAGCGTCCCGACGCGCCCGCGGCGCCCGATCGGCCGCGGCGGGGCCCCGGACCGGCCGGCGCGCGGCAGGCGCAACGTGAGGAGCGCGGCGGCGCCCCACGCACCGGCCGCGAGGTAGATCGGGCCGGGCCCGCCCCAGATCGAGAGCGCGATGTAGCCGAACGGCGCGACGAGGGCGACCCCGGCCACGGCGATGCGGCCGAGGCGCGCGTTCGCGCGCATCAACCCCTCCTCGCGCCCCGCGTAGGCCATCGTGAGCCCGTTCTTCGTGATCGCGTGGACCTTCGAGCCGACGAGGATCGCGAGGGCCAGGGGGAACAGCGCCGCCGAGCCCAGACGCGGTGCGAGGACCAGGGCCAGGACCGCTCTGGCCGCCGCGGCGGCCAGACTGACCGCGCGCCGCGGCCCGGCGCGGTCGAGGACCGGGACGATCAGCGGGCCCGCGAGTGCGAGCGGGGCCACCGTGAGCCCCAGGTAGACCGCGATCCGCAGGCGCGATTCGTCCACCGGGAGCGAGAAGAAGAGCGAGTCGGCCAGCGCGATCGCGAGCAACGCGTCGCCCCCGACGCTCGCAAGGTGGACGAGCCCGTAGCCGTCGATGGGCTCCGGGGAACGCCACATCCGTCCGAGGGGCGCGACGAGCGCCGCCCCGGCCCGCCACAGACCGAACAGCGCCGCCTGCCACAGCGGGACCCGCGGCGGCCGTGGTCGGCGCACGGGACTACCCGAGCCGCTCGCGCAGGAGGTCGGCCACGCGACGAGGGTCGGCCGTCCCGCCGGTGGCGCGCATCACCTGGCCCACGAGGAAGCCGAGCACTCCCTCGTTGCCGGCGCGGAACCGCTCGACGGCGTCGGGATGCGCGTCGATCGCGGCCCGGACCGCCTCGGCGAGGGCGTCGGCGTCGGCCAGGGCGGCGAGGCCGCGGCGTTCGACGATCACGGGCACCGGATCGCCCGTCGCGAACGCTTCCTCGAGCGCGACCTTCGCGCTGGCGCCGGTGATCTCGCCGCGGTCGAGCATCGCGATCAGCTCCGCGAGGTGCTCCGGGCCGACGCGGCCCTCGCCGGCCTTGCGCAGCGCCGCCAGGTCCTGCGTGATCCAGTTCGCCGCCCGCTCGGGCGGCGCGCCCAGCGCCACCGTCCGTTCGAACAGGTCGCTCGCGCCCGGGTCGGCCACGAGCACCCGGGCGACCTCGGGGCGCAGGCCGTGCTCCCGGACGTACCGATCGCGGCGAGCCCGGGGGAGCTCGGGAAGCCGAGCGCGCAGCTCCTCGATCCACGCCGGATCGGGCTCGATCGGAGGGATGTCCGGCTCGGGGAAGTACCGGTAGTCGAACGCTTCCTCCTTGGAGCGCATCACCGTCGTCCGTCCCGCGTCTTCGTCCCAGTGCCGGGTCTCCTGCACGAGGACCTCGCCCGCCTCCAGGGCCCGGGTCTGCCGGTCGATCTCGTAGGCGAGCGCGCGCTCGAGCGAGCGGACGGAGTTGAGGTTCTTGATCTCGATCTTCGTGCCGAGCTCGTCGGAGCCCACCGGACGGACGCTCACGTTCGCGTCGCAGCGCAACGAGCCCTCTTCCATCCGGACGTCGGACACGCCGAGCGCGCCCAGCAGCGCGCGGAGCTCGCGCAGGTACGCACCGGCCTCCTCCGGCGAGCGCAGGTCCGGCTCGCTCACGCACTCCACGAGCGGAACGCCCGCCCGGTTGTAGTCGACGAGGGCGTGCGCGGCGTCGTGGATCCGCCCGCTCGCGCTCGCGTGGGTCGTCTTCCCCGTGTCCTCCTCCATGTGGACGCGGGTGATCCCAACGCGCTTGGCCGAGCCGTCCGGCAGGTCGATCTCGAGGGCGCCGCCGACGCAGATCGGGAGGTCGTACTGGCTGATCTGGAAGTTCTTCGGCATGTCCGGATAGAAGTAGTGCTTGCGATGGAAGATCGAGCGCGCCGCGATCGTCGACCCGAGCGCGAGGCCGATCAGGATGATGCGCGCGATCGCCTCCCGGTTCGGCACCGGCAGCGACCCGGGGTGGCCCAGGCACACCGGGCAGGTGTCGGTGTTGGGCTCGGCGCCGAACCGGTTGGGGCAGGAACAGAACATCTTCGTGCGGGTGTTGAGCTCGACGTGACACTCGAGCCCGATCACCGGCTCCCAAGGTCCACCCACCATCGGGCCGCAGCCTACCTATCCTGAGCGGGTGACCGTCGCGCGGACCGAGGCGCCGAGCACGGCGCGGATCTGGGCCGCGCTGCTCACCGTCTACGTCGTCTGGGGCACGACGTACCTCGCGATCGACCGGTCGAACGCGACGATCCCGCCGCTGGTCGGCCCGGCGGTCCGGTTCGGCGTGGCCGGCCTCGCGCTCATCGGCTGGAGCCGTCTGCGCGGCCGGTGGCGCCGCCCGACCCGGGCCCAGTGGGGCACGGCGCTGATCGTCGGAACGCTGCTGCTGTTCGGAGGCAACGGTTCCGTGGCCGTCGCCGAGGACCTCGGGGTCGACACGGGCGTCGTGGCGCTCATCATCGCGCTCGTCCCGATCTGGATCGCGTCGATCGATCGCCTCGTCCTGCGCAGCGCCCCCCTCGGCCGGCGCGTCCTCATCGGGCTCATCGGCGGGTTCGGCGGCGCCGCGCTGCTCCTGCGCCACCAGCTCGCCGGCGACGTGACCGCCGCAGGACTCGCGATCGCGCTGGCCGCATCGCTGTCGTGGTCGCTGGGCTCGCTGTACCAGCGAGGCGGGCCGATCGCCGACGACCCCCTGCAGGCCAGCGGCATGCAGCAGCTCGCCGGAGGCGTCGTGATCGCCCTTGCCGCGGTGGCCACCGGCCAGGTCCGTGACCTCGACGTGGCGAGCGTCTCGGCGGGCTCCGCCCTCGCCCTGGCCTACCTGATCGTGCTCGGGTCCCTCGTGACCCTGTCGGCGTACCTGTGGCTCCTGCGCGTCGCCCGAACCTCGCTCGTGGCGACCTACGCGTACGTGAACCCGGTCGTGGCGGTCGCCCTGGGCTGGCTGGTGAACGACGAGCCGCTCGACGCACCGACCGTGCTCGCCGCCGGGGTGATCCTGGCCTCGGTGGCCCTGATCGTTTCGGCCGGAGGCGTCGGACGCCCCTCAAAGGGAGGCGAGCAGCGGCGGCCGAAGGTCGAGCCCGAGATCGGCTTCGAGGGCTGAGGCCGCACGGAGGATCCTCGCCTCGGCGAGCGGCGGGCCGGTGATCTGCAGGCCCACCGGCAGGCCGTCGGCGAACCCGCAGGGAACGCTGACCGCCGGAACCCCGGCGAGGTTCGCCGGGATCGTGAAGATGTCGGACAGGTACATCGCGAGGGGGTCGTCGAGCCGCTCGCCGAGCCGGAAGGCGGTCGTCGGTGAGGTCGGCGATACGAGCACGTCGACGCGCTCGAACGCGGCCTCGTAGTCGCGGATGATGAGCGTGCGCACGCGCTGCGCCTGGCCGTAGTAGGCCTCGTAGTACCCCGCCGACAGGGCGTAGGTGCCGAGGATGACGCGCCGCTTGACCTCCGGCCCGAAGCCCCGCCCCCTCGTGCGCGCCATCATCTCGGCCACGTCCGTGTGCTCCCCGGCCGCGCGCACCCCGTAGCGCACGCCGTCGTAGCGGGCGAGGTTCGAGGACGCCTCGCTGGGCGCGATGAGGTAGTACGCCGACAGGGCGTGCTCGGCGTGGGGTAGGGCGACCTCCTCCAGTTCCGCACCGAGCGCGGCGAGCCGATCGAGCGCCGTGCGCACGGCCTCGCGGACGCCCGGCTCGACACCTTCCTCGAGCGCCCCCGCCACCAGGCCGATCCGCATCCCCGCCACGCCGGCCTCGAGGTCCCGCCCGGGGTGCTCGACGGGGGCGTCCAGGCTCGTGGCGTCGCGAGCGTCGTGGCCGGCGATCGCGCGGAGCAACAGCGCGGCATCGCGCACCGACCGCGTGAAGCAGCCGACGGTGTCGAGCGAGGAAGCGAAGGCGATCAGGCCGTACCGACTCACCCGGCCGTAGGTCGGCTTGAGACCGACGATGCCGCACAGCGCCGCGGGCTGTCGCACGCTGCCCCCGGTGTCGGTCCCCAGGGCCCACACCGCCTCGCCGGCGGCGACCGCCGCCGCGCTGCCTCCGCTCGAGCCACCGGGCACCCGCTCGAGGTCCCAGGGGTTGCGCACCGGCCCGAAGGCGGAGTGCTCGTTCGAGGAGCCCATCGCGAACTCGTCGCAGTTCGTCTTGCCGACGAGCACGGCCCCCGCGCCGGACAGCCGCGCCCAGGCGGTCGCGTCGTAGGGGGGGACGTAGTCGGCGAGGATCCGCGAGCCGCACGTCGTTCGGACCCCACGGGTCGTCAAGACGTCCTTGAGCGCCGTCGGGATCCCCGAGGCCGAGGTGCGCGGCCCTCCCGCCGCGAGGTAGGCGTCGAGCTCGACGGCCCGCTCCCGCGCGAGCTCAGGGGTGCGCGTGAGGAAGGCCCCAAGTCGGGGCTCGACCGCCTCGATCCTGCGCAGGCTCGACTCCGCGAGCTCCGCGCACGTGATCTCCCCAGCGGCCAGCCGCGCCCCGAGCTCGCTCGCGCTCAGGTCGCACAGGTCGGGCGAGCCCCGGCTCACCCGCCCTCCACGATCCGCGGCACCCGGAACCGGTCGCCCTCGCGGTCGGGGGCGTTGCGCAGCGCCTCGTCGACCGGCAACGGGGGCTCCGGCTCGTCGTCGCGCCACACGTTCACCCGAGGAAGCGGCGACGCGGTCGGCGGCACGTGCTCGGTCGCGACGGCGGCGATCCGTCCCGCGTGCTCGAGGATCTGCGCCAGCTGGGGCGCCAGGGTCGCGATCTCATCCTCGCCGAGCTCGAGTCGCGCCAGGCGCGCCACGTAGCGGAGGTCGATCTCGACCGGCATGGGCCCGCAGTCTAGCCGCGGGCGGTCCCGCTGCCGAAGCGGGGCTCGACCTGGCGGGCGATGGCGGCGGCGGCCAGGGCGTTGCCGACGAGCCAGACGTCGGTGATCGGCCCGATCCCGCCGGGCACCGGCGTCAGGGCTTCGGCGACCTCAGCCACCCTGGGATCGACGTCGCCGACGATCGACCCGTCGGGGAGCTGGTGGAACCCCACGTCGAGCACGATCGCGCCCGGCCGGACCATCTCGGGCCGCAGGAGCTTCGGCACCCCGGCCGCGACGAGGACGACGTCGGCCAGACGCGTGAGCTCGCCGAGCCGGCCCGCGGCGTCGGTCCGGCTGTGGCACGCGATCACGGTGGCATCTCGCTGCAGGGCGAGCCACTGCGCCGGCTTGCCCACCGTCGAGGAGCGGCCGACGACGCACACGAGGGCCCGGGCGTAGAACGCCGACGGCTCGCGACCGGAGTCCCGTAGGTAGGCGTCCAGCGCGTAGAAGCAGGAGGCCGGCGTGGAGGGCAGGAACCGAGGGGTCCCGAGCGCGAGCAGCCCGACGTTCGTCGGGTGCGCGGCCTCGATGTCCTTTCGGGGGTCGACCGTCGCGTCGAGGTCGGCGTGGCGTAGATGCGCGGGCAGCGGGCGCAGCAGCAGGATGCCGGTGACCCGGGGGTCGGCGTTCAGCTTCCCGACCGTCGCGAGGGCGTCGGCCGGCTCGACGGCCGCCGGCAGGCGCTCGCAGACGTAGTGGTACCCGAGCCCCTCGGCGAGTCGGCGGAGGTGTCGCTCGTAGGCCGCCGCGGCCGGATCGTCGCCGACGAGGACGGTCGCGAGCCCCGGCGCGACCTCCGAGAGGCGCAGCACTTGCAGCTCCTCGTCGATCGAGCGGCGCAGCCGCTCCGCGAGCGCCCGACCGTCGATGATGGTCGCGCTCATCCGCGTCCCACCCTGCGCAGGAACTCGGCCTCGTCGATCACCTCGACCCCGAGCTCGCGGGCGCGATCGAGCTTCGAGCCGGGGTTCTCGCCGGCGACGACGAAGCTCGTCTTGCGCGAGACGCTCGAGGTGACGCGCGCGCCCGCCTGCGTCGCCAGTCGCGTCGCCTCCTCTCGCGACAGGTGGGGCAGCGTACCGGTGAGGACGATCGCCCGACCGGCGAGGGGGCCTCCGCTCGGCCGGACCGAGCCCTCGTCGGCCATCCGAACACCGGCGGCCCGTAGCCGTTCGATCAGATCCCGGTTGCGCTCGTCGGCGAACCACGCGGCGACGCTGCCCGCGATCTCCGGCCCGATCCCCGGCACCGCGTCGATGTCGTCCTCGGAGGCCGCGGCCAAGGCATCGATCGAGCCGAACGCGTCGGCGAGCAGCTTCGCGACGTGCTCGCCCACGTGACGGATGTTCAGGCCGACCAGGAGGCGCCAGAGGGGACGGTCCTTCGACGCCTCGATCGCCGAGAGCACGTTCGCGATCGAGCGGTCGGCGAAGCCCTCGAGCTGGGCGAGGTCCTCGGCGCGCAGGCGATAGACGTCGGCGGGGTCCCGGACCAGGCCCCGGTCGATGAGCTTCACGCCGGTGACGTAGCCGAGCCCCTCGATGTCCATCGCACCGCGTCCGGCGAAATGGAACAGCCACTCGATGTTCTGGGAGGGGCAGCCGGTGCGGTTCGGACAGCGCCAGTCGGCCTCCCCGGGGGCTCGGACGAGCTCGGTCCCGCACGAAGGACACCGGCGCGGGAACCGCCAGCGCCTCGTCCGCCGGGGCCGCTTCGACACCACCGGCCCGACGATCTCGGGGATCACGTCGCCCGCCCGCCGGACGATCACGTGGTCGCCTTCACGCACGTCCTTGCGTCGAACCTCGTCCTCGTTGTGAAGGGTGGCGTAGGTGACGGTGACGCCGCCGACGACGACCGGCTCGAGCACCGCGAAGGGCGTGACCTTGCCCGTGCGGCCGGTATGCACGTCGATCCGGCGCAGCAGGGTCGTGCGCTCCTCCGGCGGGAACTTGTAGGCGATCGCCCACCGGGGCGCCTTCGACGTGGCTCCGAGCTCTTCTTGGAGGGCGATCCGATCGACCTTGACGACGACCCCGTCGATCTCCCACTCGACGCTGTGACGATGCTCCTGCCAGTGTCGGATGTACCGCTCCACCCCCTCGATCGAGTCCTGCCGCTCGGTCGTCGGCGCGACCGGCAGCCCGGCCCGCTCGGCCCATGCGAGGAACCCCAGGTGGGTCTCGAAGGCGATCCCCTCCGCCGCGCCGAAGGAGTGGACCCACATGCGCAGCGGGCGCGAGGCCGTGACCGCGGGGTCCTTCTGGCGGAGCGACCCCGCGGCGGCGTTGCGGGGGTTCGCGAAGGGCCGATGGCCGGCCTCGGTCAGGGCACGGTTCAGCTCCTCGAAGGCGGGCACGGGCAGGTAGATCTCGCCGCGGACCTCGATCACGGCCGGCGGATCGTCCAGGGCGAGCCGACGGGGAACGTCGCGGACCGTCCGGACGTTGGCCGTGATGTCCTCGCCGGTCACGCCGTCCCCCCGGGTCGCCGCGCGCACGAGCGCCCCCCGCTCGTAGGTGAGGGCGCAGGCGACGCCGTCGATCTTGAGCTCGCACGCGTAGGCGACGCCCGCCCCGACGACGCGCACGACCCGCTCGTGCCAGGCACGCAGCTCCTCGGGCGAGAACGCGTTGTCCAGCGAGCGCATCGGGGCGCGGTGGCGCACCGGCGCGAACAGCGGCGCCGGAGCCCCGCCCACCGTCTGGGTCGGCGAGTCGGGGGTGACGAGCTCGGGGAACTCCGCCTCGAGCCGCTCGAGCTCCCGCACGAGCTCGTCGTACTCGGCGTCGGAGATCTCGGGGCTGTCCAGGACGTGGTAGCGGTACCGATGGTGCTCGATCAGGGAGCGAAGCTCCTCGACGCGCAGCTTCGCCTCGGCCCTGCGTCGCTCGACCGCGGTCGCCGGCGCCACGCTCATGCCACGATCTCCACCCCGCCGCACAGACCGATCCGGTCGCCGACGACGACGACCGCCCCGCGCACGCCCGGAACGCGCCGCAGGTAGTGCAGGGCCACGCCGAACCCGTCGGGCTTCGTGACGATCGCCTGGACGCCGGCCGCGGCGGCGTCGGCCAACATGCAGGAATCGGCGACGACCGCCAGCCCGTCGGGGCCGACGCCGCCGCGGCCCCGCCCCAGCGTCGTCGAGACCCCCACCCCCGCGGGCTCGGGCTCGATCGCGATCGGGATCGGGTCGGCGTCGTGACGCCGGACCGCGAGCTTGACGCGCCGGCGGGCCTTGATGAAGTAGTCGCCGTCGCAGGCCACCGTCACCTCGGGAACCGAGGCGGCCAGGAACCGGCCAACCTGGTCCACGACCGCACCTCGGAACGTGAACATCGGTCCGACCGCCGCGGCCGTCGCCGCGGCGACCATCTCGCGCACGACGGCGGGCGCATCGGGCTCCACGTCGGGGATCGGACGCTTGCTCGTTCGGAACTCCGGGTGGCGCAGGGCGTAGGACTGCAGCTGCTCCCAGAACGACAGGGCGGCCGCGCGGGACTCCTCGGCCACCTCCTCGGGCGCGGTGATGCGCAGCACGAGGTCCTGCACCTGGACGTCGAAGGTCGACGCGCGGCGCCGCAGCAGCCTCACGACCGGAGCGTCTCCACGATCCGACCGCCCCCCAGCACCTCGTCGCCTCGGTACAGCACGACGCTCTGCCCCGGCGCGACGCCCCGCTGCGGCGAGGAGAACGAGACGTGGAGCCGCCCCGCGTCGACCCGAGCCACGCTGGCGACCTCCTCCCCGTGCGCCCGCAGCTGAGCGGTCGCCTCGAACGGCCCCGGCTCGGGCGGGGCCCCCGCGACCCAGCGCACGCGGTCGGCCACCACGCCCACCCGCTCCAGGAGCACGGCCGGCCCGACGACGACCCGGTTGCGGCGCGCGTCGAGCTCGAGCACGTGGACGGGGCTGCCCGTCGCCACGCCGAGCCCGCGACGCTGTCCGACGGTGAAGGCGAACGTCCCGTCGTGGCCGGCGAGCACGCGCCCGTCGGGATCGACCACCTCGCCGCCGGGGCGCACGAGCTCGGGCAGGGTCGTCCGCACGAACGCCCCCAGCCGGCCCGACGGGGCGAAGCAGAGCTCCTGCGAGTCGGGCTTCGCCGCGACCGGGAGCCCGAAGGCGGCCGCCAGCTCCCGTACCTCGGCCTTCGTGCGCTCCCCGATCGGGAACAGCGAACGGGCGAGCTCCGCCTGGCCGAGGACGTGCAGGAGGTAGCTCTGATCCTTGCGCCGATCGACCGCCCGCAACAGACGCCAGGTGCCGTCGGCAGCCCGGACGCGCCGCGCATGGTGTCCGGTCGCGACGTGCTCCACACCGCGCGCATCGGCGAGGGTCACGAAGACGCCGAACTTGATCGAGGCGTTGCAGCCGATGCACGGGTTCGGGGTCCTGCCGGCA
Source organism: Actinomycetota bacterium (assembly GCA_026003015.1). Classification (GTDB taxonomy): domain Bacteria; phylum Actinomycetota; class UBA4738; order UBA4738; family HRBIN12; genus BPGL01. Next base: position 128,601 of record BPGL01000001.1, on the reverse strand, counting down.
CGGTGCTCGGCGACGAAGTCGGCCAGCACCGTGCGCTCGAAGACCTCCGAGACGTCGACCACCTCGAAGGGGATCCCGGCCGCCCGCGCCGAGCGTTCGGCGTCGGCCCGGGCCGTCGGGCCGCAGCACCCGTGGTCGACCTCCCCGCCGGGAGGGACGAGCTCGAGGTGCACGCCGGTCACCGCGTAGCCGCCGCGCGCGAGCAGGCACGCGGCCACCGCGGAGTCGACGCCACCCGACATCGCGACGAGGACCGAACCGCGCGTTCGCACGCCGACCAGGCTACCCGGACCCGAGCCGTCGCGCGGCTCCACGTATCGTGAGCGCGTGGTCCTGGCGCGCTTCGACGACCTGACCGGCGGGCAGGCGAGCTTCCGCCTCGCCGAGCCGATCGGCGTGCTCGCCGCCACGCGGCCGTCTGAGGTCCCCGAGGTCGTCGCGGCGGCCGAAGCGGCCGCGGCCCGGGGCGCCTGGGTCGCGGGGTTCCTCGCCTATGAGGCCGCCCCCGGGTTCGACGCGACCCTGCGGGTGCGAACGCCCGCGCCCGACGACCCGTTCGCGGCACTCCCGCTCGCCTGGTTCGCGATCTTCGCCCGCCGGGAGGAGACCGTGCTGCCCGAGCCGTCGAGCGCCGCCGCGCCCGCCTTGCTCGCGTGGCGCGCCACGGTGGGCCGCGAGCGCTACGAGGCCGCCGTCGCGGCGATCCGCGAGCGCATCGCGGCCGGCGACACCTACCAGGTGAACCACACGATCCGGCTGCGGGCCCGCCTCGCCGGCGACCCGCGCGGACTGTACCGGGACCTGTGCTACGCCCAGCGATGCGCCTACGCCGCCTACCTCGACACCGGCGCGTTCCGCATCTGCTCGGCCTCCCCGGAGCTGTTCTTCCGGATCGACGGCCCCACGATCACCACCCGCCCGATGAAGGGGACGGCTCCCCGCGGACGGCTCCTTGCGGAGGACGAGCGGGTCCGGGCGCGCCTCACGACCTCGGTCAAGGACCGCGCCGAGAACGCGATGATCGTGGACCTGCTCCGCAACGACCTCGGGCGCATCGCGCGGCCCGGATCGGTCCGCTGGAACGACGTGTTCGAGCCGGAGCGCTACGAGACCGTGTGGCAGCTGACCTCGACCGTCGCCGCTGACCTCGAGCCGGGGACCGACCTCGTGGCGGTGATGCGCGCGCTGTTCCCCAGCGGGTCGGTCACCGGCGCGCCGAAGGCCTCGACGATGGGGATCATCGCCGAGCTCGAGGACGCCCCGCGCGGCGTGTACTGCGGGGCGGTCGGCTATCTCGCGCCCCCCGACGCCGGCGACCCGCGCGCCCGCTTCAGCGTGGCGATCCGCACCGTGGTGATCGAGGCGGCGACCGGCATCGCGGAGTACGGGGTTGGGGGCGGGATCACCTGGGATTCCCGCGCCGAGTCCGAGTACGAGGAGATCGTGGCCAAGGCCCGGGTCCTCGTCGCTCGTCGCCCGGCCTTCGAGCTGCTCGAGACCGTGCGGCACGACCCCGGCGTGGGGTTCCGCCACCTCGAGCGCCACCTCCGCCGCCTGCGCGACTCCGCGGGGTACTTCGGCTACGTGTTCGAGCGCGAACGAGTGGTCGAGGCGATGGAGCGCGCCGTGCGCCGCGTCCCCGATCGGCCCGCGCGCGTTCGGGTCCTGCTCGATCGCCGCGGTCGCGTCCGTACCGGGATCGCGCCGCTCGCACAGGCGCCCGGGCCGGTACGGCTCGCGATCGACCGCGACCACCCGGTCGACCCCCGCGACGAGCTCCTCTACCACAAGACGTCGCTGCGTGGCCGCTACGACGAGGCTCGGGGACGCCATCCCGACGCCGACGACGTCGTGCTCGTGAACGTCCACGGCGAGGTCACGGAGACGACGATCGGCAACCTCGTCGTGCGCCTCGACGGGCGGTGGTGGACACCCCCCCTCGACGCGGGGCTGCTGCCGGGCATCGAGCGGGCCGCCCTGCTCGACGCGGGACGGATCGCCGAGCGCCCGATCACGCTCGCCGAGCTCGAGGACGCCGAGGCCCTCGCGGTCATCAACTCGGTCCGCGGCTGGCGCGACGCCCGCCTGGGGTGAGCCCGCCTCGCCGGGGCGACGGCAAGCCCCGACGAGCTACCGATCGTCCCCGCGGGGCTCGCCCTCGGTGGGCAGGACGAACGGCTGCATCGTCGCCTCGTCGAGGGGGCATGCGCACAGCGGGCAGCGGGGCGGGTCCTCGTAGACGAGCACGGTTCGCTCGCAGTACGGGCAATCGCCCGTGCGCATGGGTGGGTGCTCGGTGGTGTCGTTGGCCATGCTCGGCGCCGCGCCTCGGGGGGGAGCGGTCCCGACACGAGCATCGGTCGGGCGAGCCCCGCGCTTGAGCGAGGCCGCGGTCCCCGCCGCGGCGGCGCCGACGGTCCTCAGGCGGCCGCGCGCTTGCTGCGCCGCTTGCCCCGCGGCACGTAGGCGTGCACGGGCTCGTGCTGCCAGCAGAACCGCCACTTGTTGTAGCGGGACAGGCGCGTCCCGCAGCCGGGCTGCGCGCACACCCGACCCGGCTCGTACTGCCGGTTCGGCCGAGGCAGCGAGCGAACGGGGGCCCCTCGGAACCTCTCCTCTGCCACGTCGGTCACGTCCCTTCCCACGAGAGGCCCCGACGGCGGACGAGGTGCGGGCCCCTCGTCACCTGATTCGAACCCGCCGCCTGTGCGGTTCATTCCCCCGCGGCACCGGTCCACCCCCGCCGGCGCGGACCCGCCCTGGGCCCGCGGAGGCCGGGTCAGTCCCCACGAGCCGCGCCGGGACGATCCACGGACGCGCCGAAACGAGGCTGACGCTTGTCCAGGAACGCGCGCATCCCCTCCCGCTGATCGGGCGTCCCGAACAGCCCGAGGAACAGCTCGCGCTCACGCCGGATCCCCCGGGCGCCGGGCTCGGTGAGCGCCGCCCGGATCGCCCGCTTGGCCGCGGCGAGCGCCCCCCGCGGACCGTCGGCGAGCGAGCGGGCGTCGGCCACCGCGGTCTCGAACACCTCCGCCGCCGGCACCACCCGCTCGGCCAGGCCGATCCGCAGCGCCTCCTCGGCGTCGACCGTCCGCCCCGTGTACACGAGCTCGCGGGTGCGCCCCGGCCCGATCAGGGGAACGAGGCGCTGGGTCCCTCCGGCGCCCGGGATCACGCCGATCCGGATCTCCGGCTGACCGAGCAGCGCGTCGTGGGCGAGGTAGCGGAGATCGCAGGCGAGCGCGAGCTCGAGCCCGCCGCCGAGCGCGTAGCCGGTGACCGCGGCGATCACCGGCTTGGGCAGCTCCTCGAGCAGGTCGCAGGCCGCTCCCAGCGCGTCCACCGACGGCCGGACCTCCTCGGGCCCCCACTCGGCCATCGCCCGGATGTCGGCCCCCGCCGCGAACAGGCGCGGCCCCCCCCAGACCACGACGGCCCCCACCTCGGGGCGGGCGCCGACCTCGCGGATCGCCTCCTGCAGCGCGAGCCCGGTCGCCAGGTCGATCGCGTTGGCCGGCGGCCGGTCGAGCCGGATCACCCCGACCGCCCCGTCGACCTCGACGTGCACGGGCGCGCTCACGCCTGTCTCCTCTGTCAGGCCGCCTCGCCGAGGGGAACCGAGATGCTCCCCGCATGGGCGAGCCGCCTCCGGTAGACGACGTCGGACAGCCTGCGCTTGAGCGCCCGGATCGCCTCCGCCTTCGTGTTGCCCATCGCCATCCTCCGCTCGAGGCAGGCCCTCGCGCCATCGTGGACCCGGATCTGGGTCACGGCGATCCGGTGGATCGCCGCGTTCAGCCGGCGGTTGCCGGTCCGCTCCCGCACCACGTCCGCGCCGGCGGCGAGCAGGTCGACCTCCAGGTGCCGAGACCGGTGTCGGCATTCCTTCACCGCCCACCGCCGGCGGGCCCCGAACCCCTGGGTCCGGCGCAGGAACTCGATCACCCCCCCGCGGGCCCCGTAGCACGTCGTGAGCCGGTCGGTCGAGATGACCTCGGCCATGGCACACCTCCCGGCCCCACTGTCCCAGGCCCGGCCGGGGACGCCAAGGCCATGAGGATCGGGGGCCCAGGGTGAGAGCCCCTCTGGGGTTGCCCATAGAGAGCCTTGACCGAAGGGGGAGAGATGAGCCGAGCGATGCGGGGCCTCGTGGAACGGGTGCGCCACGCCACGTGGCGGACGAAGGTGGCACTGGTCCTCGCGCTGGGCGCGGTGAGCGCGGTCGGTGTGGGGATCGCGGTTGCGAGCGGGCCCGCGTGTGACCCCGCCTCGATGCGGGAACGGACGGAGGCGCTGGAGGCGAAGTACGAGGCCATGCCCGAGCCGACCAGCGCGGAAGAGCAGTACCAGCGGAGCCAGCAGTTCGAGAAGGAGTGGATGGCCCTCGGGGAGCTCTGCGAGCGGCCGAAGGGGATGGAGCCGGAGCCGCCCCTCGGCCCCGAGGACGCCGAGGTCAAGCACGATCCGCCCGGGATCACCTCTCCGGCCCCGCCCGGACTGGGGGAGGGACTCCCCGGCGGCTGCAAGGTCGTCAACCGGTGGTTGGGCTACGTGGGCGGCGACCGGTCTCGTACGCTCGGTCATGCAGACGATCGAGATCGACGGTGGGCTGACCCTGGAGCGCAGGTGGGGCCTGCTCGTCGAGACCCTGGTCGAGACCCTGGCGCAGAGCGGCACCCCGCCGTCGGAGATCACCCCGCGGATGCGCTTCTACGAGCCACCGAAGAGGGTCGGCCCACTCACGATCGTCGCGGAGCGCGATCTGGTCCTCACGCTCGAGGGGCCGGATAGGGAACGGTTCGCGTTCGACGTGTCGCAGGCCGAGTGGGTGGAGCCGTCGGTGTAGCCCTGGCCTGATCGACCAACGCCGTCCGCCATCGAAGGAGGGGCGCTCCCCGAGCCGATCAGGTACCCACCGAGCTGCCCGGGTCGGCAGGCGACCGCGAGAGCACCGGGTCCCGAGCCCTCGAAGCGGACGATCGTCGCTTGACACTGAGCCCGCAGCCTAGCCCGGTCGGAGCCCGGCGCGGACGAGCGTGCGGTCGAGCCCTTCGGCGAGGCCGGTACGGGGCAGCGCCGAGCCCAGCATCGCCGGAAGCGACGTGGAGCCCTGCGCGCGACCGGCCCGGGCCAGGAACGCCGCGGCCGTCGGCCACACCGCCGTCGCGAGCCGGCGGCCGAGGGCCTCGGCGACCGGCTCCGGCAGCGGCGCCGGCGCGCGGTCATCCCCCCGGAGCCACCCGACGACCTCCGCGAGCGGCAGGACCTCCGGGCCCTCGAGCGCGTAGGTCCCCTCCAGGGGCCCCTCGAGGTCGTCCAGCAGCGCGAGCGCCTCGGCGAGATCGTCGACGAACAGCGGCGCGACCTCGCGGTCCGGGTCGCCCACGACGAAGGGGGGCTCGGCGAGGGCTCCTTCGACGAGCGCGGCGAACCACAGGCCGCCCAGCCCGTAGACCGGCGCCGCCCTGACGATCGCGTGTTCCAGCCCGCTCGCGGCGATCGCCTGCTCCGCGAGCCCCTTGGCGCGCAGGAACGGGTCGGCCGACCGCGGGTCGGCGTCGGGGACCGAGACGAACAGGAACCGCCGGACGCCGGTGAGACGGGCGGCCTCGAGCGCGGCGAGCGTCGTGCCGTGGTTCGCGGCCGACACGGCGTCCGCGTCGGGCTCGTTCGGACCCCCGATCAGGTGAACGACCGTGTGCACACCGCCCAGGACCTCGGCGAGCACCTCGACCCGGTCGGCCGCTCGAACGCTCACCTTCGCGCCCAGGGCGCGCAGCGGCTCGGCCGTCTCCGGGCGGCGCACGGTGGCGCGGACCTCGTCGCGGCCGAGGAAGGCCCGCACCGTCGCCTCCCCCACGAGGCCGCTCGCGCCCGTCACGAGCACGGTCACGGCTCCGAGCGTAGCCGCCGATCGCCACGCCGGGGGTGGCACCTGCATCCTGCGCTTGCACCTGCAAGGTCGCTGCTACGATGGCCGCGTGGAGCGATCGGCCGACGACCTCGGGCGGGTGCTGGAGCTGCTGCGCGCGCGGGGCCTGCGCATGACCCCGCAGCGCAGGGCGATCGTCGCGGAGGTCCTCCGCACCCCCGGCCACATCGCCCCCACGCAGATCGCGCGTCGGGTCCAAGGCGAGATGCCCGGGGTGAACGCCTCGACGGTCTACCGGACGCTGGCGCTCCTCGAGGAGGTGGGCGTCCTACGCCACGCCCACCTGGAGGCGGGCGCCGAGTACCACCGAGCCGACGAGGCCCGCCACGTCCACCTGATCTGCCAGCGGTGCGAGCGCAACGAGGAGCTCACCGTCGACGAGGTCGCCGAGCTCGCCGGGCTGCTCCGCCACCACAACGGGTTCGAGGCGGACCTGACCCATTTCGCGATCACCGGCCTGTGTCGGAGGTGCGCGCGCGACCGGACGGCGACGGCTCCGGCGCGAGGATGAACCCGTAGGGGAGCTCGAGCCGGTTCGCGGCCATCAGCGCGGCGTCGGCGAGCAGCTCCCGGGTCGGGCCGTCGGCGACGATCCTGCCCTCGTTCATCACCACCGCCCTGGGGCACAGCTCCAGGGCGTACGGGAGGTCGTGGGTCACCATGAGGATGGTGACGTCGAGCGGACGTAGGACCTCGGCGAGCTCGCGCCGCCCCGCCGGATCGAGGTTCGAGGACGGCTCGTCGAGCACGAGGACCTCGGGGTCCATCGCGAGCACCGTGGCGATCGCGACGCGCCGGCGCTGGCCGAACGACAGGTGGTGGGGCGGCCGATCGCGGTGGTCGAGCATCCCGACGGCGGCCAGCGCGCTCTCCACCCGCCGCTCGAGCTCCTCGCCCTCCACGCCGAGGTTGCGAGGCCCGAAGGCGACGTCGTCCTCCACGGTCGGCATGAAGAGCTGGTCGTCGGGATCCTGGAAGACGAGCCCGACCCGGCGGCGGATCTCCCGCAGATGCTCGCCCTCGACCGGGAGCCCGCCGACGCGGATCCATCCCTGCTGGGGACGCAGGATCCCGTTCAGGTGCAGGACCAAGGTCGTCTTGCCGGCTCCGTTCGGGCCGAGCACCGCGACGCGCTCACCCGGCCGCACGAGGAGGTCGATGCCCCGCAGGGCGGGCGTCGCGTCCGGGTAGGCGAACGCGAGCTCGCGGATCTCCAAGGCCGGGGGTGCGGCGCTCATCGCAGCCCGATCCAGGCGAGGACGCACACGACGCCCGCCGCCCCCGGGACCGCGAGGCTCGCGACCCACCAGCGGGCCTCGATCGCGCCGGGCCCGACGGCGGGCATCGACCCCTCGTAGCCGCGGCTCACCATGGCGAGCCACACCCGCTCGCCGCGCTCGAACGAGCGGATGAACAGCGCCCCCGCCGAGGCCGCGATCGCTCGCGCCTGCCACAGCCAGCGGGGATCGTAGGCGCGGGCGGTCCTGGCCAGGCGCATCCGCCTGAGCTCGTCGGCGATCACGTCGAGGTAGCGCACCATGAAGGCGGCCATCTGGGTGAAGACCCGAGGCAGGCGCAGGCGTTCGAGCCCGTGCACGAGCTCGGGCAGCGTCGTCGTCGCCGCCACGATCACGCTGGCGCCCACGCCCAGGGTCCCTTTCGCGAGGATGTTCCAGGCGCCCCACAGACCGTCGCGCGACAGCGCGAGGCCGCCGACCTCGATGCGTTCCCCGGAGGCGATGAAGGGCAAGATCAGGGCGAAGGCGACGAAGGGCAGCTCGACGGCCAGACGCGGCAGCGCGAACCCCAGCGGGAGGCGCGCGAGCGAGCCGACGAGGACGAGGAGCACCGCGTAGGCGCCGAACGCCCAGACGGCCTCGCGCGGGGTCGCGACGACGATCAGGACGAAGGCGAGGTGCGCCGCGAGCTTGCAGGCGGCCGGCGCACGGTGGACGGGGCTGTGCTCGTGGTAGTAGAGGGCGTGCGCGTGCGCACCGCTCATGCGGGCGCCGACGCGCCCGGCGCGGATGCCGACGCGCCGTCCCGCGACGACGGACCACCGCGGCCGAGCTCGCGGCTGCGCCGGAGCAGCCCGAAGAGGACCAGCCCGATCCCGAACGTGATGAGCACCCCGACGAGGCCGGACAGGCCGGTCGACAGCCGGGGGTCGTCGATCCCGCGGACGCCGTAGTCCGCGAGCGGCGAGTCGGCGAGCGCGTGGTCGGACGCCGCCTCGGCGAACCCCCGGTCGATCGCGACCCGCTCGAGCCCGTCGGGCGAGCTGCTCGCGTACGGGCTCGCGAACACCGCGAGGCCCAACGCGACGAGCAGCCCGCCGATCACGAACATCCCGACCGTGGAGCGGCTCGTGCGCATGCGATCAGCCTCCCGACGGCGCGCCGCTGCGGGCGGGCGCCGCGCTCGGAACGAGGTCGCGCGCGCCGTGGACGAGGTCCGGGCGTACGGACATCACCGCGCCGACCGTGAGCGCGGTGATCACGCCCTCGCCGATCCCGATCAGCAGGTGCACCCCCACCATCGCGCCGAACACGGTCCCGAGATCGACGCCCACCGTGCCACCGAGGGCGTACTCGACCCAGAACCCGATCGCGGCCAGCACGACCGAGATCCCCGCGGCCACGCCCGAGGCGACCACGACCCCGGACCGCGTGCGGGGCAGAGCGCCCCGCAGCGCCCGGAAGACGACGTACCCGCCGAGGGCGCCGATCACCGCCATGTTCACCACGTTGAGGCCCAGGGCGCTCAACCCTCCGTCGGCGAACACGAGCGCCTGGACGAACAGGACGAGGGCGATGCAGATCGCACCGGTCCACGGCCCGACGAGCACCGCTGCGAGCACGCCGCCGAGCAGGTGGCCGCTCGTCCCGGCAGCCACCGGGAAGTTCAGCATCTGAGCCGCGAACACGAACGCGGCGACCAGGCCCGCCAGCGGCGCCGCGCGCTCGGCGAGCTCCTCGCTCACCCGGCGCGCCGACGCGGCGAGCGCCCCAAGGGACGCGGCACCGGCGGCGATCGAGACCGGGGCGTTGATGAAGCCGTCCGGGATGTGCACGGTCCTCGCCCTCCCCACACCGGACCGGGTCGGATCCGGCAATGGCATGCAGCTGCAACGCGCTGCAGCTTCTCCTGCCCCGTGTATACGACCGCGCCGCGCGCATCGTCAACCCCGGCGGTGCGCGCCGTCCAGCCGGTGCAGCAGGCGCGCCGCCGCCCCCCGGGGGTCGAGCCGACGCGCGAGGAGGTCGGCGACGAGCGCGTCGTCGGCGTGCAGGGCTCGCTCGAGCTCCACGCGAAGGCGCGCGGCCGCGAGCGCCGCGACCTCCTGCAGGAGCCGGGCGCGCCGTTTCGCCTCGAGGGCGCCGGAGCCCCGGGCCCACGCGACGTGGGCCTCGACGGCGTCGAGCAGCGCGTCCAGCCCCGCCCCGGTCGTCGCCGTCACCGCCAGGACCGGAGGCGACCACTCGCGAGGCGTGCCCAGTTCGAGCATCTGGCGCAGCTCGCGCACGAGCACGTCGGCGCCCTCGCGGTCGGCCTTGTTCACGACGAACACGTCGGCGATCTCCAAGATCCCCGCCTTCGCGATCTGGACGGCGTCTCCCAGCCCGGGGGCGAGGACCACGACGGCCGTGTCGGTCGCCGCCGCGACGTCGACCTCGGCCTGACCGACGCCGACCGTCTCGACGATGATCTGCGCGTAGCCGGCGGCCTCGAGCACGCGGACCGCTTCGGGGGTGGCCAGGGCCATCCCCCCCAGGTGTCCCCGGGTCGCCATCGAACGGATGAACACGCCGGGGTCGGTCGCGTGCGCCTGCATCCGGACCCGGTCGCCGAGCAGCGCCCCGCCCGTGGCCGGCGAGGTCGGGTCGACCGCCAGGACGGCCACGCGCAGATCACGGGCCCGTAGGGCCCCGACGAGGCCGGCCGCGATCGTCGACTTCCCGACGCCCGGCGCGCCCGTGAGGCCGATCGTGCACGAGCCTCCCGTGTGCTCCACGAGGCCCGCGGCGAGCGCCTCGAGCTCGGGGCGGTCGTCCTCGACGAGCGAGATCGCCCGCGCGACCGCCCGCGCGTCGCCCTCGAGGACCCCCCGGATCAGCGCCGCCATCTCCACGGCCGCGCCAGCCTACCGGCCTGACGCCCTCAGCGGGCCGACAGCAGCCGCAGGAACCGCAGCGCCTGCAGGGGGTGGCGCGCGAGGCCGTCGATCCGGTAGCGGCCGGCGAGCAGGTCGGCGACGACCGCCCGGCCCTCGGGGCTCCGCGGATCGGGAAGGCCGAGCACGAGCGGGACGATGGCGAGGTCGAGCAGGCGGGCGGCGTCGGCGCGCACCCGGACCGCCGCGCGCGGATCGTCGCCGTCGCGGGCGGTCACCCCCGCCTTCGTGACCCGCACGGTGGCGACGACGCCCGCGTCGGGCGCCTCCAACACGACGATCGTCGGGCGCAGGAGACGGCGACGCGAGGGGTCGCGCTCGAGGTTCTGGCGCACGAGCTCCTCGACGATCCCGGCGAGACCGGCCTGCGGAGACATCTACGGCACGAGCAGGACCTTGGTCGCGGCGCGCGCCGCGAACCGCTCGTATCCCAGCTGCGCGTCCTCCAGCGGCAGCCGGTCGCTCACGAGGGGCAGCGGGTCGATCCGACCGGCGCGGACCTCGGCCATCGCGGCGTCCCAGCACGCGTGCACCGGGCAGGGACCCGTGAACCGCAGCGTGACCGCCTGCGCCCACGACGGTCCGAGCTGCAGCTCCACCGACTCACCCGCGTACATCCCGACGACGATCACCACACCTCCGCGCCGCACCACGGAGCGAGCGGTCTCGAACGCCTCGGGGTGACCGACCGCGTCGATCGCGACGTCGGCTCCCCGGTCCTCGGTGAGGCGGGCCAGCGCCATATGCGGGTTGCGCTCCCCCACCGCGACGATCTCGGCGCCCGCGGCGGCGGCCGCCGCCAGGCGCGACGGCTCACGATCGAGCGCCACGACCCGCTCCGCCCCGAGGGCGACGAGCGCCTGCACGAGGAGCACGCCCACGGGCCCGGCGCCGACGACGGCGACGGTGCGCCCGGCCGGCTCGGCGAGCGTCGCCGCGTACCAGGCCGTGGTCGCGGCGTCGCCCACGAACAGCGCTCGCTCGTCGTCCACGTCCGCCGGCACCCGCAGGAGGTTGTGGTCGGCGTGCGGAACGAGCAGGCGCTCGGCCTGAGCGCCGGGCAGACCCCCGCCGAACGCGCCCGCCCCGAAGACGGCGGCCTGGTCGCACAGCCCCGTCTCCGCCCGTCGACAGAACCAGCACCGCCCGCAGGCGACCGCGAACGACACCACGACCCGGTCGCCGACCTCCACGGTCTCGACGGCCGGCCCGACCGCCTCGACGGTCCCGACGGCCTCGTGGCCGATCCCCTCGCCGGGCGCGAGCGGCGCCTTGCCGGACAGGAAGTGCAGGTCGGAGCCGCAGATCCCGGCGAGGTGCACGCGCACGACGGCGTCGTCGGGGTGCACCGGCCGCGGGTCGGGCACCTCGTCCACCCGAACCCGCCCCACGCCGTCGAACACGACCGCCCGCACGGCTCAGCCCTCGTCGGGGAACTCGGTGGGGATCTCCCCGGTGAGGCGCACGAGCTCGTTGGCCGCGCGAACCTGGCGCACGATCGTCGGCAGATCCCCCCGTACGCGGAGCTTGCCCTGCATCATCCCGCGGACGGGGTCGAGGTGGCCGGTGACGACGTCCTTCCACCGGGAGTACGGCGCCGCGATCAGGTAGCGGGCGGCCTCCGCCCGAGAGCGCTCGACGAGCCCGCCGCCCAGGCATCGGCCGTGCCAGAGGTCGAGCACCGCGAACACGTCCTCCTCCAGACCGCGGTCGGGCTCGGCCTCGATCCAGAAGGCGACGTCGCCCTCCCAGTCGGCGGCTGCCTCCCGGTACGCCTCGGAGGCCTCGATCCGCTCGACGAGCTCCCGGAACCAGGCGTCGCTCAAGAACCGCGCCACCGCATCAGCTCCCCACGCCGGAGAAGATGATCGCGAGCCCGATCGCGTTGAACACGACGTGCGCGACGATCGGAACGACGAGGTTCCCGCCCCGCTCGTAGATCCAGGCCAGGCCGACCCCGGTCACGCTCATCACGAGCGGCAGCACCACCGCATCGGCCGCCGGGGTTCCCGCCGGCCAGTGCACGAGGCCGAACAGCAGCGAGCTGGCGGCGGCCGCGAGCACGAACCCGTGTCGGTCGCGCAGGCTACGGAACAGCACGCCGCGGAAGTACAGCTCCTCGGCCACGGGGGCGATACCGAGCGCGTAGACGGCCGCGACGACCCGGCCTCCCAGGCCGAGGCCGGGCGCCAGCTGATCGGGAACCTGGACGTCGTGCCCGGTGAGCGCCCGCAGCACCACGAGCACGATCGAGCCGGCGACGAGCGAGACGGCCGGGTACAGAGCGATCCCCGCGACCGCGCCCCACAGCGCGTCGCGACGCAGGCCGCGCTGCGTCCGCAGCCCCACCGCCTGCTCCCACCCCGGGTGGCGTCGGCGCATCCACGCGACGACGACCGCGACGAACGCCAGCGCGACCAGCGCGGACACGGCGAGCGTCTCGAGGGTCGCGCCCCCGGCCGGAAGCTCCCGGATCCCGAGCAGCGCCAGGGCGATCCCCGCGACGAGGAGCTGCCCGACGCCGACGTTGCCCACGAGGTACAGACCGATGGCCTCGACCACGCTCCAGCTCGCGCGCGGGCGCTCGCGCGCCGCGCCCAGCTCCGAGGCAGGGGGCGGCGGCACCGGCGGGGGAGGTGCTGGTGACGGCGGGAGCGGGAGCGATGGCGGGAGCGCGTTCATCGCGCCTCCGCGGGATCGGCCACGAACCGACGGTCGCCCCTGCGGCGTGCCTCGACGCCGAGCGCGCGGAGCTTCTCCTCGAGGTGCTCGTAGCCGCGGTCGATGTGGTGCACCTCGCTGATCTCGGTCACGCCGTCGGCGACGAGCGCGGCGATCACCATGGCCGCGCCGGCCCGGATGTCCAGCGCCCGCACCGGGGCGGCCGACAGGCGCGGAACCCCTCGCACGACCGCGTGGTGCCCCTCGGTGCGGATGTCCGCGCCCATCCGCCGGAGCTCGTCGACGTACAGGAAGCGTCGTTCGAAGACGTTCTCCGTCGCGATCGACGTTCCCTCGGCCACGGCGAGCATCGCGAGCAGGATCGGCTGGAAGTCCGTCGCGAGGCCCGGATACGGAAGCGTGACGAAGTCGACGGCGCGCGGCCGCAGGGGCTGGCGCACCCGGACGCGCCCCGGCGTCGCCTCGATCTCGGCCCCCGCGTCGTGGAGCTTGCTGAGCAACAGCTCCATGTGGTCGGGGCGGGCGTCGTGGACGGTCACGTCGCCACGGCTCGCGACGGCCGCGATCGCCCAGGTCCCCGCCTCGATCCGGTCGGGGATGGTGACGTGCGCGGTGGGGTGGAACCCGTCCACCCCCTCGATCTCGATCGAGCTCGACCCCGCGCCGTCGATGCGCGCGCCCATCGCCGAGAGGAACGACGCGAGGTCGGCGATCTCGGGCTCGCGCGCGGCGTTGTCGATCACGGTCCGTCCGCGCGCGGCGACCGCGGCCATCATGAGGTTCTCCGTCGCCCCGACGCTCGGGTAGTCGAGCGTGAGCTGTGCGCCCCGCAGACCGTGCGGCGCCCGCGCGTCCACGAACCCGTGCTCGAGCGTGATCTCCGCCCCCATCCTCGACAGGCCGCCGAGGTGCAGATCGATCGGGCGCGAGCCGATCTCGTCCCCACCCGGCATCGCGACGCGAGCCCGCCCGCAACGAGCGAGCAGCGGGCCGAGCACGACGATCGACGCTCGCATCCGCCGCACGAGGTCGTAGGGAGCCTCGATCGCCGACAGCTCCGACGCGTCGATCCGCACGCTCGCGCCCTCCCAGGACACCCCCACGCCGAGACGCGCGAGAACCTCGCCCATCAGCCGGCAGTCGAGGATCCGGGGGACGTTGTCCACCCGGCTCTCGCCGGGCGCGAGCAGCGCCGCGGCCATGAGCTTGAGCGCGGCGTTCTTCGCGCCGGACACCCGCACGTCCCCCCGCAGGGTGCCGCCGCCGGTCACGAGGAGGCGCTCCACGGCCAGGATGCTACGCGCTCGCGGCCGAGCGGTCCTCAGCCGGCCAGGCCGATCCGGACCTGAGCCTTGCGGAGCTCCGCGCGGACGCGAGCCAGCTCAGCCTCCGCGAGGTGGGTGTCGTGGTTCTGGATCTGCTGCTCGAGCTCCGCGGCTCGGGCGCGCGCGAGCTCGACGTCGATCTCCTCGAGCAGCTCCGCCTGCGAGGCGAGGACATCGGCTCGGGTCGCGCCCGCCTCCGAGGTCACGTGCAGGAACCCTCCGTCGACGACGGCGACGCGCTCGCCCTCGTCATCGGTGAGGATCCGAAGCGGTCCGATCGCCAGGCGGACCAACAGGGGCGCGTGGCCGGCGAGGATCCCGACCTCCCCCTCGACCCCGCGGGCCACGAGCATCCTGGCGGGGCCCGACCACACCTCGCGCTCGGGCGTGACCAGATGGACCTCGAGACTCACGCGGCCTCCAGGCGCTTGGCGTTCTCCACCGCCTCGTCGATCCCGCCGACGAGCAGGAACGCCTGCTCGGGCAGGTGGTCGTACTCGCCCTCGCACAGGGCCTTGAACGAAGCGATCGTCTCATCGACCGGCACGTACTTGCCCGGGATCCCTGTGAACTGCTCCGCGACGAAGAACGGCTGGGACAGGAACCGCTGGATCTTGCGCGCCCGCGAGACGATCACCTTGTCCTCTTCGGAGAGCTCGTCGACGCCCAGGATCGCGATGATGTCCTGCAGGTCCTTGTAGCGCTGCAGGATCTCCTGAACGCGGCGCGCCGTCGCGTAGTGCTCCTCGCCGACGTAGCGGGGATCGAGGATGCGGCTCGTCGAGTCGAGGGGGTCCACCGCCGGGTAGATGCCGAGGGCCGCGATGTCGCGCGAAAGGACCGTCGTGGCGTCCAGGTGCGCAAACGCGGTATGCGGCGCGGGATCGGTGATGTCGTCGGCCGGTACGTAGATCGCCTGCAGCGAGGTGATCGACCGCCCGCCCGCCGAGGTGATGCGCTCCTGGAGATCGCCCATCTCCGCCGCGAGGTTCGGCTGGTAGCCGACGGCCGAGGGCATCCGCCCGAGGAGCGTCGAGACCTCCGAGCCGGCCTGGGTGAACCGGAAGATGTTGTCGATGAACAGAAGCACGTCCTTGCGCTCGACGTCGCGGAAGTACTCGGCCATCGTGAGCGCCGACAGCGCCACGCGCAGCCGTACCCCCGGCGGCTCGTCCATCTGACCGAACACCAGCGCGGTCTTCTCGATCACGCCGGACTCGGTCATCTCGAGGAACAGGTCGTTCCCCTCACGCGTGCGCTCGCCCACGCCGGCGAAGACCGACACGCCGCCGTGCTGCTCCGCCTGCCGGCGGATCATCTCCTGGATGATGACCGTCTTGCCGACCCCGGCCCCGCCGAACATCCCGATCTTGCCGCCCTGCACGTAGGGCTCGAGCAGGTCGATCACCTTGATCCCCGTCTCGAGCATGACCTTCTTGGGCTCGAGGTCGGCGAACGGCGGCGGGTCCCGGTGGATCGGCCACCGATCGGCCGCGTGGATCTCATCCGGCGAGGCGTCGAGGGGCTCGCCAAGCACGTTGTAGACGTGTCCGAGCACCCCCTCCCCGACGGGCACGGTGATCGGCCCGCCGGTGTTCTCGACCTCGGCGCCGCGCACGAGCCCGTCGGTCGGCTTGAGGGCGATCGCGCGGACCGTGCTGTCCCCGACGTGCTGGGCGACCTCACAGGTGATCGTCCGCTTCTCCCCGGCGAGCTCGACGTCCACGCGCAGGGCCGTGTTGATCTCGGGCAGCTCGTTGGGTGGGAACGCGACGTCCACGACCGGCCCGATCACCCGGACGACGCGCCCCTTCGCGTACTGATCGTTCGCCATCGGCTATTCCTCCGAGGCGGCGGCCAGCGCCTCGGCCCCGCCCACGATCTCCATGATCTCCGTCGTGATCTCGTCCTGCCGCGCTCGGTTCGCCTGGCGCGTGAGGACCTTGATCAGCTCCTCCGCGTTGTCGGTGGCCGCCTTCATCGCGCGGCGCCGTGCGGCGTTCTCCGAGGCCGCCGACTCGAGCAGCGCCGCGTAGACCTTCGTGATCAGGTAGCGCGGCAGGAGGTGGTCGAGGATCTCGGCCGGCGACGGCTCGAAGAGGTACTCCGCGTGGATCGGCCGAGGCCCGGTGCCCGTGACCTCCTCGGGAGCGATCGGCAAGAACCGCTTGGCGGTCGCTCGCAGCGTGAACGCCGAGCGGAAGTCGGTGTAGGCGCAGTGGAGCTCGTCGATCGCCTGCTCCGCGAAGTCGGCGATCAGCCGCTCCCCGACCTCCTCGGCCTTCTCGTAGGGGGGGACCTCGCTGAACCCCTGCCAGGCCGCCGCGACGGGCACCCGACGGAACCGGAAGTACCCGGCCCCCTTCTTGCCGATCACGTACACGACCGGCTCGAGCCCCCGACGAGCGAGACCCTCGCGCAGGTCCTCGGCGATCTTCAGCACGTTCGCGTTGTAGGAGCCGGCCAGGCCGCGGTCGGAGGTGATGACGAGGACCCCGCCGCGCCTGGCCGGCGAGCGCTCCTCGAGCAGCGGGTGGCGAAGCGATCCCCCCGCGTAGCGCGCGACGTCCTCCATCGCCCGGGTGAGCTGCACCGCGTAGGGCCGGGAGCCCTCGACGCGCTGCTGGGCCTTGACGATCCTGGAGGAGGCGATCAGCTCCATCGCCCGGGTGATCTTCTTCGTCGACTGGACCGATCGGATCCGCCGGCGGACGACGCGGAGCTTCGCGCCCATCGGCTACGCGCCCGCCTCCTCCTCGTCGACCGAGCTCATCCGGTCCCACCCGACGTCGGGGCGGACCTCGTCGGGCGGGGTCGTCTCGCCGATCGCGGCCTCGGAGCCCTCCGGCTGGCCGCTGGGCACGAACGTCTCGCGGTACGCGGCGAGGGCCTGCTCGATCGTGGCCTCGGTCTGCTCGCTGAGGTCCCCCGTCTCGCGGATCGACGTGAGGACCTCCGGGTGCCGGGCGTCGAGGTAGGCCACGAAGCCTTCGACGAAGCGCTTCGCGTCCTGGACCGGGTAGGCGTCGGCGTGCCCCCCGGTCACGACGAGGATCTGCACGACCTGCTGCTCCACGGGGATCGGCGCGTACTGAGGCTGCTTCAGCACCTCGATCACGCGCGCGCCGCGGGCGAGCTGTTGTTGCGAGGCGCGGTCGAGCTCGGAGCCGAACTGCGCGAAGGCCTCGAGCGCCCGGTACTGGGCGAGGTCGATCCTCAGGCGGCCGGCGACCTTCTTCATCGCCTTGATCTGCGCGTTGCCCCCGACCCGGGAGACCGAGATGCCCACGTTGATCGCGGGACGCACGCCGGAGAAGAACAGCTCCGGCTCCAAGTAGATCTGCCCGTCGGTGATCGAGATCACGTTCGTCGGGATGTAGGCGGACACGTCGCCGCCCTTCGTCTCGATGATCGGAAGCGCCGTGAGGGATCCGCCGCCGAGCTCGTCGGAAAGCTTGGCCGCGCGCTCGAGCAGACGGGAATGCAGGTAGAAGACATCCCCGGGATAGGCCTCGCGGCCGGGCGGGCGCCGCAGCAGCAGCGAGATCTCGCGATAGGCGACCGCCTGCTTGGACAGGTCGTCGTAGACGATCAGGGCGTGGTCGCCGTTCCACATCCAGTGCGCGCCCAAGGCGGCGCCAGCGTAGGGGGCGATGTACTGGAACGGCGCGGGGTCGGCCGCCGGCGCGTTCACCACGACCGTGTAGTCCAGGGCGCCGTGCTCGCGGAGGGTCTCGACGACCTCCGCGACGGTGGAGGCCTTCTGCCCGACGGCGACGTAGATGCACTTCACCGCCCGCTCGGTCCCCCAGTGCTCGCGCTGGGCGATGATCGTGTCGATGGCGATCGCGGTCTTGCCGGTCTGGCGATCGCCGATGATGAGCTCCCGCTGCCCACGGCCGATCGGGGTCATCGCGTCGATCGCCGTGATGCCGGTCTGCAGCGGCTCCTTCACCGGCTGGCGCGAGACCACGGAGGGCGCCTGGACCTCGAGGGCGCGTCGCTCGGTGGCCGGGATCGGCCCGCGGTCGTCGATCGGGCGCCCGAGCGCGTCGACGACGCGACCCAGGAAGCCGTCCCCCACCGGGATCGAGAGGATCTGACCCGTCTGTTTGACGGGATCGCCCTCCTCGATCGCGGCGGCGTCCCCGAAGATGATGCAGCCGATCTCGTCCTCATCGAGGTTGAAGGCGACGCCCAAAAGCCCGTTGGGGAACTCGAGGAGCTCGTTGGCCATCGTGCGCGGCAGCCCCGAGACGCGGGCGATCCCGTCGCCCGACTCGACCACCCGCCCGATCTCCTCGCGCTCGACCGACGGCGTCCAGCTCTCGACGTTGCGCCGGAGCGCCTCGGCGATGCTCGCGGGATCCAGGTTCAGTGCCATCGCTCAACCCCCGAGTACGTGCTTGGCTTCGCGCAGACGGCTCGCGATCGAGCCGTCGAACACCTCGTCCCCGACCTTGGCGACCACGCCACCGACCACGGTCGGATCGATCACGACCTTCGCCTCCACCGTCCGCCCGGTCGCGCGCGACAGCGCATGCTCGAGGCGCTCGCGCTGGGCCTCGGTGAGCGGCACCGCCGTCCGAACCTCCGCGACCACCCGCGAGCGCCGCTGGGCCGCGATCGAGGCCACGGCCTCGGCGATCGGCACCAGCTCCCGAGCGCGACCGGCCTCCACCAGCAACGACAGGAGGGTGAGCGTCACCGGGTGCACCCGGTCGCCGAGGACGTCGCGGACCAGGGCGACGCGGTTGTCGACGGGCAGGGCCCGATCGGCGAGCGCGTCGCGCAGGCGGGGGTGCTGCTCCGCCGCCTTCGCGAACGCGAACAGCTCGTCCTCGACCCGGCCCAGCGCGCCCTCCGCCTCCGCGATGGTGACGAGCGCGCTCGCGTAGCCGCGCACGCGTTCGTCACCGCTCGGGCGCCGCTCGGCGGGGGCCTCGACCATCAGCGGCTCCCGTTCGAGCCGGCGACCTGGTCGATGTACTCCTCGATGAGCCGCTCGTGGGCGGCCCGGTCGAGGGCCTGACCGACCACGCGCCCGGCGAGCTCGACGGCGATGTCGGCGACCTGCGCCCGCAGCTCGTCGAAGACCCGATCGCGCTCGGCGCGGATCTCCTCCTGCGCCCGGGCGACCGTGGCCTGCGCCTCCTGCTCGGCCTTGGCCTGCAGGTCCCGCCGGAGCTGCTCCGCGGTCCTGCGCGCCTCCTCGATGATGCGGTTGGCCTCCTCTCGAGCCCCGGCGAGCTGCTCGCGGTACTCGGCGAGCACCCGGTCGGCCTCGGTCCTCGCGGCCTCGGCGCGCTCCATCTCCCCCTGGATCCTGGCGGCCCGCTCGGCGAGGATCCGATTCAAAGCGGGGAACGCGTAGCGCGCGAGGACCCCGAAGACGATGAGGAAGGCAAGGGTGCCGAAGATCATCTCCGCCAGGTCGGGCAGGATCGGGTTCTCCGGCCCGGCCGCTGCCTCCTCCGCCGCCTCGGCGGCGAGCAGCCCGATCGACGCGATCGCTCCCAGCATCACACGGTCCTCAGCTGACGATGAAGCTCAGGACGAACCCGAACAGGGCGAGCGCCTCGGTGAACGCGATCCCGAGGAACATCGTCGTCCGGACCATCCCCGCGGCCTCGGGCTGGCGGGCCATCGCCTCGACGGCCTTGCCGACGAGGAAGCCGATCCCGATCCCCGGCCCGATCGCCGCCAGACCGTAGACGAGCCCCTTGCCGATCGGGACGCCGACGTTCACGGCCTCCTGGGCGAGCAGCGCGAGATCTGCCATGTGCTGTAGCTCCTTCCGTCAGTGCTCGGGGTGCATCGCCCCGGCGATGTAGACCGCGGTAAGCATCGTGAAGATGTACGCCTGCAGGAACGCCACGAGGACCTCGAAGCCCGTCATGAAGACGAGCAGCGCGAAGGAGAAGACCCCGAACCCGGCGACCCAGTCGGCTCCCGGCGTCCACAGATGCGAGAACAGGTACCAACAGCCGACGGCGAAGATCGTCAGGATCAGGTGCCCCGCGATCATGTTGGCCCCGAGACGGACGGCCAGCGTGAGCGGCCGCACCAGGAACGTGGAGACGAACTCGATGGGGGTCACGAGGACGTAGATCGGCGCGGGCACCCCGGGAGGGAACAGCACGTTCTTGAGGTAGCCGAGGCCCCCCTGCTTCACGATCCCCACGACGTTGAACACGAGCCACACGAGCCCGGCCAGCACCGCCGGGATCGCCATCCGCGAGGTCGTCGGGAACTGGATCAAGGGGATGATCCCGAGGCTGTTGTTCACCCAGATGAACACGAACAGGGTCGTGAGCAGGGGCAGGAACGGGAGGCCGTCGGGCCCCATCACCTCAAGCACGACCCCCCGACGCACGATGTCGACGAGCCCCTCGGCCACCCCCTGCACGCCCCGCGGCACGAGGCGGGGCGCCCGGAACGCCATGAGGAAGAAGGCCGAGATCGCCACCGCCGACAGCAGCATCAGCAGCGTGACCTTCTGGATGCACAACGGCCCGGAACCGATCAGGCACAGCTCGGGGTTCCCGGCGTACTGGAAGATCTCGGTGCCGGGCGCGTGGAAACCCTCGGGCGGGGTCGACAGCACGGCGAGCAACCCGGTCACCGCGGCCTCCGCGCCAGCGACAGCCGGACGACCGGTTCGTCGGGGGGCAGATCCAGGTCGCCGCCGATGCCGCGCGCGACCAGCCGGGCCTCGACGGCCAGCAGCGCGACGGTCGCCGGCACGACGGCGGCGGCGAACGCGTGGGCCGAGAAGGGCTCGAGCCGGTCGAGCGCGGCGATCGCGGCGACGATCGCGCCCAGCCGAACGACGACCCCGCCGAGCGCGACGCCGACCACCGCGGCGATCGACACGGTCGAGGCCCACGCCAAGGACAGGCCGTGAGCGGCGAAGTTCGCGGCGACGATCGCCACGCCCAGCGCCGCGGACCAGGCCGCCTCGCGACCCCCGAGGACGGCGCCGAGCACGAGGGCGAGCGCCACGCCGGCGGCGGCGGGCAGCATCGCCCGCCGCACCAGCACCACCTCGGGTCGATCAGCGATCGTCAGCGCCGTACCGCCTGGAGATCAGGTAGACCGCCACGCCCACGCCGAGGACCATCCCGGCCGGCAGCAGGACGCCCTGGCCGAAGCCGAACCAGCGGTCCAGGACGTGGCCGACCCCTCCCCAGACGAGGATCCCGGCGAGGAGGGTGCCGATCACGTCCCAGGCCTGGTTCGCCGACCTCCAGGCGTCCCCGCGGTGGCGTCCCTGCATGGGCGCAGGGAGTATAGGGGCGGTCCCGCGCCGCGTCAAAGGCGTTTCCGCAGGTCAGAGCCCTCGTCCAGGCGCTCGTGAATCCGTTCACGAGCGCTGGACCGCCTCACGCGGCCCGGCCGGTCCGTCGGCGGTAGGCCTGCGCGAGGCTCACGCCGGCCGTGAGCACCCCCGCGAGGAACAGCACGGTGCCCCAGACGTTCACCTGTGGCGGCACCCCGATCTTCGAGGTCCCGAACACCCACGTGGGGAAGGTGTCGGTCTGGCCGTTCACGAAGTTCGTGATCACGAAGTCGTCGAGCGACAGCACGAAGGCGAGCAGGAACCCGGCGACCACGCCGGGCAGGATCAGCGGAAGCGTCACGCGCCAGAAGGCGACCGCCGGCGTGGCGAACAGGTCCTGGGCCGCGTTCTCCAGGGTCCGGTCGAGGCCTTGGACGCGGGCGCGGACCGTGATCGCGACGAAGGCGATCGAGAAGGAGATGTGGGACAGCAGGATCGAGGTGTAGCCGAGCGGGACCGTGGCGCCGAAGGGTCGCATCTCGTTCACCTGGACGTACATCGACAGCAGCGCCGATCCGAGGACGATCTCGGGGATCGCGATCGCGAGGAAGATCACGAAGTTCAGGACCGCGCGACCGCTGAACCGGTACCGCCCGAGGACGAGCCCGATGAACGTGCCGAGCGCGGTCGCCGCGATCGCCGACGGGAACGCCACCGTGAGCGACGTGCGAAGGGCGCGGTTCAGGTCCGGCAGCTCGAACATCTGGCGCCACCACACGAGCGTGCAGCAGGTGAAGCGCGCCACCTGGCGCTCCCCCGCGAGGTCGTTGAACCCGTAGAGCACCATGAGGAAGACCGGGCTCGCGAGGTAGAAGATCATCGCACCGGTGAACACCGGCAGGATGAACGACGTCCACCGCCGGCGACGGACCCGTTCGACGGGGGGCGGCGCCGCGGTCGCGACCGCGCTCACGCCCCCGCCCCCGCCGCGAGGGTCTCGTCCTCGGTTCCGAGCGCCTTCGCGTAGAGCAGCGCGATCAGCAGCATCCCCACCATCAGCACGACCGACAGGGCCGCCGCCTCGGGGTAGCGGAGCTCGACCAGGAACTTCGTCTGGATGATCTGCCCGATCATCGTCGTGTTGGGCCCCCCGAGGACCGAGGAGTTCACGTAGTCGCCGGTGGCCGGCACGAACGTGAGGATCACGGCCGCGAACAGGCCCGGGAACGACAGCGGGAGGACGACCTTGCGGAACGCCTCGGTCTTCGTCGCGTACAGATCCTTGGCAGCCTCGATCAGGCTGCGGTCGATCCGGTCAAGGGCCACGTACAGCGGCAACGCGGTGAACGGGAGGAAGTTGTACGTGATCCCGGCGATGACCGCGAGCGGGGTCGCCAGCACGCGGAAGTCCTGCGGCAGCAGCCCGAGGTCCTTCAGCGGCCCGAAGATCAGCCCGAAGTCGCCGAGGAGGAAACGCCACTGCACCGTCCGGATCACGAACGAGACGAAGAACGGCACGAGGATCATGAAGAACAGTGCCGACTTCCACCGACCGCCGTAGAAGGCGATCCAGTAGGCCATCGGGTATGCGAGCAGGATGCAGGCGACCGTCGCGATCCCCGCGTAGACGACCGAGCGGACGTAGAACGACCCGTAGGTGGCCAGACCGTCGGTGTAGTTCTCCCACTGCCACGTGAACCGGAACCCGCCCCCGGACAGCAGACCGCCGCTTTTGAGCGACGTGTAGATGATCAGGATCAGCGGGAGCGCGAAGAACAGCGCCAGGTATAGGGTCCCGGGTGTAAGCAGCAGGTACGCGACGGCGCGACGCCGGCGCTCGAGGGTCCGCTCACCCTGCCGGGCGGGCGGGGCGAGCGGACCCTCGGCCGGAAGAACGACCGCGGTGCGTTCGTCGCTCACGGGCCCGGCCACGGCAGGAGGCTCACAGCCCCTCCCAGACCGGCAGGAAGATCGAGTCCCACTCGGCGGCCTCCTCGTCGGTCGTGAGCGGCCGTCCGAACTTGACCTTCGCGAGGAGCTCCTCGTCGGGCCACAGGAACGGGTTCTCCGCGGTCCGGCGGAGCGCCTCCGCGTAGGCCCCCTTCTCCTGCTCGGCGTGCTCGGCGATCAGCTGCTGGACGGCCGGCACGGGCGACATGTACAGCACCCATTCGGTCACCATCTGGGCGACCTCGGGCCGGTAGTAGAAGTCCATCAGCTGGTAGGCGCCCTGCGGGTTCGGCGCGTTCACCGGGATCATCATGTTGTCGATCCAGATCAGCGCACCGGCTTCCGGAACGATGAACTCGAACGGGTAGTCCTCCCACAGCGCGTAGTAGAGGACGTCCCCGGACCAGCCCATCGTCGCCGCGAGGTTGCCCGCCGTCAGGTCGTCGACGTAGGCCTGGTCGTAGGCGGTGCGGAACGTCGGGGCGTCGCGGAGCTTGCGGAGCCAGTCCGCGGCCGCCTTCCACTCCTCCGGGCCCGAGGTCGTGGGATCGATCCCGAGCTGGATCATCGCGAAGTCCGGCGCGTCGGCCTTCAGGACGCCGACCGAGCTCGGGGGCACGACGTCGGGGTTCATGAGGTCGTCGGCGGTCGTGAGCGGCCGCTTGACCTTCTCGGTGTTGTACCCGATCCCCGTGAGCCCCGACTGCCAGGCCATCGAGAAGCGGTTGCCGGGGTCGAAGTTCGGGTCCTTGGCCCACGCGGCGGCGTTCGCGTCGAAGTTCGGTCGCAGGTTCGGGTCGAGCTCGTAGACCCAGCCGTTCTGGGTCAGCGCGGCGAACTCGCGACCGTTCGTGATCACGATGATGTCGCGCCCGGGGTCCTGCCCCGCCTGCAGGAGCGGCAGCAGCTCGCCGAAGAACGCCGCGTTGTCGTTGATCTCGGTCGTGTACTCGACCTTGATCCCGGTCTCCTCCTCGAACAGCCGCAGCGACGGGGAGTAGCGCTCGCCCGTCTCCTTGTCCCGCGCCTTGTCGATGTACAGCGGCCAGTTCGAGAAGCGGATCACCGGGCCCGGCTCGGCGGTGTAGTCGGGCATCGTGGAGCCGCCGGGCTCCGTCGGCGTCCCGCCGCCGGTACCGCCGTCGCCCCCACACGCCGCCAGGATCGAGGCAAGGCTCAGGGTGCCGACCGACATCCCGGCGTAGCGCATCATCTGCCGGCGGGACATCCGCCGCATCGTCATCCCCCGCAGCCAGGCCGGGTCGCCCGCCGGCACGCTCCGCGCGTCGCTCATCCCTCATCCTCCTCGCTCGTTAGGTCCTCCTGCGGCTCCACGGCGAACGTGTGCTCCGGCTTCCAGGTCAGGACCACGCTCTCCCCCTGCGCGGGGGAGCGCTCGGCCCCGAGGTTCTGTACGTAGACGGTGAGCTCCGCCCCGCCGGCCGTCTGGACCTTGAACTGGTGGCTCACGCCGATGTACGTGGACATCGTGACCCGGCCCGTCACGGTGTTGCGGTCGGCCGGCCCGGCCTCGCCCTCGGGGGCGATCGACACCTTCTCGGGCCGCACACCGACCTTCACGCGGCCCGTGGCGCCGGCGGGGAGACGGTCCACCGGCAGGCGCACCGACGGCCCCGCGGTCAGCAGCACGGTCGCCAACCCCGATCCGTTCGTCTCCTTGACCTCCCCTTCGAGCAGGTTCGAAGCGCCGAGGAACCCCGCGACGAACTCGGTCGCGGGGTTCTCGTAGACGGCCTCCGGCTCCCCGAGCTGCTCGATCCGCCCGTGACGCATGACCGCGATCCGGTTCGACATCGTCATGGCCTCTTCCTGGTCGTGCGTCACGTAGATGAACGTGATGCCAACCTCCTGCTGGATCCGCTTGAGCTCGAGCTGCATCTGCTTGCGGAGCTTCAGGTCGAGGGCCCCCAGCGGCTCGTCGAGCAAGAGCACCTTGGGCCGGTTCACCAGGGCACGGGCCAGCGCGACCCGCTGCTGCTGCCCGCCCGACATCTGGGCGGGCCGGCGCTCCTCGAAGCCCTCGAGGTCGACGAGCCGCATCGCCTCGCGGA
This sequence comes from Actinomycetota bacterium, assembly GCA_026003015.1. Lineage (GTDB taxonomy): Bacteria > Actinomycetota > UBA4738 > UBA4738 > HRBIN12 > BPGL01. The sequence goes on along the minus strand of BPGL01000001.1, from coordinate 103,181 downwards.
CCCGCGTCGCGATCTCGTCCTTGGGCACCTTGCGTCGGCGCAACCCGAACGCGACGTTCTCGAAGACGTTGAGGTGCGGGAACAGCGCGTAGGACTGGAACACCGTGTTGACGTCCCGGCGGTAGGGGGGCAGGTCGGTGACGTCGCGTCCACCGAGGTAGACCGTCCCCATCGTTGGGTCCTCGAACCCCCCGATCATCCGCAGGGTCGTCGTCTTGCCGCACCCCGACGGCCCGAGGAGGCTGAAGAACTCACCCTCGGCGATGTCCAGCGACAGGTCGTCGACCGCCACGACCTCGCCGAAGCGCTTCGTCACGCGCTCGAGCCGTACGTCGACCTCCGGCACGTATCACCCCCTCGGAACGGACCCGATGCCGGGGCATGATGCCACGGGCGCGGCATCATCACCAGCGTTGCCGCCCTCACGGAACCGCCGCCGGCGACGTACCCATCACATCACGTTGTACGGAACGTCCAAGCGGGCGGTTCTACCCGGCCGGCGCGGCCCCTCCCCGGCGTCGCTCGGCCAGGCGCGGAAGCGCCGTCGCCACGAACAGGACCAGCGCGCCGGCGAGGATCAGCCCCACCGTGAGCCGGCCGTCGATCAGGCCCACCGCGAGGGTGCTGCCCGAGATCAGGGCGCTCCACAGGTACATCAGCAGGACGGCCCGCCGGTGGCTGTGGCCGATGTCCAGGAGCCGGTGGTGCAGGTGCTCCTTGTCGGGATGCCCGATCCGCTGCCCGCGGCGGGTGCGCCGGACCACCGCCGCCAGCACGTCGAGGAGGGGGATCAGCAAGACGAGGAGCGGCACGAGCAGGGGTCCCGCGATCGCCGCGAAGTCCCCCGCCGAAGGCGGGTAGGGGTTGCGCCCGATCCCGGAGATCGTGGCGATCGCCATCAGCAACCCGAGCAGCATCGACCCGGCGTCGCCCATGAAGATCCGGGCCGGGTGGAAGTTCCAGGGAAGGAACCCCACGCACACGCCGGTGATGATCGCGGACAGGAGGGCCGCCTCCGAGGCTTGGCCGAACAGGCCGCCGCTGCGCTCGAGGTAGACGAAGAAGGCGAGGCTCGCGATCGCCACCATGCCGGCCGCCAGGCCGTCCAGGCCGTCGATCAGGTTCACCGCGTTGACCACCGCGACCACCCACAGGATCGTCAGGGGCACGGCGAGGTCCGCCGAAACGACGAGGACCTGCCCGACCGAGCCCTCCGGGCCCGACAGCAGCGGGACCCACACGTAGGCGAGCACGACGCCGAGCAGCGCGAGCACACCGGCGACGAAGACCTGCGCCGTGGCCTTCGTGACCGCGCGCAGGCCCCGCGCGTCGTCGACGACGCCGAGCGCCACGATCAGGGTGGCCGTCACGACGACCGCGAGCGGCTCCGGGCTGGCGGCGTGCACCTCGTCGAAGAACGGCAGGGCGAACGACGCCCCCATCCCGGCGAGCAGCCCCCCGTACATCGCCAGCCCGCCGAGCGTGGGCGTGGGCCGCGGGTGCACCTTGCGATCGCCCGGTCGGTCGATCACACCCGTGCGCAGGGACAGCAGCCGGACGAGCGGCGTGAGCGAGAAGGTCGTCACGCCGGCGACGAGGGCGACGACCAGGTACGCCGACACGGGGCCGGCTACGGGTAGACGGGGTAGCGCTGCATCAGATCGCGGACCCGGGCCCGAGCCTTGTCCTTCACGCCCGCGTCGTCGGGGCTGCGCAGGACCTCGCCGACGATCGAAGCGACCTCGCGCATCTCGGGCTCGTCCATCCCGAGCGTGGCCACGGCCGGGGTGCCGATGCGGATCCCGCTCGGCGTCGAGGGCGGGTTGGGGTCGTAGGGGATCTGGTTCTTGTTCAGCGCGATCCCCACCTCGTCCAGCACCGCCTCGGACCGCTTCCCGTCCAGGCCGAGCGGGCGAACGTCGGCCAGCAGCAGGTGGGAATCCGTTCCCCCCGAGACGATCCGCAGCCCCTCGTCGGCCAGCGCGGCGGCGATCGCGCGCGCGTCGCGGACGGTGCGTTCCGCGTAGGCGCGGAACCCTTCGCTCATCGCCTCCTTGAGGCACACGGCCTTCGCCGCGATGCAGTGCTCCAGCGGACCCCCCTGCATCATCGGGAACACGGCCTTGTCGATCGCCTGGGCGTGCTCCTCGCGGCACAGGATCATCGCCCCGCGCGGACCCCGTAGGGTCTTGTGCGTGGTGAAGGTGACGACGTCGGCGTAGGGCACCGGGCTCGGGTAGACCCCCCCGGCGACGAGCCCCATGAAGTGCGACGCATCGACCCACAAGAGCGCCCCGACCTCGTCGGCGATCTGTCGGAACGCCCCGAAGTCGATCTCCCGCGGGTAGGCCGTGTACCCGGCCAGGATGATCTTCGGGCGGTGCTCGTGGGCGAGGTCGCGCACGCGATCCATGTCGAGCCGCTCGGTCTCCCGGTCGACCTCGTAGCCGACGAAGTGGAACCACATCCCCGAGACGTTGACCGGTGAGCCGTGGGTGAGGTGCCCGCCGTGGGCGAGCACCATCCCCAGCACCTTCTCGCTGGGGTCCCGCGGCTGCAGGAAGGCGCCGAAGACCGCCAGGTTCGCCTGCGCGCCGGCGTGGGGCTGCACGTTCGCGTGGTCGGCACCGAACAGCTGCTTGGCCCGGTCGATCGCGAGCTGCTCGGTCACGTCGACGAACCCGCAGCCGCCGTAGTAGCGCCGGCCCGGGTAGCCCTCCGCGTACTTGTTCGTCATCGTCGAGCCGAGGGCGGCGAGCACCGCCGGGCTCGCGTAGTTCTCCGAGGCGATGAGCCGCAGCGTGGTCCGCTCCCGCTCCAGCTCCCCGGCGATCGCCTCCGCGACCTCGGGATCCGTGCGCTGCAGCGCCTCCCAGTCCGCCACGTACCCCTTCATGGCTGCTCCCCTCGCTCGATGCGGGCGATCTGCTCGATCCGCCGCGCGTGGCGTCCCCCGTCGAACGGGGTGGCGAGCCACGCGCGGACGATCTCCTTCGCGTAGTCGGGCGCGACCACCCGTCCACCCATGCTCAGCACGTTCGCGTCGTTGTGCCGTCGGGCCATCTGGGCCATCCACAGATCGTGGCACAGCGCCGCGCGGATCCCGCGGACCTTGTTCGCGGCGATCTGCTCTCCCTGGCCCGATCCGCCCAGGACGATACCGCGCTCGACCGCCCCATCGGCAACGGCCCGGGCGACGAGCAAGCAGTAGACGGGGTAGTCGATCGGCTCGCTGGAGTCCGTGCCCACGTCCACGACCTCGTGGCCCTCTTCCCGCAGGAACGCCGCGAGCTCCTGCTTGAGCGCGAAGCCCGCGTGGTCGGAGCCGATCGCGATCCGCACCTAGCCGGTCCCCCCGCGGGCGGCGCCATCGGCGGGGTCGGTGCGCGCCGACGGCGCGAGGGCCTCGGCCAGCCGCTCGATCCATCCCTCGAGCTCCCAGGCGATGGCCCGGTAGGTCTCGAGGGGCTCCCCGAGCGGGTCGGCCACGTCCTCGTCGGCCGCGGCGCCGGCCCTCGCCCTCCTCGCGGCCGCGGCGGCGCCGACCTGAGCCGCGAGGTCGGCCCCCGGCGCAAGGTCTAGGCCGTCGAGGAGACGAACGAGCTCCTTCAGCGTGAACGTCCGATCGGCCGCCGACGGCACGAGCGCGACGACGTGCTCGCGATGCTCGCGGGCCATCGCCACGACGAGGTCGGCCTCCTCCACGTCGCCGGGCTCGAGCCGCCGCGCGACGTGAGACGCGATGTCAACCCCGCGCTCGGCCGCGGCCCGGATCGCGAGATCGGTCGCGCCGGAGCCCGCCCAGCCGTCCGTGCCCGCCGACGTGACCTGCGGCGCCTCGTCGCCGAGCCGGCGCCCGAGCGCGCGCCGCAACAGCCCCTCCGCGATCGGGGATCGGCAGACGTTGCCGGTGCACACGACGAGGATCGAGCTCATCCGCGAGGGCCGGAGTCTAGCAGCGGGTCCTCGCCGGCCAGGAGGCGATCGATCGTCGCGGGGTCCAGGGCACCGGCCCGCAGCACCCGCGGGCGCTCGTCGGCGAGGTCGACGACCGTCGAGGGACGGCCGGCGAGCGGCTCGGCCTCGTCGCACAGGTAGACCGCGACGCGGTCGCCGAAGATCCCGACGAGCTCCTCACAGGTCGCGGCCGGCGGCTCCCCCGAACGGTTGGCGCTCGTCACCGCGAGGGGGCCGGTTCGCACGAGGAGCGCTCGTGCCAGCCGATGATCCGGGATGCGCAGCCCGACCGTCTCGCCCTGCCCGCCGAGGGACCACGGGCGGCTCGCCTCGGTGCGGGGCACGACGAGGGTGGCGGGCCCCGGCCACAACGCGCGGGCGAGCCGTTCCGCCCTCGGATCGAGGACCCCGACCCGCCGGGCGTCCTCGAGGGAGGCGACGAGCACCGGCAGCGTGAGGTCCTTCGGACGTCCCTTCGCGCGGAAGATCGCCTCGGTCGCGGCCGGGTCGTCGGGCCGAGCGGCGAGTCCGTAGACCGTGTCGGTGGGCAGCACCACGAGCTCGCCACGCTCGAGCGCCGCGGCCGCCTCGGCGACCGGGTCCGTCATGGGACGCGGGCGACGAGGACCCGCTCGCGACCGGCCAGGTCGCGGCGGACCTCGAGGGGCTCGAGGCCGGCCTGCACGGCGGCGACGCGGATCGCCGAGGTCGATCGCGGATCGAGCTCGACGGCGACGCCGCCGCCCGGGCCGAGCCATCGGCGCGCCTGGCGGAACAGCCGCTCGTAGCCGCCGAGGCCACCGAACAGCGCCTCGGGCGGGTCGGCGCGGACCTCCCGCGGCAGGTCCTCGCTGGGGTCCAGGTAGGGGGGGTTGCTGACGACGAGCGCCACGCGGCCGCGGAGCTCGTCCGGCAGCGGATCGAGGAGGTCTCCCTCCAGGACCTCCACGGCCAGCCCGAGACGCGCGGCGTTGCGTCGGGCCACGGCGGCGGCGATCGGCGATCGCTCCGTCGCGAGGACGCGTCGGCCGGGCCGCTCGTCGGCGATGGCGAGCGCGATCGCGCCCGAGCCGGTGCCCACGTCGACGACCGGCCCCTCGAGACCGGCCGCGTCGATCCGGTCGATCGCCGCGTCGACGAGCACCTCCGTCTCCGGCCGCGGGACGAACACGCCAGGCCCCACCTCGAGCACGAGCCGACGGAAGCCGGCCTCGCCGGTGAGGTGCTGGGTCGGGTCGCCGGCACAGCGCCGGCACAGCAGCCGCCCGAACGCCCGCGCCTCCTCGGGCGCCAGCGGCGTTCGTCGCGCGTACAGCCCCGCGCGGTCGACCCCGAGCACGCGCATCAGCAGGAGCTCCGCGGTCGAGCGCGGCTGGTCGACGCCGTGGCGCTCGAGGTAGCCGACGGCGCGTCGGAGGACCTCCGCAGGGGCCGGCGTCACGCCCGCACCTCCCCGAGCTCCGCGGCGCGTTCGGCCACGAGCAGGGCGTCCACGATCCGGTCGAGCTCCTCGCCCCCGGCCAGGACCTCGGGCAGCCGGTGGGTCGTGAGCTTGATCCGGTGATCGGTCACGCGCCCCTCCGGGAAGTTGTAGGTGCGGATCTTCTCCGCCCGCTCGCCGGTGCCGAGCTGGGCTCGACGCGTCGCCGCCTCCTGGGCCCGGGCCTCCTCCTGAGCGATCCGCAGCAGCCGGGCCCGCAGGTACCGCATCGCCTTCTCGCGGTTCTGCAGCTGCGAGCGCTCCTCCTGGACCTCGACCTTGATCCCCGTGGGGCGGTGGACGATGCGCACCGCCGAGTCGGTGGTGTTGACCGACTGGCCGCCCGGACCGCTCGATCGGAACACGTCGATCTGCAGATCTTCGGGTCGGAGCTCCACCTCGACCTCCTCCGCAGCCGGCATCACGGCGACGGTCGCTGTCGACGTGTGGATCCGCCCCTGCGACTCGGTCGCGGGCACGCGCTGCACCCGGTGGACCCCCGCCTCGTGCTTGAGACGCGACCACGCGTCGGCGCCCCGGACCTCGAGCGAGACCTCCTTGAAGCCCCCGAGCTCCGAGGGGGAGGACGCGAGCACCTCGGCGCGCCAGCGGTGGCGCTCGGCCAGACGCCGGTACATCTCCAGGAGGTCGCCGGCCCACAGCGCCGCCTCCTGTCCCCCGGCCCCGGCGCGGATCTCCACGATCACATCGCGTCCCTCGTTCGGGTCCCGCGGCACGAGCGCCCGCTCGAGCTCGGCGCGCAGCTCCGCCGCTCGAGCCTCGGCCGCTCGCGCCTCCTCCTCGAAGTAGGTGGCCATCGCGGGGTCGGCCTCCGCGGCGGCGAGCTCGCGGGCGTCGGCGGCGGCGGCCTCGGCGGCCCGCCAGGCGCGCAGCGGTCGAACGATCGCCTCGAGCTCGGCCAGGCGTCGTCCCAGCTCGCGGAGCCGATCGGGATCGCGCGCGACCTCGGGCTCGGCGAGCTCGGCCTCGACCCGCTCGTAGGCCTGCTCGATCTCGGCGAGGGCGTCGTCGATCCCGGTCGTCATCCCGTCCGGATTCTCCCAGCGCGGACCCGCCCGAGGGCGGGCCCCCGCCCGCCAGCCCGATCGCCGGCCCGGTGGGAGGACGGCTCAGCCGGATCCGGGGTCGTCGTCGAGGTCGAGGTCGATCGTGGCGAGGTCGGGGATGTCGACGCCGCCGGGCGGCTCGTCGGACCGCGAGACCCACAGGTCCTCGTAACGGGGGTCCAGGAGCTCCTCGGATCGCCCGCCGGCGGACCCCCCGCCGGTCGGCCGCCGCTTTTCGGCCTCCCCCTGCTCCTCGGCCTCGTCGAGCTCGGCGCCGAGCTCCTGGGCGACCGAGAGCAGCCGCTCGCGCATCACGCGCATCTGCTCGACGAGCGCCGCGCGGCGCTCCGACAGCGTCGACAGGAGCCGATCGGCCTCCTCGCGCGCGCTGGCGAGCGCCTCGGCGCCCTCCTGGCGGGCCGCCTCGGCCCGCGCCTGGGCGTCGACGCGGATCCGGTCGGCCTCCGCGCGCGCCTGTTCGAGCAGACGCTCGGCCTCGCGTTCGGCGTCGCGACGAAGCGTCGCCGCCTCGCGGTCGGCGGCGGCGATCAGGTTCGACATCCGCTTCGCGAGCGCGTCGTACGGATCTGCCGCCGCGGCCGCGTCGGCCCGCTCGGTCGACGCGTCCTCGATCCGTTCGGCCGCGGGCTCGGCCGAGGCGGCACCGCGGAGCTTCGCCTCGCGCAGCTCGCGCTCGAGCCGCTCCACCTGCTCGGCGACCTGGCGGAGGTAGTCTCGGACCTGGTCGGGGTCGTAGCCGCGCCGTACGGTCGCGAACTCGCGTCGACGGATCTGCTCGGCGCTCGGCAGCAGCGGCAGGTCGAGCTCGGTCATGGCGGGACCTCCGGGTCGTTCGCGGATCGCATCATCTTCGACCCCGAAGACCGCGGATGCAACGACCGCGTCGCTCGGGATCAGCCGCGGTCGGCCGCCGCCTCGGCCTCGCGCCGCTGGACCTCACGGAACGCGGCGACCGCCACCTCGATCTGATCGGCGTCCGGCTCACGGGTCGTGATCCGCTGCAGCCACAGCCCCGGGGCCATCAGCGCGCGCATCAGCGGGGACGTCGAGTAGCGGGCGCCCAAGCGCAGCGCCTCGTAGGCGATCGCGGCGATCAGCGGGATGGCCACGATCCGCGAGACGAGCCGCCACGGCAGCGGCGGGGTTCCGAACAGCGCGAAGACGAAGATCGTCGTGATCATCACGATCAGCAGGAAGTTCGTTCCGCAGCGCACGTGCTCCTTGGGGAACCGGTCGATCCGCTCCACGACGAGGGGCTCCCCATGCTCGTGAGCCGCGATCGTCTTGTGCTCCGCGCCGTGGTAGGCGAAGACCCGCCGGATCTCCCCGGCGCGCCCGATCAGCCACAGGTAGGCGACGAGCAGCAGCACGCGGAAGAGCCCCTCCACCACGTTCACCCACAGGCCACCGCCGACGCGGCGCTCGAACCACGCGAACAGGGTCGCGGGGCCGAGGATGAAGACGCCGAGGAACAGCACGAGCGCGAGGACGAGCGAGGCGGCGGCCTGGCGGCTCGTCAGGCGCTCCTCCTCCGGAGCGGCGACGTTGGCCGCGATCATGAGCGCGCGCACGCCGATCACGAGGGACTGCCCGAGCACCACCATCCCCCGAAGGCCCGGGCGGCGCCAGATCGGATGCCGCTGCTGGATCGAGCGGATCTCGTGCGACTCGACGTGGATCCGTCCGTCGGGGCGGCGCACGGCCACCGCCCAGTGGTCGGCCCCGCGCATCATGACGCCCTCGACGACCGCCTGGCCGCCGTACAGCGGCGCGGGGGCGCCGCGGGCCTCACCCACCTCGCTCAGTCCTGCGGTTCGGCGACGCGCCTGGTCTTCGCGTACCGGCGCTGGAACCGCTCGACCCGACCGCCGGTGTCCACAAGCTTCTGGGTCCCCGTGTAGAAGGGGTGGCACTGGGAGCAGATCTCCGCACGGATCTCCGCGACGGTCGAGCGCGTCTGGAACGTCGCGCCGCACGAGCAGTGCACGCTCGCGATCTGGTACTCGGGATGGATGCCCTGCTTCATGCCTCCTCCTGTCACCCCGCGCCGGGGTCGGTTCATCCTCCGGCGGGCGCCTTCGCGATCTCCCGGAGGAACTGCTCGTTCGAACGGGTCGAGCGGAGCTTGTCGATCAGCAGCTCGAGCGCCGCGCCCGGCTCGAGGGCGTGCAGCACGCGACGCAGCTTGATCACGAGCGCGAGCTCCTCGGCCGGCAGCAGCAGCTCCTCCTTGCGGGTCCCCGACGCGTCGACGTTGATCGCGGGGAACAGCCGCTTCTCGGCGAGCTGGCGGTCGAGCCGCAGCTCCATGTTCCCGGTGCCCTTGAACTCCTCGAAGATCCCGTCGTCCATACGCGAGCCGGTCTCGACGAGCGCGCTCGCGATGATCGTGAGCGAACCGCCCTCCTCGATGTTGCGCGCAGCGCCGAAGAACCGACGGGGAGGGTACAGGGCGGAGGCGTCGATCCCGCCGGTAAGGATCTTCCCCGAGGCCGGCATCGCGAGGTTGTAGGCGCGGGCCAGGCGCGTCAGCGAGTCGAGGATGATCGCGACGTCCTGACCGAGCTCCGCCAGGCGCTTGGCTCGCTCGAGCACGAGCTCGGTCACCTGGATGTGCTGGTCGGTCGGCTTGTCGAAGGTCGAGTACACGACCTCGGCCGCTCGGACCGTGCGCTGCCAGTCGGTGACCTCCTCGGGCCGCTCGTCGACGAGCAGCACCATCACGTGGGTCTTCGGATCCGAGTGGATGATCCCGTTCGCGATCTGCTTGAGGATCGTCGTCTTGCCGGCCTTGGGCGGTGAGACGACCATCCCCCGCTGGCCCTTACCGATCGGCGCGATCATGTCGATGATCCGCTCGCTGATCGCCTCGGGACCGCTCTCGAGCCGGAACCGCTCCTCAGGGAACAGGGGGGTCAGCTTGTCGAACAGGGGCCGCCTCGCGGCCTCCTCGGGGTCGAGCTCGTTCACCGCCTCGACCGTGAGCAGCGCGGGGTACTTCTCGTTGTCCCGCGCGCGGCGGGCCTTCCCGGCGACGACGTCGCCCTTGCGCAGCGCGTAGCGCCGGACCTGGCCGACCGATACGTAGATGTCCTCGGGGCCGGGCAGGTACCCGGTCGTGCGCAGGAACCCGTACCCCTCGGGCAGGATGTCGAGGATCCCCTCCCGCGTGGGGGCGTTGGCGAGCTCTTCGGCCCGCTCGGCCTCCTCGCGGGCCCGGCGCTCCTCGCGGGCCCGGCGACGCTCCTCGCGCGAGGGCCGACGGCGCCGCCCCTGGGGCTCGCCACCCTGGTCGCGCGGCTCCGGCCGATCCTCGCGTCCGCCCTCGCCGCCGCCGTCGCCGCCGCGGTCGGCCCGACCACCGCCGTCGCCGCCGCGGCCGGCCCCGCCCGGTGCCGTCGGGGGCGCCGGGCGGTCCTCCACGAGCGTCGACGTTCCCGCGGCCGTCGGCTCGTCGCCGCGCGACGGCGTCTCGGGCCCCTGCCGGGCGGCGCGGGGTCGCCCTTGGCCCGCGCGCCCGTTGCCGTCGGCCGCGCTCGCGCGCTCGACGATCGCGTCGATCAGACCGGCCTTCCGGAGCCTCTGTGCGCCCTCGACGCCCAGGCGCTGCGCGATCGCCTGGAGCTCGGGCACGAGCTTCGTGCCGAGGACCGCTCGATCGGTGGTGATGTCAGTCATGAGGACCGTGCCTCTCCCTCCAGCTCGCGCCGGAGCTGCTGCCAGTCGGCCAGGAACCGCTCCAGGCCGAGATCGGTGAGCGGGTGGCTCACCAGCTTCGTGAACACCTCGTAGGGCATCGTCGCGATATCGGCACCGGCGCGCGCCGCCTCAACGACGTGCATCGGGTGGCGGAGCGAGGCCGCGAGGACCTTCGTGGGGTACCCCTGGGCGCGATAGATCTCGACGATCTGGCGCAGGGCGTGCATCCCATCGCCGGCGACGTCGTCGATCCTGCCGAGGAACGGCGACACGACGTAGGCGCCGATCTCGGCGGCCAGCAGCGCCTGTGCCGGGGAGAACACGAGCGTCACGTTGATCCGGATCCCCTCGTCGGTCAGGCGTCGCCCCGCCTCGAGCCCGGCCGGGGTCATCGGCACCTTGACGACGGCGTTGCGGCCCATGGCCGCGAGCGCCCGCCCCTCCTCGACCATCGCCTCCGCCTCGACCGCGGTCGTCTCGAGCGAGACGTCGCCGTCGACCTCGTCGAGGATCCGCTTCCACACGTGCTCGGGATCCTGCCGCTCGCGCCCGACCAAGGTCGGGTTCGTCGTCACGCCGCCGAGGACCCCCCAGCGCTTGATCGCGCGGATCTCCTCGATGCTCGCGGTATCCAGGAACAGCTTCACGCGGTCTTCCCTTCTCGCCGGCCTTCGGGGGGCTCGGCTCGCCCCTGCTCACGGCGCCCGAGCTCGGCGGCCCGGGCGGTGGCTCGCTCCATCACGAGGTCGATCACCGCCGCGATCGACTGGTCGAAGCTGTAGTTCGGGATCACCGGCACCCCGTGGGACAGCGCCTGGCTCTTGACCCACCGCTGGAGCTTCCGGATGTTCTCGAATCCGACCTCGTAGCGCTGAGCCGGGCGGGCTGCGACGGCGCCCTCGCGGGCCGCGAAATGGGAGCGGTGGCGCTCCTCGTCGTCGACCCCCACGATGAAGGGTACCGCGAGGATGCGGTCGGCGTGGGTTTCCACATCGAAGAACCCTGGGACGATGTGGGCGCCCTCGATCACGATGCTCGTGCCCTCGTCGGCCGCGCGCTCGATCAGCGCGTTCACGCCGACGCACACGGCGGCGGTCTGCTCGCGGAACCCGATGATCACCGCGTCGGCCGAGCGGGTCGGCGGCTCGCGCAGCGCCTCGTCGGCCTGGAACGAGGACACGTGCAGGGTCGGCAGGAGCTGCTCGGACAGCATCGCGCGCATCACCTCGCGGATCGCGTCGGTCGCCACGACCCGAACGATGCCCAGGCGGGCGGCGAGCTGCGTGGCGATCGTCGACTTGCCGACCCCGGTGGCCCCACCGATCAGGATCACGAGCGGCACGTCGAGCCGCTCGACCTCCCGCCAGCGCTGGTAGTTCTTCGCGTAGCGGTCGCCCGCCACCTCTGAGAGGACGGCGACGGCGACGCTCGCCAGCTCCTCGCTCGTGAGCGTGAGGCGCCCCGAGCCCACCAGCCGATCCTCGACGCGGTCGGCGACCTCGTAGGCGCGGCGTGGGGACAGCCCGGTGACCATGACCTGCGAGGCGAGCAACCCCTTGGAGAAGGGCAGGCCCGCCTCGACGTCGGAGATCACGATCTGGGGGGTCTTCGTCTCCTTGATCACGGTCCTCACCGTCCGCGGGCCCGGGTCGCGGCGAGCTCGAGCGTCGCCTCGAGCACGCCGCCGAGCTCAGCAGGCCCCTCGATCACCTCGGCGCGGTTGTCCACGAAGACGACGTCGGCGCCGCGCGCGATCGCGCGCTCCGCGGCGACGTCCACCGCGGCGGCCTTCAGCTCGGTCAACAGCACGTCGAAGCCCTCCGCCCGCGCGAGGTCCGCCTCCAGGCCCGACCGGTCGGCGAGGCGGGCGCTCCAGCCGACGACCCGGCAGCCGTGCTCGGCCTGGAGTCGCTCCACCTGCCGAGCTGCCACGTCGTCGGGAGCCGTCGTCGCGAAGAACGCATCCTTCCCCCTCACGTCCGCCAGCGGCACCGGGTGGAACTCCGTGAGGATGACCCCGTCGTCCCCGAGGGAACGTCGCAGGTAAGAGGTGAGATCGGAGAGGTGCCGGGACCCGGAGGCCGGGTTAGCTGCCATCGTAACAACCGCCAGGTCGGAGCGCAACAGCCGATAGGGGCCGAGGTAGCCCCTCACGTACTCCACGGGGCAGGTCGCCGGGACGACGAGGATCCCCGCGTCCCAGGCGACCGGCGGGATCGCCGAGCCGCTCCCCTCGAGGATGACGACCCCGGGTCGGCGCGCCGCCGCGATCGCGACGGCCTCGGGAACGTTCGTGGCGAACGGCGCCCCCGCCAGCCCGCCGCCGGCCCGTCGCGCACCGATCGTCGTCACCCCGGTGGTGAGGGCGTCCTCCAGGTAGTCGGAGGCCGCGTGCTCCCCGCGGCGCACGAGCTCGAGCAGCGCGGGGAGCGTGACCGCGCCCGCCTCGGCGACCTGTGGCTCCGGCGGCCCGCCACGCCCCATCGCCACGACGATCGGGTCGAGCCCTCGCCGGGATGCCGCCCGCGCGAGCTCCCCGGCGATCGCGGTCTTTCCGGTGCGCTTGCCGGTGCCGATCACCGCGAGCGTCGGCACCCCGGCGGGGGCGGGCTCGGCGGCCGGCGGCTCGAGGCGGAAGTCCGCACCCGCGTAGGCGACGCCGAGCCGCAGCGCCGTCGAGGCCAGCGCCAGCCGCTCTCGGTACCCCAGCACGGGCTCGTCGGACACGTCGAGCACGACCTCGGGACGCAGCTCCCGGATGACGGCCGCGAGCGCCTCGGCTCGGTCCGGTCCGCTCGAGCGCGTCGGCACCCCGAGCTCCAGGGGCGCCGACCCCACCTTCTCCCCGCCCCCGACGACGAGCGCGAGCACGACCTCGTAGCCGCGTTCGCGCGCGGCCGCGATCGCCCAGCGGGTGACGGGGGGGTAGTGCTCGCCGTCGACGAGGACGACGGTGCGCATGTGGTGTCCTTCTCGCTCGGTCGGGCGGGCTCGCTTGGTCGGGCGGGCGGACGAGGCGCCCCTAGCGGGCTTCGGCGACCCCGGCCGCCTCCTGCACCGGGGCCTCGCGATGCCGCCGGGTGGTCTCGAACAGGGAGAACCGCGCCATCAGGTGTTCGTCGCCGAACGGGAACTTCCGGCGGATCTCAACCGAGTCGCCGTCGAACGACAAGATGTTGTAACACGGCTTCGTGTAGCCGCGCACGCGCAGCGACGAGACGGTTCCGGCGTTGGCGATGTACATGTCCTCAAGCTGCCACACGTAGGGCACGTGCTTGTGCCCCGACAGCACGACGTTCACGCCGGCGTGGATCAAGACCTCGAGCAGGTCCCCCGCATCCATCACGGTGCTGCGCTCGCGCCCGGTACCGGGGATCGGCAGCAGGTGGTGGTGGATCACGAAGATCTTGAGCGCCGCGGGGTGGGAGAACTGCTCGGCGATCCACGGGTAGTGCACGCGGCCCACCTTGCCTTCGTTCAGGTCGGGCTCGCTCGAGTCGACCCCGACGAGACGCACGTCGCCCACGTCCACGACCCACTGGCGGGGCCCGATCAGGTCTTCGAAGTGGAGGTAGCCGACGTTGCGGGAGTCATGGTTGCCCGGCACGGTGTGGACGGGCGCCTCGATCCGCTCGGCGTAGGCGAGCCAGTTCTTGTACTCCTGACGGAACCCCTCGGCGGTGAGGTCCCCGGACACGACGACCGCGTCGGGGCCGAGCTCGTTCAGCTCCTTGATGACGCGGTTCATCAGGTTCGGCACGAAGTAGGGGGAGCCAACGTGGGGGTCAGAGATGTGCGCGATCGTGACCACGTCTGCAGTGTAGTTGCCGCCGAGGCGCCCGGCGCTCAGGCGCGGGGCATGCCCGCGCGCATCCCGGCCCGCATCCCGCCGTCGACCAGGAGCGCGACGCCGTTGACGAACGCCGCCCGGTCGCTCGCGAGGAACAGGGCCGCCTCCGCGACGTCGGTGGCGCGCCCGACGCGCCCGACGGGCGGAAGCGGCCAGGTCTCGACGTCCTCCGGGCGCTCCTCGGCGCCGGGCTCGAGCATGTGGCGCATGCCGGGCTCAGTGTCGCCCGGGCAGATGGCGTTCGAGCGGACCCCACGGCGTCCGCCCTCGATGGCGAGCATGTTCGAGAGCATGATGAGCGCCGCCTTCGACACGGAGTACACGGCGATCTCGACCTCGCCGAGCACGCCGGCGTCCGACGCGATGTGGAGCATGCAGCCCCGGCGCGCCTCCAGGTGCGGGAAGGCGGCCTTCGCGTAGCAGAAGGCCCCGCGCACGTTCACGTCCATCACGAGGTCGAAGGCCTCCAACGGGGTGTCGAGGACGCCCGCGACGACGCCCACCCCGGCGTTGTTCACGAGGACGTCGAGGCCTCCGAGGAACCCCACCGCCTCCTCGACGCTGGCGGCGACCGCCTCCGGATCGGCGGCGTCGGCGCGCACGAACCGCACCGGCCCGAGCGCGGCCAGCTCGTCTCGCGCGGCCGCGCCGAGCGCCTCGTCGCGGCCGGTGATCACGACCGCGGCGCCCTCGTCGAGGAACCGACGTGCGATCGCGCGACCGATGCCGGTCGTGCCGCCGGTCACGAGCGCCGCCCGCCCGTGGAGGATCCCGCCTGTCATCCATCCACCCCCCCGAGGTCCTAGCGCGTGGGACGATACCGGGACCGTGACGGCGCTGGACCTGCTGCTGCTGCTGATGCTCGCCGGCAGCGCCTTCGGCGGCTACCGCCGCGGCGCGCTCGCCCAGGGAGCCGGCCTCGTCGGGCTGGCCGCCGGGGGCGCGGCGGGGATCGGGGTCGCCCGCGGGCTCGCGAGCCGCCCCGATGAGCCCGGCGCCTCGATCGTCCTCGTGCTGTTCATCGTCCTGGGGCTCGCCGTGCTCGGCAGCGCCGTCGCCGCGGCGCTCGCCGACCGGCTCGTGCGCCGCATCGGGCGCGGCGCCTCGATCGTCGACCGCGTCCTCGGCGCCGGCGTCTCGGTGCTGGCCGGGATCCTCGCGATCTGGTTCTGCGCGCTGAACCTGGCAGCCGGGCCGTTCCCGAGCGTCGCGCGCGCCGTTCGCGACTCCCGCGTCGTCGACGCCGTCGCCGCCGTGCTCCCGGCTCCGCCCCCGCTCGTCCCGCAGCTCGAGCGCGTCGTCGACGCGCTGGGGTTCCCCGACGTGTTCGTCGGGGTCCCCTCCACGGCGCAACCCGTTCCGCCCCCGGCAGACCCGACCGTCGCCGCCGCGGTGCGGGCCGCCTCGCCGAGCCTCGTCCAGGTCCTGGCCGACGGCTGCCGTCCCGGGTACTGGAACGAGGGCTCCGGCTTCGCGGTGGCGGCCGGCTACGTCGTGACGAGCGGCCACGTCGTCGCGGGCGCCGACGACGTGTGGGCGCGCCCGGGGGGCGCCGGGGACGCCCTCGACGCGACGGTCGTCGCCTTCGATCCCGGGCTGGATCTCGCGCTGCTGCGCGTCCCCGAGCTGGCCGCCCCCCCGCTCGACCTGGCCACCGAGCCGCTGCCCCGAGGGACCGGCGGGGCGGTGCTCGGGTTCCCCGCCGGCGGCGGCCCCAC
Source organism: Actinomycetota bacterium (assembly GCA_026003015.1). Taxonomy (GTDB): domain Bacteria; phylum Actinomycetota; class UBA4738; order UBA4738; family HRBIN12; genus BPGL01. The sequence goes on along the minus strand of BPGL01000001.1, from coordinate 87,389 downwards.
GAGCGGGCCGGCCGCCGTTCGCCGGCTGTTCGAGCCCCTGGGCCGCGACATCTACGGCGGCGAGCTCGTTCGCCGCCGCGTCTACGAGCTGCAGGCCCGCGTCCGAGGGGGCAACAGCGGCGGCCCCTTCGCCCTGCCCGACGGCCGGGTGGCCGGCGTCGTGTTCGCGAACTCGGTCCTCGACGACCGCATCGCCTACGCGATCGCGGCCTCCCAGGTCGCGCGGTTCGTCGAGCCCGCCCTGGGGCGAAGCGCGCCGGTCGGGCTCGGGGCGTGCGTCGACTGAGCGGCCAGCTCAGCCGACCAGCTCGTACCCGCTCGCCCGCACGCCAGGTCTGAGGATCCTCCAGCCCGCCGTGACGAGCTCCGCGGGGACCTCCGGCGCACCCGGCCGCTCGAAGGCGAGCAGCGTCGGGCCCGCCCCGGACAAGCACACCGGCACGCGGCGTGCCTCGAGGTCGGCGAAGACCTCCGCGACCTCGGGCACGAGGGCCAGGCGCGTCGGCTGGTGGAGCCGGTCGCGGAGGGCGATCGGCAGCACGGAGGGGTCCTGGGTGAGCGCGACCACGGCCATCGCGGCGCCGGCCGCGTTGGCCGCCGCGTCGGCGAAGGGGACCTGCGCGGGGAGGGCGCGACGGGCCTGCTCGGTCGGCAGGCGCGTCGGCGGCACGAGCAGCACGGGGCGCAGCGACGGGTGCGGCTCGAGGCGCCGAGCGGCGCCGTCGGCGACGACGACGAGCCCGCCGAAGCAGGCGGGCGCGGCGTTGTCGGGGTGCCCCTCGAGCTCGGCCGCGAGCGCGAAGACGGAGGTCGGATCGGCGTGCAGGCCGAGGTCGCACACGCGCGAGGCGAGCGCGATCCCCGCCACGACCGCCGCGCACGAGGAGCCGAGCCCGCGCTCGAGCGGGATGCGGTTGTCGGCCTCGAGGCGCAGCGGCGCGAGCGGCACGCCGAAGCGCTCCCCGACGGCGGCCATCGTGCGCGAGACGAGATCCGATCCGTCCGTGGGGAGCTCCTGCGCCCCCTCGCCGCGCCACACGACGCCGGGCGGCGCCTCGGTGTCGACCACCACCTCGTTGCACAGGTCGAGCGCGAGCCCGAGGCAGTCGAACCCGGGGCCGAGGTTGGCGGAGGTCGCCGGGACGCGGACCGCGACGCGCATCGTGGCGGCGAGCCTACCGGTTCACAGCCCGAGCTCGGCGGCCACCGCGTCCGCGTCGGCCGGCACGCTCGCGGGCTGAGCAGCGCCGGCGATCGCCCACTCCGGGTCCTTCAGACCGTGGCCGGTGAGCACGCACACGACCGTCTGTTTGGGCCCGAGGACGCCCTCGGCCGCGAGCTGCAGGCACCCGGCGACGCTCGCCGCGCTCGCCGGCTCGCAGAACAGCCCCTCGCGCGCCAGGCGCCGATAGGCGTGGAGGATCTCGCGGTCGGTCACGGCCCGGATCCCGCCCTCGGAGGCGGTCGCGGCCTCGACCGCCTTCGACCAGGACGCCGGGTTCCCGATCCGGATCGCCGTGGCGATCGTCCGCGGCTCGGCCACGGGCTCGCCGCGCACCAGCGGCGCCGCGCCGGCCGCCTGGAACCCGAACAGGCGCGGCGGCTCGTGGATCACCCCGTCGCGCAGGTACTCGGCGTACCCGAGCCAGTGGCTCGCGATGTTGCCGGCGTTGCCGACCGGCACGCAGTGCACGTCCGGCGGTCCGCCGAGCGCGTCGACGATCTCGAAGGCGCACGTCTTCTGCCCCTCGAGCCGGAACGGGTTCACGCTGTTCACCAGGGTCACCGGGAACCGCCCCGCGAGGTCGCGGGCGAGCTCGAGCGACGCGTCGAAGTTCCCCTCGACCTCGAGCACCCGCGCCCCGTGCACGAGGGTCTGGGCCATCTTGCCGAGCGCCACCTTGCCCTTCGGCACGAGCACCGCGCAGGCGAGGCCCGCGCGCGCCGCGTAGGCGGCGGCCGAGGCGCTCGTGTTCCCCGTCGAGGCGCACACGACCGCCTTGGCCCCCTCCTCCACGGCCTTGGAGATCGCAAGCGTCATCCCCCGGTCCTTGAACGAGCCGGTCGGGTTCGCGCCGTCGTACTTCAGCCACACCTCCGCGCCGGTCGCGGCCGACAGCGAGGCGCTGCGCACGAGCGGCGTGCCGCCCTCCCCGAGCGTCACCACGGGGGTCGCCTCCGAGATCGGGAGACGGTCGCGGTACTCCTCGAGGATCCCGCGCCAGGGTGCCGCGCGACCGAGGATCGGGGGCTCGGCGCTCATCCCTCCTCGCCCTCGACGCGGAGCAGGCTCCGTACCTCGTGCACGACGTCGAGATCGCGCAGCTCCGCGACGGTCTTCTGGAAGGCGCCCTCCTGCGCCCGATGCGTGACGAACAGCAGCGCGGCGTCGTGCCCCGCGCCTTCCTGCCACACGCGCTCGATCGAGACGCCGTTGTGCCCGAACCGCTCGGCGATCTCGGCGAGCACGCCCGGCCGGTCCTCGACGTGGAGGTTCAGGTAGAACTGCCCGTGGGTGTCGCCCATCGGGCGCAGCCGCCGGTCGAACACACAGGTACAGCCGACCCCGCGCCCGCCGAACACGCGGTGGCGAGCGACGGTGACGAGGTCGCCGACGACGGCCGTGGCCGTGGGGTCGCCGCCGGCGCCCGGCCCGAAGAACATCACCTGCCCGATCCGGGGGCCCTCGACGAACACGGCGTTGAACGCGTCACGCACATGGGCCAGCGGATGCGACGCGGGGATCATCGCCGGATGGACCCGTGCGGAGATCTCGTCGTCGTCGAGCTCGGCGATCGCGAGGAGCTTCACGACGTAGCCCAGGCGCCGGGCGTCGGCGATGTCCTGGGCGGTGACGCGCCGGATCCCCTCGCGGTACACGTCGTCGAGGGTGACGCGGGATCCGAACGCGATCGAGGCGAGGATCGCGCACTTGGCGGCCGCGTCCGCGCCGTCGACGTCGGCCGAGGGATCGGCCTCGGCGTAGCCGAGCCGCTGGGCCTCGGCGAGCGCCTCCTCGAACGACCAGCCCCGATCCGCCATCTGCGTGAGCACGTAGTTCGTCGTGCCGTTCACGATCCCGAGCAGCCGGTCGATCCGCTCCCCCCCGAGCGCCTCCTTCAGGGGACGGATCAGGGGGATCCCGCCGGCCACCGCGGCCTCGAAGGCCAGGTCCAGCCCCGCCGCGTCGGCGGCCTCGAACAGCTCCTGACCGCCGGTGGCGAGCAGCTCCTTGTTGGCGGTGACCACGGGCTTGCCGTTCGCGAAGGCCGACAGGATCGCCGTTCGCGCCGGCTCGATCCCGCCGATGAGCTCGACCACGACGTCGATGCCCGGGTCGTCGACGACGAGCCCGACGTCGTCGACGAGGGCCTCCCGGGCGAGGGGGAGATCCGCATGGCGCTCCGGGTGGCGCACGGCCACGCGCGCGACCTCCAGGCGCACCCCTGCGCGGCGGGCGATCGCGTCGGCGCGCTCGTGCAGCAGCCGGACCACGGCCGAGCCGACCGTGCCGGCCCCGAGCAGCCCGACCGTCACGGTCCGCTCGCTCATGCCCGACCCCCGGTCGGCTCCTCGTCCACCCAGCGCGCCATCACGACCTCGTCGCGGTAACCGTAGGACGTCCGGGAGCGGCGTGCGAGACGCCCCTCCTCGACGAAGCCGAACCGCCGGTACAGGGCGATCGCGCGGACGTTGTCGGGGTAGACCGACAGCACGAGCTTGCGGACCCCGACCTCGCGAGCCCAGCGGAGGGCCACGGCGAGCATCGCCGTGCCGATCCCCCGTCCCCGCCGCTCGGCGGCCACCACCATGCCGAGCGTGGCGACGTGGCGGTGCGCCGGGTGACGCTCCCGGTCGAGGGCGAGGTGGCCGACGACGCGGCCGGCCTCGACCGCGACGATCTCGGCGCCCTCGGCGCTCCAGGAGCGGCGGAACCGGCGGAACACGGCGCGCGGTCGCTCGTGGACCTGCTCGTCGGGCAGCCACCGCCCCTCGGCGACCACGCCGCGCCACAACTCGAGGAACGACCGCGCGTCGCTCGGCCGCGCGGGGCGGATCGCGACGCCGGACGGGGGCGCGGGCGCGGGGAGCGAGCGCGGTGGGGCCACCTCGAGCCGGTCGAGGTCGGCGGCGTCCTCGCGACGCAGCCACGGCACCGCCCGACCACCCTCCACGGCGACCACGGCGGGGCGCCCGACGCGGTTGTAGGCCGAGGCGAGCGCGTAGCCGTAGGCGCCGGTCGCAGCCACGGCAACGAGGTCGCCGGGGCCCAGGGCGTCGGGCAGCTCGACGTCGTCGGCGAGCACGTCGCCGGACTCGCAGTGCCGGCCGACGAGCGAGACCCGGCGCGCCGGACCCGGCCGGGGGACGACCGGCGCCACGGTGTAGGCGGCCCCGTAGAGCATCGGACGGAGGTTGTCCGACATCCCGCCGTCGACCGCGACGAGCTCGCGATCCCCCACGCGCTTGCGCGCCACCACCCGGTACACGGTGAGCGCCGCGTTGGCGACGACCCAGCGTCCGGGCTCGGCCACCAGCTCAGGGGTCGGGAGCCCGAGGCAGGCGCAGCGCGCGGCCAGTCGCTCGGCGAGCTCGCCCCCGACCTGCGTCGGGTCGAGCGCCGGCTCGTGGGTGTAGGCGACGCCGAACCCGCCGCCGACGTCGAGGGCCCGCGGCGCCAGACCCAGCTGCTCGTGGACGCGCCCGGCGATCCCGAGGAGCGCGTCGAGCACCCGCACGTACGGCTCGACCTGGAGCAGCTGCGAGCCCGCGTGGGCGTGGTAGCCGTCGATCCGCACGCCGGAGAGCTCGATCGCACGGCGCGCGAGCGCCGGCACCTCCTCCAGGGGCGTCCCGAACTTCGAGCGCTCGTGGCCGGTGGCGATCGCCTCGTGCGTGCGGACCTCCACCTCGGGGATCACCCGCAGGAGCACGGGCTGCACCCGGCCCGCCGCGCGCGCGAGCTCCGCGAGGCGGGCGAGCTCCTGCCCGTGGTCGACGATGACCCAGCGAACCCCGGCCTCGAGCGCCGCGCGCAGCTCGTCGTCGGTCTTCGCGTTGCCGTGCAGGAACAGCCGCTCGCCCGGAGCGCCCGCGCGCAGACAGGCTTCGAGCTCGCCCCCGCTCGCGCACAACAGGTCCAGGTCCTCCTCGAGCGCGAGGCGCACGACCGCGTGGGCGGTGAACGCCTTCACCGCGTAGGCGGCCCGGGGAAAGGCCCGACGCACCCGGCGCATCCGGGCGCGGACCTCGTCGGCGTCGACGACGACGAGCGGGGTGCCGAACCGTTCCACCAGCGCCGCCACCGCCACCCCCCCGACCCGAAGGCCCTCGGCGAAGGAGGCCGACGCGGGCCACGGACCCGCGCGAAGCCCCGGCTCGGCCGCGGCGACGGAGGCGGAGGGGACCGCCTCAGGCATCGGGGCGCTCCATCCGCTCGGGGGCCCCGATCCCCAGCAGACCCAACAGGCCCGCGAGCACGAGCTGGGTGGCTCGCGCGAGCCACAGGCGGGCCTGCGTGAGCGCCTCGTCGTCGGAGACCACGCGGCACTCGGTGTAGAAGCGATGGAACCGACCGGCGAGGTCGTGCGCGGCGTGCGTGAGCCGGTGCGGCGCGCGCATCGAGGCCGCCGTCGCGATCAGGCCCGGCACCCCGGCGATCGCGCGCAGCAGGTCGAGCTCGCTCGGATGAGCCAGCAGATCGAGGTCGACCTCGGCGATCGGCCGAAGCTCGACCCCCGCCTCGCGCGCCTTGCGCAGGATCGAGGCGATGCGCGCGTGCCCGTACTGCACGTAGTAGACGGGGTTGTCCATCGAGCGTCGCTTCACCTCGTCGATGTCGAAGGACATCGCGGCGTCGTTGCTGAACGTGAGCAGGTGCCAGCGCGCGGCGTCGGCCCCCACCTCGTCGATCAACTGATCGAGCGTCACGAAGGTGCCGGCGCGTTTGCTCATCGCGACCGGCTCGCCACCCCGGCGGAACGTCACCCACTGGTACAGCACGATCTCCACCGCCTCCGGGTCGTAGCCCAAAGCGGCCGCCGCCCCCCGCAGCCGGGCGACGTCGCCGTGGTGGTCCGCCCCCCACACGTACACCAACCGGTCGAACCCCCGGGAGAACTTGTCGATGAGGTACGCGCAGTCGGCGCCGAAGTACGTGTGAACACCGTTGGACCGGACGAGCACGCGGTCCTTGTCGTCCCCGAACGCCGTCGAGCGGAACCACACCGCCCCGTCGGCCTCGTAGGCGTAGCCGGCGGCGCGCAGGCGATCGACCGCCGCGCCGACCTCGCCGCGCTCGGCGAGCGAGGCCTCGGAGACGAACGAGTCGAAGCGCACGCCGAACCGCTCGAGCGTCCGCTCGATCTGAGCCAGGACGCGGCGCACGCCCTCGGAACGCAGCCGAACGAGCCGTTCGTCCGCGGGCAGGTCGGCGAGCCCCGGTCCCTCGGCCGCGAGGATGTCGCGGGCGAGGTCGCGCACGTACTCGCCGTGGTAGCCGTCCTCGGGCACCTCGGCCTCGCGGCCCACGAGCTCGAGGTAGCGCGCCTCCACCGAGCGTCCGAACCGGTCCATCTGTCCGCCGGCGTCGTTGAAGTAGTACTCGCGCTCGACCTGCCACCCGGCGGCCTCGAGCAGGCGCGCGAGGGCGTCCCCGAGGGCGGCGTTGCGCGCGTGCCCGATGTGCAGGGGTCCCGTGGGGTTCGCGCTCACGAACTCGACCTGGGCGCGTCGACCGCTGGGCGGCGCCCACCCGAAGCGCTCCCCCGCCGCCGCCACCGCCCGCACGACGTCGACGAGCCAACGCTCGGCGAGGAACACGTTGATGAACCCGGGGCCGGCGACCTCCACGCGCTCGACGAACGGGGCCGGCGGCAGCGCCTCGACGATCGCGCGCGCCACCTCGACCGGTGGACGACCGGCACGGGCGGCGAGCGCGAGGGCGACGTTCGTCGCCACGTCGCCGTGCTCCTTCTGGCGCGGGGTGAACAGCTCCGGCTCGGGGAGCTCCCCATCCAGCCCGAGCCCCGGGGCGGCCGCCTGCAGGGCGCGGCGGAGCAGCTCCTTCAGCTCGTCCTCGATCACCCCTGCGGCTCCCCGATCCGGGACCGCACGAGGCGGACGAGGGCCGCCGGGTCGAACGGCTTGGCGACGCGCTCGATCCCAGCGAGCTCGGGCTGCGGGTCGGCCTCGACGCCGCGCGCGGTCAGGAAGACGAGCTGGTGGGTCGCGCAGCGGTCCCCTCGTCGCGAAGGCGTCGGGCGACCTCGTAGCCGTCGAGGCCCGGCATCATCACGTCGAGCACCGCCGCGTCGGGGGGCTCGCGCCGGGCCGCCTCGAGCCCCTGCTCGCCGCTCGAGGCCGTCGCCACCTCGAAGCCCTCGAGTCGGAAGTTCACCTCGAGCAGGCGCAGGATCACGGGGTCGTCGTCGACGAGGAGCACGCGCGGGGACACGCACCGAGCATAGCCGCGCCCTGCCGGCCGCCGGGGCGAGGCGGTAGCCTGGTGGGCACGAGCCCCCGTAGCTCAGGGGATAGAGCGCCGGCCTCCGGAGCCGGGTGCGCAGGTTCGAATCCTGCCGGGGGGCACGCTCTGGTTCCCCGGGACGTGGACGCGGGACCCGGGAGATCGGCCATAGCCGGGATGGTCGTCGCGGAGGGATCGACAACGAGGTGACGGAGCGACTCCCTCGGCCCTGAGACCACCTGGGCCACCGCCTCGTGCTCCCCGTGTCCTGCCGTTGCTCGTGGTATAGACAGCGCGACAGGTCAGGAGCTGGCCCCTCGTGCAAGGGGCTCGGCGGAAAGGAGGGCAAGGGGTGAACGACCCCGTCGTGCTGCGACTCCCTCGGTGGAGCGTCGTTGCGGCGCTCGTCACGCTCGTCGCGCTCGTCGCGCTCGTCGCCGTGCTTCGGAGCGCGCCGGGAGCGACGGCCGCCCCAGGCCAGGGGCTCGCGGCCAGGAGCGGTGTGTACACCGTGGACCGGGTGAAGCTGTCGGTCGGCGAGCAGGTCACCCTTTACCGGAACGCAGCCTTCAAGGTCGTCGCGCGATGCCTCGACCTCGGCGGCGGGCAGGTGGAGGCCGCCTATGGCCTCCGCGCGCTCGTGGACAACGCGCTCGCGTTCTCGACAGACGCCTCGAACGAGACCGACACCCGCCTGGACAGGGCGGACGGCCTCTGGCGGTGGTCGGGGTATGAGCCGTCGGACACCATGCCGCGCTACTACGGCTACGACTACTACCAGGAGGTCATCGCCGAGTCGCCGCGCGGTGACGTTCTGATCGCCCGCGTCAGCGCGGGTGTCCACATGCGCGGCGCCGACTGCATCTACAACGGACTGTTCATCGACTGACCGCTGAACCGGGACCGGCCGGGCGCGGCCGGTCCCGGTCCCCGCACCTCACCGAAGGACCGCAACCGTGCCCTCCGGCTCTTCAGCGCTCGGCACAACCCCGGCGAACCCGCTGGACACGGCCAGATCTACCCGCATCGGGTTCATCTCCGTTCGCGCGATTTGCGCGTGAGCCGGAAGCGATCCAGGGCCCGGAAGCCAGCAAGAAACATGCGCCATGTTGCACGCTGCGCAACGAAGTCCTTGTCCGAACCTGCCGCTCCGCGACCAAATGCCGATCTAGGTGTGTGTGTGTGTGTGTCAATGTCGTTCGGGCGCTGGGGAGGAGGGGTCCGCATGGATGCACGGAGGCAGCAACGTCTCTCTCTGCGGATGCTGGCCGTGCTCGCCGTGGTGGCGATCGTGGCGACCGCCTGCGGGAACGGGGGGGACACGGCCGGCGGCGATGCCGGCACCGGTGGTGGCACGATCAGGATCGGCCTGATCCCGTGGGATGAGGCGATCGCGGTCACGAACCTGTGGCAGGCGATCCTCGAGGAGCGGGGGTACACCGTCGAGGTGACCCAGCTCGAGGTCGGAGGCTTGTACTCCGGTCTGGCCAACGGTGACATCGACCTGTTCTTCGATGGTTGGCTCCCGGCCACCCACGCGGACTACTGGGCCCAGTTCGGCCAGGACATCGACGACTTGAAGGTCTGGTACGACCAAGCGCCACTCACCTGGGTCGTACCGGCGTACGTCGATGACGTGAACTCGATCGCCGATCTACAAGGCAAGGCCGACATGTTCGATGGCCGGATCGTCGGGATCGAGGCCGGCTCTGGGCTGATGCGGATCTCCCGCGAGGAGGTGATGCCCACCTATGGCCTCGAGGACGAGTACACGCTGGTCGAGAGCTCGACCCCGGCGATGCTCGCAGAGCTCGACAAGGCCTACTCGGCGCAGGAGCCGATCGTCGTGACCCTGTGGGAGCCGCACTGGGCATACGGCAAGTACGACCTGAAGAACCTCGAGGATCCCGAGGGTGCGCTCGGCCAGCCTGACGAGATCCACGTGCTCGCCCGCAAGGGCTTCCGTGAGGACTTCCCCGAGGTGGCCGGATGGCTCCAGAACTTCGAGCTCGACGGAGCCACGCTCGCAGACCTGGAGGTCGCGATCCTCGTCGACGGGCCCGAGGGCAAAGAGCTCGAGTCGGCCAAGGCATGGCTGGAGGAGAACCGCTCCGTCGTCGAGGCATGGCTGTCCTGATCCGAGCGCGGAACCACGAGGACCGGCGAAGAGGGCCCCGTCGATCGGGGCCCTCTCGCGTCGAGACTTGAGGCCCACCCGCGAGGTGGAACCCGTCGTGGGCGGGGTCGGCATCGAGCGCGAAGCCGTGCGGGCACCAGGGATGCCACTGCAGAGCGGTTGGCACTCGGACACGCGATGGGGTTCGATACGGCCTAAGCGGATCCAGTGATCTGAAGAGATGCGTCGACCGCGAAGGGGGATGGCGCCGACACGATGAACAAGATCTCGCTGCGCGGCGTCACGAAGGTGTTCGGCAAGCAGCCGGAGCGGGCACTCGACCTGCTCGCCCGCGGTATGACCCGCGACGAGATCCTCCGCAAAGAGAAGCTCCTCATCGCGGTCCACGATGTCAGCTTCGACATCGAGGAAGGCGAGCTCTTCGTCGTCATGGGGCTCTCCGGCTCGGGCAAGTCCACGTTGGTCCGCATGATCAACCGCCTCCATGACCCCACCTCGGGGTCGGTCGAGGTCGATGGCGAGGATGTCACCAGGATGTCTGCCTCGCAGCTGCGCGAGCTGAGGATGACGAAGATCAGCATGGTCTTCCAGCACTTCGCACTGTTCCCTCATAGGAGGGTCTGGGAAAACGCCGCGTATGGGCTTCAGGTGCGGGGTGTCGATGCAGCGGAACGTCGGCGTCGCGCCATGGAAGCTCTCGAGATCGTCGGGCTCACGAACTTCGCAGACGCGTTCCCCCACGAGCTGTCGGGCGGCATGAAGCAGCGCGTCGGCCTCGCTCGTGGGCTCGCAACGGATGCCGACGTGCTGCTGATGGACGAGCCGTTCAGCGCCCTCGACCCGCTCATCCGTCGGGACATGCAGAACCTGCTGCTCGATCTGCAACGGGACCTTAAGCGGACGATCGTCTTCATCACCCACGATCTCAACGAGGCGATGCGCGTCGGGGACCGCATCGCCGTGATGCGCGACGGGGCCGTCGTACAGGTCGGCACCGGAGGCGAGATCATCGCAGAGCCAGCCAACGAGTACGTCGCCGACTTCATCTCCGACGTCGACCGTTCGCGATGCCTGACCGCCGAGCAGGTGATGAAGAAGCCGCTCCTCACCGCCTCGCCCGACGACGACCTCCGCGACCTGCTCAACAAGCTGAGCGAGCTGGAGCAGAACGCCCTGTACGTGCTCGATCCAGCCGGCAGGATCCTCGGTGTGGCCAAGGACCACCGGATCGCCCAGGCGATCTCGCAGGGAAAGACCCGGGTGAGGGATGTCTTGATCCGCGAGCACGCTGAGGTTCATCCTTCCACTCGGCTCATCAACCTGTCGCGGCTCGCCGCACAGGATCGCGTGCCCATCGCCGTGGTCGACGACGAGCGCCGCCTGCTGGGAGTGGTACCCCGGGCGACGCTGCTGGCCGCGATCGCAGGTGAGGAGGAGGCTGCCGATGCCACGTGAGCTCCTGGCCGACGTCGACCTGGCGAGCCCGGTTGACAGCCTGGTCCGATGGATCACGTCGACCCTCGACCCGGTCTTCGACTTGGTCTCCGACGCTACATCGTTCTTCGTAACAGCCTTGACCGATGTACTGACGGGTCCGCCGGCCGCGGCCTTGATCGCACTCTTCACGCTGCTCGCACTCACGATCCGCGGCTGGAGCCTTGCGGTGTTCACCGCGCTGGCTTTCCTGCTGGTCGATCAGATGGGCTTCTGGAGCGAGACGATGCAGACCCTTGCGCTTGTGCTGATCGCCGCCGGCGTCGCGATCGCGCTGGGCGTACCGTTCGGACTCCTGGCAGCCCGCAGCCGCGCCGTGAGCGCTACGATGCGGCCGATCCTGGACTTCATGCAGACGATGCCTGCGTTCATCTACCTCCTCGTGGCGGTGATCTTCTTCCGCGTCGGGGTCGTACCCGGCGTGGTGGCGAGCGTCATCTTCGCCCTCCCCCCGGCCGTCCGCCTGACCGAGCTGGGGATCCGGCAGGTAGACCGGGAGGTGGTCGAGGCGGCCGACGCATTCGGTTCGAGAACCGGGCAGACGCTTCGCCAGGTACAGATCCCATTGGCGATGCCCACGATCATGGCCGGTGTGAACCAAGTGATCATGCTGTCGCTGTCGATGGTCGTGATCGCCGGCCTGGGTGGCGCACCGGGACTCGGCGCGCTCGTGGTGCGGTCGGTCACCCGGCTGGAGATCGGTCTGGGGTTCGAGAGCGGCCTTTGCGTCGTGATCCTTGCGATCTTCCTTGATCGGGTCACCGAGGCCTTCCGGGACCGCGTTTCCATCGAGCAGCGCACGACGGGGACGCTTCTTCGCCAGCCTGCGACGCAAAGATCAACGGGAGAGCCCCGGAGAGCTCGAGGATGAGGTCGCCGAGCAGATCGCGTGACCGATCCCCCGGCTCTGATCGGGGCGGCGTTCGACCACGCGCCGCCGCATCCCGACCAGCGACCGGGTGACGAGGCGACGCCTAAGTTCGGGCGATCCATGGGCAAGAACCCGCGCCGGCCCCCTCGTGGTCGGAGCCTCCGGAGCCATCGGCTCGGCCCTGGTGGACCACCTGCTCTCGCTGGGCGAGCGGCCGACCCCCGCCGGTCGCAACCCCGAGGCGCTCGCCGAGCGCTGGCCCGGGCTTCCTCCCGCCCGCGTCGACGTCCTCGTCCCGGGAACGCTCGTCGAGCCGCTCGCAGCGGTCGACGTCGCGTACTACCTCGTGCACTCGATGGGCGCCGGGGCGGCCTTCCGAGCCCGCGACCGCGAGGGCGCCACGAACTTCGCGCGTGCGGCCGCGTCGGCCGGCGTCCGCCGGATCGTGTACCTGGGAGGGCTCGGGCGAGACGACGACGACCTGTCGGCGCACCTCAGCAGCCGTCACGAGACGGGGCGGATCCTCGCCGAGCACGGCCCGGAGGTCGTCGAGCTCCGCGCCGGCATCGTCATCGGCGCCCGGAGCGCCTCGTTCCGCATGCTCCACGACCTCGTCCGACGACTGCCGGTCATGATCGTGCCGCGCTGGGTCGACACCCGCACGCAGCCCATCGCGATCGCGGACGTCGTGCGCTACCTCTCGGCGGCGCGGCACGTCGCCACGAGCGAGCACCACACCATCGTCGAGGTGGGAGGCCCGGACGTGCTGACCTTCCGGGAGATGATGCTGACGCTCGCGCGCAAGGAAGGGAGGCGCCCGCTGATCCTCGGCGTGCCGGTGCTCACACCACGGCTCTCCGCGATGTGGTGCGGGCTCACCACCTCGGTGTCGGTCGACGTCGCCCGGCCGCTCGTGCTCGGCATGCGCAACGAGACCGTCGTTCGAGACGAGCGAGCGGCGACGCTCTTCCCACAGATCCGTCCGATGTCCTTCGACCAGGCGATCGAGCGCGCGCTCGCGGGAGCATGAGGCCGGCCAGGCAGGAGGGCGGGAAACGATGATGATCGACCAAAACGGACTGCGAAGCTGGAACCTCGCGGCGGCCCTGCTGCACCTGATCCAGGGAGCCGCCGTCCTGGCGTTGGCGAACGATTTCGCCCTGCCCATCACGAGCGCCTTCCTGCAGATGGACCCGGGCACCGGTCGCCTGGCGCCACGCCTCGAAACGCTCGCCGAGGTGAGGATCGGGCCGCTCGTGGCCGCCTTCTTGTTCCTCTCCGCGCTCGCCCACCTCTCGGTCGCCTCACCGGCCGGCTTCCGCCGCTACGCGGCCAACGTCGAGCGGGGGATCAACCCCGCGCGATGGATCGAGTACTCGGTCTCCGCCTCGCTGATGATCGTCGTGATCGCGATGCTCGTGGGCATCTACGACGTCGCGTCGCTCATCCTCATCCTCGCCCTGAACGCCACGATGATCCTCTTCGGCTGGCTCATGGAGCTCCACAACCAGACCACGGAGCGGACGAACTGGACGGCGTTCTGGTTCGGGTCCTTCGCTGGAGCGATCCCGTGGGTCGCCATCGGCCTGTACCTGTTCGGCGCGGGGGACGAGGGCGGCGGACCGCCTGGGTTCGTGTACGCGATCTTCGCCTCGATCTTCGTGTTCTTCAACGTCTTCGCGCTGAACATGGTGCTGCAGTACCGGAAGGTTGGGCCTTGGCGCGACTACGCGTTCGGCGAGCTCGCCTACATCGTCCTGTCGCTCGTCGCGAAGTCGCTGCTCGCGTGGCAGGTGTTCGCCGGGACGCTTCGTCCCGCCTAAATCGGGGCGGGTGAGGCCGACGCGTCGTCGGGATCGGCCGTCGTGCGTGCCTCCTTGGAGGCACTCGGCCGTGCCACGTCGGAGCCATCTCGACTCGACGCGAGCAGGCGCTCGAGGCCGTCGAGGATCAGATCGAGGGCGAACTCGAACTCGACCTGCGTGTCGCATGCCCCACCGACGGCCGTCGCCTGCTCGTGGGAGATCTGGCCCGCGGCGAGCTCACGGATGAGCGCGGCGATGTTCGGATAGCGCTCGGCCATCTCCGACCACATCGCGATCGCCTCCTCGTCGGGCGCGCTCGAGGCGTCGTCGAACAGCTCCTGCGAGAACCCGAGGATCCGGCTGCCCATCACGTGGAGGGCGTGGTGCATGAGGTCGACCGAGAAGCCGCCCGCGAGGAAGATGCCCATCATCGAGTCGAAGTAGGCGATGATGGCCGGCGTCGGCTCGGTCCGCGATTCGAGCACGCGGGCGGCCCACGGGTGGCGCAGCAACGTCCGGCGCGCGGACAGGATCCGCTCACGCACCGCCGTCTTCCAGTCCGCGCCCTCGATCGCGGGGTCGATCTCGCCGACGACGACGTCGATCATCCCGTTCAGCAGATCGTCCTTGTTCTCCACGTGCTTGTAGAGCGCCATGGGCACGACCCCGAGGCGACGGGCGATCCGCCGCATGCTGATCGCCTCGACACCACCCTCGTCGGCGATGGCCACCGCCGTCCGCAGGATCCGGTCGCGCCTCAGCGGCTCGCGTGCACCGCGTGCACCGCGTGCACCCGCCTTGGCCTCGGCGATCTCACCCATGCCCCCTCCCGCGGCGATCGGGACGTTGACGAGTGTACGACGTACACCCTAGGATGAGCGCGTCGGTGTACATCGTACACCCCGGAGCGGAGGGAGCCGATGAAGGCGATCGTGCAGGACCGGTACGGGACGGCTGACGTGCTCCAGCTCCAGGAGGTTCCGGAGCCGACCGCGGGCGACGACGAGGTCCGGATCCAGGTGCGGGCCGCCGGCGCCGGGCCGGACGTTTGGCACCTGATGACGGGGCTGCCGAGGTTCGCACGGCTGATGCCCGAGTTTCAGAGGATGCGGCGGCACCCTCGCGGGCGCGACGTCGCCGGGGTCGTCGACGCCGTCGGCGCGAACGTCACCCACGTCGCGCCCGGCGACGAGGTCCTCGGCATCGTCGAGGGCTCCTTCGCCGAGCGCGCGGTGGGCAGGGCCGCGCTCGTGGTGCCGAAGCCGGCGAGGCTCTCCTTCGAGGAGGCGGCCGCGGCGCCGATCTCGGGGCTCACGGCCCTCCAGGCCATCCGCGACGTCGTCCGCGTGGAGCCGGGGATGCGCGTGCTCGTGATCGGCGCGGGCGGGGGCGTCGGCACGCTGGCCGTGCAGGTGGCGAAGGCCTTCGGCGCCCACGTCACCGGGGTGGCGAGCACGTCGAAGCTGGCGCTCGTGCGCTCGCTCGGCGCCGACGAGGTGATCGACTACACGCGCGAAGCGCTCGCGGGCCGATGGGACGCGATCGTCGACACGGCGGGGCGGCGGCCGCTCCGCGTGCTCCGTCGCCTCCTCGCCCCGACCGGCACGCTCGCGATCGTCGGCGGGGACGGCGGTGGGAAGTGGACGGGAGGGTTCTTCCGCCAGATCCTGCGCGCCCCCCTCCTCTCGCTCGTGACGAGGCAGCGGCTACGCCCGGTGATCGCGAAGGAGACCGGCGAGGACCTGCGGGCTCTCGTCGGCCTGATCGAGCAGGGCGCCGTTACGCCGGTGGTCGGCCGGACCTACCCGTTGGTCGATGCCGCCGAGGCGGTCCGCTACCTCGAACGGGGTCACGCCCTCGGCAAGGTGGTCGTCACCGTTTGAGCCCGACCGAGCCCGCTCCTCACAGGGCCGCGGCCGCCGCGACGACGTCGGACGCGAGCGCCCGGACGCCGAGCTCCTCGGGGTCGAGATCCCCGAGCGCGCCGCCGATCGCCACGGGGACCGAGGCCGCGAGCCGGCGGATGGCCTCTCGGTGCGGCCGCAGGCGCTCGGGGTCGTAGGCCGCGAGCACGACGACGGCGGGCTCGAGCAGATCGACGGTCGAGGTGAGCGTCTCCAGGGGCGTGTCGGCTCCCAGGTAGGCGACACGCCACCCCCGGCGCGAGAGCACGAGCCCGAACGCGATCAACCCCAGCTCGTGCTCCTCGCCCGGCGGGCAGGCGAGGACGGCGAGCGGACCGACGCCGCTCCCCCACCCCCGCGCGAGCCCGAGCAGCCGGGCGCGCAGCACGTTCGACGCGAAATGCTCCTGCGCGATCGTCACGAGGCCCTGCGACCAGCGCGTGCCCAGTCGCTCCAGGTACGGGAGCACGACCCGCTGGATCGCCGACTCCACCGAGAGCCTGGCGAACACCTCGTCGAGCACCGCCTGGGCCTCGCGATCGTCGAAGCGCTCGAGCGCGGCCTCGAGCCGCTCCACGAGGTCGGCGGCCGCCGCGCCCTCGATCGCTGCGTCGGCGGTGGGCGACGCGTCGAGCGCGGGTCCGGTGGGCTGCAGCTCCTCGAGCACCACGCGCGCGGCCTCCGCGGGCGCTAGGCCGCCCGCGATCAGCTCGCGCATGCGCCGGACGCGGGCCACGTCGCTGTCGCGGTACAGGCGGAAGCCCCCCTTCGTGCGAGCCGGCTGCAGCACCCCGTACCGCTGCTCCCAGGCCCGCAGCAGGGCGGGGGAACAGCCGGTGCGGCGAGCCAGCTCGCCGATCCGCAGCCATCCGTTCGACGCGCCCACGCCCCCAACTCTACGACATCTCGGCACTACCTTCTACATACTCTTGACACTTGGCCGGTGAAGCCGTAGTCTCACTCTCGACAGATATTAGACGCAGGGATGCAGGAAGGGAGGGAGCAGCTCATGAAGCTGATCGACACCCTGGCGCTAGTGCTCGTGGTGGTCGGTGCCCTGAACTGGGGGCTCGTGGCGGTCGCGGAGTTCGACCTCGTGGCGGCGCTGTTCGGCCTCGACTTCGGGGAGACGAGCGCGATCACCCGCGTGGTCTACGGCCTGGTCGGCGCCTCGGCGCTGTGGGTCGGCGCGCGGATCCCCGCGCTCGTGTCGGCCCGGGCCCAGCTGGCGCGCGCCTGAGGCGTCGCGCCGTCGCTCGATCCGGCCCCTGCGCCGCCCGCGGGCGCGGGGGCCGGTCCGCGTCCCCGATCGGGACGCCGCCCCCCTACGATGGACCCGTGATCGACCCGCGCACGATCCGAGCCCCGACCGGCTCCCACACCCGAGCACCGCTGGAGCGCGCAGACCTCGACGACGACCCGATCGCGCAGTTCGGCCGCTGGTTCGAGGAGGCCGTGCGCGCCGGCGTGCCGCTGCCCAACGCGATGGCGCTCGCCACGGCGGGAGCCGACGCGCGCCCGAGCGTCCGCCACGTCCTGCTCCGGGGTCTGGACGCCCGGGGGTTCGCGTTCTACACGAACCTCGACAGCCGCAAGGGCCGCGAGCTCGCGGAGAACCCCTTCGCCGCCCTCGTGTTCCTGTGGAAGCGCCTCGACCGCCAGGTGACCGTCCGCGGACGGGTCGAGCGCGTGAGCGACGCGGAGTCCGACGTGTACTTCGCCGATCGACCGCGGGGGGCCCAGCTCGGGGCGTGGGCCTCGCCCCAGAGCCAGGTCCTCGCGAGCCGCGAGGACCTCGAGCGGCGGGTGCGCGAGGTCGACGCTCGCTTCCCCCACGCGGTCCCCCGGCCGCCGAACTGGGGCGGCCTTCGCCTCGTGCCCGACGAGCTCGAGTTCTGGCAGGGGCGCGAGGATCGGCTGCACGATCGGTTCCGCTACGCGCGTTCGGCCGAAGGGTGGCGCATCGAGCGGCTCGCCCCCTGAGGACCGCTAGGCTGGAGACCGTGGATCTCGCCGCGCTCCGGGCCCGGGTCCGCGAGGACTTCCCCCGCACGGTCGCCGAGCTCGAACGGCTCGTTCGGATCCCCTCGGTCGGCCACCCCGGCCACGACCCCGCGCACGTGCGCGCGAGCGCCGAGGCGACGCGGGAGATCCTCGAGGCCGCCGGGGCGGCCGACGCGCGGCTGCTCGAGCTCGACGGCGGGCACCCGGCCGTGTACGCGGAGCTCGACGGCCCGGCGCAGGCGCCGACGGTCCTGCTCTACGCCCACCACGACGTCCAGCCCGCCGGCGACCCCGCGGCCTGGACGTCGCCCCCGTTCGAACCCGAGGTCCGCGACGGCCGCCTCTACGGGCGGGGCGCGGCCGACGACAAGTCCGGCGTCGTGATGCACGCCGCCGCGATCCGCGCGCTGGGGGGGCGGGCCCGCTGCCGCGTGAAGATCCTCGTCGAGGGCGAGGAGGAGTGCACGACCGAGCACCTGCCGCAGCTCGTCGGCGGGCACGCGGAGCTGCTCGCGGCCGACGTCGCCCTCGTCGCCGACGGGGGCAACCACCGGACCGGCGTTCCCACGATCGGCACGAGCGTGCGCGGCGTGACCGACTGCGTCGTGCGCGTGGACGTGCTCCCGATCGCCCAGCACAGCGGCGCCTATGGCGGGCCGATCCCCGACGCCATCACGGCCCTCGCGCGGATCCTCGCGAGCCTGCACGACGAGGCGGGCGACGTGGCGATCGAGGGGCTTCGGCGCTTCCGCTGGGAGGGAGCCCCGGTCGAGGAACAGGGGTTCCGCGAGGAGGCCGGCGTGCTCGAGGGCGTCGAGCTGATCGGCACGGGGAGCCTCGCCGACCGGCTGTTCACCTCGCCGGCCCTCGCCGTGCTGGGCATCGACGCCCCCTCGATCCAGGGGTCGTCGAACCAGATCGTCCCGACGGCCGCGGCGCGCGTCAGCCTTCGCCTCGCGCCGGGCGACGACCCCGCCCGGGCCCGCGATCTGCTCGCCGAGCACCTCCGCCGGGCCGCCCCCTGGGGCGTGCGCGTGCGCGTGGAGGGCGCTGAGGCGGGGGCCGGCTACCTGGTGGACCGCACCACCCCGGCGTTCGCGGCCCTGCGGCGCGCCCTGGCCCAGGCCTTCGACGGCGCCGAGGTCCTCGAGATGGGCAGCGGCGGATCGGTTCCGCTGATCCCGGTGCTCGCCGAGACCTTCCCCGGGATCCAGGTGCTGATCGTCGGCGCCGGCGACCACCGCTCGAACTGGCACTCCGTCGACGAGAGCGTCGACCTCGCGGACCTCGAGCGGATGATCGTGGCCGAGGCCCTGTTCCTGGCCGAGCCCGCCTGAGCGGCCTCGGTGCTAGGTTGGGGCCATGAGCGAGGTCGAGGATCGAGGACCCGAGCCGGCCGAGGCGCTCCCCGCCGTGCCGGTCGAGGCCACGAGCGACGGCAGGACCGAGCGCCAGGGGCCGATCACCGAGCCGGCGAAGGTGATCCGCATCGCGACGATGGTCCGCGAGCTGCTCGAGGAGACGCGGCAGACCTCCACGGACGAGGCGGGTCGCAAGCGCCTCGCACAGATCTACGACCGCGCGGTCGGAGAGCTCCGCGACGTGCTGAGCGAGGATCTGCGCGAGGAGCTCGCCGAGCTCGCGCCGCCGATGGGCGCGACGCCCTCGGAATCGGAGCTCCGGATCGCCCAGGCCCAGCTCGTCGGGTGGCTCGAGGGGCTGTTCCACGGGATCCAGGCGGCGATGTTCGCACAGCAGGCCGCCGCGCGCGCGCAGTTCGAGGAGCTCCGTCGCCGCGGCCTGCTCACGCAGAACCCGCCGATGCAGCCCTCCCGCGACGGCGGCGGCCAGTACCTCTGAGACCCTGCCTCCGCCCGCGAACGCCGCCGGGCCGGCGACGCCGAGCTCAGCGGACGTGCCCGCCCTCCTCGCGCGTGAGCAGCTGCGCCACGAGGACGGGGACGAACGTGATCGCGATCGCCACCAGCGCCACGACGTTCACGACGGGCTTCTGCCGAGGCCGGAACAGGATCGAGAAGATGTAGATCGGTAGCGTCTGCTGCTGCCCGGCCACGAAGGTCGTCACGATGATCTCGTCGAACGACAGGGCGAACGCGAGGATCGCGCCCGCGAGGACCGCGGTCGCGAGGTTCGGCATCACGACGTGCCGGAACGTCTGCCATCCGCTCGCCCCGAGGTCGCTTGAGGCCTCCGCCAGGCTCGGGGACATCCGGCGGAGCCGCGCGACGACGTTGTTGTAGACGATCACGATGCAAAACGTCGTGTGCCCCACGACGAGCGACCACGTGCTGAAGCCGAGCTCGAGCTGCGCGAAGGTAGACCGCAGCGCGATCCCGGTGACGATGCCCGGAAGCGCGATCGGCAGCACCACGAGGAACGCGAGGGCGTCGCGGCCCGCGAACCGAGCGCGGTAGACGGCGGCGGCGAGCAGCCCACCGATCACGATCGAAGCCGTCGTCGAGACCCCCGCTACGACGAGGGACAGGCGCAGCGCCTCCCACATGCGCTCGTTGCCCAGCGCGATCGACCACCACCGCGTCGTGAGGCCGGGAGGCGGGAACGTGAACGCGGCCGTTTGGGTCGTGAAGGCGTAGAGGATCATCACGAGCAGCGGCACGTACAGGAACGCGACGACGAGGAACGTGGCGATCCGAAGACCGAGCCCGGCACGTGGTGTCGAGGTCGTCCTCACAGCGCCTCGAACGCCCCCGCGCGCCTGGCCGCGCCGAGGTAGACGAGCATGATCGCCATCGCGACGAACGTGAAGGCGGCGCCCAGGGGCAGGTTCCCGGCCACGCCGACCTGCGTGTAGACCATCTGCCCCAAGAAGAACTCCGAGGTCCCGAAGATCTGCGGGAGGATGAAGTCGCCGAGGGTGAGGGAGAACGTGAAGATCGAGCCGGCGACGACACCGGGCTTGGCGAGCGGCAGAACGACCCGCCTGAACGTCGTCCGCGGTCGCGCGCCCATGTCCGCCGAGGCCTCGAGCAGGCTCCCGGGGACCCGCTCGAGGGCCGCGTGGACCGGCAGGATCATGAACGGGAGCCACAGGTAGGTGAACACGATGAACAGGCTGAGCTTCGACTGCACGAGCGAGGGCCCGCCCACGAGCGGGGCCTGCAGCGCGAGTCGGAGGAGGCCGTCGAGCCCGAGCCGATCGAGGACCCACGGCAGCAGCCCCTCGCCCGCCAAGATCGCCCGCCACGCGATCGAGCGCACGAGGTAGCTGGACCACAGCGGCATGATCACGACGAGGTACAGGAGCGTGCGCATCCGCAGGGTCGCGTAGCGAGCCATGTAGTAGGCCACGGGGAACGCGAGCACCGCGCACGCGACCGTCACGGACGCCGCCATCGCGACGGTTCGCACCACGATCTCCCGGTTCGCCGGCTGCCACAGCAGCGCGTAGGTGGAGAGCCCCACGTCGCGGACGACGAGCCCGGTGAACTCCTGGAGCCGGTAGAGGCTGTAGGTGAGCAGGATCCCCAGCGAGCCGATGTAGAGGCCCCCCAGCCACAGCACCGCCGGGAGCAGCATGAGCGCGAGACGCAGCGCCGGGTGGCGGAACAGGACGGCCCCGACCCGACGCCCGGGACCCGACGCCGCCCGCGGCGGCGCCTCGCTCACGACCATCGACTCATCCGTGGGCGCGGGCGCGCCAGAGCCCGTCGGGGCTCCGGCGCGCCCGCGAGCGCACGCTCGATCTCACGTCCCGGCGACCGGATCACGCCCGCCGATCACCGCGACGTAGTTCGTGACCCACTCGTGGTAGGGCACGCAGTCGGACGAACCGTCGCCACGGAAGCAGTCGGCCTGAGGCGTCTTCCAGAACTCGATCTGGTCGAAGTTGTCGATCCCGTTGATCGTGCACCCGTCGGGACCGAGCAGCTCGTTGCCCTCGCAGGCCGAGGGCACCGCCGGCACCGACCCGAACCAGGAAGCGAGGTCGCCCTGGACCTTCGGATCGAGCGAGTGCTCCATCCACAGGTACGCACAGTTCGGGTGCGGGGCGTCGACGTGCATCATCGTCGTGTCCGCCCACCCCGTCGCCCCCTCTTCGGGAACGACGCTCGCGAACCCCTCGCCCAGGATGTTCACCTGGAAGGGCCACGACGAACTCGCAACGGCCTCGCCGTTTTGGAAGTCGTCGATCTGCACGAACGCGTCGTGCCAGTAGCGGCCCACGAGCTCACGCTGTTGGACGAGCAGCTCGATGGCGGCGTTGAACTGCTCGCGCGTGAGCGCGTACGGGTCCTCGATGCCGAGCTCCGGCCGGTGCGCGCGCAGGTACAGCGCCGCGTCGGCCACGTAGATCGCGCCGTCGTAGGCCTGGATCCGGCCCTTGTTCGACTTCCCGTCGGGCAGGGTCATCTCTTCGAACACGACGTTCCAGCTCGTCGGCGGCTCGTCCCCGAACACGTCCTCGTTGTAGAGCAGGACGTTCGACCCCCACTGGTAGGGCGTGCCGTAGTGCTCGGCCGTACCGTCGCCGTCGGTGTCGACCGTGTGCCACGGCGCGTCCTTCAGGCGGTCGTCGACCGTGTCCCAGCTGTCGATCAGGTCGATGTTGACCGGTTGCACCGTGCCGCCCTCGATCAGGCGCAGGCTCGCGTCGCCGGAGGCCGTGACGAGGTCGAACTGGCCGCTCCCGCCCTGCATCAAGGCGACCATCTCGTCGGAGGTCCCGGCGACCTTGACGTTCACCTGGCAGCCGGTTTCCTCCTCGAAGGCGGTCACCCAGTCGTAGGCCGGATCGGTCGACCCGTCCTCGATGTAGCCCGCCCAGGCGATGATGTTCACCTGCCCCTCGGGCTCTCCGATCGAGGTGATCGGCGGCTGGTCGGGATCGGCGGCGCCGCCGCCCCCGCCGCCACCGTCGCCCCCGCCGCAGGCCACCGCGACGAGGGCGAGCGCCGTGGCCAGCGCCCCCAAGCGCGCTGTTCGTCTCATCGCCCCCCCTTTCCGGGATCGTCGGACCCCACCGTCCCCGGATCGTCTCCGGGCTCGACGGGCCGGCTGTGCTGACGGTCCCACACGAGCCGGACCCGCCGTCCTCGCACCTGCAACGCCTCCATCGAGGAGGTCCGCAGGTTCTGCTGCATCACGACGAGCTCGCCGCCCGCCTCGAGCGCGACCGTGTACCGCGTCACGGCCCCGAGGTAGACGACCTTCGTGACGGTGCCCGTCGCGTGGTGGTGCGCGGGATCGACCGGTGCGTCGAGGTCGAGCTCCAGGTGGATCTTCTCCGGCCGGATCGTCACCGCGCGCGGCGAGCCGGTGACCGCGCGAGCCGCCTCGCCCTCGAGCACGTTCGAGACCCCCACGAACCCCGCTACGAACCCGGTCGCCGGCCGCTCGTACACCTCCGCCGGCGCGCCCACCTGTTCGACCCGACCGTGGTTGAACACGGCTAGGCGGTCGCTCATCGCGAGCGCCTCCTCCTGGTCGTGGGTCACGTAGACGAAGGTCAACCCGACCCGCTGCTGGATCTCCTTGAGCTCCACCTGCATCGCCTGGCGGAGCTTGAGGTCCAAAGCGCCGAGCGGCTCGTCGAGCAGCAGCACGCTCGGGCGCAGCACGAGCGCCCGAGCGAGCGCGACCCGCTGGCGCTGACCCCCGGACAGCTGCGCCGGCCGACGATCCTCGAACCCCCTCAGCCGCACGATGTCGAGCGCCTCCGCGACGCGGTCCCGGCGTATCGCCTTCGGGATCTTGCGGACCATCAGTCCGTAGCCCACGTTGTCGGCGACCGTCATGTGCGGGAACAGGGCGTAGTCCTGGAAGACCGTGTTCACGTCCCGCTCGAACGGCGGCAAGCCCGAGACGTCGCGACCGCCGAGCAGGATCCTCCCCTGGGTCGGACGCTCGAAGCCCGCGATCATCCGCAGGCACGTCGTCTTGCCGGACCCCGAGGGGCCGAGCATCGAGAAGAACTCGCCGGCTCGGATCTCAAGGTCCACGCCGTCGACCGCGACGACGTCCCCGAAGCGCTTCGTTACCCCCACGAAGCGGACGGCCTCGGACGCGGCCTCGTTCGGCCGCCCCCTGCGTATCGCCGTTGCAGCCTCCGCCACCGACCTCCCCCGCACGCGGACGGCCTATCTTGCACGGCTCGGCCTCATCCGGCAACGCAGTGCGGCTCACGTCCCGGCGAGCTGCGCGACGCTGACCCCCCGAGCGTCGAGCTCCGCCAACAGGCCGCGCGCGATCCGTCCGACGAGCCCGGGGCCCTCGAACACGAGACCGGTGTAGAGCTGGATCGTCGCCGCACCGGCCTCCAGGCACGCGAGGGCCTCGGCGGCCGAGGCGATCCCGCCGCAGGCGTGCACCGGCAGGCCGGTGCGCTCACGCACGGCCGCGACGAGGTCGGGGGTGCGGTGGGCAAGCGGCGCGCCGGACAGCCCGCCCCGGCCCGTGGCCAGACGCGGGTGGGCGACCGGGACGGTGTTCGCGCACGTGAGCCCGGCGGCCCCGCCCGCGGCGGCCGCCTCCGCGATCGCGAGGGCCGTGGCCGCATCGCCCGCGGGCAGCTTCACGAACACCGGTCGCCGCGCCCGGGCCACGAAGGCGCGCGTGAGGGCCTCGACGTGGGCGGCGCGGTGCGCCCACCCGGCGTTCGGGCTGCTCGCGTTGAGCTCGATCGCGTCGGCGTGCGGAGCGACGAGGCCGAGCGCCGCCACCGCGTCCTCGAGGGCCTCGTCGGCAAGGCTCACCCACCGCGAGGTCGTGGCGGGGGTCGAGGCGAGCCGCTCGGCCACGGCGGCCGCACCGGGGTTCGGCAGCCCCATCGCGTTCACGAGCGCGCGTCGACGCCGGTCCCGGACCACGCGCGGACGCGGGTTGCCCACGCGTGGCGACCTCGTGACGGTTCCGCCGACGACGTAGCCGAACCCGAGGCGTCCGAGCGGCCCGAGGCGCGAGCAGTCCTTGTCGAAGCCCGCCGCCAGACCGATCGGGTTGCGCAACCGCAGGCCCGCGACCGCGACCTCGAGCCGCGGGTCGTCGGGAACCCCCCCGACGCGGCCCCAGTCGAGGGGGAGTCCGAGCAGGGTCCTGGCGACCGCGTGCGCGGTCTCGGGGTCGAGCGCGAGCAGGAGCGGACGAACGGCCGCGTAGGGGTCCATCGGGCGCATCTTCGCAGACGTATGCTCGCCCGGTGGACGACCTCGCCCGTCGCCTCATCGAGGCCTCCGAGCTGCGCGGCGACTTCGTCTTGTCCTCGGGGCGACGCTCCTCGGTCTACTTCGACAAGTTCCGCTTCCTCACCCGCCCGGACCTCCTGCGCGAGCTCGCCCAGCGCGTGGTCGCCATGCTCGCGCCGGGAACCGAGCTCGTGGCCGCCCCGGAGGGCGCCGCGATGCTGCTCGCGGCCGCGGTCGCCCTCGAGGCGGACCTGCCGATCGCGGTCGTGCGCAAGGAGCCGAAGCCCTACGGCACCCGCGCGCTGCTCGAGGGAGCCCCGCCGCCTGGAACCGTCGCAACGCTCGTCGAGGACGTCAGCACGACCGGCCACCAGGTGCGCCGCGCCGCCGCGGCGCTCCAAGACGCCGGCGTTCGCGTGGCCCGGATCGTGCTCGCCATCGACCGCGGCGGCGCGGCGCCGTTGCGGGAGGCGGGGTTCGAGGTCCTCGCGGTCGTCGAGCTCGCGCCGACCGAGGGCGCGTCGCCCTAACCCGCGGGCTCCAAGCGCTCGCGGGCGCGGTCCTCCCGCGCCTCGAGGCGGCGCTGACGCCGCTCCTCCTCGGTGCGCCAGCGGGCCGCGACGACGAGCATCCAGCCGACGAGCAGGAGGTTCCCCCCGATCCACATCACGACCGCGCCGGCGCGCTGCGAGGCGAGCGCCGCCTCGGCGCCCTCCAGCCGGACGGCCGTCGGGTACAGCGGCGCCTCGGCCGCGTGGATCGCCAGGGCGAGGAACGACATCGCCGGCATCGCGAGGAACAGTGCGAGCAGTCGCGCCGGGTGGCTCCACGGCCGCGGGACGGGGTCGGTTCCCAGGACCGGCCACCAGAACAGCAGCGCGCTGCCGATCCACGCGGCGTGCTCGAGGGCGTGCCAGAGCTCGGAGCCCAGCGCCCGGTCGAAGACCGGCGTCAGGTGGATCGCCCAGGGCACGACCGTGAAGGCGGCCGTCGCGACGAGCGGATGGACCAAGGCGCCCAGGCCCCGCGAGCGTGCGAGCCTGCTCAAGGTGCGGCGCGTTCGGGCGCCGCCGGCCCGGGCGAGCACGACGAGCGGGCCACCGAGCACGAGCAGCGGCGCGCCGACGAGCGTGAGCAGCAGGTGCTGCACCATGTGGACCGCGAAGGAGCCGACCGCGGCCCGATCGATCGGCCCGAGCAGGGCGACAGCCCAAACCGCGAGCCCCCCGAACCACGCCGCCGCCTGCCCCACGCGCACCGCCCCGCGTCCGCGCACCAGCCCACGCCCGTACCAGCTCGCCGCGGCGAGCAGCGCGAGCGTGGTGACGGCGTCGAGCACACCCGGGATGCTCCCACGTCGCTCGCAGGGCGGGGGGCGCTGGACGCCACGGCCGAAGCCGCCCCCCGGGCCGCGCCACCCGGTCGTTGACCGTCCGTGGTCTCCGCGGCTACAGATACGGTCGATGGTCTGGGCGGAGCCCGCCGAGCGACGCATCCCGCCGATCCTGTTCGGCACGGTCGTGTTCCTCGCCTCGGAGCTCCTGCTCTTCGGCGGGCTGTTCGCCGCCTACTTCGCGTTGCGGGCCCGCGCCGCGGCCTGGCCGCCGCCGGGGGTCGAGCTCGACCCCGTGCTGCCGTCGATCGGCACCGCGCTGCTCGTCGCGTCGAGCGCCACGTACCAGGCGGGCGTCGTCGCGGGGCGTGGCGAGCGGCTCGGCGGCCTCCGCCGGTGGGTCGCCGCGACGTTCCTGCTCGGGGCGGCGTTCCTCGTCGTGCAGGCGATCGACGCTGCGCGGCTCGGGTTCACGGTCTCGAGCGACGCCTACGGCACGATGTTCTACGCCCTCACGGGCGCCCACGCGCTCCACGTCGCCGCCGGGCTCGTGCTGATGCTGCTCGTGCTCCTCCGGGCGGCCCAGGGCGCCTACCGGGGCGGCCGGGTCGAGGGGGCGCACGCCGTCGGGCTGTACTGGCACTTCGTCGACGCCGTGTGGATCGGGCTGTACGCGACCCTGTGGGTGCTGCGCTGATGTCCGCCCCCCGGCGCCCCCGCGAAGCCCGCCTGCTCGCGCGCCTCGTCCGCGGGGGGCTGCTGCTTGCGCTCCTCGGCCAGCTGGCGTGGTCGTTCCGCCCGTCGAGCTCCCAAGCGCTCACCGCCGACGAGTCGCTCGGCCGCGAGCTCTACCTGGCCAGCTGCTCGACGTGCCACGGGATCGACGGGGCGGGGACCGAGCTCGGTCCGAGCCTGCGGGGCGCCGGGCCCGCCGCCGTGCACTTCGTCCTGTCCACCGGTCGGATGCCCCTCGCCAACCCCGGCGACCAGCCGGTCCGCCAGGCGCCGGCCTTCTCCGAGCGGGAGATCGCGGCGCTCGTCGCCTACGTGCGCCGGCTCGCGCCCGGCGGCCCGGAGATCCCGACGATCGACCCCGCCACCGGCGACCTCGCGCGCGGCGCCCAGCTGTACCTGGACTCCTGCGCCGCCTGCCACGGGGCCGGCGCGAGCGGTGACTCGATCGGCGGCGGTCGGATCGCGCCGGCGCTCGACCGCGCCACGCCCCTGGAGATCGCGGAGGCCGTCCGGATCGGCCCGGGGACGATGCCGGCCTTCGGCGAACGCGGCCTGAGCCCCGCCGATCTCGACGCGATCCTCGCCTACCTCCTGTGGCTGCGCGAGAACGGGTCGCGGGGAGGGCTGCAGCTCGGCCGCGTCGGCGCGGTGGCCGAGGGGCTCGTGGCGATCGTCGTCGGGCTGGGGCTGATCGTTCTCGTGATCCGGCTCACGGGGGCGCGGGCGTGAGCGAGCGGGCCGTCGCCGTCGCGTTCGTCGTCTCGATCCTGGCCGCGCTCGGGCTCACGGCCGTCTACGCGGCCGGAGGCGACCCCCAGGTCGAGGGCGCGCTCCTGCTGCTCGCCCTCGGCGGGCTCGGCGTGGGCCTGCTCGGGTGGGCCGGCGGCCTGCTCGCCCACCTCGGCGAGCACACCGAGCCCCGCCGGAGGCACCCGGCCGCGGACGGGGACGGGGACGTCGCCGTGGCGACCTTCGAGGCCGGGGTCGCGGAGGTCGGCAGGCGTCGCCTGCTCGCCCGGCTGCTCGCCGGCGCCGTGGCCGCCCTCGGGCTCGCCGCCGTCTTCCCGATCCGATCGCTCGGCAGCGCCCCCGGCTCGCAGCTCGCCCGCACGTCGTGGCGGCGAGGCGTTCGGCTCGTGACGGCCGACGGCACTCCCGTGCAGCTCGGCGCCCT
Organism: Actinomycetota bacterium; assembly: GCA_026003015.1. Taxonomy (GTDB): domain Bacteria; phylum Actinomycetota; class UBA4738; order UBA4738; family HRBIN12; genus BPGL01. The sequence goes on along the minus strand of BPGL01000001.1, from coordinate 59,301 downwards.
CGAGCTCAACACCTTCACGACGGTGTTCCCCGAGGACGACGTGGGCAGCGCCGACGCCCAGGCCGTGCTGATCCGGGTGGATCCGACGAGCCTGCAGCTGCCGCCGGATCGACTCGCCGCCGCGCCTCAGGGCCACGTGGCGTACTCGAAGCTGTGCACGCACGCGGGGTGCCCGCTCGGGCTGTACCTCGCGGCGACCCAGGAGCTCCGCTGCCCCTGCCACCAGTCCACGTTCGACGTGCTGCGGGGCGCGCGCCCGGTCTACGGGCCGGCCCCCAAGCCGCTGCCCCAGCTCCCGCTCGAGGTCGGCCCCGACGGCACCCTGCGGGCGGCGGGTGACTTCACCGAGCCGGTCGGCCCGAGCTGGTGGGACCTTCCCCGATGATCGTCGAACGAGTGGTCCGCGGGCTCGACGAGCGGTTGGACGGCGGCTCGTTCCTGCGTCGGAACCTCACGAAGGTCTTCCCCGACCACTGGTCCTTCATGCTCGGCGAGATCGCGCTGTACGCCTTCGCGCTGCTGGTGCTGACCGGGATCTTCCTCACGTTCTTCTTCCAGGCCTCGCCCGAACCGGTCGTCTACGACGGGCCCTACGCCCCGATGCGCGGCCGGACCGTCTCGGCGGCCTACGACTCGGTGCTCCGCCTCTCGTTCGAGGTGCGGGCGGGGCTCGTGATGCGCCAGACCCACCACTGGGCGGCGCTGCTGTTCATGGCGGCGGTCGTGGCGCACCTGCTGCGCGTGTTCTTCACGGGGGCGTTCCGCAAGCCGCGGGAGCTGACCTGGGTCCTGGGCGTCCTGCTCCTGTTCGCGGGGATCGGCGCCGGCTTCACGGGGTACTCCCTGCCCGACGACCTCCTGTCGGGCACCGGGCTTCGGATCATCTACTCGGGGGTGCTCTCGATCCCCGTCGTGGGCGCGTGGGCGGCGTTCCTGTTCTTCGGGGGCGAGTTCCCCGCGCACGCGCTCCTCTCGCGCCTGTACGTGCTGCACGTCCTGCTCATCCCGCTCGTGATCGCGGGGCTGATCGGCGCTCACCTCGCGCTCGTGTGGCGCCAGACGCACACCCAGTTCCCGGGGCCCGGTCGCACGGAGGACACCGTGACGGGGATCCCCGTGTGGCCCCGGTTCGCGCTGAAGGCGCTCGGGCTGATGTTCGTCACCTGGGGCGTGGCGGCGGGGCTCGGCGGCCTCGTCCAGATCAACCCCGTGTGGCTCTACGGGCCGTTCGTCCCATACAGCGCGCCCTCGCCCGCGCAGCCGGACTTCTACGCCGGCTGGCTGGAAGGGCTCCTGCGTCTGTGGCCGAACTGGGAGTTCCATCTGTTCGGCCGCACGATCGGCACGCTGTTCCTCCCGGCCGTCGTCGTGCCCGGCGTGATCACGTTCGTGCTCGCCCTGTGGCCCTGGATCGAGGAGCGCGTCTCCGGAGACCACGCCGCGCACCACTTCGCGCAACGCCCCCGCGAGGCTCCGGTCCGCAGCGGGATCGGCGCCGCAGGGGTGGCGTTCTTCACGGTGCTCATGCTCGCCGGCTCGAACGACGTCCTGGCCGCCTTCCTGTCGGTCGAGGTCGACACCCTCAACGGCGTCTTGACGGCCGCGGTGGTGGTCCTGCCGATCGCCTGCGGCCTGGTGACCTACCGGATCTGCCGCGACCTCCGAGACGGGGGCGGCCATCCGATCGCCCGGCCGGGCCGCGCCCGCGTCCGCCGGACCGCTGCCGGCGCGTTCGAGGTTGAGCACGAGCCAGGAGGGCCGGCGCGATGAGGCGCGCCGCGGTCGTCGTCGCGCTCGCGCTCGTAACCTCGGCGTGCTCCTCGACGTTCGGTTTCCCCGAGGGGGGGACGCAGCAGGGGCGCGACATCCGGGAGCTGTGGACCGTGTTCGTGCTGGCCGCGATCGCGGTCGCGGGCGTCGTCTACGCCCTCATCGCCTGGTCCCTCCTCCGGTACCGCCGGCGCCGCGGTGAGGACCCCGACGCGCTCGGTCGGCAGTTCCACGCGAACGTCCCGCTCGAGGTGGCGTACACGGCGATCCCGGTCGCCATCGTCGTCGCGCTGTTCTCCGCGTCGCTGCTCACCGAGCGGCGCGTCACCGCGCTCGACCCGGACCCGGCCACCACCGTCGAGGCCACGGCGTTCGCCTGGGGCTGGCGCTTCGTCTATCCGGAGGAGCAGATCGAGATCGTGAGCCCGCCGTCGCGCCCGGGCGAGCCGGGACCGGAGCTCGTGCTGCCGCTCGGGGAGCCGACGCGCGTGGTGCTTCGTTCGCAGGACGTCATCCACGCCTTCTGGGTCCCCGCGTTCAACTTCAAACGCGACGCGATCCCGGGCCGGACGACCTCCTTCGACCTCACGCCGACCCATCTCGGGAGGTTCCGCGGCGTGTGCGCGGAGTTCTGCGGCCTGAACCACGCCGTGATGACGTTCACGGTCCGCGTCGTGGAGCCGGAGGCCTTCGAGGCCTGGGCGCGGGAGGCGGCGGGATGAGCGCCCGGGGCGCCGTCGGGTGGCTGACGACGACCGACCACAAGCGGATCGGGATCCTCTACTGCCTTACGGCGTTCGGGTTCTTCCTCGTCGGCGGCGCGCTCGCCGGCCTGATCCGCGCCGAGCTCGCCTCGCCGGGACAGCAGGTCGTGGCGATCGGAACCTACAACGAGCTGTTCACGATCCACGGGACCGTGATGATCTTCCTGTTCCTCGCGCCGTTCGGCGCCGGGTTGATCAACTACCTCGTCCCGCTGCAGATCGGAGCGCCCGACATGGCCTTCCCGCGCCTGAACGCCGCCTCGTACTGGACCTACGCCTCGGGCGGGCTCCTGGTGCTGCTGTCGTCGTTCGCCACCGCCGGCACGGGCGCCGCGATGGGCTGGTACGCGTACCCGCCGCTGTCGGGCCCGCGCTTCTCCCCCGGCGTCGGCGTCGACCTGTGGATCGGCGGGATCGCGCTCGTCGCGATCTCGTCGCTGCTCACGGGCGTGAACGTGCTCACGACGGTCTTCCTCATGCGGGCCCCCGGGATGACGATGTGGCGCCTGCCGGTCTTCACCTGGAACGCCGTGGTGACGGTCGTGCTCGGGCTCTTGGCGTTCCCGCCGGCCGTGGCCGCCTTCGCGCTGCTGTTCCTCGATCGTCGCCTCGGCGGCTCGGCGTTCGACCCGGCCGGCGGCGGCGACCCGATCGTGTACCAGCACCTGTTCTGGTTCCTCGGCCACCCGGAGGTCTACATCCTCATCCTGCCCTTCTTCGGGGTGATCACGGAGGTCATCCCGGTGTTCAGCCGCAAGCCGCTGTTCGGCTACCCGGGCTTCGTGCTGGCCACGCTTGCGATCGGGGCCCTGTCCATCGGCGTGTGGGCCCACCACATGTTCACGACCGGTGCGGTGGACAACCCGTTCTTCTCCGCGATGACGTTCACGATCGCCGTGCCCACCGGCGTGAAGTTCTTCAACTGGATCGGCACGATGTGGGGCGGACGGATCCGCTGGAGCGCGGCGCCGATGATGTTCGCGATCGCGTTCCTCCTGAACTTCCTGATCGGTGGGGTGACCGGCATCATGCTCGCCGCGCCGCCGCTCGACTACCACCTGAACGACTCGTACTTCCTGGTCTCCCACTTCCACTACACGATGATGGGCGGGGGCGCGTTCGGCGTGTTCGCGGCGATCTACTTCTGGTTCCCGAAGATGACGGGTCGGATGCTCTCCGAACGCGTCGGGCGCCTCGTCGCCGTCGGGATGTTCGTCGGGTTCAACCTGACGTTCTGGCCGCAGTTCGTCGTCGGGCTGCGCGGGATGCCCCGCCGGGTGCCCGACTACCCGCCCGGGATCGGGTTCGACGCGCCGAACCTCGTGTCGACCCTGGGCGTCGTCGTGATGAGCCTCGCGGTGCTCCTGTTCGTCTGGGACTGGTGGCGCTCGCTGCGTCGCGGCCCCTCGGCGAGCGACGACCCGTGGGGCGGGGACTCGCTCGAGTGGACGACCTCGTCGCCGCCCCCCGAGCACAACTTCTCGACGCTGCCGGCGATCCGCTCGCACCGGCCGGCGTTCGACCAGCGCCACCCCGAGCTCGTGCGATGAGGACGTGGGGGCGCATCTTCGTCGCCTACGCGGCGTTCGGAGCGGTCGCCGGCACCGTGTACTGGCTGCGGACCAACGAACCGGCCGGCTCGGTCCTGCTGTGGGCGATGGCGGCGATGCCGGCGATCGTGGTCGCCTTCGCCGCGGTGCGCGGCGCCTTCCGAGCGCGCCTTCCCGAGGACGACCCCGAGGCCGGCCCGGCGGCCGGCGAGGAGGAGCTCGGCTCGTTCCCGACGGCCTCGGTCTGGCCACTCATCGCCGTGGTGGGGGCGCTCGTGGGCCTCGCCGCGATCGTCTACGGGTGGATCCTGCTGCCGATCTCGGTCGCCCTCCTCGGCTGGGCGCTCGTGGGCCTCGCGCGCGAGAGTCGGGGCTAGCCCGCCGCCCTTCGGGGGCACGGCCGGGCGACTACGCGCGCACGCACCGCCAGATCCGCAGGCTCCACAGGAGTCGACTGCCGCGCTGGCGGAGGTTGAGGATCCCCTCCTTCATCATCCGGGCGACGACCGCCGCCTTCGCGACGAGATCGGGCAGGGGGAACTCGCGCTCGAGCACCGGCTCCATGTGGTCGCCGAAGACCTCGCGCGCCGCTGCCAGGATGGCCGCCTCGTCTTGGATCGTGCCGGTCGGCAGGTAGAGGCGGCCGCCGGGCGCCAGCGTGTCCCCGAGCGTACGCAGGAGCTTGATGGGCAGCTCAGCGCCGGTCGGACCGCCGGCCGGCACGCGGTCGAACCAGCCCGACACGGCCGCGAGCTCGTCGGGGATCCCCGAGACGTCGCCGATCACGACGCTCGCGTGCACGTCGCGCACCGGCTCGAGGAGATCGCCGTGGCGGAACTCGCAGACGCCCTCGAGGCCGAGGCGCCGTGCGTTCTCACGAGCTGCGACGACCGCGGGCTCCGACAGGTCGCATCCGACGACGCGGCGGGCGCCGAGCCTCGCGGCGACGAACGACAGCACGCCGCTGCCGCAGCCGACGTCGATGACGACGTCGTCGGGGTCCACCTCGAGGGCGTCCGCGAGCGTGCGGCTCGTCGTCGTCGGGCTGAACACGCCCGGACCGAGCCGCAAGCGGAACGGCCCGGCACGGCCCCTCCACTCGATCTCGGCGGCCTGGCTCATCCCGGTCCTCGCCCCCGGTCGGGCCCGACGGGCCACGTCACCCCGGAGGTGGGGCCAAGGCTACACGTCGGGGGGTTCCAGCGTCGCGTGTTCCCCGAGCTCGAGCCGACCCTCCTCCACCGCCCGGGCGTCGGCCTCCAGGCGCCCGGCCAACGCCGCGGTCCGCACCCCGCGGTGCGGATCGGGATACGAGCCGATCCGGCGGGCCGCGCGGCGCAACAGGGTGATCGCGCCGTGGCGGTTCCCTCGCTGGAGGTGCACGTAGCCCGCCCCCATCTGGGACAGCCCCTTGAAGAACTCGGCCTCGTCGCTGCCGCGGGCCTGCTTCCAGGCCGTCTCCCAGGCCTCGTGCGCGGGGAAGTAGCGGCCCTCCCGGACGTAGCGGCGGCCGAGCTCGTGGTTGCGCTCCAGCGGCAGCGCGTCGAAGTCCTCGAGCTCGAGCTCGTTCGGCGCGTCCCACGCGAGCGGCCGACCCAGCCGATCGCGCGGCCGCTCGGGCTTGGCGCGCTTCGCAGACGGCACCCCCCTCTTGCCGGTCGCCTCGGGCCGCATGCCGCGATCGTACCCGAGCTCGGCGGGTAGGCTCGGGCCCCGATGGCCGAGCGCTACGACGCGATCGTCGTGGGGGCCGGCGCCGTGGGCGCTGCGGCCGCGTGGGCTCTCGCCGACCGCGGCGCGGCGACCTTGCTGCTCGAGCGCTTCGCGATCGGGCACGGCCGCGGCTCCTCCGGCGGCCCGACGCGGATCTTCCGCTTCAACTACGCCGAGGCGTTCCACGTCGAGATGGCGCGCCACGCGCGCGACGCCTGGTGGGAGCTCGAGGCGCGCACCGGCGAGGATCTCCTGCGGGTGACCGGCGGCCTCGACGTCGGCCGCGCCGCGCGGGCCTGCGCCGAGACCGTGCGTGCGGCCGGGCTCGAGGTACGACGGATCGACGCGGGTGAGGTCGCGGAGCGATGGCCGGCGCTGCGGCTGCCCGACGACGCCGAGATCTACTTCCAGCCCGACGCTGGGGTCCTGCGCGCCGAGCACGCCGTGCGGGCGCAGGCGCGCCTGGCCGCGGCGCTCGGCGCCGAGCTCGCCGAGGCCGAGGCGGTCCACGCGATCGCCCCGGTCGGCGGCGGGCTCGAGGTCCGGACCGAGGCGCGCACGGCCCGCGCGCCGACCGTCGTCGTCGCCGCGGGACCGTGGGCCCCAGGGCTGCTCGCCAGGCTCGGGATCCGACTCGCCCTCACCACGACCCGCGAGCAGGTGAGCTACGTGCGGCTCGACGATCCGGCGCCGTTGCCGACGGTGATCGAGCGCTGGGACGACGGCGTGCGCGCCGACTACCTCGTGCCGGACCCCTGGGACCCGGGCTGGGTGAAGGTGGGGCTGCACCGGGGCGGGCGACCCGCCGACGCCGACGCGCCCGGGGAGCCCGACGCCGAGCTCGAGGCACGAGCCCGCCGGCACGCGGCGGCGCGGCTCGCGCCGCACGGCCCGGTCGGATCGACGCAGGCCTGCCGGTACACGCTGACCCCCGACGAACGGTTCGTGCTGGACCGCGTCGGGCCCGTCGTGATCGCCTCCGCGTGCAGCGGCCACGGGTTCAAGTTCGCGCCGCTCACCGGCCGGCTCGTCGCCGACCTCGTGACCGGCGCCCCGCCGGCGATCGACCTCGGCCCGTTCCGAGCCGACCGACCGGGCCTTCGGCCTTAGGCGGCGGAGCGGCGGGTCAGTGCGTCCCCGCGGACGCGGCGTCGGGGACCATCCGGTCGGCGGCGAACCTGCCGGGCGCGAACGGCGCGATGAGCGCCGGCGTGCGCCCGGTCGCGACGAGCTCGGCCATCGACCGTCCGAAGATGGGCGCGCCCTTGAACCCCCAGGTCCCCATCCCCGCCATCAGGTACAGCCCGTCGAGCTCGCTCGCACCCAGGATCGGCGAGGAGTCGGGCGTCATGTCGCACAGCCCCGCCCACTGCCGCATCGCGCGCGCTCTCGCCATGAACGGCAGGATCTGGATCGCACGGCGCGAGGCCTCGGCGAGGAAGCCGAACGTCGATCGGGTCGAGTAGGTCGTGTAGGGAAGGATCTCCGCCCCCACGAGCAGCTCGCCGCGCGCGGTCTGCGAGACGTAGACGTACAGGTCCATCGAGGACACGAGCCCGTCGAGCACGTGGGCGTAGGGCTCGGTCACGAACGCCTGCAGCGGGTGGGTCGTGATCGGCAGGGCAAGGCCGGCCGTCGAGGCGAGCTCGCTCGTCCATCCCGCGACGGCGAGCACGACCGCGTCGGCCTCGACCGTCCGCCCGCCCTCGACCACGACCCCCCGGCAACGACCGTCGCGGACGTCGAGGCCGACCACCCTCAGCTCCTCGTGGATCGCCACGCCGAGCCGGGTCGCCGCCGACGCGTAGCCCCACACCACGGAGTCGTGGCGGGCGAAGGAGCCGGGAGGGTGGTAGGAGGCGCCGAGCACGGGGAGCTCTCCGCCTCCGCTCGGATCGACGAGCGGCTGCAGGCGGACCACCTCCTCGACGGTGAGGATCTCGGTGGCCACCCCGAAGGCCCGGTTGAGCAGGGCCTTGTCGCGTTCGACCTCGAGCGCGTCGGCCGTGTGGCAGAGGTCGAGCTCGCCCTGGGTCGAGAACTGGACGTTGAAGTCGAGCTCCTGAGAGAGCGTCCGCCACAGCTCGAGGCTCCGCGCGTACAGCGGCACGGTCTCCGGCGTGTTGTAGTTCGCGCGCACGACCTGGGTGTTTCGGCCGGACGCGCCGGCGCCGAGGTAGGCGCGCTCCAGCACGGCGACGTCGCGGATCCCGTGGTGGGCCGCGAGGTTGTAGGCGAGCGACAGGCCGTTCACGCCGCCTCCCACGATCACGACGTCGTAGCCACCGCGCAGCTCTCGGGGTCGCAGGAACGTTCGGCGCCGAAGCAGCCCGCTCACCGCAGCTCCTCCTCGAGCTCCGGGACGCGGCGACGGGCCGTACGTTCCCACCACGCGGCCTCGGCGGAGGTCACGAGGACCAGGATCGAGCCCGCGGTCACGAGAACGCGCGCCGGGATCCCGAGCACCGCGCCGGCCACGGCCCCGGAGGTCGGCAGCGGCAGGTCCGACAGCCGCTCGAACGCCACCCGGGCGTCGGCGCCCTCCAGGGACCACGCCGTCCATCCATCGGTCGCATCGAGCACGAGGGCGTCGGGATCGACCCCCGCGAGGGTCCGGTGGATCCGCGCCCGCGCCGGACCGGCTGCGTCCTCGTCGACCACGACCAGCGCCTCGTCGGGCGCGACCCGACACCCAGACGCCTCCTCGAGGAGGTCCAGCGCCTCCGGCCGCGCGTAGCACGCGATCACGGCGCAGGCCCGCCGGCGCAGCTCAGCCACCGCCGGCCTCCTCGAACGGGATCGGCACGACCGCGGCGCTGACGCCTGCGACGCGCACCCGCTCGGGGAACGCGCCGTCGACGGCGCGGAGCCATCCCAGCCCGATCCAGGCCCCGAGGCGTCGCGAGCGAGCCGCCGAGGTCAGCCGGCCCACCACCGCCCCGTCGAGCTCGAACGGCGCCCCACGGGCGAGGGGCCCGTCGGCCCGCACGCCGACCAGGCGGCGCTCCAACGGCCGGGCCCACAGCCGCACGAGCGCCGATCGCCCGACGAAGGCCGGCTTGTCGAGCGCCACGGCCCAGCCGAGGCCGAGCTTGCGGGGGTCGTCGTCGGGCAGGGTGTCCTGGCCGAGGTAGGGGTGCCCCCGCTCGAGCCGCAGGACGTCAAGGGCGTCCAGCCCGAACGCGCGCGCCCCGAGGTCCCGGCCGGCCACGAGCAGCGCGTCCCACAGGGCCACCGACGCGGCGCGCCGGTGGTGGAGCTCGACCGCGTAGCCGCCCACGAACCCGGTCCGAAGCGCCCGGCAGGCGACCCCGGCGACCACGGCCTCCGCGTGCGCCCCGGGCGGGAGGGACCCCAGGTCCGGCCCGCGCTCGACGACCCGCGCGAGCAGCGTCGGCGCCTGCGGCCCCGCGACGAGCACCCCGCCCAGCCACGAGGTCTGGTTCACGACGTGGACCCGAAGCCCGCCGCGGTCGGCCACGTCGCGGAGCCACGCCTCCATCGCGTCGGCCCCCCCGGAGGTCGAGGTGAGCAGGAACCGACCGTCCTCCAGGGCGCACAGCAGGCCGTCGTCGCGGACGTAGCCGCCGGGGTCGAGCGCGAGGGCGTAGCGGGACCGGCCGGGCGCAAGGTCGTCGGTGCGACAGCACAGGACGCGGTCGACGAGCGCCCCCGCGTGCGGGCCCGCGATGAGGAACCGACCGAGGGTGCCGACGTCGAGGAGCCCGACGGCCTCGCGGACGGCACGGACCTCCTCGTCGGGATCGCCGTAGCGGAAGGGCCGGAGCCAGGCGCCCGACCGCCCGAGCCGAGCGCCGAGCGCGAGGTGTCGATCGTGCAGGCCCGTCCGGCGCTCGGGCAGCTCGTCGACGCCGGCGGCCAGGGCCGCGAGCGGGACGGGGCGCGCCGGCGGCCGAGCCGTCGGGCGCTCGGCGGCCGCGGCGGTCGGCCGCCGGCGCCCCTCCACGAAGGCCGCGAGGGCCGGGGCGCACAGCGCTCCCTGGCACGGCCCCATCGTCGCGGTCGTGTAGCGCTTCAAGATCTCCACCGAGCGCCACCCCTCGGCCCAGGCGACGTCGAGGTCGGCGGCTCCGACGTCCTCGCACAGGCAGACGATCCCGTCGGAGCCGAGGCGAGCCCGGCCGCACGACGTGGCCTCGGGCCGGCCCCCGGCGGCAGCGCGGCGCCCCGAGGCCTCGGCCTCGTCGAGCGAGCAGCCCGGCGCGACGACCTCGCCCGCGCCGACGGCCGGTTCGTCGCCCGCCATCCGCAGCAGCCCGTCCCGCGGCGAGCGCCCGAGCGAGACGACGAGCCCGTCGCAGGCGATCCGGCGCCGTCCCTCGGGCGTCCGAAGCTCGACCGCCTCGACCGCGCGCCGGCCCACCGCGCGCACGACCTCCCCGTCGACGATCGGCTCCACCCCGTCGGGCAGCTGCGTGAGCAACCCGGCCGGGCCGCAGACCGCGACGACCTCGGTGCCGATCTCGCGGAGCGCCCGCACGTGCTCGAGGGCCTCGGCCGTGCGGGCCCACACGACCGCGCGCTCGGCGGGCCGCACGCCATGGACCCCGGCCAGCCGCGCGGCCCCTCGCCCGAGCCAGACGCCGGGCAGGTCGTTGCCGACGAAGACCGCGTGCTCCTCGACGGCGCCGGTCGCCACGACGATCCGGTTCGGCTCGACGCGCAGCGTCTCGTCGCCGCCGACGACCGGCACGAGCGGTCCCTCGTAGATGCCGACCGCCGTGCGCCCCTCGGCCACCTCGACGCCCGCCCGGCGAGCCTCGTCGGCCAGCGTCGCCACGCGATCGCGGACCGGGCCGGGCGCCAGGCGGCCCCCGACGCGCCCCTCCTCCACGAGCAGGACGCGCGCCCCCGAGGCGCCGGCCTGGGCCGCGGCGGCGAGCCCCGCCACGCCGCCCCCGATGACGAGGACGTCGACCCGGCGGTGGCGCAGGGGCACGGCCTCGGGCGCCGGCCCGGTCGTGGGAAGCCGCCCGACGCCGGTCACCGACCGGATCGCCCGCTCCGCGAGCGACCACGCCCACCGCGGCCGGATGAAGGTCTTCGAGTAGAACCCGACCGGCAGCAGCGCGTGGAGGTGATCGGCGACCGCGAGCACGTCGCGCTCCACCGAGGGCCAACCGCCCTTACGCCGAACGCGCTGGCCGTCTGCGGCCGGCGTCTCGCAGGCCCGCACGCCGGGAACCCCGTCGACGGTGACGAGGCAGTTCGGGCAGTCACCGCTCAGGCAGTACAGGCCGCGGCGCCGGTGGTACTTGAGGGAGCGGGTGAACGTCCGCACGCCGGCGCGGAACATCGCCGACGCGATCGTGTCGCCCGGGCGCACCTCGACCGGGCGCCCGTCGACGTCAAGGTGCCCCAACGACCCGGTTCCTCACGGTGTCCCGCTCGAGCGTCAGCCAGCGCCGACAGCCGGCCGCGTGGAACCACCGTTCGCGCTGCACCCCGGCGACGTTGGCCCGGACGAACACCCGCCGCAGATCCTCCTCGGCGCCGAGCGTCGCCGCCGGATCCTCGGGGAGCACGAGCTCTCCGCCGTAGTCGAACTCCGTGAACGGTCTGGGGCCGCAGTGCGGGCAGTCGATCTTCAGCGCCACGGCACGCTCCACCTCCGCCTGGAACGACGGACCAGCGTGCCACACGGCGGGCGCCGGGGGCGCCCCCTGCGCTGAACGCCGGTCACCGCGCTCAGGCGACCTCGTGCTCCTCGGGGGCGACGATCCGCTCGAGCACCTCCCGCAGCTGCTCGTAGCGACGCTCCCCGAGATCGCGGCGCTGGCGCTGCTCGATCGCCTGCACGGCGCGGCGGTACTCGGCGGCCACCCGTCGCCCTCGGGCCGTGAGCCGGACGAGCTTGGCCCGCGCGTCCTCGGGGTCGGGCACCCGCCGTACGTAGCCCCGCTGCTCCAGGTCGTCGACGGTCAGCATCATCCCCTGCTTCGTCATCCGAGCCCGGCGCGCGAGCTCGGTGAGCCGGGTACCGCTGCGACGGTCCACCGCGAGGAACACGGCCGCATGGCCGGGCCGCAGGTCCGGGTAGCCGCGGTCGGCGAGCTCCGCGTCGAGGTCGGCGGCCAGGACCCGGTGGGCTTCGAGGAGGAGCCGGGGAAGGTCGGATCCGTCCACGGCGGCATCCTCGCAGCGCCGGAGGGCAACGGTCAAGCACCTTGACGATCGCCGAAGGGCTATCCTCGACCGGTGGGACGCGAGCGCGAGCTGCTGCCGCACCCCGGTCCGGTCGACCGCGGCCCGCGAACGGGCGTGGGCGCGAGCGGGGCGCTGCGCGCGGCGATCTTCGGGATCAACGACGGGCTCGTGTCCAACGTCGCCCTCATCATGGGGTTCGCCGGCGCCTCGCAGCCCCGCGGGCTCATCCTGCTCGCCGGGCTCGCCGGCCTGCTGGCCGGGGCGTCCTCGATGGCGGCGGGCGAGTACGTGTCCGTGCGCGTCCAGCGCGAGCTGCTGGAGCGGCTCCTGCACATCGAGGCCCACGAGATCGGCACCGACCTCGAGGCCGAGCGGGAGGAGCTCGCCGAGATCTACCGCCGCAAGGGGCTCGAGGACGAGCTCGCCCGGGCGGTGGCCGACGGACTGATGCGCGATCCCCGGGTCGCCCTGGAGACCCACGCGCGCGAGGAGCTCGGGCTCGACCCCGCGCGCGGGCTGTCCTCGCCCTGGGCGGCGGCGGGCGCCTCGTTCGCGATGTTCGCCGTCGGCGCCGTGGTGCCGCTGCTGCCGTTCCTTTGGGTCGGGGGCAGGACGGGCGCGCTGTGGTCGGTCGGCCTCACCGGCGCGGCGCTCACGGCCGTCGGAGGGCTCGCCTCCCGCCTCACCGGCCGCCCGATCGCGATCTCCGCCGCCCGGATGCTCGTGATCGGCATGAGCGCGGCGCTCGTGACCTACCTCGTCGGCGCCCTGGTCGGCACCACGGTCGTCGGCTGATCGCCCGCGCCCCGCTCACGGCGCGCGAGGCACGACCTCCCCGCTCGCCAGGATCACGCCGTCCTCGCAGGCCGCCTGCACGAGCCCGCCCCGGAACTGCTGCTCGTACAGACGCGCGTACAGGCCTTGGCGCTCGAGCAGCTCCTCGTGCGTCCCCCGCTCCACGACCCGCCCGCGATCGAGCACGAAGATCACGTCGGCGGCCAGGATCGTCGACAGCCGGTGAGCGATCGCGATCGTCGTTCGGCCGTGCATCAACGGCTCGAGCGCGGCCTGCACGAGCCGCTCGGAGGTGGTGTCGAGCGAGGACGTGGCTTCGTCGAGGATCAGGATCTTTGGGTCCTTGAGGACCACCCGCGCGATCGCGAGCCGCTGCTTCTCTCCGCCGGAGAGCTTGTAGCCGCGCTCCCCCACGACCGTGTCGTAGCCCTCGGGCAGCTCGAGGATCCGATCGTGGATGTTGGCGGCCCGCGCGGCCGCCTCGAGCTCGGCCTCGCTCGCCCTGGGATTCCCGTAGAGCAGGTTGCGGCGGATCGTGTCGTGGAACAGGTAGGTCTCCTGCGTGACCACGCCGATGAGCCGCCCCAGCGACTCGAGCCGGATCGAGCGCACGTCGATCCCATCGATCCGCACGGCGCCCTCGTGGACGTCGTACAGGCGCGGGATCAGGTAGGTCACGGTCGTCTTGCCGGCCCCCGAGGGACCGACCAGGGCGGCGAGCTGCCCGGGCTCGATCCGCATCGAGACGTCGTCGAGGGTCCAGCGGCGCATGCGCTCCTCCGCCAGGTCGGTGGGCGAGATCGGGGTGGGGCGATCCTCCGGCGGCGTGTCGTAGCGGAACCGGACGTGGTCGAGCTCCACCGAGCCGCGCACCCGTTCCGGCTCGAGCTCGATCGCATCGGGCGCGTCCACGATCTCGTGGTCCATGTCGAGGTACTCGAAGATCCGGTCGAACAGCGCGAGCGAGGACTGCACCTCGGTCGAGACCTGGAGCATCGAGCCGATCGGGAAGAACAGCCTCGACTGCAGGGTCGTGAACGCCACGATGTCCCCGGCGGTGAGCGCGTCACTACCCCCGGACAGGAGCCAGCCGGCCACGAGGTAGACGAGCGCCGGGGTGATCGAGAAGAACGTCCCGACGATCGCGAAGAACGAGCGACCGATCATCGTCTGGCGCACCTGGAGGTCCGTGAGCCGCTCGTTCTCGTCGCGGAACCGTTCGATCTCGAAGCGCTGACGGCCGAACGACTTCGACAGCAGGATCCCGCTCACCGACAACGTCTCCTCCGTCACGGCCGTGAGGTCGGCGAGCGTGCGCTGCGTGCTCGCGGCGACCTCACGCCGCGCTCGACCGACGCGAGCGGTGAGCCACAGGAAGAACGGGAGCATGAACAGGGACAACGCGGTGAGCGCCGGGGACAGGACGAGCATCGCGATGAGCGTGCTCGCGATCACGACGACGTTGGACAGGATCGAGGAGGCGGTGTCGGTGACGACGGTCTGTACCCCCCCGACGTCGTTCGCCAGGCGCGACTGGATCTCGCCCGTGCGGGTCGAGGTGAAGAACCGAAGGGGCATGTGCTGCAGGTGCGCGTACAGCGCGTTGCGCAGGTCCTGCATCACCCGCAGGCCGACGAGGTTCGCGAGGTACGTCTGACCGATCCCGATCACCCCGGTCACGATCGGGATCGCCACCATCAGCGCCACGCCCAGGTAGACGACGTCCAGGTCCGGACACGCGCCGCCGGCGCAGCGTCCCGGTGGGTTGCCGAACAGGCCGCGGTCGAAGATCCACTTGATCAGCAGGGGGTTGACGACCCCCAGGCCCGACGTCACGGCGATCGCGAGACCGACGAGCGCCACCTTGCCCCGGTAGGGCCGGAACGTCCCCACGACGCGGCGGACGGTCGTCCCCCGGATCGGACGGCGCTCCTCCTCGGGGAGCACCCGAGGGTTCAGGAACCGTCCGTGGCGTCCCACGTGTTCGAGGATACGGCCGGGCCGGGGACACGTCGGCCGGGGGGTCGACCGGGGCCCGTCCGCTCCGGTGGCTCGACCCGTGGTCGGTGCGCCGCCAGCTCGCAGGCCCGGACGAGCACGGCGTCGAGCATCTCGGGTGTGAGCCTGCCCGTGAAGGTGTTCTGCTGGCTCGGATGGAAGCACCCGACCAGCGCGTAGGGACCGACGCGCGCCTGGGCGCCGTGGGCGAACCGGGGTCGCGGCCGCACCCGGTGGCCGAGCGCACCGAGCGCCCGCAGCGCCCCGTCCCACGCGAAGGCTCCGAGCGCGACGACGACGCGCAGGCGGACCAGGGCCGTGACCTCGCGGACGAGGAACGGGAGGCAGCGGTCGCGCTCCTCGGGACTCGGGCGGTTCTTCGGAGGCGCGCAGCGGTTCACCGCGGCCACGTAGACCCCCCGCAGCGCGAGTCCGTCGTCGCGGGATACCGAGGTCGGCCGGTTGGCGAGCCCCGCGCGGTACAGCCCGGCGAACAAGAAGTCCCCCGAGCGGTCGCCGGTGAAGATGCGCCCGGTCCGGTTGCCGCCGTGGGCGGCCGGCGCCAGCCCCAGCACGAGGATCCGAGCGTCGGGGTCCCCGAACCCCGGCACCGGCCGGCCCCAGTAGGACTCGTCGGCGAAGCGCGCGACCTTTCGGCGGGCGACCTCGTCGCGCCACGCCACCAACCGCGGGCACGCCCCGCAGGCGACGATCTCGCGTTCGACCGCGGCGAGCTCCGCCCGGCCCATCGCCTACGCGAGCAGCGGCAGGCGATCGGCCAGGGCCCCCAGGCGCATCCGGATGGCCCGGCCCGGCCGGCGTCGCCCGGTGGCGAGCTCGAAGAACACCACGTCGGACATCGCCTGCACCGCGGGCGGCTCCGCACCGAGGAGCCGAACGAGGATCCCTCGCGTGATCGAGGCCGCGCCGGGCGTGAGCCACGGCTCGCGGCCGAGCGCGTCGGCGAGGTCGAGCCCGTGCACGGCGAGCTCCAGCACGCGCGTGGCGAGCAGCTCGTCCAGGCGCATCACCGGCCCCCACGTGGGGACCGGTCGCTCGTCGGGGGTGTTTCGGCACGCCTCGACGACCTCGTCGAGGACGCGGCGAAGGTCGGCGACGAGGGCGGCCGCGTCCGGGTAGCGCCGCGCGACCTCGCGCGCGCGCTCGGCGATGTCGGGACCGGTTGCGGTCGGGTCGTAGGCCCGCCAGTACGTCACGGCGTCGACGTCGATCCGGGCGGGCGGCGGCGATCCCAGCCCCTCGATCACCCGATGCAGCCCCCGCCACAGGTGCCCGCCGAGGTCGCGCACCGTCCAGGCGCCGAGCCGGGTCGGGCGCTCGAACGCCTCATGCGGCAGCGGCTCGAGCGCCTCCAGCAGGGCTCCCCCCTCGGCCTCCAGGGCCGTGCGCACACCGGGCCAGCGCGTCGTCATCGTCCGCGGGAGCCTACCCCCGCGCGCGACGACGGCGCTGCCGGAGCCCGTCGAACCGCGCCGCGGCGTCCTCGAAGGGATCGAGCGGGTCGAGCAGGGCCTGGATCGTTCCGAGCAGGCCCTCGAACCCGCCGGGGTCGGGTGCCTCCGCCCGCAGGCGCGCCGCGAGCTCCAGGGCGTGCCCGAGGCCCTCGTCGCAGGCGCGCCAGGCCTCCTCGAGGCTCGGATGCCGCCACGTCGCCATCCGAGCCCGCGCCCGGCGCAGGCCCCTCTCGAAGGCGTCGAGGCACTCCGCGAGCGGGCGGCCGGGCAGCCGGCTCGTGGGCAACGCCTCGGTGAGCGCGGCCTTCGCGGGCTCCACCTCGGCCAGCACCGCCTCGAACGCCCCGAAGACGGGTCGCAGCTCCTCGGGCAGCTGCCGACGGCCGATCACGGCGCCCTGCCTCCGTCGCGACCAACCGCGTCTTGACTGAATGACCATTCAAAGCCTAGGCTCGCACCGACCTGCGGAGACAGCGGAGCCGCTGACCGACGACGCATGCGAATCGAACGGACGTTCAAGCACGATCCCGCCCTGAGCGCCTGGATGGCGTCGGCCGCCTGCGCGGGCGAGGACCCCGAGCTGTTCTTCCCCACCGGCTCCGGCGCCCGCGTCCGCCACCAGGTCCGCCGGGCCAAGCTCGTGTGCGAACGATGCCCGGTCCGCCCCGCCTGCCTCGAGTGGTCCCTGGTCACCTTCCAGGACGCCGGGGTCTGGGGCGGGTTGGACGAGGAGGAGCGCCGGGCGATCCGCCGGGCCCGGCGGGCCGCCAGGGCGCACGCGCGCTCGGCGATCGGCTGAGGGCTCACGCCTGGCTCGAGGGGCACAGCGGCTCGACCGGACACGCCGCGCAGCGGGGACGCCGGGCCGTGCAGATCGCCCGGCCGTGCTCGATCAGCACGTAGGTGAAGGAGAACCAGCGGTCCCGCGGGACGAGCCGCATCAGGTCCCGCTCGATCCGCTCGGGGTCCTTCTCGTCGCTGAACCCGAGGCGGTTCGCCAGCCGCCGAACGTGCGTGTCGACCGCGATCCCCTCGACGCGTCCGAACGCGTTGCCCAAGACGATGTTGGCGGTCTTGCGCGCCACCCCTCGCAGGGTCAGCAGGTCCTCCATCGTGTCGGGGACGCGCCCGCCGTAGACCTCGACGATCCGTCGGCACGCCTCTCGGATCGCGGACGCCTTCTGGTTGAAGAACCCCGTCGGACGGATGTCGGCGCGCAGCTCCTCTTCCGGAACCGCCAGGTAGTCCTCGGGGCGCCGGTACTTGCGGAACAGCTGCTCGGTGACCTCGTTGACCTTGGCGTCGGTCGACTGGGCCGACAGGATCGTGGCGACGAGGCACTCCAGGGGGTTCGAGAACCGCAGGGCGACCTTCGCGTCCGGGTAGGCGGCCTCGAGCCGCCGGATGATCTCGGGCGCGCGCAGCTCGATGGGGTCGTCGCGCTTGAGGGCCTTGCCGGGCACGGCTCGATGCTAGCGCTCCACCGACGGGAGGAGGGGCACGAGCTCCACCTCGAGCCGATCGCCGGGCGCGAGGTGGGTCCACGCGCCCTCGCGCAGCACGTGCACCCCCTGCCGGCCGACCACGCGCCATCGGCGGCCGTCGCCCAGCAGGGCGGTCTCCTCGTCGATCG
This sequence comes from Actinomycetota bacterium, assembly GCA_026003015.1. GTDB lineage: Bacteria > Actinomycetota > UBA4738 > UBA4738 > HRBIN12 > BPGL01. Next base: position 41,435 of record BPGL01000001.1, on the reverse strand, counting down.
CGACCAGCACGCCGCCCGGCTCAACGGAGCCGGCGATCATCGCCCGTGCTCCCGGCACCCACCGCTCGACGACGTCCCAGTGGGGGGCGAACACCACACCGGGCCGCGCGAGCCCCAGGCCCGGGCGGAAGATCCGCTCGGTCTCGACGGCGCTCGTGTCGTAGGTGCGATGCGTGAGGCACGCGACGCCGGCGCTGCACCCCGCGTAGGCCAGCCCGCGATCGAGGCGCTCGACGATCGCCCGCCAGGCGGCGGTCCCGCGCAGGGTCTGCGCGAAGTACCACGGGTTGCCTCCCGACACGTACAGGACCGAAGCGGTCGCGATCGCCTCGAGGATCTCCGGGCGCTGCGCGTCGCGCCGCGTTCGCAGATCGAGCACCTCGGCCCGGATCCCCGCCTCGGCGAAGTGCTCGAGCCCCCGATCCCCCCACGCGCGGAAGACCGCCTCGCCCTCCGGCGCCGAGGCGGTCGGGCAGATCAGCACGCGGCCGTCGCCGTCGGCGCGCTCGAGCAGCCAGGCGTCCACCTCGGCGGTCCAGTCGGCGAACTCGCCGGACCCGAGGAGCGCGAGGCTCCTCACGCTCCGCCCCGGGCGGCGCGCTCGATCGCCCGCGCGAAGCGCGGGATCGCGTGGTCGACCATCGCCTCGTTGGCGGTGAGCGAGATCCGGAACCACCCCGGCGCCTCGAACAGCGCCCCGGGCAGGACCCACACCCCGTCGGCGGCCAGCGCCTGCGCGAACGCGCGGTCGTCGGGGATCGGCGAGCGGACGAGCACGTAGAAGGTCCCCTCGGGCACGAGCAGCTCGTAGCCCTGCCGGAGCAGCGCATCGCACAGGTGGTCGCGGCGGGCCTGCAGCGAGGCGAGATCGGGGTCGAGCCCCTCCAGGTGCGGGACCGCGTGCTGCAGGATCGAGCTCGCGAACGCCCAGCCGGTCAGGAGCTGGGCGAGCACGAGCGCCTCGCGGAGCTCATCGCGCTCGGGCATCGCGGCGGGCATCGCGACGTAGCCGAGCCGCGACCCCGGCGACAGCAGGGTCTTCGCGTACGTGTACAGCAGGAACGACGACGGGTAGCGCGTGACCGGGCTCGCGAAGACCCGTCCGTCGAAGACGATCCGCTGGTAGGCCTCGTCGGAGATCAGGTACACCAGGCGCCCGTACCGCTCAGAGGCGTCGGTGAGCGCCGCAGCCAGATCGTCGAGGGTTCGGGCGTCGACGATCCTCCCGCTCGGGTTGTGGGGTGAGTTGAGGATCACGGCGCACGTGTCGGGACCGATCGCCGCGGCGATCGCGTCGACGTCGAGCTCGAAGGTTCCGAGCGTGAGGGCCACCCGGATCGGTCGCAAGCCCGCCGCCAGGATCAGCGGCTCGTAGAAGAACCAGGGCGGCGAGAGGTACACGATCGAGTCCCCGGGATCGGCGATCGTGCGCAACACGGCCGCGAGGCCGGCGAAGTTCCCGTTCGTGATCGTGACGTCCTCGGGGTGGACGGCGAGCCCGATGCGGCCGCGGAGCCCGGTGGCGATCGCGGACGCCGCGGCCGCAAGCGTCATCGTGTAGGCGTAGCGGGCCGGGTCGACCGGCTCGGCCGCCGCCCGCAGGGCCTCGACGTAGGCGGCGGGCGCCGGCTCGTGCGGGTTGCCGAACAGGAAGTCCGCCGGCCGGGTCGGCGGCAGGGATCGGTAGAACGCCGAGAAGGGCTCCAGCGAGCGCGCGATCGCGCGGAGTCGTTCGCCGACCGGCATCAGGACGCCCGCACCGCGGCGAGGCGGAAGGCCTCCTCGCCCATCCACTCGCGCATCCGGTCGCCGAAGACGGCCACGAGCCCCTCGACCTGGCTCTCGTGGGCCAGGATCGCCCGGTACTTGCGCTCCAGCACGTCGGGGGGCAGCTCGTAGGCGATCGCGAGCTGCGCCCGCGGCGTCACCGGCGGCGTGCCCGGCAGGAAGATGTCGAAGGGCGCGAGCTGGGGCAACCACCGCTCGACCCACTCCGGCGTCGCCGTCGCGTACAGGAGCCGGGCACCGGGCGGCGCCGCTCGGTGGAACGCCTCGGTCGCCCATCGCGAGACGCACCGGTGCCCCTCGTGCCCGGTCATGCCGTCGGGCCCGAACGTGAGGACCGTGTCGGGGCGCACCTCCTCCATGATCGCGAGCACCTGCGCCGCTCCGACCTCGGCCAGGGGGGTGTGCATATCCACGTCGACGCAGCCCTCGAGGAACCGGTGCTCGGCGACCCCGAGGATCTCGAGGCTGCGAAGGAGCTCACGCGTGCGCACCTCGCCCATCCGGGCCGTCGGCCACCGCTCCTCGTCCATCGACCCCCCCTCACCGCGGGTCGCGGTCACGTCGACGACCCGACCGCCGGCCATCGCGACGGCGCACATGAGCCCGGCGGAAAGGTAGATGTCGTCGTCGGGGTGGGCCCATACGCCGAGGAGGGTGCCGAGCGAGCTCGGATCGAGCGTCCCCACGGCGGTCAATCGTCCGCGGTCTCGAGCCGGTCGATCAGCGCGCGGATCCGCTCCGCCAGCTCGCTCGGCGCCTCGCGTTCGGAGCAGCGCTCGGCGATCACCACCTTCAGGTGGCGCCGGAACGACGCCCGCCGCATGCAGGGATCGCACTCGGACAGGTGCCGCTCGATCCGCACGCCGGCCTCGGGATCGAGCTCCCCGTCCAGGTACCGCTCGACCTCCCGGAGGATCTGGCGGCACTCCGGCTCGTCACATCCGCCCATCGTCCCTCTCGTCGTCCACGAGCCCGCGGGCGCGAGCCGTCTCCCACAACACCTTCTCCAGCGCCTTCCTTCCCCGGTGCAGGCGCGACATCACGGTGCCGATCGGGGTCTCCATGATCTCGGCGATCTCCCGGTAGCTGAAACCCTCCACGTCAGCGAGGAGGACCGGGAGGCGGAACCGCTCCGGCAGCGACTCCAGCGCGCGCTTCACGTCCTCGTCGGGGAGCCGATCCAACACCTCCTCCTCGGCCGAGCGCTCGACGTTCGCGGCCCCCAGGCGGTCGAACAGGTACCAGTCCTCGACGTCCTCGGGTCCCTCGACGGTCGCCGGCTCGCGCTGACGCTTGCGGTAGTCGTTGATGAAGGTGTTCGTGAGGATCCGATACAGCCACGCCTTGAGGTTCGTGCCCTCCTGGAAGCCGGCGAACCCTCGGAAGGCGCGCAGGACGACCTCCTGAACGAGGTCCTCGGCATCGGCCGGGTTGCGGGTCATCCGCAGGGCGGCGCCGTACAGGGAGGGCAACAGCGGCAGGACCTCGCGTTCGAAGCGGGCGCGCAGGTGCTTCTCGTCGGTCGCGGCCCGGACCGTCACGGCCCCAGCCTAGGCGTCACCCGCCTGCCTGTCATTCCCACGGCAGGGTGCGAAGATGGGGGCAACGATGCCCGATCCGAACGAACGCCGCGACGGCCCCCCGACCCTGCCGCGACCCCGCATGGCCCCGTGGATGCTGGTCCTGCTGGTCGTCGGCGGCCTCCTGGTGATGAGCCAGCTGCTGTCCACGGCGAGCCGGGACACGCTGTCCTACTCGCGCTTCCGCGATCTCGCCGAGGCCGGGCGGATCGTCGGCACCGTCACCATCTCCGAGACGAGCATCACCGGTGTCTATCGGACCGACGAGGGCGCCGAGGTCCCCTTCACGACGACGCTCGCCGCGAACTTCCAGACCGACACGTTGGCCGAGGAGCTCGACGCCGAGGGCATCGACGTACGGATGTCCACGCCGAGCCCCTGGGTCAACCTGCTGTTCAGCATCTTGCCCCTGGTGCTCCTGATGGGGCTCATCTACTACTTCCTGTTCCGGCGGATGGGCGGGGGCGCGGCGAGCCCGCTCAACATGGGCCGGAACAAGGTCAAGATCTACGACCGCAAGGAGATGAAGACCACCTTCACCGACGTCGCCGGGGTCGACGAGGCGAAGGAGGAGCTGCGCGAGATCGTCGAGTTCCTGAAGAACCCGAAGAAGTACCAGCGCCTCGGCGGTCGGATCCCCAAGGGCGTCCTCCTGCTCGGCCCTCCCGGGTGCGGCAAGACGCTGCTCGCGCGGGCCGTGGCCGGCGAGGCCAACGTCCCGTTCTTCTTCATGAGCGGCTCGGAGTTCGTCGAGATGTTCGTCGGGCTGGGCGCGGCTCGGGTCCGGGAGCTCTTCCAGCAGGCCAAGGAGAAGGCGCCCGCCCTGGTGTTCCTCGACGAGATCGACACGATCGGCAAGGGCCGCTCCGGCGCGCTCGGCGCAGGGTTCGGAGCCCACGACGAGCGTGAGCAGACGCTGAACCAGCTGCTGGTCGAGATGGACGGGTTCGACTCCTCCAAAGGCGTGATCATCATGGCGGCGACGAACCGTCCCGACGTCCTCGACCCCGCGCTCGTGCGTCCCGGCCGCTTCGACCGCCAGGTGGTCGTGGACCGACCCGACCTCAGGGGCCGCGAGGAGATCCTGCGGGTGCACGCCCGCGGGGTCGCCCTGGATCCGAGCGTCGACCTGCAGACGATCGCCGCCCGCACCCCGGGGTTCACCGGCGCCGACCTCGAGAACGTCGTGAACGAGGCCGCGCTGCTCGCCGCCCGCCGCGACAAGAACGCCGTCACGATGGACGAGCTCGAGGAGGCGATCGACCGGGCCTCGATGGGGCTCGAGCGCAAGTCCCGCGTCATGAGCGAGAAGGAGAAGGTCCGGGTCGCGGCTCACGAGATGGGACACGCGCTCGTCGCGCACTTCTGCGAGCACCTCGACCCCGTGCACCGCGTCACGATCATCCCCAGGGGGACCGCCGCGCTCGGGCTCACGATGACCCGGCCGCTGGAGGACCGCTACCTCGCCACCGAGCCGGAGCTCCGCGACATGCTGGCCTTCGCGATGGGCGGGCGCGCGGCTGAGGAGATCGTGTTCGGCGAGGTCTCGACCGGCGCCCAGAACGACCTGGAGAAGGCGACGCAGATCGCCCGTGCCATGGTCGCGCAGTACGGGATGAGCGACGAGGTCGGGCCCCTGTCGCTCGGCCAGGACGACCCCAACGCCGTGTTCATCGGCCCGAAGGTCGCCGGCGCCACGGCGGAGCGGATCGACGCCGAGGTCCTCCGGCTCCTGAACGAGGCGCACGACCGGGCGGTCGCGATCCTCACCGAGCGTCGCGAGCTGCTCGACCGTCTCCGGGAGCTGCTGCTCGTGACCGAGACGATCGACGGCACCGACCTGGAGGCCTACGCCTCTGGCGCCAAGCCGATCCCGACCCCGAGCGAGGCCCGCGAGGTGATCGAGCAGCGCGCGGCCGCCGCCGTCGCCACGACGCCCGAGCCCATCCCGGCTCGACGCGCCGACCAGCCCCAGCCCGCTCCCCCGATCGCCCTGCCGCCGATCCCGCCGATGCCGGCGGACTGACGGTCCGCTCAGCCGTCGGCGGTGGGCGGCCCCGCCACGATCAGGTCCCAGCGATCGCGCCAGCGATCGAGGAACCGGTAGAAGTTCCGCTTCGACCGGCGGTCGCGCTCCGTCGGTGGCGTGGAGGCCCACATCCGGTGCTCGTGACGGGTCACGGGAAGCGGCACGACCGCCGTGGCGAGCCCGGCGTCCTTGACGCGGAACGACCACTCGATGTCCGCGGTGCGGTACCAGCGGAACCCCTCGTCGAACCCGCCGACCTGCGCGAGCAGCTCGCGGCGACAGGCGATCAGGTAGGCCTGCACGGCGTCGACCGGGCCGGCTCGGGTCACCTCCTCGAAGGATCGAAGGTCGCGCGTGAGGAGCCCGAAGGGCCCGACGAGCCCGACGCCCGGATCGGCCAGGGCGGCCTCGATCGGCCCGAGGACCTCGCCCGTCGGCTCCACCGAGCCGTCCAGCAGCACCACGACCCGCCCGCGGGCGCGCCGGAGCCCGACGTTGGCCGCCGCCGCCCATCCGGTCCCCGGGTCGAGGGCCACGACCTCCACGTCCGGAGCCCAGCGCGCCGGATCGTCCTCGGTGAGGTCGACGACGAGCAGGTGGACCGCGCGTCCCGGGGTCGACGCGCGCACCGCGGCGAGTCCCCGCTCCACGTCCTCGGGCCAGCCCGGCACCACCCACACGAACGTCGCCTCGGCCGTGGCCGGCTCCCCAAGCACGCTCGGGACCTCGCTCGCCCGCCGTCGTGCCGGCGCCGGGGGTCGTGCGGGCTCCAGGCGCGACCCGCCGCCCGGCTCGTCGACGACCCGCCAACCTCGGGCGAGCAGCTCGTCGCGGATCGCGTCGGCGCGCGCGAAGTCGCGGGCGGCCCGGGCCGCGGACCGGGCGCGCAGGAGCTCCTCGACCTCGGGCGGGAGCTCACCCATGGCGCCCGATGAAGTCGAGCACGGCGGCGTCGGCCTGCGCGGCCCGCTCCGAGTGGTACAGGTGCCCGGCGCCCTCGAGCAGGTGCAGCTGCGCCCTGGGGATGGCGGCGGCCAGCCGCTCGGCGTTCTCCGGGGCGACCAAGAGGTCCTGCGTGCCGTGCAGGACGAGGGTGGGCGCGGTGATCGATCCCAACCGATCCCACGCGTCGAAGCCCTGCATCGCCTCCCATTGTCGTCGCCCCCCGAGCGGATGTCGGGGCTGGCGTTCGGCGACGGCGAGGTCCTCGGCCACGTGCTCCGGGTGCTCCTCGACGAAGGCCGGCGCGTACAGCGCGCGCCAGGGCTCGTCCTTCGGGACGCGGACCTTGACGGGCGAGGCGCGCGCGGGCCCCGCGTGCGTCGCCGCGAGCACGAGGGTACGGACGCGCTCGGGGTGCGCGAGCGCGAGCTCGATCGCGACCATGCCGCCGAACGACTGGCCGTAGACGTGCGCTCGCTCGACGCCGAGGTGATCGAGGAGCGCGACGGTGTCCTCGACGAAGGTCGCCATCGTGCACGGCCCCGGGGGCTCGCACGAGCGGCCGTTGCCGCGCAGGTCGTAGGCGATCACCCGAAGCGACCGTGCGAGCGTCGGGATGTTGCGACGCCACCCGGGGATGTCCCCCCCGAGCCCCTCGAGGAGCAGCAGCGGCGCAGCGTCGGGTCGCCCGTGCACCTCGTGGTAGAGGCCGCAGCCGTCGGGCCGCTCGAGGACCGGCACCGACTCAGGCGGTGGGCGCGCCGGTCGCCTCGCGCAGGCGTCCGGCCATGGCCTCGAGCGTCTTGATCGCGATCGAGGGATGCTGCTGCATCAGCCCCCGGAAGACCCACTCGGTCAGGCCGAGCATCCGAAGGTCCGAGGTCGCCGTCACCGTGGCCGTCCGCGGCCCGCCGTCGAGCAGGGCGATCTCACCGAAGTAGTCGCCGGGACCGAGCCTCGCCTTGCGGCGCCCGCCGATCGTCACCTCGGCGGTGCCGTCGACGATCACGAACAGCCCCACCCCCGGGTCGCCCTCACGCGCCACGACCGAGCCGGTTCGGTGCTCGACGGGCTTGGCGGCGCGGGCCACCGTCTCGAGCTCGCGCCTCGAGCAGCCGGCGAACAGGGGAACGCGCCCGAGCACCTCCATCGCGTCCTTCAACGACATCGCCGCCACCACCGCCTCCTCGTGCCCGCCGCGTGCCGCGCACGGTCGCGAGCCATCCTAGCCGTTCGCCCCACGGCCCGCGAGCGGGGCCGGGTCAGGGCCCAACCCGCCAGGCCGCCCAGAAGGCATCCGTGTCGAACCCCGGCAGGTGCCGCGCGGCCGCGCGGTCGATCGCGTGGACGAAGTCGGACGTGCGCGCGATCCCGTACCGGTGGCGCGCGGCGTAGCGCTCGAGGATGCGAAGGAACCGATCGAGGCCGAAGCGCTCGGCGAGCTGAGCCAGCAGGCAGGCGCCCCCGATGTAGACGACCGAGAAGTACTGTGCGGGGTGCTCGCGCCAGTAGCCCATGTCGTTCGTCATGCGGGCGGACCCCGAGGGCCACCCGAACCCCTCGCAGCCGACCCGCGGGCGCGTCGGGAGCCGCTGCGACCACGTCGCGAACGCCTCGTCGAGCCACGGTTCCGTGAACTGATCGTTGCCCACGAGCCCGTACCACCACTGGTGGGCGAGCTCGTGCCGCAGGACGACCGGGATCGGGTCGGAGAAGACGATCTGCGGGTACTCCATCCCGCCGATCCAGGCGTGTCCCGACAGCACCACGTCGAGCTCGGGGTAGGGGTAGAGCCCGAAGGCCTCCGAGAACGTCGCCATCGCACGCTCCGCATGCCCCAACAGGCTCCGGGCGCGCCGTGCGTCGACCGCCTCCGGCAGGTACCAGACGACGATGCGCGTCCCGGCGGCCCGACCGACGACCCGGCGGAGCGGACCGGCCGCCCACTCGAAGTCGCGGACGCGTCGGGCCTCGGAGGTGACGACCGTGCGTCCACCCACCGTGCGCCGGGCGACGAGCCGCCCCGTGCTCGGCGTCCGGATCCCACGCGGCGTCTCGAAGGTCACGCGGTAGCGACCCACCACGGAGTAGAAGCTCTCCCCCAGGTCGACGAACGGCGGCAGGTGCCAGCCGCGGTCGTCGCGCACGGCGAGCGCCGGCAGGGCCGAGCCGAGGAACGCGAGCCCGGGGCTCCACCCGAACCGGTCCCGCAGCTCGGGCACCCGGATCGACAGACCGAAGGACACCTCCCCCCGCTCGCCCGGCGCGAGGGGTCGGTCGAGGTCGACGGCAAGCGTCGTGCAGCGCTGCCGCAGCGCACGCGGCGTGCCGCCACGCAGGCCGCGCACCCGGATCGCGACGGGGTCGCAGCCCCGGACCCCGTTGGACCACAGGCGCAGGTACACGCGATCGAGCACCTCGGATCCGCCGTTGCGGAACGTGACCCGCGCCGAGCCGTGCCACACGCGCCCGAGGGGCCCCGACCGCAGCCGCACGCGGTACGTGGGCTCGATCGGCGTCAGCCCGCTCGGCGCGGCGACCGCCGGAGCGCTCGCGGTGGCGATGAGCAGGACGGCGACCAGCGCGACGACCACGCGCGCAAGGGGCAGGAAGGTGCGCACGCGCCGGAGTGTACGGGAAGCGGAACCCACGGGCGATCGGCCGGTAGGCTGGTTTCCGATGGCCGCCGGGCTTCCCGCCTCCGTTCCGCACGCCGCGCCCACGACCTACGCCGAGCTCGAGGGGTGGCGCGTGGTCGGGGTCGAGGGTGCCGACGCCCTCCGCTGGCTGCACGATCTGCTGTCGGCCGACCTCCTCGACCTCGGGCCGGGCGAGGCCCGCCGCGCGCTGCTGCTCGCCCCGACCGGGGCCGTGCGCGCCGAGTGCACCGTCGCGCATCTCGGCGACGGTGTGGTGCTCCTGCAGGACCCGGCGCAGCCGCGTCCGATCGACGAGCTCCTGGCTCCGTACGTGCTGAGCTCGGACGTGCGCCTGGAGGACCGCTCCCAGGCGCTCCGGACCTTCGCGCTGCCCGGCGGCGTCCACGAAGCCCTGCCGGGGGCGACCCGGCGAACCGCGCCGTCGGCCCTGGGCGCTGGCGTGGACCTGTGGTGCCGGGCCGAGGACGCGCCCGCGGTGCGCGAGGCGCTCGGGGCGACCCGTCGGGCCGCGACGGGCGCCGAGATCGAGGCGTGGCGGATCGCCGCCGGCCGCCCGAGGTTGGCGGTCGACGCCCGCGAGGGCGACCTGCCCGCCGAGTGCGGCCTCGACGACGCCGTGTCGACCACCAAGGGGTGCTTCCTCGGGCAGGAGGCGGTGGCCCGGGTGCGGAACCTCGGGCACCCCCGCCGCGTGCTCGTGCACGTCGTCGCCGACGGCACGGTCCGCCCCGGCGAGCCGGTCCTCGCCGAAGATCGGGAGACGGGCGAGGTCACGAGCGCCGCGGAGCTCGACGACCGCACGTACGCGCTCGTCCGCATCAGGTGGGCCGATCGAGAGGCGGACCTGCGCACCCCCGGGGGGGTCGACCTCCACACGATCGCGTGCGTCGGGGGACCCCCGTCGAGCCGGGGGTCGGGCGAGTCGCGGGGGTAGGATTCGAACCTACGACCTCTGGGTTATGAGCCCAGCGAGCTACCGGACTGCTCCACCCCGCAGGACGATGCTAGCGGAACGGGTCGCCGCACGCCAAGGCCCCGGCTCCACGGCCGCGCGCTAGCATCGGGTCGATGGCGCGCCGGGTCTCCTCGTTGCTGGACGGCCACCCGGTCGAGGACGCGCCCGGCGGGACCCTCACGGTCCGCAACCCGGCGGACCTGCGGGAGGTCGTCGCCGAGGCCGCCCTCGCCGACGCGGACACGTTCGTGGCGGCCTGCCGGCGGGCGAAGGCCGCGCAGCCGGGCTGGCGCGCGGTCCCCGCGCCGGTCCGCGGACGCGCCATCCAGCAGCTCGGTCGCCTCGTCGAGGACAACGCCGACGCCCTTGCCCGTCTGATCACCCGTGAGATCGGCAAGCCGATCGCCGAGGCCCGGGGCGAGGTGCAGGAGGTGATCGACACCTGCAGCTTCTTCGTCTCGGAGGGGCGCCGGCTCTACGGGATGACGGTGCCCTCCGAGCTTCCGGACAAGCAGCTGTTCACGTTCCGCACGCCGGTCGGCACCGCCGCCATCGTGACCGCCGGGAACTTCCCGGTCGCCGTCCCCTCCTGGTACCTGGTGCCCGCGCTGCTGTGCGGCAACACGGTCGTGTGGAAGCCCGCCGAGTACGCCCCCGCGACGGCCGAGGCCTTCGCGCAGCTGTTCCTGCACGCGGGCCTGCCGACGGGAGCGTTCCAACTCGTCCTCGCCGACGGCCAGGGGACCTTCGCCGGGCTCGAACGCGCGCTCGACGAGGGGCTCGTCGACAAGGTGGGCTTCACGGGCTCGAGCGAGGTGGGACGGCGCATCGGCGAGCTCTGCGGGCGGCACCTGCAGTCCCCCTGCCTGGAGCTCGGGGGCAAGAACCCGCTCGTCGTGATGCCCGACGCCGACCTCGACCTGGCCGTCGAGGGGGCGCTGTTCAGCGGGTTCGGCACGGCCGGACAGCGGTGCACCTCGCTGGGCACCGCGATCGTCCACGCCGAGGTCCACGACGACTTCCTCGCGCGCTTCGCCAAGGCGGTCGAGGACGCCCCGATCGGCGATCCGTTCGAGCCGGTGCTGTACGGGCCGATGATCTCCGAGCGGTTCGCGCAGCGGTTCGAGCGTTGGCTCGACCTGATCCGCGACCACCACCGCGTGTTGGGATCGACCGGGATCGGGCGGATCGACCCCGCCCACCCCCGCGAGGGCTTCGTCGGCGACCCGGCGCGGGGCCTCTACTACCACCCCACGATCGTCGACGGCGTGCGCATCGACGACGAGCTGGCGAACACCGAGACCTTCGGACCGATCGTCGGGGTCGCCACCTTCGAGACCTTCGAGGAGGCGCTCGAGCTCGCCAACGCCCACGGCTACGGGCTCTCGAGCAGCATCTACACGCGCGACCCGCTGTGGGCCTTCCGGTTCCGCGAGCGGATCTCGGCGGGCATGGTGAGCGTGAACAACTCGACCTCCGGCGCGGAGGCTCACCTCCCGTTCGGCGGCAACGGCAAGAGCGGCAACGGGTCGCGCCAGTCCGGGGTGTGGGTCCTCGACCAGTTCACGCGATGGCAGGCGATGAACTGGGACTACTCCGGACGCCTGCAGAAGGCGCAGATGGACGTCGCCGACGTGCCCGCCGACCTGGGGTTCCGCCTGGACGATCGGGCGGGCGACGGGCCCCCGCCGGGTCATCGGGCGGGCGACGGGCCCCCGCCGGGCCATCGGGCGGGCGACGGGCCCGCCCCTACGGGCTGAGGCCCGCGAGCTCACGCGCCTCGGCCACGAGCTCCTCGGCCCGCTCGAGCTCCCGCTGGTAGGTCGCGAGGTCGCCGGCCAACAGCGCCTCCCGCGCCGCCTCGAAGCGGGCGAGGGCCTCGTCGAGGAGGCGCCGCACCTCCTCGGGCGCCGGCCCCGCCGGTGGCTCCTGGGGCTCGCCCGGCTCCTGGGGCTCGCCGGGTTCGCCGATCGCACCGATCGCGGCGTCGAGCGCCTCCTCGAGCGTCCCGCCGATCGCCACCTCGCCGCCGCTGCCGTTCACGAGCAGGACGAACTTGAGCTCGGGCAGCGACGCCTCCTGCTCGGCCCGGACGTAGACCGGCTGCACGTACAGGAACGTCTGCTCGACGGGGATCACGAGGAAGTCGCCGAACAGCACCTGGGAGCCGGCCTGCCCGAGCAGCGTCCGCTCCCGGGAGAAGACCTCGTCCTGGTTCATCCGCGCGTGGACCTGCGAGGGCCCCTCGATGTTGCGGCCCGTCGGGAACCGGTAGGCGACGACGCGCCCGTACTCCTCGGGATCGGAGGAGGCCGCGATCCAGCCGACCATGTTGTTGCGTCCCTCGGGGACGAACGGGAGCACGAGCAAGAAGTCCACGTCCTGCTCCCCCGGGAGCCGCGCGAGCACGTAGTAGGGCCGAAGCAGCGGCCCCTTCGCCCCCACCGTCGCCGGCCGCACCGTCGGATCGGCCGGCACCTCCCAGAAGTCCTGCTTCTGGTAGAAGACCGACGGGTCCTCCACGTGGTAGTTCGCGAACTGGTAGGCCTGCGCCTGGAAGAGGTTCTCCGGATAGCGGAAGTGCGCGCGCAGAGCTTCGGGCGCGCGCTCGATATCGGTGAACAAGCCCGGGAACGCGCGGCTGTACGCCGCGGCGATCGGTTCGTCGAGGTCCGCGTAGTAGGTGAGCGTGCCGTCGTAGGCGTCGACCGTTGCCTTCACCGAGTTGCGCATGTAGTTCACGGTTCCGGTGAGGAGCCCGTCGGTCGCTTCGGCGAGATCGAGCGCCTGCGAGTAGGGGTAGGCGTCGGTGGTCGTGTAGGCGTCCCAGATCCACGTGGGACGCCCGTCGACGACGGCCAGGTAGGGATCGGCGTCGAACCGTAGGAACGGCACCGGCGCGGGCACCCGCTCCTCGAGCGACCGGTTGATCAGGATCCGACTGTCCCCCGTGATCTGTCCGGTCGTGAGCAGGTTCACGTCGCGGAAGTGCCAGGCGAACAGCGCCCGCTGCAGGAGGTTCCCGATCGGGATGCCGCCGGCGCCTTCGTACTGGAGGTTGTCGGCCGCGCCCTCGTAGTCGAGCTCCTCCGTTCGGGTCCCCACGACGACGAACGGCACGTCGGTGCGCTCCTGGTAGTAGATCCCGGCGCGATCGGGGTCGATCTCCGGCGCGCCGCGGGGCGGGATGTCCTTCAGCGTGAACACCGGCTGTCCCTCGGGCGTCGCCGTGTTCACGAGCGCGGCCACCGCGCCGTAGCCGTGGGTGTAGGTGAGGTGTTCGTTCGTCCACGTGCGCCCACCGGTCGGGATCCCGCTCTGGGCGATCTCGCGGGCGGCGACCATCAGGAGCCGGGGCCCCTCGGCCGTCTCGTAGCGATCCACGTCGATGTCGTTGAACTCGTAGTACTGGCGGATCCGCTGCAGCGATCGGAAGTTCTCCGCCAAGATCGGGATCGGCCGCCACAGGCGGATGTTCTCCATCGTCGTGGCGTTGGCCACCCGGTCGTCGGGCGTCAGCGGCTCCCCGACGTCGCGCTGCTGGAACTCGATCCGGTCCAGGCCGAACGCCGCACGGGTGCCGCGGATGTTGCGCTCGATGTAGGGGAGCTCGAACTGCTGCTCGTTCGGCCGCACGCGGAACTGCTGGACGAACGCTGGGTACGCGGCCCCGAGGAGGACCGACACGAGGCCCAGGAGGGCGACGGCGATCACGGGCAGGCTCCACAGGCGCACGCGGATGTTGAGGAAGAACAGCAGGGCGCACACCACGGCGACGACGCTGAGGAACGTGAGCGCGGGCAGCTGGGCGTTCACGTCCGTGTAGGACGCGCCCTGCACGAGGCCCCGTCGGCTCGTCAGCAGGTCGTAGCGGCCGATCCAGTAGCCCCACGCCTTCACCAGCATGATCAGCCCCAGGAGCACCGACAGGTGCGCGCGGACCGGCGGCGTGACCTTGTCGGCGAACACCGGCGCCTGCGGACGGATCCCGCCCCACAGGGCGTGCGCGAGGCCGACGAGGACCGTCACGCCGACGAGGCTCGAGAACAGCCACCCCTGGAGGAACCGCAGCCACGGCAGGGTGAACACGTAGTAGGCGGGGGTCGAGGCCGAACTGCTCCTCCGGGGTGCCGAACGACAGCCCCGAACCGTGCCGCCACAGCAGGAACGTCTGCCATCGCCCGGCCACGCCGAGCCCCACGAAGAACGCGAGCAGGAGCGAGCCGGCCGGCAGGACCCACCGGAGGTACGGCTCGAGCCCCTCGCGGATCCGCTCGAGGGCCTCCTGTTCGGGGGTGAGCACGCGCGTCGTCGGCGCGATCCAGCGCGCGATCGCCAGGTTCGCGTACAGCAGGATGAAGAACCCGAGGCCGAAGGCGATCCCGAGCAGGGCCTTCGTTCGAAGGGTCGTCCAGAACACGCCGGACTGCCCGATCTCCCGGTACCACTGCACGCGGATCACGAAGTCGGCCAGGAGCGTGAAGGTGACCGCGACCACGAACGCCGCGAGCAGGAGGGTGGCCGGCCAGCGCCTGGGGCGCTCCCCGACCCGGATCGTCGTCGTCGACACGCGTGCGGGCTCCTTGCCTGGGGGCGTTGCGGGCAGCCTAGCTCATGAGAGACGCTCGACCGCACGGCCCCCGTCGGACCCCCCGGCGGCGACCAGGGCTTCGACCGCCTCGCCGAACCGGCGCACGGCGACGATCCGCATCGACCCGGTGTCGAGACCCTCGAGCTCCTCGAGGTTGCCGCGCGGCACGAGGAACACGTCGGCCCCGGCGCGCGCCGCCCCGAGGACCTTGTCCCTCACGCCGCCGACCGCCCCCACCCGGCCGTCGAGGTCGATCGTGCCGGTGCCGGCGACGACCCGGCCGCCGGTGAGGTCGCCGGGGGTCATCAGATCGTACAGGCCCAGCGCGAGCATGAGCCCCGCCGAGGGGCCGCCGACGTCGGCGTCCTCCACCCGGAGCTCGATCGGGAACGCGGGGACGAAGCTCACGCCGACGAAGGCCTTCCGTCGATCGGGCACGCAGCGCGATCGCGCGAGCTCGACCTCGTGGTCACCGTCATCGGCCCGGACGACGAAGGCGATCGGCTCCCCCGGCGGCCTCGCCTCGATCAGGCGCGCCGCGGCTCGCGTGGAGCGCACCGTCGAGCCATCGATCGAGACGACGAGCTCCCCGGGGAACAGCACTCCGTCGGCCGGGCAGTCGGGGACCGTCCCCTCGACGAGCACGCCGGGGCCGTGCTCGTCCGGGTAGTCCGTCAGGCGCTCGAGCACCACGTAGGCGGCGTGGACCTGGCTCTGATCCATCTGCGCGGTCGAGATCCGCTCCTCCTCGTCGGGGTCGACGTCCGGGGGGAACAGCTGGCGTTGGTCGACGAGCGACCAGGCGTCGTCGAGCCACACCTGCACGGCGCGCGTCGGGGTCACGCGGAACCACCGCACCGTCGTCATCACGATCGTCCCGGCCGAGCCGAAGCGCTCGTAGCCGTCGAAGCGGATCAACGGCCCGACGTCGCGGACGGGCCCGGGTCCCATCGCGTAGTAGGGCAGCGGTAGCCAGATCGCGGCGCCGATCGCCACGAGCACCGCGCCGGCCACGGCGATCCTCGCCGCACGGCTCACCCGCCCATCCTACGAAGCCGTGGGCGAACGCCTGCCCGGCGCCGCACCGACGTCGGGGTAGGCTCGCAAGGGCGTGGGCTACGCGATCGTGCTCGTGCTGTCGCTCGCCGTCGGAGCGGTCGTGTACGCGTTGTCGGTGCGCGGCGAGATCGCCGTGCTCGTGAGCGAGACGGTGGGCGAGGCGCTCGGTGAGACGGCCGAGCCCGAGGACGAGGTCGCCCCCGGCGGAGGGATCCCGCTCACGGAGGAGGAGCCGGACGGGTCCTGGGTGACGGGCGCGCTGGGGCTCGTCGCCACCGTGCTCGTCGGGGCGGTCGCCCTCGCCGCGGCGCTGGTCGGCCTCGGCCGCGCCCTGGTGCGGCTCGTCGGCGGCCCTCGCCGGTGGTTAGCCACCGACCTCGGGCGTGACGTCGCGGAGCTCACGCACGAGGTGCTCGGAGACGAGGCCGTCGTCGCGCAGCCGGCCCTCGAGGTTCACCTCCCCGGCCCACGCCTCGAGCGCCGCCCCGGTCGGTGCGTCCAGGGCCCCCGTGGGCTCGACCGCGTAGCCGAGGGCGGCCAGCCGCCGCTGGATCTCCGCCACGAGCTCCGGGGTCGGGTCCAGCCCGCGGTCGTGGCGAACGAGCACGGTCTCGTCCCACACGGTGAACACGCGGGCGAGCTCGCGCACGGCGTCGGGGTGGTCGTCCACGCGGAGGTCGACGTAGCGGTCGTTCCGCCCCTCGTACCCTCCGCCCTCGCGGACCACGAGCAGGGCGGCCGACTGCCGGCCCCGCCGGTCTCCGCCGGCGGCATCGCCGGCGAGCAGCGCCCGCGAGGAGCCGATCGACGAGGTCGCCGTCGGTCGCCCCGTAGGCCTCCAGCATCGCGTCGACGACCTGCGGACCCACGAGGATGTTGCCCTGCGCCGCGACGTGCTGCAGGGCGCGACCGCCCGCCCAGGCCATGCACCGCGAGCCCGTGAACGAGAACGCCCGACCCGCGGCGTCGACGGCGCCGACCTGACGGTCCTCCCGTCCTTCGTCGGCGTCGAGGAGGCGGCCCAGGACCTCGGGCGCCGAGCCCCGTTCGGCCATCCCGGCGAGCCCCTGCGGACCGAGGTCCGTGTTGGCCCAGGCCTGCGTCGCGACCGCGCCCACGCCGGCCCGCGCGTAGGGCACGACCGCTCCGACGGCCGGGAACCGCGAGGCCCACCGCCACCCCCAGATCCCCCGTCGCGGGGTCGAACGCGACGATCGAGAACGTCACGAGCGCCCCCGGGCGCGAACGAGCTGGAAGGTCGCGCGGTAGTCCTCGAGGTGCTCGAGCATCCGTCCCCGCGCCCCGCACGACCGTCTCGAGCGGCCGCTCGGCCACGTGCACCGGAACCTCGCATTCCTGGGCGAGGAGCAGGTCGAGGCCCCGCAGCTGGCTCCCGCCGCCGGTGAGGAACAGACCGACGTCCAAGACGTCGTGGGTGAGCTCCGGAGGCGCCTCGGCCAGCATCGTGCGGACCGTCTCGACGATCGCCCGCACCGGGGGGACCGATCGCCGCGCGGACCTCGTCCTCGGTCAGCTCGACCTCGACCGTGTTGCCGGTCGCGAGCTCGCGTCCGATCACGACCGCCCGGCGGCCCGAGCCGGTCGGGAAGGCGGTGGCCAGCGCGATCTTCAGCTCTTCGGCGGCGCGCTCCCCGATCGCCACGCCGTACCCCTCGCGCAGGTGGTCGCGGATCGCGTCGTCGATCTGGTACCCGCCGATGCGGATCGACCTCCCGCCCACGACCCCGCCCATCGACACGACCGCGGCCTCGGTCCGGCCGCCGCCGACGTCGACGACGAAGCTCCCCACGGGCTCGTGCACGGGCAGCCCGGCGCCGATCGCCGCGGCGAGGGCCTCCTCGACGAGGACGACCCGACGTGCCCCGGCGCCCGTGAGCGCCTCGCGGACCGCCCGGCGCTCGACCTCCGTCATCGCCGAGGGCACGGTCGCGAGCACCCGGGGTCGGGCGAGCCGACCGACGCCGACGCGGCGCAACAGCAGCGCGATCATGCTCGCCGTGACCTCGTAGTCGGTGATCGTTCCGTCGCGCAGCGGTCGGAGCGTGAGGACCGACGCTGGATCGGAACCGATCAGCTCCCACACGTCGGTCCCGACCGCGACGACGCGACCGCTCGCCGCGCGCACGGCCACGACGGCCGGCTCCGACAGGACCAGGCCGTCCCCGAGGCGGTGCACGAGGGTCGTCGCGGTGCCGAGGTCCACGGCGAGGGTCGCGCCCCATCAGGCCCCCTGCACCCAATGCCCCTCGCCGGTCGCGAGCGCCTCCTTCTTCCAGATCGGAACGTCCGCTTTCAGCCGCTCGATCAGGTGCCGGCAGGCCTCGAACGCGTCCGCTCGGTGGGCGGCCGACACGGCGATCACGACGCTCGCCTCGCCGACCGACAGATCGCCCGTGCGGTGCGCAACGGCGATCCGACGCAGCGTCCAGCGCTCGAACGCCCCGTGCGCGTGCTCGGCGATCCGCTCGCGCGCGAGCTCGGCCCAGGCCTCGTACGTGAGCCCGTTGACGGCCCCACGCTCGCCGTGGTCCCGGACCGTGCCGACGAACACGCAGGTCGCCCCCGCGCCCGGGTCGGCCACCGCCGCCAGCACGTCCGGGACCGACAGGGGCTCGGTCGCGATGTCGACGACGAGCCGGTCGGAAGGCACCGACTCATGCTAGCGCGGGTCGTACGATGGCTTCGTGGAGCTCTTCGACCCCTCCGAGCCGCTGCACGACGCGCCGCTGTTCCGCGAGCTCCAGCGGGTCATGGCCTCCTCGTCGGGGCCGGTGAACTGGGAGCTCGCCCGTCAGGTCGGCGTGGCCACGGCGGCCGAGGCCGGGGAGGACCCTGAGCCGAACGTCCAGGACGTGGCCGAGCTCGAGGAGGCGGTGCGCGTTGCGGAGCTCCACGTCGCGCGAACGACCGACCTCGAGCCACCCGCCGAGCTCACCCGCGTACGGGCCCTCCGGCGGGCGGTGTGGGTGGGCGCGACCATCGAGGACCTGCACGCCCTCCTCGAACCGGCGGCCGCCGCCCAGACCCGAGCGCTCGAGCGCGCGATCGCCGAGCAGCTGGGACAGGAGGCGCCCGGTCTGGCGCCGATCCTGCGTCAACTCGGCCCCCTGCTGCAGGGCACGCAGGTGGGCACGGTTCTCGGTGCGCTCGCCCGTACGGTCCTGAGCGGCGCCGACCTGCCCTTCCCGCACCCGGGCCAGGCCGCGACCTTCGTCGTGCCGAACCTCGCCGCCTTCGAGCGGGCCTGGGCCCTGGAGCGTCGGGAGTTCCGCACCTGGGCGGCCCTGCGGGAGCTCGCGCTCCGCTTCGCCTTCGCCCATCCCTGGGCGGGCGAGCGGTTCCGCGAGCTCGTCGTCGAGTACGGCTCGGCTCTGCGGATCGACGTGGCCGCGCTCGGGGAGCGCCTGGCCGAGCTCGACCCGGCGGACCCGGAGGCCCTCCGGCGGTTCCTCGAGCACGAGGCGCAGCCGGCGTTCGTCGAGCTCGACGACGAGCAGCGGATCACGCTGGGACGCATCCAGGCGCTCGTGGCGATGGCCGACGCCTGGGCCGACCACGTCGCCGAGCGGATCGCGGCCGAGCTCCTGCCCGGCGCGCCGAGGATCCGAGAGGCCCTGGTACGGGCTCGGGACGCGCGGTCGGGCGAGCTGCCCCTGCGCCACCTGTTCGGCGTGGACCTGCCGTCCGAGCTCCCCCGCCGAGCCGCCGCCTTCTGCGAGGCGGTGGCGTCGGCGACCGACGAGCCGACGCTCGCGCGGATCTGGTCGAGCCCCGAGGCCCTGCCGAGCCTGCCGGAGATCGACGAGCCGACCCTGTGGCTCAGCCGCTCGGTCTGACGCGCCTGGGCTATCATCCCCGCGCCATGGAACCCGTGGGCGAGCTCGTCGCAGCCGCGGTCGTCGACCGACGCGTGTGGGGCAGCGCCGGCGAGCGCGCGCCCGACGGGATCTACCTCGTCGGCCAGCCCGGCCCCGCGCACCCGTTCGTGCTGTTCCGCGCCTGGAAGGTGCCGGTCGGGTTCGTCCGTGAGGAGGTCCGGATGTACGGCCCCTCCGGCCGGTTGGTGTGGCGCTGGGGGCCCGAGGTCCGACGGATGGCGGGTATGTTCGATCTGACCACGGAGCTCGACGAGGTGCACGAGGCGGTCTTCGATGAGACCGGAACCTACGTCGCCTCCTTCGTCCTCGACGACCAGATCCTCGGCGAGATCGAGGTCCCGGTCGCGGTGGAGGTGGCTCCGGCGAAGCTCCCGAAGGACGTCGAGGACGGCTTCCGCCGCTCCGACGTCATCTGGGTCGGCGCGCGCCTCGACGGCCGCCTGCGAACGATCCCGGCGTGGTTCGCCTACAAGGACGGGCGCGTCTACGTGCTGTCGCAGCGCACGCCCGGGCCGGAGGAGCAGACGGTTCCTGGGATCGGCCAGGCCAAGGAGTTCGTGATCGTCACGCGCCGCAAGGGCCGTGACACCGCGCTCGAGGAGCTCCCCGCCGCCGGACGGCTCCTCGAGGGGGCGGAGTGGGAGGAGGCCGCGAAGCTCCTCGTCGATCGCCGCCGAAGCCGCGTCGGCCCGCCGCAGGCGAGCCTGCAGCGCTGGCGCAAGACCTGCGACATCGTCGAGCTGACCCCGCGGGTGCCCGCCGACTCGCGGCCCGGCACCGCCGCCTAGCTACCGCGCGCCGGGCTCCGCCTCGCTCGCGAGCTCCCGACCGACCGCGCGCGCCACCGCAGCCAGGCGCTCTCCCAGCGCGACGACCTCATCGGGGACGAGCGCCTGCGGCCCGTCGCACAGGGCGTGCTCGGGATCGGGGTGGACGTCGATCATCACCGCGTCGGCGCCCGCCGCGACCGCGGCCAGGGCCATCGGCCCCACGAGCGCCCGCTTGCCCACCGCGTGGGAGGGATCCACGATCACCGGCAGGTGCGACTCGCGCTGGGCCACGGCCATACCGGCGAGGTCGAGCGTGTTGCGCGTGGAGGGCTCGAACGTCCGGATCCCCCGCTCGCACAGGATCACGTCGGCGTTCCCGCGCTGCGCGACGTACTCGGCGGCTTGGAGCCACTCGTCGACCGTCATCGCGAGACCCCGCTTGAGCATCACCGGCTTGCGCGCGAGCCCGCACTCCTTGAGCAACTCGAAGTTCTGTGCGTTGCGCGTGCCGACCCGGATGCAGTCCGCCACCTCGGCGACGTGCTGCACGTGCGACACGTCGACGACCTCGACGACGATCGGCAGTCCGGTCTCGCGCCGACAGGCGTCCAGGATCTCCAGGCCCTGTTCCCCCAGGCCCTGGAAGGAGTACGGGGAGGTTCGGGGCTTGAAGACGTCCCCGCGAAGGATCGTGGCGCCGGCCCTCTTCGCGGCCTGCGTGGCCGTGAGCGCCTGCTCGTAGCTCTCGACCGCGCACGGCCCGGCGATCAGCGTGAACGTCTCTCGGCCGATGACCGCGGGGCCCACCTTCACGGTCGACGGGCTCGGGTGCAGATCGGCGGACACCATCTTGTAGGGCTTGCCGATCCGGATCACGTGGTCGACCCCCGGAAGCTGGCCGAACGGGATCGCCTCGAACCGCTCGGTGTCGCCCACGAGCCCGATCACCGTGTGCACGGTGCCGCGGGACACGAAGGCCTCCCCGCCGACGGCCCGCACCTTCTCGCAGACCGCCTCGATCTCCGCCTCGCCGGCGTCCTGCTTCATCACCACGACCATCCGCTCGACCTTTCTCCCGGCCGGGTCGGGCCCGGGAACGCGAGACCCCGGGTCCGTCGCCCGGGGTCTTCGCCTGCGTCCGGTGGCTGCTGGCGACTACGCCGGGCGCCGCCCGCCGTAGAAGAACCAGAAGCCGAAGGAACGCGACATCTCGCGTCCATGATGCCGAACGTGGGGGCGCGGTGGCAAGCGGGCGGCCGGGCCCGGACAGGCCGAGCCGCCCGGGGCGCGCGCGGGGCGAGCCAGGCGTAGGATGCGCTGCAGTGTCCGTCACGGTGCTCGACCACCCCCCTCGCCGCCGACCTGGTCACACGCCTGCGGGACGAGCGGACCGACCCGGCGTCGTTCCGCCAGCTCACGCGCCGACTCGGCTGGCTCCTCGTGATCGAGGCGACCCGCGACCTGGCGTCGGAGCCGGTTCGGGTCCGTACCCCCCTCGAGGAGACCGAGGGCCGAGCGCTCGCCGAGGGGCTCGTGGCGATCCCGGTCCTTCGGGCCGGGCTCGGCCTGCTCGACGCGGTCACCGACCTCTACCCCGACGCGGTCGTCGGCTACCTCGGGATGGAGCGGGACGAACGCACGCTCGAGCCGCGCGACTACTACGCGAAGCTCCCGCCGATGCGGGGGCGCCGCGCGCTCCCTGCTCGACCCGATGCTCGCGACGGGCGGATCGGGCGCGGCCGCCGTCGGCCACGTGAAGGCGATCGCCGCTCCGACCTCGATCGCCTTCGTCTGCGTCGTGGCGGCTCCCGAGGGCGTCGAGCGTCTCCGCGCCAAGCACCCCGACGTTCCGATCGTGACCGCCGCCGTGGACCGGCAGCTCAACGACGCCGGGTTCATCTTGCCGGGGCTGGGGGACTTCGGGGACCGGCTACACGGGACCGCCTGAGCCGATCAGCCGGCGCCGCCCTCGTAGGCGGACCCCGCCGCCGCCGGCGGCCGGACCCGCCCGACGAACCCCGCGAGCACGACGATCGTCACCACGTAGGGCGTCATCCGGATGAACTGCGGCGGAAGCTCCCGGATCAGCGGCGCGTCGCTCAGCCGGAGGGGGATCGCCTGGGCGAAGCCGAACAGGAAGGCGGCCCCCATCAGGCGGACCGGGTTCCAGTTGGACAGGATCAGCGACGCGAGCGCGATGAAGCCGAGGCCGAGCGTCTGACCCTCGCGCCAGTTGTAGACGACCTCGACCGACAGGAACGCCCCGGAGAGCCCCGCGAGGGCTCCCGACAGGAGCACGCCCTGGTAGCGGAGCGGCGAGACACGCACGCCCAGCGATCGGGTCGCCTCGGGGTTCTCGCCGGCCGAGCGGAGCCTGAGGCCCCAGCGCGTCCGATACAGGGCGAACGTCGCCGGTACGACGAGGAGCGCCGCGACCGGCACGACCGGCGACATGCTCTGGAACGCCCTGCCGAGCCCGCCCGGCAGATCGGCGAGCAACGGCACGTCGAACGGGACGAGGTGGGGCTGACCGGGGTCGGACTGCGTCGCCTGCCCGAAGAAGATCTGCGACAGGAACCGCGCAAGCCCGATCGCCACGAGGTTGATCACGACCCCGGAGACGATGTGGTCGACCCGGAACGTCACCGTCGCCGCGGCGTGCACCGAACTGAACAGCAGGCCCGCCACGAGTCCCAGAACGAGCCCGGCGATCGGCCCCCAGGGCACCCCCCACCCCAGGTCGATCGTGAACAGGTGGGTCCCGTACGAGCCCGTGACGGTCCCGATGATCATCAACCCCTCCAGGCCGATGTTCACGATCCCCGACCGCTCGCTGAACAGCCCGCCGAGACCGGTGAGGTACAGGATCGTGAAGTAGACGAGGGCGATCTGGACCGCGCGGCCGACGTCCTCGAGCGTCACGTCAGCCCACCGCCCCCACCGGCGCCGGCTCCGCCGCGTCCTGCTCCCCGATCGCCGCCCGACCGAGCTCGCGTCGCCGCAGTCGGCGATGGGTCACCTGGTAGACGATCACGACCGTCATGATCAAGATCCCCTGCAGGATGATCACGAACTCCCGCGGGACGTCGGTCTCCAGCTGCAGGGCCGACTCCCCCCGCGCCAGGATCGCCCACAGGATCGCGGCGAACACGATCCCGATCGGATGGTTCTGCCCGAGGAACGCGACGGCGATCCCCGTGAAGCCCAGCTGCGACACGTAGTTCTGCGGTAGGTAGCCCCGGTCGGCGAGGATCTGCTGCATCCCGGTGAGCCCGGCGAGCGCCCCGGAGATCAGGAACAGCTTGATCTGCACCGCGCCGATCGAGATGCCGCCTGCGCGCGCCGACCCCGGCGCCTGGCCGACCGCTCGGGCCTCGTAACCGAGGCGCATCCGACGGATCAGGAACCACACAGCGACGGCGAGCGCGATCCCGAGCAGCAACAGCCAGGACAGGTGCGCCCCCCGACTCACCCCGAACAGCTTCCCGAGGTCGCCCACGAGCGCCGTGGGCGGGAACGGGTCGCTGCGCAGGTCGACGTTCTGGCCCTCGGGGGCGTTCGTGAACCGCAGCGGTCCGTTGAGCGCCCACGACAGGAGGCTGATCGCGATCCCGTTCATCATGATCGTCGTGACGACCTCGTGCGCGCCGGTGCGCACCTTGAGGATCGCGGGCACGGCGGCCCACGCCATGCCACCGAGCATCGCGAACGCCAGCACGACGGCCACGTGCAGGCCTCCGGGCAGCACGTCGAGTTCCAAGGCGGCCCAGGTGGCCGTCACCATCGCGACGAGGTACTGGCCCTCGACGCCGATGTTGAACATCCCACCCTTGAAGCACAGGGCCACGGCCAGCGCGGAGAAGATCAGCGGCGTCGCGATCGCGAGCACGTAGCCCACGCCGGTCCGAGAACCGAACGAGAACCGCAGGATCGCTCCGTAGACCACCAGAGGGCTCTCGCCGTACGCGATCACGATCAGCGCGCCGGCGACCAGGGCGATCAGCAGGGAAGCGAGGAGCGCGAGGAGCTGACCGACGAGCGACTCGACCCACGGCGCCGGCTCACGCCGCGCCACGAGCTTCGTCCCGCGAGGGCCGCTCACGGCTCGGCCTCCGCAGCCCGGCGCCCCCCGAGCATGCCGATGCCCACCTCCTCGGGCGGCGCGTCCGGCGGGTACTCACCGGTGATCCGCCCCTCGTACAGCGTGAGGATCCGATCCGACAGCGCGTAGATCTCGTCGAGCTCGGCCGAGATCAGCAGGACCGCCCGGCCGGCCGCCTTCCGCTCGAGGAGCCGTCGCCAGACGAACTCGATGGCGCCCACGTCGAGGCCGCGGGTGGGCTGCGAGGCCACGAGCAGCTTGGGGTCCGTGTCGAGCTCCCGGGCCAGGATCAGCTTCTGCTGGTTGCCGCCCGACAGCGTCCGGGCGGCCACCCCGATCCCGCGCGCGCGGATGTCGAAGGTTCGAACGAGGCGCTCGGCCAGTTGCCGCATCGCTCGGATCACCAGCGTGCCGAACCGGCCCGCGAACGGAGGATCGTCCTGTCGACCCAGGACCGCGTTCTCCCACAGCGTCATGTCGAGGACGAGCCCCTGTCCGTGGCGATCCTCGGGGATGTAGGCGACGCCCGCGTTGCGGATGTCACGGACGCGCTCGCCCCCGATCTCGGCGTCGCCCAGCCGGATCGACCCGCGCACGGGCGCGCGAAGACCGACGATCGTCTCGGCGAGCTCGCGCTGACCGTTGCCCTCGACGCCCGCCACCCCCACGATCTCGCCGGCGCGCACCTCGAGGCTCACCCCGCGCAGGGCCTGACCATCGGCGAGGTCGTCGACCCGCAGGACCGGTGGACCCGGCTCGACCTTCGGGCGCTCGAGCCGGAACAGCACCGGACGGCCGACCATCATCTCGGCGAGCTCGGCCTTCGAGGTCCGCTCGGGGGTGGTCTCACCGACCACGCGGCCGCGGCGCAGCACGGTGATCCGATCGGCGATCTCGAGGACCTCGTCGAGCTTGTGGCTGATGAACACGATCGCCTTGCCGTCGGCGCGCAGCTGCCGCAGGTTCCCGAACAGCTCCGTGGTCTCCCCGGGGGTGAGCACCGCCGTGGGCTCGTCGAGGATCAGGATGTCCACGCCGCGGAACAGCGCCTTGAGGATCTCGACGCGCTGTTCCTCGCCCACCGAGAGGTCTTCGACGACCGCGTCGGGGCGCACGGCGAATCCGTAACGCTCGGCCAGGGCGGCCACGCGCTCCCGGGCGCGGTCCAGGTCGAGGATCGCGCCCCCCTCGTCGCCGAGGATCACGTTCTCCGTGACGGTGAACGGATCGACGAGCACGAAGTGCTGGTGGACCATCCCGATCCCCAGCGCGATCGCGTCACGCGGCGAGCCGATGTGCACCTCGCGTCCACGCACGAGGATCCGACCCGCGTCCGCCGGATACATCCCGTACAAGACGCGCATCAGCGTCGACTTGCCGGCGCCGTTCTCCCCGATCAGGGCGTGCACCTCACCGGCGCGCACGTCGAGGCTGACCGCGTCGTTCGCGAGGACGCCGGGGAACGACTTCGTGATCCGCTCGAGCGCGACGAGGGGCGGGGCCGCTTCCTGCCCCGCCCCCACGTCGCTGCGCATCGTCGTCGCCGGACTCAGACCTCGGCCGGATCCTCCGGCACCGTGATCTCGCCGTCGATGATCATCTGCTTGATCTCATCCAGGCGGGCCACGATGTCCTCGGTCAGCTCGGCGGTGTTCGACTTCGAGTAGTCGACGCCCTCCTCCGCCAGGCCGAAGACCTGAGCCCCAGGCTCGAACGAGCCCTCGCCTACCTGCGCGATCACGTCGTAGACCGCGGTGTCGACCCGCTTGAGCATCGAGGTGAGCACGAGCGGCTGTTGCTCGGCGCTCACGAGCTGGTACTGGTCGGAGTCCACTCCGATCGCGAGCTTGCCGGCCTCGACCGCCGCGTTGAACAGACCGGCCCCAGAGGCGCCGGCGGCGTGGTAGATGATCTCGGCACCCTGGTCGTACATCTTCGTCGACAGGGCCTGACCCTTCGTCGGATCGTTGAACGCCGACGTGTCGTCCCCGATGTATTCGACGAGCACCTCGATGTCGGGGTTGATGTACTTCGCCCCGGCGACGTAGCCCGCCTCGAACTTGCCGATCAGCGGCCCGGTCTGGCCACCGAGGAACCCGATCGTGTCGCACCCGCACTTCAGCGCGGCAGCCGCTCCGACCAAGAACGAGCCCTCGTTCTCCTTGAAGGTGAGGTCGGTGACGTTCGTGAGGTCGTCGTTCGGCAGGTCGCACGCGGTCCCGCACGTCGCGAACCCGTCGACGACCGCGAAGAACTGCTCCGGGTAGTCGGGGGCGATCGTGTTGATCCCCGGAGAGAACGCGAACCCCACGCCGATGATCAGGTCGTAGCCGCCGTCGGCGAGCGCCTGCACGTTCGCGTCGCGGTTCGACCCCGTTGCATCGGCCTCGATGAACTCGGTGTTCTCCTCGCAGACGAGCCCGTCGGCGATCGCGTCCTGCAGCCCGCGGTTGGCCGCGTCGTTGAAGGACTTGTCCCCCAGACCTCCGATGTCCAGAGCCATCCCTACGCGGATGTCCTGGTTGCAGTCCGCGCCGCCCCCGCCGTCACCTGCGGCGCCACCGTCGCCGCCGCAGGCCGCGGCGACGAGGCTGAGCGCGACGAGCGCGGGTGCGAACGCCCGCAGCGATCGTGCCATGCCTCCCCCTCCGTTCCGTCTGCTCCACGGGCGTGGACGGCCCGCGCCCGGTCCCACCGTCGACGGACGCTCGTCCGTTCCTTCCAGAGGATCGACCGTCCCTGGGAGACTACGCGACCGAGGGCTCGCGCGGATGGCCCCTGCGTCCGAGCCGCGACCGCGCATCAGTACGCCGTGTCGATCGCGGCCATCGCCTCGGGGAGCTCTCCGAGCACCCCGGTCAGGCCCATCAGCAGGCCCATGTTGCCCTCGATCCGGATCTTGCCGAGCATGAAGCCGGTCACCGGGTTCAGCTCCCGGCGGGCCAGCCCCACGGCGGTCTCGTAGCTCTGGACGATCGTCGCGTCCGGCGACTCGATCTCCCCCACGCCGAGGTCGATCGAGCCGTCGTCGATCACGATCCAGTACCGCCGCTCTGGGTTCCCCGTGATCACCTGCTGGAGGCGAGCGCGCTTGCCGGCCGCGGCCGTACGGAACGACGGACGCTCGTTCAGCGCCTGCTTCAGGCGCTCGGCCCACTCCGGTGACAGGAACGGCACGCTCATGAGGCCTCCTTCGCTCCGCGGCCGCGGCCCTCGCCGTCGGCCGTTGGGTCCTCGAACAGCTCGGGCTCGGTAACGTGCGCGTCGTCGGCGAGGAACCACAAGGACCGACGGTCCCCTGCGATCCGGATCGTATTGATGCTCGCGTTCGGCGGGAGGAAGAACATCTCCTGCTCCTCGATCCCGAGCACCCATCCGACGTAGGCGTTGATCACGCCACCGTGGCACACCACCCACACGTCGCCGCGATCGACCGCGGCGATCGCCCGCTCGATCGCTCCGACGACGCGCTCCTGGAACGCCTCGAAGGGCTCGCTGCCGGGCGCGAGGAAGAACAGGGGGTCCTGGAACAGGATCCGTCGGGGGATCTCGGGGTGCTCGACGAGCAGCTCCTCGAACCCCTTGAACTCCCACGCGCCTCCGAACCACTCCGCGAGGTCGTCGTCGTAGGTGACCGCGGCGCCGGTGCGCTCCACGTAGGGGGCGATCGTCTCGCGCGCCCGCGTGAGCGGCGAGGACAGGATCGAGGCGGGTGGGGGCATCTGCAGGAGACGAGTGGTGAGCGCCTCGGCTTGAGCCCGCCCGACCTCGTCCAGGGGCGGGTCGGCCGCGACGCCGCGCGGGGTACGAGCCTCTCGGCGCGACGTGCGGTCGGCCCGACCGTGCCGGATCAGGTAGAGGCGGCGACCGTCGCCGGGGGGCCTCACGCGCGCCTCCGCCGCCGCGCTCGCCAGTCCGCGGCGTAGGCCTCGACGTCTTCCCGCAGCCACACGCGCCCGCTCGCCAGCGCGGTGATCGGCTCGGGGAAGTGGCCGCGGTCGATGTAGGTGATCACGCGACGCTTGTCCCACCCCATGATCTCCGCGGCCTCGGCCACCCCGGCGATCTGCGGGACGACCTCGACGAGGAGGGTCACGTCCTCCCCGGTGACCCGACGGAGCTCCTGCAGGCAGCCGTGCTTGGACGTGCCGGTCACCTCGATGAACGCGGGGGTGTCGAGGAGCCTCGCGTACCAGCGGCCCCCGCTCTCCCACATCCGCGCCCGCACCGGCTCGGCCACGCGGGAAGTGTAGGACGCTCTCCCACCGCCCGCCCGACCGCGAGCAGCGCGTCGGTCAGCCGCCCGCCCGGCCCGACCGCAGCGCCGTTCGCCAGCACGCGGTGTGCCAGTGACGGCGGGCGTCGGGGTCATCGATCGGAACGACGACGAGGTGGGCGAGCCCGGGGCGGATCGGATGGTCGCACCCCGGGCACCGGTAGACCTTCTCGCCGATCACCCGTCGAACCTCGACGCCCGGCAGGCGCGACCAGGCGGGGGCGGGACCGGAGGCGGCCGCCCCGGACGGGAGCTCGGGCACAGGGGCCGCACGTCGGTGCCGGCGCGGCATCAGCCGAGCCGCTCCTCGATCCAGGTGGCGACGCTGCCGGCGAGCCCCGCCCCGACCGCGGCGGCGTCGTCGCGGCGCGAGCGCTCGAAGGAGTGTCCCCCGCCCTCCACGGGCACGTACGTGGCCCGCGCGCCGAGCCGCGCGAGGACCGACGCGAGCCGATCGGGCTCCGCGAAGGGATCGCGCGTGCCCTGCAGGAAGAGCATCGGGGCCGTGATCCGGTCGAGGTGCTGGTCGCGCAGATCCTGCGGTCGGCCGGGCGGATGCAGCGGATAGCCGAGGAACACGAGCCCGTCGACGGCGAGCCCGTCGGCGACCGCGATCGAGGCCATGCGAGCACCGTAGGACTTGCCGCCGACCAGCACCGTCGCGCCCGGCAGGCGTGCCCGTGCCGCCGCGACGGCCGCGACCACGCAGGCGGCCGCGACCGGCGCGGGATCCGGCGTGCGCCGTCCGGCGGCCTTGTAGGGGAAGTCGAAGCGCACCGACGCGACCGCGCGCTCCGCCATCGCGGCGCAGAACCCCGCGAGGAACGGGTGCTCCATCCCCGCGCCCGCCCCATGCCCGAGGACGAGGACCGCCCGGGCTTGCTCGGGCGTGAGCATCACCGCGGGTACCGGACCGCGCGGCGTGACGAGCTCGAAGCGTTCCTCGGCGACCACCGCGTGCCATGATGCACGTCGATGGGCGGTCGCCTCTACCTCGGGACCTCGGGCTTCTCCTACGACGAGTGGCGCCACGGCGTCTTCTACCCCGAGGGCCTGAAGAAGGACGACCAGCTCCCCTACTACGCGAGCCGGTTGAGCTCCGTCGAGATCAACTACACTTTCCGCCGGTTCCCGAGCGAGCGCACCCTCGCGACCTGGCGCGAGCGGGTCCCGCCGGGGTTCGTCTTCACGCTCAAGGCGAACCAGCGGATCACGCACGCGAAGCGGTTGGCCGGGGTCGAGGAGGACGTCCGCGACTTCCTGCGGGTCGCCGGCGGGCTCAAGGACGCCCTGGGGTGCGTGCTGTTCCAGTGCCCGCCGTCGCTCCGCCACGACGCCGCCCTGATCGAGGCCTTCCTCGACGCACTGCCGTCGCCGGGTCCGGGCGTCCCGCGCTTCGCGATGGAGTTCCGGCATCCGTCCTGGACCGAGGCCCGAGCGACCTTGCGCGAGCGGCAGGTCGCCTGGTGCGTGGCCGAGTCCGACGAACACGACCCCCGGCCCGAGGATCTGTCGTGGGAGCCGGTCGGTTACCTGCGGCTCCGCAAGACCGCCTACGACGACGAGGAGCTCGGCCGGTGGGCCGAGCGGATCCGCCGGGCCCTCGCCGAGGGCGCGACGGTCTTCGCCTACTTCAAACACGAGGCGGAGGGAGCGAGCCCCGCGATGGCTCGGCGGCTCGGCGACCTCGTCGGGGCGGGGCTGCCCCCGGCGTCCTAGCTGCCGCCCGGCCGTCCGACCCCGGGGCCCGCGCCCTCGAGCCGCTCGCGCAGCGCCCGCTCCACCTCCCCGAGCTGCTCGGGGTCGAGGATCTTGCGGCCCAGCGCGTCGCGCACGTAGAAGGCGTCGACGACCCGCCCGTCATAGGTCGCGACCCTCGCGACGTGCACGTCCAGGTGCAGGTCAGCCAGCGTACGCGTGATGTCGTAGAGCAGACCGATGCGGTCGGGCGCGCCGACCTCGATCACCGTGGAGAAGTCGCTCGCGCCCACGTCGGTGCGCACGGTGACGGGCGTGGCCACGCGGGGAGCTGGGTACCGGGCGCGGACCTCCTCGACGCGGTGCTCGAGCGAGATCGCCCCGCGGATCGCGCGCCGCAGGGTCGATCGGAAGGCCCGCCACCGGGCCGGGTCGATGTCCGGCTCGAAGGCGCCCTCGACCTCGAACAGGTCGACGGCCACCCCGTCGTCGGTCGTGAACACCTGCGCGGTGAGGATCGAGATGCCGTTGACGGCGAGCGCCCCGGCGATCTGCGACAGGAGCCCAGGACGGTCCACCGCGACGACGAGCAGCTCCGCGGTGCCCGGCTTCGTACCGACCTCGACGCGGCTGCGGACCTCGTCGGCGGCGATCGGCGGCAGGATCGCCTGGGCGTGACGCACGGCGCGCTCCGGCTCCACCGCGAGGAAGTAGCCGCGGGGCATCCGCAGGACGAACCGGTCGACGTCGGCCTCGAAGCGGCCGGCGAGCCCCTCGCGGACCCGCTCGATCCGCTCCGCCAGGCGGGCCGCGAGCTCCTCGCCCATCTCACCGCGCTCCAGGACGTGGCGCACCTTGAGCACGAGCTCGTGGATCAGCGCGCGTCGCCACGGCGTCCAGGCCGCCGGGCCCGTCGCCGCGGCGTCGGCCTTCGTGAGCAGGTAGAGGGCGAACAGCCGGTCGGGCGTCGCCACGCGGGCGGCCACGTCCAGGATCGGGTTCTCCTCGGTCAGGTCGCGCCGGGTCGCGGTGTCGGGCAGCAGGAGGTGTTCGGTGACGAGGAAGACCGCGAGGTCCTGGGTCGCCGGAGGCGCACCGATCCGCTCGAGCGTGGCGCGCGCGATCGCGGCGCCGATCGGGACGTGGTCGCCGCGGCCCACCTTGCCGATGTCGTGCAGCAGAGCGCCCAGGAGCAGCGCCTCGGGGTCGGTGACCGCCGCGGCCGCCTCCGACTCGATCGGGTCCTCGGGGTCGAGCCGCCCGCGCAGGATCTGCGCCATCCGCGACCAGGTCCCGAGCAGGTGGGCGTCGACCGTGGAGCGATGGAAGGGGTCGCGCTGCGGGCGACAGCGGACGTCAGCCCATGCGGGCAGGTACCGAACGAGCAGCCCCAGGCGGTCGAGCGTGTCGAACGCGCGGACCTCCCCGGTCCGAAGCAGTCGAGCGAACGCGCCCCACACGTCCGCGTCCCAGGCGACGGGGGCGGGGACGCCCGCGTCCTCGATCGCGTCGAGCGTTCCCGCGGAGGGCGCCCGGCCCGCCTCGGCGAGCGCCGCGAGGTGCTCCAGGACCCCGGCCGCTCCGAGCGGCACCGACGGGCGGTCGTCCGCACGACCCGCCGCGCGATCCAACACCAGGTCGCGGACGTGCTCGATCTGGCGGGCGCGCTCGTACACGGCCCGCATCAGCGCGTCGGCCGCGTCCGCGTCCGGTCCGTCGACGAACCCCATCGCGGCCGCCACCCTGGGCTGGAGGTCGGCGTGGAGCCGGTCGGTCCGCTTGCCCGTGAGCAGGTGCAGGGCGCTGCGCGCCCGCAGCACAACGTCCTCGGCCTCCTCGAGCGCCTCCCGCTCGCGGGGGCGCAGGATCGGGCCGGCTTGGGCCGACCCCTCGAGCGCGCCGACGACCCATCCGACGAGCGCGGCGTCGCGAAGCCCCCCGCCGCCCTCCTTCAGGTCGGGCTCGAGGTCGTGCGAGGCGGTGCCGAAACGCTCTCGCCTGGCCGCGGCATCCGAGCGCAGGCGGCCGACGAAGGCGCCCGGGTCCTCGACGACGAGGCGGCGCACCGGCTGGAGCGCCCGAGCGGCGAGGGCCGCATCGCCGGCCACCACCCGAGCGTCGAGCATCGACGTGAGCGCCTCCAGATGCGCCCGCGCGGCCTCGACCACCTCCGCGGGGGTCCGGAAGGCCTGCCCGAGCGTGAACCCGCCGTCCCACAGCGGGTAGAGGACCGCCTCGGCGATCCGCTCGAGGCCCGCGGCGTCGAGCCCCTCGTGGACGACGAGCAGGTCGACGTCGGAGGCCGGGAGCTGACGTCGCCGACCGTAGCCACCGACGGCGCACAGCGCTGCCCCGCCCGGCGGCCCGGCACGCTCCCACAGCTCCTCGAGGCAACGGTCGACCAGGTCGCTGCGTCGCTCGGCCGACCACCGCCCGTGGTGGCCGGGCGAGTAGGCGCGCTCGAGAGCGTCGAGCGCGTCGCGCAGCCGGTCGACCGGATCGAGCACCTACAGCGCGTCGGGGCCCATCTCGCCGGTGCGGATCCTCACGACGAGCTCGACGTCGGTCACCCACACCTTGCCGTCACCGATCTTGCCGGTCCGCGCCGCCTTCACGATCGCGTCCACGACGCCCTGGACGTCTCCGTCGGCCACGACGACCTCGACCTTCACCTTCGGCACGAAGTCGATCTGGTACTCCGCGCCGCGGTAGACCTCGCTGTGGCCGCGCTGGCGCCCGAAACCCTCGACGTCGGTCGTCGTGAGGCCCTGGACCCCCGCGTCGCGAAGGGCCTCCTTCACCTCCTCGACCCGGTGAGGCTTGACGATCGCGGTGACGAGCTTCATCTCCGCACGACCTACTCGCCCACCGCCCTCTTGCGGGTGGACGCCTTTCGGGTCGACGCCTTGCGGGTGGACGCCGCCGTTGCCTTCCGACGGGCGGGGGGCTTCGCGGCAGCCCCGCCGCGCGAGGGACGCGTCGGCTCTTCGGTCGCCCCGACCTGCTTGCGGGCCGCGGCGACGCTCGCCTTGAGCGCCTCCATCAGGTCCACGACCGTCGCCGTCGGCTCGGGCTGGACCACCTCCACCTCGCGTCCGGCGGTCTTGGCATCGACGATCCGCAGGAGCGCTTCGCGGTACTCGTCGGTGAACGCGTCCGGCTCCCACGGACCCGTGAGCGATTCGATCAGCTGTCGCGCCATGGCGAGCTCCTGCTCACGGACCTCGACGTGCACGTCCACGTCCCCGAAGTCGACCTCGCGGACCTCGTCCGGCCAGAACATCGTCTCGAGGACGAACGCGTCGTCGCGGAACCGCAGCGCGGCGAGGTGCTCCTTGTCCCGGAAGCTCACCTTCGCGATGCCCACGCGTCCGTCGCGGCTCATCGCCTCACGCAGCAGCGCGTAAGCACGCGCGCCCGTCTCGTCGGGCACGAGGTAGTAGCTCTTCTTGAACAGGATCGGGTCGATCTCGGCTAGGTCGACGAAGCGTTGGATGTCGATCGCGCGGCTCGACTCGACGGGGACCGACTCGAGATCCTCGTCGGTCAGCACCACGTAGCGGTCCTTCTCGAGCTCGTAGCCCTTCACGATGTGCTCGAAGGGCACCTCCTGTCCGCACCGCTCGCACACGCGCCGGTAGCGGAGCCGACCTCCGTCCTCGTCGTGCAGCTGGTTGAAGCGCAGGCTCTTCTCCTCGGTGGCCGGGTACACGCTCACGGGGATCGTGACGAGTCCGAAGGAGATGGCCCCCTTCCACATGGATCTGGGCATGGTCGGTCCTTCCTCCACGCAGACCCGGCACGTACCGACCGGGGGCGACGCGCCAGCGATTCTAGCCGGTCCTGATGCTCGGAACCCGCCCGGTGACCACGAAGCGGCGCACGCCGAGCGTGACGAGCAGACCGAAGGAACTCGCCAGCCCGATGAGGATGCCGGCCTCCACCCACGTCGGGATGTAGATCGGGTCCGGCGCGAACCCCTGTCCGGGGCGGCCGTTCGGGATCCCCGGGGCGAGCCCGACGAGCGGCATGAACATCGAGGTCATCACGATGTTGATGCGCTTGGCGAAGACGCCGACCATGGCGAGCGCCCCCGCCGCCACCACCCAGCCGCGCCGGCGCCGCAGCCCGGACGCGCAGATCGCGAACGGCACGACCACGCCGATCGCGACCTCCGCCCAGAACACCGGGGCGAGCCGTCCGACGAGGAGCACGTTCAGCTGCTTCAGGTGGTCGGGGACCCGCGAGGCGTACGTGGTCAGGATCTCGGCGAACAGCAGGAACCCGTCGGCGGCGATGAACCACACCATGAGCCTGCCGAGGTCGTCGTAGACGCCGCGGCCCGGCTCCCAGTCCGTGACCCGTTGGACGATGAAGGTCGTCACGATCAGCAACCCGAGCCCCGACACGAGCGCCGAGGAGATGAACATCGGGGCCAGGAGCGCCGTGTTCCAGAACGGACGGGCGACGAGCAGGCCGAAGATCCACGCCGTGATCGAGTGCACGAGCACCGCGGTCGGCAGCGCCACGAAGGCCACCGTGCGCAGCAGGCCCGGTCGCGGCTCGGGGCGCGTGAGGACGTACAGGTCGATCCCCGCGATCGTCAGGTACACGGTGATGATGATCACGTCCCAGATCAGCGGAGAGGTCCAATGCGGCTGCCGGATCATGCGCCATACGAACTGCGGACGGCCGAGGTCGGGCAGGATCGAGATCGCCGCGACGAGGATCGCCGTCCCCGACAGGATCACGGCCAGCCGCTGGAGGGAGGCGAACCGCTCGCTGCCGACGAGCTCCGCCCCGGCCGCGACGATCAGCCCTCCCGCCGAGACCCCGACCAGGAACATGAACGCGATGATGTACATGCCCCAGGAGATGGTGTTCGACAGGCCTGTGACGGCCAGGCCGTTCACCCACTGGTAGACGAAACAGACGAGCCCGACGACCATCCCGCCGACGAGGAGTCCGTACCAGGTCGGCCCCCACGAGCGGGGCTCGCGCGCGCGGGCGGCGGTGGCGACGCTCACAGCGACCTCCTCCTGCGCGGCTCGAGGTAGTACACCTTCGGCTTCGTCCCCTTCTCCTCCAGGAGCTGCGTGCCGCCGCGCTCCTCGATGACCCGGACGAGCTCCCCGTCGGGGTCGTTGAGATCGCCGAAGATCCGAGCCTGGGCGGGACAGGACCACACGCACGAGGGCACCTGGCCCTCGATGAGGCGGTGGATGCACATCGTGCACTTCTCGACCGATCCGACCGGCCGCGCCTCGACCATGCCCAGGTCGAACCCCTCCGCCGGCTGCTCGGGCTCGCCCCAGTTGAAGACGCGGACGCCGTAGGGGCACGCCGCCATGCAGTACCGACAGCCGATGCAGTCCTCCTGGTTGACCGCGACGAGGCGGCCGTGCTCGACGTCCACGAACGTGGCCGAGGTCGGACAGACCTTCATGCAGGGCGGGTCGTCGCAGTGCTGGCACGCGAGCGGGACCCAGCTCATCTCGAGCCCCCCGAACTCCCCCACCGTGGGGGTGTCCAGGTCGTCGCCCTTCGTCAGGATCCGGTTCCACCACATCCCGAGCGGGATGTCGTTCTCGGACTTGCAGATCACCGCACACGACCAGCAGCCGATGCAGCGCTCCGTGTCGATCGCCATCCCCCAGCGCGGCTCGTCGGAGACCTCGCCGATGGCTCCGTACTCCCGCGCGGCCTCGGGGAGCGCCTCGATCGGTGAGACCTTCGTGTCCTCAGGCACGGCGCACCTCGCAGCGACAGTCCTTCCACCCCGTCGAGGGGGCCCACATGTTCGGGACGTACCAGACCTCGTGGATCGGGTTGATCGCGGAGCTCGTGAGCTCGTTCACGCCCTTGCCCTCGAGGAAGTACCGGGACCACCAGCCCTCGGGGAGCGTGGCCGTGCCCGGCGCCGCCGCCTCGCTCACGTGCGCCCAGGCCTTCAGCGAGCCCCGCGAGTTGAAGACCTCGATCTCGTCGCCGTCGCGGATGCCGCGAGCCTCGGCGTCGGCGGGGTGCATGAGCACGCGCGGCCGCCCGCCGTGGATCTCCTCGAGCCAGGGGTTGTTCGAGTACGTCGAGTGGATGCGCCACTTCGAGTGGGGGCTGAGCAGCCGCAGCGGGTACTCCGCGGGGTCGTGCACGCCGTCGTCGTACGGGTCCTTGTGGGTGGCGACCTGCTCACCGAGCTCGAGGAACCGGTCCTCCTCCTTGTAGAGCTCGATCCGCCGGGTGGGCAGGAACACCTGCGTCGCCTCGATCGGCGCCGGCAGGC
The DNA here is from genome assembly GCA_026003015.1 of Actinomycetota bacterium. Taxonomy (GTDB): domain Bacteria; phylum Actinomycetota; class UBA4738; order UBA4738; family HRBIN12; genus BPGL01. The sequence goes on along the minus strand of BPGL01000001.1, from coordinate 4,803 downwards.
TCACGGGCGGGAACGGCGCCAGGTCCTCGATCTGGGCCTTGAACGGGACGTCCGGGTCGGGGACCCGCAGGCGCACCGGCCCCTCGCGCAGCCGTTCGAGGGTGATGCCCTCGGTGGGGCCGCCGGGCCCGTCGCCGGCGGCGAGCATCATCCGGATCGCCCCCTCTTCGTCCACGTCTCGGAAGTAGCGGCGCCACGTCTCGGGGTCGATGCGGCGGACGAGCTCGGACCAGATGTCGAGCTCCGAGCGCGCCTCGCCGACCGGTGGGATCGCCGGCTGCTGGAGCTGGAGGAACGGGTGCAGCGGCGTCGCGACGAGGTCCGTCTTCTCGTACCAGGTCGTCGCCGGGAGCACGACGTCGGCCCACCGCGCGGTCTCGGTCATCTGGGGATCGACGACGACCACGAGCTCCATCTCGCGGAGCCGCTCGTAGACCTTGTTCAGGTTCGGGGACTGGAGGAGGAAGTTGCTGAACGTGAGGAACAGGGCCTTGAACCCGTCCTTCGGGTAGGGCACGGCCGGGTTCATCGTCGCGGTCCGGCCCTCGACCCAGTAGATCGTCGAGACGATCGGGGGCTTGATCTCGTCCGGGTACCACCACGGGGCGACCACGACGCGGACCTTGTACTGGCCGACGTACACGCTGAACCCGCCCCCCGAGCGCCCGATGTTGCCGGTCATGACGGCGAGCAGGGCGTAGGCCCGGCCGATGAGGTCGCCGTGGTACCAGTGGTTCGCGCCGCCGCCCATGAGGATCGCGGCGGGCTTCTCCGTGGCGTACGCGCGCGCGAGCTTCTCGATGATCTCCGGGCTCGCGCCCGAGACCTCGGCCGCGCGCTCGGGGGTCCAGGACTCGATCTCGGCCCGCACGTGGTCGAAGCCCGGCCGGGCGGCGATCCGGGCGCCGTTCGCGAGCCGGACCTCGTAGGAGCCGGCCAGAGCCGGCTCGACGCCGTCCGGCATCCCGAGCCGGTCGGTCCCGACGGTGACCGGCCCGCCGCGGCGCTCGTCCCACACGACGAACCGCTCGGCCGATCCGCCCTCGGTGAGGTCGGACTCGCGCAGGCGCTTGCCGGTGCTCTCGTTCACGAGCAGCGGCGCGTCCGTGTACGTCCGTAGGAAGGCCTCGTCGTGGAGCCCCTCGCGCCAGATCACGTGGGCCACGCCGAGCGCGAACGCGGCGTCGGTCCCCGGCTCCAGGCGGATCCACGTGTCGGCCTTGGAGGCCGTGGCGCTGAACACCGGGTCGACGACGACCAGGCGGGCGCCGTTCGCCGCGGCGTCGAAGAGGAAGTGCGCGTCGGGGATGCGGGTCTCGAGCGGGTTCGCGCCGACGACGAGCAGGAACCGCGCGTTGGCCCAGTCCTTGGCCTCGTGCTCGGCGTTCTGCACGCCGAAGGTGATCGGCATCGCCATCGGCAGGTCGCCGTTGAAGTCGAAGCTCGTGCCGTGGCTCATACCGAGCACCGCGGCGGCCCGGTAGTTCGCGCCCTTGTGCACGTACCCGGACCCCGGGACCTGGCCGAAGACGTGGATCGCGTCGTAGCCGTAGGTCTCGCCGATCCGCTTGAGCTCGGCGGCGACGTGGTCGAGCGCCTCCTCCCAGCTCGCCTCGCGGAACTCGCCCGAGCCCCGCTCGCCGGTGCGGATGAGGGGCTTCGTGATGCGATCGGGGCCGTAGATGTGCAGGTGGAAGGAGAGCCCCTTCATGCACCCCCGGGGGGAGTACACCGGGTCGGGGTAGTCGGCCGCCTGCTGGATCTTCACGATCCGCCCGTCGCGCACGAACGCGAGCTGCCCGCAGGAGCCGGTGCAGTTCGGGGAGCACGTGGTTCGGACCACCCGATCGACCAACCGCGACGGGACGGGCTCCTTGCCGATCTCATCGGCGAAGACCGTGGCCGAGGCGACCGCGGCCGCCCCGGCGCCCGCGCCGGCGCCGGCGAGGAGCTGTCGCCTGGTGATCCGCTCGGCCATCGCTCAGACCACCTCCGGGGAGCGGGGGCAGCGCAGCATCGCGTGGTCGGTCGACCCGCAGACGGCGCAGCGCGTCGTGCTGCGACCGTCGGCGCGCGGGCGGAGCCGGCGGGCGGCCCGCCTCAGGCCCGCCAGGGCCCTCGTTCCGAGGAACACCGCCGGGAGGACGAGCGCTCCCGCCAGGAACCCCCTCCTCGACCCTTCCTGGGCCACCGCCGTCCTCCCTCCTTCGGCCTCGTTCGGCCCCGCGCGGTCCGTCGTCCTGCGCCCGCTGCCGAGCAGGATGCCCGCCTCGGCCGAGGCCGACCCGGGACCAAGGTCCCGGCGCGCGCAGGACCGGTGGCCGGCGCGAACGTCGGCGGAGGGGATGGCCGGGCCCGGCCGACGCCGGGGCCCGCGCCGAGGTCAGTCACAGATGGGGGTCTTCGTCCCGCACAGCGCGAACGTCCACGGAATCACGAACGCGTGCAGCCTTCCCTCCCAGCGGTACGTGACCAGCAGGCCCTCGAGCCACCCGCCGCCCGGACCGGTCTTCCTCATCGTGGTGAGGATCTCGCCGAGGGGCTCACCATGGTCGCAGTCGCTCGGCACGAGGAACCCGGCCGGCTCCCGGGCGTTCGGCGGACCGGGCCCGGGGCCGTTGAACAGCTGCGTCATCGGGTCCCAGTCCTCGAAGCGCTGGTCCGGGGGTGGTCGGTACGCCGACCGGACCTTGATGGCCTCCACCCTGACCTCGCCGACGACCTCGACCGGCTCGATGGAGACGATGCGCGCCACGACGTCCTCCGCGGTGCGGCACAGCGTCTCGCCGCCGGAGGTCCAGGCGCGCCCCACCTTCGTGTTGTCCTTGCCGTTCAGGTGTCCGTGCCCGACCCCGCCGGAGCTGATGATCCCGCCCTCGCCGTCCCGCTCGACGACGACGCCGCGCGAGCGGACCGCGACGACGACCAGAAGCCCCGCGGCCAGCAGCGCCGCGGCGACCAGCGACCGTCGGGATCGCACCGTCACACCGGCCGCGCCTCGACCCTCGGGGACTGCTCGCCGAGGGTCGCGCTGTTCCCGCACACCTTGCCCCTGACGCGGAAGGTGAACTCGAGCCGGGCCGTCGATGAGTACCCCGCCTTCGACGAGAGGCTGATGCCGTAGACCGTCAGGCCCGCCGTGTACGTCTGGTTGCTGTTGTACTCGTGGAAGTACGTGTCGCCCGGCCCATAGCCCCCGCCGCAGTTGTAGAACTTGACGTGCGTGATGCTCGGCGTGCTCCCCCGACCGTAGTAGTTGTACGGCACGTTCTGGGTCCCGTAGCACTGGACGGCGCGCTCCCGGTACATCCACAGGGCATGGATCCGCGCGTTCGTGGGGTGGGCGATGAATCCGCCCGAGCTGCCCGACCCCACGGTCATCGTCCCACCGACACCCCAGCTCCCGGAGCCTCCAGTCAGGAAGCCGAGCGTCGTTGCCGTCGATCCGCCGGCAGCGTAGGTCGCCGTGCTTGAGATGTCCCGATGGTTCATCACGTCCATGATCTTCGTGTCGTAGGGGCCGTTGTAGTCCAGCCACAGGATCTGCCCGCACGGGGCGACCTGCGGCTCCACCGACAGCGCGCGGTTGCCCGCACCGCCGGGCGGCACGACCGCCTTGGCCATGTCGAGGGCGGGCACCGGCAGGACCGAGCCACGATCGCTCGGCCACACCGTCGTGCCCCAGCTCGTCACCCGATCGCCCAGGCGGGCCGTGACGAGGACGTTCACGTAGCCCTCGGGGTTGACGAACCGTGCGTCGAGGGCGTCGAGATCGAGCGGTAGCGCGAACGAGGGGGTGGCCTGCTGCCGGGCCACCGAGGACATCGAAACGGGCGCGCCTGCGAGCTCGGCGGCCCGCTGCACCTCCCAGCTCGGCTCCACGAGGAGCTCCACCACCGGGGATCCCCCGCTCGCCTGAGCCAGGCTGCGCGGGACGCGGACGCTGCCGGCGATCGTCACGACCGACCCGCCGCCCGCGGTTGCCGCGACGGACGGGGCGAAGGCCATCGAGACCACGAGGAGAGCTGGAACCAGCCGCTTCACGCCCACCACCTTCCCCACCACCTTCCTTCCAGCGAGGACGATGGGATCCTCTCTCTCTCTCGTTGTCAAGTCGGGCATCGCTCACCGAGGCATCGCTTCTCGACGCACCTGGCTCGACCACGGACGCGCCCCGGCGCAGGCCGCAGGCGGGTCGGCCGGGGCCTGGGCCGAGGTCAGTCACAGATGGGGGTCTTCGTCCCGCACAGCGCGAACGTCCACGGAATCACGAACGCGTGCAGCCTTCCCTCCCAGCGGTACGTGACCAGCAGGCCCTCGAGCCACCCGCCGCCCGGACCGGTCTTCCTCATCGTGGTGAGGATCTCGCCGAGGGGCTCACCATGGTCGCAGTCGCTCGGCACGAGGAACCCGGCCGGCTCCCGGGCGTTCGGCGGACCGGGCCCGGGGCCGTTGAACAGCTGCGTCATCGGGTCCCAGTCCTCGAAGCGCTGGTCCGGGGGTGGTCGGTACGCCGACCGGACCTTGATCGCCTCCACCCTGACCTCGCCGACGACCTTCACCGGCTCGATGGAGACGATGCGCGCCACCACGTCCTCCGCGGTGCGGCAGAGCGTCTCGCCGCCGGAGGTCCAGATCCCTCCCACCTCGGTGTTGTCCTTGCCGTTCAGGTACCCGTGCCCGACCCCGCCGGAGCTGATGATCCCGCCCTCGCCGTCGCGCTCGACGACGACGCCGCGCGAGCGGACCGCGACGACGACCAGAAGCCCCGCGGCCAGCAGTGCCGCGGCGACCAGCGACCGT